>CAWEYN010000001.1:0-37658 GCA_963813295.1 uncultured Nitrospira sp.
GCCTGTACACTTCACTGGGTGGTTATGGCGTTTGTTTATCTCATGGCAGCGGGTATGTTCTATGTGATGGAACGTTACGAGAAAACAAGGTAGCGGTTACTTTATGCCCTGTGCCGTGATTCACGATTCACGATTCACGATTCACGATTCACGATTCACGATTCACGATTGCGGACAATGGATTATTCAGGCGCTTTTTTATTGCGTGGGTCAAACCATCAAAAGCAAATAACCAAGGCTGACCCCGCCATTGATTGTAGAGCTTAGCGACGAAAAAAAAGCACACCAATGGTATCGCGAAAGACGTGACGCAGTTGCAATGGACCTGCTTTCTACCCGGCAGCCTTTATTGAATGGATAAACCGCTCGGTATGAACGTAATGGTTCTTTTCTTCACCATTCACTGATTGATAAAATTCGCATTCCGTACAGCTTTGATATTTTTTTGCGTAAGTGCCCTGAACTTCTCCTCCACAAAGCGTACCTGCTATCAACCAGCACGTTCTGCCTGCGTTTACCCCTCCATTAGCTCCATCAAGCTTCTCGAATGCAGCAGCAGGCATACCCCCAGCTCCCTGACGTTCTGAAGTATTGGAGGCTTTTTGCCTTTCACCTTCACTCCAGCGTAAAATAAACCGTGGCCCCTTTGCCGACTTCTCCCTCCGCCCACACTCTGCCGCCGTGGCGGCGGATGATCCGCTCGACGATGGCAAGGCCGATTCCCGTGCCCTCGAACTCTTTGTCGGAATGGAGCCGGTGGAAGGGCAGGAACATCTTCTCGCTGAACTCCGGGCTGAACCCGGAGCCGTTGTCCCTGACGTAATAAACAGTCCCCTCTCCGGAGGGGTGCAGGGTGCAGGTTTTCTATCGCACCGAACTCTATTTGCGCGTTCTCGGTCTTCGAGGTAAATTTCCACGCGTTTCCGAGCAGGTTGGAAAGGACGATCTCTATAAGTCTATGGTCAGCTGTGGCCTCAATGCCTTCCATGACGTTTATATCGACTTTCCTTCCGGGATCGGCTCTCACGAAGTTCCTCAACAACAGAAGAGGCTATTTTGCTCAGATTGACATCGCCCCGTTTCATCTCCTGCCGTGATATCTGTGAGAGGCGCAGGAGGTCGTCGATGAGCCGGTTCATCTTCTCGGCCCCCCGCTGAATGCGTGCCAGATAGTCCTTCCCCTGCTCGTCGAGGCTGCCTGCGTAATCCTCCACAAGACTTTCGGCGAACCCCGAGATATGCCGGAGCGGCGCCCGGAGGTCGTGCGACACGGAATAACTGAAGGCCTCAAGCTCCCTGTTGGCGGCTTCAAGCTTCACGACGCTTTCGCCCAGTTCCTCGTTCAGACGGGAGATCTTTTCCTCGCTCAGCTTCAGGTTCCTGAACAGGAGGCGGGCGGGATCGACCATGCCTGTAACGACAATTGCCTTATAGATGCAGGCCACGGAGGCGAGCAGGAAGAAATGGCCGATCATGTTCGCAGGCCCGAACACGCTCACGTACTGCGTGAACGACAGCTCGGAAAGCACGGACGCCACGATCGCACCGCCCATCAAGCGCAATACCGTGCGGTCGAAAGATTCCCGGTTCCGGATGAGCAGGCCGAGGCCGGCCAGAAACATGAGGATGATGACGTATTCGCTGTATATCTTGAAGCTGGTCAACCCCCTGCCTTCGATAAAGCATTCAGGGAACAGCTCCAGGAAGATCGCCCCTATCAGAAAGGACGTGACCAGGGCGTAAACCGCAATCATCTTTGGGACGTCGAGCTTCCGCGTGATGAAAAGCGGGGCAACGAGAAAGGTGAACGCGGCCAAATACCGGAAGGCGATCCAGAGCTGCGTCGGAAGATTGGCGTCATGCGCCGGGAAGACCCCGAAGCCCTTGTAGGCGAGGGTGTGGAGCAACTCCAGGGCGCCGGTGAACAGAAGGGCGATGCCAAGGAAAAGAAGGTAATGGTTTTCCTGCACCTGCCGCGTATTCCACGCAAGGACGAAGATCACGAGGGACACGACTATGCTGAACAATTCGATGAGGGTGTGGAAGAGCAGGTAGCTATAGAGGCTGGAAGCGTATAGGCCGGCAATGATCAGAAAGCCGACGATGAGCGCCGGAGTCCTTTGCGATTGTGTATTTTGCCCGATATTATTCATTAAGCTGCCAACCTTGTTCTAATCTCTTTTCGATCATCCCCTGTTTCTCAATCCGCATTCATTATATTAACCAAGACGCTGAGGAAATTTGAATAAAAATATTTGCAAACGGCCGGTCCTGTCCCGTATAAAAATTAATTAATGATATTATGTTAGGTCAGTTAAAGACAAGGACTTTTTAAGACTGTGTAATAGTAATTGTGATTTGTGATTAGTTTTTGAAACAGTCAGGCTTTTAGGCTGAAGACTGAAGGCTGAAGTATTTTAAAAGCCATCCCCCTTCAGCCTATTTACCCTCAGTCAACGTACTACCATGCTGTGATTGCCGGTTCTTTATATACCGGCAAAAGAAAAAAAGCCCTGTAGTCAACGCCCGTGAGAAAAATTAAATTAAATTTAATGGATCTTAACAATTAGAGATCAGATTTTAACAATCGGTAGCTATATTTCCTAGTGAATTCATCTTCGAGTAAACGACATGATCCATTGTCGGAGACTTTATGGTAATGAGCGGCATTGAATTCTATTCTCTTGGATTACGAGCCTAGGTATTATATCATTGAATTCATTAAAGAAAGGACCTTATTTGACCCAGTGCCGAACCATTGACCTGTCATTTTTATCCAATAGGCTTCGTCTTATAGTTCTTTTTATCGTCATCTCATCTCTCTATGGATGTGCTACAACGAAAAGCGTCCATGAGGAAGCACCAGCCCACTCCAGCCCATTGCAAAACATCTGGAAGAAAATATCGAACGAAATGAGTTTTCAGTTCCAAAAGGAGATGATGTCATTGGCGGGTTGGCATTCATCAGTCTTGAAAAGGGGGATACACTGCCGGATATTGCAAGGCACTTTAGCCTTGGAATCAATGAAGTCAGTTCAGCTAATCCAGGGGTAGATATATGGGTGCCTGAGGCTGGTGAACGTATCATGTTACCTCTGAGGTTTATCCTGCCGGATGCTCCCGGAAAGGGCATCGTGATCAACTTAGCAGCAATGAGGCTTTTTCAATTTAAAGGAGATAGTGAGTCACTGGCGGTGTTGACCTACCCGGTCGGCGTCGGTACCGAAGAGCGACCCTCGCCCACAGGTCAAATGTATGTGGAGCGCAAGGTGACCCGGCCGACCTGGCATGTGCCTGCCTCAATTGCTGAGGACCATAGGAAAAAAGGAGATCCTCTGCCCGCTAAAGTTCTGCCGGGACCTCAAAATCCCCTGGGAGAATACGCGCTATATTTAAGTAAGTCGGGTTATTTGATCCATGGCACTAATAAACCGGCCAGCATTGGTCTTAGGGCAACCAATGGCTGCATAAGACTCTATCCGGAAGACGTGAAAAAACTCTATGAGAACACCCCGGTTAAAACACCTGTATCCATCGTTAACCAGCCATATCTCCTGGGTCAAGGTAATGGAGTAGTTTACATGGAAGTTCATGCGCCCCCGGAAGACCTGGACTCTGTTGAGTTTGATAAGATATATAAAAAATTGAGAAATATTGAAAAGGAATCGGGGCGCACGCTTGACTGGAGCAAAGTTAAGAAAGTACTGGCCGAGGCCCGGGGGATTCCTGTACCCATATTCGAGATCAGACAAGGAAGTGGAAAAGAGGTTGCGGAAACCATAGAAGTCAGGCACCCGGACAAATTATATGGCAGACCGGAAATACCGGAACTGAAAGCAGATGCGTGGACAGTTTTGGCTGCTGACGTGCGTAAGGAGATTGATGCTGTGAAGCTTGCCGCAATTATCAACCACCAGGGTCCGCAAATCCCGGCAAGGGTGTTATCAAAGAACGTTAGCTACGATGTTATCGCCGGCCCTTTCAATGATATCAGAGAGGCCAAAGATGCAATCAAACGCCTGAAAATTGATTTGGAAATAGATGGTATATTGAAAGAACCGCTTAAAATAACTGAAGCAGAAAGGAGGTGATTAGACGATGAAGAAGAGTCTTTTGATGATCTCAATGATGCTTGTTCTTGCTGTTACAGTGGTGGGTTGTGCAACAAAAGGTGACCTCGATAAAGTTCAGTCGCAGCAAATGATGACTGGTGCGAAAGCTGATCAGGCAGCGCAGGATGCTCAGGCTGCCAAGGCGGCAGCTGATGCGGCCAATTTAAAGGCAGAGGCTGCCGCAACCCGCGCCGAAAATGCTTTAAAGATGGCAGAGGAAAGGGAGAAGTTGGCAGAGGAAAAGGCGAAAATCGCGGATGAAAAGGCGAAGATCGCAGATGAAAAGGCGCAAAAAGCTGACGACATGTTCAAAAAATCAATGAGGAAGTAAGTCAATTTTATTGGGAGCTGTTAACTTTGCCTTCAATGCTCCGGAAAGGAAGTGGCAGGGTTTTTGAGACACTGCCACTTCCTTATGCTTCCACCGTTCAAGTCTGTCTGGACCAATTCAAGCATTCAAAGGGAATAATGAAAACATTGCAGAATTTAACTTATAATATGGTGCATGTTTTGGATAGATCAGGAAGAGGAATGGTTCTGCAATCATCAAACATATTGTTAACGAACACGAAGGCGCGTATATGGGTATAAAGCAGATCAGGATAGGTGAACATCTTTATTTTTTCTATGTCTGCATCATAATCATACCAATTCTAATATTCGGATGCAGTCACTTAAATGAGGGACTTCAGGCCAAGTCAACCTTCAAAGAAGCGAATGATCTTTTCAGCCAGGGAAGCTACAAGGCCGCTCTGAGCAAATATGAGCAGATTATTGAAAAATATCCCACGGAGGGAGACAGGGCTCTTTTCGAGATGGGTATTATTTATGCGTATCCTGGGAATGAGCAAAAAGATTATCAGAAATCTCTGGAATCTTTTCAGAAACTCATAAAGGATTTCCCGGAGAGTGGGTACAGGAAGGACAGTGAGATGATGATATTTAATATCAATAATGTCACTGCCAAGGATATGACGATTGCTGCGCAGCAAAGGCAGATTGAAAATCTCCGGGAAGAGATTAAAAGCAGGGGGAATGAGATTATTACACTGCAAAAAAAGATTGAAGCGCTTGAACAAGAGGTTAAGAGCAAAGAGAATGAGATTGTTACACTGCAAAAAGAGGTTTTTACACTCCAGAGAGGGCCGGCAGATAAGATTCTGATAGAAAAGAAGGAACGACGATTGACGTTGATCTCAAAGGGCAAGGTGCTCAAGACCTACAAAATAGCCTTGGGGGGGAACCCGAATGGTCCAAAAGAAAGACAAGGCGATAACAAAACCCCGGAGGGAACCTACGTTATCGATTCAAGAAACAAGGACAGCCGTTATCACCTGTCTCTTCATATTTCCTATCCAAACGAGAAAGACAAAAAGCGGGCAAAAGAACTTGGTGTTTCTCCGGGCGGAGACATCATGATCCACGGCATTAAGAATGGTTTCTCGTGGGTTGGTGATTTTCACGCAGAGGCTGACTGGACGAAAGGGTGTATTGCCGTTACAGACGAAGAAATAGAGGAAATTGACAAGTTAGCGCCAAATGGTACGATTGTTGAGATAAGACCATAGAAGGCCCCATAACTTATCGTCGAAAAGGCTGAAGAATCCTACATAACTTCCACCTTCAGCCTATTAGCCTTTAGTCCATTCACTATCACTCAGCGCCCTCAACAAGACTGCGTGACTTCGACGTATTTTCAGCTCACCGATCACTTCAAATCCCATGCTTTGCGCAATGGAAACACTCTTCTGAAATTTCGGCTTTGACACATGTCCCGATGGGTTCAGCAACCAATAATTTGGCGGCAGGTTTCATTGCGCGGTGAATTTCGGAAAATAAAATATCCTTATCAGGCACCTCATGGACCAACGCAAAGGCAAGGACAAAATCTATTTTGCCGGCAAGGTCACTGACGCCCAGCGAGCTTTGGCTGCAAACCCGCGCGTCAATCCTGTCGGTCAGTCCAGCCTTCTGCGCCCTCGTTACGAGTCCTTTAATCATCTTTTCCTGCAGATCAATACAGACAACCCTGCCTTTTTCGCCCACAAGATTTGCAAGCGGTAATGAAAAAAACCCCATGCCACAGCCTACATCCATGACAGTCATGCCTTCCTCTGCATAAGGCTTCACAATTTCCACAGGGTCTTGCAAAAGACGTCTCAACGGGCTCGCCAGCAAATAACCTAACCACCAGGGACAGACTCCGTGACTCACTTCACACCCTCCAACAAAAAAGTACTCTATAAAGTCCGTTAATCGTGAAATGTAAATAGTGAATAGTTTTAGCCCAATATTGGAAACAGCCCGGTGGTCCAAGCTGAAGACTGAAATTCTCCTATTACCCAATCGAATGACTTATAATATCCGGGATTATAAACCTCAATGCGCCAACACAGCACGTCGGGTCTAAGAAACGGGAAAGTCTGGCAGCTGTAAAGGAGACAGGCTGCTTTTAGTAACTGATCACAAGCAACAGCCTGTCCCCTGCAAATTGGTGTTGTGAAGTCTCTACGTCGGTTCTGTCCCTTTCCGGTTCTTCAGATGGCGAACGGACCAAAGCCCTGCAAGCAGCATGAAGACAATCATCCCCCATTCGTTCATGGTGGGAACTGAGGCAGGAGCCAGCTGCAATTGCCACACCTGCGCCCCTTCGTCATTAAGCGTTCCGACATACAGATTGTCAACGTACGCAGCCATGAAGGGAGCAAGTATGTTGGCAGCATCCCATGGAGGGGAAACATCTGCCCAGGTTGTCCCATTATACCCCCACACCTGAGCACCTTCGCCATTAAGCGTTCCGACATACAGATTGGTACGGCATACCGCCATGCTAAAAGCAGCTATGTTGGAAGCATTCCATGGAGGGGAAACATCTGCCCAGGTTGTCCCATTATACTGCCACACCTGCCCCCCTCCGCCAAACGTTCCTACATACAGATTGGTACGGTACGCGGTCATGGAAGGAGCAATTATGTTGGCAGCATTCCATGGAGGGGAAACATTTGTCCAGCTTGCTCCATTATACCGCCACACCTGTGCCCCTCCGACATTAAACGTTCCTACATACAGATCGGTACCGTATACTGTCATGCTATAAGCATCTGTGTTGGCAGCATCCCATGGAGGGGAAACATTTGTCCAGGCTACTCCATTATACCGCCACACCTGCGCCCCTCCGTCATTAAACGTTCCCACATACAGATCGGCCCCGTTGACTGCAATGCTTTCAGCAACTATGTTGGCAGCATCCCATGGAGGGGAAACATCTGCCCAGGTTGTCCCATTATACCGCCACACCTGCGCCCCTCCAAAATTAAATGTTCCTACATACAGATTGGCTTGACTCGCAGCCATGTACCAAGCCTCTGTGTTAGCAGCATCCCATGGAGGGGAAACATTTGCCCATGTTGCCCCATTGTACTGCCACACCTCAGCCCCTCCAAAGTTAAACGTTCCCACATACAGATTTGGTCCATAAACAGCCATACTATCATTCTCTATGTTATCAGCAGCCCATGGGGGTGAAACATTTGTCCAGACTTGTGAATAAGCGGGGCTTGACATCGCAATCAACAAAAAAAATGCCAGTATAAAGATACCTGTTTTCATTTAACCTCCCTGATATGTTCAGGCTGAAGACTGAAGTTCTCCAATTATCAATCTCCGTCCTGCAAAAATTATTGTAAATGATAGTACGTTATGCTGTTTAAAGACAAGAACTTTATTAGTCAGGCGTTTAGGCTGAAGACTGTCCGCACACAGGCGGATTCGCCGGGGTGAAAAAGCTGAAGTTCGAAGCACCCTAAAGGCCTTCCACCATCAGACTATTTGCCTTCAGGCTATCCACTCAGTATTTCGTCTCATCCCAATTGATCTCTGCTCTATCCTCTTTCGAGAGGGAATATCTTTAGTCACAATAATAACATGCTGAGGGTTTCCTTCCTTTCACGGACAAGCGACGCATTCACGGAAGCACAGAACAGGTCTCCCTGACTCTTCTTAAGCAAGAGCTCAAAATTATCCAGGGCCCCACCACGAACTAGGGCAAGAGCAGCTGAGGCCTTCTCCCGCTCCTCCGGGGGCACCCACTCCAGGATGTTGCGTCCCAGCACCTCACTGACATCTCTATGCCGTAAATGTCCAGGGCCCGCTGATTCGCCATAATGATAGAAGAAAGTCCCCAGCCTATCCAGACAATCTTTTTTTTTGTTTTGTAGAGTTGCAGGGCTGCTACGGTAAAGTAATAGAGAGCAGAGGGGATGAACGGAATGCCCAGATACGATGCCTTAGCCCACCATCGGGCAACTCCCTCATCAGTAGCGCAATACATGAAAAAATATGAGGATAACCAGAGAAATATAGCGCCGCATAACATTAGGAAAGCAAGACTGGTGCTTTTAGCCCCCTCCCTGAGAAGGACTTTTATAGATAATATAAGAACAATAAGTGCAACACCCAGCTGTGGTATTGCCACAAGATCCAGTGCATAATGTGATATATCAAAGATCTGCATAACCATCGTATTCTATAATCGGATTGTAAGATAGACCTGTCGATGGTAGTTTGATTATAGCAAAAAGCAATTTCCCGTCCTTCAGCCTTGACCCGCCGGCTCGGCGTATGGTAAGGATTACCCCACCGAGTCCTACCATAGGTGCTGCGGATATGCTGGTGAAGCCCGCAATATTAGCGAAGACGTCACAGTGCTCTGTAAACCTCTTGAATTGCCTCCTTTTCAACATGGTCTGTTTTATGGTCCTTTCACATCGGGCACACCTTTATATCGAAGTTTAAATCAATTGTTCTCAAAAGGCTATCCTACCTGGGTAGGGGGTAGTCAAAGGGTATTTAAGCAAACAGGAGGGTCTGAAAGTGCAGGGTAAGAGCTCCTCACACGTAAATCATTTTTCGTGGCATCCCGTCATCCACGATAAAATTGGCACCTGTGATGAAACCGGCCTAAGAGGAGATGAGATAAGCTGCCGCGAAATTGTCTCTAATGGGCAGCCGGTACTGTGCCGCCCGGTGACGGTTCAAAACCGTCTTTTTCCCGTGCAAATCAAGGGTGGGCATGATTGCAAAATGGCGCGCTAAGGGCCGAAGGGTAGTGGGACGACAAATGCTCACGTTACGCCTGCGCTAAAGCGGATAATTCAAACTTCTCTCTCCTTACCTCGTTGCCCGACTTGTCCCTGTAGATGAGTTCATCAGTCTCCAGCTCATACTCAGGCAGGGCAGGATCATGCCACCGGTCGAGGAAATATTGATAAAAAGGGTTGTACAGGCAACCGGGATTCCTCTGGTGTCTAAATACAAACTCAGGCAATTGCTGGACATCGACCCCGTGGTGGTAATGCCGCATGAAGACATAGTCACCCAGTATTGAAAGTTTAAGGAGAGGAACGTCCCGGTAGAGCTTCAACCTGATATCCATCTGGACCTCCTTAAGACCTTTGAGAAACTCTATGCTCTTTGCGATCTGTTCCCGGAAACTTTCCAGGGTGATATCAGGGGATTGGATGCTCCTGGCACGTGAACTTGCACCTTCGCTAGAGGGGTCGAGGAGCATGATCTTTGCTCCCCGGCATTTCTGAATAACCTGATGAAGGTCACCCGCAGGGTCCACAAAGGTCGTAAAGCCTGTCGACCCTATCAGCATGACATTTCTCGCCACCCCGTGTTTTTCTTTCAGCTTCCTTATCCTCGCATGCCCTATGAGCCCGCTTGCGCGACCCAGCGCATAAAGACCGGCCTCCTCCGCCAGTCTGGAGAGCTTTCTGCTTTTAATGTTGTTCACGATGAAGTTGAAAAGGACAATGAGAAGGACAGCGGTCCCGACCTCTATGGATATGAGGAATATCTTCTCGTTTTCTATCAATGCCCAGTAGCTCAGGAACTTCCTCGCCATAAACTGCGCAGTAAACGGCAGCGACAGTGCTACGGCGGCACTCAGGACAACAACGGCAATATGATAAAGGATATGCGATATACTTTTCAGTAGTTGCAATTTCGTCAACCTCCGTTACTAAATGGATAGCGAGCGATATTCCCCGTGGTCATGCCACGGGGTCAGCAAGCCAATATAATAATAAAAATATACCTTGCATTGAGATTCCCTGCGGTCTTGCCGGGGGGAGTCTTCAATTGGACCTTCCGGCGTCTGAAAATCAGGACAGGACGATGAGGGCCGAAACCAGCAAAAATGCAATATCAGAACTGACTGTTTGTCCCTCGTCCGATATCTTCTCGCAGAGAGCCGCTACAAGGTGCAGTTCAAGACTATTCATGGCGTAAATCTTCTCCTTTGATTTTTCTAGAAGTTTTCTGTTGTCAATCTTCTCTTCAAGGACAGGAAGGATCTTGAGCATTTCCACATTGAGGGCTGGTTCACGAACTATCGATTGCCTCTGTAAATTTGCCGCACCGTAGGCGGGTGACCCGCAAGCCAGAAAAAGCGCACACAGAAGAAAAAATATTTGTGCGGATATGTATCGTACACTTACGACTGTTTTGTTTCTCATCGTTACCCCCTTTTTAATCGTTCTTACTACAGATCCTCTACGAAACCGCTGAAGCAGGGGTCTTAAACCACGGTTTTTGCTTGACCCAGTATACGTTCGAAAGATTAAAATTAGATTAAAAAAGGATTAAATTAATTTCATTTAAATCAGTAATAAGTTGTGTCTGTTAAAGACAAGGACTATTTGGGGAAATTTGGGGCGAAGGGCCATTCGCCAGTGCCGTCAATATTCACCGGATTATTTTCATCTTTCGCCCATTCTATCGGATTTTCTGACTGTATTCCCGGATTTGGTCCAATTCTTCATCATTGCGTATGACAAAGGCAAGGACTATTTACTTGGCATCCGGGCATGTCATGAAACAAACTTGAAGCATAGTAGATACATTAAGTATAATTGGTCTGTACCAGAAATCTCCTTGTCTTATTTTGAATTTCCTGTTTTGCTTTAGATGTGAAAGTGAGAAATCTGTTTGTTGATCGGATGTAAATCCTTATGATGAATATATCAGTAAATAAAGGCTGTGGTATGGCTGAAAGGCCCGCTTCTTCGGACCCTTCCGGGAGAACTGCCGGCTGTCAGACTAACCCTTCACGGTGGGATGGTGACCAATGGCCCTCTTTTGTGAAATATCTGGTCAGCAAAGGGGTCACGGTTCATGAAGGACGGTCCGATTCTTCAGTCTTCGTTTCCGACGCCGGAGGTCTTGCCCATGGGATGCCGCACGGCGTGGTCAGGCCATTTTCATCGGAAGATATAGCGGAGGTCCTGAAGGCTGCCCAGACCTATGCGGTGCCGGTGACTACGAGGGGAGGGGGACTTACGACAGAGGGTGAATCCATAGCCTTCGGCGGACTATTGCTTGACATGAGCTCGATGAACAGGGTGCTCCAGGTAGACGCCTCAGGCATGACTGTAAGGACCGAGGCTGGCATCTACTGGCACCAACTTGCAGAGACGCTCAGGCGCGATGGACTCGATTATCTCTCTGCGCCGCTTAACCTCACTTCGTCTGTGGGCGGCACACTCGGCGTGGGAGGGATCGATATCAATTCTCCGCGTTTAGGATGCAGTGCTGACCAGTGTCTGGCCCTCAAAGTGGTTACTCCAACCGGTGATATAGTCGAATGTTCAGAAAGGGAGAACTCCGGACTTATGGACCGCGTTCTCCTTGGCTATGGCCAGTTCGGGGTGATTACTGAAGCCACTTTGAAGATACGGCCTTTTACCCCGATTATCATGAAATACTTTTATTACTCATCTTTGAGGACAGCCATGGAAGACCTGCAGTTTATCGCGAAAGAAGACTGCGCGGACTATTCGGGGATTCTCACTATTATGGACCGGGCGATCAACCTGCTTGTCGCCTTTGATACAGATGAAAGGGAGCGCGAATTTTATCTCCGCTGGAGGAGGCATCTGAGGGGACACGGTGAAGCTGCCTTCGGCCTGCGTATGGCGGGCTATTACCTTCTTCGGCCGTGGAAATTCAGGGAGGCTGCCTATCTCATAGGCCGACGGCTGACGCTCTTTCCTGAATTCACCAGACCGGAATATATGCATAACAACAAGATCGTGGACAGAACAGTCGTCTTTTCACGTGCTGTCTGGAAATTCTGGGGAGGGAGCAAGATGGTGATTCCTGACCTGGCTGCATCGCAGGAGAAATTCATCGAAGCAGTGGAACGTGGAAATGAGGTATGCCGCAAATACTTCCGTCATTACACCCTTTACTGCGTTGGGATAAAGCTTTCCAACAGGCAGGAACGCTACGAGATGTCCTGCATCCCTCCGGGCGCAAAAGACATAGCATTCGGATGCGAGTTTGAGCCGATGCTCCGGGATACCGATTTCAGCAGGGATTACCTTCAGTCCTTTAAAAACGAGATATACGACATAGGAGTTGATATGGGTTTGAGCTATTACCGTTTTGGCGGGATGATGAAGGGTTATATACGCAGGGCCTTCGGAGATGAACTCGTTGATAAACACCTTGCCCTGAAGAGAAAGGCTGACCCTGCCATGATTTTAAACAGGGATGTGATCTTCTGATGACCGGAAAGAAGAAAGGTGAGAAAGGGTTATGAATCCTGCAGCGGATGTGGTGTCTGCCTGCTTTCCTGCCCTGTGTGGCACCGGACCCAGACAATGTCCTTTACGCGAAAGGCAAGGGCAAAGGCGATGCAGGGAGGGGCCACTTATGAAGAAATCGCCCATTCGATAGACTCGTGCCTGCTCTGTGGTGCCTGCGAAGTAGCATGCCCTGAAGGCATAGGCCTTGCCGACCTGAATCTGTACCAGAGGCAGGAGCTAAACAGGTCAAGGACTGTATACCCCCACTGGTATCCTGAGGAGCCCCCTGAACCTAACATCAACGGAAGAGGTCCGAAGGCATCATCGTTATTGCTTGCAGGTGAGATGCTCGGCAAGGACCAGTATGTTTGCAGGGCGATATTGGAACACCTCGGAGGAAACGGCAAGACTGCGCTGGCACATGATGATGGACAGGACATTGCACGGGCCATGGAGGCGGGGCTGCCGGTGCCTCAGGAAAGGATAGAATGTTTTATCTCGTCCCTGCGGCCGGCCAGCACTCTTATTGTTGCCGAGGGGTGGCTGCACCACCCGCTGAGGAAATGGCTGCCAGGCAAAAAAATCATCGGTCTTGGTGAATCACTTTTGTCTTTAGCAGATCTCCGAAGCCTGATCGGGCCTGAAGACCTTTATGTTATAGAGAGCAGGGGATATCATGCAGGTCACAGGCAACTGGTCCTTTTCTATGACAGGCTCAGACGGGAGACCGGCTGCCAGACCAACCTTGACCTTCAACGGACCGCATTTTCTACAGGGGCTTCGAGCCTGCAGGGGAGAGATGACATTTTGGCTGCCGGATGCATAGAAAACGCAAAACGCATACTCATCGGCAGAAGGGTGAATCGTATTGTCGTAGAAGACCTTGCGGATGCCGGGGCTTTCAGGCTGGCAACAGACATCCCTGTAATCCATGCGGGTCTCCTGGGCACTGGAAATATATAGATGCTCAACAGGTTTACCAATAACACCTTGAATAAGAATCTTTTTTGTCATTCCCGCTTCTCGGGGATCTTTTCGGAGCTTTCTGAAGAAGGATACCGGACAAGCCGGTATGACAAGCGCTACGCGGGCTATTTTTTGGACAATGAAAATGATTAAAGAGAACGTTGATGTTCTGATTATAGGTGCCAGCCTTGCCGGCTCAGCAGCAGCCAAACGCCTTGTGGACGCAGGACTGGGAGTTGTGGCGCTTGAGAGGCGGCCACTTCCGCGCAATAAGGTTTGTAGCGGAATCATTTCCCCCAGGGGGCACCGGTTCCTCATTGAGAATTTCGGTGCCCTTCCTGAAGAGGCCTTTCACAAACCCTCTTTTTGCCGGGGCGTGACCTTTCATTTTCCGAGCATGATTTCTATACCCATGGACTTTGACGGCGGGGTCACCCCTCATCTCAACAGGAAATATTCCGACTATTGGGCAATCAAACAAAGCGGTGTCACTGTCCATGACGGGACGGCCTTCCTCGATCTTCAAGACAGTGGTAAAGACGTGATAGTTCTGGCGAGGCGGGAAGGTAGCGAGGTCCGTTACCACGCGCGCTTTGTGATCGGTGCTGACGGGCCGAAATCAGCTGTCACCAAATCCTTGTATCCGGACTACCAAAAAAGCATCCCCTGGTTTATGGTAGGCCAGAAGTTTCAAAAGATTATAGAATGTCCCCTTGACAGGGACTATTTTCATTTCTGGTTCCATCCAGGGCTTGGACACTATACGTGGAGCCATGAACGGAATGAACAGCAGATTGTGGGCGTTGGTTTTCCTGCAGGCGGCAATCTTCATAAGGCCCACAAGAATGTCGAAAAGTATCTTGAGGAAAAACACGGCGTGATACTTGAACCTGCGGAACGGCTTGAGGGACTGGCCCAGAATTTCGGCCCCTCCCTTATCAACCGCTATATATTCGGTAAGGGGAATGTGCTCATCACTGGGCAGGCCGCGGGATTTTTTAATATGCTGGCTGAAGGCATGAGCTGTGCCCTTCATTCAGGGGCAATAGCCGGTGAGGCAATAGTAGAGGCTATGCAGCGCAACAGGCCTGTACAGGAGATTTACCGGACATTGATCGCATCTGAGGTGAAACGCTGTACAGATCAATGGAACCCTCTCCAGATAATATTTGGCAACCCCCACGAGGCAGACTTTAAGGCCTCATTCAGGAAGCTTAGCAGAAAAGAAAAGATCACCGTTATCCGGGACCTTATGAACTTTCTTAAGATCTATGCGCCATACAAGTGGGGCCGTCAGATCCTTGGGCAGGCGGTGCTTCGTATGATCAGGGGAGATTATCCTTCAGAAAGATGGTTATAATTTAAATGCAGGGTCACAGCCATATGTGCGCAGGGTATTTACAACCACTTTTTTAGTTAGCTCTGTGGTAATATTCATTTTGCTGCTTATTTTCTTTCCTTGTCCGGCTTTTTGCCGGCTTTTTCTGAGAAAGTTTCATAATAGTTAATGCAATATTGTATTGTAAAACAGCACAACCTAAGAAAGGAGTATACCGGCAGGGCATATTCAACAAACCGGTATGATATAAAAAATGACAGACAGAATTTCTACAGGCAGTGATATTGATTCTTACTGCACAAAATGCAAGCTCGTTCTCGAACACATTGTTGTGGCAATGACAGGCGGGACTGTCGTTAAGGTGAAGTGTAAAACCTGCGGCAGCACTCACAAATTCAAGGGTATGCCTGCTGAAAGGACTAAATCGCCGAGGATTAAAGGTGCGGCTATAAAGCCTGTCATAACTACACAGGCTCAATGGGAGGCTGCGGTCGGAACAGCAAGCGGCAATGAACAGCCCTATGACATGACGGGTTCATATCGCCCCGGAGATTTGATAATTCACAGCGTATTTGGCAAGGGCATTGTTCAGAAGACCTTTTTCAACAAGTGTTCCGTCCTCTTTAGAGACAAGGAGAGGCTGCTCGTTACCTCCAATACATAACCTGACTCAATAATTCATGATCCAGGGTATAGTTAATCTTAACGTTGCATAATAGTCGAGACAAAAGCGCTGAAAAAACCTTACATGACGACATTATTTTAATTTGTATTGACCTGACGGAAAGCTTACAATAAGTTTATTCCTGTTTGCTTGCCGGTTGGTCGGGATAACGTGTTGTAAGGTGTCCAACTATTGAGACATAGTCCAGAGATTTTTTGATGAAGCAGCCCGAAGTTGCGGGACTTTGAAAAAAAATAGCGATAGTGTTAAATTATTTTACTTTAGAATTTTTATTGTAAGGAGTACTTGTGCAGAGAATACCGCTGACCCCTGAAGGATTCAAAAAACTTCAGGAGGAACTTGAGAAGATTATGAAAGTCGACAGACCAAGGAATATCAAGGCCATAGAAGAAGCCAGGGCCCATGGTGACCTGTCTGAAAATGCCGAGTATCACGCTGCAAAGGAACAGCAGTCTTTTATTGCAGGCAGGATACAGGAGCTTAAAGCAAAAATTGCTATGGCGCAGGTTATCGATACATCCAAGATCAAACAGTCCAGTGTCGGCTTTGGAGCGAAGGTCAAGGTGCTTGATACAGAGGCGGATGTGGAGTATGTCTTTATCCTTGTCGGCCCGGAAGAAGCTGATTTAAAACAGAGAAAAATATCACTCAGCTCACCAGTGGGGAAAGCGCTTATAGGCAAAGAAGTAGGAGATACCGCAATAGTAAAGGCCCCTGCAAGAACGATCGAATATGAGATATTAGAGATAACTTTTGAATAGATACTTTACATCCAGAGTAAAGGAAAATATTGCATTAAATGCTCATCATAACCTTATTACTTTAAGCATGCCTGATGCAGCCGGGGAGCCTTTTCCCGGACAGTTTTATATGATTGAAGTAAACAGGGGAAACGATCCTCTTTTGAAAAGGGCTTTCAGTCTTTTCAGGAGAACTTCTGATGGTTTTCAACTGATGTACAGGATAAAAGGCAGGGGAACCAATCTCTTAAAAGAAATGAAAAAGGATGATGCGCTGGAGGTGCTGGGCCCTCTCGGAAGCCACTATCCTGTTCCCTCTGAAGAACAGGTGCCTTTAGTTATTGCCGGTGGAATCGGCATAGCCTCTGTATTCCCTTTTCTCCATGCTCATCAGGGAAGGGCATTTGTTTTTTATGGTGCAAGGTCAGGGGATGAGATTTTTGTGCTGGATGAGCTGAAGGGTATGAGCAGGGAAGTATTTATTTCTACTGATGACGGCTCCATGGGAACAAAAGGCAATATCGTTGATGTTCTGAATAATTATCTGAATAGCAAAAGTACGGATATCAGCAGATATGTATTGTACGCATGCGGTCCTTATCCTATGCTTAAGGCTGTGTCAACGGTCGCTGCCTCAAAAGGCATAACAGCATATGTTTCCATGGAAGAGGCTATGGCCTGTGGTCTTGGGGCTTGCCTGGGGTGTGTGGTTAAAACAAAGACAGGTTATAAGAGGGTTTGCAAGGAAGGCCCGGTTTTTAAATCAGAAGAAATTGTATGGTGAGAAGATGAACCTTGAGGTGTGTATCGGCAAGCTGAAGCTTAAGAACCCTGTCATGACTGCATCCGGCACCTTCGGTTATGGCGAGGAATATGCTGAATTTGTAGATTTGAACAGGCTGGGGGCAGTTGTAGTAAAGGGACTTTCCCTGATGCCGAAAGAAGGGAACCCGACGCCACGAATTGTAGAAACGCCTTCAGGGATGCTGAATTCTATCGGTCTTCAGAATATTGGGATTGAGAGGTTCATTAAAGAGAAGATCCCTTTCCTCAAACAATTCAATACAGCTGTAATAGTCAATTTTTTCGGTGATTCAATAGAAGAGTATGTTGCAGCATCTGAAAAACTGAGCTCTGTCGACGGGATTGACGGCCTTGAGATGAACATATCCTGCCCAAATAAGCAGGCAGGATGGAGCATTTTTGGCACGGATCCAAAGGTCACCCATAAGGTTGTCAGCGCTGTGAGGAAGAAGACAGAACTCACCCTCATCGTCAAGCTTTCTCCGAATGTGACTGATATAGCACTTATGGCAAAAGCGGCTGAGGATGCAGGCGCGGACGCTGTCTCTGTAATAAATACAGTCACAGGCATGGCCATTGATATACAGACCAGAAAGCCCAGGCTGGCGAATGTCAGAGGCGGGCTCTCAGGCCCTGCTATAAAGCCGATAGCAGTCAGGATGGTTTATGAGGTGAAGCAGGCGGTCAAGATACCGATAATAGGTCTTGGCGGTATCATGAATTCTGATGATGCAATAGAATTTATTATCGCCGGAGCCACGGCTGTTGCAGTCGGCACTGCAAACTTTGTCAACCCTAAGGCTACGATGGAGATTCTGGATGGCATGACCGAATATATGGAAATACACGGGATAAAGGATATAGGTTCTTTAACTGGAACTGTAAATGCTCCATAGGCCGCTCATAACAATGACAACCGACTTTGGGTATGACGGTCCCTTTGCCGGTGTTATGAAAGGCGTGATTTATACCATAAACCCTCACGTAAATATCGTTGACCTCACCCACAACATTACACCCCAAAGCATACAGGAAGCTGCCTTTACCATTGGAATGAATTATCAATATTTTCCAAAGGCTTCTGTACATCTCGTTGTTGTAGACCCGGGAGTAGGATCAGGAAGGAGACCTCTTTTGGTGGTTGCTGATGAGCATTATTTCATCGGACCTGACAACGGGGTCTTTTCTTATCTCTATAAGCTTGCGGCAGGAGATCTCAAGGTAATACATATTACGTCCGAGCATTTATTTCTGAAGAAAGACAGCCCTACTTTTCAGGGAAGGGATGTTTTTTCGCCGTGCGCTGCGTGGCTTACAACCGGCCTGGATTTAAATAGATTCGGAGAAACAGTTTCAGATTACCATGCCATTGATCTTCCTTCGCCTGTCAGACTGACTGATTTCGTCCTGCAAGGAGAGGTAATTTTTATAGACAGGTTCGGCAACGCTATCACAAATATCAAAAAGACTGACATAGCTGATCTGCAGGGAATGCATCCGGAAGATGCCTTGAGGATATTTCTTAAAGGCAAGGATATGCAGCTCAGGAGTTATTATTCGCAGGCTGAAAACATGGGGATATCTGCTTTGATCAATAGTTCAGCGCATCTGGAGGTCTTCATCTACAGGGATAGCGCTGCGTCGGAATATGATGTCCTCCCCGGTGATGTAGTGAAGGTCGTTCTCTCCTCTTAGTCAGGCTGTCTCTTTGTAATATATCTCTAAAATAAATTAGCGTAATATCACGTAATAATACTTGACAGAAATACTAAACTATTATAATTTAAATAATGTTAAGATTATCTACAAAAAGCCAGTATGGTGTAAGGGCGATGTTTGAGATTGCAAATGGCTATCCCTCAGGGCCTGTGACTATAAAAGAGATATCGGAAAAACAATCCGTATCCGTAGCATATCTTGAACAGATATTGAACACACTTAGAAAGGCCGGGATTATAAATAGCGTGAAAGGTCCTGGAGGCGGTTATGTGTTGAATAAAACTCCTGATAATATAAGCATCGGAGCAATTCTCAGGGAACTCGATGGTCCTGTTGCCATAACATCCTGCCTGGACCCCAAGGAAGGATGCATGAGAATCGATGGCTGTGTTACGCATCTTCTGTGGAAATCTCTTGGTGAAAAGATAGAGGCTTTTCTTGATAATATGACGTTGCAGGACCTGATCGAAGGTCAGCAGCCGGCGAAGAGATGCAGCAGAAAGAAGAACAAGACTGAAAGGCAAGAGCGGCTGATAAAAGTATCGTTATGAAATTCGTAGAGAATGTAAAGCCGGACGTAACAACGGATATTGTTTATATGATGTGTCCCATGCATCTTCTGAAACTCGAGGAGCAGATAAAGGAGCTTGAACAGGGACAGATACTCGAAATAATGACTGATTATGACGGCGCACTTGAAGACATTCCGGCATGGTGCGCCAAGACCGGAAATGAATTTCTCGGCATGGAAGATACAGCTGATTTTTATAAGTTTTATATTAAGAAGCTTACGAGGTGATTATGAGAAAATGTTATTTTGATCATGTTGCAACGAATCCCCTGCATCCGGATGTGCTTGAGGCAATGATGCCCTATTTTAAAGAGGAATTCGGCAATCCCCTGAGTATTTATGAATATGGCAGCAGGGCAAAGAAGGCCATTGAGGATGCCAGAGAAAAAGTCGCCGGTCTTGTCAATGCAAAGCCTGCGGAAATCATTTTTACAGCCAGCGGGGCTGAAGCGAATAATTTTGCCCTGAGGGGTATCGCCCTTGCAAAACAGAATGAAGGCAAGCATATCATTGTGTCGAGAATGGAGCACCACTCGATCCTGAATTCTGCCAGATTCCTCGAAAAAAGTGGTTTTGTTGTTACCTATCTCGCTGTTGACAAGAAGGGTTTTGTAGACCCTGATGCCGTTAAGAAGGCGATAACGAAAGAGACCATATTGATATCTGTGACACATGCCAGCAGCGAGGTGGGCACAATAGAACCTATAAAGGAAATAGTGAAGGTGGCAAAGGAGCATAATATCATTGTCCATACCGACGCTGTGGCCACTACCGGCAATATCCCGGTTGATGTCAAAGACCTGGGCGTTGATCTTCTCAGTATGGCTGCACATCAGTTTTATGGTCCGAAGGGTGCAGGAGCACTTTTTATTAAGCAGGGCTTGAGAATAGTGCCGCTCATTTATGGCGGAATACAGGAGACAGGCAGGCGCGCCGGCACAGAAAACGTCCCTGCCATTGTCGGAATGGGAAAGGCCGCAGAAATTGCAAAGACAGAGTTGCATAACAGGATGGACTATTTACGGCCGTTGCGCGACCGTATCATCGATAGTATGTCAGGGGTAAAAAATGTGTTTCTGACCGGTGACAGGGAAAACAGGCTGCCCGGGCATGTGAGTTTTTGTGTGGAATTTATCGAAGGAGAAGCGATGCTGCTGCTGCTGGCTTCAAAGGGTATTTTTTCGGCAAGTGGTTCAGCCTGTTCATCAAAGGCCCTAAAGGCCTCACCTGTATTGCTTTCCATGGGCATTCCGGCAGGCCTCGCACAGGGTTCGATAGTATTCAGTCTTGGCATGGGGAATACCTCAGAGGACATAGATTATCTGCTTGAAGAGTTCCCCGCAGTTATTAAAAGACTAAGAGATATTTCCCCATTTTGCACAGGGATGGGGAGACAGAGAGGAAGGTGGAGAATGTACAGTGAAAAAGTGATGGACCATTTTACCAATCCGAGGAATGTCGGTGATATGGAGGATGCTGATGGCGTAGGTATTGAAGGTAACCCGACATGTGGCGATACCATGAAGATCTATATCAAGGTCAAAGACAATCGTATCGTTGATGCCAAGTTCAAGACCTTTGGTTGCGGGTCTGCCATTGCTGTAAGCAGTATGGTAACAGAAATGGTAAAGGGCAAAACACTTGAGGAAGCACTTGCAATATCAAAAGAAACGGTTGCAGATGCTTTGGGCGGACTGCCTCCCCAGAAGATGCACTGCTCGAATCTTGGGGCTGATGCATTACGAAAAGCGATCGAAGACTATAAGAGCAGGCAGAACAAATAGATTATTGAAGCGTTCAGCCTCGGCAATGACCATCAGCGAAATCTAATGTCTGGTATACTTTATCGTCATGGTTCGCTCGCTATCCATTTATGGAATAGCTGACAGCTGAATGTACTGAAGAGTCCGAATGATAACGAAAAGAATATTATTGACCCATTCGGATTGTCTTGTATATATAATTTCTGAAGCAGTATAGTCAAAGCCTTTAAAAGGATTTGGGTTCCGGTCAAACTGATATTGCAGCTTTGAAAAACCAGCCTTTTCTTTACAAAAACAAATTGAACTGGTACTATATTTTGTTCTGGGAGAGGTGGCCGAGCCGGCTGAAGGCAACCGCCTGCTAAGCGGTTGTGGGGGTAAGACCCCACCCAGGGTTCGAATCCCTGCCTCTCCGCCATTTAATAAGTTCAGTATGCGGGAAAGAACAAAGACTTAGAGTCTTTGAATTAGCAAAGATAAATCAAGGAGGTCAGTTATGAAAAGAAAAATTATGGTAGTAGCATGCAGCGTTGCACTTCTGCTTGCAGCAGGGGCTTGCAAGAAGAAGCAGGAACAGCCTGTTCCTCAGACGAATATGCCGGGGCAACAGATGCCTGCGGGTCAGCCAGGACAGCCTGGAATGCATGCCGGGACAGCCTGGTCAGAACATCGTGATGCCTAAAGGTGAGACAAAGATAGTCATGCCCGATGCAGTGAAGGGGCAATGGAAGGCTGTTGTCCTTCAGGTCGAATCAAAGGCGACAAAGAAGACTGCTGAATATACGGTGAATCTTAACAGCGACTTCAAGGTCCCTAATTCAAACCTTAAGATTACTGTGGGTGAGTTTCTGCCGGATTTCAGGATGAACGGGCTTGAAATGACTTCGACGACCAATGAACCGAACAATCCTGCGGTAGGAGTGAAAATTTTTGATGGTTCCAAACAGGTATTTCCTGCTCCAGAAAAAAAGTGGGGATGGCTGTATGCTAAATTTCCTACAATGCATCCTTTTGAGCATCCGGACTTCAGCATTCTTCTGAAGGGTGGAGTGAAGAAAGGATAATAATATTTTTAAGGAGTGCGCCCTTAGCTCAGCTGGATAGAGCGTCAGACTACGAATCTGTAGGCCGGGGGTTCGAATCCCTCAGGGCGCGCCACCTGATTTCAGTAAACTGTGTTTAACAGCGAACAGGATATTTATTTCATGAGGCTGGCTTTGAAAGAAGCCAGCCTTGCTTTTCAGAGGGGAGAAGTTCCTGTCGGAGCTATTATCTCAAAAGATGGAAAAGTCATAAGTTCTTCGCATAACCTCAGAGAAATCTCAAAAGATCCTTCAGCGCACGCTGAAATACTTGTTATCAGGGATGCTACGAAAATATCAGACAGCTGGCGATTGACAGGTTTGACGCTTTACGTCACAAAAGAGCCTTGTATTATGTGCGCAGGAGCACTCGTGAATTCCAGAATAGCACGTCTGGTTTATGGCTGCAGGGATGAGAAGGCCGGAGGGGTAGATAGTCTTTACAAGATTCTCAGTGATAAGAGACTGAACCATCAGGTCGAGGTTGTTTCCGGTGTTCTTGAGGACGAATGCGCCGGCATACTCAGAAATTTTTTTAAAGAACGCCGGTGATACGTATATCATAATATTAGTCTGTGTTTTTCAATTCTTCTAAAGAAATGCAGGCTGCAATTTCAAAGAAAAAACTTTCTGTCCTGATCCTTCAAGCCTTCAAAACCGAGGGAGTCTTCAATAGATATTTTGCTCTAACGTGGTGAATATGATATCCTAATTGACTGTTTCTATCGAAATACGGAGAGGTGCCAGAGCGGTTGAATGGGACGGTCTCGAAAATCGTTGTGGGGGCAACTCCACCCAGGGTTCGAATCCCTGCCTCTCCGCCATTTAGCAGTCCTGAATTATCCGAGCATTCGTTTGCAAAATTTATCTTCATATTCAGGTAGATTATCGAGGTATAAAGGCTTTTTTCTCAGTTCATTGAGCTTCAGCAGTTTGAAATTCAGCTCCCTGATTTTTTTGATCCGTTCCTTGTTGTCGTCGATGGTGTCTATTAGTTCTCGCAGGTTTAAAACTTCTTTTCTCAGTTCAAGTTCTGCGGGGAGGCAACCGGCGTTTTTCAATATCCTGTAAGCCATCCTGAGGTCCTCAGGTATCCATGATTCATCACCGAGGTCAAGAGGTTTGCCCATGCCTTTGAGGTTATCGAATTCTCCATTTTCAATAGCTTCACGGATTCTCTGTTCTGCAATTTTGGCGAAGATGTCCATGGATATCAGAGTTTCTCCAGGTCCCAGTGGTCAAGGTCTTTTCTTATCATGCTTATATCTTTCCGGGTTTCTATTGCTTTAATGATCTTCTGCCGGTCTCTTATGTCGCCGTAAAGTATTGTGCCCACTATAGTGTTATTTTGAACCACCATTTTTTTGTAAATATAATTATCTGCGTCTTTGAATAATATTGAATCTTTCAGGCCTTCTGCATCGATGTCTCCTGCAGCACAGATATCAATGCCAGCTACTTTCAGGGTATTTGAAATAATTGTGCCGTGGTATTCAGAATTTCCACCTGCCATGTTGATACCCGCAATCTCTCCCTGTTTTTCGGCTGCAGGCCATATCCCGTAAAAGATGCCGTTATGCTGTACGAGATCGCCAGCTGCGTAAATATCCGGTATGCCGGTCTCCATTCTGTCATTGACTATCACCCCTTTTTCAACAGGGAGGCCGAGCTTCAGTGCAAGCAGAGGATTGTGCCTGACACCAGCTGATATTATTATCATATCGCAGTCAATGTGTGTTCCGTCCTCGAGCACCAAGGCCTCAACAGTATCAGCACCTGTTATTTCCCTTGATTTGGCCCCCAGATAGAACCTGAACCCTGTTTTTTCCAGTTGGGCTTTGAGTATTTCTGCACCCGTGGGATCCAGCTGCCTGGGTAAAATCTCGGGAAAAACTCCACAACTGAAATGTAGTTTCCGGCCTTTCTCAGCCCATTGCCTGCCTCAAGACCGAGAAGGCCTCCACCGATCAGTATCACGCGATTGCTGGATTGTTTCGCGAATTCTTTTATCGCTATTGCATCGTTCAATGTCCTGAGAGTGAAGACCCCTTTTTTGTCAGCTCCAGGGATCGGAGGGACAAAAGAGAGGCCTCCTGTTGCGATAAGAAGACGGTCGTATTTGATTGTGGTACTGTCTGATGAGATTACCTTTTTGCCGGGAACATCAATGTCAGTAACAGCAGTGTTCAAAACAAGATCTATCCTGTTGTCTATGTACCATGTGTCTTTCTTTATTATGAGACCTTTATCATCAACAGCATTACTCAGGAACTCAGGAAGTCTGATCCTGCTGTAGAAGGGATATGGCTCATCACTGATAATAATGATTTTACCTTCGTTGTCGAACTTTCGTATATTGGCAGCAGCGGTAGTACCAGCTACGCCGTTTCCTATGATAACGTATTGCATTCTATTTTCTTTGTCATAAGGTTTTTCATGAGTCAGCGCTTTTTGATTCTGCTACATCTATTTTCTTGATTTCCCAAAAGCATCCATGTCTTAGGCTGAGAACCCTGACTATAGACTGTTCCCTGCCACTCTGAGTCATGATATGATGATTGTAAGAAGCGGGCATTTTGTATTTGTGTCTTTATTATACCATGATGGATAAACAACAAAATGAAAATCGGATACCGTGTCGGCTCTTCAGCTTCCTGCTGAGTGTATTGCGTGACTTCAAGCGCAATCAAGGTCTGCTGTTGTCCGGCGCAGTCGCTTATTATACCCTGTTGTCAATTGTGCCCATGTCAATCCTTGCGCTGATTGTACTGTCGAATTATATTGAAGAGGCGCAGTTGTTTCATACCTTATCAACGTATCTGGAAATGGTCATCCCCGGCTATGCAGCAATTTTGACTGAACAGGTCCGGGTTTTTCTTGAGCACCGTAAGGTGATCGGTATTATTGGCTTCCTCGTTATGCTGTTTTTTAGCTCTATAGCCTTCAGAGTGCTTGAAAACGCCATGTCAGTGATCTTTTTTCATCGTGTCAGAATAAAACGCCGCAACTTTTTCATCTCCGCAATTATTCCATATGTATATATCTTTTTCATGGGTCTGGGTATATTGCTGGTGTCGTTTATTGCAGGAGCAATAGAGACACTTGAGACCAGGCAATTGATAATTTCAGGATGGAGTTTGAGTCTTCAGGGCACTACCGGAGTTGCGCTGTACATACTGGGGATACTTGGTGAGGTGCTTATGCTGACTTCCTTATATCTGGTTATGCCTGTGGCGCGTATCACGTTTCGTCACGCGCTGGTCGGAGGGATTACTGCAACGGTATTATGGGAGATTACACGTCGTGTGCTGGTCTGGTATTACAAGGTCATGTCCATGGTAAATTTGATTTATGGTTCCTTTGCCACGACAGTGGTGGCCCTTCTCAGTATAGAGGCTGTAGCATTGATCATTTTGCTGGGTGCTCAGGTTATTGCAGAGCTTGAGCGCAGCCCCGACGAATTGACCAGGGAGAAACTATCAGATTTTGAAACATGATGCTCATCAGTACCCCGTGCAAAAACGGCCGTTTTTTGCCTGATTTCTTTTCAGTACTTTCGAAATTAGACCTCTCTTCCGCAGAAGCGCCTACTTTTGGCTGTGACCTATGGTTAACTGCTTTATTTAGGATGGATACTTTCAGTCTAAGAGCCCAGATCTCCCAATGCGAATTGCATGATAGAGACAGCTGCTATCGATGCTGTCTCAGCCCTTAGTATCCTGCTGCCGAGTGTGGCTGTAAAGAAGCCTTTCTCTGACGCCAACAATGCTTCCTCTTCGGAAAAACCGCCTTCAGGACCAATAAGCAGGAAAATCTTATCTGCATGTAGAAAGCCTGCTGTACAGCAGCAGGAAGTTTCTCTCCTCCCTGTTCCCAGAAAATAATGCCTTTTCCTGAAATCAAAACCGGAATATCGAAGATGTCCTTAAATGAACAAGTTTCGAATATTTCAGGGATCCTGGTCCTTCCTGACTGCCTTGAGGCCTCCTCAGCTATCTTTTTCCAACGGGGGTGTTTTCTGGTCTCCCTGAGCTGACTTCTTTCAGTGATTACCGGGATTATAGCGCTTACTCCCAGCTCTGTAGTCTTTTGGATTACGAAATCCATTTTTTCGCCTTTAAGAAGGCCCTGGATCAGTATTATATTCAGGCTGGATTCTGTGTTTAAAATATAATCACCGGTAATGTCTATGGTCACTTCTTTTTTCGACGCGGAGAGTATCTGAGCTGTATATGAACAGCCTTTTTCATCTGTTACAATAAGGCGCTCACCTGTTTTGCACCGGAGAACAGAAAACAGGTAATGCGCTTTTTCATCTCTGATAACAACAGGTTGCTTCAGCAGAGCTAATTCCTGGAGAAATATTCTATGCATTTATTATAAATCAGGCTGAATGTGGAGATATATTGTGAAATTCAGTTCTCAACGCCGGTAAACAGATGTTTCAGTTTTTCCCTGAAGCTTTTGCCTACCTCATCACCGTTTATGGATGAAAATTCTTCCAGGAGTTCTTTTTGCCTGGGCTGTTAATTTAGTAGGCACCTCGACATATATTCTTACGATTTGATTGCCCCTCTGGTGACTGCCAACACGTGGAGCTCCTTTGCCTTTGATGGTGAAAAGCTTGCCTGACTGAGTGCCTGAAGGTATCTTCAGTTTTGTAGTGCCATCGATCGTCGGTACTTCAATCTCTGTCCCGAGGGCTGCCTGGGGGAAAGATACCGGCACTTCACAGAATATTTCAGTTCCTTCTCTTTTGAAGAAAGGATGCTCTTCAACGTTCAAAATAACATAGAGGTCACCATGTGGGCCGCCGTATTCACCAGGTTCTCCTTCCCCGCTTATTCTGAGCCTTGAGCCTGTGTCTACTCCCGCGGGAATTTTCAGGGAAATACTCTTATGTTCCTGGATTCTTCCTGTGCCTTTGCATTTTTTGCATGGGTGAGTTATTCTTACCCCTGTCCCCTGGCATTTACTGCATGACCTTGAAACACTGAAAAAACCCTGTTGAAAACGGATTTGTCCTGTGCCTTTGCAGGAAGGGCAGGTCTCCGGGGTCTTACCAGGTTCAGAACCATTTCCTCTGCATTCCCTGCAGGTTTCCCATTTTGGAAAATCCAGTGTTTTTTCAGTGCCGAATACTGCTTCTGAGAGTGATATGTCAAGGTCATATCTCAGATCAGAGCCTTTTGCAGGCCTTTGTCTTCTCGTTCCGCCGAAATCTCCGAAAATATCCCCGAAAATATCCCCGAAAATATCTCCAAATCCTGCACCTGAATAACCTCCACCCATACCTTCTGCAGTCCCGAACCTGTCATAATGGGCACGTTTTTGAGCATCGCTCAGGCAGGAATACGCCTCGTTGATCTTTTTGAACTTATCTTCAGATTCCTTGTTGTCAGGATTTCTGTCAGGATGATATTTCATTGCAAGCTGCCTGAAGGCTTTTTTTAAGTCATCAGCTGTGGCATCCCGGGAGACACCGAGTAGGTCGTAATAATCTTTCATGTATAGTTTCCTTGGATATAAAAATATTATAATCCCCCTTTCCTTTTTGCAAGAAGGAAAGGGGGATTATATACTGAATGGATTAACAGGACTGTTTGTTTTTATTTCTTGTCTTTGTCAACGTCCTCAAACTCGGCTTCTACAACTTCTTCCTCGCCTTCCTTTTTTGTGCCTTGTTCAGCACCTGCTGCTCCTTCAGGATGTGCACCTGCTGTCTTGTATATGTGTTCAGCGAGCTTATGGGAAGCAGTGGTCAGTTTATCGATTGCAGTCCTTATTTCAGCCGCATCACTGCTGGAGTCCTTTACTTTCCTGCAATTTTCAAGGGCTTCTTCTATCTCCCTCTTTTCATCAGCAGTGATCTTGTCGGAATAGTCCTTGAGGGACTTTTCAACTGAATACACTAGTGAATCAGCGTTATTTTTTGCCTCAACCAGTTCTCTTCTCTTGTGGTCTTCAGCGCTGTGCGCATCAGCGTCGCGTACCATCTTTTTGATTTCATCCTCAGAGAGTCCGCTCGTAGCTGTTATGCGTATGGACTGTTCCTTGTTTGTACCGAGGTCTTTAGCAGATACATGGAGTATGCCGTTTGCGTCAATATCAAATGAGACCTCAATCTGCGGCACTCCCCTCGGAGCAGGAGGGATCCCTATGAGTTCAAAATTTCCGAGCAATTTGTTGTCTGATGCCATTTCTCTTTCACCCTGACAGATCTTTATGGTAACTGCCGGCTGGTTATCGGATGCAGTAGAGAAAGTCTGGCTCTTCTTTGTCGGGATTGTCGTATTTCTTTCTATTATTTTTGTGAAAATGCCGCCAAGAGTCTCGATCCCAAGCGATAGAGGTGTTACATCAAGGAGCAGGACCTCCTTAACGTCGCCTTTAAGGACTGCTGCCTGGATTGCAGCTCCGACTGCTACAACCTCGTCCGGATTCACGGTCCGGTTAGGCTCTTTTCCAAAGTAGGTCTGAACAGTCTGCTGCACCTTTGGTGTTCTTGTTTGTCCTCCGACTAAAAGCACCTCGTCGATGTTTGTTTGAGACAGATTTGCATCGGACAAGTGCGTTTTTGCAGGGACCTGTAGTTTTTTCGACAAGGTCGCCGACGAGTTGTTCGAGTTTTGAGCGTGAAATCTTCATCAGCAAGTGTTTCGGGCCTGATGCATCTGCTGTAATAAAAGGCAGATTGATTTCTGTTTCTGTTGCTGTGGAAAGTTCAATCTTGGCCCTTTCAGCAGCTTCTTTTAATCTCTGGAGGGCCATTTTATCATTTTTCAGATCAATGCCCTGGTCCTTCTTGAATTCCCCGACCATCCAGTCGAGTATTCTCAGGTCAAAATCATCTCCGCCGAGGAAGGTATCACCATTCGTTGACTTGACTTCTATTACGCCTTCACCGATTTCCAGTATTGAAATATCGAAAGTCCCGCCTCCGAGGTCATAGACTGCTATTTTTTCTTCCTTCTTCTTATCCATGCCGTAGGCAAGAGCAGCTGCGGTTGGTTCATTGATAATCCTCAGCACGTTCAGTCCTGCAATTCTTCCTGCATCTTTTGTCGCCTGCCTCTGGCTGTCATCAAAGTATGCGGGAACGGTTATTACAGCCTCTGTAACTTTCTCTCCGAGATAATCTTCAGCAGCCTGCTTCAGCTTCTGAAGGATCATGGCAGAAACTTCAGGTGGAGAGTATTTCTTGCCGAATATCTCTACATGAGCATCTCCGTTTGATGCTTCAACAATTTTATAAGGGAGTCTTTGTTTTGCGTGATCAACTTCCGGAGTATTATATTTTCTCCCCATGAGTCTTTTTATCGAAAAAATAGTATTTTCAGGGTTTGTGATAGACTGTCTTTTTGCTATCTGTCCGACCAGTCTTTCACCCTTGTCTGTAATTGCAACTACAGAAGGAGTTGTTCTGTTTCCTTCCTGGTTCGGTATTACTACAGGTTCACCGCCCTGTACAACAGCAACTACCGAGTTTGTTGTTCCAAGGTCTATACCAATTGCTTTGCCCATTTTTCTTAATCCTCCTCTATGTTCTTACTAATCTTGATTTTAATGTCTTCATTTATATCACCAGCTTCAGTTTGTGTGTCCTTTTCAGATTCTTCAGATTTTTTTTGTGGTTTTACCGAGACAGACACAAGCGAAGGACGCAGTACTTTATCACGAAATAGATATCCTGTCCTCAGCTCTTCGGCAACCATCTTTTCTTCGATGTCTTCTCTTTCTACCTGTGTCATCGCATGATGGATGGAAGGGTCAAACTTCTTCCCGGCAGCTTCGATCCTTGATACCCCGAACTTTTCAAGGGTTCTTTGAAGCTCCTTAAGTGTCATCTCAACGCCCTGTACAATTCCGGCCTGGGATTCTTCCTGAGCATGCTTCAGGGCAAGTTCAAGACTGTCTATAATCGGAAGCAATTCATAGATAAGGGATTCGTTTCCGTATTTTACCAGTTCCTCTTTGTCTTTGTTGACCCTTTTTTTATAATTATCAAATTCCGCATACAGTCTCAGGTACTTATTGTTAAGCTCTTCAATTACTGCTTTTTCCTGGGCCTGCAATCCCTCAGTTTCACCAGATCCTGATGACGGGGTTTCAGTATTGTATTCATTCATATCTTTTTCTTCCAATGTTCACCTTTCTGTTGTTCTTCAGGACAATAATTTTGTGATAAATTGAGCGGTAGAGTCAACGATAGAAATCGCCTCCTGATAATTCATTCTCTTAGGGCCGATTATCGCAACTGTACCAATAGGTCTGTTACCTTCCTTATACGTGGCTGCAACCAGACTGAATTGTTTCATCTCATCAAGGAGGTTTTCAGCTCCGATTATGACCTGTGTGCCTTCAGAGTCCGCGATATTATCAAGGAGATTTACTATAATATGTTTGGCTTCGAGTGTCTGCAGTAATTCTCTTATTCTGTTAATGTCGCAGAATTCCGGAAGTCTTAATACCTCGGACAATCCGGAGATGTAAATATTCCCGGGAGCCGCAGAAAAGGCGGTCCTGCAGATTCTTATCGCCTCGGAAATCAGACTGTCGCAGAGGACCCTTTCCCTGGTCATTTCCTTTAAGATGAGTCTTTTTATTTCATCAAGGGACTGGCCTTTAAAACGTGAGTTGATATATTCAGCAATAAGGTTAAGCTCTTTTTGAGAGATCTCAGGGTCTACAGGAACAATCTTGTTCTTGATTATGCCTTCGTCAGTAAACAATATTACTGCAAGCTGGTTATCTCTGTATTTCAAAAGTTCAATCTTGGACAATGTTGTCATGCTTGTATTGGGCGACATCGTGATTCCTATATAGTGCGAAAGTTCTGAAAGCATTTTTGATGCGTCGTCAAGAAATGAATTAATGTCCTTTTTTATCAGTTCGAATTTCTTATTGAGTTCTGCTGTCAGGGCATTATTGATCTGCTGTTTTTCAGCAGACAGGGAATCAACGTAGAAACGGTATCCGCTGTCAGTTGGGACCCTTCCCGCAGATGTATGAGGCTGACGCAAATACCCCATTTCTTCCAGGTCTGACATTATATTCCGTATGGTTGCAGGAGAAAAACCGAAATGGTATTTCTTTGATACAACCCTTGAACCTACAGGTCCTGGCGTGTTTATGTAACACTGTATAACAGCGTATAAAATTTTCTTGCTTCTATCGTCTAACATGCTTTAGCACTCTCCATGTCCGAGTGCTAATAATTTACCAGTTATCTGTTTCCAGTGTCAAGAGATGACGGGTTTATATTGTAATTTTGACAGGGGAAATGGGGTTAAGGTGATTAGGCTGAAGACTGAAGGTTGAAGCTCTGGCGACTCAAGCGACTCGGCGAAGCAGGTCAGAGTTGCAGCTTGCACCTTCAAAGCCTATCTGCCTTCAGTCTATCTACCTGAGCATTTAAGAAGCTGCTTACCAGGCGAGCTTTCTGTCCATAAGTTTTGAGTACATTTCTTTTGGCAAAAAGGAATTTTTATGGATATCGCTGCAGTAGTATTTAGTCTCAATTGTATCCGTTCTGAGAATTTCTCTGGGATCAAGCTTCATGGAACCGACTGAAAAAGTCCACCAATTGCCCCCGTATGTTGCAAGCGGAGCAGTATAAAGATCAACAACCGGGAATACTGATTTCATCGTTTCCTGGACCTCGATCACGATATCCTTATGAAAATGCAGTGATTCAGAGAGCGTTACGAACATGCCGTTTTCTGTCAGGCAGTTTTTTATGGAGGTAAAAAACTCAGCAGAAAAAAGACTCTTTGCGAACCCGACAATATCCGTGGAATCAACAATGACAATGTCTATGTCGGATTTTCTGCCTTTAACAAAGTCAGCACCGTCCATGCATTTTATCTCGACGCGGCTGTCATCCATTCCGCATGCAACAGAGGGGAAAAACTTTTTTGATACGTTTATGACTTCTTCATCTATTTCTATGAAATATACTTTTTCGACTGTTTTATGTTTGATCACCTCACGGACTGTACCCCCATCGCCGCCGCCGATTACAATGATGTTCTTTGGCCCAGGATGGGCGCTCATTATTACATGGGTGAGCATCTCATGGTAGAAGAATTCATCCCGTTCAGTAATCTGGACTACTCCGTCAAGGACCAGTATCCTGCCGAAAAAGGGGTTTTCAAATACCATGATATCCTGGTAACGGCTTTTGCTTTTATGAAGGATGTTGCTTACTTCATAGGTATACTGTATCGGCGCATAGGGGTCTTTTTCAAAGAATTTTATCAAAATGATTCTCCTGTCTAGATTAAAATAGTCTTCGGGATCGAAAAACCATTAAATTCAGAGGCATAGGAAATAGTATATGCACCGGTGGAAAGTATCAATATGATATTGCCCACTTCAGGCTCCGGAAGCATTATGTCCTTGTCAATGACATCAAAACTGTCGCAACTGGGCCCTGCCAGGGTCCAGAGTTTTTTCTCTTTTGCTCCTTCAACTATATAGCTGTATTTTATGCCTCCAACACTTTCCATAAGACCATTGAAAACACCGACATCAATGGAAAGCCAGTTTTCATCACCCCTTCTGGCCTTGCCGATTACCTTTGTCACAAAAATCCCTGCGTCGCCTACAACAGCCCTTCCAGGCTCTATAAGGATCCTTGTCTTTTTGGGGAATTTCTCATAGATGAGCTTATTTATATTTTTGTTTATCGAATTAATATTTACAACATCTTTTGTATAACGGATAGGATATCCTCCGCCGATGTCCAGGAGCGAAAGGTGTATTCCTCTTTTTTCAGCCCTGTCCCATAGTATTTTTGCCTTATCCAGTGCAGAGTTCCAGTTGTACATGTTCGTGCACTGAGAGCCTACATGAAAGGTTATGCCAACAGGATTAAGCCCTTTCTTTTTTGCATATAGCAGGAGCTCTTCGGCAGCATCTATCTCAACTGAAAATTTTTTGCTGAGGGGCCATTCGCTTCCTTCATTGGGAACTGCAAGTCTTACATATACATTAGAGCCAGGGCAATAGTCCCTGAGTTTCCTTACCTCATCAGGAGAGTCAAAGGCAAAATAATTGACTCCGTATTCAGCTGCCATCCTGAGAAACTTGAAGGACTTTATAGGGTTGCTTGTTATGATCCTCTCTTTGCTGACCCCTAATGAGACACACATTGCAAGCTCACCTTCAGAGGCGATCTCGAAACCTACTCCCAGGTCATTTATAAGGCTGAGCACCTCGATGTCAGGATTTGCCTTTACAGCATAATATACCTCGGAGTTCCGTATGTTTTTGCCTATGGAAGTCAGCTTCTGCCTTACCTTTGCCTTGTCGAGAAGAAGATATGGCGGTTCAAGGTCTGTTGTTTTGAGGAAATTAAAAGCCTTCTGAATTGTAGATTTAGCGGCTATCTCCGTATGAATTTTTTCTATCCTGAATTTCTGTCCCATTGGTTTCCTTTATGTTGAAATTATGAATCAAATATTTAACGGCATTTTTCAAAAAAAAGCAACAAAATCGCCTTATGTAAATGGATAGCGAGCGTATTCCCTGCAACTTGCTGCAGGGTCAAGTGAGCGAATATAAAAATAAAATTTCATTGCATTGAGATTTCCAGTAGCTTGCTGCGTGGAGTCTTCAATGTCTGTAGCTACCCTTTTCGCTCCTGACTGTAGAACTTGTGTTGCCATTGCGACAACGACGGGCGCTCGGTATTTAAGAAACAGGACCGCCGCTTTATTAGTCTACTACTGCAATGCGGCTAGTCTGACTCGTAAGAGATGGGTGAGGATCGGGAAGGGTCTTCTCACAGAAATTTGCGCAAGTTTCAATTATTGATGAATAAGGTGTCCCCTTGTTAATTGACACGACAGGCTTCCACATAAATACTCGCAATTACTTCCTGTAATAAACCCTTCTCAAACCCCATCAAACAGTGTAGACTTTGACTAGAAACCGATAGTGAGTTCGACAGCACTTTCCAAACTAGCGTCGGCAATAGGATCGAGATGAAACCACCATAAGGGATATTTTATTAAGGGAGAATGTAATGAAAAGAAAAAGGGTATACAGGATGAGATAGCAGGGGTTGCGTACGAACTTTATAAAAAAAGAGGCGGAGCTCACGGGCATGACTTAGAGGGGTGATTGGTTAGAGGCAGAAAAGATAGTGATGGAAAAACATGAGAGACATGCACGGGAAGTAGAGCAGCAAGCCGATGTTATCAAGAAACCAAGGAAGGGGTTTAGGCGGACTTTTTTATAAGAAAGGGTGAGAGACGCCGGTTAGAAGGTCAACCAACAGCAAACAAAATGTTGCCCGCAAAAAATTATCGAAGTTTTGTAAAGTAAACTTCATAGAGGACGAGGTTCAATTTCTTGCCCTTTTTTTTGGAGCTTTCAAGCGATAATCTTTATTATGTCTGGCTGGTTAAATGTGTTTATTTGTTCCATGCTATTCAATATTTCAGCATTTGCTGAAAATACTGTCTATAGCGAATGATAGGCTGTTACAAATCGCACTTGCTATTTGCTATACAGCGGCGATAGCAGCAAAGGTAAAAAATGTTACGGTTTCAAGAGACTCCCGATAAGATATTCATCGAAATATTATCAGCTAGCATGGAGATCGTCATTGATGAAATCACTGACCTGATTGACTGTTCAGAAAATACAAAAGAGGCAAAAAACGAGCTGAGGGCCATATTGCCTCTGGCAGCCAGGGTGTTCAGCCCCGGGGTGGCGTTAAAGGCTCTCAGGGATATGCTTGAAAAACTCCCTCAGCCGGAGCTTTTTTATCTTAATGATTATCATTACCTTCTGCTGTACGATACGCTGATGTTATATTGCGACCTTCACAATGACATGGTCCGCACGTCCAGATCAAAAAATGAAAAAAATGCAGCGGCAAGGATAGGACCTTACCATATCAGGAAAATAGATTTTGGCCGGCTCGAAGTTCTCTATTTTTATGACACTGATTTCCTGTTTGATCCTGAAGTAATGCTCAACCTGGGAGAAGAGGAAAGAAAGTGCCTGTCATTTAATCCTGAGACCTTTGCTATAACACAGGGCTTTGCGCCGCACCCCGAAGAACTGGTCCTGAAAGAAGTGACCGACGAAACATACGAAGTGCCGGAAACATCTCCGCATTTTGGACCTGACTCCAGCTGCTATCCCGATGAAGACATGGTCCATGAGTAGGTCATGCATCAGGATGAAAACCAAAAACTCCAATAAACTGATAATATATGAAGTGAGTCACTATGCAGGATAATTTATATAAAAACTCTGATTTCCTGGGAAATATGTAAATGCAATCCCTTCCGTCCTATTGATTGCAGATTCTGAAGTTGATTTTTATACTGGTGTTTATAAGGAGGACTTTCCAAATGGATATTAAGAAAAGAAATAACAGACATTATTTATCGTGCGTGTGAATCTCCCGACAATGGATTAGAAGGTCAGGAGGTATGGGCTGAGATGGTCATGGATATTTTCCGTAAAGTGATAGAAGATCAGAAGGTATATTGTGGAAAATGTTCCGGAGGAGATGGAAACAGTGGAAGTCACTGAAGATTCCTCGGGTAATCTCAGGGAAAATTTAAAATGCGGACAGTGTGGCGCTACATCTGTTTACTTTATCATAGGTAAGGATCAGGAAGATGATTTAGCAGCATTTAGCGGACGATAGCGGGTCCAAAAAGGCTCTTGAAAAACACCGAAGCCGTTATCTAAATTTGACAGTTGATCATTGGCCTGATTGCAGCCATTGCCTTCTGGATACATGCCCTAATGAATCAAAACGGCTTTCTTTTAATTGATTATATTAACCTCCCATTCCATGAATTCGGACAATTCCCTTCAACCCTTTTGGGGAACACTAGGCATCTGGGGAGGGACAATAATGCAACTGATGATTCCTCTTGGCATATTCATAAGTTTCTTTCTGAGAAACGAGACCTCAGGAACAGCATTGCAGCGGCTTCTGGTTCGGGAAAACCTGCGTGAACATCGCAACCTATGTCGGAGATGCAAGGACAATGGGCATTGCCCCTTGTCGGCGGCGGGGGAACACGACTGGGACATAATCCTGATGGGACCTTGACATGCTCAAATATGACACTATTATAGCAGGAATAGTCAGGACATCCGGTTGGCTTATAATTGGCCTCAGTCGTTATCTGGTTTGTAATTATGGGACTTAAAAATCGCGGGGAGTAAGCCATCGCATTGAGACATTTCCTCCAGCATTACTCCTATACAACATTCCTTATCTCCATATATTGTATTAGATCCCTAATATTGACACTCATCTGTGTAAATGTTAACATTTGAACATGCTGAGAATATCACTTGTGCTGTTTTCTCTGTTATTTATTGTCTCTACTGCATCATCGGATATCTTTAAGTATATAGATGAAAATGGTGTTATCTGCTATACAGACGCTCCTTTGGGAAAGAAGAACCAAAAGGTCCTACTAAAAAAAGCGTAGGTCCTTCCGTAGAAAAATCCGGGTAAAAAGAAGGCCGAAAAATCCCCTGCTGTTTATGCTGACTATAGCAGCTACGTTCAGAAATCTGCGCTGAAATATGCGATCGAACCTGAACTGATACATGCTGTTATCAGGACTGAATCTAACGGCAACCAGAGGGCTGTATCGAAAAAGGGCGCTATGGGACTGATGCAGCTTATGCCCTCGACCGCAAGTGACATGAACGTTGGCAATCCCTTTAACCCTGAAAGAGCATAGAAGGCGGCACCAGGTACCTAAAAAGGTATCTTATGGAAAAGTTCAACGGGAACCTGACCCTTGCCATAGCTGCCTATAATTCAGGCCCCAAGACTGTTGAAAGATATGGACGTTCCGCCTATCTCGAAACAAAACAGTATGTCAACAGGGTATTATCTTTATACAATGGTAAAAGACAATATGCCCTGGCCGTAGCCGCTCCGCTTGAAGCAGCAGATAATCAGGTTAGGCCAGACCCAATCTATAATAGGTGTAGCTTCTTGAAGACGGCACAATACTATTTACAAATTCCACGCTTGAAAGAAAAGGCAATATAAGGTTCTAGATGTCTTTTGATACAGCCTCTCTGCAGGAACAGATTCTGGAGTTAAAGAAGAAGAACGCGGCCATCATTCTTTCGCACAATTATCAGAGGGACGAAGTGCAGGACATTGCTGACTTTGTCGGTGATTCGCTGGAGCTTTCAAGGATTGCTGCCACAAGAGATTGTGCAATGATCGTTTTTTGTGGTGTGCATTTCATGGCTGAGAGCGCTTCCATCCTGTCAC
>CAWEYN010000002.1:0-133039 GCA_963813295.1 uncultured Nitrospira sp.
GGAGCTCGGACTGTAAATCTTACAAAATGTTTTAAACTAAAATATCGGTTACTTTGCGGGGGGCAGAAGTCGGACCGCTTTTCTCTTCAGCCTGCTTTAAGGACCGAGAACTACTATACGCAGTGCCTCTTACAAACTGTTGTCAAGAACTTCTATTTCGGTTTTAAGGAGTATGAAAATAAAACCAATGTCTTCATCAGTAAGATCGATACCTTCTTCCTCGGCGTCTTCCATGAGAGCTTCGAGGACATACTTCATGACATATGGCTGCTTAGAACCTGTGACCTTCGCAATTCTATCGAATCATTTTTTCATGGGTGCCTTCCAGGCCCTCCAGAAAAAGTGAGTTTTCGTCATATCTGGACATGATCTCCCTGGATGAGATTTTCGGGATCTTGCCAGCTGAGTCATGAAACATCTTATAAACAACAAAGGCGATATAGATGGCAAGCTCTTTCACTTCCTGCCGAAGATCATCCGTATAGGCCATCAGAAAAGCCAAAAGATCCGGCTGGCTTTTGCCCATGGCAAGCATTTCTTTATTTGCCCTGTCCGGACTGAACCCGGCAATTTCCTGCCAGGTTTTCTCTACGAATTCTTCTGATAAGGGTTCCATCTTAAAATTATCTCCTTCTAAAGTCTTATTGACTTGCAAAGCCGTCTACACGTTAAAAAGAAAATGCATCACATCTCCATTGCTGACGACATACTCCCTGCCCTCTGTGCGAAGTTTACCGGCAGTGCGTGCACCGGCTTCTCCATTGCCCTCAATAAAATCATCAAAGGCCATGACCTCGGCACGAATAAAGCCGCGTTCAAAATCATCATGAATAACAGCTGCAGCCTTTGGCGCTTTCCATCCACGCTCAATTGTCCAGGCGCGGATCTCTTTTACTCCGGCAGTAAAATAACTTATAAGCCCGAGCGCATGATATCCATGGTGAATTATCTGGTCGAGTCCGCTTTCAGACTGGCCGAGGGATGAGAGAAATTCATTGCGCTCATCGTCGCTCAATCCGGCCATTTCCTCCTCGATTTTCGCGCAGATCTTCACTGACTCGGCATTGTGCTCTGCTGCAAACCTGTGAACGGCTTTAACATATTCGTTGTCTTCAGCAATACCGGCTTCATCAACATTGGCCGCGTATATCACCGGTTTTGCAGAGATAAGCCTTGTTTCTTTCGTGAGTTCCATGAAAGCCTCAGACCCGCTTTCGCTAAATAAAATAGCAGGCGCGCCTGTATTAAGATGGTCAAGCAGTTTCTTTGCCATATCAAGCAGCAGCTGAAGTTTCCGGTCTCCTTTGACCTGTTTGTCAAGGCGCGCAATTCTGTTTTCAAGTGTCTGAATGTCGGCAAGTACGAGTTCAGTGTTGATAACGTCAATATCGCTAAGCGGATCAACCTTGCAGTCAACATGCACTATAGTGTCGTCTTCAAAACATCTTACGACATGCACAATCGCTGAGGTCTCTCTTATATGCGAAAGGAACTTGTTGCCAAGCCCCTCGCCCTTTGAAGCTCCCTTTACAAGACCGGCAATATCTGTGAACTCAACAATTGCGTTTTGAATTCTTTGCGGATTTACAATGTCGGATAACTGAACAAGACGCTTGTCCGGGACCTCAACAATCGCTTTGTTCGGTTCTATTGTGCAAAACGGATAATTCGCCGCCACCGCGTTTTGATCTTTTGTGAGAGCATTAAACAGTGTTGATTTACCTACGTTAGGCAGACCAACGATACCTATACTTAAAGCCATAATATTCTCCTCTGTATAATCTGTTTATTTCATTTGCTAAAAAAGCCATGTTTCTTCGGAAACTGAACCTAATACTATAGCACAGTCACTGCTGCAAATTAAAAAAACCGGAGGTGCGCAATGGAAGCATTGGCGAGATGGAAAGTCTGTCCCTGAACCCACACATGCAACATGCAAGTGACATGAAACTGATTTTCTTAGCAAATATCCTTAATTTCAATTATAATTACAACATGAAAAAAGGCATATACATACTTCCAAACGGTCTGACCTTGTGCGGGATGTTCTTTGGTTTCTACGCGATACTTTCTGCCATAAAAGGGAATTATATCCACGCTGCATGGGCTATCATGATCGCGAATGTATTTGACGGGCTCGACGGCTGGGTCGCGCGGCTTACGCACAGTACAACCCGGTTCGGCATTGAACTCGATTCGCTCTCCGATCTTGTGGCCTTTGGTGTCGCGCCTGCTGTGATGATTTATAAATGGTCAATCTCACCGTTCAACAGAATAGGCATCGCAGCCGCGTTTTTCTTTGCTGCCTGCGGGGCCCTCAGACTGGCACGGTATAATGTGCAGATGGGTTCAACTGAATCCAAGGCCTTTACAGGCATGCCCATCCCCGGCGCTGCCTCTGTTTTGGCCTCACTGGTCATATTCTATTATGAATTCTGGGATGGAGTACCTGAAAAAAATATATTCGTTCTTCTCCTTACGCTGTCCCTTGCGCTTCTGATGGTCAGCACTCTGAAGTTCCATGGTCTGAAGGAGATCGATTTCAGTAAAAGGAAGCCTTTCTGGATACTGGTTGCTTTTGTGCTCTTTATAGCGATCATGATTATTCATCCGGCAATAGCATTGTTTGTTTTTGCCATGATTTATCTTGCTGAGGGCATATTTGAAAATATATTTTTATATTACAGAAAACTGAAAATGCGTACATCAGAGGTAAAAAAATGAGAAAGATAAAAATATTCGATACAACGCTCCGTGACGGAGAGCAGTCTCCCGGGGCTTCCATGAACGTGGATGAAAAGCTGCAGGTTGCCAAACAGCTTGTAAAGCTTGGTGTTGATGTCATAGAGGCAGGGTTTCCGATAGCCTCGCCCGGTGATTTTGATGCTGTCAGAAGGATAGCGACAGAGGTCAAGGGCGCGACCATTGCCGCACTTGCAAGGGCCAAGGAAGAGGACATCAGAAGGGCATGGGAGGCGATAAAGGACGCGCCTCAGGGCCGTATCCACACCTTTCACTCCACATCTGATATACACCTGAAATACCAGTACCGGATTGACAGGGATGAGGCATTGAAAAGGTCTGTTGAGATGGTCAGGCTCGCCAGAAGCCTTGTTGCGGATGTCGAGTTCTCGCCTATGGACGCTACAAGGACAGACACTCAGTATCTGCTGGATGTTGTCGCGGCAGTAATAGAGGCAGGCGCCTCCACGGTCAATATACCGGATACAGTGGGGTATACAACACCCTCTGAATTCGGAGAACTGATCAGGACCATAAAGGAAAGGATTGGAAGTAGCGCTGTGATTTCCGTGCATTGTCATGATGATCTCGGGCTTTCTGTTGCGAATTCGCTGTCTGCTGTCTTAAACGGTGCAGGGCAGGTCGAGTGCACTATAAACGGCATAGGCGAACGCGCGGGCAACTGTTCCATGGAAGAGATTGTTATGGCGCTCAAGACCCGCAGGGATTTTTTCGATGCGGATACGAATATCAACACAAAGGAGATTATCCGTACAAGCAGACTCATTACAAGGATAACCGGGATACCGGTTCAGCCCAACAAGGCTATTGTAGGCTCAAATGCGTTTGCCCATGAATCAGGCATACATCAGGACGGCCTGTTAAAGGAGAAGATGACCTACGAGATCATGAAGCCTGAGGACATCGGTCTTCACAAGACCGAACTTGTGCTCGGGAAGCATTCAGGAAGGCACGCCTTTAAGGCAAGGCTTAGCGAACTTGGCTATGAACTTGGTCCTGATGAGGTAGAGACCGCATTTTTGAAGTTCAAGCAGCTTTCAGACCAGAAGAAATATATATTTGATGAAGATATCGAAGCCCTTGTTTCAGAAGAGGTATCGAAAATATATGAATTTTACAGGCTGATAGATATGTCCACATCCGGTGGTATGAACCAGAAACCTGTGGCTACAGTCAAACTGAAGGTTGGTGACGAGGTTTTTGACAGGATGGAGCATGGAGACGGTCCTGTTGATGCAACATACCGGGCAATCGCAGGTATTACCGGTACAAAGAGCAACCTGCTGAAGTTTGAGGTGAAAAGCATTACAGGCGGCACAGATGCCCTGGGAGAGGTCTCTGTTACTGTTGAAGAGGCCGGCAAGACTGTCCGCGGACATGGCGCGGATACGAATATCATCATAGCCGCTGCCAGGGCGTATCTGAACGCGCTGAACAAGCTCGCTGCAAGAAAAAAATAGCAGGAGTTCCAGAAAGTATCTGGAAAATCTGTCTGTTTTCTCATATACTTTCCTCAGGTACAGAAAATATCGTTTCACAGGAGAGACTGAAATGCCAAAACCACTCGGGGTAGATGAACTTTATAAGTGTTGCGACCAGAACATCTTTAAATTTAATACTACTGCTGAATTACCCGATGTTGTCGAAATAATAGGCCAGGCCAGGGCGCTGAGGGCCATAGATTTCGGACTCAATCTTGACAGCAAGGGTTTTAATATTTTTATCCTCGGCGAAAACGGCACAGGGAAATTGACGACTATCAAATCGGTCCTTGCGAAAAAGGCCGCCGATGAGCCGGTACCGCTCTGACTGGTGCTATGTTTACAACTTCAAGGACCCTGATATACCTCTTGCCATATCATTGCCTCCTGGATCCGCCCTGGTTTTCCATAAAGATATGGCAGAGCTGGTACGCATTCTCAAGGTGGAAATCTCGAAGGTGTTTGAATCAAAGGAATATGAAAAACAGAAGAATAAAATACTCGAAGATTTCCAGAAGAAACAGAAAGAGCTTTTCTCCGGCCTGGAGGAAGAGGCGCAGGGGAAGGGATTTTCGATAAGAAAATCAGTAGGCGGGCTTATGATCGTCCCTGTTAAGAAGGGCGGAGAACCGCTTACTGAAGAGGAATATGAGGCACTGGAAGGCGGCGTCAAGGCAAAAGTCGACGAGATAGGAAAACAGCTTCAGGAAAAACTCAATGATGTTGCGCGTGAGGTGAGAGAGGCTGAAAAGAACGTAAAGGAATTGCTGTCGAAGCTCGAAAAAGATGCCACCCTGTCAGCTGTCGGTCACTATATGGAAGATCTGAAAAATAAATATAAGGACCACGAAAAGATCGTCTCTTATCTTTCGGATGTCACCGAAGATATTCTCGGCCATATAGAGGACTTCAAGGTGCAGGAAGAACAGACCCCGCCGCTTCCCTTTATGAAGATGCAGAAACAGGAGCCTAATTTTACACGGTATACGGTCAATGTGCTTGTCAATAATCAGGATACAAAGGGGGCGCCCTGCATCTACGAAAGCAACCCGACTTTTTTCAATCTCATCGGCAGGCTGGAATACCGGTTCCAGTACGGCATGGCTACCACGGATTTTTCGATGATAAAGGCCGGGGCGCTGCACAAGGCCAACGGCGGCTATCTTATTGTCAATGTTCTGGACGTATTAAAGAGCATGTTTTCCTATGATGTGCTGAAACGGGCGATACAAAACAGGGAGATAAAGCTCGAGGACATTCTGGAACAGTACCGGATGATATCGACGTCGACCTTGAGGCCCGAGCCCATACCCCTGAATGTCAAGGTGATTCTCCTGGGCACCCCTTATCTTTATTATCTGCTCTATAGTCTTGACGAGGAATACCGGGAGCTCTTCAAGGTGAAGGCCGACTTTGACAGCCGTATGGCATGCAATGACGATACGATGCTGGCCTATGCCGCATTCGTGGGCAGCTCCTGCAAAAAGGAGAACCTGATGCCCTTTGACAGAAGCGGGGTCGCCAAGATCGTTGAATACGGGTCGCGTCTTGCAGGTCACCAGGAAAAGCTGTCTTCGCAGTTCAGTGAGATAGCTGATCTTCTGCGGGAGTCCAACTACTGGGCCGGGAAGGCAGGAGGAGCTGTTGTAACGTCTGAGCATGTCTTAAAAGCGATCGAAGAGAAGATTTACAGGTCCAACCGGATAGAGGAGCGGCTGACGGAGATGATCCTTGAGGGCACGCTGATTATCGATACCGAAGGCGCCAAGGTGGGGCAGGTCAACGGTCTTGCGGTGCTGGACATGGGGGATTACAGCTTTGGAAAACCTTCACGGATCACGGCCTCGACCTATGCCGGGAAAGCCGGTGTCATCAATATTGAACGGGAAACAAAGATGAGCGGCAGGATACATGAAAAGGCGATCCTCATCATCACCCACTACATCGGCAGCATGTATGCCAGAAAAAAATCCATCAGCTTTACTGCCTCTATTACCTTTGAGCAGCTGTACGACATGGTCGAGGGCGACAGTGCGACCTGTGCCGAGCTTTATGTCATCCTGAGCAGTCTTTCCGGGTTGCCGCTGAAGCAGAACATAGCTGTCACCGGATCCATGGACCAAAAAGGCGATGTACAGCCGATAGGCGGCGTAAACGAAAAAATCGAAGGGTTTTTCGAACTCTGCAAGATGAGGGGGCTGGACGGAACGCAGGGGGTCATTATCCCCAGAAAGAACGTCCATAACCTGATGCTCAAAAAAGAAGTCGTCGACGCGGTCAGAGAAGGCAAATTCAGCATATTCCCGATTGAAAGGGTGGAAGAGGGGATGGAGATATTTACGGACAAGGCCATGGGGCAGATGCAGGAAGACGGGACGTTTCCCGAGGATACGGTAAATCACCTTGTCATGAAAAGACTTACAGAGATAACCGAGTCTTTCAAGGACAAGAAAGATAAAGACAAAGACAAAGAAGAAGAAAATAATAAATGAGGAGGGCGCTTCAGCTTTTTTCTTTTCTGCTGATGGTGTTTTTTTCTCTGCCTTTTGCCTTAATACCCTTTGCGATTTCACTGAAAATCGGTGAGATGATGGGAGTGCTGCTTTTCTATCTCTGGAAAAGCAGGCGGTTAATTGCGATAGAGAACCTCAGTGCAGCTGTTGCACGAGGCGCGGTAATAATAGAATCCACACCTGAATCAGTCATAAAACAGAACTTCAGGAATATGGGTAAATCCTTTGTCGAGATCGTAAAAATATATTACGGTTTCGGGGAAAAAATATTTGAACATGTTGAGATAAGAGGAATAGAGAATTACAGGAAAGCGCATGAGCAAAGGCGATCGGGGTGATCGTTATAACCGGTCATTGCGGCAACTGGGAGCTGACTGGCTTAGTCTTATCAATCGAAACTGACAAGCATGAATGTGGTGGCAAGACCCCTGAACAATTCCTATCTCAATAAACTTATGGAAAAGACAAGAAAAAAGTACGGCAACACCGTTATCTATAAAAAGGGGGCCCTGAAGAAAATTCTCTCGGCACTGAAGAGAAATGAAGCAGTAGGCATATTGATGGACCAGAGTGTGGTCAATAGCTGAAGGAGTGGTTGCTGATTTTCTGGGAAAAAAAGACCATATCATGAAAACCCCTGCTATCATTGCAAGAAAAACAGGCTCTCCTGTGCTGCCTGTCTTTATCAGAAGGGTTGGCAGAGGACATTTGATCGAGATAGGCGAGGAGATAGAACTTGACAAGGCAGAGGATTATGAACAGGCTGTTTATAACGATACAATACGGTTTTCCGGCCATATTGAAAATTATATTAAAAATAATCCCTCTGAATGGCTTTGGATACACCGGAGGTGGAAAAGGATAAAAGCCTGAGCAGTAAAATTTCAGGAAAATTTCAGGTATATTTCAGATATACGATATTCAGCATGAGGAGGTTGCATGAACAAAAGAGAAGTCCTTGACATAACTGCCGGGATGATGAAGAAAATGGTCTCATATGATGAGGTGGAGACTGTGACGCAAAGGAGCGTCATGAGGGGAATGGAAAACGGGACAAAGCTGATGATAGAGGAAAAAGAGAGGGTCAATAAACTGATAAAAGATATCCTCTCTTCTCTGGATTACAGAACTGTTCTGGATAAGGTTACAGAAGATACTTTCGATGCCTTTGTTTTCAGGTATTTCAAAAACGTGAAGTATCTGGCAGACCTCGAAGCCGATGATATAGAACTGCCTGATATGGTCCCGGAGAACTCGTTCTCAGTATGGGCGGCAGTGATGCTCATAGACATAGATTGTCTGTAGCCGGCTGTCAGCTCCCGGCACATAGAGCATCTGATATCGGTTGCATCAGAATTCCCGTAGTGATAAAAACCGTGGGCCGGGCAGCCGCCTGTGCATGATGCATGATTTTTGCAGGTATAAATGCTGCAGCTGTTTTCCTGGTGTCTTCTGAAGAAATCGAGTCTCTGATTTGACCAGATGTCTTCAAAACTGTCTCTGAAAATATTCCCGAGCCTGAATTCTTTGAGTCCATGAAACAGGTTGCACGGGAATACTGCTCCGTCCGGCATGACCGAAAGCTTGCGGACACCTCCGGCACAGCGTACACCAGGAGGCAGGGAATTACTGTCAAAACAGGAGGCGTTGACACGGTGGACAGCGATATCAGGATTTTCCCTTTGTATTTTCTGATAAAAACCAAGAAAGTCAGTATAGTCAATGGCATTTTTCATTATGATGTCCTCTTTGCGTAATATGTCCATGTGTATGATGTAGTAACGCCTTACTCCGATTTTCCTGATAAGATTCACGATATTTTGAATATCTCCTGTGGTGTCAGGGCTGAGGACGGTTTTGACGATGGGGTTGAGTGATAAGTCAACAAGCTTTTTTATGCTTTCAAAGGCAGATGCAAAATTATTTGAACCCGTAAGCCTGTTATGTTTTTCTGCTGTGCTCCCTTCAAGGGAAATACCGATATTGAAATTATCAGGAGATATTCCACTGAAATGCTGAAGCAGGTCAGGCATGCTCCCGTTGGTGCTGATATTAAGAGACATGCCTCTGGATAGCACTATCCTGACAAAGTCAAAAAGCCAGGGGAGCAGGAACGGCTCTCCGCCCATTATGTCTATGCCATTGATACTGTTTTCAGCCAGGATATCCAAAAGTATCAGGGCATTGTTAAAGTCGAGGTCAGTCGTGGCGCTGATTTCAGGGTTAAAGCAGAAGGAGCAGTGCTGATTGCATCGCGTGGTCGGATAAAGTTGTATATATTCAGGGAAAGGAAACTCCATTGTATCAGAGTACCAGTTTTTCTCCTGCCTCAAACGCCTCTTTCAGTGCAGCAGGATGCTCCAGAATCGCTCCTTTGGCATCTATTCCAAGATAGCTCAGGGTCCTGTGTTCGGGTACGCTTATTGTCCTGAAAAATGCCTTTGCTGTTGCTTCAGCACACTGTATGCCGATCTCTTTCTTCATCCCTCCAGCCAGCAGCAGAAGCCCCTTGCGGCCATACTTCCCGTCGGTGATGGGTTTTCTGAGAAGGTACTTTTCGCACCAGAAACTCTGGCAGCGGTCTATCATTATCTTGGTCTGGGCGCTCAGCGAGAAGAAGAAGATCGGAGAGGCGAGTATGATCCTGTCGGCAGTCCGTATTTCCCGGTAAATTTCTTCCATATCATCTTTAATAATGCATTCTCCGGTTTCATCACACCCTCCGCAGTTTTGGCAGGGCTTTATATTCATAAGGTTTAATCTGAAGGTTTTTACTGATAGTCCGGATGATTCAATCCCTTTGATAGCTTCCCTCAGAAGCAGATCAGTATTGCCGTCTTTTCTCGGACTGCCGAGAAAGGCGATTGTTTTGATATCAGTTGCCATCAATTTTCCTCCTGATAAGAGAGCAGATGTGTCCTTACTCTCCGAAAATTATTCGTCTTAGAATTTTGAATGGTATTCTTTTACCTTTTTCGCGAATTCTCTGGCAAAATTATAACACTGATTTTCATCCTCAGGAGACGGTTTATATAACACCTGCACTCCTGGCTCAACGACTTCAAGGTTCATCCTCTTGAACTCTTCATAGGCCTCTTTTACAGCGCCTCCTCCCCAGCCGATAGCTGCCAAAGGCGCCTGTGATTCTGTTTTGGGGTCTCAATCCTCTGAGATGTGTCATGAACTCTGCAACAGAGGGGAACATGATATTGTTTAATGTCGGGGTCCCGATAAGACAGCCTCTGGACTTCCAGAACTCCTTGATCGCCCCGCTCATAGGCGTTGCCCTGAGCTTTATAACTTTGCAGTCCACGCCTTCGTCTTTGATGCCCTGCATAAGAGGGATTGTCATGCGTTCGGTGCTGTGCCACATCGTGTCATAGATTATCGCGACACGCAGCGCGGCCCGGCCATTGGCCATATCAAGATAGTCCTGCATGACTTTTTGCGGCGAACTCCTCCAGATAATCCCGTGGTCCGGAGCTATCATGTCGATTTCGAGCCCGAGCTTCTGAATATCCGCTATTTTATTTTTTATGAGTTTGCCAAAGGGCATGAGGATGTTTGCATAGTAATCGATAATGGCATTGTCCAGTTCCGCATGTGATGCGCATTCGACGAACTCATCATCGAACCGTGCTGTTGTGGCAAGGTGCTGTCCGAAGGCGTCCTGGGAAATAAGGAGCTTTGCCTCCTTGACATAGGTGACCATGGAATCAGGCCAGTGAAGCATGGGGGTCTCGAGGAAAAGAAGAGTATATTTGCCGATAGTGAGCGTATTGCCGGTTTTCACAATGTTGAATTTCCATTTCGATGTATCAAAAGACCTGTCAAGCCCCTTTTTCCCCTTCTCAGTGATATATATGGTTGCCTCAGGAGCCAGTTCCATGATCTTGTCTATGCTGCTGGCATGGTCAGGCTCGATATGGTTTATGACCAGATTTTTTATCTTCGACGGATCAACGATGCTGCGGATATTATCGACGGTAATGTCTGAAAAATCGTGTTTTACAGTATCAACGAGCGTGACCTGTTCGTCCATGATCAGATAGTTGTTGTAGGTAGTTCCGTTGGGTGTAACATAACCGTGAAAATCTCTTACTCCCCAGTCTATTGCTCCGACCCAATAAATATCGGGTTTAATTTCTACAGCTTTCATAAATGCCCCTTTCGTAATAAAAAATCAGATAATCGTGAATCTAGTTTGCAATAGTGAATACTGGCTTGAAGTAAATGATCAGCCTTCTACGATCCCTCTCTCTTCGTACATGTACCACTGGCCTGTATTTTCGAGGAATTTCTGTGTTTCCAGCAGTATGGTATAGTGGTCGTTTTCCTCGACAGACAATTTTTCAAACAGCTCTTTTTCTTTTGGTGACTCTGCCTTGACAGCAGATTCTTTGTAAAAATCAAAGCCTTCTTTTTCGAATTTCAGGGCTATATTGACCGCCTCCATTTCATTGTCCAGGCCTTCACCCGCTGCATCATCTCGTCTTTCAGCACACTGAATACTGTCTTTATGGAATCCTTAGGTCTTATCAGTTCGATGTTGATATCTATTCCCCTGAATATGTCCTGCAGCATTTTCAGGTGTCTGGTCTCATCTTTAATAAAACCCCTGAACATCTCTTTTCCGAAAGGGTGTCTGGTCTTATTTGCTGCCTCACCGTAAAAGGCGATTGCATCTGTTTCCATCTTGATCGCGGTTTCTATAGCATCTTTCATCATGTGTTTTCCTCCTTAAGAATGATTTTAATTATATCAGATAAAATGACCGCAATCCATAAAAGATAAAATAAATAGTTTATAAAACCAAATTTATAACACATATTGCGAAGTCGTTCTTTGTATAGTAGAATTTTTTTATCCGCAATTGATAAAGGAGGTGATTATAGAATGAAATTTGTCCGAATTGCATTTTTGTCTTTGATCGCACTTGGGTTGACTTTTACCGTTGCTTTTGCGGCAGGTGAAGCGGAAAAAGGTAAGGCCCTGTTTAATGACGCGAAATTTGCAGGTGGTGTTAAGTCCTGCAGTTCCTGTCATCCAAACGGGAAGGGACTTGAGAAGGCGGCCGACAAAAAAGAGTTCCATGTTATGGGTAAGACCCAAAAGAGCCTGGAGGACGCCATCAATGCCTGTATCGTAAATGCGAGCCAGGGCAAGGCAATCGATGTAAAGTCCGCCCAGATGAAAGAGATGGTAGCTTACATAAAATCCCTGAAGGCGAAAAAACCGGCTGCCGGATATTAAAATTGGCTCAAGGAATCGGCAGACAACATACAATCTGCCGACGGAGTGAGGTGAAAGTCCCAAAGAAGGATACCCGGCTGGGGCCGGGTATCCTTTTCACTTTTCACGATTCGCCTTTCACATTTTCCAGGTTAAAACCTCATCCTGACCCTGTAGGTGAGTTTTGTTTCCTTGTCCTTCGGGACCGGTATATTAAACTCTGCGGTGAAGGCCTCTGATTTTTTATATTCATGTGATGAGTTGAGCATTGTCCAGTCGCCTGGTATCGGTTCAATGACCTTTACCAAAACATCTTCTTTCTTATGGTTCCGCAGGGATATCTCAAATGCTGCCTCATAGGTATCCGATGCGATCTTTTTCCAGTCCGTCTGCTTTCTGCTGCCTACGACATCAAAGGCGTCTCCCAGCTTTACCCTGACCTTTTCGTCTTTGGGCGTATGGTCGATAGAGTCTTCTCCGACAAACTGAAGACTCCCCTCTGAATCCTGCTTATAGACCCTGACAGTCCCCTTCGGCAATGGTATTCCGAGGTTATGGTCTTTTTTATTTTCTATTTCAATGAATACGCCGATCTTCTGGTTCGTTATCGCCTCTCCATAAGGGCTGTAGTAATAATATGCAGCCCCGCGATAGAGAAGCTCCTTCCTGACAGGAATGGAGTCAGCAGTCACAAGGCTTATCTGCTTGGTCTGGTTTTCCTTGATCGTCGAAGGTCTCTGGAGGGTATATATGTGATACTCGAAAAATTCCTCTTCCTTGAACTGGGGTGCCGCAGGCATGGCTTCAGCCTTGGCCATCCTCAGCATCTTGCCTTTTAATTCCGCCTCTTCTCTTACCCTGTTGACGTCACCTGCAACAAGTTTTATCTTCGCGTCCTTATAGGCGGCCCCGCTTTTATTGTCGATGGTCACCCAGCCGGAAAGGTCCGCCATTGTGTCCTTGTCGTTGAGGGTCACCACGTAGTCGGCCCTCCAGTTAATGTTGTTGGTGAGGTACGAGGCCTCGACCTTCTGCTGCTCTTTCAGGCTGTTTTCGATCAGCCAGACAAGGGTCGGTTTTGCAATGAGATTTTCCGGTACGCCCGGGAATATGATCCGACCCGGATGTCCGAAGGTTATCTCATCGCCGGTTTTGAATATCGGGCCGCCGTTGTTGGAGAGCAGGGTGGCTGTTACTATCTCCTCTCTTTCTGTATAAGGGTTTTTGGTGTAGAGCTTCACCTCTTTGCCGACGTACTTATCGAGGAGCTTTTGCGGGTTCAGCAGGTCGTATTCGTAGTTCTGCTCCAGTACCTGGAGACTGGAAGGGTCAACCAATGACTTAATATGGACACTGGTGGGTATTATCTGGGCCGCCACATCCATGAACTTCAACTCTCCTGTTCCCTTCGGAAGATTAATCGAACGCTGATCTTTTACCAGACCGAGGTTTACGTTATAGATGGTGACAGCTACATTGCTCTGGTCTGCCAGACTGCTGCTCAGTGATTCTGTTTTTGAGGCACTCTTTTCTGCGCCGGATGCGATTCCCATAAGACAGATAATTACCGCGACAAATACATAAACAAACTTACTTTTCATATTAAGCCTCCTGAAAGTTTTTTCAACCGATTCAGTTTATTAGACAGCAGAGCTCAAGAAAAAGTTCCCGTGTTAAGATCATCTGTTAATTTCATTGTAGTACAAAATATTCCGAAATGACTGGAATTCGCGGATTAGCCTTGAAAGAAATTGCTTTGCGCCTGAGAGCAGTTAAAAAATATCGCATTTGAAAAACATTTCATAATTAATTTGTTGACAGTCATTATGCTTGATGATATAAAGGCATTATAAAGCAAAGACGGAAGAGGTTGCATATGCAGAAAAGAAGCAGGAGGTCCAGGAGCTTCGGGGTGATGTGCTCATCTGAGCATTTATAAATTAACGAATAAGGAGGAAAAAGTAATGAAGCGTATCACAGTTCTTTTTTTGGCTTTTATTTTATTTGCGTCGTTTTCGTTTGCCGGTACAACGGCCTATCAGGTAACCGGCCCTGTACTTGAAGTAACCAATGATATCCGTTACCGTCCAGAAAGGAACGGAGAAATGGCAGATCGCCCGCGACAAAGACACCAAGATAACCGGCGACCTCAAGGTGGGTTCCAAGGTGACCATTCACTACACAATGAAGGCAACCGCTGTTGAGGTAAAGGGAGAAGAGAAGAAGAAAGAAGAAAAGAAGAAGAAATAACCATCTTTGTCATCCCAGCGGCGGAGGGAGTTCCAGAAACCTGGAGCTCCCTCCAAGTAGTTTTTAGCAGTCAAAACTTTACAAGAACAGTCAGGGAAATATATAGACTCTACCCCTTTTACAGGAATTATTATCGGTGCCCTTGCCGGAGGGATCTGCTTTATTGTATTTGCATTGAGGCGTACAGTTTATGCAGGGGGGTTATCAATCGTCGTTATCTTAAATAAATTGAGGGGAAAGCCGATAGGGCATTCGCCACTTCTCAGAATAATAATTGCGGCAGGAACCATTATATGCGTTGTTTCAGGATTGGCTGTGGCTATGGTTATAGGTGGCATAGTTGGTGGGGTTATAGAATATGCGCTCATGAAAATGACTTAGAACCGGGGAGGGAGATATGGGATTATTTGATGAACTTGCAAGGAGAATGAGCTCATGATTGATAAGCCTGCGTGCCGGCTCTTTGATCGGACCGGTGCGGAGACGCGTTATGGTGCAATGCTCGATCATCTCGCGACGTCTGAAGTTGTTCTCTTCGGAGAGCTTCATATCGACCCTATTGTACACTGGCTTCAGTTTGAGGTTGCAAAAGACCTCTTTGCGCGTGTGAGAGAAAGGTTGATTGTTGGCGCGGAGATGTTTGAGGCAGATGATCAGATTATCATAGACGAGTACATGGCAGGGACTATAGGGCACGATACCCTCACAGCGGAAGCGAAGATCTGGGACAACTATGAGACCGATTATCGCCCAATCGTAGAGTTCGCCCATAACCACGGCATACCGTTCATAGGAACGAATATCCCGAGACGATATGCGAGCCTCGTGGCACGCAGTGGTCTTGTGGCGCTGGAGAAGCTGTCGGACCAGGCGAAGCAGTGGATTGCCCCCCTGCCGATCCCCCTTTATCTTACCAGCCCGACTTACCACGATCTTCTGGACCTCGGCAGCGCCCATGGAATGGATGCAGAAAACTTCCTTGCAGCACAGGCGATAAAAGATGCTACGATGGCCCACTTCATCCTCACGAACCGTTCTTCTGAGAAGCTTTTCGTCCATCTAAACGGCGAGTACCATTCACGGAGATACGGCGGAATCTTTTGGTACCTGAAGCAGGCGCAGCCGGACCTGGCGATTGTCACGATCACGTCGGTGGAGGGCAGGACACTGGATTTTCTTGATGATTACAAGGATGTTGCCGACTACACGCTCGTTATTCCCCAGAGCATGACCAAGACAGGCTGACCGGACGCATGATTGTGAAAACTACTTTTGGCATTCATAACAGCCGCCGGAGAAAATACCCTTCTTAGGGTTTTTCACCCGCATCGGGATTCTAAGAAAACGGAAAACATAGCTACGCCTGCTATCGTTTAATAAACCTCTGAAAAAAGTTTTTTGTATCTCTACGGGTTATAGGGTAAACTAAACATAGCACTTCCTTCTGACTTAATGGCCTGGAGGGCAAGAGAGAACTTACATGAGAAACAACAAATTTAGAAACAGTACTAATAGAACAACTGCAAAGAAAATTAGCGAAAAATCCGTAGAAGATATTGTGAGAGAATTGAAACAGACTGGTAAGTCGCCGGGCAATTACAGGGAACAGTCTCTTAAAATACACGGCCTTATCTGTGCCAAATGCGGAAGAGAGTTTGAATCTAAAGACCGGAATCTTTTGACTGTTCATCATAAAGACGGGAACTCCAGAAATAATCCCCCTGATGGCTCCAACTGGGAAAACCTCTGTGCCTATTGTCACGATGACGAGCACAGCAGAGGTCTTCTTGGTGACTATTTAGACAGGGGGCATTCATGATTGAAACGCTTCGACCGGATTATTCATAAATCATGTCGGGAACAAAGTAGATCTGTCTCTATTGAAAAAGAGATTTTCTGCATGCAGACCGGACTTCTGCAATGAGTTTCAGATAAATTTAAGGATGTTGAGTAAAAGGCGCGCAGTTGTTAGAATAAGCGTATGATGCGAGTTGGTTTAGGATACTGCAACGATGCAGACGCGTTTTATGCAGGGAAAACAGTCGCAGGATCTGCCCTGCAGTCCGGCGCTATCTCCCGTGCTGATCTTGTTCTGGCCTTTTGCGCGGGGACCCTTGATCCTGAGGCTTTTTTTAAAGGACTGCAGTCCGTCGTTGGCCGTGACACTCCGATCATCGGAGGCTCCACGATCGGCGTCATCACGAACGATTATCTTTCCTACCGGGGGTTTCCTGCAGCTGCAGCAGTGCTTCAGTCCGATACCTGTCAGTTTCGGGTGTATGCTTCTGGTGGACTTGACAGGGATGAAATGTCCGTCGGGAAGCTGCTTGCCGGAGGGCTTTCCCGGAGCAGGGCAGACAGGGTTCTGCTTGCTTTTTACGACTCAATACGTATTCCGGCCACGATCACTGCGCCGCCGGTTCTCAACTCGTCTGCTCCGCTCATCTCCGGAATAGAGGCAGCAATGGCAGGAGGGATACCGATTGTGGGCGCGGGCCTTCTCGGTGATTATGACTTCAGTGCTACCAGGCAGTTTTGTGGTGACCGGGTTGCTCAGCAGCATGTAGTCGGATGTATTGCATCAGGGTCTTTCTCCGTTTACCATGCCATCATGCACGGCTGTATTCCCCTTGACGGTATCTACCATCGGATCACGAGCCTGGAGGGGTCTGTACTTTACGAGCTTGATGGAAAGCCGGTCATTCCGATTATCAATGAACTCTTTGGAACTACAGACTGGCAGACAGAGCATCCCGTTAATTACCTTACCCTTGGAATCAATTACGGAGAACGTTATGGGGTCCCGCAGGAAAAATCCTATGTAAACCGGCTTATCACCGGCATCACTCCTGATGGCAGGGGCATAGGGATGTTCGAGGCTGACCTTGCACCCGGCATGGAGATACAGTTTATGGTCCGTGACAACAGAATCATGCTTGATTCTGCAAGAGAGAACACGGCAGGACTGATCGGGGAAATTACTGCTGACGGCAAGATGCCGATATTCGCGCTTTACATCGACTGCGCCGGACGTACGGCAGAGCAGTCCGTCACTGACTCTGAAGAGGCCTTCGAAGTCCAGAAGGTCCTGAACAACTCCGGCGTCCCTCTGCTGGGGTTCTACTCAGGTGTTGAGATTGCGCCGTTTCTTGGCAGGAGCAGGGGGCTTGACTGGACAGGTGTTCTGCTTGTCTTTGCGGGAGACAGGTGAGATGGGCGACGCACCGGATGACAGGGGAGCAGAAAGGGACTCCCCTGAACAGAGGCTGGCCCGCATTGAGGGCGAGCGGGACTACTACCGTCGTATCTCTGAACTGACCGGAAGGAGAAACCTCGCCGATGTCCAGGAGCTGTCAAGAATAATCAATAATCTCAGGCAGACTGAGGAGGTCCTTCGCAAGACACAGGATGAACTGGAGCTGCGGGTGGCCGAGAGAACTTCCGAACTCATCAGGGTAAACGCAGACCTCCGTAACGAGATCAGAGACCGGAAGAAGGCGGAAGAGGCCCTGCGGGAGAGAGAAGAGATGTACCGTCTCCTGACAGAGACCTCGCCCAACGCCGTGACTATAGCCGGGCCGACCGGTGTCGTCGTTATGGTAAATGAACGGGCACTTGCCACCTATGGTCATTGTGACGATGAGGATGTCGTCGGTGAGAATATTTTCAGATGGGTTTCCGAAGAGTCCCGGGAGAAGGCCCTAAAGGCCTTTGAGGATGTCATCAGGAGCGGATTCGTAAAAGACGTTGAACTTGAACTTATCAGAAAGGACAGCACACGTTTTTGGGGAAGTGTGAATGCCTCCCTTATCCGCGATCCTGCGGGACAGCCCCGGCTGATTATCATCGTTACGACAGACATCACCGAACGGAAAAAGATCCATGAGGAGCTTTTGAGGGCTCAAAAACTCGAGTCGCTCAGCGTTCTTGCCGGCGGTGTTGCCCATGACTTCAACAACCTGATGACGGGTATCCTTGGCTATACCTCGCTGATGTTGATGGAGGCGGATGCCCGGTCTCCTCTTTATCATAGATTGAAAATGGTCGAGCAGCATGTAAAGAGCGCCACGGCACTGACAAACCAGCTCCTGGGTCTTGCGCGGGGCGGCAAATACGATGTCAAGCCGGTAGGCATGAATGTACTTATTACAAAAGCAGTGGATATGTTCGGCAGAACACGGAAGGAGATAGCTATTCACTGCGCGTTGCAGGAAGGCATTTCTTCGGTTGAAGCTGATCCGTCACAGATGGAACAGGTGCTGTTGAATCTTTTCATTAATGCAGGGCAGGCGATGCCCGGCGGCGGATCACTGTTCCTGGAGACACGTGATGCCGAAATAGACAGAGAAGAGGCAGATATCCTTGGTCTGGAACAGGGCAGGTATGTGGTGATTAGCGTCGCTGATACCGGAATCGGTATGGATGATGCAACACAGCAGCGGATATTCGATCCCTTTTTTACCACGAAGGCGGCAGGAGAGGGAACCGGGCTGGGGCTGTCATCTGCTTACGGAATCATCAAGAACCACGGAGGCTCTATCAGGGTTTCGAGCAAACCGGGCAAGGGAACGGCCTTTACGATCTACCTGCCGGCTTCAGATAAGGCGATTTTTACCAAAGAGGACGTAACCGGAGACATCCCGAAGGGCACAGAGACTATTTTGCTGGTTGACGATCAGGAAATAGTGGTGAACGTAAGTCAGGAGGTCCTCAGGGAGCTTGGGTATGAGGTCATAACAGCGCTGAGCGGTGCTGAAGCGATTGAAACCTTCCGGCGCAACAAAGACAGGATCAGTCTGGTTATTCTTGATATGATTATGCCCGGAATGAATGGCGGCGAGACGTACATTCGGTTGAAGGAGATTGATCCCCGGGTGCGGGTCATCCTCTCGAGCGGATACAGCAGGGATGGCCAGGCGCAGGCGATCCTGGAGGACGGTTGTCAGGGCTTCCTCCAGAAGCCTTTTGATATCATCGACCTCGCCAAAGCAGTCCGTGATGCGCTGAAGATATGAAATTACGGAAAAAATAACGGTTTCAGATGGATTATGAGAAAATATCTTGCCTGCCTCCTATACTCTGTCTTGCCACCCAGAAATTCCTTGTCAGCCCAGAGAAGTTTTTTTATTTATGAGATAGATAAATTGCTCCTCAGAAGTTCTTGTGTCACTGCACCCGGAATTGTCTTCTCAGAGAACATTTGGGATGAAAATACAGAAGAAATAAAGGTATAATCTATTATCGTTCCAACCGGGAACAGCATATATCCGTCCGTGATCAGGGCTGAGAGGCGACAAAGAGGAACTAAATGCATGAGAGAACTGCCGGTTTTTGTGTTGCGGAGTATTTTCTGTGCGGACGCGGGCAATGGATACAGTGAAAAATAAACAGCTCAGAATGCTGAAATCAATGAATCCCTGGCACTTTCTCTGGATTTCTGTTGTACTCTCAGAATTATTTGCGCTTGCTTCTACGACTATTCAGGGCTATCTCCGGTGGGGCTATGTCTCTTATGATTTGTTAAGCATTGTTGCTATCGATGCCTTGTTTGTCCCGTTGGTCGTTACTCCGATTCTCATTTATTTTTTTATCAGAAAATGAAGAGGCGAGAACGATGAATGAGCGAATGTCGGACATTATCGAATTTCTTCCTGATGCTGTATTTGCCATCAACAATGATAAAAAAGTCATTGCATGGAACCGCGCTATAGAAGAGATGACGGGAATCCAAAAAGGAGGATATACTGGACAGCGGAGGATCTATGCGCGTGCTTTTCGCGAAACTTCCGGCTCTTCACCCTCACTTGCCGACCTTGTGTCGATGCCGTTGGAAGTGACGGGATGGACGGATGATTTTGCTGAGAGAAAGGGGCGGGTCTTTTCCACGGAAAGATTTTTAGAAAACATATACGGGGGAAAAGGAGGGTATCTGTCTGCGTTTGCAGCGCCGCTCCTCGACAGAAAAGGGGCCGTGGTGGGCTCGATAGAAATACTGCGCGACATGACAAAAAGTAAAAGCGCCGAAGAACAGCTCCTCAATATCGCGCAAGGTGTTTCCTCCGCAACCGGTGGGGCGTTTTTTCAGTCACTCGTTGACCATATGGTAAAGGCCCTCGGTTTTGACTATGCGTACGTGGGGAAATTATCGTCTGACGGAGAGAACCGGAGGGTCCTCGTAATAGCTTCCAACGCCGCGGAAAAGTTTCAGACAGGCCATGAGTATGAGATATCCGGGACGCCCTCTGAAAGTGTTGTAGATAAGCAGGGCTGCATAATATACTCCGGAGGGGTGCGGCAGTTATTCCCCAATGATGCTGCTCTGGCAGAAATGGATATTGAGAGCTATGCCGGGGCCGCGCTCTGCGATTCTGAAGGCCGGGCCCTCGGTATGCTCGTGATACTGCACCGGCAACCTTTGCCGGATGAGCCGCAAATCGAGACAATACTCAAAATCTTTGCTGCGCAGGCCTCGGCTGAACTGCAGCGAAGCATTGCCGAGGCAGAGCAGGAAAAAATGATCGCTGAACTCCAGAAACTCTTCGATCTGGTCAGCATTTCTCAAAAGGAATGGCAGGAGACGTTCGACAGAATTACCGACATGATATTTATACTCGACAGGGACATGAAGGTCCTCAGGGCAAACAGGGCTGTCGTAAACATGCTGGGAATACCTTTCCCGCAGATTTTGGGGAGAAAGTGCAGTGAGTTATTTCAAAGGGCCGGTGAAGAGCCGGAAGAGTGCGCAGGTCAGCAATGTATTGTGACCGGAAAGCCTGAGACAGCCGAGATGTATGAACCACGTTTAAAGCGTTTCTTCGCAGTAACCGCCATCCCGAGGTTCAGCAGCAATAATGACTTGATAGGCCTGATCCATATCATCAGGGACATCACCGAGCACAAGAAATTTGAAGAGCAGCTTCTCCATGCACAGAAGATGGAAGCTGTCGGTCAGCTCGCAGGGGGAATTGCGCATGACTTTAATAATATCCTTACCGTAATAATGACTAGTGCCCGATTGCTGGAGATGAAGGTGGACAAGGAAAATCCCCTGAGGACTTATGCCGGTTATATCATTGATGCAACCGAAAGAGGCAGTGGTCTGATTAAGAGCCTGCTGACGTTCAGCAGAAAGGAACTGTTATATCCAGTCTCCCTGGACCTCAATGAGATCATCGAAGGGGTTGAACCGCTGATCCGGAGACTTGTTCCGGCGGATATCGAACTGCAGATAAAACCGGCTGATAGCGGCCTGCCTGTCAGGGCCGATAAGACACAGATTGAACAGATCTTAATCAATCTGGTTTCCAATTCCCGGGACGCGATGCCCTCGGGAGGCTTGATATCCATAAGCACAGAATTTGCAGAACTGGACGAAAACTATATTCATATGCCCGCTGATTTAAAGCCCGGAAAATACGCCCTGCTTATCATCTCTGATTCAGGGACAGGCATGGATGAGAGGACAAGAGAGAGAGTGTTCGATCCTTTCTTTACTACGAAGGAGGTGGGAAAAGGGACCGGCCTCGGACTCTCTTCGACATACGGGAGAATTAAGCAGCATAACGGTTATATAGAGATATTGAGCACACTGGGAATAGGGACGACCATCAAGATATTTCTCCCCCTGTTTCCTGCAAATGAAGAAAGAACCGAGGCAGAAGAACCCGCTGTTCCCAAAGGTGGGCGTGAGACAATACTTTTTGCAGAAGATGAATCGAGCGTCAGGGCTGCGACAAAGGAACTCCTTGAAGAATTCGGGTATTCGGTGATAGCTGCCGTTGACGGTGAAGATGCAGTCAGTCTGTTCCGGGAGAACAAAGACACCGTACGGCTCCTCCTCCTTGATGTTATTATGCCAAAGATGAACGGGAAAGAGGCGTATAAAGAAATAAAAAGGACGTCTCCGGATATCAAGACCATTTTTATGAGTGGTTACTCAGCGGACATCTTACAGAGCAGGTTTCTTTTTGAAGACGGACTGCACTATATTGCAAAACCGGTATCTCCTGTTGAGCTCTTAAATACGATAAGGAAAGTCCTGGACACACAGGAGTCAGGCTGGAGGAAGGCAGCTGATCTGAAATGAACAAAATTCTGGTTGTAGATGATGAAAAAGTTATCAGGGCCAACTTCTGTGAAATTCTGGGCATAGAGGGGTTTTCCGCTGTTGAGGCCTCCAACGGCAATGAAGCCCTGGAGATATACCGGAAGGAAAGACCTTCCGCAGTCCTCCTGGACCTTAAAATGCCGGGTATGAACGGTATTGATACCCTGAAGGCCTTGAAGGAGATCGACCCGTACGTAACGGTTATTATCATAACTTCATATGGAGATGTCCAGACTGCGGTAGAGGCTATCCAGCTCGGGGCACATGATTTTATGTTAAAACCCCCGGACTTCAGCAGTCTCACGATAAGGCTGAAAAAGGCCATTGAAAGAAGAGAGCTTGTACTGAAGATTGCGGGACTCAATACAAAGATAGAGGCGTCGATCGAAAATGCTCTCGGTGTCAGCAGCGCTATGAAGAAGGTCATCGAGCAGATACAACAGGTTGCCAACTGCGATTTTTCGGTGATCATTCAGGGGGAGACAGGGACCGGCAAGACATATATCGCCAATATCATACATGACCTGAGCGGAAGGGGAAAAGGCCCTTTTGTGACGGTGGACCTTGGCGCAATACCCGAGTCCCTTGTTGAAAGCGAGCTTTTCGGTTATGAAAAGGGGGCCTTTACCGGCGCTGAAAAAAAGAAGAAGGGTTATTTTGAGGTTGCCGACCACGGCACTATCTTGCTGGACGAAGTGCAAAACACTTCTCCCTATATGCAGAGTAAGCTCCTGAGAGTTGTCGAGGAACGGCACATATACCCTGTCGGAGGCACCCGGCCTGAAGCCATAGATATCCGCATTATTGCCGCAACGAACACGGACATACAACGTTCCGTGAAGGAGAAGAAATTCAGGGAGGACCTTTATTTCAGGCTCTGTGAGTTTATGATCCTTATTCCGCCTCTCAAACAAAGGGTCGAAGATATACCGTTCCTTGCGAGAAAGTTTTGCTTTGAAGCAGCAAGGGAACTGAAAAAACAGACACCGGAGATATCTGAGGAGGCTGCCGGACTCTTGCGGGACTATGCATGGCCCGGAAATGTCAGGGAGCTCAAGAACGTCGTTAAGAGGGCGGTCCTGCTTTCCGACAGCCATGAAATTGCCCCTGAGCATATCTCCTTTCTGTCGGCTAATTCAACGGTTGAAACCATACAGTCCCCCTCAGTCAGGACAGGTACCGGCATGAGTCTGGCAGAAGTGGAAAAGAACACTATACTGCAGGTGCTTGAAATGACAGGCGGCAATAAGACAAAAGCCGCCTCGATATTGCAGATAGACTATACGACCCTTTTGAGAAAAATAAAGATGTATGGTATTTCACTATAGTATTTTGCAATAGCAAAGCATAATGCCATAGTTTCCTGAATCTCTTCACGATTGTAATTCCTTTAAAATCAAAGTCTTATCTCCTGGCACGTATCTTGATATACGTATTCCTACGTAGGCAAAAAACTTTCTCACCAGGAGTTGTATGAAAGACAAGCTTGGCATTAGCAGGACTGATGATCTGAAAGACCTCCTTCACAGCGGATTATGTTCAATGGCATTTCAACCGATCCTCCAACTGCAGTCAGAAAAAATATTTGGATTCGAGGCATTGCTGAGAGGATCAAACGGTACGGCTTTACCCAATCCCGACATTCTTTTCAACCAGAAAGGATATCTTGAAAATGACGTTCTTTTAAGGCTGGATGCGGCCTGCATCGGGTCTGCCCTCAGGTCAGGAAGAGAACTGGCAAAAAAACACCGCCTTTTTATCAATATCCATTTCTCCACCCTGCAATATTTATATTTCCATCTGGATTACTTTTTGTGTCTCCTCAGGGAACTTGATATCAATCCTGAGAATATCGTTTTTGAAGTTTCTGAAAACACCGATCTCAGTTGTGCTGTTAACATAGAAGAATACCTTCGCGGCTTCGTGAATCTCGGCATTCAGGTGGCCATTGACGATATCGGCGGCAGTTTCAAGTGGCTGCATAACATGCTTGATATAAAGCCTTCCTATCTGAAGGTGGATAAGTCTTTTATTCATGATATTGATACCTCCCGGAGAAAGCATGCCCTGGTTAAGAGCCTCCATATTATGTCCGGCACAATGGGTCTTCGTCTTATCGCAGAGGGCATAGAAAATCCGGCACAGTTAAAAGTGCTCAATAGTATCGGGGTCACCTTCGCCCAGGGATTCTGGTTTGGGCATCCGCAGGCTGCCGAGGAATGGCTATGCAGATGAGGGGGGATCTTGTGACACTAAACAGCTCTCCGGAGAGGGTCAGGCAGATGGATGCCCCCGGTATTACTGAGTTCGCGGGTAAATGGGTCATCAGACTGAAGCAGATCGAAATGGAGCTGGACATGATAGCGGACCAGGCAGAGGATGAATTTCTCTCCATAGGCAGAATGTTCGGGGATTTTCACCGTCGTGCAAGGATGATCTCAGAAACCTCTGCCGACGTTGCCGGCAGGATGACCGGGGCTGAAATTGTTGGTGCGATTGACGGCCTGAACTCATTAATGGAGAGGATGGAATCGTATCTGAAGCGATCAGAGACCGAGACCCGCGACAGGATAAGCAGATTGAGAGAAGCCCTGATCTTAGTGGATGGTATGTACGGGCACCTGGAAGATTTCCATAGCATCGCAAAAGGCTTACGGTCACTGAGCCTTACCGGTACGGCGCAAAATGCGCTTTTGATAAAGAAACACGGGGACTTCAAAATTCTTCTTGACGATGTACGGAAGCTTTCCGGGATCATGTCATCGAAATCGGAAACGATTGACATCGGGATGAAATCACTGGAAAGCCTTATCGAACAAACGATTTCCCGGTTCCTTGGCTTTGAAAAAATACAGCTGAAGAAGACAAGGGCGATCCTTGACGGTACCGCGAATGTCCTCTGTTCCCTTACCGCGCAGTATGGCCTTTCCAAGGCTGCTGCCATGGATATAGCTTCCTGCTCCGCAGCAATCTCCGGAAGTACGGGGGAAATTGTTACGTCTATCCAGTTTCACGACATAACCCGTCAACAGTTTGAAGGAATAAAAAATGAGCTGAACAATGTGTATGGACACTGGCACCGCGTATCAAGTGTACGCTTTCTGCCGGACAACGGCAACGCGGCGGCGGTTGCTGCAGGGATAGAGGATTTCTGTGAGCATCAGGCCGTGCAGCTTTCCCTGGTCCGGGACACATTCATGAACGCCATAGAGGAGATCACCGGAAACCTCAGTCAGATTGCCTTGAAGGTAGCAGCCATATCTGATGATGCGAAAAAGATAGTGGGCAATGACAGAACGAACAATGAGGTGTTTCTGTCCGGGATCGAAGGGACATTGTCCTCTGTAAAAGACGCATTCGCTGCCCTTAACGAAAATGCGATGGCAAGCAGGGAGCTTTCTGCAGCGGTGCTCTCTATTGCCGCCGCAACAACGGAAATGTCGGCATATATAGTCGATATAGAGGAGATCACGGAGGATGTCGAGCTGATAGCCTTAAACGCCGAGATCAAATCCTCACAGATCGGAACAGAAGGCGCTGCCTTTGTGGTGGTGGCCAAGTACATCCAGAAGCTGTCTGTTGAGACCTGTTCGAAGATAGAAACCGTGTCGGAATTGCTTAAAATAACAACCTCCTCCTTAAGTGCACTGGCTGCATGCATTGACTCAGAGCTTGAAGGTTCTTTCAGGGAGATTGAAGCTATTTTCCACGACCTTGAAATCCTTATCTCTGCACTTTCAGGTCTGAGCAGGAACATCCTCACCACTTTTCAGGATATCGACAAGGCCGAGGCCGCCCTTTCAGAGGACATTGGGCAGGTGATGAAAAGCATCCGTATTCACACTGTCGTTGACACTGTGGTGAATACCGCTGTGTCAGGACTCAGGGAGATATCGTCTCATGCGCGGATACTGTTCCCTGCAGGACCGGAACGTGATCCGGAATGGTCAAGGAACATCATAGGCTGGTCATATGAAAGGTCAGGAAGCCTCCCTGCTCCGGGACATGCTGCTGCCGGAGGCACACATGGAGCAGGAAATGGCGTTGAATTATATTAAGGCAGAGAGAACAACCGGTATATATAGAACAACAGAAAGGCGGAGAAATTTATGGAGATGAACCAGGAAGGGTTTAAGGAGAAGAACAATGCATGTCCGGAAAAACCGGAAAGCACAATAGAGATAAATCTCGGAGGAGACCTCTCCGTAGCGCGTGCCGGGGAGCTCAGGCAGATCATCTCAGAGGCCCTGAATACAGGTCAACAGATTGTCCTGGCATGCAGTGAAGGTGCGGATATGGACCTTTCCTTCCTTCAGCTTGTCTGTTCTGCCCACCGGACTGCCTTACGGTCAAACAGCCTGCTGAAGCTCAGCGATACGCTTGAGGAACAACTTTTAAAAAAGGCGGGAGAGGCAGGCTATTTCCGCGTGACAGCGTGCAGATCAGATAAAAATCATGAATGCTTCTGGCTTAGGAGGTAAGCGATGCGCAGGAAGATAAGGAACCTTGATGACGGGCTTTGCTTCGGGGATACGTGCGGGAAAGGGGGAAAGAGATGAAGACAATTATGACAGTAGACGACTCTGCCAGTATTCGCATGATGGTGAGTTTCACCCTCGGTGAATTGGGTGTCGAGATCGTAGAGGCGGTAAACGGAAATGACGCACTGGCAAAGATGGACAAGAGTCCGGTCGATATGCTTATCACGGATGTGAATATGCCCGGACTCGACGGCATCAGTCTTGTCCGGAAAGTAAGGGAGAACCCCTCTTACCGGTTTATCCCGATCATCATACTCACGACAGAATCGGAGTCTGAAAAAAAACTGGAAGGCAAGTCAGCAGGTGCCACAGGATGGATTGTAAAACCTTTCCGGCCTGAAGATCTGATATCGGTCGTAAGGAAGGTGATGGGATGAACGACGGACTGGATAAATCAGAGAAAGACCAGCTGAGACAGACGTTCAGAGAAGAGGCGCTTGAACTCTTATTAGAACTGGAGACCTCATTGATCGAACTGGAAAAAACACCCGGAGATATGGACATTATCTCCTCTGTCTTCAGGGCGTTCCATACCCTGAAGGGTTCCGGAGCTATGTGCGGGTTCGATGAAATTTCTCAATTTACCCATCACATTGAAACGATTTACAACCTTGTTCGCGACAAAAAAATTGGCGCTGACAAACCCCTTATAGACCTTACACTGGCGTCGTGCGACCTGATACACAGGATGATCGACTCTCCGTCATCGGACCAGAAAAAACCTGACGGCCGGGGGGCAGAGATACTTTCTTCATTCGCACAGCTTATCAAGGGAGTTGACGGAAATGAACGGCCGGATGGACATACAGGTGTGCAGGTTAGATATACGGATATCCCCGGCAGGTCAGAAAAGCAGGTCACTTACAGAATACGTTTTCGTCCAGCCCAGGATATTTTTTCTAACGGTACAAACCCCCTGCTCCTCCTCAATGAACTCCGCAGGATGGGAAAAGCAGAGGTCATTGCATGCACAGATGCAATCCCTGAGTTGCATGACATGGATCCTGAGAAATGCTACACGTACTGGGAGGTAATACTGACTACAGAACTCGGAATCAATGCCGTCAAGGACGTGTTCATCTTTGTCGAGAATGATTCTGAAGTAAAGATTGATGTGATCGATGACGGCGAAAACCCGTTTGCCCCTGAGGATTACCGTAAGCTGGGGGAGATACTTGTCGAAAAGAGCGAACTGAAAAAAGAAGACCTCGAGAAAGTACTCAGGGAAAAGAAGCGGATAGGAGAAATACTGGTCGAAGAAGGCTTGGTAAACCCGATAAGCGTAGAAGCAGCGCTTACCGAACAGGCACAGCTTAAACAGATACGGGAAAACCGGCAGAAGATGGAATCGATGACGAATATCAGGGTCTCCTCAAGAAAGCTCGACAAACTTATGAACCTGGTCGGCGAACTGGTAACAGTACAGGCGCGTCTCAGCCAGACTTCTTCCAACAAAAACGACCCTGAACTGGACTCGATCGCAGAGGAAGTCAACAGACTGACCGGGGAACTCAGGGAAACTGCCATGGACATACGAATGATGCCGATAGGAAAGACCTTCAGCACATTCAAACGGCTCGTACGCGATCTCTCAAAAGAACTCGGCAAAGAAGTCGAGCTGATCACGAGCGGGAGCGAGACCGAGATGGACAAGACCGTCATAGAAAAACTCAATGACCCGCTCCTCCACATTATCAGAAACTCTATCGACCATGGCATCGAACTGCCCGGAGACAGGGAACGAAGCGGCAAACAGCGAAAGGGGACAGTGCATCTGTCGGCCATGCATTCCGGAGGACAGGTCCTGATAAAGATACAAGATGACGGGGCAGGGATCGACCCGGAACATATTCGTGCAAAGGCGGTGGAATCCGGTCTCATCACCCCTGAGGCCGAACTTTCTGAAAAGGAGATATTTTCACTCATCTTCGCCCCCGGTTTTACCACGGCAGCGAAGGTGACAAATGTATCAGGCCGGGGGGTAGGGATGGATGTCGTGAAACGGGCGGTCGACGCCCTCGGCGGAACAATAGAGATAGACAGCAGGAAAGGAACAGGGACTACGATCATTCTGAAGCTCCCTCTGACACTGGCTATTATCGAGGGACTGCTCGTAAAGATCGGCAGCGAATACTTTGTCCTGCCATTGTCGGCAGTCGAGGAGTGCGTTGAGCTGACTGCCGAAGACATCACAAAGGCCCATGGGAGACATATTGCCAATGTGCGCGGTCAGATCGTTCCGTACATACGGCTGCGTGAGAAGTTCCTGGTAGAAGGGACTGCACCGGCAAGGGAGCAGATCGTGATTATCGCTGCAGAAGGGCAAGTTGTCGGCTTTGTCGTGGACAGCGTAGTAGGGGAGCATCAGACGGTCATCAAGAGCCTCGGGACATTATTCAGAAATATCGAAGGAGTATCGGGTGCAACGATCCTGGGAGACGGGACGGTCGCGCTGATTATTGATATAGCGAAGCTGGTAAAGATGTTTGAGCGTGAGGAGGTGAATATGGCAGGCAGGTTATGCGCAGGCAATTCATCCTTGCAGGGATGACAGGTAGTAAAAAGGCATATTTCATATGTCCAAAGAACGTAACAAGAGGAAAGTAACATGGAGGACACTGTTATGAAGTCAAACGTTAAGAAGTTAGTGGTGGTAATGCTCAGTTTTATAGCATTTACAATGTTTCAAGCCGGCACCGCGTGGTCGGAAATCAAACTTGGTCTGCTTCCGCGTCTGAGCGCTGTGGAGATGACGGCGATGTTCGGCCCCCTGGCCGAGTACCTGAGCAAGGAAACAGGTGAGACAGTGAGTCTTGTCATTCCCAAAGATTTTACGGCCTACAAGGAAGCTGTCAAGAGCGGTCAGGTTGATTTGGGATTTTCGAATCCGGTTATCTATGTCCAGTTGAAGAGCAGCGTTAATCTGGATCCTCTGGCACTTACCTCGGAGGTGAAGGGAGGGACGAAATTCCGGGGGATCATCATCGCTCGAAAGGATTCCGGCATCGCAAAAGCTCCAGGACCTTAAGGGCAAGAAACTGATCTTTGTGGACAAGGATTCAGCAGCAGGCTATATTTTTCAGATGCTCCTGCTGGACAGTGCGGGACTGGATGTGAAGAAGGATTTCACCACACTGCCTTTTGCCAAGAAGCATGACAATGTAACGATGGCGGTATTTAACAAGGCAGCCGACGCAGGCGGCATCAGGGAAGATGACTTCGACAAAATGAAGGGCAAGGTGGACATTTCCCAGCTCAAGATCGTGGGGTATTCGGAGTATTTCCCGAACTGGCCCTTTTATGCCACACCCAAGCTGTCAAAGGACAAGGCGGCAAAGATCAGGGCAGCCCTGCTCAAACTCAAACCCAATGATCCGCAGGCTGCTAAGGTCCTGAATCCGGCCAAGCTCACGGGGTGCGTCGCAGTAACAGACAAAGACTATGATAATCTCCGGAAGGCAGCAAAGCTTGCGGGAGAACTATAAGACCGGAAAAATTAACAGCGGGCTTTGCCGGGCTTAGTCCGGCGAAGCCCGCTGATACAAGAAAAGGAATGAATATCATGAAACTAATTAACGCGAGTTCGTGGACGCTCACGAAAAAATTCATCGCAGGTATCCTTATAGCCGTCTTGACGGTATTTGCGATTACTTCGGTGATAATCAGCATAAACCAGAAATCAGTGTTGATGACCGGGCTTAAAGTCAAGGGCGATAATCTGACAAAGTTCGTGGCCGGGATCTCGGCCGAGCCGATACTGAGTTATAATTTCACCTATCTTGAAAATTATGTCAGAGACGTGGCTGCCGGCGATAGCGATATCGTCTACGCTGAGATATCAGATAAAGACGGAAACCCTCTTACCCACGGTGCTAAAGCCGAGGGGAAGACCAATACCGGCATCGTGGAGTTTACGAGTCCTGTTATGCAGAACGAGGAGAAAATCGGTACGGCAAAAATCGTGTTTTCGACAGCGCATATCAACAAGACAGTGAGAAACAGCCAGATTATCCTGGCTGTGCTGGCCGCAGCCACCATGATCCTGATCGCATTCATTGTTTTTTTGCTTTTCAGGGTGATTGCTATCAGGCCGATCGAGGAACTCAGAATGGCTGTCGAGAAAGTAGCATCGGGAGACCTCAGTTCGGATATCGAAGTTAAAAAACACGATGAGATAGGGCTCCTCAACAACGCCCTGAAGAACATGGTCGAGAAGCTGAGGGAGATCGTGGCTGATGTCAAATCCGCATCAAATAATGTGGCATCGGGCAGCAATCAGATGAGCGCCAGCTCGGAACAGCTGTCGCAGGGCGCCTCCGAGCAGGCGAGCTCAGTGGAAGAGGTCTCCTCTTCGATGGAACAGATGGTATCGAACATTCGGCAGAACGCGGACAACGCGCAGCAGACCGAGAAGATAGCTTTGAAGTCAGCCAATGACGCCAAAGAGAGCGGCAAGGCAGTGAGCGAGACGGTCTCTGCGATGAAGGAGATCGCCGGGAAGATATCGATCATCGAGGAGATTGCGCGGCAGACGAACCTGCTGGCCTTGAATGCTGCGATAGAGGCGGCCCGTGCGGGAGAACACGGCAGGGGCTTTGCGGTAGTGGCCTCAGAGGTACGGAAGTTAGCAGAGCGGAGCCAGACAGCGGCCGGCGAGATAAGTCAGCTGTCGGCATCGAGTGTACATGTGGCGGAGAAGGCAGGGGAGATGCTGGCGAGACTCGTTCCTGATATCCAGAAGACAGCAGAGCTGGTGCAGGAGATCAATGGGGCGAGCGGGGAGCAAAACAGCGGAGCAGAACAGATCAACAAGTCGATACAGGAGCTTGACAAGGTGGTACAGCAAAACGCCGGCGGCTCAGAGGAGATGTCTTCGACAGCCGAGGAGCTTTCCTCGCAGGCTGAACACCTCCAGAGCGCAGTGGAATTCTTTAAGATAAAGGACAACGGAGGCGGATCGACAAGAGAAATAGGATATAAGAAACTCCATCGGCGATACTCCATGACAAAGGGATTTGCGCATCTGTCCGATAAAAGCGTTAAGCCGGTAAAGGCGATTACTGCGACAGTTTGCGGTCCTCCTTGAAAAAGTCGGGAGTCGCGCTGGATATGGGCAAGGGCGGCAGGGACGCCGATGACGATGAATTCGAGAAATTTTAGGGAGGTGATGATATGGGCGTAGCAGAGATTATAGAGACGACACAGTACCTGACATTTAAACTCGAAGAGGAGATATTCGCGCTCGACATATCAAAGGTCCGTGAGGTGCTGGACTTTACGGCGATCACGAAGGTGCCGCGTACGCCTGAGTTCATGCGTGGGGTGATCAACCTCAGGGGCAACGTGGTGCCGGTGGTGGACATGCGGCTGAAGTTCGGGATGACAAAGACCGAAAATACGGTCAACACCTGCATCATCATAGTCGAGATAAATCTGGACGGGGAGACGACCGTGCTCGGGGCCCTTGCCGACGCGGTGCAGGAGGTGATAGAACTCGGAGTGGACAGATAGAGCCTGCGCCTAAGATAGGGACACGGTTGAAGACCGACTTCATACAGGGGATGGGAAAGCGGGACGAGGGCTTCATCATCATCCTCGACATCGACAGGGTATTTTCCGCCGATGAACTGGCCCTTGTGCAGGAGGCGTGGTGAGGAAGATGACAGAAGAAAAATAGACATTGTCAAAATCTAAAGTATGCAGTAGATGAGGGTGCAGACTGAAAATAAATTTGCCGGCAGGGAATGAACTAATAATTTTAAATGGACTGAAAATTTTAGAGGAGGAATGTATGCTCAAAAATCTCAGAATAGGAAAAAGGCTGTTAGTAGGGTTCGGTATTGTTGTGCTGGTCACCATTGCGATAGGGGCGTCGGGATACTGGGGAGTTGATTCCATAACAGGAAAGGTTGGCCCGCCTCAGCGCTCGGTACGGGCATGAAAACCGGTGCCTGGTCTATTTCAACAAGATCAATGCCTCGGAGGGGTGCACGGACGAAAGATCAGGCTGGTAAGCTACGATGACGGCTACGAACCGAAAAATACGGTCGACAAGACGAACACGCTGATCATGACCGACAAGGTCTTTGCGCTGTTCGGCTACGTCGGGACCCCGACCGCATCCGCGATCGTGCCGATCATCAACAAGGAGAAGATCCCTTTTTCGGGCCGTTCACCGGCGCGGAATTCCTGCGCAATCCCGTCAACAAATACATGCTGAATGTGCGGGCCAGTTATTTCGATGAAGCGGAGGAGCAGGTCAGATACCTGACCGCAAAGGGGATCAAAAAAATCGGCATCCTGTACCAGAACGATGCCTACGGACTGGCGGTGAAGGGCGGCGCGATCAAGGCCCTCGGAAAGCGCGGCATGACGCTGGCGGGAGAGGGCCACTTCGAGCGCAACACCATGGAGATCGATGCGGGATTGGCATCGCTCAAGAAGGAAAATCCCGAGGCGGTCATCATGGTAGGGACGTACAAGGCGATGGCGGCGTTCATAAAAAAAGCGAAGGCCGAAGGGTTTAACCCGGTCTTTTTGAACGTATCGTTCGTGGGAACGGCCGCCCTGGTCAAGGAGCTCGGGGGCGCCGGTGACGGCGTGATCATAACGCAGGTGATGCCTTCTCCCGCTGACGGCTCGGTGCCGCTCGTGAAGCAATACCGCGCCGACATGCAGGCGGCGGGCCACCGGGAACTCGATTATACCGACCTGGAAGGGTATGTGGACGCCATGGTGTTCGTGGAGATCCTGACGAAGGCGGGCGCCAACCCGACCCGGGACTCTTTTCTCGCGGCAGCCGAGGGACTGAACCTGAACAAGGGCGGAATGCATTTCATGTTCACGGAGAACGAACCACCAGGCACTGGAGAGCGTTTACCTGACGAGGATCTCCGGCAGCAAGGTCGTGCCGAGCGTAAGCAAATCGAGGAGGCAATACTATGGTCTCGGTCAATATTCAAAACCAATTCGGTGGCGACAAAATTCCTGGCCAGCAGCCTGGTTTTCATCATCGCGCTGGTTCTGGCCATGGCGGTGATCAGCATCCGGACGAACAATGCCATGATGCTCGAGCAGATGGACGCACGGGGCAATGCCATGGTCCGCTATATCGCCAAAACAAGCATTTTTTACTATCACAACTTCGACCTGGGGGCACTGGACGGCTTTGTGAAGGAGATCACGGCACTACGCGCATGGAGGGTGAAGATCTATGAAGGCTTTCTCAAAGAGGATTACGATGATCATGTTCATGCTTATCCTTTTGCCATAGCCATCAGTATAGGTATCGCGTGTTTATTACGAACAGTATCGTAAAACCGCTAACTCAGGCTGCAGAGGTTGCTAACAATCTTGCCGGGGGTGACCTGACGGTGGATATCGCTGTGACTAGCAAGGACGAGACCGGCCAACTGCTTCAGTCGATGAAGAACATGGTCGAGAAGCTGAGGGAGATAGTGGTGGACGTAAAGACCGCCTCAGACAATGTGGCCTCGGGCAGCCAGCAGCTGAGCTCGAGTTCAGAGGAGATGTCTCAGGGCGCCTCCGAGCAGGCGAGCTCGGTGGAAGAGGTCTCCTCTTCTATGGAGGAGATGGTATCGAATATACGGCAGAACGCGGACAACGCGCAGCAGACGGAGAAGATCGCCCTGAAGTCTGCCAATGACGCAAAGGAGAGCGGCAAGGCGGTGAGCGAGACGGTCTCTGCGATGAAGGAGATCGCCGGGAAGATATCGATCATCGAAGAGATTGCGCGTCAGACGAACCTGCTGGCCTTGAACGCGGCGATAGAGGCGGCCCGCGCAGGAGAGCACGGCAAGGGGTTTGCGGTGGTGGCCTCCGAGGTGAGGAAGCTTGCGGAGCGGAGCCAGGCAGCTGCAGCAGAGATCAGTCACCTGTCGGGCTCGAGCGTGGAGATAGCTGAGAAGGCAGGGGAGATGCTGGCGAAACTGGTGCCGGACATCCAGAAGACTGCTGAACTGGTGCAGGAGATCAACGGGGCGAGTTTAGAGCAGAACAGCGGGGCAGAGCAGATCAACAAGGCGATTCAGCAGCTTGACCAGGTCATCCAGCAGAATGCCGGCGCTTCAGAGGAGATGTCTGCGACGGCCGAGGAACTTTCCTCGCAGGCCGAACACCTCCAAAACGCAATAGAATTCTTCAAGATAGGAGAAGACGGCAGAAGGGCGGTAAGAAGAGTAACCATGCACCAGCCAGAGACCCATACCATTGGGAAGCCAAGAGTAGCGCATGTGTCAGATAACAGAAGCGTAACGAAAAAGGCCTTTGCCGTATCAGGGGCACCGGCCTCGAGGAAGTCAGGGATCGCGCTGGATATGGGCGGCAACGGCGGCAACGGCGGCAGGGACGCTGATGACGATGAATTCGAGAAATTTTAGGAGGTGATGATATGGGCGTAGCAGAGATTATAGAGACGACACAGTATCTGACATTTAAACTCGAAGAGGAGATATTCGCACTCGACATATCAAAGGTCCGTGAGGTGCTGGACTTTACGGCGATCACGAAGGTGCCGCGTACGCCTGAGTTCATGCGGGGGGTGATCAACCTCAGGGGCAACGTGGTGCCGGTGGTGGACATGCGGCTGAAGTTCGGGATGACAAAGACCGAAAATACGGTCAACACCTGCATCATCATAGTCGAGATAAATCTGGACGGGGAGACGACCGTGCTCGGGGCCCTTGCGGACGCGGTGCAGGAGGTGATAGAACTCGGGGCCGGACAGATAGAGCCTGCGCCTAAGATAGGGACACGGTTGAAGACCGACTTCATACAGGGGATGGGAAAGCGGGACGAGGGCTTCATCATCATCCTCGACATAGACAGGGTATTTTCTACCGAGGAACTTGCCCTGGTGCAGGCGGAACAGGCAACTGCGACCGTCGGCCACGGTGCTTAATGCCGGGCTTTGTCCGGCGTATTAAATTTTTCAAGAGGAGGAAGAAGCAATGTAAAGGCTGGTTATGAGTAGGGTGGTGCTGCTGCTGAAGCGGAGGCGATGGAAAAGAAGGCAACCGCTTCGCGACGAGGGTCTGAATGTGCAGAACAGAGGGAAGCGTAAACCATTTAATTAGAGACACCGGCCCAGGGGCAGGTGAAACGAGGGCGAAATGCTGACCAGATCAATGAAAATCAAAGATCTATCGGTGAGGTGGAAGGTAGCAATCCCTATTATCGTAATTGTAACTGTTGGGATATTAATCATGGGTTTAGTTGCCGGAGACAGGTCAATGGAGATTGTGATTGATGGAGCGAAAACCACAGCGCTTAATGGTTACCGGGACACGGTGTTAAATGCCTTAACTACTATGATGATTACTGGAAATTTCAAAGAGGCCAAGGCTTCATTTTTCGAACAGATGGGTCATATAATTGACCTCAGGGTAATAAGGGCGGAAGCCCTTGATAAAGACTTTGGAAAGGGTACTCCTGGTGAATATCCAAAAGATGATATTGAAAGGGAGGTCATAGAAAAAGGCAAAGAGATGGTTGTGCTTGAAGGTGACTATATCCGGGGTATCTATCCATATATAGGGAGCGCAAATTTTATGGGTAGAAACTGCCTTGGCTGTCACAGTGTAAAAGAGGGAACAGTCATCGGTGCCGTAAGCATAAAAATGCCTTTAAGCGAGTTACTGGACAAGTCCAGATCATTGAGGACTTTTCTTCTCGTGGTAGGGGCAGTAGGAATGCTTTTGTTGACTGGGGCTGTGGTGTTAATTGTCAGGGCGACACTTATGCCTTTATCAGTATTAACCAAAAAAGCAGAAGATATAGCCAATGGAAACCTCGACGTAACCATAGATCATGAGGGCAAAGATGAGATCGGTCAACTTGCCAATGCGCTCAATTCTATGATAACGAAGTTAAAAGAGGTAGTGACAGAGGTGATGGCTGCAATCGACAATGTGGCCTCAGGAAGCCAGCAGCTGAGTTCCGGTTCCGAAGAGATGTCCCAGGGCGCCTCCGAGCAGGCGAGCTCTGTGGAAGAGGTTTCCTCTTCTATGGAGGAGATGGTAGCGAACATCAGGCAGAACGCGGACAACGCGCAGCAGACAGCGAAGATAGCGCTGAAATCAGCAGGAGACGCGAGGGAAAGCAGTAAGGCGGTCTCCGGTACCGTGACCGCCATGAAGGATATTGCACAGAAGATTTCTATTATTGAGGAGATCTCGCGTCAGACGAACCTCCTGGCCTTGAACGCGGCGATAGAAGCTGCACGGGCAGGAGAGTACGGCAAAGGGTTTGCGGTGGTGGCCTCAGAGGTGAGGAAGCTTGCAGAGCGCAGTCAGGCAGCTGCAGCAGATATCAGTCGCCTGTCGGGCTCAAGCGTGGAGATAGCTGAGAAGGCAGGGGAGATGCTGGCGAAGCTGGTGCCGGACATCCAGAAGACTGCAGAACTGGTGCAGGAGATCAATGCAGACAGCGGGGAGCAAAACAGCGGGGCAGAGCAGATAAACAAGGCGATCCAGCAGCTCGACCAGGTGGTCCAGCAGAACGCGGGCTCAGCAGAAGAGATGTCTTCTACTGCCGAGGAGCTTGCCTCCCAGGCCGAACAACTCCAGAGTGTGATTGAGTTTTTCAAGGTAGGAGGTGTGGCCAGGAGAAGGGTTACTACATATGAACATACCGCCCCGATGGTGGCGCACAAGAACAGGTTTGCTCATATTCCCCATGAAGGGATGAAGCAGAAGGCGGCGGTTGCCAAGACAGACGGCGGCAAAAGGGGTTTCAGCCCCGACATGGGCGGCAACGGCGGCAATGGCGGCAGGACGCTGATGACAATGAATTCGAGAAGCTTAGGGGGTGATGATATGGGCGTAGCAGAGACTATTGAGACGACACAGTATCTGACATTTAAACTCGAAGAGGAGATATTCGCGCTCGACATATCAAAGGGCCGTGAGGTGCCGGAGCTTACGAAGGTATTGCGTCCCCCTCAGTGTGCACGTGGTGTGAACAACTGCTAAGGATCTTGTGATTATACTATGGAAGCAATTATGAAAAATATAAGCAGTACTTACAATGAATCTGCCATGTCAGCGGTGCTTTCAGCGAGGGATTTCCAGCGTCTCAGCGAGTTCATTCATGCAGAATGCGGCATCAAGATGCCTGCATCGAAGAAGATCATGCTCGAAGCGAGACTGAGGAAAAGGCTCAGGGTCCTCGGTATGAAATCATTTGCTGCGTACTGCAAGTATCTGTTCAGTCCCGAAGGGATGAAGGATGAGCTGATCAGGATGATCGATGTTATCACCACCAACAAAACCGATTTTTTCCGCGAGCCGAGGCATTTTGATTTTCTTGTCAGACACGCCCTTCCGGAATTAATGAGGACCCATGGCGCTGGGATAAAGAAACAGCTTGCGGTCTGGTCGGCAGGATGTTCCACAGGAGAGGAGCCCTATACGATAGCGATGGTCCTCAACGAGTACAGGGAACAGCATCCCGCATTTCAGTTTATGCTCCTGGGGACAGACATTTCCACGAAGGTATTAGACAGGGCGGTGAGGGCGGTTTACGCGCAGGAAAGGGTTGAGACCGTACCCGAGTCATTAAAAAAGAAATATATCATGAAGAGCAGGGACCCGAAAAACCGTCTTGTCAGGATAGTGCCGGAACTCAGGGCGCAGGTCCGGTTTCGCAGGCTGAACTTTATGGATGGTGATTTCGGCATGCGGGAACCCATGGACATCATCTTCTGCCGCAACGTCATCATATATTTCGACAAGCCTACACAGGAAAAGCTCATCAACAGGCTCTGCAGCCACCTGACAGACGGGGGATATCTTTTCATGGGACACTCCGAGACTTTGAGCGGATTAAAGGTCCCCCTCGTATCTGTCGGGCATATGGTATACAGAAAGTCTTCATGAAATGTTCTGAAGGGACGTATAATGATACGATCTATCTCCACCCGGGAGAACTCTGTGTCTGTGATGAACCTACGAAGGTGATCACGGTCCTGGGTTCCTGCGTCTCGGTCACCTTATTCAATCGTCGCCTCTGTCTCGGCGCGATATGCCATGCAACATTGCCCGAATGCAGGACTACGGAGAAGTGCGAATATCCGTGTATCGAGGCCTTCAAGTTTATGGACTGTGCCCTGAGATATATGCTCGGGGCGTTCAGGGAACGGGGGGTCCTGAACAAAGAGATAGAGATAAAGATGTTCGGCGGCGCCGACACACTGATATCGCAGAGCAGCAATACGATAGGAAGCAAAAATGTACAGGCCGCGCTGACTATATTACGGGAAGAGCACCTCAGTGTCGTTGCCATGGACGTAGGCGACTCATTCGGGAGGAAGCTGATATTTCATTCACAGACAGGGGAAGTCTTTTTAAAACGCCTCAGGAATGTCGAACAGAGCGGGAAATGCATATGGGAAAAAAAGATTGAAGTTCTTATCGTAGATGACTCGGCAGTCGTGCGCCGGACGCTTTCGGAGATACTCTCATCCGATCCGGCATATAGAGGTTATTGCGACCGCCCCTGATCCCTTTATCGCAGCTGAAAAAATACGTAAGGTGCTCCCGGACGTTATTATGCTCGATATTGAAATGCCACGGATGGACGGCATCACCTTCCTGCGTAAGATCATGACCCAGCATCCCATTGCTGTTGTTATCTGTTCGAGCCTGACGGACAGGGGCGCAGAAACTACCCTGAAAGCACTCGAATACGGCGCAGTCGAAATCATACAGAAACCACGTCTGGGCACAAAACAGTACCTTGAAGAATCGAGGATACGTATATGCGATGCTGTTAGGGCCGCATCAAGAGTAAGACTGAGGGCCATCCCTGCAACATCATACGAGGTGCTCCCGAAACTGACTGCTGATGCCGTCATAGCAAAACCAACAGCCAGGGCAATGATACAGACGACGGAAAAAATTGTTGTTGTCGGCGCTTCAACGGGAGGAACAGAGGCCCTCAGGGTTTTTCTCGAGGCTATGCCCCTTGACGCTCCGGGCATTGTTATCGTCCAGCACATGCCGGAACATTTTACCGCCGCCTTTGCAAAACGTCTTGACGGACTCTGCCGTGTTACAGTGAAAGAGGCAGAAGATAACGATACTGTTATCAGGGGGAGGGCCCTGATTGCGCCAGGCAACCGTCATACACTGCTCAAAAGGAGCGGTGCCCGTTATTTTGTCGAGGTAAAAGAGGGTCCCCTGGTCTGCCGCCACCGTCCTTCAGTTGATGTCCTATTCCGTTCTGCAGCAAGGTATGCCGGAAAGAACGCTATCGGTGTTATCATGACAGGCATGGGGGATGACGGTGCGAAAGGCCTGCTTGAGATGAAAAACGCAGGGGCTTATGCCATTGCCCAGGACGAGCATACGTGCGTTGTATTTGGTATGCCGAATGAGGCCATAAAGCTGAAGGCAGTAGACAAGGTTTTGCCGCTCGAAGCTATTGCCGGGGAGATCCTGAAAAATAGCGGATGATATTTTGGCTGTAGCAAGACGTACCTTTCATCCATATCTTTTGCTTGGAATTGAAACAGTATGTTTCTCTGAGATCAAGAGGCAAAGGCCCCGGAGTCCGGGCGTTATGTCGGGACGAGAAGGAGCGAGGATATGGCCAACAGTCTTAAGCTTCTATAACCGATCTAAGTTTCTCCGCGAAGGCTGGCAGGGTAATCGGCTTGTGTATAACACCGCAAAAACCGTACTCCTTGTATTCGACCATCACCGGCGAACCGTAATAACCACTTGTCGCGAAGGCCTTGACCGTCGGGTCTATTTTAAGCAGATGTTCCAGGGCGTCCTTGCCGCCCATCCCCCTGCGTATTGTAAGATCGAGGATTATGGCATCGAACCTTTTCCCGGATGCTGCGGCCTGCCTGTAAACATCCAGCATCGCTTCCCCGTTCTCCACGCAGACAGCTTCAAAGCCCAGCATTTCCAGCATTTCTTTGAAGAGTCTTCGCAAGGGTTCCTCGTCGTCCATCACCAGGACCCGTCCGGCACCATTCCATACTTCGGGTTCCCTGACCGGTTCGCTTTGGGCTTTTCTGCTGAGATGAGCGGGCAGATACACATCGAAAGTAGTCCCTTCACCGCTGACGGACGACACGTCAATAAAGCCGTCATGCTTTCTGATTATCGAATACGCTGTCGGCAGTCCAAGTCCGCTTCCAGTCTGTTTTGTTGTGAAATAGGGGTCGAATATCCTGGGCAGAAACTTCGTAGGAATGCCAACACCTGCATCTTTGACTGAGATGACCACGTAGCAACCTGGGCGCAGAACCTTATGCCCTTCCCCTATCGTGACATTGCGTCCTATCACAGTAATCACTCCGCCCTGGGGCATAGACTGCTTGGCGTTGATGACGAGGTTTGTGAATACCTGATGGAGCTGTCCTCTGTCACCTTCCAAATCGCATACGTCTTCGTCTATCTTGAAGTTCACACTTACGTTCGACCCATGAAGACTGAACTGGGCTGCCTCGACGACAAGGTCTCTTATCGACAGAGACTCCCGTATGGGCTCACCACCACGGGCAAAGGTGAGGAGTTGCTTTGTGAGTTTTTCGGAACTCGCGATACCGTTTGAGACATGGTCGAGCATTCGCGCTGTCTTTTCTGTCATACTAGGGTCGTTCAATGAAATCCTGACCAGAGAAACATATCCCGCGATCTGCTGTAACAGGTTGTTGAAGTCGTGGGCTATACCTCCGGCAAGCAAGCCAAGGGCTTCAAGTTTCTGCAGGCGAAGATCTTCTTCCCCCTGTTTTTTCCTGTCTGAAACATCCTGGACAATGACAGCCACATTTCCCGGGCCTGTCTGGAAAGCGAGTATATCGAAAAATCCAGGCTGACTGTCCTGGCATTCAACGTTTCTCAGTTCAATCTTGCCGTCCTTCGTCGCCAGGTCTCTCACTATTTCGCTTAAATTAGGAAACCGGGCAGCCAGGCCTTCAAGAGATTCCGCGTCAGGACCAAACCGTTTCCTGGCAGCGGGATTAACATTGACAACAGCTATATGTCCATCGTCCCGCAGCCTGTATATAAGCGCACCGAAGGGAAGTGTGTCCACCATGTTCTTCATCTGAAGCTGGTAGTTTTTGAGTTCCTGGCCGACGCGGATATGATCAAGGACGATGTCTTCATACATGTCGTTGGTACGCGATACGACTGAAAAAATCGGATCATCCCGCTGCTCCTCGAGCAGGTCACCCACCAGCAGTCCGAGAATGCAGATCCGCAACTGGGAGGCCTGTTCCGGACTCACTGAAGCGAATTGTATTGCGATCCCTGGTACGCTCGAAACTCCGTCAGGCTCGGAGGCCTTCGAGTACAGGACCTTTCCCTGGAAACGCGCAGGCGTGTCAAAGCCGAGAGGAACGGAAATTGCCACGTCCTCTCCGCCTGGAAGTGGGTTCCTGCTCCGGATGAAGATGCCGCCCTCCGAAAGCGAGGTAGCCCAGAGCTCGGTCTCCCTTTCCCCATGAGAGAGTATGACCTTTTCATGGAAGGATGTCCGCAGATGAAGACGTTTCTGGCCGGATGAGAAGACGATGATGTCATAGACAATTTTGTACAACTGGAATATGTTGACCGGTCTGCTCAGATATTTCACCCCATCTAATTCTCTGATGGTCTGACAGCATTCCTCATATTCGGAATCGCAGAACATGACAACAGGCACCCTGTCAAAGGCTTTGTTCTGTCGGAAGCTTTTCAGGACCGATATGCCGTCCATATCCTCGAGGGAGCTGCCCAGCATGACCAGGTCTGGCTTCATGACCTGCATGAGGTCCTGCAAAATAGCGCCTTTCTTCAGAGGCACGATTCGAAATCCCATGCGTTCCAGCAGTATCCTGAGATAGATGAGGAACGACTCGCTGCGGTCAGCAAGAAAGATGGTCTTTCTCGTCTCCTTAAAAATATTCTCATTCATGTCTTGTCTTCTCCTTACGTTGCCATCGCAGGTTAAAAAAACATCTCTCTAATTATTTGCAGGGGAAGCTTTTATCATGGCTTCTTTTTTGTCCTCAGGAATGCCTTGAGTGGACGTTCGCATTACAAGGTTCCATAATATCTTCCGGTCATCATCCCTGATTTTTTTGAACTCTATTTCCATTCCTGGCGGATGCCCGGACATGTCACTGGAGAGACGTTTTGCAAGCACTACGGTCACCTTCAAGTGTAACGTTTATGCACTGTAGGATTATAGCGTAAACATACTCTCTAACGCAAAACAAATCTAAGATATTTCCTTCTTCTCCCCGGCTTCAATTCCCTGTTTTCAATCTCCAGACTGAGAATATCAGATACTTTTGACAGTAAAGATGGCCCTTGCGAAATAGCAGGTGGACTCTTCAATGATAAATGCAGTGTTAAAGAATATATTTAGACTCAGTGTTCCAGCCATCTTCTTATCAGGAACTGCGCCCCCTTTTTGTCCAACGGCTCGTTCCTGTTGCCGCACTGGGGGTCCTGGGTGCAGGAAGGGCATCCGTCGCTGCAGGGACATTCATCGAGTATCTTCAGGGTAGTCTGCAAGCAATTCCTCGAAAATATCATAGGCGCGTTTCGAGAGTCCGACTCCGCCTTCGTGGCCGTCATAGATGAAGATTGCGGGAAGACCGAACGCGGGAAACCCTGTATGGCTGAGGCCCCCTATATCTCCCCTGTCACAAAAGGAAAAAAGCGGCATACATGCTATCAGTGCGTGTTCTACAGCATGGAGAGTGCCTGCGAGATCGAACTTCCGGGATTCTATCGCTCCCTGCGTTGTATTGTCGATTATAAACCAGAGGCCTTCAGTTTCAAATACATGTTCCGGAAGGTCCAACTGCACGGTCGAGATCCTTACATTGTCATAAGACCTTTTTTTGTCAAAGGCTGTCACCCTTTCGGTTATCCGCAGTGTGCCCCAGTAAAGAGGAATGCCTTTACACTCCCTCTTTTCTTTTTCTTGCAGCACTTCTGTTGTGCCGGAGCTTAGAGGCAGGGTGTAGTAGTTTGGCTTGATCTCGCTGCATATCGCTTTTTTCCTGATCCAGTCGAGTTCATCAACCCTGTATTGTTTTCCTTTATGCAGATAGATCGCGCCCGGGAATGCTTCCCTGAATACCCTCCCGCTGCCCGATTCACCGATGGGCCTGCCGGAAGTATTTTGCAGCATAAAACGCTCTCCCATGGCCCTGATCCCGACATCTCTCTGGGGATTACGGACATTTGATACCCAAACATCAGCCTTTTTTGCTTTTACAAGGGTTTTTTCGGATACAAGCTCCCCGATTGCTTCGGACAGCCCTTCACGTCTGTAAACGGTTTCGGTCAGCTTGAGAGGGACCTCGGAAGCAGCGCAGAGTATATGTTTCTTTAGTATATTCCTGTTTTCAGGATCTATCACAGCTGCCTCATGGCTTTTTTCAAAAAACGCCTCAGGGTGACGCATAAAATAATGATCGAGAGCGTCCTGTCCAGCGATCAGAAAGACAAGGGATTCCTGACCCTGCCTGCCGACCCTGCCTGCCCTCTGCCAGGTGCTCGATACAGACCCTGGATATCCGCAGAGGATGCAGCAATCAAGCCCTCCAATGTCAACGCCGAGTTCGAGCGCGCTGGTGGATATGACCCCGAGAAGGTCTCCGCTGAATAGCCTTTCTTCTATGCGGCGTCTTTCAGAGGGGAGAAAACCGGCACGGTAGGGACTGATCCTGTCTCTCAATCCAGGGGCGTAATTCAATGACCAGGTATAAACAAGCTCTGTAATTTTTCTGGATTTTGTGAAGACTATGGTCCTCAGGCCATGTTCCAGGCAGGTCACAAAGAGTTTTGTGGTGAGTGTGTAAGGGCTCTCAACCGGGTCCAGAAAAAAGAAATGTTTCCCTGACAAAGGCGCCCCGCTCTCATCCATTACGGTAAAAGGGAGGCCTGTCAGCGCCTCAGCATGCTTCTCCGGGTTTGCGATGGTTGCTGATGCTGAGATGAACTGAGGGTTTGAACCGTAATAATCACATATGCGTCCCAGCCGTCTGAAGACCTGCGCAACATGCGAGCCGAAGACCCCTCTGTAAGCATGTATTTCGTCAATGACGATATATTTCAGGCGCCTGAAAAAATCCTCCCACTGTTTGTGAAATGGGATGAGGCTGAGGTGGAGCATGTCGGGGTTCGTAAAGATCACATTCGGCAGATACTCCCTTATTTCCTTTCTCCGGGCTGCCTTTGTGTCGCCGTCATATACCTCTCCGGAGTTGTCTATCCCGAGGGAAGAGGCGAGTTCTTTCAGCGTCTTTAGCTGGTCCTGCTCGAGTCCCTTCATGGGGAAGATATAGAGCGCTCTGGCCTCGGGGTCCTCAATTATGGATTCCAGCACCGGGACATTGTAGACAAGAGCTCTTCCCGCTTGCAGTAGGTGTCATAAGCAGCACATTTTCTCCCCGACGTATTGCTTCAATCGCTTTTGACTGGTGGCTGTAAAAATCTGTGATGCCCCTTTCAGCAAGCGCCTTTCGGAGACTGTCCTTTATAACCAGGTCGATATAACTGCGGCGACAGAGGGCTGGATATACTTTTCCCCAGCAAGCTGAAGCTGAAATTCCCTGTCATTTTGCAGATATCCGATAAAATCTCTGACCATTAAAGTGCCCTTCTAAAACCTTTTTTGAAAGTCCTCTTCATAATTACTGTAACAATATATAAACATATAAAACATGAGTGATGGTAACGATACGCAGATAAAGATTTTTTTCACACATCACCACGACTTCTTTTCTTTAAATGCATTTTTCGGGTTAATACTGCATGGAGAGAGTTCAAAAGCCCTGAAAAAAATGACGCAGTTTGACGGCGGCATGGTTCATTGCTAGAATGAATTGAAGAGTACCTATACCGATTTGCTGATGGAGGAGAAAGAAATGGGATTATCCGGAGGTTTAATTAGGTTTTTGACGAGTATCACCAGCAGAAGAGCCGGAGGCAACAGGGCTATGTCTCAAAATAGTATTCCTGGAGTATGGTTATGGTGTACTTTCAGTCTTGCTCTGATGTATATTTTGCTTTTGCCGGTGTCTTCGTGGGCGCATGGGTTTGCGGGCAAGAGGTTTTTCCCTACGACCTTTCAGGTCGACGACCCTTTTATTTCAGATGAATTTTCAGTCCTCATAGGTCATATCAAGGACCCCGATGCGAAAACTACGGAAATCGATATCGATTATTCCAAAGCGCATCCTGCCCAACTTCGGACTGGAATTTCATGAGTGACTCATCTGCATCAGGAGTTTAATGAAGGCGGTTCGGCAAATGGCTGGGACAACCTTGGAGTTGGGGTTGAAATGGCAGTTCCTCACAGATGAGCAGCATGAGACTGATTCTTTCGGTCGGCACGAGCTATTGATATCGGCGGCACCGGGGCCAAACGCGTTGGCGCGAGTTCCTTTTCGACCATTTCTCCGGCTCTTTTTTTTGGCAAGGGGTTTGGCGACCTGCCGGAATCAATGAATTTCCTCAGACCTTTTGCTATTACCGGTGTCATCAGCCCGACATTTCCCGTACTGAAGAGCGACCCGAACACCCTGACCTGGGCCTTCTCCTTCAGTACAGTCTTATGTATCTTCAGTCCTTTGTCAAGGACATCGGTCTCGGAGCATCCGTTCAACCGCATGGTCCTTGTGACCGAGTTTCCGATGGAGACCTGCATGAGCCCAGGACTGTAAGGGACAGACGACCGGATACGGTGAACCCCGGAATTGTCTGGTGCGGCAAGTATATGGAGCTGGGCGTGGCTGCGCAGATCCCGATCAACACGCGAACAGGAAACAATGTCGGGGTCCTCGGTCTTGTGCATTTCTATCATCGATGATCTATTTCCTAAGAGCATCGGAAGACCGATTTTCCGCTGATGAAAACAATGCGACTGATGAATCTCAGGACATGCTGGTTACAGTCATTTTTCTTGCGTTCCTGTGCGCCTTGCCGGGAGTATCATGGGGGCATGCATTCCCTGATCATTCCGACCCGAAGGTGGGCTCGACTGTGACCGTTTCTCCTAGCCCAGGTGCGTATCTGGTTCGATAGCGATCTGGAGCCGGCTTTTTCTACGATTATGGTCCACAATGCAAACAACGAGATGGTAGACAAAAAAGATGGCCGCGTTGATCCGTCCAACCCGACCCTTCTTCAGGTCAGCCTGCCGAAGTTGCCTCCCGGCATTTACCGGGTAATGTGGAACGTTGTTGCGAGGGACGGTCACCGCACCATAGGCGACTTTACTTTCACAATCAAATGAGGCCATCACAATGATACAGGCGCTTGTCCACAGCATAGTCACATTCATAGACATAACCGCATTGGCAGCCTTGATCGGGGCCTCCCTGTGCCTCTTGTACATGGCCCGACCCACTGGAGGGCCCGCAGAATATCCTCAGGTATTATTGGACCGTATGAGGCGACTTATCGTCATCTGCCTGTCAATGCTTGTCATAAGCACCATATTCGGCCTTTTTGGGCGGGGCATGGAAATGAGCGGCCTCGGGTTTGCTGCATCACTGCCTTTGTTGCCGACCGTCGTATTCAAATCACACTACGGGAGCATGTGGCTCTTACGGGTGGCAGGACTTATAGCTGCGTGGATTGTGCTTATAGCAGGCAAGCGATATACCGGCTCTCGTCTCTTTGGCGGATTCCTCCTGCTCTCAGGTGCGGCCATTGCCTTCTCCCGCAGTGCCTCAGGCCACCCCTCTGACTTCGGAGACCTCAGTCCCCAGCAGCTTGCAGACTGGCTGCACCTTCTGGCAGTCTCTGCCTGGGGCGGTTCCCTCGTTGCCCTTGCCGCAATTTTCCCTCCTTCTTTCGTGAAAGATGATAATCTTCAGCAGCGGCTCGTCGCAATAACCGCAGAGCGGTTTTACCGTGTATTCGGCCCTTTGCTGACTATTATCGTTTTTACCGGTCTGTACAATGCATGGTTTCAGGTTGGAAGTTTTCAGGCGCTCACCACTACCCCTTACGGTGACTTGCTTTCCGCCAAACTCCTGCTCCTGATTTTTCTTGCTTTTCGTTATATCGCTCCCCCGGAGCACGGCAGGGATGAAGCCCTGTTCGTAACGAAGTTTCTTTATCGGACAAGATTGGAGGCTGTAATAATTTTGGCCCTGCTGCTGTGCGTGGCCCTGCTTGTTCATCAAATCCCCGCACGCCACTTCCTGCACCTTAAACATATGCAGGCCTCCGGCGGCAACACCAGTGGACCCATGCATGAAGACCAGATGCATCATCACGCAGAGGGGCCGGAGCCGGTTGTGTCCCTGGATATAAAACCTGACACTATTATCGCGGGGACACCTGCGGCAATGACCGTCAGGATTAAGGCCCCTGACGGCACTCCGTTTAAAGGGATCACAGTCATGCATGAACGGATACTCCATGCGGTCATCATCAGCAAAGACCTGGACTTTTTCGCGCATATCCATCCCGAAGATACTGGCCCTGTGACCTCTGAAATGATGATAAATGCAAGCTTTCCCCTGCTCTTCACTTTTCCGAGGCCCGGAGATTACCTCATTGGTCTGGACTTCGCGACAGATGAGGGTGCCTACAGCAGGACTCTACCTGTTCATGTCGCCAAAGCCCCTGAGATGGGAAGACCGAAGATCGATTTTTCGACGAGGAAGAATTTCGGTGAATATCAGGTCACTCTTTCCCTTTCTCCTGAGAGTGTTCACTCAGGTGAAGACACAACGCTCAGATACATAATCGAAAAAAACGGAAAACCTGTGACAAACCTTGAACCCTTCCTTGGGGCCTCTATGCATCTTGCTGTTGTCTCAGAAGACCTTAAGGTATTCATACACGCCCACGGGTCAGTCCCTGGCAGTCCCCACGACCATCACGACCATATGCACGCACCTCCGCCCCCTGAAAAATTCGGACCTGAAATAGAATCTGACATTGTCTTTCCGGTCAAAGGGGGTCTACAAGGTCTTCAGTCAGGTGAAACACCAGGGCAAAGTCCTGCTCTTCGATTTTATGGTGAAGGTGCAATAGCTGTTGTTGTTAAATTAAAGGTTTTCCCTTTCCACAGGTGTTTGCTCCAGAGCTTATTGAATGGTCAGCTTTAGAAAACCTATTTCATAACAACTGTGATAATATATAAACATAAACCTGTAAATAGAAATGGAGACTACATGCCATGAAAAAATTGATCCTGCTTATTACCTGTGTTTTTGCTGATAGGCTATTCACATTCTTCTGCAGCAGACGGTGTGCAATGGCTACCACTGAAAGACGGCATGACTAAGGCAACGAATGAAAAGAAACCACTTATTGTGGATTTTTTTTATGGAAAGGGCTGCCCCCGGTGCGAAAAACTTCAGAAATATGTCTATAGCGATCCTATAATTTCTAAAAAAATTATGGATGACTTTGTCCCAATCAGGATAGATCTCACCAAGCCTCTCACAGAAGAAGAAGATGCTCTGGGTAAGAAATTCGATTATAAAATGGACTGTCTCCTGCTTTTTCTGGACCATAACGGCGAGGTCATAAGTGACAGCAAGGGCAAACGGCTTTGTTTTGTTGATAATGTAGAGCCCGAATGGTTTGTTTCATATCTCGATATGATAAAGAAAAAATATGAAAATAAATAGGGCAGCTTGATCACCTGTACGCAGCAGTTAATTCTGCCCTTTGCTCATGACGAACATAGCCTTAAGGACCAGCTCCAGAATTTGACAGGCAGCCCCCTCTGTCTTATCATTACTGATAATGCTACAAGTATGCTTTCAGTGAGGAAGAAGGCTGAGAGCATAACAGTCCGTCTCCATAAGATGTTTCTGCACGCCGGGACTGATGTCTGTCTTGAAGTAGCTGATTTCATAAGGAAAGGGCGCTCCAACGGGCAGAGTATAAGGTCTTTTATCAGAGCAAACAATCATCTTTTAAAGCAGAAATCTCCTGTTAATTCAACCACGCGTGTTACAGGAGAGCATTTCTGCCTTCAGGCTATTTACGATTCTCTCAACAGCGAATATTTCGACGGAACGATCTCTGCTGCCATAACCTGGGGAAAAAGCAATTCAAAAAAACGGGTGAAGATGAGGACAATGGGAAGTTACAATGCAGGGACCGGTACGATCAGAATAAATCCTCTTCTGGACAAAAAAACAGTGCCCGCGTATTTTCTTGAGTTCGTTGTCTATCACGAGATGCTCCATGCTTATCTGGGCATCAAAACCAGGAATGGACGGAGGTCTATCCACTCACGAGAGTTCCGGCTGCATGAAAAGAAGTTCAGGCATTATGAAAAAGCAATGGAGTGGGAGAGACAAAGGTTTGGCCTAAGGCGCTGAAGAGGAGAAGCGTTGGTACCCGGCATAACACCATTTGTAATGCAGATGATTAAGCGCACTTTTGCGCTAATGTCTCGATACAGTAATCTTTATCAGGACCCGGTCTTTATCAGACATCGGAGTCGGCGTCCTTTCCTTCACATATCCAAGCGTCTTTAATTTTTGCATCAAACGGCAACAGCTTATCAGAACCCAGTTCTCCTATGATGATCAGGGTATCTGAAGCCGGTTCTTCCCTGACGACCTTGCCGCCAAGATCAGATAAGACTTCTTCCAGCTCTCTTTTAGCGGAATCCATATCCCTGACCTTAAACGATAAACTGATGTCCTCTTTTTCTGAAAGGCCGGAAATTATTTTGCCGGCTGCCTGTGGTGCACGCTCCTGTTTTAATTCGTCCGGCGCAGACAGTCCTGCCGGCGAAGGAGCGCTCTTCTGCATCATATTTTTTTCAGGGGCTTCCTGCACTTCTGTATGTTTTTCTTTGACAGACGGTTCCTTATCATACATGAACTGTTCTGACAGTGTATGCAGGGAGGGGGCTGCTTTCCTGCTGTAGATGGAGCGCCGGATGCTGTCTCATCTTTCTTTGACAGTGTGACAGCAGGAGACTGAGACTGCTTTTTGACCTTTGGCCTTGGTTTCCGGGCTTTTTCTTTTTGCAGTGTATTGAGAAACTGTTTCCTCTGAAGGTGCTATTATGGTTTTAAGCTCCGGCTCCATACTCTTGAAAACATACAGGGCTGTTATGGCGACCAGAAATATACCGACAGCCTCGATCGGCAGCTTTATATGGAGGGGGTAGAAGAGTTTCTGCAGAAGACCTCTCTTTTTGCGTTCCGCCTCTGCTTTTACGCTGGTCATGATCTTTTGCGTCAGCCATGGAGGAGGAATTATCTCATCAAGCCCCTTGATTGAACTAACGGTCATTTCCAGGTCAGCCAGAGCTTTCCTGCATTTTGGGCAAGACCTGAGGTGATTGTCAATGATGCCTTTCTCAGCAGGAGACAGGGCATCATCGAGATACGCTGAGAGTTGTTCCTGGATTTTATCGCATCCCATATCTTATTCTCCGAGCACTTTCAATAAGCATTTTTTCATATATTCCCGTGCCCTGAAAAGCCGTGATTTGACTGTTCCCTGAGCTATTGATAGCATATCGCTTATCTCATCATAAGAAAACCCCTGTATGTCCCTTAATATCAGCACTTCTTTAAATTCAGTCTCCAGCGCTTCTATGCAGACCTGCACCCTGTCCTGCATTTCCTTTTTTTCGAGCTGCTCTGCAGCTGAGGGGCAATCTGATGCAAGCTCAAACCTCATGCTGCCGCTATCTGTTAATACAGTGGTCGTCCAGCGAAAACTGTTCATGACGTAGCTGCTGACTTGATCTGCTGAAGGCGGTTTCTGGAGGTGTTCATTACTATGGTACAGAGCCATGTTGAGAAACTGGACCGTTTTTCAAAACTTTGTATGCCCTTTATAGGCCGAGAAGAAGGCATCCTGCACGATCTCACAGGCGTCTTCATAATTATTGACCATTCTGAAGGCGATATTAAACATTTTTTTCTGATGTTTTATCACCAATGTCTCGAAGGCATCCAGTTCACCTCTCTTGCACCTGGCAGACAAGTTCATTATCGTCATCAGTATTGTATTTTTCTTTTTCACTCATATATTGAGACAGTTTAAGTCGTATAAATGTTCCTTTGTCAGATAGTCTGTCAGTGTTCGGATTTTGCTTATAATATCAGAAGATGCCCGCAACATAAAGCTGACAATGCTTCAAAAGATTGATCTTTTGCATACAGATTATGCTATAGTTGAACATAGCAGAGGTGACCGATCAATATGCCGCATGCAGGATTAATGGATACAAAAGACAGCTTCGAGAAGCCGGAAGGAGCGCTTCTCAGGGCGCGGCTTCATATTCGGGGCGGCAAAAGAAGACTGCGTCAGGGGAAGATATCTGCCGGTATTGTAACTCTCTATGACGCACTCATGTTCGCACTCAGGTGGTATATCGCTTTACCTGAAAGAAGGGAAGCGCTTTCTGTCAGGGAAGAAGATGATTTAACGGATGAGAAGACAGTCTTTGGTATTTTAAAACGTTCAAATGTTCTCAATGTACGATTTCGATTACGATGCATTTGACGCGCTGGTTGATAAGGCTTCAAAAGAGGAGATGCCTGATTACGACTACACCGGAATGCTCAGGGACTTTGAGGCGTTTATGACCAGCCTGGGCGTTATGCCGTTTGATGAAGCTCAACTGCCGCCTGAAGACCCTGCTACTTTTTGATAACTGCCGGAAAATTAGTCATTACTGAACATAACCTGAAATTGACCCTGATAAACAGGCTGTGATATTATTTTAAGCTGGCATTATGCCGATTTTGATTATTGTTGTAAAATTCTCTTTTTTAATTGTGAGGTTAAGAGCAAATGAGGATAATTGTCTGTATTAAACAGGTGCCGGACACTGCTGAAGTCAGGATAAACCCTGAGACAAACACACTGATAAGAGACGGTGTCCCGTCCATTATTAATCCCTATGATACGCACGCAATAGAAGCAGGTCTCCAGATCAGGGAAAAGACAGGCGGCAGTGTGACTGTGCTTACCATGGGGCCGCCGCAGGCTGAAGAAGCCCTTAGAGAGGCTATATCCATGGGTGCTGACGAGGCTGTACTGCTTACTGACAGGGCATTTGCCGGTTCTGATACATGGGCCACTGCATATACCCTTGCAAAGGCGATTGAATATATAGGTGCGGATATAATACTCTGCGGAAAACAGGCCATAGACGGTGATACAGCCCAGGTAGGGCCTGAGGTCGCGGAGTTTCTGGATATCCCTCATGTGGCCTATATACGGAAAATAGACGATGTAACTGACAGCAGGATAGTTGTTCAAAGGCTGATGGATGACGGCTATGATGTGGTTGAGTCATCCCTGCCTGTGCTGCTTACTGTAGTCAGGGAATTGAATGCCCCCAGACTGCCTTCCCTGAAGGGCAAAATGGCTGCCAAAAAAGCAGTGATCAGAAAACTCACTGCAGCGGATATCAAGGCGGAAGAGGAAAGCCTTGGCCTCAAGGGTTCGCCTACCCAGGTAAGGAATATCTTTGCTCCTGAGGTCAGGAAGGACAGGAAGATGTTTGAGGGAACAGCAGAAGAACAGGTTGACGCATTAATAAAGGAACTGGCGGGTCTGAAATGTTTATAAAAATTAATAGAGATAAATGTACTGGTTGTGAGTCATGTATTCAGTCATGTCCGTTTGACGCTATTGTCATAAAGGACGATAAGGCAGAGATTACTGAAAACTGCCAGTTGTGCCGCGCATGTCTCAGTGTGTGTCCTGAGGGCGCAATATCTGAAATCGAGGAAGCCTCTGATAAAAAAGAAAAGGGCCTTGGCAGCGGGGTCTGGGTGTACGCTGAACAGAGGGAAGGCGTTATTGCCGGTGTTTCCTTTGAGCTGCTCGGAATAGGTAAAAAACTCGCCGACAAACTCGGGACAGAGGTCTCAGCCGTACTCTTTGGAGCAACAGAGGCTGATGCACAGGGAGCTGATAAAGTGGGGCGCGGACAGGGTCTACCACTGTACTGACGAACTGGTGAGGGTCTTTAATGATGAACCTTACGCCGGGTTGCTTTCAGACCTTATTGAGCAGCATAAGCCTGAGATAGTGCTTGCAGGCGCAACGCCCATAGGAAGGTCTTTTATCCCCAGGGTTGCGGCAAGGCTTAAGGCCGGCCTGACAGCGGATTGTACAGCCCTTGAAATAGATGAGGCCACAAAAAATCTCCTTCAGGTGCGTCCGGCATTTGGCGGAAATATCATGGCCACAATACTCTGCCCTCACACAAGGCCGCAGATGGCGACTGTGAGGCCCAGGGTGATGAAGAGAGGTGAGTACGATGAATCCAGACAGGGAGAGATAATAGCTGTGAAGGCTGACAAGGTAAAGTCACGCACAAAGGTCATGGAGATCGTTAAAGAGGTCTCTGATATTTCCGTGAATCTCCAGGAGGCCAATATTATTGTTTCGGGCGGAAGAGGGACCGGCGGTGAAAAGGGCTTCCAGCTGCTCTATGAACTCGCTGAGGCGCTCGGGGCATCTCTCGGAGCATCGCGGGCTGCTGTTGATGAGGGATGGATTCCATACAGGCACCAGGTAGGCCAGACAGGAAAGACAGTTGGCCCAAGGATATATATTGCCTGCGGGATCTCCGGAGCTGTGCAGCATATAGTCGGAATGCAGTCTTCTGATATTATCATCGCGATAAACAAGAACCCTGAGGCCCCGATCTTCAATATCGCCACCTATGGGATTGTAGGGGATTTGTTTGAGATAGTGCCTTTGCTGATACGAAAGATTAAAGAGGCAAAGGGACTATGAAGACAGCCTTTGTATTTCCTGGACAGGGGTCGCAATACGTTGGGATGGGTAAAGACCTCTGGGAGAATTTTGATGAGGTAAAGGCCTTGTATAAAGAAGCCTCTGAAGCGCTCGGCTATGATGTAAAAGAACTGAGTTTTAACGGTCCCCAGGAGGAGCTCAATAAGACTTTCCGTACGCAGCCCTGTCTTCTGACTGCCAGTATCGCAGCATACAGGGTGCTGTCTTCCCATGGCATTGCATCCTATCTTATGGCAGGCCATAGTCTCGGTGAATATTCCGCTATTGTGGCCGCAGGTGTGATTTCATTTAAAGAGGCTGTGATGCTTACTGAAAAGAGAGGAATGTTCATGCAGGAGGCTGTTCCTGAAGGAAAGGGGCTGATGGCGGCAATCATAGGACTCGACCGCCAGAAAGTGGATGATATATGCCTCTCTGTTGAATCAGGATATGTTTCTCCCGCAAATTATAATTCTCCCGGACAGATCGTTATCGCAGGAGAGAAAAGCGCTGTTGAAGATGCGATGAAGCTTGCAAAGAATGCAGGAGCAAAAAGGGCGCTTGCCCTGTCTGTCAGCGCGCCCTCGCACTGTACCTTGATGGTGGAGGCCTCAAACAGGCTGGCTGAACTCCTAAATACAATTGAAATCAAGGACCCTGAAGTGCCAATTGTCAACAATGCGGATGCCGTGATTTTGACTACGGCAGAGAGGATAAAGGCATCTCTTATCAAGCAATTGAACAGTCCATTGTTATGGGAGGACTCGGTAAGGAATATTGTCGAGACCGGCGTAGACACCATTATTGAAGTAGGACCCGGCAAGGTACTGACAGGACTTATCAAAAGGATAGAACCGTCTGTAAGATTGTTTAATGTCGAGGATACCGCGAGCCTCAACAGAACACTCGAAGAGCTAAGAACTAACACCCCTTTATGAAAAACTTACTTTTACGGGCTTTCTTTCAACCCCTGGTTCTTCGAGTTCAAAGAATTCTTCTTTCACGAAGCTGAACTTGGCTGCGATCATATTCGAAGGGAATGTTTCGGTCATTATATTGTAATCCCTGACAACCGCGTTGTAATATCTCCTGGCGTATTCGATGTTGTCTTCCAGTTCCTTTAGCTGCGTCTGCAGCTGCAGGAAAGTCGTATTTGCCTTAAGCTCAGGATACGCCTCTGCTACTGCAAACAGGCTCTTGAGGGTTTCGGTGAACATATTCTCAGCCTTTGCCTTGTCAGCAGGAGATGATGCCTTCATGGCAAAAGAGCGCGCCTCGGTCACTTTCTCGAAAACTGTCTTTTCATGGGTAGCGTAGCCTTTTACAGTCTCCACAAGATTGGGGACAAGGTCGTATCTCTTTTTGAGCTGGACGTCTATGTCTGACCAGGAAGACTTTACTGTTGTCCTCAGGCGGACGAGTTTATTATAGATGGCGATGCCAGCGAATATGATAATTATGGTGAGCAGCAAAAAAAGGACCAGGAGAGATAGCATTGCGGTCATATTGCCTCCGTGAAAAAGTTTTGTTATCAATATAACAGAATAAGTCCATGGATACAAATGAAAAACATTACCGGTACCTCTTCTGCTGATTAAAAAAAATCGGAGTTGCAGCCAGGGATTTGCTATACTGGTAAAAGAGGAAGATAAGGACAGGTATGTTACCGGAGAAATGACAGCAGGAGTCTTGAGGCGATAAAGGTCAGGTATCCTGAGAAGTTTGCAGGGGAGGGTAATATTTTTGCCCATATTCATCCTGGCGACAGGATCTTTATCGGCACCGGCTGCGGCGAACCACAGTACCTTGTCAAAGCCTTGATTCAATATGTCCGTTCACATCCAAAGGCCTTTTTTGATGCTGAAGTCCTCCAGGTCTGGAATCTGGGCGTATCCCCTTACACTGACGAAAAATTCAGGGACACATTCCGGTGCAACTCGTTTTTTATCGGAATGAACATGCGTGATGCTGTCAACAGCGGCATCGCCGACTATACGCCGATATTCCTTTCCTCTGTCCCTGATCTGTTCCTGAAGAAACGGATACCCATTGATGTGGCGCTGATCCAGACCTCTCTGCCTGATGCCCATGGCTATATGAGCCTGGGTGTCAGCGTTGATATAGTCAAGGCTGCTGCTGAGAACGCCTCACTGGTGATAGCCCAGGTAAATTCTCATATGCCCCGTGTCCATGGAGATTCCTTTATTAATATAGATGATATTGCTTTTGTTCTGCCTTATGATGAACCTCTGCTTGAGTTTGAGGCTGTTGTTCCGGATGAGATTGCAGAGCGTATAGGGAAATATGTATCACAGATAGTCCAGGACGGCGACACCATCCAGGTGGGCTACGGGAGTGTCCCCAATGCCATCCTGTCTCAACTGAGCAACAGGAAACACCTCGGTGTTCATACAGAGCTGCTCTCTGATGGCATTGTGGATCTTATCAGAAAAGGCGTTATCGATAATACGAAAAAAGAGCTTAACCGCAATAAAACAGTTGCAGCCTTTTGTATGGGGAAAAGAGAGACGTATGAGTATATACATGACAATCCGAGCATAGAATTCAGGCCGGTCAGTTATACGAACAATCCCCTGACTATAGCAGGCAACAGGAATGTGACCGCGATAAACAGCGCACTCGAAATAGACCTTACAGGACAGGCCACAGCAGAGTCTATTGGAAAGTACTTTTTCAGCGGGATAGGGGGACAGGCTGACTTTATGCGCGGCGCGGTCTTATCGCAGGGAGGGAAGACCATACTTGCCCTGCAGTCTACGGCTGAAAATGGCGAGATTTCGAGGGTTGTTCCGTTTCTTAAGGAAGGCGCCGGCGTCACCTTAACGAGGGGTGATGTCCACTATGTTGTCACTGAATTCGGCATAGCCTATCTGCACGGAAAGAATATCAGGGAAAGGGCCATGGACCTGATAGCCATCAGCCCATCCGAAATTTCGTTCCTGGCTGATTGAAGAGGCAAAAAAACTGAACTCTCATCTATAAGGACCAGGCCTTTATACCCGGGGAGCAGGGTGTGTATCCTGCTGAGCTGGAGGCCCATCGGACAACCAAAACAGGGGTGAAAATATTCTTAAGGCCCGTGAGAATAACTGACGAGCAGCCTCTGAAAGACTTCTTTTATTCACTGTCGAGTGATTGTATGTATCACAGGTTTATATCAACGAGGACTGACATGCCCCATGAGCGGCTGCAGAAATTTGTTGTCATAGACTACACAAAGGAGATGGTGATCCTTGCAGTATTGCAAAATGGGGAGAAAGAAGAGATCGCAGGGATGGCCCAGTATTTTATCGATGAGAATACCCATACCGCTGAAGTCGCCTTTGTGGTGAGGGATGATTATCAAAAACAGGGCATCGGCGCTGAGTTGCTTGCATATCTGACCTACCTTGCAAAGAGAAAAGGACTACATGGCTTTACTGCTTCGGTTTTAACGGACAACAAGCCCATGCTGGTGCTGTTTGAAAAGACGGGCTTTGTGATCGAACAAACACCTGAAGCAGGCGTATATGAACTGAAGATGTCTTTCAGGGAGAAATAATTGCCATCTTCGGAGTATGGTCCGGAGTCTGGGCCTATCTTACAGGATGAAATTTCATAAGTTATGACCTGAATCATAACGTCAGACGTGATTTGTTGATACAATTATTGCAGACTCTATCCACAATATGTTGTATAAGACTGATATCAGGGAGGCAGACCATGAAAGAACTCAATGTTATAAATATCGCACCAAGGGAGAGACACCCGCTTATTTTCAGCACCTTTGATGCATTGCAATCAGGTGAGGCATTTATCCTGGTCAATGATCATGACCCGAAGCCGCTCTATTATCAGTTTTTGCACGAGAGAGAAGGCTTTTTTGCATGGGAGTATCTTGAGGAAGGACCTGAGCAATGGAGGGTGAAGATATCAAAGACCTGAGGTAAAAATCAGTTCAAAAAAGCCGGAACCAACTCCAACCGCTCAATCCTCGGTCCCTGGCGCAATAACTATTTCTTCTTTCTTCAATACCGACATATTGAGCGCCTGTAGGAAATACTCCATATCGCCTTTCAATTCTTCCAATGTGTCTCCTGATGGACCCATCGGATCTTGCGATATGAAGGTGATGTCGCCCTTGTCATTGTAATAGACCTCGTGGATAGTGAACATCCCGTCATGCTCTATGACCCTGTAATCCCAGCTCATAAAATTCTTTGTCCTTTCTCCTTCTTGCCTGCGCAAGTATAAGTTTTACAGGTAGATGATCAGCGCATGTTCATCGCACTCAGGGAATTTCGGGCATCTGACGCAGTCGCCCCATATCTTCTGGGGGAGGTTTGCCTTGTCTGTTTCTATAAAACCCAGTTTCTTGAAAAACAGAGGCTGATATGTGAGCACAAAGACCCTTTTGATGCCTAGGGCCTTTGCCTCGCTCAGGCATCGTTTGACCATCTGCTTGCCTATACCCAGCATCTGGTATTCTTTCCTGACCGCAAGTGATCTGACCTCGGCAAGGTCTTCCCAGAGCACATGCAGGGCGCATACGCCCTTGATAGTTTCATTTTCCTCTGCTACAACGAAATCCCTGACATTCTCATAGAGTTCGTTTATGGCCCTGGGGATCATCAGTTCCTTGCGGGCGAATTCATTGACCAGTTTTTGGATCTCTTTGATATCAGAAATTAATGCTTTTCTTGTTTTCAAGGTATTTGATTCCTTCCATAATTGCATTTTTATTGAAGACTCCCTCCGGCAAGACCGCAGGGAATCTCAAAGTAAGATATTTGTTTATTATATTCTCTCTCTAATTCTGTGGCAAGACCACAGGGGTTTTTAATTAATGCCGCAGATTTGGTGAAAGGCCGAAACTGCTTAAATGAAAAGATAAAATTGCATTTTCATCTTATAATTGATATAATAACAACATATTTCATCGCGGTTTTTTTATTTTAAAGAGTGGGCAGTCCCACTCTTTTGTTTTATACGGAAGATAAAAAAATGGAAGATATAAAGAATAAAATCATAAAACTGGCTGACTCGATTGCAGTACAGCATGCACTTGAAATAGTGGATGTTGAACTTGCAGGCAGTTCGGGAAAGCCTTTGATAAGAATATTCATCGATAAGGAAAAAGGTGTTACCCTGGATGAATGCGGGAGATTCAGCAGGGCGCTTTCAGCGCTTTTTGATGTAGAGGACCCGATACCAACGGCTTACATCCTGGAGGTTTCATCTCCGGGGCTGGACAGGCCTCTGAAGGGCCTGAGGGATTTTGAGAGGAACAAAGGCAAGCTGGTGAAAATTATTACGAGAGCAAAGATTGAAGAACAGAATATTTTCAAGGGGAGAATCACCGGAGTGGTGGGGGGTAATATTACTTTATCTTTTGACGATAAGGAAATAGAAATTCCATTTGATCAAATCTCTAAAGCTAGATTGGAGATAGAGCTGAAATGACTAAAGAACTTTGTCACGTAATTGAACAGATAAGCAGGGAAAAGGGCATATCAAAGGAGACTCTTGTCGAGGCGCTGGAATCAGCGCTGCTTTCGGCGATGAGGAAAAAATACGGGGGCAGAACAAATATCCATCTTACGATAGACAGGGTGAAATGCAGCCTGCATTCGTATGAAACAAAAAAGATCGTTGCTGACGTTGTTGATCCACTGGAGGAAATTTCAATAGAGGATGCGGCCAAAATAGACCCTGACAAAAAAGAAGGTGATGAAATAGAATTCGCACTTGATCTTAAGGACCTTGGAAGGATCGCTGCCCAGACAGCCAAACAGGTCATTTTCCAGCGGGTCAGGGAGGCTGAAAGAGACGTAATTTTCAGTGATTTCAAGGACAAGGTCGGACAGATCGTAAGCGGTGTAGTCATGAGAAAGGAAAAAGGCGCATATTTCCTGAACCTTGGCAAGACTGAGGCAGTCCTCTATTTCAAGGACACCTTGCCGAGTGAAAATCTTAAGCGTGGCGACACTGTAAGGGCGATCATTGAGGACGTTAAGATCACCACAAAAGGTCCTTCTATAGTAGTGTCCAGAGTCCTGCCCCAGTTTGTCGGTGAATTATTCAGGATGGAAGTGCCTGAGATCTACGAAGGTCTTGTGGTCATAAAGGATATTGTGCGGGAGCCGGGAGAGCGTACAAAAATAGCTGTTTTTTCGAAGAACCATTCTGTTGATCCTGTTGGTTCCTGCGTAGGCATGAAGGGAACACGGGTACAGACGATCGTGCGTGAACTGAGAGGGGAAAGGATCGATATTATACCCTGGAACGAAGATCCCAGGGTGCTTATTGTCAGTGCCCTCAGCCCTGCGACTGTGGAGAAAATCGGTATTAATGAAGAAGAAAAGACCGCAATGGTTGTTGTCAACGACCAGCAGCTGTCGCTTGCTATAGGGAAAAGAGGCCAGAATGTAAGGCTCGCGATGAAGCTTACCGGCTGGGACATTGATATTATCAGCGATACTGAATATTCCAAGATCAGGATGGAAGAGACCGATAAGGCACTTGAAGACTCTTTAAAAAAGGAAGCAGGCAAAAAAGAAACACCATCTGTTGATGGATAAAGACTTACCGGATCACCCTATAGAAAGCATAACAGGTATTGGCCCGCAGAGGGCCAAACTTTTTTCCCGCCTCGGCATTCGGACCATACTGGATGCGCTTTACTACCTGCCGTACAGATACGAAGACAGGACCGGACTGAAGAAGATCTCTGAGATCAGGCCCGGCAATATGGAAATTGTTCAGGGCAGTATAGTCTTCGCCAATATTATACGTACACGTATGAGGAAGCTTCAGATATTTGAGATCGCGATCAATGACAATACAGGTTTTTTAAAGGCTAAATGGTTTAATCAGTCATACATGCAGAAGAACCTTCCTGTTGGACAGGAAGTGGTCCTGAGCGGCATAGTCAAAAATACCGGCCAGGCAGCCCTTGAGATGGATTCACCTGAGTATGAGATAGTTTCTGATGATACTGACTCTTTCATCCATACAAAGAGGATAGTGCCTGTCTACAGGATTACCGGGGGCATCAGCCAGAAACAGTTCAGAAAGATCATGTTCAACATTGTCAATGAGCATGCCTCCAAAATCCAGAATACGCTCCCTCCTTCAATAATCGAAAAGAACAATCTGGCACCTTTGTCCACCAGCTTACAGCAGCTTCATTTTCCTGAGGCAGGCACAACCCTGGAGCTGCTTAACAGCGGGATGAGCAGGTATCACCAGAGACTTTCCTTTGATGAGCTCTTTCTCTTTGAACTCGGTCTCGCTGCACTAAAGAGAGGGGCAAGGCTTAATAAAGGGATAGAATTCAAAACAGCGGGAGTTCTCAGGAAGAAGCTCCTGGAACTTCTTCCTTTTGAATTGACTGATGCACAGAAAAGGACTCTGGAAGATATCAGCAGAGACATGCGTTCGCCCTGTCCGATGAACAGGCTGATACAGGGCGATGTTGGCTGCGGCAAGACGGTCGTCGCACTCATGGCGATGCTTGATGCTGCGGAGTCAGGCTATCAGGCAGCCCTGATGGCCCCTACAGAGTTACTCGCAGGCCAGCATTACATAAACATGCATGGTCTGTTGAAAGCTCTCGGCCTGAACGCAGAATTGCTCACTGCCGGTCCCGGAGCAGGCCGGCTCGCAGATATTGCTTCAGGTGAAACAGACATTGTTATAGGTACTCACGCCCTTATACAGGAAGGGGTAAAATTCAGGAAACTCGGGCTCGCTGTTATAGATGAGCAGCATAAATTCGGCGTTATGCAGAGGGCCCTGCTGAGGAAAAAAGGGATGAAGCCTGACGTGCTCGTTATGACGGCAACGCCGATACCGCGCTCGCTGGCGATGACGCTATATGGTGACCTGGACTGTTCAATCATCGATGAACTGCCTCCCGGCAGGAAACCTGTTGTGACAAAACTCCTTGAAGCAGACCAAAAGAAGGAGATATACGAACTTTTAAGGAAAGAGATTGAAGCAGGCAGGCAGGCATATGTTGTCTATCCCGCGATAGAGGAGTCTGAAAAGACAGACCTCAAGAGCGCGGTACAGGGGAAAGAGGGCTTTGAAAAGGTATTCCCTGAATACAGGACCGGACTGCTTCACGGCAGGATGAGCACAGGGGAGAGGGAGAAGGTCATGCTATCTTTCAGGCAGGGAGAGATAGATATCCTGGTGAGCACAACAGTGATTGAGGTCGGCGTGGATGTGCCTGACGCTACAATCATGCTTGTTGTTCATGCGGAGAGGTTCGGGCTTGCACAGCTCCATCAATTGCGGGGAAGGGTGGGGAGGGGAGCTCACCGTTCACAGTGTATTTTGGTCGCTTACAAGCCTTATGGAGAGGAAGCCCGACGCAGGCTCCATGTCATGCTCAGGAGCAATGACGGATTCAGGATAGCTGAGGAGGACCTGGATATCAGGGGGCCTGGTGAATTTCTGGGTACGCGGCAGGCAGGCATGCCTGACCTGAAGGTTGCAAATATAGTGAGAGATGTGAAAATATTAGAGAAGGCAAAGTCAGAGGCCTTTGCTCTGATAGAGGTGAGCCCTGAACTGGGAGAATTCCCTTCACTTAAAAAAGCTGTTGAGGTATTCTGGAAAGGGAAGAAAGATCTTTTCAGGACGGGATAGGGGAGGACAATGACAGCGAGGACTCAAAGAGTTCAAAGTTAATTGAATGAAAGTAATAAATATTCTCAGCGTCCTCCGCGATCTCTGCGCTGGGGAAAAGACTTTTTATGAGTGCGTCAAGGAGGAGCTATGTTGAAAAATGTATATGAAAACTTAAAAAATGGTATTGAAAAAATTAAATGGTTCGCGACACTTTTTTCCGAGAGGATGAATATCGAAATCGCCATAATCAAGCTTCTTTACCAGTCTGATGAGATGTCAAAAAAGAGGGAGGCGCTCCTTAAGACAATCGGTGAGCGTGTGGTTGAGCTGAAGGGACACACTGAAAAGAACGTCTTCAGGGACAGTGATATTGCCGGGGCCCTGGAGGAGATTGAAAAAATCGACAAAAATATAAATGACCTCAAATATAAAGCCAGTGAGATCAGCAGGGTGGCCGGATAATGCTTTTTTACATATTTATCTTTGTCTTCGGGGCATTGATCGGTTCATTCCTGAATGTCTGCATATACAGGATGCCGCGCAGCCAGTCAATCATCTGGCCGTCTTCAAGGTGTCCTTCCTGCAACAACCCGATCAATTATTATGATAACATCCCGATCTTCAGCTATTATCTTCTCCTGAGGGGAAGGTGCAGGTCTTGCAGGGAAAAGATATCAGGAAGATATCCACTTGTGGAGGCACTCAATGCCTTTTTTTATCTGCTGGTTTTCTGGAGGTTTGGTCCTGGATGGAGTTCAGCTGTTTACTGCATCCTCTGTTCAGCCCTGATTGTCATAACCTTTATTGATCTGGATTTCCAGATAATACCCGACAGGATCACTCTGCCCGGAATCCCGCTTGGTCTTATAGCGGGCTCATTTTTGCTGCCCGATCCCTTTCTCAGGGCAACGGCCCTTGGATACAAGGCCTCCCTGATCGGAGCTGTCAGTGGTTTTTCTTTATTTTATCTGGTCGCGTTTCTGAGCATAAAGATATTGAAAAAGGAGGGAATGGGCGGCGGTGATATCAAGCTCATGGCGATGCTCGGTGGCTTTCTCGGCTGGAAGGCGGTTATACTTACGACATTCCTGGGCAGCCTCTCAGGCTCGATAATCGGCCTTGGTCTTATGGCCTTCAGGGGGAGAGAGAGGGGTTCCCTGATCCCTTTCGGTCCGTTCCTTGCCCTGGGCGCGCTCCTTTCCCTGTTTTTGGGACAGGAAATACTGATATGGTATCTCTACTGATTTCAGAAAGATGATACATGCCTTAACCCTCATTACGATCATAACCCTCCTGTTATTTCTGTTTATATATTATCTGGTCAGGCTGCTCCTCGATATCCAGAGGAAAAAAATGGAAGCAAAAAGCAGGGAAGTGACCCAGGTCGGTTTTGTTGTCGACACATTCCATGAACTCGTCTCGAAGCTTAAGGAAAAGGAACTGCAACTCGAAGACCTGATGAAGGACGCAGAGAAACGGGCATGGTCTGTTGAGCTGTACAATGAGAATATACTCCAGAGCGTGCCCAGCGGGGTGGTGAGCTTTGACCATGATTCAAGGATAACGAAGATGAATGCTTCTGCTGAAGAAATCCTTGAGATGTCGGAAGCTGATGTCCTGATGAAAAAATATCAGGAAGTATTCCATAGCCCGATTGTGGAAATGATCGACAGCAGGGAGACTATTGAAAGGGCTGAAATCAGTTATTCCACAGGCAGCGGAAAGAGGATCTGGCTGGGGCTGAATGTCTCGCCGCTGAAGGACAGAACAGACAATAATATTGGCCAGTTGCTTGTCTTTACAGACCTGACTGAGCTGAAGGCATTCCAGCACCAGAAGGAGCTCAGGGAAAGGCTTTCGACCCTCGGCGAGATGTCTGCTGGTATAGCCCATGAACTGAGAAACCCTCTGGCAGTGATATCAGGTTATACAAGGATGCTTTCGAAGAAGGTGGATGATTCCATGAAACCCGCTGTTGAGTCGATATCGAGGGAGGTTGCGGTGATGGACAGGATCATCACTGACTTCCTTTCCTTTGCGAAACCTACAGACCTGATTGTTTCAGAGGTTGACCTGAAGGACCTTCTTGAAGGCTGCCTCAGCTCCGTTAAAGAGAGTTCAGCGGGGATTAATATCTCTGTCAATACAGATGTGCTGCCGCATATCAATGCTGACGAGATCCTGTTGAGACAGGCGTTGACGAACCTGCTGCAAAACGCTTTAGAATCCATGCCTGACGGAGGAGCACTGAAGATCAGAGGTTTCATTAATGACTTTGTATGCATTTCCGTTGCAGACACAGGACACGGAATTCCGGAGAGCATAAGAGGCAAGATATTTCTTCCCTTTTATACCACCAAAGAACGTGGTACAGGCCTTGGTCTTGCGATAGTCCACAAGATTGTTGTTTCCCATGGTGGTGATCTTAAGGTCGATACAGGCGATAAAGGCACTACCTTCACTATCAGGTTCCCGAAGAAACTTGTTGTTTCCTGAAAAAATGTTTTATGCATACCTTAAACAAGCCCTTTTTCTCCACTTTCTGCCTGCTGTTTTGTATTTAGATTGCAACTGTAAGGTATGGTCAGGAAGCGCGTTTTGCGATCCAGATTGTGTGCTGTCCGCCACCTCTGGAACATCGCGCCCGCACCCGGTGCTCATCAACTTTGAAGCCTGCCTTGAGCAGACGCCGGGCAAAGTCCCTGTTAGGGACGGCCGACCATACAGCCAGCACCCCATTAGTCCTCAGTGCAGCAAAGGCCGCATCCAGGCCTTCCCTGGAGTATAGCCAGTCATTGCCTTTGCGGGCCAGGCCCTCGGGACCGTTATCAACGTCCAGCAAGATAGCGTCATAGGCCTGATGCTCTGTCTGTATAATCTGTCCGACATCGATTATTCGAATATTGACCCGGTCGTCCTCAAGGGGATGGCCGGCCAGGTCCGAGAGTGGTCCCTGGTTCCACTTCACAACCTCCGGCACCAGCTCAGCCATAACTACCATAGCCCCGGGTCCAAGCAGACGCAGTGCTGCGGCCAGGGTGTAGCCCATGCCCAAACCGCCGATCAGGACCTTGGGTCTGGGACGATCAGCGATCCTCACAAACGCGAGTTCGGCAAGTGCATCCTCGGACCCATGGACACGACTGTTCATAAGCTCACAACTGTCTACCCTGATTGAAAACTCACCACCACGCCTGTACAAGCTGAGTTTGCCGCTGCTTCCAGGTACCTGCGCGCTGCCAAGGAACTCCCAGGGTATCATATATGCCTCAAGGAGCTGCAGGAAAAATACTTGATGATCAAAATGATAACCTCCAACATTGACGGCCTCGTAAAAAGTCGTCATTCCGGCTTCTCCGGAATCTTTCTTTTTCAACGCGTTACAAAAACAGCCGCTTCCGGACAAAGCCGGAATGACAGATTCAAGACTTTATGGGACTTTTTACGAACCCGTCAACATTAGTGTACTGTTTTACTGAAACATTTTCCCATATATCTCAATGAGGGACTTTTGTGTTATAAATCCTTTAAACTAATGATGCTTGAAACGAGGTCATGAATGAAGATTTTCCAGTGCCGAAAAGGTACGGTGCCTGCTGCACAGCGGCCTGTGTTTTGCGCATTCTATTATGCATCCGAGGATTTCTGCGGGAGGTCTGCGAGTGAGGTACTTGAGCATATAGCGCTGATTGAAGTTGAAACTGAATCGCATTGAAGACATATCCGATAGACGACATACTTTCAGATCTTAAAGCGGCTGTACTCAGGAACCAGTCAGTCGTTTTGCAAGCTCCTCCAGGCGCTGGAAAGACGACACGCGTTCCCATCGCGCTGCTCGATGTAATCCAGCCTGAAAAAGGTCGTATAGTTATGCTCGAACCTCGCAGGATAGCAGCTGTTTCAGCGGCCGGGTGGATGGCGCAGACCATTGGCGAGCAGGCAGGACAAACAATTGGTTATTCCATAAGGTTTGATAGCAGGACATCTAAGAAGACGCGAATCGAGGTTGTAACTGAGGGTATACTCACACGTCGAATTCAGTCTGACCCCGGCCTTGAAGGCGTGGCAATGGTCATCTTTGACGAGTTTCACGAACGCAGCCTTAATGCAGACCTGGCGCTCGGCCTGTGTATTGATATTCAGAGAAGTCTCAGGACAGACCTGAAGGTCCTTGTCATGTCAGCTACGCTTGACTGTGGCCCGGTCGCCTCCCTGCTGGGCGGAGCGCCGGTCATTACAGCAGGCGGTAAGGCCTTTCCTGTAGAAGAACATTATATTACTGACAGTAAGGAAACGCCTTTTACTGAACGCATCGTCAGTGCTGTCCGTACTGCACTGAATGAGACCTCAGGGGACATTCTCGTATTTCTTCCCGGTTCCGGTGAGATACGTTCTTGCAGCGAGGCGCTTCGTCCTGTTCTGGAGCGCTCTGGCAAGGACATTACACTGCATCCCCTTTATGCTGACCTGCCCTTTGAAGAACAGGAACGCGCCCTTCTGCCGTCGAATAACCGCAAGATCGTGCTTGCAACAAACATAGCCGAGACGAGTCTGACGATTGAGGGGGTACAGGTTGTTTTGGACAGCGGACTGACCCGCAGGCTCCAGTATGATCCGTCAACAGGCATGAACAGACTGATAACTGTTCCTGTGTCGAAGGCATCTGCTGAGCAGCGCAAGGGAAGGGCAGGCAGGCTCGGTCCTGGCGCATGCTATCGCCTCTACAGCAGGCATGCCTTCAAGACTATGATACCCTTTGCACCTCCTGAGATCCTTGTGTCAGATCTCTCGGCCCTGGCGCTTGAACTTGCTGTATGGGGTGTGAAAGACCCCTCTGCTCTCTTTTGGCTCGATGCACCTCCTGAGGCTTCATGGAATTCTGCGCTTCGCCTGTTGAATGATCTGGGAGCATTAGATGCTAAAGGGTCTGTTACTCCTGCTGGAAAAATAATGGCCGGCCTGCCGCTGCATCCCAGGCTTGCCAGGCTGATGCACAGGGCAAGTGAACTCGGATGTGCAAGTCTGGGCGCAGACCTTGCGGCACTTCTTTCTGAGAGGGACATACTACGAAGAAGCGGGACCGGAAGCATGGCCTATGCAAAAGAGGCGGACATCGCAGAAAGAATCGATATACTCCGGTATGTGGCGAAAAGGCAGGGAAATCACTGCTGCAGATACCTGGGCACTCAGGACAGTTGAAAGAACATCAAGGCAGCTCATGAGACTGACTGACAAAACAGGAAAGGTCTCTGCTGAAGCGTCTGATTATACGGATATGATCTCCAGACTTCTCCTCTGCGGTTTCCCTGACAGGGTTGCGAAACTGCGCGAAGACGGCAAGGGACGGTTTCTTTTGAGTCAGGGAAGGGGGGTAAGGCTTTCTCCTATGAGCAGCCTTGATAAATAGCCCCTTTATTGTCGCTGTCAACGTGGATGCAGGTGACAATGCAGAAGGTTTAGTGCATCTTGCAGCTCCCCTTGACGAGGAAATTATCAGAGAGGAATGCAGCGGACGCATCGGGACCATCCGAGTGGTTGAGTGGGACAAAAGGGAGAAAAGGATTACAGCTCATGTAGAAGAACGGCTGGGCGCTGTTCTCCTTTCGACAAAACCCTTCAATCCGCCTGACTCTGAGACTCTGCCCATACTTTGCGCGGTGATTCGTTCCAATCCTTCAGGAATGCTTAACTTCAGCAAGGAAGTCAGACAGTTTCAGGGCCGTGTTGCGCTTATAAAAAGGAGGTTTGCTGAAGAGTCCTGGCCTGATCTTTCGGCTGAATGTCTTACTGCTATGCCTGAGGACTGGCTACTGCCATGGCTTGGTAATATACGCACAGCACAGGAGATCCGCAACCTTGATATCCTCCCTGCTCTGCGTGGCCATGCTTTCATGGCAACAGCAGCGTCGACTTGATGAACTGGCTCCGGTATCTATTGTTGTTCCGAGCGGCAGCCGCATATCCATTGATTACACTTCAGGAGATAACCCCGTCCTGGCAGTCAAGCTTCAGGAGATGTTCGGTCTTTCTGATACACCGGTGATTGCAGGCGGAAGGGTGAAGCTGCTTCTTCACCTCCTTTCACCAGCGCGCAGACCTGTCCAGATCACCCAGGACCTGAAGGGCTTCTGGAACAGCGGCTATCAGATTGTGAAGAAGGAGCTGAAGGGAAGATATCCGAAACACCCATGGCCTGACGACCCGTGGAACACTATGCCGACGAGGAGGTTGAAGCCCCGGGGACAATAAAAAAGAAGAAAATCTACTTCTGAGCAAACCACCCCTAACCCCTCCTTAACCAAGGAGGAGAGTTGTAGATAGCCAAAATGACCTGCTGACAATTATGACACTTTTAAATTTTTTCTCTTTATGCTAAAAAGAAGAACAGGTTGTGATACACTTTTATTATGGAGAAAATGGAATTGTCTGCTGATGACAGGGTTCTTGTTACAGGCGCTACAGGTTTTATAGGAAACAGGCTTATACCTGAGCTGATAAGAAAAAAAATCAAATTAAGGCTTCTTGCACGCAACCCTGAAAAAGTTGAGGCCATTAAAAACTCGGGCGGTGATATTGAGGTTGTTCAGGGGGACCTTCTTTCAGGAAAAGGACTTCAAGATGCTTTGCACGGTATTCACTCGGCATATTACCTGGTCCATTCCATGGGCGGGAAAAGCGTATTTAAAAACACTGAATATGCTGAAAGGGACAAGCTCGCTGCAAGGGAATTCATTTCAGCTGCTGATAAAGAAGGTCTAAAGAGGCTTATTTACCTCGGCGCTCTTGGTGAGAGGGGCGATAAGCTTTCGGAGCATCTGAGCAGCCGTGCAGAGGTTGCAACTATCCTCTCTTCCGGAAAATCTGCTGCCACAATACTTCGGGCAGCTATTGTCATAGGGGCTGGCGGCGCATCGTTCGAGATGCTCAGGTATCTTGTGGAACGCCTGCCAGTAATGGTTTGCCCCAAGTGGATAGACACACGGATTCAGCCAATCGCATTGCAGGATGTTTTAGCCTATCTTGTAGGATGTCTGCTGAATGCCTCTACTTCCGGCCAGACCTTTGACATCGGCGGAAGTGAGATACTCACTTACAGGGAGATGATGCAGCAGTATGCAGAGGCCCGCGGAATTTCGCAGAGAATCATCTTCAGTGTCCCATTTCTGACTCCCCTGCTTTCTGCCTACTGGGTGGACCTTGTAACGCCTGTTCCTTCAGGTGTCGCCCATCCCCTGATCGAGGGACTGAAAAATGAGGTCATATGCAGAGACGATCGTATTGATGAGTTTGTCCCTATCACGAAAACCCCTTTCAAAGAAGCTGTAAAACTGGCTTTTTCAGAAGAAAAAACAGGTCCGGGCGTTAACGGTTTCTGAATGTACATAGAAGAAGCTATACACATCAATGCCCCGTTGGATAAAGTCTGGAAGACCTTTACCGATCTGACCTGCTGGGCGGACTGGAACTCTGTGTTAAGGGATATATCAACTGATCATGAATTTATTCAAAAAGGTGAGACTTTCAGCTGTTCCCTTCGGCCCTTTATATTTCCTGTTCATTTCGAGACCTTCATTGAAGACGTTGCATTGCATGAACGTGTTGTATGGAGCGGTTCAAAGTATGGGATTTTCGCAAGGCATGAATTCATCTTCGAAAAGATTGAAGACAGTGTAAGGGTCACCAGCAAGGAGACCTTTAAAGGCATGACCATAGAGAATATGAAGTTTATCTTTCCAGCATGGAGAATCAGGGAACTGACGAAGTCCCTGCTGACTGATCTGAAAGAGGCTTCCGAGTCAGCAAAATAAAATCAGGATATGAGAATATGGGACCTTCCGCCTGAAAGATTGTGCCGCAACCACCTGCTGGGTGAGCATAGAGAACTCCATGCGATATGGTCTATTCTGACCAATAATAAAACAGGGTATTCCCGTCACCCTGAAGTCATCAGATGGAAAGGCAGGCTGAAGGCCCTCTATTTACGCCATCAAATTCTTGTCAAAGAGATGGGTTACAGGGGCTATAGGCATAACAGTCCGCTTGTGAAGAAATTGGCTACTGGTCTGGCGAAACAGGACCTTCAGGTCGATTCATATGAAGACCAGATCAGGAACCTGAAAGGGAAAAAATGCGACTGTAAGGTATAATAACAAATGTCCTCAGGCGAAGAAAAGGCATGGAATATACTCAAAGACCTGAAACCTGAAGTTGTATGCAGGAACGCTATGGTCTCATTCGATGACGCAACCGGCATCTATCTGCTGAAATCCTTCGGCATGGATTTATCTGTTGCCCCTGAAAATAAGAGCATATGCAGCGAAGCCCATTATGCTGACCTGCTTTTAAACAGGCTGGGATATTTTTCGAGGCTTTCTATACCCTTCTACCTTACCTCTGCAATGGACATCCCGCTGACAGGAAGGCTTGTGCAGCCGGGCAATGTAAAAGGAGGCGATATCTTTTTCAGAGGCACGCATGTCCTCCCGCTTGATAAACTGGCTTTAAAATACGGCAATGATAAAGCAGGGTTTCTTAAAAGGGGAACAGACCTTGGCGGTGTGCAGATGAATTATGGTGATGCCTCCGTAAAGCTTTTTCCGTTTCCGAGGCTGCCTGTTTTCATCATCCTCTGGCAGGAGGACGATGAATTTCCTCCAAGGGCTGACATCCTCTTTGACAGCAGCTGCGAGTTTCACCTTGCCCTGGATATACTCTGGTCAACTGCCATGGAGTGCCTTTTGATTATGTTGTAACAGAATTTCCGGATAGGGCAAACTTGCGCTAAAAATGTAAAAACCGAACGTAATTTCTGGTTTACTGCAGTCATACAATTTTATTGAAAAACCTAGTATTATTAATATCCAGGCCCTTCCTGTATAATAAGATACTTGAATATTGTCGGTTAATTTACTAATATGTAAAAGTAAGGAGAAAGACATGCTGAAGGAAAGGGTTGAAGCTGTTTTAGAAAAGGTGCGTGTCGGCCTGAAATCTGAAGGCGGTGACATAGAGCTTGTCGATGTGAGGGACAATGTCGTATATGTGAGGCTGAAGGGTGCCTGCGGTACCTGCCAGATGTCGTCGCTTACAATGAAGAACTGGGTGGAGTCGAGCATAAAAAAAGAGATTCCAGAGATAACCTCAGTGCAGGCTGTTTAATATAAGCTTTTTATAATGCGGAGGCATGGCATCGAGATTCATATGAAGTCTTTGTCCAGATCAGCAGGCTTTACTTTTTTTGTTCATCGTTTTAACGCTTTTCGTTCCCCTCCCTTCTTTTGCCTGCAGGCGCAGTCGACGTAACTGATATTAGTTACTGGTCATACCCTGAATATACAAGGGTAGTAATCAGCCTGACGGACCAGGTCGAGTTTACTCAGAAGCGTCTTTCCAATCCTGACAGGCTGTATTTTGATCTCAGAAATAGCAGGATAAACAAAGAGATAAAGAAGAATATTTCTGTCAGCAACGAGATGCTCAAGGCAGTCCGGGCAGGGCAGTTTGACAGCAGCACAGTCAGGGTGGTCCTTGACCTTGAAAAAATCACTGATTACAAGATAGTCACATTGGAAGACCCTGTAAGGCTCATTATTGATATATACGGACAGGTGATTTTTTCTGAAAAAAAGAGGATTGTCATTGATGCAGGCCACGGAGGTCATGACCCTGGTGCTGTAGGCCCCAATAAACTGTATGAAAAGGATGTTGTTCTTGATATAGCCCTTAAATTACGGGAACTGCTTCAGAAAAATCCAAATTATGAAATATTCCTCACGCGGGACAAGGACGTATTTATTCCCCTGGTTCAAAGGACAGCTATTGCAAACAGCAAAAACGCTGATCTGTTTGTTTCAATACATGCCAATGCGAGCCCGAACAGGACAGCTAAAGGCATAGAAACCTATATGCTCAACTGGACGACTGACGAAGAGGCGATGAAGGTGGCTGCGCGCGAAAACGCGATCTCTCTTAAAAAGATGAGGCAGATGAACAAAAAAGAGATGGACATCCTCGATATCATAAAAAGTGATCTGTCGAGGGAGAATAAAAGGGATGAATCCATAAAACTCGCTCATTATATACAAAAGAACCTTGTGACTGACCTGCACAAGGATTACAATCATATCGTTGATCTCGGGGTGAAGCAGGCCCTGTTCTATGTTCTTTTCGGAGCAAAAATGCCTTCTGTGCTCGTTGAAGTCTCCTTCATAAGCAATCCTCTGGAAGAGAAGCTCCTCTCAAAGGATGATTACAGGGGCGATCTTGCAAAATCCCTTTCAGCCGGAATCACAAAGATATATGTTGAAGGCTCCGGAAGGTCAGACTGTCGCCGGTTTCAGGGAAGACATTGCTCCCTGAGATAAGGATCCTTTTTTATGTCTTTTTTGTTGTCCTTGTTTCTGCCTTAAGCAGCCTGAAGGCATACGCTGTTATTTTCTTTATCCTCTGTCTGTTTCTTCTGAAGGTCCCTTTCAGGTCTGTTAAGTCCGGTTGGATACCGATAAGCATATTCCTGATATTCACCTTTATCAGCAATGTGCTGAACCAGCACGGAAAGATATTATTTTCAGCTGGTCCTGTTGTGATTACTGATGAGGGATTCAATATTGCTGCGATAAGGACCTTACGGATACTTTTTATGATAACTGGCGCGAAGATCCTTATAGCGACCTCGAAAACAGAGGAGATCATACATGGCCTCTGGAGGCTGCTGAGTCCTTTTGAAAAAACTGGTCTGCCTGTAAAAGACTTCTTTTACATGATGGGGCTTACCCTGAAATGTTTTCCTGTTTTAAAGAATATGCTGTATGAGAATTACAGGGAGCACATAATATCAGCCAATATAAAAGGGATTTGGAACAGGGCAAGGGCTGTATCGATGTTTCTCCTGCCCATGTTTGTAGAAAGCATGCAATCTCCGGAGAAATTCTTCATTGGACCAGAGACAGTTGAAAAAGCGAATTGATATCCTGATAAAGGGCGGGACAGTCTATGACGGAAGTCTTGCCGGTCCCTTTGCCAAAGATATAGCCATATCAGGAGATATCATATCTGCAATTGGCAGTTTTGACCGTGATGAAGCAGTTATGGTTATTGATGCTGAAGGCCTGGTTGTCGCGCCTGGTTTTATCGATACCCATGCACATTCCGACTTTACTATCCTGGCAGACCCCCGGGCTGAAGGAAAGGTCTCTCAGGGCGTAACAACAGAGATTAACGGTAATTGCGGGATGTCGGCAGCTCCGCTTTTCAACAAGGCCTTCGAGCGCAGGCAGGATGACCTGAAGGAACTCGGAATATTGGAAAGATGGAACACGCTTAAGGAGTATTTTGCCCTGCTGGAAAAAAGGGGGACCGCTCTTAATCTGGCTACACTGGCGGGGCATGGTAATATCCGGGGATCTGTCATGGGATATGATGACAGGCTGCCCACAGAAGACGATTTTTCGGAGATGTCCGCTTTATTGCGTACAGCAATAGATGAGGGAGCAATAGGATTATCTACCGGCCTTATATATCCTCCGGGTTTGTATTCAAAGACTGAAGAGCTGATAGGGCTTTCGAAAGTCCTTAAACAAAAGGGCCTTGTTTATGCCAGTCATATGCGAAGTGAGGGGGACATGCTTGTCGAGTCAGTTCAGGAGGTCATCAGGATCGGCAGAGAAGCGGATGTCAGGGTGCATATTTCTCATATAAAAACAGCAGGAGAGAAAAACTGGCACAAGGCTGAGAAAGTGATCGCCTTGCTTGAAGATGCGAGAAACTCCGGAATTTACCTGACCTGCGACCGGTATCCTTATACTGCTTCAAGCACAGACCTTGACTCTCTGCTCCCTGCATGGGCATATGAGGGCGGCAATGAAGAGGAAATGAAACGTCTTATGAATCCTCAAGACAGTGAGAGGATAAGGAAGGAAATACAAAGCCAGACAGGAAAGAAGGATTACTGGAAATCTGTAATCATATCGTCAGTTGATTCTGAGGATAATGCCTGGATGGAGGGCAGGACTATCGCTGATATCAGCGCCATCTTTGGGGCTTGATGAAATTGACACTCTTTTTAAGATCCTGATCGATGAGCGACTCAGGGTCGGGGCTATTTTTCTTTCCATGAACGAGGAAAATCTGAAGAAATTCCTTTCTCTGAAGTATTGCATGATAGGGTCTGACAGTTCAGCGCGTTCATTCGACGGCCCGACCAGAAAAGGCAAACCACATCCGCGCACTTTCGGTACATTTCCCCGTTTTATAGGCAGGTTTGTCAGGGACAGCGGGATTATGGGACTTCCGGAGGCTATATACAGATCTACATTGCTCCCTGCAGAGACCTTTCCGTCTGAAGAAAAGGGGGAGCATCAGGGAAGGGATGTATGCCGATATTGTGATATTCGATCTGAATAATATTATGGACAGGGCGACCTTTGATGATCCCTACCAGAGGTCATCGGGAATACAGCATGTGCTTGTTAACGGAGTTCCTGTTATCAGAGAGGGAGAGTTTGCAGGCAATTTCCCTGGCAGGGTTCTCAGGAGGTCAGACTGACCTGTGAAGGGATTTAAACCTGTTTAAAAGATATGAATGATAAGCCGCTGATAGCTATTACAACAGGAGGAGAAAAACATTTTCCCCGGCAGCCTGAGTTATATCTGCAGGCTGTTGATGCTGCACATGGGACAGCTGTTTTCATCGGTCCTGATGTGAGTATTATGGATGCGGTGACACGTTATGCCGGGTTTATTATCCCAGGTGGAGGAGATATTGATCCTTTGTTGTATAATGAAAAAAGAATCACTGATATGGATCTCGAAGACAAAAGAAGGGTAAAATTCGATCTTGCACTTTTTCATTCTGCATTGAAGCAGGGAATGCCTGTTTTGGGAATATGTTATGGCATGCAACTTATAAACATTGCAATGGGTGGTACGCTCTACCAGGATATCGGCACACAGAAGGAGGAGACCATCAATCACAGGGAGGGGAGCCATCAGTACAGGTTAATGATAATCCTTTTGTCAAGCTGGACGGTACGAGGTCAACAGCAGTCACCATCAGGCAGTGAAGGAGGCGGAAGAGGGACTCAATGCCTTTGCCTTTTCACCTGACGGTGTTATAGAAGCATTTTATTCTCTGCAATATCGCTTTCTCCTGGGTGTGCAGTGGCACCCTGAAAGAATGAACAACAAGATATCCGGAACAGTCTTTAATTCTTTTATTGAGGCATGTTGTGAACGCAACTAGATTTTATTCTGTAATGCTCCTGGCTATCCTGAGCCTTCTGGGATATCTGTCCTATCAGATAATCAGCCCATTTTTGGTCTCGATCGCATGGGCAATAGTATTTTCCGTAGTTTTTTACCCGATATTTACATTCATATCCAGATATGTGAAAGTGAAGTCTATAGCCTCTTCTATTACTGTCCTGATTATCCTCGTAGCGATTATCGCGCCGATAACATACCTGTCATTTCTTCTTATAGGTGAACTGGAAAAGTTCGGGGATTATACGAACAGCGGCGGACTGGAATTTATCAGAGACCTGTTTGAGAAAATAAAAGCGTCTCCTCACTTCGAAAAACTCAGCTCTCTGATTGGCGAAGGCAATATGCCTACATCTGATCAGCTCATGGACAATATCAAAAAGATCGGCAGGATTCTTGCTGAGAACCTTTCGGTAAGGATCACGAATGTTATCTCAGCTGCGATCAATTTCCTGTTCATGATTTTTACGATCTTCTTTCTCTTTACGGACGGCCCGGGTTTTCTGACAAAGTTGAAGGACTATATGCCTTTTAATGAAGAGCAGAAGACCAGACTTGCAACACAGATGAAGGACATGATCGTATCTACGGTCTATGGAGGTGTTGCCGTCGCAGTCATACAGGGTTTTCTCGGCGGTATTGCGTTTTATGTTATAGGCATAGACTCTCCTGTTCTCTGGGGTATCGCCATGTCTGTAATGTCATTTGTCCCTCTTGTGGGCACTCTTGCTATCTGGGGCCCGGCTTCCGTATATCTGATAATCCAGGGAGATTATATGCATGGGGTGGGCCTTATCCTTTTCGGGATTTTTGTTATCAGCATGGTAGATAATATTTTAAAGCCATTGATTATAGGCAGCAGGACGAAGATGCCGACAATCGTAATTTTCTTCAGCGTCCTTGGCGGGATAAAGGCTTTCGGCATTATAGGCCTGATTATGGGCCCCCTGATCATGGCTGTTTTTGTCTCTGTTTTCGAAATATTCGTACATATCGAAGATGAAATTCCAGTGAATCGTGAAGATTCAGCGAAAAATGAGCTTTTATGAAAAGCTTAACCTGATATTCAATGCCAGAGCGTTTAGGGCCAGAGCGTTTAGTGCGGCTTGTCCGGATATTTTTCATAATTCTTATTTTTTTCAACTTTCATTCCTGTTCTGCCAAAAACAGACTTCAAGGGTATATGTATTACAGGCTGAATGCAGACCCTACTACACTGGATCCTGCTCTTATTGTTGATGTTACAGGCGGATATATCTCTGCGAAAATCTTCAATGGATTGGTGAGGCTTGATGAAAACCTGAACGTGATACCTGATATCGCTGAATCATGGGAGGTTTCAGGCAGAGGGTACCGAATATATTTTTCATTTGAAAAAAAATGTTAAATATACTAATAATCGTGAAGTTACAGCTGATGACTTCAAGTATTCCTTTAAGAGAATACTCTCGCCAACAGGTAAGTCCCCAAATACCTGGGTCCTTGAGAAAATCTCTGGAGCAAAGGAGTTTATGCAGGGAAGGGCGACTGATATCTCAGGCATAGAGATACTGGATCGATATACATTGAAGATCAGGCTCGATCAGCCCTTTTCCCCTTTCCTTCATCTCCTTACAATGACTGCTGCCTATGTTGTGCCAAAAGAGGAGGTCGAGAGGCTGGGCGCTGATTTTTCATCGCATCCTGTAGGTACAGGGCCTTTTTTGCTGAAAGAATGGAGAAACAATAATGAGATAATTCTCACAAGGAATAATCACTATTTTTCTGACCATGCAAAAATAGAGGGTATTGTTTACAGGATCATACCTGAAGACCTGACAGCTGTTACAGAGTTTGAGCTCGGAAATCTTGACGTAATAACAGTGCCTGCCTCTGAATATGCCCGATACAGTGCCTCGGCTCAATGGAAGGAGTATCTTTCATCTGTGCATGGCTTGAATATTTATTATCTTGGCTTTAACTGTTCGAGGCCTCCTTTTGATAATATTAACCTGCGAAAGGCTGTCTCTTATGCTATAGACAGGGAGAAGATATTGAAGACATTCTATGAAAACAGGGGAAGGCTGGCACAGGGACCTGTTCCTGATATGCTCAGAAAATGGCAGATGCTGTTTCCCTATCCGTATAATCCGCAGGAGGCGAAACGGATAATAGACGCTGAAGGCATTAAGGACAGGACTATACTTTTTTATATAACTGCGGACCAGGAAGTTATTGATATGGCCGAGATAATACAGTCTTATCTGAATAAGGTCGGATTGAAAGTAAGGATAAAACAGCTTGAATGGAGCGCATATAAGTCCGCTGTCAACAAGGGAGAGGCGGATCTGTTCTGGCTGAGCTGGTGGGCTGATTATCCTGACCCTGAAAATTTTCTCTTTCCTCTTTTTCACTCTTCAAATCATGGTGCAGGCGGAAACAGGTCCAGGTATTCCAATAAGGAAGTCGACCGGCTCATCGAAGCAGGACAAAAGTCGCTTGATATTTCAGAAAGGGACGGATACTACAGACTGGCTGAAAAGATCATTGATGAAGAAGCGCCGTGGGTATTTTTCTGGCATAAAACAGATTTTACCTTGAGACAGCCATATCTGAAAAATTATAAGATATACCCGATATACAGCATTGATAAAGGTGTCGAGGTCTCATTTTGAAGATATATGTTTTCAAGAAAATAGCCCTGTTATTCCCTATGCTCTTTGGGATTACCCTTATCACCTTTACCTTGACCAATGCCCTTCCAGGCGACCCTGTTTACAGCATGGTAGGGGAAAGGGCAAGCCCGCAGGCCATTGAAAAGATAAGGAAGGAAATAGGCACTGATAAAGGTGTTGTCCGGCAGTATATCGGGTATGTTTCACTCCTGCTGACCGGTGAGATGGGGAGGTCTTATTATACCAACAGAAAGGTCCTGGATGAGATAATCGCAAAATTGCCCAATACACTCAGACTTGCTGCAGGGGCCATGTCCATAGCAGTACCTTTTGGTATACTCCTTGGCCTGCTTTCAGCAATCAGGAAAAACAGAGTTTCAGACAGGCTGATTACTGTTTTTTCAATAGCAGGACTGAGTGTGCCTGTCTTCTGGAGCGGACTTATGCTTATGCTCCTTTTCAGTCTAAAGTTGAAACTATTACCTCCTTCAGGCACAGGGAATCTGAGATATCTTCTCCTGCCTGCATTGACATTGTCATTGCCTGCCCTGGCATCTATTGTCAGGGTAACAAGGGTTTCTGTCCTTGAAGTTATGGATATGCCTTTTGTCAGAACAGCAAGGGCAAAAGGCATCAAAGAGACCAGAGTGAACATGGTGCATATACTGAAAAATGCCATGATCCCTGTTGCCACTGTTATCGGGCTTGAGTTTGGAAGCTATCTCAACGGAGCAGTGCTGACTGAAACCATTTTCGGATGGGACGGTATCGGCAGATTCACGATGGAAGGCATCATGAAAAGGGATTATCCGGTAATTATGGGTTGCATCATAGCAGGCACAATGATTTTTGTACTTATCAATCTTCTTGTCGATGTCATATATTATTATCTTGATCCGCGTGTGAGGGTAGATGGGACTGAACGGTAAAATATCAGCATTTTTGATTCTGTTGATCTTCGCTCTGTCCCTGCTTGCTCCCTATATTGTTTCTTATGATCCTGAATCAATAGACCTGGACAGCCTGAAGACAACCGCCATCAATGAAACATCTTCTTGGTACTGACAATAAAGGCAGGGATATACTATCAAGGGTCCTTTATGGCGGAAGGATATCAATAAGCATAGCTGTTTTGGCAGCACTGATATCTATGGCAATAGGTCTGCTTATAGGCTTGCTGTCAGGATATTATGGCGGGAAATTAGACACATTTTTCATGGCTTCAGTAGATCTGGTGCTTGCGTTTCCCTCTCTGCTGCTTGCTATCGGGGTTTCTGTTGTCTTTCCGCCGGGTATTTATACTGTTATGATAGCACTCTCTGCTGTTGGTTGGGCCTCTTTTGCACGGCTTATCAGAGGTCAGGTTATTTCCCTGAGAGAATCTTCTTTTGTCGAGGCCTCAAAGGCCATTGGATGCAGCAATGCAAGGATACTGCTTGTCCATATTCTTCCGCAGTGCATTCCGCTTGCTTTTGTCATGACAGGGCTGAAGCTTGGGGGATATATTCTTACAGAGGCTGCACTTGAGTTTTCTCGGACTTGGTGCTCAACCTCCTGCTGCAACGTGGGGTTCGATGATCAGTGCAAACAGGGTATTTATCAGTTCAGCTCCCTGGATGGTTTTTTCACCTGGAATACTTATAGCGATTACCGCCATTTCTTTTAATGTTTTGGGTGATGATTTACGCGAAAAATATGCTGTGCAGAGAAATGGCAGGATTTTGTAAGTGATTCTTGAAGTCATATGCTCTGAAGATGTTATTCATCATTATCTTAATTTAAGCCTATGCAGCAGCAAACCAATATATTTATTTAAAAAGTTGTTCCTTGAAAGAAATGGGAAAACCGGTTTTCCCCTTGTGCCTATTTTTTCCAGGATCGACCTTATAGTCTGGTTTTCTCCGAAGGAGAGCCCTTTTCTCAGGGTTAATAACGCCTCCTCTTTTTTGCCTGCATGCAGATATATTCTCCCGAGGTTCAGATAATGCACAGGATTATCCGGCTCCTGGGACAGGGCATCATTACAGAGTTTCAAGGCTTCATAAATCTGACCTCTTTCAGTAGCCATGCAGTAAGACAGGTATGACAGCAATTCAGGTGATTTTCCGATGACAAAGGCCTTATCAAAACAGGCAAGAGCAGCCAGCCTGTTGTTATCATGCAGGAAGGCGATTCCTTTTTCGATCAGTTCTATATATGAATTATCGTCATTCACAGGTAATTAAAATACTATTTCAAAAGTAAATATAACAGACATTCTATAATTTATCATAATGAAAGAAAAATAATGCTGTAAATTTACGATTGCATGTCATTGTCAGCAAAATCTGAATCTTCATCTCCGGAAAGGTTATACATTTCTTCCTGAGGGATTTCCGCTGACTCATCCCGTAAAGCAAGTTCATTGAATATGTATGGCCTTGTCGAAGACGGAAGAGATGTATCAGAATAAAGTTCTCTCAGGTCAGCAGTTTTTAATGTGCTGATGAATTTTGTTACATATGTCATTGGTGTATAGTAATTTCTTACCAATGCATATTTAATCCTGTAACGCAATGACCATTTCGGATGCTCTGCTATAGTCTTTATCAAGAGGTGTTTTGTTTTTGGCTTATTGATTAATGTGCAGAGATGGTCTTCTGTTAATAGGGGGCTTTCCAGGCAGGAGAAGATCACATTCCTGTCCCCTTTTTCCAAGAAGCTGGATAATAATGTTGATGCTTGCCCTTTTAGCCAAGGCAACTTTTACTCCAGAGGGAAGTGAAGCTATTTTTTCAATAATAGAATATTCTATTTTCTGTCTTATGCTTATCGGAATATTCTGGTTTTTTGTTATATCTCCCAGGTCGAATATCCTCAGAAATTTCAGCAAAGACAGGGTTATTTTTAGCGGTGTTTTTGGATTATTGCATATTGCCAGCGTCAGTTTATAACTGCCTTTGAATCTGATATCAGAGGCGAGCATACCAAGGACCTCTGGCGAAGAATTTTTCTTTCTGGCTATAAATACCGCCATATCTTCATTTAGATTCTTATTGAAAATTGTATTCAAAACAACATCCGGGCTGGAATCCCTGACTAGTTTCCATAGTTCTTCACTATCAGCAGTACTGGCAAGCTTCAGCTTATCATCATGTGATAACATACTGTTATTGTAACGTAAATTCCAACAGATAGCCCAGAATCATTTTGTGGATTGATCATGACAGGTACCTGTTTGGCCAGGTACGGATTATTCAACAGAATTGTATGAGCTTCTTTAAAAAGGGAAGATAAAAAGTGTTAACTACTTTAATTTTTTGATATAAATCTCTTTAGCTATCTCGGGGTCAATTGCTACGGTTGTTTCGTCTATCTGGAGGACGCAGGACGGTTTTTTCTGGATCAGTTTTATGACACTTCCTGCTGATATGCCAAGCGAATTCAATTTGCTTATTCTTGATGGATCAGATGGCACAATAAAAGTGATTTTTCCTTCTGAACCTACTTCAAACTCAGGAAGTCTGGTTACAACAGGTGTGACCTCAATCTTTAATTTTTTGCAACATTCTCCCCGGGGAATGAGTTTGCCGTGAGGACAGGTTGGCGGATGTCCCAGGAAAGTGCAGACGCTTTCTGTCAGCTCTTCGCTGAGGATGTGCTCCATTTTACATGCATCATCAACTACTGAATTGTCTGACATTTCAAATACATCGCTAAAGAGCCTTTCAGCGAGCCGCTGTCTCCTTATAAGGCCTTTCGCGGTCTTGCGGCCTTTTTCGGTGAACAGTATTTTATTGTCAGATATAATTGCAAAGCCTTCCTTGATCAAGGCTTCAACGATCAAGGCTGTATCAGGATCGTCAGAACTTAAGGAAAAGCGGTTAAGTTCGTTATGTCCTTCTTCATCAAGGACCCACAGTAACTCAAGGGCCTCATCGATTCTTTCTTTGTCAGTAATAGTTCCCATATGCTAAATTATATGTAAAAGTTAAATTTTAAACAATAAAAAACTCAAATCAAAATGGAAGCTCAAGGTCCATGACCTTTCTGAAAGATTTTCTGTGGATACTGCACGGGCCATGGAGATTAAGGAGGCGAAGGTGTTCTTCGGTGCAATAACCCTTATGCTTGTTGAAATTATATTCCGGATACAGGGAATGATAGCGCAGCATAATCATATCTCTGGTATGTTTTGCGATTAAGGAAGCAGCAGCAACTGATGCACTTTTAGAATCCGCCTTAATAATTGAGAACTGCTTTATGCTGACTGAGGGTAGGGCAACAGCATCTATGATAAGTGCATCAGGTGTAATACATAGGTCAGCTACTGCTTTTTCCATTGCCAGTCTGGTGGCCTGCAGGATATTTATCCTGTCAATTTCATCATGCTCTACGATGCCGACCCCAATATCGAGAGAGGATAAAAGTATGTCCCAAAACAGTGATGCCCTCTCTTTCTCAGGAACTTTCTTTGAATCACGCAGGCCAGCTATCTTGAGATCTGCAGGCAGGATAACAGCTGAAGCAACAACAGGGCCTGCAAGAGGCCCCCTTCCGGCTTCATCAATACCAGCGATGAATTTAAACCCTTTTTCCCTAAAGGCTTTATCATGCTGATAAATATCCATCGCATACTTCTATGCTGAAAATTCTTTTTCTTTTATCTTTGCGGCTTTCCCCTTTTTCTCTCTTATATAATACAGCTTGGCCCTTCTTACAGACCCCTGTTTTATGACCTCAATTTTGCTTATGTTAGGAGAATATACCGGAAATATTTTTTCAACACCGACACCAAATGAAATTTTGCGCACCATGAATGTTTCTCTGGCGCCGCTTCCTTTTCTTGCTATTACAACACCCTGAAAAGGCTGTATCCTTTCCTTGTCACCCTCAACAACCTTGACGAATACTTTTACTGTATCGCCGACATTAAAATCCGTAATCTCTTTTTTAAAACCTTCTTCAATTGCTCCTATCAAGTTCATTGCTATCCTCCTTTATTTCTTCCAAAAGTTTTCTGTCTTTGTCTGACAATATGTATCTTGCCAGGAGTTCAGGCCGCTTCTCCAGAGTTATTTTGATCGCCTGTTTTTTCCTCCACCTGTTTATTTCTCTGTGGTTGCCTGACAGAAGTACGTCCGGCACCGACATTCCCTGAAAATGCTCAGGTCTCGTATAATGGGGATAGTCAAGCAGTCCCCACGAAAAAGATTCTTCCTCGGTGGAACCAAAATCCCCAAGAACACCAGGAATCAATCTGGCAACGGCATCTATTATAACTAAAGCAGGCAGTTCTCCGCCAGTCAATATGTAATCTCCAATGGAAATTTCTTCATCGACCAGATGATCGCTTACCCGCTGGTCTATTGCTTCATATCGCCCACAGAGGAATACGATATCTTTCTCTTCGCGTGAAAGCTCCAGTGCGGTGTCCTGATTGAATAAACGGCCCCGGGGAGAAAGCATAATGATCTTTCTTTTTTCCTTTTCAGTCCATAATGATTCCACTATTTTGAAGAAGGGGTCCGGCTTCATGACCATGCCGGCCCCTCCGCCAAAAGGATAATCGTCTACGGACTTATGCTTGTCATGAGAATAGTCCCTCAAATTATGTATTTCTACTGAAAGGATACTGTTTTGGATTGCCCTTTTTAAAATACCGAATCCGAGATAAGTCTTCAGCATCTCAGGGAAAATTGTCACTACATGAAACTTTTTTATCATTGTTTATAGTAGCATAAAATAAAAAACCGGATGTGTTATATCCGGCAAAAAGTAAAGAAGATTATTCTGTCTGAAAAAGATTATTAATCCAGTAATCCTTCAACTGTCTGTATGATTATCTTCTCCTCTTCGAGGTTTATTTCCTTGATAACATCGCGTATTGCAGGTATTAAATATTCCCTGTTTGGTCCTTTGACCACATAGACATCGTTGCTGCCTGTTTCAAATATGTCTGATACCTTTCCTATGATATTTCCATCTGTTGTATAGACAGTAAGACCAATAATCTGTTCATAGAAATACTCTTCCTCCTGTAAGGCCGGCAGCAGGCTTTTATCAGCGCTGAGGATAGCCCCCCGATATTTCAAGGCTGTTTCAGGGTCATTGATTCCGTAAAAAGAAACGAGTGCATATCTGTTGAGCTTCTTCAAAGATTTAATTTTCACTGATTCTGTAAGACCTGACGGGAGATTTACTGAAATTTCATTTTCAGGGGCAAGCAAATAGAAAGTATCCATGAGGGGGAGGGCCTTCATTTGCCCTTTTACCCCCCATTCTTTTATGATTTTTGCTAATGCGGTAAGATTCGAAATTTTTAAGGAAATGCTCCTGTGTTTATCTATTCGAGAATTTCAAGTACGCAACGTTTTCCGATCTTTGTTCCGGATGCACTGAGTATGGTTCTCATGGCACGTGCTGTTTTGCCCTGTTTTCCGATTACTTTCCCAAGATCAGTTGAGGCAACTCTGAGTTCATATACCGTTGTCTTTTCTCCGTCAATTTCATTAACAGCAACATCTTCTGGTTTGTCTACTAGAGCCTTTGCCATTCTCTCAACTAATTCTTTCATCGAAATCTACCTCCATGTGAAATATTGGCTATTTATAGCCCAGCCCTTTGCATTAGCTTCCTTGCAGTATCAGTTGGTTGCGCCCCTTTTTGCAGCCATGATTTAGCTCTCTCCAAATCCAATTTAATTTCAGAAGGTTCTTTTAAAGGATCGTAAGTTCCTAAAATTTCAATAAAAGGTCCGTCCCTTCTAGTCCTCGAATCAGTTACAATTACTCTGTAAAATGGTTTCTTATGTGAACCAAGTCTTGTTAGTCTAATCTTAACCAAGTAAATACCTCCTTTTAAATATCTTAAATTTTAATATATTCCGGATTATAAAGTAAAGACGTTAAAAAGAGAAAAACTTCGGAATCTTTAAGTTTTTCTTGCCTTTAAACATCTTGAGCATTTTCTTAAGTTCAACATATTGCTTTATTACCCTGTTGACATCTGAAACATTGGTCCCGCTGCCCATGGCAATCCTTTTCCGGCGGCTGCCGTTAAGAATATTATGATTGGATTTTTCCTTCTTTGTCATCGAGTTGATTATTGCTTCGATCTTTACGAATTCTTTTTCGTCAACGCTTACATTTTTCATCTTATTGAAGCCTGGAATCATTCCTAATATGTTTTCCAGTGGGCCCATATTGCGGATTTTTTTTAATTGTTCTCTGAGGTCATCGAAAGTAAATGTATCTTCCAATATCCTTTTCTGAAGTGTTTCAGCTTCTTTCTGATCGAAAGATTGCTGGGCTTGTTCTATCAGACTCAGCATGTCCCCCATCCCCAGTATTCTGGAAGCGACTCTGTCAGGATAAAACGGCTCGAGCATATCAATTTTTTCACCGACGCCGATAAATTTAATCGGTTTTTCGGTAATAGACCTTATAGACAGAGCGGCACCACCCCTGGCATCTCCGTCCATTTTTGTGAGGATAATCCCGTCTACGCCTATCTGGTCATTAAACTGCTTTGCGATATTGACCGCATCTTGTCCTGTCATAGCGTCTGCAACAAATAGCGTCTCTTTTGGTGAGACACTGGTTTTTATCACTTTCAGTTCAGACATAAGAGGCTCATCTATGTGGAGTCTTCCTGCAGTGTCAATGATCACGATATCGTTTGCGTCGATTTTTGCCTTCTTAACCGCTTCAGAGGCTAGCAATGCGGGATCTTTTATTTCTCTGGAATAAAAGACTTGTACCCCTATCTGATTGCCGAGAGTGATCAGTTGGTCGATAGCCGCCGGTCTCTGAAGATCACAGGCTACGAGCAGGGGCCGTCTTCCTTCTTTCTTGAAATGGCGTGCAAGCTTTGCGGAAGTAGTTGTTTTGCCGGATCCATGGAGACCAACCATCATGATAACTGTAGGAGGATTCGGAGAAAGTATTATCCTGCTGTTTGAAATGCCCAGGAGACCGCAGAGTTCTTCATGGACAATTTTGACAACCTGTTGTCCCGGGGTAAGACTTTCAAGAACTTCTTTGCCTAATGCCTTTGTTTTAACATTCTGTATGAAGTCTTTGACTACTTTGAAATTAACATCTGCCTCTAGAAGGGCGATCCTTACTTCTTTGAGAGCAAGGTCAATGTCTTCTTCTTTAACAAGACCCTTGCCCTTCAGTTTTTTAAATATGGAATCTAGCTTTTCGCTGATGCTGTCGAACATTAAATGATCTTCTCTGTCTGTGCTGAAAACCCGTACTTTAAATTAGTGGAGTTCCAGAAAATATTTTTTAGTATAAGGGTGGGGTAGATATTTCCCATCTTGATTGTAGAGCTTACCTGATACCATCTGCATTGCAGAGCAAAAGAACGCAAAAGAATTCAACGCAAAAAACCATATGATACAATTTTTTTAAGCATACTCCTGTTAATGCGATAATGATAGCATTGATGAAAGATTGAGATGATTATTAATTATGAAGACAGAAGTGAATCTATCTTTGCCTTCAACTGAGGTTTGGGAACAGCACCGACGATCTGATCAACTTTTTGACCGTCTTTGAAGAACATGAGAGTAGGTATTCCCATTATCTTGTATCTGCTTGCAATATCAGGATTTTCATCTGTATTGAGTTTCATGACTTTGACCTTACCACTATATTCTTTTGCCAGCTCTTCAACTGTTGGTGCAATGATGCGACAGGGGCCACACCATACTGCCCAAAAATCAATCATTATCAAACCGCTAGCATTCAGGACCTCTTTTTCCCATGTGGCTGTTGTAGCTTCTGTTATTCCTTCAGACATTTCTAACCTCCTAACAAGAACTCAATAATTATATTTTGTGCTTTTACCTTTTGTCAATGAAACAGAAGCATGACAATATATATAAGTAAATATTCATGCTTCGACTTAAATAACTTTATAATTTGTATTATTTGATTAGTTTCTGCACACTATTCTAACACACAGTGTCAGAGGACCCAACGAGATTTATTATTTTTTGTGCTGGATCATGCTCAGACAGAAATTTTCTCTTGAAGCTGATAATATATCCATAGATTGATTGACAGTTATAGTTTTTTTTGTTATTTTTCAATTAATGAAAAGAACTTTTCTTTTTATCCTTTTATTGCTCTCCCTATCTGAAAAACTATATGCTTTTGATATTTCAGGACTTCAACCACTTGCTCCGCATGGAGTTTTTTCAACTTTTAGCGCTGAGAGTCTGCAAAAAAACAAGTCTTCCATGGAAATATCAGCCGAAAGATCTAAGGGAGCCAGATTTTTACAGATTTTCGTTAAAATCCGCTTACGGTATCAGTGATAAGCTGGAATTCAATTTGACAGTGCCCTATGTTTACCATTATTTTGATGAAAAAAACGGACTGGAAGACATTGCGGCAGGCTTCAAATACCGTTTTTATGACGAAGGGAAGTATGGTCCTTCTATGGCATTCCTCCTTAATGCCTCTATCCCAAGCGGGGACGATGAAATCAGTTCGGATGGCAGAGTGGGGGCAGGACTTATTGTCAGTAAACGAGTAGGACCGTTTAACGGGCATTTGAATTTTTTTTACGAGAAGCCCGGCTCTGCCAGTCTAAAAGATGAAATCTCATTGCTGGGGGGAGTAGAGTTTTCAGCTGCACACAACTTTAAAATACTCAGTGAAATAATAGTCAAAAAAAGCTACTATATCACATGATACTAATCAAATTGAGGCACGCTTTGGATACAGGATAAAAACTAGCAGATTATATTTATACTACATTTGGTGCTGGTCTGGATATTAATAACAGAAGTCCGGAATATAGGATGTTCATCTCGGTTAACTTAACTACCCCTGACGAAAAGAAGAAAATAAAGAAATTTATTGAAGAAGAGTAAGAATCTCTCAGGAGTTATTGAATGTTCGATATCGGTTTTCAGGAGTTAATCATAATATTTGTTGTCGCACTACTCGTTTTTGGTCCTGAAAAACTTCCTGAGATCGCTAAAACACTGGGAAAGTGGGTTGTTGAGATCAGAAGAGGCATTAATATAGCAAAGAGTCAAATGGAAGAAGAGATGAAGGAAGAATTCAAGATGCCTGAAGATATTGTCCAATCTCTACCAAAGGATGAAGCAAGCGAGAAAACGACGGATAAAAAAGGTGATATAGAGGGAAAGTCTTAATTGGAAAATTCAAAACTGCCTTTAAAAGAACACCTCTCTGAGCTACGAAAAAGAATTTTAATATCCGTAGCAGTTCTGTTTACAGCCTTTCTCTTTATTTTTAACTATTCTGAAGAGTTGTTTAACATTCTTGTTTTCCCGCTAAACTCAGAAATAAAACTTGACATTACAAATCCATACATTCATATTATTCATAAAACTCCGGTTTCACTTGTATTCCTTGCTCCTGCCGAGGCCTTCTGGATGCATATGAAAGTTTCTTTTGTTGCATCCTTGATTTTTGCCTTACCGGTAATTTTTTTTCAGATATGGAAATTTGTTTCACCGGGGTTGTTGTCAAATGAAAAAAAATACTTGATTCCTTTTCTTTTTAGTTCGACAATCTTGTTTTTGGCCGGGTTCTCTTTTTTGTTTTGTAATTATTCTCCCTTTTGCAATGACTTTTCTTCTGGGATATAAAACCGGAAGTTTAACTCCAATGATTTCGGTCGGGAGTTATATTGACTTCTGCCTGAAGTTTATACTGGCATTTGGCGCAATTTTCGAATTGCCGCTGGTGATAGTTTTTCTTGCAAAATTCGGGATCGTTTCGCCGGGTGGTCTTGCAAAAAACAGGAAATACGCTATTCTTTTTTCTTTCATAGCTGCAGCAATCCTTACACCAACACCTGATGCATTCAATCAGATCTTAATGGCTGTTCCTATTATTATTTTATATGAAATTGGTATACTTTTATCTATGATTATATACAGGAAAAAGAAAAATGCCTAATATAAGAGGTAAAAGCTTAAAAGCACTCACTGTTGATATTGCTGAAGGGTATATAGCAGTCAACCCGATATTCCTAAAGTCATTTGAGCCTGAACAATTGAAGGAAATTTATAAGGAAATATCTAAAACACAAAATGATATCAGAGGAGAAAGGTTCCCAACGAATGATTTAACTGCAATAAGGCTCCGGAATCTCAAATTGCAGAGATTACACTCAGCCTCAATGATCATAAGAAATTTTGCAAGAGAACGAAGATACTTGCTTGTTTAGACTAATTATGGAAATTAATGAGGAAATCAGGGCAGCAAAGGATGTAATTCAGGCGATCCTTAAATCAAAGAAGATTTTGAGGATGTATCCTTCAAACAATCCTATTTACATTAAAACCCTTGAAGATGCTAATAGCAAGTTCAGGGAATTCTTTTATTATAATGATGAGTTGCAACTAAAAATAAAGCAGAACGAAATCTATTGCGGCTCTGAGCAGGTCTACAGCAGTTCTGAAAAAGAAGATAATCTCGCTCTCTTTTTCTTCAAAGACGGTCTTCGTGAACTTACCTTCAGAAAAGGCCTGACGACTGATGAACTGGAAGCTTTTTTAACTGTTATCACCCTTGATTTTGATACTGAAGTAATTGATGACGACATCGTAACGCTTTTCTGGGAAAAAGATTTTCAGAATATCCAGTATGTTGTTGATGAAGCTATCCTTGCTGATGAGGAAGATTATGAGACCCCTGCTGTCAATAAAGCAAAAGAAGAGACAAATGAACCTAACAATCTGATGCAGGCCTATGAGGATGCCCTTAATGAAAGTGATACGTATTAAGGAATCCTCAATTATTCCTCTGACAGACCAGGATCTCCATGCCCTTCTTGAAGAGTTTGAAAAGGATACTAAGGAGAAGCTAGGCAAACTGGTTTATATCTTGTTTGAAATGATGTATCTTGCGGATACACGACAAGATTTTGAGGATATTTCTGTTTTTCTGATGAATTCTATTGATTACGCAGTCTTGCATGGGGATATTAACATTGTAACCGATATACTTTTAAGGCTTAAAGATCTTCTTGAAGATAAAAATATTTCCGAAGAAATAAAGAAATATATAAAAAAGATCCTGTTGTTTGCCGGAAGTGAGCCGGTGGTAATACATTTGGGAGAACTCCTTGACAGCGGACAGGATATAGACGAAAAAACATTTGTTGCTTTTGTCAATTTTCTTGATAAAAATGCAATTATCCCCTTTATGAAAATGCTTGGTGAACTAAAGAGTATACATGCAAGAAAAATGGTTATTGATGCCCTTACGTATTTAGGCCCTAAAGATATCTTGCTGCTTGCAAGCGGACTGAACGATACACGATGGTATGTTGTCAGAAACATAATCTATATACTGAGGAAAATTGCTGATAAAAGGGCCGTAGACTTTTTGTTGAAAACAGTAAAACATGGGGATATCCGTGTAAAGAAAGAGGTCATCAGAGCGCTAGGAGAACTTGGAGGTCCAGGCGTTATTGTAGCATTGAGAGATTCTCTGGATGATCCGGAAGTTCAAGTGCGAATTGCTGCCTTAAAGGCACTTGGCAATATTGGTTCAGAAGCTGCTAAAAGGATTATTCTGGATAGAATAAATGATAAAAAATTTAAAGATAAAGAATTTGATGAGAAGAAAGATTATTTTGAAATTATTTCAAAGTGGAAGGATAAAGAAGTTTTTGATTTTCTTGTTCGGACGTTAAAGCAGAAAACTTTTTTTGGAAGCACAAAAAATGATGAAAACAGGGCTTGTGCTGCTTACAGTCTGGGTTTGCTGGGAAATAAGGATGCCCTGAATATTCTTAATAAATATAAGAATGATGGCAGTAAATTAATAAAAGAGTTTATTTTTACTGCAATAAGAAAGTTGGAACATGAGTGATAAGGAAGATTTAGATCTGCACAAAAACGCAAAAGATTTGATAAATCAAATCTCCATAGTAGTGCGCACAGCACAGATTCATGATGCAAATAATGTGGCAATTTCATCTTCGATAAGCAGACTTGTATCTATGATAAACATGCTCCTCGATAAAGAAAACCTTATCAATCTTGAATTAAGGGGAGAATTCTTTTACATAAATGAATACAGGATCCGTTACTCTCTGGAATATTTACTTAACTTTGACTTCCTTGTCAGGGAGTTCAAAAAGAGAGAGTTGGGAAGCGTGATTTTTAAAAACCAGATAAAAATAGATGACGTAAAAATATTTACCAGGGCTTTTATCTCATCGCCTTTTTCGGATGAACCATTCAATGCTTTTGAGGATAAAATATCCGGAATAGAGAGCATCGAAATCGGAAGACTGAAAAAAATCGTTGATGAGGAAGATTCGCTTGACGTAAGGAAAATGATCAAAAAAACCTATTTCAACGCTGTTTCTTACACAAAAGGCATAATGAACAAAATGAAGAGTGGTGAAAAGGTAAATATTAAAAAGGCAAAAAGGGTAATGGAATCAATGGTGGACCATATCCTAGAGGAAGAGCAACTTTTATTGGGCATGACTGCGATAAAAGATTATGATGAGTATACCTATCACCATTCCGTTAACGTGAGCATACTGTCAATAGCCTTGGGGCAGAGACTCGGCCTAAGCCGGAAGATGCTGACAGAGCTTGGAATGGTTGCATTATTTCATGATACTGGCAAAACAGATGTTCCCAGCGAGGTACTTAATAAGCCGACAAATTTTTCCGATGAAGAGTGGAAAATTATTAAAAAACATCCTGTATGGGGAGTCAGGGCGATATTGAAATTAAAAAAACTGGATGAGCTTACCATGAAATCCGCCATAGTTTCTTTTGAGCACCATATGAATTTTGACCATTCGGGATATCCGGTAATACGACAAAAAATGGGTCTGGATCTATTCAGCAGAATTGTCAGCCTTGCTGATCAATATGATGCTATGACTTCTGCAAGAGTTTATTCAAGAACTCCCATGGCTCCGGATAAAGCTCTCAGTATTATGATGGAAAGATCGGGCACGCAACTGGATCCATTACTATTTAAGTTTTTCATTAATATGGTTGGAGTTTATCCTATCGGTACCTTGGTTATGCTTGACTCAAAAGAACTGGGACTCATTACCGAAAGCAATCAGATTTTTCCGACAAGGCCCAGAGTATTGCTGATAATGGACAGACAAGGCAACAGGGTTGAAGGACGTGTTGTTGATATGACCGAAAAAGATGAGCAGGATAATTATATTCGGTCTATACAAAAGACAATGGATCCAAACAAATACAAAATTAATCTGGCAGAATATCTCCTCTGACCGGATGCAGCTTTGTTTTTTCATCCTGATTTTATGATGTAACATATTGACTTTTCATGTAAATATAGTTTTTAATAAGAGTTCGGAGGTGATGAATATGATTTATGCGATAGTAGAAAATGGTGGTCATCAGCATAAAGTTTCTCCTGGCGACACAATTAAAGTGCAAAAGATTGAAGCTGAAAACGGAAAAGAAATAGGCCTTGGACAAGGTACTTTTTATTTCAAAAGATGAAATTGTTTCTATGGGCAATCCATTTGTTAAAAATGCGATAGTTAAGGCGGAAATTCAGGGCGATGAAAAGGGAGCAAAAGATCTAATCTTCAAGAAAAAACCTAGGAAAGGCCATAAGAAGCTTAGAGGCCACAGACAGAATTACACGGTTTTGAAGATAACCGATATAGTCTTCGGAGGATAGAATGGCACATAAAAAAGGTGTTGGAAGTTCAAGAAACGGTCGTGATAGTGAATCTCAGCGACTTGGGGTAAAGAGATTTGGCGGACAGTTTGTGAAAGCCGGCAATATACTCGTACGTCAGAGAGGGACTAAATTCCATCCTGGCAATAACGTGAAAAAGGGTTCTGATGATACACTTTTTGCGATTATTGATGGTATAGTGAATTTTGAAAGAAAAGACAGAAACAGGTTGAAAATAAGCGTATATCCGCAAATCCAGGAATAGAATTAAAATATATAGGGATAAAAAAGGCAGATTAACCTCTGCCTTTTTTTATTTGTAAAAAAATGCAATTTATTGATTATTCAAAAATTTTTGTGGCAAGCGGAAGCGGCGGCAAAGGCTGTGTAAGCTTCCGCAGGGAAAAGTATGTTCCGAGAGGCGGCCCTGATGGTGGAGATGGCGGAAAAGGCGGGGATGTAATCATCAAGGCGTCAACCCAGATTAATACGCTCCTTGATTTTAGATATAAAAGAGAATATCATGCAAAAAATGGCCAGAACGGTATGGGGAAAAAAATGCATGGAAAAAACTCAGATGATCTGGTTATACCTGTCCCTGCAGGAACAGTAATAAGGGATGCTGATTCAAATGAGATAATTGCTGATCTTATCAAGGACGGCGATTATTTTATTGCAGCAAAAGGAGGCAGGGGAGGGCTTGGAAATTCTCATTTTGCTACATCAACCAAGCAGGTCCCGATGTATGCACAACCAGGAGAAAGCAATGAAGAGAAGTGGCTGATTCTTGAATTGAAATTACTTGCAGATGTCGGTCTTATAGGTTTCCCCAATGCCGGCAAATCAACTTTAATATCAGTTATTTCATCTGCTAAACCAAAAATTGCTGATTATCCTTTTACAACACTGGTTCCAAACCTCGGTGTAGTAAAACTTAAAGATCATAAGAGTTGTGTTGTGGCTGATATCCCTGGATTGATAGAGGGAGCCCATTCAGGAGCTGGTTTGGGAGTCAGTTTTTTAAGGCATATAGAACGCACACGCATATTTCTTCATCTGGTTGACGTATCTGATACGGCCGATGATGCCGTTGCCCGCTATCTCAAGATAAGAAGAGAGTTGGGAATGTACAGCCCTGACCTGCTCTTAAAGCCGGAGACTGTCGTGGCTACAAAACTGGATAGCGTTACGGATAAAACAAGGCTTGACATGCTTGAAAATTATTGCAAAACTAACAATATTGATTTTATAAAAATATCATCAGTGACTGGCAAGGGGATAAGGAAGCTTTTGAATTATCTGAGCAAAGCACTTGAAATTAAATAATGGGAAAAAGATTTGTTATTAAGATCGGCAGTAATATTTTGTCGCATGAACTCATCGGATTAGATACGGATATTATCCGGAGTCTTGCAGAAAACATCTCGAAAATCGCATCCATGGGATACGAAGTGGTCATTGTATCATCAGGGGCTGTTGCAGCCGGCATGAAAAAACTCGGATTGAAATCTAAGCCCAGAGATATTAGATTGAAACAGGCTGCAGCGGCTATTGGACAAAGCACCCTTATGTGGGCCTACGAAAAAGCTTTTGCGGAATATGAACATAAAGTAGCACAGATTTTATTAACAAGGGAGGATTTTTCCGACAGAAAAAAATACATCAACTCCAAAAATACAATAATAACTTTATTGTCTTACGGAATTATTCCTGTGATAAATGAAAATGATACTGTTACAACCGATGAAATTAAATTTGGCGATAACGATAACCTTGCTGCCCTTGTCGCAATCCTTATTGAAGCTGAAAGACTTGTGATTCTTTCCGATGTTGACGGTCTTTATCAGGAGAATCCCAGGGTCTACCCTGACGGCAAAGTTGATTCCATATGTTGAGGAAATAACTTCTGATATTGAAAATATTGCGGGTGGAACAGGCAGTGCTGTTGGCACAGGCGGAATGTATTCAAAAATCCTGGCAGCCCAAAAAGCCACTTCTCATGGAATAGCTGTGAATATTACAAACGGGAAAAAACCTGAACTGCTAATATCGATAGTTGAAGGTAAAGAGAGCGGCACTTTTTTCAATCCCTGCAAAGAAAAAATCTCTCATAAAAAGGGCTGGATTGCTTACAGTAGCCGCCCCAAGGGATCTATCAGCATAGATGACGGAGCTGTAAGAGCAATAACAGAGATGGGTAAGAGCCTTTTGCCTACAGGTATTATAAGCATTGAAGGTAACTTTGAAGTCGGTGATTCTGTAAATTGTCTGAATTCTAACGGAAAGCGTGTAGCAAAGGGACTTATCAACTATTCATCTTCGGATATTAAGAAGATTATGGGGAAAAAAACATCTGAGATAGAAGAGATTCTTGGTTATAAGTACTCTGATGAGGCTATCCACAGAGACAACATGGTTATACTTTAAAGATTATAAGCTTTTTTCCCGTGCATCCTTTTCAAAAGGTTTCTGACTTTCATAAACATTACCAGATAAGTCTGGTCTTTATAATCGTTATAAGTATAAGGCATGGCAATGAATTGATTGTTTTTGTAAAGCAACGCAAGCTCTGCATAAATGCCTTTGCCGAGATAGATTCTATGAGAATAATTTTTTGTTGATGCAAGTACTACTTTTGCAAGTGTTATGTAGCCCGGATCAAGATTTATCCGTCTTTTGCCGTTCTGAGAATAAATATTTTCCAAACCGTTTGTGAATAGTTTAATATCAGCAAGGGTCGAAGGGTCGATAATTCTGTCAAAGAATATAAAATTTCTATATATAGGAGTCCCCAGTTCCTTATCATAATGGTCTGAATATTCCCAGGGGTGAATGCTGCTTTGGAATAAAATATTCCCGAAATTGTCTTTTAAGATTGGAAATACTTCATCAAAAACCGCGGTATCAGAAAAAAGGCTGCCGATAAAGAGAATCGGCTCCTCAAAGAGATGCGGCACTCCCATTATTCATTCAGCAGAGAATTTATAAAGTTTTTTGCCTCAGGAGAGTTCCATTCCGCCGGTCCAATAACACGTTTCTGCAATATCCCTTTCTTATCGATCACATATGTTTCAGGGACCCCTGTCACTCCGAAATTCCCGGCAGTAACGCCATTGTTGTCAGAATAGACAGGGAATGTATAGCCGTTTTGTTTCATATAATTTGTCCCATCCTGATAGGGATCTTTATAAAGAATTGTGATCATTTGAAATTTATCGTTTCCGGCCATATCTTTATAAAGAGATTCTATTGAAGGCATCTCCTCTTTGCAGGGTGGACACCAGGACGCCCAAAAATTCACGAATACAACTTTGTTCTTCAAGTCTCCGGATGTAAGTTTGCGTCCGGAGACTTCGTCCCTGATGTCAAGATCGGGAGCCTGAAGTCCTACACCTACAGCGTGTTTGCGATTACAACTAAAAGAGGTGAAAAGTAAAATAGAAACAGCCGCAAGCAAGATTGACAGTATGATCAGTTTTTTGCTATTCATTTAGTGATGCAAATCCTTCTTTTAATACTTCAGTTTATTCCGGAAAGAATTGCGGCTTCTTCAGAGGCCACAAAAACAGGGGTGCCTGCCTCCAGGATAACTTTGATTTTATAGATGCCTTTGAAATTACCTTTAAGTATTTCTTCTGCAAGAGGATCTTCGATAACTTTTTGAATGGCTCTGCGCATAGGTCTGGCACCATAAGCAGGTTTATAAAACTGCTCCAGTATCCATTCTTTTACTTCGCGAGTCACTTCAATAAACATTTCCTGCTCAAAAAGCTGCTTGTTTGTTTCCTTGATAAGCAGGTCAATTATAGACAATAAATGTATTTTTTCGAGTGGATGGAAAACTACTATTTCATCAACACGGTTAAGAAATTCAGGATTAAAGCTTTTTCTCAATTCGTTGAGTACATTGTCTTTCATGTTGCCATAAATTTCATTTGCCTCATTTTTCTGAAAACCGAGAGGCGTCGCCTTTTCTATTATTCTTGCTCCTACATTGGAAGTCATGATAATTACCGCATTTCTAAAATCGACTTTTCTGCCATAATTGTCAGTAAGAACACCTTCATCAAGAACTTGCAAGAGTATGTTAAATATGTCAGGATGAGCTTTTTCTATTTCATCAAAGAGTATTACAGAATAGGGTTTTTTCCTTACTTTTTCAGTAAGCATTCCGCCTTCGTCATAGCCTACATAGCCTGGAGGTGCGCCTGTTAATTTTGACACATTAAATCTTTCCATATATTCGGACATATCAATTTTGATGAGAGCGTTTTCGTCGTTAAAAAGAAATCCGGCAAGCGCCTTAGCTAACTCTGTTTTTCCAACTCCGGTAGGTCCAAGGAAGAAGAATGATCCAATCGGCTTCTTAGCATTTTTCAATCCCGCCCTTGATCGTCTTATTGCTCTAGATACTACCTTAACTGCTTCATCCTGGGCTATTATTCTTTGATGGAGTTCCTCTTCCATCCTGATCAGTTTTTCTGATTCTTTTTCTTCGATTTTAACTATTGGAATGCCTGTCATTTTTGACACAGTATAAGCAACATCTTCTTCTTTCATAACAGGTATTTCATTGTTTAGACTTTCTTTCCATTGCTTTTGGAGTTGCTCAAATAATTTTCTGGTTCTTTCCTCCTCTGATCTTACGGAAGAGGCTTTTTCAAGGTCATGCAGTTTTATGTAAAGATTCTTTTCTTTAGCAAGTTTGTTTATTGCAAGTTCAAGTTCCTTTAATTCCGTCGATGGGGTTAATCTTTTTAATTTAATCCTTGACCCCGTTTCATCAATGACATCTATTGCCTTATCGGGCAGAAACCTGTCAGGTATATATCTGTCAGAAAGCCTTGCAGATGCAGTCAGCGCATCATTGTTTATCTTGACTTTATGATGTGCTTCGTAACGGGGTTTCAACCCTGATAAAATCTCTATAGCAGTATTGACATCGGGTGGCTGTACAAAAATAGGCTGAAATCTTCTTTCAAGCGCCCTGTCTTTCTGTATGTATTTTCTGTATTCATCAGGGGTAGTGGCTCCAATGCATTGAATTTCTCCGCGTGAAAGCGCCGGTTTAAGCATGCTTGAAGCGTCGATGGAACCTTCCGCAGCCCCTGCCCCAATCAGCGTATGAAGTTCATCTATAAATAAGATGATATTGTCTGCCTGGGCAATCTCCTTCATTACAATTTTCAATCTTTCCTCAAACTGTCCTCGATACTTAGTGCCAGCAATTAAGGCCCCTAGATCTAAAGAGATAATTTTTTTGCCAATGAGGGTTTCCGGTATATCACCTGCAACTATTTTTTGACATAGACCTTCAACAATAGCGGTTTTGCCAACGCCTGGTTCGCCGATTATGACAGGGTTATTCTTAATCCTTCTCCCTAAAACCTGCAATACTCTTTCTATTTCATCTTCTCTCCCAATTACAGGATCGAGACGGTTTTCCTTAGCCATTAAGGTAAGGTCACGGCCAAACTCATCGAGTGCAGGCGTAGCATTCCGTTTTTCGCGGGTATGGACGAAAGATTTTATCGAAAGATTAATAGTAAGTTGTCTTGCGCCCAGAAGGTTTGCTCCCAAGTTACGCAATATCTTCCCTGCTATTCCTTCGTCCTCACGTATTAATCCCAGCAGAAGGTGTTCACTGCCTATGTAATTGTGCCCCAAAAGCCTGGCTTCTTCTACCGCTAATTCAAGGACCTTTTTCGCCCTTGGAGTAAAAGGAATATCTCCAAAGGTTAATAAATTCATGCCAGCAGGTAAATTTCTCTCAATTTCCATGCGAAGCTCTTCGATTGTCAAACCCATTTTCTTCAATATTGCTACGGGAAGGCCGTCTTCTTCTTTGAGAATGGCAAGCAAAAGGTGTTCGGTGCCAAGGTAATCATTTTGGCGTTTTTCCGCTTCTTCCTTTGCAAATATTATTACTTTTCTGCCTCTTTCAGTGAATTTTTCAAACATCTTTTACTCCTTATAAGAACTATATACTCCTTGATAAATATTACTTTTTTTGAAGATTAATGTCAACAAATGTGGTATCTAAAGCAGTTAACACAAACTGTCTGGTTAAGATTGGATGGCGCGGCTAGGCTGATTGGAGTATGCGAGAGTGCCTACAGCGTATTCGGTTAGAAATGAGGAGCAGGATGTTACTCGTAGACAGGTTTTAGGAATAATATCGAACCGTAGTGTGTCTGATTATGCCAGGCCAGGGCTGACTAATAAAGACCAAAGACCCCGATCTTGATGGTTCATCACTAGAATAAGGCAGGCCAATGAAATATTCGCGACGTTTATCTTGTCCCGCTATTAACAGGACAAGTCTATTATGCAGAGGCCTTTTAGTAAGCGGCCTATACATGCAATGACGGAGATCAAAAGGACGTTGTGAGGAAATAGTCCCTTAATCGTTTTCTTGAACTACATTAATGAGGAACTTGGCTGCCACCGCTTCGATAGAAAAGGGGGCCGGCTCACCTCGGTACAGCGTTTTTATAGTATCCAAATCCGTCTGTCCAGGCAATATCGCCGGGGGCAAGTAAGCAAACGCTTCCTGGTTCATTTGTCATATACAGTCTGTTGTCCTTTAAATAATAATGTTCCTCGTTTACTTCTGTGGGGTATGCTCGCATAGCGGGAGGGATATCAGTGGGCTTGAACCATAGCTTTATTTCCCGTTCAGCTTCACTGTCTGTAGCTGAGGCATGGATCAGATTATCCATTCTGTCACCAATTATTATTCCATCAGCATCCTTGAGTGGGACAATAGTACCCAGAGAACGAATGCATCCAGGCCTTGTCTCACGGGCGATATGAGGATTGGTTGGTCCGCAAATATCCCGCATCTTTTTTGTTGCATCCGGACCCTGATATACAAATGCTATGACTCTACGCTTTTGAGGTTCATCAGGATAATGTAGACGCCCACTAATGTAATCAATCAATGAGGGATAAAAGATTTTACCCTTGTGTTCTGAATAGTGTTCCTCTGCCAGCATTTTACTTACATGGACTATCTTTGCACCGGCAAAGCGCATGCCTGTATGAAATTCTGAAAGCAGAGAAAGCACATAGCCTGTCAATGAATTCTTCAGCGCATCCGGTTTAATCAGTATTAGTGTTTGTTCAATTTTTTCCTGCTGCATATATAAAGTCCCCTTTTATTATTATTTGTTCTCCCGATTATATCGAGGAATAATTTCTTTTCGAATCTTTCAGGTTATACTTAAAATCCGTAAAGCTTTAAAGTTGTTCGATTACAGAACTGCTTTTTCAACTAAAGTTTTTACGGATGACGCCGATTTATTAAGAAGGGTAATTTCATCGTCCCCCAGTTTAAGTTCGATTATTCTCTGCACGCCGCCTTTACCTAAAACAACAGGGACCCCGACAAAAATGTCTGATATTCCGTACTCACCATTAAGGTAAGCAGAACACGGCAAGACGCGCTTTTCATCAAATAATATTGCTTTTACCATTTGGCAGGAAGAGGCAGCAGGCGCGTAATATGCACTGCCGGTCTTAAGCAGACCTACTATCTCAGCTCCTCCATTTTTGGTCCTTTGAATAATCTCATCAATTTTACTCTTATTCAATAACTCGGTGATGGGCATTCCCTTAACAGTTGTAAATCTTGGCAGGGGAACCATCTGATCTCCGTGTCCGCCTAGCACCATTGCCTCAACATCTTCGGGGGATACCCCCAATTCCATGGAAATGAAGGTTCTAAATCTTGAAGAATCCAGTACGCCACCCATTCCTATTACTTTCTGTGAGGAGAAGCCTGAAATTTTCCAGGCGATTTGAGCCATTACATCCATCGGATTTGTTATAACTATAATTACACTTTCAGGAGAAAGTCTAGCAGTTTCCAAAGTCACTTTCTTTATTACATCAGCATTAGCGTGCAAAAGGTCATCCCTGCTCATTCCAGGCTTTCTGGGAAAACCGGCTGTAATAACTATAACGTCTGAATGAATTGTATCAGCATAGGTGTTTGTGCCAGTAATTGATGCGGAGGAATTCCATAAAGGGCAGGATTCTGCAATATCAAGTGCTTTGCCTTGTGGCATGCCCTCAGCAATATCGAAGAGAACGACATCCGCAAATCCAGCGTAAGCTATGAGCTGAGCAGTTGTTGCTCCTACATTTCCAGCACCTATTATTGATACTTTAGCTTTCATGAGTTTAGTATTATAGATGAGAAGAAAAAGAATGGCAAGAAAAGAATAGGTTGCAGCAAAATGGAATGAATTGATTTTTTATTGGCCAGTGAATATCCTTGACACGCAAATAATCTTTGATATATAAATTTGCATATGCTCAGAAAAAAGAAAGGGAAGCTGAGATGAAAGAAATTCGCATTGCCATCGCCGGACTTGGAAATTGTGCCAGCTCATTGATTCAAGGAATTCATTACTACAGAAAAACCAGAAAGAGAGAGGACAGTTCTCCTGGATTGATGCATTTTAATCTGGGTGGCTACGTCCCCGCTAATATCAATGTTGTAGCAGCTTTTGATATTGATAAGCGAAAAGTAGGAAAATCTATAAACGAAGCCGTTTTATCCAAACCGAACTGCACAAAAGTTTTTCACCGAATAAATGACAAGAGTCCCGTCAAAGTATATATGGGTAATGTTCTGGATAGCGTTGCGGATCATATGATTGATTACCCTGAAGAGAGGAGATTTGTTATTGCAGACAGTAAGCCAGCCGATGTTGTAAAAATATTGAAGAAAACAAAGGCCGACATTCTATTGAATTATCTGCCTGTCGGCTCGGAAAATGCTACTGCGTTTTATGCGGAGGCTTGCTTGAAATCAGGAGTTAGTTTTATTAATTGTGTGCCAGTATTTATTGTATCCAATCATTTATGGGCAAAGCGTTTTGAAGAAAAGGGAATACCTGTTATTGGTGATGACATAAAAAGCCAGATAGGTGCAACCATTATTCATCGGGCACTAGCAAAACTTTTTGAAGACAGGGGGGTAAAGATTGACAGGACATACCAGCTTAATGTCGGTGGTAATACAGATTTTCTGAATATGCTTAACAGCACAAGACTTAAAATGAAGAAGATATCAAAGACTGAGGCAGTTCAGTCACAGATACAGGTGCCCCTTGCAGGCGAGAACATACATATCGGTCCTTCAGATTATATTCCATGGCTCAATGATAATAAAGTATGTTTCTTGAGAATTGAGGGCAGGGGGTTCGGTAGCGTCCCTCTAAACCTCGAAGTAAGGTTGTCTGTAGAGGATTCTCCAAACAGTGCTGGCGTTGTCATTGATGCTATTAGGTGCTGTAAAATTGCCCGTGACAGGAAACTCGGAGGCCCGCTTACATCTCCCTCTGCTTATTTCATGAAACATCCTCCAAAACAGTTCTCTGACGATGTCGCAAAAGGTATGGTTGAAGATTTTATCAGTGGCAAAAGATTAAGGTAAAAATTGACGTGCACTGATGCTCAGCAATAAATACGGACATGCTTTCGATAAGATTTTAAGGAAAATTGCTAAAATAATACCCTTTAGCCCAAATTCCTTATCGATTACAGGGTTCCTGATAACCTTATATGCATGTTACAGACTCTCCTTTAATCTTCAGACTGGTGGAGTATTAATTCTTGTTGGCGCATTATTTGATATGCTGGATGGCGCTGTTGCAAGAACCAAAAATAAGATTACACGTTTCGGAGCATTTCTTGACTCTGTTCTGGACCGTTATTCCGATGCCTTCATTTTCCTTGCCATTGCATATAACCTGTGGCGTGTTTCTAATATAACGGGTGTAATATTATGCTTTGGAACACTTCTTGGCTCATTTATGACCAGCTATTCAAGAGCAAGGGCGGAAGGGATTGGAGAAAAATGCAAACTTGGCATTATGGAAAGGCCTGAAAGGATAATTCTCATATCTCTTGGAACAATTTCTGGCTTCATTATCCCTGCATTATGGGTACTTGTCGTGTTAACAAACATCACTGTTATGCAAAGAATTTATTATGTCTGGAATGTTACAAATAATAAGATTAGATCTTAGATTAGATCTCTATCGCTTTTCGCGCAGTTAAGCCTTCGTCTCGAGGATGGTTAATTTTTGCATGTATTAGTAATGTTTTCAGCGGTACGTCATAAGTTTTGGCATAGCGCCTCTTCCAGTAAAAGGCAATTTCAAGTTTTTTGTCTAGACTCAAGAAACGCAAAGGCATCTAACGATCGCTGTTGTTGTTTTCCCTTTTCCTTCGCCTGCATAAGTGAGCAAATCGATTATTCATTATTTTGATTACAGACAGTATAAAGAAAATACATCAACGAGTCTTAAGCTGGAGCGGGCGACGGGATTCGAACCCGCGACTTTCAGCTTGGGAAGCTAACACTCTACCACTGAGTTACGCCCGCATCAATGTTTTATAAATCAGAATATTATGAAATGTCAAGGAATAGTGATAAAATCTTGTGTGAATATAACATCTGCTCAGGAAGAGATTTTACAATAAATGCAATAGCATGTCACCCAAAACTGGATTAATTGACTTGCATGGCGGAGTTAAGAATATTAAAAATAGGCTGATTACTGCGGTTAAAAAAGAAAATCTGATTTACGTCTGTAAGGATAATCAGGGCATACAGGATATCAGGGGAGGCATCGCTTGCGATTAATGACAATACCCAAAAACTATTGAAAATGCTTGTGTGTAACATAAAGCATACAAAAACTGAAAGGATTACTTTAGAGTTTTTTGAATACTGAACCTTTATGACCCATTTATGCCACTTAAAACAATGCTTGAACATTCGGAACTGCCACATATATTATGCTTATCAAACAGTAGGTTAATGACTAAACTGAAAGAACTAAATGATGTTAATAAGATAATTTACGAAAAGTCTTTTAACGATTTACTTAAACTTAATAATATTTTTTCGTAAAACCTGTCGTATAAATTACAACTTTTACGGTTAGAAGTTTTAATGAGGGGCTCGAGTGAATTTATTGAATCTAAGTTCAAAAATCAAGAAAGTAATAATTGAAATCGAGGACGCGAGTAACACGATAAGAGCTATGAAGGGAGATGAAAGTGAGATCTTTTTGATTCATTTAAAACTGCCGGTGTCGCCTCGCTTGATTTTCTGATTAGTAACAACGTGAAAAGAAAATTGACTGAATGTTTCAGGGATAGAAGAAGGTGTAATTTCAGGGAAGGCTAAAGATTCTATTATAAAGCCGAATTCACAGGTAAAATTAAGACAAAAAATGAGGCTGTAGAATTTTCAAAGAGAAACTTTCAGGATTAGTTAGTTAACATAATATATCTTATCAGACATTTTGAATAAACACCTAATGTTGGCATATTGTTGATAACAATGTGTAAAAAAGAATTTCACTTAGGATGGTAGTGCTGTTAACTGCCCTGTCTATGTATTGAGCAGTTAAAAATATCTGTAATATCAGAGGGTTATCTTACGGAATAATAGATCCTTTAAGAAGATTATCTGAAGCTCTTACAATCCTTGTAAATACAATACTTCCCTTTATAGCATTATCGAAAGGCATTGCTACTTTAATATAATTTCCGGAAGTGCCAATGGCATAACCATCATTGCTCTTTTCTTCAATGATTACGTCTAAAACACTATGCAACTGCTTTCTAAGATATGCACGTTTTTTTGCACTGCTCAGTTCAATTAACATATCTAGTCTGTTCTTAATAATATTATTTTGTACCCTCTCCGGCATCTTGCTTGCTTCGGTTGCAGGCCTTACAGAAAAAGGAAAAATATGAAGATATGAAAAAGGAAAGGAATCAAGAAAGTTATATGTGCTCATAAACTCATCATCTCCTTCTCCTGGGAATCCTACAATAATATCTGAACCAATAGAAATGTTATCAACTTTAGAAAGTATCAGATGTATTTTTGAGGAGAATTCGGATAATGTGTAATTGCGCTTCATTAATTGAAGAATTTTATCGCTCCCGCTCTGAAGAGGAAGATGAATATGGCTGCAAAGCCTGATATCCTGTAGAAGCTCTATAATCTCATCGTCTACCTCATTGATTTCAAGCGAACTCAATCTTATTCTTTTTATGCTGGAAGATTTCAGGATAAACTTAAGAAGAAGCTTTAAGGATGATTTAGCCACAAGGTCTTTTCCATAGCTTCCCAGGTGAACTCCAGTTAAAACCACTTCGTTATATCCTGCGGTCTCGATAGTTTGCACTCTATTGATAATTTCATCTAAGGGAACGCTATTTGATCTGCCTCTGGCCAGAGGAACCGAGCAATAAGAGCATCTGAAATTGCAACCGTCCTGGGCCTTCAAATGAGGCCGAGAACGGCTGAAGTGAGAAAAAACCAGATCAGTCTCTTTACCGGTTATGAAGTTTACTATTTCATATTTTCTCGTATTATCGACTAGCTCAATTACACCCGGGAGGCTCCTGACATCGTCATTTCTTAGTTGGGAATAGCATCCTGTAACAATCACTTTTGCGCCAGCCTTTGCAGCTTTCCTGATCAACTGCCTGGAATTATAGTCGCTTTTGGCTGTTACCGTGCAGGTATTTAGATGCATATATCAGGTTTTTCCTTTAAATCAACAATAGTTATGCCATTTTCTTTAAGTGTCCCTTCAATTACAGAACTTTCGGATTGATTTACTCTACATCCTAATGTTAGAACACTAACTTTCATTATTGTGAGGTTGATGCAGTTTCTAAAGCTGAATTTGATCCGTTCAGCGAGTGGAGGCGTGCTTTCTTGTATCCTGACAGACACCAGTGATCCGATTATTTCAGGAGAATGCTGGATTGTTACAATCTTGTTTGTTCTGGTCCTTCCAGAAAGCATATGGGATATCAGTTTCTGAAGGTTTCCTTCAATAAGCACTTCCTGAGCAGAACCTTCAAGTTCCTTATTTTTTTTGTATGTAATTTCTTCCTGAAGGTGAAAAAATAAAGGCAAGCCGTTCGGATTTTATATGATCAGGAATTTGCCCGGACATATCATAGGCTTTTGTCCCTTTTCTCTTCGAATACTTAAACGCAAAAATCCCGTCAAATCCTATTTCCTTCAAAGCCTTTACAGTATCAAGATAATCTTTGTCGGTTTCACCAGGAAAACCCACTATTATATCTGTTGTAATAGCAATATCTGGGATCCTGCTTCTAAGGAGTTCGATTTTTTTCATATACTCTTCATATGAATATCCTCTGTTCATCGACTTTAAGACAGAATCAGACCCTGACTGAATTGGGAGGTGAATATGTTCGCATAGGCTCTGTAAGTCTGATATTGCATTTATTAAATCAGTAGAGAAATCTCTCGGGTGCGATGTAACAAAACGAACTCTCTTTATATTAAGCGCATCAATTTTCTTTAATAAATCAACAAACCCGACATCACTTCGATAAGAATTCACATTTTGCCCCAGAAGAGTAACTTCCTGATATCCCTGACGTGCAAGTTCTCTTATCTCAGACACGATACTGCTACTGGGCCTTGATACCTCCCTGCCCCGTGTGTATGGGACAATGCAATAACTGCAGAAATTATTACAGCCATACATAATTGAAACCCAAGCCTTGAGATTATTTTGTCTTTTTGCGGTAAATTCGTTCAGGGCAATGCTATGGTTTTCTTCGGTTGCAATACTCTGTTTTTTAACAAGCAAGTCATTCAGCATATGAATATTCTGGGGGCCCAAAATATAATCTACAAAAGGAGCTTTTTTGAAATATTCTTTTTTTGGCGTCCTGAGCTACGCATCCGGCTACCGCAATTTTAAGGTCTTTATTTTTCTCCTTCAGAATCTTTACCCGGCCTAATTGACTATAAAACTTTTGCTCAGCCTTTTCCCTTATGGCGCAGGTATTAAATATGATCAGGTCAGCGTTTTCAGGATTGTTCAGTTTAGATGAATAACCGTTTTCAGAGAGTAAGCCAAGCATTTTCTCAGATCGTGAATATTCATCTGGCATCCAAAGGTGTAAATATATACATTTCTTGACATTTTTTTACAATTTAACATTAATTTTGCCTTATTCATCAAATTTTGTTTTAATTTTTAAAAACAATGCGTTCGAGGCTTTGATTTACTGCATTAATAATCGCATCCATCCAATCTACAATTAAAAATGCTCGGTTTTTTGTTTGAAAGAAAAATCATAGGCACAAAGAATGAAAGAGAAATCAACAGACTTCTGCCTGTTGTTGATAAATAAACTCCTTTGAGTCTGTGGTATCTGTGCTTTTCTGATGCACAGTACAAAGAACAAAACCTCAGAATTTAAAGGTCGTCTTGCGGCTGAAACCCTTGATGATATTCTCCCTGAGGCCTTTGCAGTTGTCGGAGAGTCCTCCAAGCGTGTACTGAAAATGAGGCATTTTGATGTCCAGATAGTTGGCGGGATTGTTCTTTTTGAAGGTAAAATTGCAGAGATGAAGACTGGAGAAGGCAAGACCCTTGTTGCCACGCTGCCGGTATATCTGAATTCCATTGCTGGAAAATCTGCCCATGTTGTTACGGTAAATGATTATCTTGCAAAAAGAGACAGCCATGGATGGGACCTGTTTATAATCTTCTTGGTGTCAGCGTTGGGGATTGCTCATGGACTTACGGATGCGCAGAGACAATTGCCTATGATTGCGATGTCGTATATGGGACAAATAGTGAGTTTGGTTTTGACTATTTAAGGGATAATATGGTGATACATGCGGAAATGGTTCAGAAGGGAATTAACTTGCAATTGTTGATGAAGTTGACAGCATCCTGATTGATGAGGCCAGAACTCCACTTATAATCTCAGGGTGCTTATGAGAGTCAACTGAACTATTATAAAATTGTCAAGATTGTTCCCAGACTTATCAAAGAGAAGATTATGAAATCGATGAAAAAGCCCGAACAGCTGTTGTGACTGAAGAAGGTGATATAAAGGTTGAAAAAATTCGGCGCCGAGAACCTTTATGATCCGAGCGAATATCGAGCTTGTACACCACGTCTGCAGGGGCTTAAAGCTTATACTCTTTTAAAAAGGATGTTGATTATGTTGTTAAAGACGGAGAGGTGCTTATTGTTGATGAATTTACCGGCAGGCTTATGCCTGGCAGACGCTGGTCGTGACGGACTCCATCAGGCGATAGAAGCAAAAGAGGGAGTTAAAATAGAAGAAGAAAATCAGACACTTGCAACAATAACGTTTCAAAACTACTTCAGGATGTACAATAAACTTGCCGGCATGACCGGCACTGCAGCAACAGAGGCGGAGGAATTTGCCAAGATATATAATCTTGACGTCTTGGTAGTCCCTACCAATCAACCAATGATACGGAATGATTTCCCTGACATGATTTACAAGTCTGAAACAGGCAAGTTCCATGCGGTCATACATGATATCGAAGAAAGAAATGCTCAGGGCAGACCTGTCCTTGTGGGCACAATCTCTATCGAGAAATCCGAACTTCTCAGTAGCATGCTTAAGAAGAGAGGCATCAAGCATTCAGTTTTAAACGCAAAGTATCATGAGAAGGAAGCTGAAATAATCGTCCAGGCAGGAAGAAGCAAGGCAGTTACAATAGCAACGAATATGGCCGGCAGGGGAACTGATATTATACTGGGCGGAAATCCAGAGTGCCGTTGCAAAGGATATGCTGAAGGATAAGACAGAATATACAGACGAGGATTTGGCAGCGGCTATCAGCGAAGCTGAAAAGCAATGTGCAGCAGACAGAGAAAAAGTTGTGGCGTTGGGAGGGCTTCATATAATTGGCACTGAAAGGCACGAATCCAGGAGAATAGACAACCAGTTAAGGGGACGCGCCGGAAGGCAGGGAGACCCTGGGTCTTCACGTTTTTATCTCTCTCTGGAAGATGATTTGATGAGGATCTTCGGGTCCGATCGAATTTCAGGTTTAATGGGAAAACTAGGCATGGATGATGATGTCCCTATAGAGAACAAAATGGTATCAAGTGCTATTGAAAATGCCCAGAAAAGGGTTGAGTCACAGAACTTTGATATCAGAAAACATCTTCTTGAATATGACGATGTGATGAACAAACAGAGAAAAGAGATCTATGCCTACAGAAAAGAGATACTTCAAAGTCAGAACATTAAGGATAAAATTCTGCTTATGATAGATGAGATTGCTGAAGAGATTATCTCTGTCCATTGTCCCGAGGACCAAAACAGCGAGGAATGGGACATGAAGGGCTTGAAAGACTCTCTCTATGGTACTTTTTCTGTTTCAATAGATGCAGTTCCGGATAATTTTCAGGTTTTTAAAGATACTGTGTTATCAGAAGTCAAAAAGGCGTATGAGAACAAGGAGGATGAAGCCGGCAGTGATATGATGAGATATCTCGAGAGGATGATGGTGCTTCAGGTTGTTGATTCTCAGTGGAAAGATCATCTTCTTGCGATGGATCATTTAAAGGAAGGCATCGGCCTAAGAGGCTACGGGCAGAGAGATCCTCTTGTAGAATATAAAAAAGAGGCTTTTGATATGTTCGCTGAAATGTCCGGAAGAATTTCTTTTGAAATAATTACAAGGCTTTTCAAGATCCAGGTTCAGAGAAGTCAGGAAGCCGAAATAGAACGAACAAGAAGAATAAATCTGAATTATAACAGAGGAGATGGCTCATCAGCACAACCGGTAACAAAGGGGAAAAAGGTAGGTCGCAATGACCCCTGCCCTTGCGGCAGCGGGAAAAAATATAAAAAATGCTGTGGCATCAATGATTAGAATATTTTCTGTAGGACCTGATTTTCTGACAAAAGATCAGGCGGAAATCCTTGTTTCAAAGGGTATAACACTGGACAGGTTCAAAACAATAAACAACATTGCCTTCAGACCTGAAAACAAACCTGATTTGATTCTCATCAATAAGAATCAGGCAAAAGAGCCTTTTTTTAAGTCATTTAAAGATACCTATAAAGACATACCAAAAATTGTTTTTTCATCTGAACAGACTTTCAGAGGATTTACTGCATGGACAAAGATCCCCATGTCCTTTCATGCTGTCAACCCTTCATCAAAAGAGTTGGATTTTCTTATCAGGAAAGCACTAAAGGAAAAGGAAATCTTAGTTGAAAACAGGGCATTGAAAAGCAATCTCTGCAATCTAAAGCAGGAACTGGATTTTTTTGAAGAAGTAAGCAAGACGTTAACTTCAACGCTCGATTTGAATAACATTCTCTCTACCATAATGAATAATGCCAAAAAATTAATAAAGGCTGAAGCCTGGTCTTTTCTTCTCATTGATCAGGAAACAGGTGACCTTGTTTTTGAAAAAACATCGGGGAAAAAGGATGATAAGAAAAAACTCAAAAAAATAAGAATGAAAATTGGTGAAGGAATTGCCGGTTGGGTTGCACGGGAACTCATACCAGTGGTAGTTCCTGACGTCTCTGCTGATCCAAGATTCTCCTCAAAAATAGACAAACAAATCACCTTAAAAACTAAAACTATTATGTGTGTTCCGATAAAGAGCAAAGGCAATATACTTGGAGTCCTTGAAATAGTGAATAAAACCACAAATGAGCCGTTTACTAAGGATGATCTTAATCTCATACTCAGGATCGTAGACCATGCAGCAATCGCGATAGAAAGGGCATCCCTCTATCAGAAAATGGAAGAACTTTCCATAACAGATGACCTGACAAAATTATTTAATACGAGATACCTTGACAGGACATTGGAGATCGAAATAAATAGGTGCAAACAGGCATCACACATCACTGTCTTTAATATTTATGGATGTCGACCATTTTAAAACAATAAATGACAATTATGGCCATCTTGTAGGGAGCAAGCTGTTGGTTGAAATGGGACAGCTTCTCATTAAATGCCTCAGAACCATCGATATTGTCGCCAGATATGGTGGAGATGAATTTGTTATTGTTTTGCCTCAGACACCTCCAGACAATGCTATTCAAATAGCTGAGAGAATCAGAAAATCTATTGAACATAATGTATTCCTCAAAAAAGATGGTTATTCGCTAAAGATGACCGCAAGCTTCGGCGTAGCTTCCTATCCGGAAAGTGCTAAATCTAAAGAAGATCTCTTGAGGCTTGCGGATGAAGCTATGTACAGGGTCAAATATCAAACAAGAAACGGAGTTTATGCTATAGTATAAAATATGGCACTTTTCAATTATGCTACGAAAGAAATAACTCTTAAAATTGTTTATTATGGCCCTGGGTTAAGTGGTAAAACAACGAATATCCAAAATCTCCATTCAGTTCTGAACTCCGAAAATAAAGGAAAGTTGCTTTCTCTTTCAACAGAATCAGACAGGACTCTTTTCTTTGACTTTCTTCCTGTTGAATTAGGGAAAATCAAAGAATTTTCAATACGATTTCAGCTTTATACTGTGCCGGGGCAAGTCCGATATAATGCAACAAGAAAAGTAGTCCTAAAAGGTGCTGATGCGGTTGTTTTTGTTGCTGATTCACAGCGGGACATGAGAGATCAAAATATTGAGAGTTTTGAAAATATGAGAGATAATCTCATTTCTAATAATATTAATCCCGATGAAATTACCGTAGTTCTGCAATATAACAAAAGAGATCTGAAAAATCTTCTGACAATCGATGAGCTCAATGCTGACCTCAATAAAAATAGCGTTTACAATATCGTAGAAGCAGAGGCTATTAATGGCAAAGGGGTTAAAGATACTTTTCAGCTTATTACCAGACTGGTGCTTAAGGATATAGGCAGAAAACATAAGATCGAGATTCAGCCTGCTCCGTTGCAAGAGGAAGCAAAACAAGAGGATGAAATTGCCGATATCCAAATGACAGAACTTGAATCATTTCAACCTGACGCTGAAGTCAAGATAATTGAACCTTCCAGTCATGCAGCAGAAGAAGAATTGGACGTTATTGAACCACAATATGAATTAGAAGAAAGACTGAAAGAAACAAGTGCTTTTGAAAAGACTGACTCTGAGATGGAATCAGCATTAAAAACAGGATATGAAATCGAAAAAGATGTTTACAGGCAGGCATCCAGAGAAATTATCGAAGAAGAGGCCCCTGGAATATCAGATGATAAAATAGAAGCGGTTGCCACTGATGTCACAAAGTTAATAACAGAATATGAAATCGAAAAAGATGTTTACAGACAAGCCTCCAGAGAAATCATGGAAGAAGAGGCCCCTGTAATATCAGATGATAAAATAAAAGCGGTTGCCACTGATGTCACAAAATTAAATGTCATGATTTTAGATATAAAAAGCACAGTAGCTTCTCTTAAGGAAGATATGCTTGAAATAAAGAATAGCTTGAGTTCAATTAAAGCAAATACTGCCTCTGGAGAGGATAGGCATATTAAGGAACTGAGAAAAGAGATGCGAGATTTACATGGTTTTCTAGGGAATATTTCTGCTGTATTACGTGATCTTAAAATCAAGAAAAGCTGGTTTAGGCTTTAAAAAAGCAGTACACTTGGAGATTTCCTCCGTCAAGACCATAGGAACCCCAATACAAGATATGTTTTTTCGTTAGATTAGCTCGCTATCTATTTATTTGATTCTTTTAGAAATATTTTTGAATTCTTCTGTCCCAGCCTTTTCCAGTAGTTGAAATAAAATCGTCTCAGTACATGTGATTACAGCGCCGGCGTCACGCATGAACTCTATTCCTGTCTTATAATTTTCAGTTGTTCTTGAACAAACAGCGTCATTTGCAATATTAACAGAATAACCCATTTCTAATAATCCAAGACAGGTCTGCAAGACACATATGTGCGTTTCCATCCCGGTGAGTATGATTTTATTTCTTCCAGAAGCCGATATTTTAGTGATAAATTCAGGTTCTTTGCAGGAATTGAAAGCAATTTTTTCTATTGTTTCATTTATTCCTGATGCATCTTTGATTTCATTAACCGTCAGGCCAAGCCCCTTAGGATACTGCTCAGTAATAAATACAGGAATCTGGAGAAGTCCCGCTGCATTGATGAGGTGAAGACAGTTGGTAATGACCTTCTGTCTTTCCCCCATCACTGCAGCAAGTCTTTCCTGTATATCAATAATTACAAGAATTGCGTCTTGCTTATGCAGAAAAAATTTATCCGGATTCAAATATATTACAACCTCTCTCTTACAAGATTCTCAACAACAGCCGGATCCGCAAGAGTTGATGTGTCTCCCAGTTCCTCTACTTGTCCCCAGGCGATCTTGCGAAGAATTCTCCTCATTATCTTGCCGCTTCTGGTCTTAGGCAGACCAGGAGCGAACTGGAGTTTGTCAGGGGTTGCAATTGGCCCTATGACAGTCCTGACATGCCCTATCAGTATCTTCTTCAATTCATCAGTAGGCTTCTGCCCATCCTTTAATGTCACGTAGACATATATCCCCTCGCCTTTTATTTCGTGAGGAAACCCGACAACCGCAGCCTCTGCAACTGCCTCATGACTTACCAGTGCTGATTCGACCTCTGCAGTTCCAAGTCTGTGTCCTGAGATGTTGATGACATCGTCTATCCTTCCCATGAGCCAGTAATCTCCGTCTTCATCCACTCTGGCACCGTCTCCTGTAAGGTATTTTCCAGTAAACCTTGAAAAGTACACCTCTTTTATCCTCTTGTTTTCAGGGTCTCCATATGTGCCTCTGAGCATCCCCGGCCATGGTTTTTCTATAACGAGATAACCGCCTTCATTTGGACCGGCAGGAGATCCATTTTCTTTCAAAACAACAGGGACTACGCCAGGGAAAGGACGGTTTGCAGAACCTGGCTTCAATGTCATAGCACCAGGAAGAGGGGTTATGAGAATTCCGCCTGTCTCTGTCTGCCACCATGTGTCTACTATCGGAAGTTTTTCTTTTCCTACATTGACGTGATACCACATCCATGCCTCAGGGTTTATAGGCTCTCCGACCGTGCCGAGAACACGCAGTGAAGACACGTCATGCTTGTTCACATAGCTCTCCCCTTCCCTCATCAAAGCCCTGATAGCAGTGGGAGCTGTATAGAAGATATTGACCTTATGCTTGTCGACAATACTCCAGAACCTCCCTGCATCAGGATATGTCGGGATCCCTTCGAACATAAGGCTTGTTGCACCGCTGCTGAGAGGACCATATACGATATAGCTGTGGCCGGTCACCCAGCCTATGTCTGCTGTACAGAAGTGGATGTCTTCTTCATGATAATCAAAGATCCACCTGAATGTCAGGTTCGTGTAGAGCATATACCCGCCGGTGGTATGCAAAACACCTTTGGGCTTTCCGGTGGAACCTGAAGTATACAGAATAAACAATGGATCTTCAGCATCCATCCATTCAGGCTCGCAATAGTTGGCTATGTCTGCGGCCTTCATCTCTTCATGCCACCACAGGTCCCTCTTTGGTTCCATGTCAACAGCACCGTCACCGCGCTTTACGACTATCACCTTCTCTACGGTCGGGCATTCCAGTATCGCCTCGTCATTGTTTGTCTTCAGCTGTACAAATCTTCCCCCCCGCACACCTTTGTCCGAAGTAATTACGAGCTTTGACTTGCAGTCCTGTATCCTGTCCCTCAATGCCTGTGCACTGAATCCGCCAAAAACAATGCTGTGTATTGCGCCAATTCTCGAACAAGCAAGCATTGAAATGGCGAGCTCAGGTATCATCGGAAGATATATTGTTACCCTGTCACCCTTCTTTACGCCGTTCTTTTTAAGGACATTCGCAAACCTGTTCACTTCATAATAAAGCTGCTGATAGGTAAATGTCTTGTAGCTGCCGTCGTCAGCTTCCCATATAATTGCTGCCTTGTTGCGGGTTGGAGTATTGATAAATCTGTCAAGGCAGTTATATGAGGCATTTAATTTTCCACCCTGAAACCATTTGATCTCAGGCTTTTCGAAATTATACTCAAGTACTTTGTCCCACTTCTTGAACCAGGTGAGGTTCTTTTCGGCCATTTCTGACCAGAATCCTTCAGGGTCATCAATAGATCTCTTGTAGATCTTTTCATATTCTTCCATGCTGGAAATGTGAGCTTTTTTGCTGAAATCCTTTGATGGCGGAAAGGTCCTTTTCTCAGTCATCAATACTTCAATGTTCTTTGTGTCCGGCATATTAACCTCCCTATGATTTTGAAAGTATTATGTTTGCATTGTATAGAGATTACAATGAGCTTTCAATAATTGTTTTATAATTTCTTAAAATTATCATTATCGTAATTATTAGACTAAATCAAGTCAATTATTCTATCAGACTTTATCAGCGTAATTAAATGACATATTTAAGTGAATATATTTATATTTTCAAAACGCATAAAAAACAAAGCAGAGACACCCTGTTTGCAGAGTGTCTCTGTCTGCCAATATAGACTAGCCGATCTCCCTCGGATAACGCAGGCTCGCAACCATGTTCTGGACTTCCATAGGCGGTTCCTTTGTAAACTTGGAAACAACGTAGATCACGATAAAGTTAATTACCATGCCGACTGATCCTATGCCTTCGGGTGAGATACCCCAGAGCCAGTTTGCGGCCACGTTAAATGATGGCGGATTCATGAACTTAAAGTAGATGATATAGGCCGCAGTGAAAACGATCCCGGAAAACATTCCGGCAATTGCCCCTTCCTTTGTGGCCTTCCTCACGAATATCCCCATGATAATAACAGGGAAGAAGGAGGAAGCCGCAAGGCCGAAGGCAAAGGCAACCACCTGGGCCACAAAGCCGGGAGGATTGATGCCGAAATAACCTGCGATAATGACCGCACCACCGGCAGCAGAACGTGCCCAGATAAGCTCTGCTTTCTCGGACATGTTCGGGCTAACAATGGATTTCATCAGGTCATGCGAGACTGCGGCCGCAATAACAAGGAGAAGTCCGGCAGCTGTAGAAAGCGCTGCTGCCAAGCCGCCGGCCGCAACCAGGGCGACTACCCAGTTAGGGAGCTTGGCGATTTCAGGGTTGGCCAGAACGATGATATCATTATCAATATAGAGCTCATTTTTGCTTTTTTCTATAGGCGTCTGTTTTGTTTTGACGACATTTTCGCCAAACTGTCCTTTTACGAACTTGCCCGAAGCGTCCTTCTCAAATTCGACCTTTCCATCGAAGGCGTTCCCTTTTGCAAGCTGCATAATGCCGTCTCCGTTTTTATCTTTCCATGCAACCAGACTGGTCTTTTCCCAGTTCTTAAACCAGGAGGGCGCTTCGGAATACTGCTTGTTGTGCAAGGAATGCATCAGGTTAAGCCTCGCGAATGATGCGACAGCAGGAGCTGTTGTATATAGAAGAGCGATAAAAAGCAGGGCCCATCCTGCTGATGCACGGGCGCCTTTGATAGTAGGAGTGGTGAAGAACCTGATGATGATATGCGGCAGACCCGCTGTCCCGACCATCAGGGCAAGGGTGATCATAAAAACGTCTATGGTGCTCTTGGCCCCGCCGGAGGTATAGGCCGAAAAGCCGAGGTCCTTCTGAATAGCATTGAGTTTATCCAGAAGATGTCCTCCTTCAGGGGCGCCGAGGAGTTGCATTCCATTTGCGCTAAGACTGCTACCGTAACCGAGCTGAGGAATAGGATTTCCGGTCAGCATGATGGAGATGAAAATGGCAGGGATCATATACGCAACAATCAAAACGCAATACTGGGCAACCTGGGTATAGGTGATGCCCTTCATGCCGCCGAGGGTCGCGTAGAAAAAGACGATCGCCATCCCTATCAAAACTCCGGTGTTAATGGGCACCTCCAGAAAACGGGAAAACACTATGCCGACACCGCGCATCTGGCCTGCGACATATGTAAATGAAACGAATATAGCGCAAATAAGTGCAACAACGCGCGCGGTCTGTGAATAATAACGCTCACCGACAAACATCGGCACCGTATATTTGCCGTATTTGCGCAGATAGGGCGCCAGAAGCATGGCGAGCAAGACATATCCACCGGTCCAGCCCATGAGGTACATGGCGCCGTCCCTGCCCATAAAGGATATCATTCCCGCCATTGAAATAAACGAGGCAGCCGACATCCAGTCTGCGCCTGTTGCCATGCCATTTAATACAGGATGGATCTGTTTTGCTGCTACATAGAAGTCTCCGGTGGTCTTCGCCTTGGCCCAAATCGCAATGCCGATATACAGGGCAAAGGAAAGACCAACTATAATCCAAGTCCAGGTTAAAATATCCATTTGATTTACTCCTTTCGAACTTTTTTCAGTGACTTAATAATTTATTGTTCTATTGATTTAGAAAAACTACTATCTCTCATGCACATCGAATTTTATGTCCAGGTTGTTCATCAGTTTCACATATATTGCAATGAGGATAACGAAAATTACCTCTGATCCCTGATTTGCAAACCAGAACCCCAGGGGGAACCCTCCAAGTTTTATGCTGTCAAGCTGGTCCGCCATTATAATCCCGAACAAATAAGATACTGCAAACCATACCCCAAGCAGAACAATTATATAAAGCTTGTTTTGTTTCCAGTATGCCTCATATCTCTCTTCGTTAGCCATTACTAACCTCCTTTAAATCGATTTTACTCAACACAATTTCTTTTCATGCAACTTTCCCAACTGTTTTTCTTGCGTGCCTAGTTTATTAAACTACCTCCCCTTTTCCACCTCCTTTTAATAACTTTTATGCCCTTCCTATTCTGATAAGGTCTCCGACAGTCTTTATCCCATACTTTGGCAAAAAACTGATAAACCGCTGAAACACCTGTGCTGCGACGAATGCATCGTCAAGGGCGTTATGTGCATTGTTTACGGAAATATTATATTTTTGGGCCAGTGAACGCAGGTCAGTTTTTTCGGACAGCCCCCCGTGGTATGCGCAGACTTTCTCTTCCTTCTGCCTGATCCATGTATAGAGCTTCAGGGTATCGACAGAGGGGTTCTGCAGATGGGAACCATACAGTCTCTTCATTTCCACATTGATAAAGTTAATGTCTATTGTCACAAAATGTCCTACAATAATGCTGCTTCCGCAGAAATCAAGAAACTCAGGAAGGAGCGTTTCGATTCCGGGACATTCATTTGCCTCAGAAGGAGTAATGCCGTGGATAAGAACACTTTTAGCGGTAAGTTTTGTCCTGGGTTCAACAATTCTGTAAAAGATATCATTTAAAAGAATTCTCCCACCAGCCATTTTCACAGCGCCAATAGACACTACAGAGTCCTTTTTGGGCTGAAGGCCGGTAAGCTCGGTATCAAGCACAACATATTCTGCATCTTCTATGGGCATCTTTTTAATGTCAGACGACAGAGCTTCCTTTTCGAGTTTCAATCTCCCTATCATCTCCTCACCGGATGAGCGGCTTATACCGCTCTATAATTATGTCCTGCAACCTTGTTATGAGATTGAAAGACTCCTTGATCGTCCTTCTTTCGAGGTTGCCCAGCTTTGCCTGGGGTTATGAAATTATCCGGCTCTTTTCCATCTTCCATCTGCTCGAACTGATGCTGTATCCTCAGGAGCATGATGAACTCAAAGGCGTGTTCGATCTCATCCGCGAATTCCTTTACGATCGTATGTCTTTCTCTCAGCGCAACAGCCTCTCGATAGTAGACGTCCCTGATGCCTTTTTCAAGACTGAAGAGTCTCGCCATATCGACAAGAGGCGCGATACCCTTGACTTTCAAGTTCAACTCGTCTTTATGCTCCCCGCTTTTTTCAACGATGAAAGACTTGAAGAACCCGACAGGCGGCGTATTCTTTATTATCATGTTGGCCATGTATCCGAGAAATATCATCTGGCCGTCAAGAACAGACCTGATAGAGTCCCGTAGAGATTCGGCAAGGCTGAAATCACCATATATGGGCCTGAAGTCAAAAAATATAAGGGACTTCAGGACAGCCTCAGGAGTCGGGGTATACACCCATGTCGAGAAATATTTCTTCCATACCTTCAGGGGCTGTCGCCATTCGGGTTGCTCGCCATATTGTCAGGGACAAGCGGGAAAACCGCACTTTAACAGGCTGTCCCGGACATAGCGGAAAAAACTGTAAAATATGTCCTGGCCTCGGCCTCTCTTCCCCGTCTCGGGGTCCTCATAAATGATCGCGTTGTCCTGGTCTGTCTTGAAGGTCTGCTCCTTCCGGCCTTCGCTGCCGTAGGCGATCCAGCAGTACCAGAAGAGGCGGCCTGCCGAACTTCCATTTCAGCGATCTCGAGTATCTTCCTCAGGAGTCTGTCGTTAATCTCGGAATGATCCGCGTGATGTTGGTCGCCTTCGCACCCTCCTTAAGCAGAAGGCCTATGATCTCGTTCGTCTTCCTGGCGGCAGGAACAAGCCCTCGATCGTCTGCTGACTCTCTATTTCCCGGGCGAGCGAGATAGGAGAATTACCCTGAAGCATCATAAGGTCGTGGTTCGTAACGATCCCCTTCAGCCTTCCCTCGTCCACGACAAGCAGATGGTGGATGTTGTACCTGTATCATTTTGAGCAGCGCCTCAAAACAGTAATCACTCGCCTCCGATTTTATCAGGGAGACGCTCATGATAGTGTGTATGGGGTCCCTCACGCTCCTGTCCTTTGATATCACTTTGTCCCTGAGGTCTTTGTCGGTCACAATGCCTGTAGGAATATGATCAGAATCAACGAGCACAATAGAACTCATACTGTTTCTTGACATGACCTCTGCCGCCTCTTTTACCGATATGTCCTGCGGAGCTGTTATCACTTTTTTTGTGATAAGTTCACCCACAGGTGTTGTAAAAAGGAGTCTGTCCCCACCGGAATAAAGAAGGCTTCTTTTGCTTATCTCCCCATAGGTCTTGTCGAGATACTTATTCAGAAAAGCTGCGAGAAAATATTCTAAAAAAGCCGGATAGGCCTCTAAAAGCCTGAGTATCGCGTCTCTGCTGATAAGGTAGCAGGTAGTGTCTTCCATTGCTACCACATTGGCGCGTGATTTGTCCCCTCCCACCAGCGAGAGGAAACCAAAGGATTCTCCCTCACCTCTTGAGTCGATTGTCACCTTATCGTCCTTGCCCGGCTTTATAAAGACTTTAACAGAACCTTTTTTGATTATTCGGAGATACTCGCTGGCTGGCCCGTCCTGGTGAAGAATCGTGGTACCAGTCGGGGTAAATTCCATTGAAACGTTTGCTGCAATGTCCTCAAAGCTTTCTCGTCGAGAAGCTGAAACGGTGGCACACCCTTTAAAAAAATCTATAAGATCTTCGGCGACCACCATGACTTGAATGTGAGCAATCAATATGCCTGATATGAGGAAATGAGGAATAATATTTATGTTTAAATTATTAAAGAGTTAAAGGGGATTGTTAAAGTTATATTCTTTAGGGACATTAAAGCCCGGGATTTAGACCAAAAAAGCTAATGCTACAAAATGTATCAAATGTCTTTACAACAGCAAAAAAAGACTGTATTTTCATGTACTTATAGTATTGTCACAAAAGGTAACAATCTGATTTTCCAAACGTATAATTAGGTAACGTATTTCTCTATCTTCTGGGAATTCCCCATTTTTTTCTCTTCTCCCATAAAGACTTTCTCGTTATTCCCAGTATTTGAGAGTTTTTGTTCTCCATAGCTATGCTGGTACCTCAATATGAATTCTTTTGTGTAATCCTCAATCGAGAAGGAACTTTTTCGATCGATTCTGAGGCAAAGGAAGAGGTCCCCCTTCATACCCTCCGGCAGGTGCTCAGGGAAAATAGTATTGCTGTCAGTTATAAGTACAGCTCTCTCAATAATATTCTGCAGTTCCCTCACATTGCCGGGCCAGTAATAATCCGTGAGATATTTCAGCGCGGTATCATCAATAAACTGTAACATCCTTGCCGATTTCGTGGGAATATTTATCCAGAAAATGTCCCGCAAGGATAATAATGTCCTTTTTCCTGTCCCTCAGAGGCGGCAGCTTCAGAGTTACCACGTTAATTCTGTAATAAAGGTCTTCCCTGAAAGAGTTGTTTTTTACAGCCTTTGCAATGTCCTTATTGGTCGCGGTAATTAGTCTGATATCGATTTTTTTGCTCTGGATCCCCCCTATCGGCCTTATTTCATGGTCGTCTATTACGCGGAGCAGTTTTGCCTGCAAAGGCAGGCTGAGGTCGCCGATTTCGTCCAGAAAAACAGTGCCCCCGTCAGCCTCCTCAAAGAGCCCCCTCTTCGAACCCACTGCACCTGTAAACGCACCCTTCATATAGCCGAACAATTCGGATTCAAGCAGGTTTTCCGGGATAGCGCTGCAGTTGATCGGAACAAAAGGCCTGTCTCTCCGCGAACTATTGAAATGGACGGCCCTGGCGAACAATTCCTTGCCTGTGCCTGTCTCCCCGAGAAGAAGGACATTGCTCCGTGAATCAGCTATTTTCTTGACTTCAGTGATCAGTGAAGTGATCTCGCTGCTAAGACCGACTATTTTTTCAAAATCATAGCGTTCCTCGATCTGTTTTTTGAGAATGAAATTCTCAGCCCTCAGACGTCCTTTCCCTGAAGGCGTTTTTCACTATCCTTTTTATTTCTTCATGTATTATGGGCTTGATCACATAATCGTAAGCCCCGGCCCGGAGTGCGCTGACAGCTGTTTCTATGGAAGCGTAGGCGGTGATTACAATGACGAGCTGTTCCGGATACCCATCTTTTATCCGCCGGAGCAGTTCTATGCCGTCAATACCCGGGAGGATAATGTCTGTGATAACGAGGTCATATGACGTCTCCCCGATATATGTCAGGGCGGTTTCGGCGCTGTCAACAGCGTCAACCTGATACCCGTCCCTCATGAGCACCCTCTTCAGAGACTCGCATAACGTCACCTCATCTTCTACAATGAGCAGTCTTTCATTCATTCCGGATCGTCTCCCGTGGCTCCTATCTCATGAAAGGTTTGTAAATCTCGAATATCAGGTCCTGCAGCTTTGATATGAGATGAAAGGCCTCGCGTATCGTCTTTTTTTCAAGGTTGCTCAATCTGTCCGGATTGATAAAGTTGTCCGGCTGCAGGCCTTCCTTTATCTGTTCATACTGGTGCTGGACCCTGAGGAGCATTATGAAATCAAACGCATGCTCCAGTTCACTCGAATACTCCTTAATTATACTGTGTTTGTCCTTAAGCGCCTGTATTCTTCCAAGCGTAGAAGTCTCGGTCACACCTTTTTCAAGCGCAAAGAGCCTGACGGCATCAATAAGCGGCGCGATGCCTTTTATTTTAAGATTGAACTCATCCTTGTGCTCTCCGCTCTTTTCCACTACAAAAGACTTAAAAAAACCTACGGGCGGCGTATTTTTTATAATCATATTGGCCATATGGCCGAGAAAGATCCCCTCCCCTTCAAGCATTGCCTTCAGAGCATTCCGCAAATCCACAGCAAGCTGAAATTTACCATGGAGCGGCCTGAAGTCAAAAAGTATAAGTGATTTCATTACAGCATCGGCAGTCGGCTCGCTTATCCACTGCATAAAATACTTTTTCCAAATCCTCAGCGGCTGACACCATACTTCATTGCTGGCCATGTAGTCTGCCGGAACAGAGGGGGAACCCGATCCTCGTAAGGCTGTCTCTCACGAACAGAGTAAAGAAGGAAAAATATTTCCTGATCTCCTCGTCGTCAGCAGGCGTCTCCGGGTCAGTATAAATGATCGCGTTGTCCTGATCGGTCTTGAAGGTCTGTTCTTTTCTCCCTTCACTGCCGAACACGATCCAGCAATACGGGACAGGAGGCTGTCCGAATTTCTTTTCAGCGATTTCGAGCACCTTTCTTTCGATCCTGTCGTTTATCTCGGTAATGATCCTCGTGATATTGCTCCCTTTCGCCCCCTCTTCAAGAAGCAGGCCCACGATATTGTTGATTTTCATGGACGACTGATTCAAGACCTTCAATCGTCTGCTGGTGGTCTATGTCGTTGGCAAAGGACAAAGGGGATGTGCCCTGAAGGAGCATAAGGTCATGATTGGTCATAATGCCTTTCAGTTCTCCGTCCTCTATGACCAGCATATGGTGAATATTGTATTTGATCATCTTAAGAACAGCCTCAAAGCAGGAATCGGCAGCGTCAACGCGAATGAGCGATATCGTCATGATATTCCTGACCGGTTCAGACAGACTGCGGCCCTTTGAAACAACCTTTTCCCTCAGGTCTTTGTCTGTCACAATCCCGGCAGGCAGGTTCCTCTTGTCCAGCACGATCAATGAACTGATCCTGTTCCTGACCATTGCCTGGGCAGCCTCCTGTATCGTCGTCTCTTCGCTTACAGTAACTACAGCGGTCGTAATATCTCCCACCCGGGTCGTAAATAAAAAGCGGTCGCTGCTTCTGGAGAAAAGGCTCCTGGTCTGCATCTCCCTGTAGGTCCGGTCCACATATCGCGACAGATAAGACATGAAGTATTCTGTAAATGAAGGACTGATTTCAAGGAGCTTGAGCACCTTTTCCTTGTCCAGGATATAACAGATCGTATCATCAACAGCGACTACAGTTGTTTTCTGCCTGTCCTTTCCTATCATGGACAGGAAACCGAAGTTGTCCCCTTCTCCTTTATAATCCACCGCAACATCCTTGCCTTCTTCAGACTTCATAAGGACCTTTACAGCGCCCTTTTTTATGATCCGCAGAGATTTACTGGCAGGCCCGTCCTGCCGGAGGATGACCGTGTCCCTGGGATAAAATTCCATTGACATACTTCCGGCAACAGATTTCAGGGTGGTCTCATCAAGAAACTGGAACGGGGGTTCCTTTTTTAAGAAATTTATGACTTCTTCAATGACCATATCTTATATTTTAAGACATCCGGCAACTGACGGCCAGACTTTTCTTTGATGGGGGAAAAGACAGCTTATAAGTGTTTCGGCAGATGCTCCGGCCTGATCACGCCGTCTTCCGACAGAATAATGGCCCTTTCAATGATGTTCTGGAGTTCCCTCACATTGCCGGGCCACTGATATCCGAGAAAAAAGTCGATCACTCCGGCATCTGTTCTTTCGATGTTCTTGCACAATTCACGGGAATACTTTCTGATAAAGTGCTCAGTCAGGGGCTGTATGTCTTCTTTACGCTCCCTGAGCGGCGGAAGGTTAATCGCGACGTTTCCCAGTTTATCCAGAAGATCGCTGTTAAGAACTCTCTCTTTTCCTTTATCCGTGATATCGCGGCTTGTGGCAGTGATAAATCTGAGATCGGCTTTGACAACTGTCTCAGAACCTACAGGCCTGATCTCCTTGTCACGCAGCACCTGCATCAGCCTGGTCTGAAGTTCGGAGTTCAGATCACAGATCTCGCGCAAGAATACCGTCCCCCCATTGGCCTCCTCGAACAGTCCCTTCCGCGCGGACAAGGCCTCTGCAAAAGCCCCCTTCACATAGCCGAAAAGGACCGGTTCTGCCTCGCCGTCAGAGATGTCCCTCAGGTTTACGGAAATAAACGGTCCCCCTGCCCTGTTGCTGTTGAGATGTATGGCCCTCGCGATAAGCTCCTTGCCTGTGCCGATCTCTCCGTACAGAAGGACATCGTCTTGTGAATCCGCAATCTTCCTCACCTCAGACATTACCTTCTGCATGGCCGGACTCTCCCCTACTATCCGGTTGAGATCGTACTGTCTCTCCAGTTGTCTCCTCAGGCGGAAATTTTCCTCCTGGAGCGCCCCCTGTTTAAGGGCGTTTTTTACAATCTGTTTTATCTCCTCATGCAGGACAGGTTTAACGACATAGTCATATGCGCCGTTCCTCAGGGCCTCTACAGCCGTTTCCAAAGATGCATAGGCGGTCATAATGATGACTATCTGCTGCGTTGACTGGTCCTTTATCCTCTTCAATAATTCAATCCCGGTAATCCCCGGGAGAATAATATCAGTTATGATAACGTCGTAAAAACCCTTCTCAAAGACCTCAAAGGCCGCTTCAGCGTTGCCTACGGTATCCACGCATATCCTTCCCTTACCAGAACGCGCTTAAGAGAATCACACAACGTCTCCTCGTCTTCAACTATCAGCAGTCTTTCATTCATAGAATTTCCGTATTATAGCACAGAGGGCAAATGAGTGTTGAAGTCATAAAGTGGCAGTCATTCTGAAGGCAGGATCAGTAGGCGACACACGACTTTGGAGTTCTATCCTTCCAAAGCGTCCTGGTTACCAGTGCCGCCAACAAACCGGCAGTGATGAAACCGTGAGAGGATGAAGTGATCAGCAGCATAGAACTGAAACCCTCATCCCCCTTTAAAAAGCCGAAAATGCCGAATCTGGCGTCGAAATAGAGAACAGATATAATGACGCACCAGAGGATAAAGCCCAGTAAGGCGCCCTTAATATAAGGATTAACAATAAAGAGGAACCTTCCCTTAAAAAACTTGAGGACAAACAAAAGGGGAACAATGCCAAGGAAAAGTCCGACAAGAAAGCCCCAAATCGTCATATTTTAGTGCACCTCGCTTTGACATGAATTATTCTCAGGGTTATCCCTTTCGTATTATAACATTCCGGCACTTTTTCTTCTGACAACATTTTTTTCAGTTTTGCAAAGGAGATATTTTATTCGACAGGCAGCCTTATTGTAAAAGTCGTCCCTTCCCCTTTCCTGCTTTTCACAGTTATCGTGCCGTTATGCTCCCTGATTATGCCATAGCATATGCTCAGTCCGAGGCCGGTCCCCCTGCCCGGCGACTTGGTCGTGAAAAAAGGGTCAAAGATGCGGTCTATAATCGTTTCATCAATGCCGGTGCCTGTGTCACTGAAAATTACCTCAACTGAATTGTCCGTCTTTTTCATAGACACAGTCAGCTTGCCTCCATCCGGCATGGCATCGATCGAATTAAGCATAAGGTTCAGGAAGACCTGCTGTATCTGGTCCGGATTTATCCTGAAGGGAGGTATAGTGTCGATATTCGGGACAAGCTGGACGTTCTTGAACCTCTTGTCATACTTGACCAGGTTAATCGTCCTGTCCAGAATCTCTGAGATGTTCGAAGGGATTTTTTCCTTTGTCGAAATCCTGGCAAAGTCTCCGAGGCTGCGCACTATCTTGGCGATCCTCTCTATGTGGCTGTTGATTGTCTTCAATGATTCGGACGTGAATTCCTTGTCTTCGCCGGATTCCATTTTTAATGATTTCAGCTCCTGCACCAAGAGACGAGATGGAGGCCAGGGGGTTGCCTATCTCATGGGATATGCCGGCGGTCAGCTTGCCCAGACTCGCCAGCTTGGAAGCCTGCTGGAGCTGCTCCTCCATCTTTTTCTTTTCAGTTATGTCTTCAAGTATTACAACATGGCCGCCCGAGGGGTCTTTAAAAGGACTGATATTGATCTTGAACGTCTGCATGGAGGGCGCCTGGACCAGCATTTCGTTCAGTTCGCTCTGCGCAAATATCTCTTTCCTGATCCACGGCAGAAGATGAACGATAAAGCGGTCATAAGCAAAGTTCCTCTTAATGCCGGTGATAATCTCCATCTCCTTGTTCCAGTACTTCACCGTGAGTGAGGAATCAACAGTAACAATGCCGACAGGGGCGCTCTCGATGATATTCTCACTGAACTCCTTGAGATAAGCGAGGTTTCTGTTCGCCTCAGCCAGTTCCTGCCTCGACAGTCTGAGGGTATCGGTCATCTGTTTTATCGAACTTGAGATCTCCCCTCTTTCCTGCTCGGTAAGTGTGACCTTGTCCTCGAATATTATCGTCGCGATTGCGGAACCCAGCGCGCCCGAAAGGACCCTCTCGGCCTCATCCCTCAGTCTGAAGAGTTCATCCTGGGATATGTCCTCCCTTTTGATGCCGTGTCTGCTGATGAACAGCTCTATTATGTCCCTCGCCTCTTTCCTGCCTATGTACTGCCCAAGGATGTCCTCGATCTGCCGGATACTGTATATGCCCTTCATCGGCAGCATCCGCGGGGAATAGGATTCAACGAAGAGCAAGGCCTGTTTCTCCTCCTCACCCCCCTGTTTTGTGAAAATTGAGAGACCTATGTAGAACATCATATTAAACAGCAAGCCCCAAAACAGGGAATGGCTCCATTTGTCGAGACCACTCAGGCCGAAAAGCGCATGAGGATTGAATATCTCGGAGTTAATGAGTGAAGAGAGAAACCCCTTCTCGTGGATTACGCCGGCCTTCAGCAGCGCCGGCATAAAAAGAGTGTAAAACCATATTACAAAACCGGCGATTATCCCCCCTATGGCGCCAAGCCTGTTGCCCCTCTTCCAGTAAAGGCCGAGGATGATTGACGGCGCAAAGATCGTTACCGCCTCGAACGATTTAAGCCCGATATCAACCAGGGTGTAGAATTCACCGATCGAGACAGCGAAAAAATAACCCAGGAACACGCAGCCGAGAATGATAAGCCTTTTCAGGTTGAGTATCATGGCAGGGAAGCCCTTCATCTTATTGAACCGAAAGATGCCGGGCATCACGAGATTGTTCATTACCATAGTGCTTAACGCCAGCGACTCGACTATGACCATGCCGGTGGCCGCTGAAAATCCCCCGATAAAGACTATAAGCGCAAGCAGGGATTGTCGCTGACCGAGAGGGATCGTCAGAACAAAACTGTCGGCGTCCGCCTGACTGCCGCCAAGGAGCAGCCCGCCAAACGCAACCGGCATGACAAATATATTGATCAGAAAAAGATAGAGGGGAAAAAGCCACATGGCCTTCGAGACATGGGAGACGTCCGAATTTTCCACTACCGAAACATGAAACTGTCTCGGCAGAAACAGTATCGCCATCATGGAGAGAAAAAGCAGCGACGCCCACTCATTGTAGCTTACGGAGGTGCCCCCACCGAGAAAGAGGAGGTCACCGTAACTTGAATCCTTGATTTTTTCGAAGATATCGGCAAAACCGTCAAAAAGGCCGTAAGTGACGAAAATAACCCACGAGGAGAAAGGCGATCAGCTTGACAATGGACTCAAACGCGATAGCGAATATCAGCCCCTCATGCCTTTCCGATGAATCGAGCCTCCTCGCGCCGAAGATTATGGCGAATATTCCGAGTATGAGAGTTATGAACCATCCGGCAGCAGCGCTCCCCTTTGTCTCACCGGCAAGTATCGAGAAGGTCTTCATAATCGCCTTGAGCTGAAGTCCAAGATAGGGCGTTATCCCGATCAGCGCAACGAGCGCTACAAGGGCGGACAGAAAAAGCGAGTTGCCATACCTGGAACCCACAAAGTCTGATATGGTGGTTATCCTGTTTTCCTTGGATATTATGATGATCTTTCTCAAAATGATCCACCAAAGCGATGCCATAAGCGTGGGACCAAGGTATATAGTCAGAAATGAAAGGCCTGAAGTAGCGGCCTTACCGACACTTCCGTAAAAAGTCCATGAGGTACAGTAAACCGCCATGGAAAGGGAGTAGACATAGGGGTTCGAGACTATACTCTTCCCTGCCTTTTCCCTCCGTTCCGCGTAATATGCGATCAGGAACAACAGGCTGAGATAGGCCAGGATAAAGATGAATAACAGCCAGCCCTCAAACACTGCTATTTCCCGGCTTGCCGGTCTTGTTGATAGAGATACCTATGACTATGATAAAGATGCCCCATACCCCGAACAGATAATAAGGAAGCGATAGTCCGAATATGACGAGGAAAGGCCAGTTAAAGAGGAGTATCCCGATCAAAAATAGGAAGAGGCCATAATTCTTTACTGTTCATCAGTTAAAATGTATCACGATTCAACTCTCAGAAGCAAATAGGCAGTCCCTGTACTGGCTATTGTTTGAGATGGTCCAGGTCAAAACGCCTCATCTATCTCATGGTATTCCCTGTCGGAATAATCCACAAATCTTGTGCAATGCGATAAAAATGAGAGAGTTATCTCGCCGGTCGGTCCATTTCTCTGTTTTGAAATGATAATCTCTGCCTTTCCTTTATTATCATTGCTATCTTTGTTATATACTTCATCCCTGTAAAGAAAAATGATTACGTCAGCATCCTGTTCGATCGCCCCTGATTCCCGGAGATCAGCAAGGGTCGGTTTTTTGATTCCGGTCCTTGTCTCAACGCCTCTGTTGAGCTGGCTCAGGGCAATTACCGGGACCCTCAGCTCTTTTGCAAGACCTTTTAAAGAACGTGATATCTCGGATATTTCCTGTTCACGCCTTTCAGCATTTCCCCTGCCCCGCATCAACTGAAGATAGTCTACTATAATCAGGCTCAAACCATGCTCTACTTTCAATCTCCTTGCCTTGGCCCGCATTTCAAGGACTGATATCGCTGAAGAATCATCTATAAAAATAGGGGCTTCGAGCTAACCTTCCAGCTGCGCTTGTAAGCTTGTGCCAGTCGTCCTTTCTGATAAATCCTTTTCTGATACTATTGGAATCTACCATGGCCTCTGAACAGAGCATCCTGAATGCAAGCTGCTCCTTTGACATTTCAAGACTGAAGACAGCGACAGTTTCATTCAGGTTGACCCCGACATGCTGGGCGATATTGAGACTGAAGGCCGTCTTTCCCATAGAGGGTCTGCCCCCGATTATTATCAGGTCACTCTTCTGAAGACCTGTGGTCAATTCGTCAAGTGCTTTAAAGCCTGTAGGGACACCGGTAACTGTTTCTTTTTTGTCATAAAGCTGTTCAATCATCTGAAAGCTGTCTTTTATGACATCTTTCAGGATTGAAAAAGACTGGCTTATTCTTCTTTCAGATAAATCAAATATTGTTTTTTCCGCATAATCTATCAGTTCTTCAGCATCCTGCTCAGTTTCATAAACATTCCGTGCAATATCAGTAACAGAACGGAGAAGGCCCCTGACCATCGACTTTTCCCTGACAATTTTTGAATGGAACCTGACATTAGCAGAAGTGGGAATCATGGACGCCAGAGAAGTCAGATACTGAGTTCCTCCGACTGCATCGAGATTGTCTTTTTTCCTGAGATGGTCAGTGAGAGTAATAATATCTATAGGCTCATTCTTCTCAAGGAGCTCTGTCATAGCTATAAAGATCTTTCTGTTGGAATCCTTATAGAAATCTTCTTGAGTAATCAGCTCAAACGCAGTATAAAGAGCATTATTATCAAGTAATATAGCTCCCAGGACAGACTGTTCAGCCTCAATGTTTTGAGGCGGAAGCTTATCTAACGTTAGATCTGATTCTTTCATTCCTGAACAACGTTAACTTTAACCTCTGCAGAGAGATCCGTATGAAGCTTTATTGTAACAGAATATTCTCCAAGTCTTTTGATCGGCTCCATAACAATTTTTTTCTTGTCAATATCATAGCCTGCTGAAGCAAGGGCCTCGGCTATATTCATATTCGTGACTGATCCGAATAGCTTGTCATCTTCACCGGTTTTAGCCTTTATGGTAAGAGAAAGAGAAGATAATTTGTCTGCAATGGATTTAAAGGATTCTTTTATTTTCGCTGCTCTTTCTGTAATTATTTTTTTGTTATGTTCAAATTCCTTTAAATTTTTTGTATTTGCTTCAACAGCAAATTTTTTTGGAAAAAGAAAATTTCTTGCATAGCCATCAGAAACATTTACAACCTCACCCATGTGACCAAGATTTTTCACATCTTCACTGAGAATTACTTTCATTATGAAATCTCCTTAGTAGTTTTAATGTAGTTTATTGCTTATAAGATAACATAAAAAAAGGAAAAAATTCCCTTGATAACGAGTTGTTTTTTTGAAGTGAAAATAGTTGAGAAGAAAAAGAATATCTATAGTTATAATATGCTTTACTAATTATATATGCATATTCTGAATTATATCATATAAAAATAATATGTTAATTCAAAGAGTTACATTGATTTCCGTATATATTTTTCATATTATTTAACCAGTGAATTATCTAATGAATAAAATATTTCTTGACGTGACATAAATAATGCAGGTATATTTTCTGTACATGGTTGCTTAATTTCATACCTTTAAAACCAATTAAGGGTAAATATCATATTTTAGAAGCATTGCTATTATTCTGAAAAGGAGGTAAAATATAAAACAAGTTCTTTAACACAAAAAAAGGAGGTTAACAATGGAACGTCAGAAGCATTACATGGATGTATTGTCTTATTCTCGTAGTAGCATTAGTAGCAGCAACAGGATTTATAGCAAATGACGCATATGCAACAAACGGTGATAACCTTATCAGCATCGGCCCGATTTCAAGGGCCATGGGTGGCGTTGGCATCGCAGCTCCTCAGGACGCCATAAGCGCAGTTTTTTCAAACCCTGCAGCAATGTGCTTTGGTCTTTATTGCCCAGGTTCTGAATTCAATTTTGCCGGAACTATTTTTATGCCTAAGGCAACAACCAGGATAACAATGCCTGCATATGGCACTTGACACTGGCAGACAAAAAAGTGATTCTGACTTGTTCGCAATTCCTGCCATAGGAATTTCATCTCCTATTTCACAGAACCTCCGTTTTGGACTGGCGGCTTATGGCGTCTCAGGACTTGGGTGTTGACTATCGTGATAAATTGATTTGGATCGGCAATCCCACTAACGGCAATCAGTCGGTTTATACCAACCTGCAGATCATGAAATTTGCTCCCAGTCTTTCTTATCTGGTCACTCCTAATTTTTCCATTGGCGCTGCACTGCATATAAATTATGGAACGTTGGATCTTGGTAATGGAACATCATCGGGCTTTGCCTTCGGCGCACAATTGGGTGCTATTTACAAAACCGGTCCCTTTTCTTTCGGAGCAGTTTACATCACGCCTCAGGAAATTAAACACAAGAATGTTGCAGACTTTGACGTAGACCTTGGATCAACGACAATGGATGATCTGAAACTCGAGAGCCCTCAGACTGTTGGTGTAGGTATTGCCTATGAACCAATACAAAACGTTTTGCTAATTGAGACAGACGCAAAATGGCTGAACTGGGCCGATGCAAACGGATACAAGGATTTCGGATGGAAAGACCAGTGGGTCTTCAACATCGGCGCGCAGTACAAACCAACTCCAAAACTGGCGCTTCGCGCAGGTTATAACTACGGAAAGAGCCCGTTCAGCTCCCATTCCTGGGATGATCTTTCACGGGTATGCTAATGTCCAGGGCAAGGATGTTCCGACGACGAACTACGAAATTTTTAGAGTCGCAGGTTTTCCGGCAGTTGTTGAACATCATCTTACCGCGGGATAGGTTATCAGTTGACCAAGACCGTATCGATCGATGTTGGATATATGCATGCCTTTAAAAAGAGTGTTAAAGAACACGGCACTGCAGCAATGCCTGACGGCAGCGGTGGATTCTTTGTGGACCCAACTGCATAAGTAGAGTCTTCACTATACGAAGATAGCATAGATTTTGGG
>CAWEYN010000003.1:0-67500 GCA_963813295.1 uncultured Nitrospira sp.
CCTGCACCCCCTTTTCTTCCGCACTCAGGCGGATTCGCCGAGGCGAAAGGGGGAATTTACGCTTCTTCGCCGGCGTGTACAACTTTTTGGGAAAAAACTCCGCGCTGCAATATTAGATGACATGAAACAGGTGCTGCTGTGTGGCTGTTAGATTCTCTGTCAGGAAGATATGTTGTCCAGACATTCCTTCATTCATTAATCGCAATCCTCATCATTGAACGTGCGATGAAGATATGGCATATACATAACCCGCTTACCAAATTCAGATACCGCATAATGACCCTGGTCCTGCCGGTTTGCATGCTGCCGCTATACCAGTTGATAAATCCCGGGAGAAGTTCTTTTTCCTTCCAGCAGGAAAATGCCGTCTTCAGCATGAACAAATGGCTTTCTCTTGAGATATGGGACCTGGTTCCGCTAAGGACGGTCTTTATGCTTATCCTGGCAGGCACCTCGTTTGTTTTTTTTCTGCAGGAGGTGATGCCTATAATGAGAGATGTTTTTGCGCGAAAGGGCAGAGCCCTGCGCTCTAAATTTTATTCAGATCCAGGGATCGACGACCTTGCTAAACAGATGAGTGAAAAGCTGGGGATAGAGCCGCCGTCTATTACTGTCCTTGAAGACAGCAATCCTTTTATCTTTACCTCAGGTTCCAGAAATCATGCAATAGTTTTGACGTCCGGGTTGATAGAGCTGCTCGACAGGGAACAGCTCAAGAGCGCTATAGCACATGAACTTGCCCATATAGCAAGGATGAGCAATGCCACCAAGTGGATGATATTCGCCATAAGGGTCCTGATGTTCTTCAACCCTATCGTCCTGATAGTCTTCAGACGGATCGTCCAGGATGACGAACATATATGTGATGACATAACCGTATCCTTAACAAAGTCTCCCCTTGTGCTTGCATCAACCCTTAAAGTGTTTTATTCTTCTCATAGTGAATTTTTTTCCGATGCCTTCGGCGGGGTGAGGGCCCTGCAGGAAGGGATGGAGAATTACAGTCATAACCTACTGCTTAAGGAACGGATAGCAAGACTTGAAAGTGAAAAAGGGTATACGGATAAAGAGTTTGAAGGGGGGAAGTTTCTGCTGACCACAGCCGTTGTGGCGGTGATCAATTATTTTGTGGTGTAAAAACGGATGGCTAGATGAAGAAAAATACGGTAAAACAGCTTCATAGGGGGTTTTCTTTTCTTGTAACCGTTGCAGTTGTCATTCTGCTTTTGAAACTGCTTAACTGGTTGCCGTCTGCATTGCAGGATGAAGGCATAAAAAAATACAGTTCGGTTGAAGAGGTCAGGACGGCCTTGAAAATTCCCAGGGTTTACATACCTGCTTATTTCCCTGAGTATATCAATTGGCCGCCAACCGAGATCTTTGCACAGAGAAGGCCTTTCCCCCTGGTCATGATGCATTTTACCCATAGGGACTCAAGGAGTTTTGCCCTTTCTTTTTTTCAGGTGGATTCAAGGGCTGGTTTTGAGCCAACATATAAGTCTGATGTCCTGTATGTGAGGAAGGAGAGTCAGGTTAGCATTAAGGGCAGGGCAGGGAATCTTGTGATAGCTGTATGCAGCGGACGCGAGCGGTGCAACAGGATTACCTGGGAGGAGGGGATTTACCGGATCACACTTATTGCCGACGATACCCCTGAACAGCTAATAAGAATGGCTGAAAGCATTTACTGAGGCTGTGTTTAATAATGCTTATATGCAGGGCTTGTTCTGAATTAAGATGTTTTCCTGTGTATAGATAGAAATTTATTCCGATTGTATAGTTGTTTTTATCTTGCTATACTCACTTAACCGGAATATGCGATACTAATCCTGTAGCTCAATAACAGGAGATAGATAACAGAGGCGAAAAAACTTTTCAGCAGGGGGACAATTATGAGAGTAAGGCTGTTCTTTGTTTTAGCTTTTGCATTGCTTTTCCTGTTTCTTCCTATGGCTGTTACAGCTGCTCCGCCTTCGGTTTCCGAAAATGTTCAGCATTGTCTCGGATGCCACGGCAATAAGGATTTTTCTCTTGAACTGCAAAAAAAAGAGAAACTGCCGCTGTTTATAGACATAAATAAATTTACAGGGTCTGTCCACGGCTCCTTTGATTGTTCCGCGTGCCATGCCGGTTTTTCTGCAGAAAAACATCCGGCCAGGGTTTTAAAAAACGTAAGAGAATATGCGGTCTCAGGTTCTGCAATGTGCATTACCTGCCATAAAAAATTTAAATCCTCCATGCATGCGAAGATGACAGAGATTGCAAAGAAGGGCGGAAAGGTATGCGTCGACTGTCATGGCGCTCATTCAATGCAACGCGCCCCTAAAGGCGCATCAAAGGACTCGGGTTACTGCCTTGCCTGTCATGCCAGTGAGCTTGAGATGTCCTTCAGGGACGGGGAGAAGCAGTCTCTCAAGGTAGACACTGAGGCGCTGCCCCTTTCAGTTCACAGCAAACTGTACTGTTCTGACTGTCATTTCGGTTTTTCGGCTGAAGAACATCCCCAAAGGATTTTCAAGAGCAAGAGGGATTATATTCTGGCCGCCTCTGAAAGCTGCCGGCGGTGCCATTTTGACAAATACACGAAAACTCTCGAAAGCATCCACTATACAATGCTCAGCCAGGGGAACCTCAATACCCCTGTCTGCGTGGATTGCCATGGAGCGCATTCTATATCCCATACAGGAAAGGACAGGACATCGAGCGCTAAGAGGTGTGAAAAGTGTCACGGTGAGATTTACAAAATATATGCATCGAGTGTTCACGGCAGCGCCCTGTTTAACGAAAACAATCAGGATGTCCCGGTCTGTGCAGACTGCCACAGGGCCCATAACATACTGGACCCCAGGACTTTTGACTATCGCGAGAAGGTCCCTCAGATGTGCGGCAATTGTCATGCCAACAAAGCCCTGATGGGTAAATACGGCCTTTCTACAGCAGTGCTCAACAGCTATCTCCAGGACTTTCACGGCGTTACCCTGAAGCTGTATAAGAAGCAGAAGGATTTCGGCGACACTACAACTACTAGGCCCATCGCTGTCTGTATAGACTGTCATGGAATTCACGATATAACCGCTACCACAGGGCCGAAATCTTCGATAGTGAAAGCGAACCTGCTCAGGAGATGTCAGAAGTGCCATCCCAATGCTTCGGAGAATTTTCCTGATAGCTGGATATCGCATTATGAGCCGAGCCTCAAAAAGGCGCCACTGGTTTATTTTATTAACCTTATTTATAAAATCTTCATCCCCTTTATGATGGTAGGTCTGATTCTGCAGATACTTCTGCATATCTGGCGCTATGCGGTTAACAGATAGGAGGTCGCGATCATGCATAATAGTGATTTGATAGTCGGCGGGAAGATCAGAAGGTTCAGCAATTACAGGATAATCGAACACCAGCTGAACATGACTGTGTTTGCAATTCTGGTTATAACAGGCTTGTCTCAGAAGTTCCATGGATATAATCTGTCACAATGGATTATCATAAATCTGGGAGGTGTTGACGCTGTAAGGCTGATACACAGGTATTCCGGGGTATGCTTCACAGTTCTCACCTTTTCCCATATTATTGTGGCATCTGCGGGTGTTATATTCAGGAAATGGCCTGCCTCGATGGTGATAAACAAGAAGGATTTCACCGATGCCATTGAAAATATCAGGTACTATTTCGGGACAACAGACAAGCCTGCGCAGTGCGACAGGTATGACTATAAACAGAAATTCGAGTATTGGGGAGTCGTTGTGGGAGGGCTGCTTATGATTGTAACCGGCCTTATATTGTGGTTTCCCGCCGCTGTTGTCAGATACCTCCCTGGAGAATTAATACCTGCTGCAAAGGCCGCCCATACCAACGAGGCACTGCCTGGCTTTCCTGGTAATAATAGTCTGGCATCTGTATAACGCCATATTCAGCCCTGAGGTTTTTCCGCTTGACACAGCGATATTTACAGGGAAAATATCTGTTTCCAGGATGAAACATGAGCATCCGCTTGAATACGAGAGGATAACAGGTGAGTCCCTCGGACATACGCATGCGAAGGAAACAGGGGAAGTAAAACAGGAGAACGGTTAATACTGGTGATTATTCATTCGTATCCGGGGAAACCGCATTGCAGAAAAGAATAATTGTCTCTGTCATACTCATTGTTCTGATAATAATAACAAGCCTCGGGATCGTAAGCTATCTAACGGTTGATAACACCATAGACCGTTCCATGCAGAGGAGGATCGATCTGGCAAAAATGATAGCCAGGTACACTGATTCCATCCTTGAAAGCAACTTTAACAGGCTTTATGACATATCACTTTCAGGCAGCGTTGATTTCAGGGACAACGACTGGGGGCCGGAAAAAAAGGCCCTCGCTGCAGCGTATCAGTACTCAATATTTACCGACGGTATTTTTATCCTTGATAAAAAAGGCAATATGCTTCTTACTTATCCCTCAAGGATCGAGAATTCCCTGAATCTTTTAAGCATACCCTATATAAGCAAAGTTATTAATGAGGGGAAACCTGCAATATCTGATATCTATACTGTTGAACCGTCGAAAAAAAAGGTCATATTTGCGCTTGTGCCTCTGAAAAGCAAGGACGGCGAAATTATAGGAGTGGCAGGCGGCGAGATCAATCCCACCAACTATATGCTCGGCCAGGTTATCAGGTCGGCGCCTACTGGTCCTAATACCAATATAGAGATTATAGACAGTCATGGTATTGTTATAGCATCAAGCAATCCCAACAGGATCTTTACAGGAAGTGATCATGACAGATTCCTTTCCGGCCTCATAGAAAAAAAGATGTCAGTCGTCAGAATGTGCCACAGATGCCATGCAGATGAAAAGTCGAGCGGTAAAGATGCGGATGAACGCTCAACCGATGTGCTTGCATTTTCGCCGCTGGAGATGGCACCTTGGGGCGTCTCCATACTCCAGCCCGAAAAAGATGTGTTTGCGCCTGCAAGGGAACTGAAGAAGACCTTCCTTCTCTTCAGCCTGTTTTCGGTTGCTGTTGCACTGCTCATGGCTGTTGGTATGAGCAGGAGCATTGTAAAGCCGGTGCATGAACTTATCGATGCCACACACAGCATTGCCTCAGGCGATATGTCCAGGTCAATAGGTTTCGGAGGCGTAGACGAGATAGGCATGCTGAGCACCAGCTTCGAGGTCATGAGGGTAAAGCTGGCGGATTCCCTCGAATCGCTCCATCATTACAATGTTGAACTTGAAAAGCGGGTCATCGAAAGGACAAGGGAGATCAGGCAAAGCCAGAATAAGGTCGAAAAGCTCCTCAAAAAAGTTATAACAGCACAGGAGGAAGAGAGAAAAAGGGTTGCGCGGGGACTTCATGACGAGACTTTGCAGTCGCTGTCTGCCATCTTGATGAAAATTGATATGTGCAAGCTATACAGCGGACCTCCATCCGAGGAGAAGATTGAGGAGATGCGGAAGATTGTGCTCAATACCCTTGAGGATATCCGGATCATGATCCAGGACCTCAGGCCGGCAATCCTTGATGACCTTGGGCTGGAGGCTGCTATCAGATGGCTTCTTGACAAACATCTCTGGGTTAAGGGTATAACATATTTCCTGAATATCATGGGGGACTCCGACAGACGCTTTGATCCCCATCTTGAGGCGACATTATTCAGGATAATACAGGAGGCCATAGTCAATATAGCAAGACATTCAGAGGCTGAAAACGTTGTCGTTATTATGAAGATAGGGGCCAATGAAATCAATCTTGATATTGAGGATGACGGGAAGGGCTTTGATATCAGGTCTGCGTTAAAAAGGACTGAAGACGGAAGGGGACTTGGCCTGATGGGAATGAAGGAAAGGGTATACCTTAGAGATGGAAAGGTGCTAATATGTTCACAACCGGGATCCGGCACAAGAATCAGCCTGTGGATCCCATTAAAAGTTTCCGGAGATGAGAATGTCTAAGACAAGGGTATTGATAGCGGATGACCACGCGTTGATGAGAGAGGGGATTATAGCTTTTTTGAAGTTTTACGATGACATCGAAATTGTCGGAGAGGCGTCAAACGGTCTGGAGGCGATAGAACGGGCGGTGAAGCTGAAGCCTGATGTGATACTTATGGATGTTTCGATGCCTGAACTCGGAGGAATAGAGGCGACACTGGAGATAAAGAACAGGATGCCCGGCATGAAAATCCTTATCCTGACGCAGTACAGCGACAAGGAATACGTCAGCAGGCTGCTTAAGGCAGGCGTCTCCGGATATATACTGAAACAGGCAGTCGGTACTGACCTTATATCAGCGATCAGGGCCGTTGCAAAAGGCGAATCCTATCTCTACTCATCTATAGCGACCAATGTTATAAGCGGATATCTTGATAATTCTTCAGAGCTTTCAGTTGAGGACCCTTATGAGAAACTAACAGACAGGGAAAAACAGGTCCTGAAGCTGATAGCTGAAGGACACAGCCATAAAGAAGTTGCCAACCTGCTTGATATCAGCGCAAAGACTGTTATTGCACATCAGACCAATATCTCCGAAAAGCTTGATCTGCATTCCCGCGCAGCCCTGATAAAATTTGCGATCACTAAAGGGATTATTAAGCTAGATTCATAGTTGAAAAGATCATTTTATTTTATATTCCTTGATCTTTGACCTGAGAGTATTGCGGTTGATTCCCAGTACCTTTGCGGTCTTCAGCTGGTTTCCGTTTGTTTCTTTTAAAACCAGGCTGATAAGGGCCTTTTCGACCTCCGAGAGGACAGTATTGTAGAGATTGCAGTTGCTTATATTTGTCATGTCCTTCAGGTAATGCTTCAGTTTTTCTTCAAGGAAGTCTTTTATGGAATAGGAGTTGTCTTCCTCAATCAGCAGGTCTTTAGTTTCTATTACTGTTCCGGTGGAGAGAACACATGCCCTCTTTATGACATTCTCCAGTTCACGCACATTGCCCGGCCAGTCATATTTCAGGAGCAGGGCCTTAGCCTCCCTGGATAATTCCTTATCCCCTGTTTCGAGCTTTTCAATAGATTCCCTGAGGAAGTTTTTTATAAGAAGAGGTATGTCCTCTTTTCTTTCACGCAAAGGCGGAAGCTTGATCTGAACAACATTAAAGCGGTAATAGAGGTCCTCCCTGAACTGCCCGTTATGTACTGCTGCCTCAAGATCTTTATTGGACGCTCCTATGATCCTTACATCGGCCTTAATGGTTTCATTGCTTCCCAAGGGAGTGAATTCCTTTTCCTGCAGAAAACGGAGCAGCTTTGCCTGCAGTTCAGGCTCTATCTCGGAAATTTCGTCAAGGAACAGGGTCCCGGTGTTTGCTGTCTCTATTTTCCCTTTCTTGTCTTTTATTGCACCGGTGAAAGCCCCTCTTTTATAACCGAAGAGCTCTGATTCGAGCAGGTCCTTGGGGATGGATGCAGAATTTATTGCTATAAAGGGACCGAGGGACCGGCTGCTGTTTAAATGAATCGCCTTAGCAACAAGTTCCTTGCCTGTACCGCTTTCCCCGGATATCAGAACAGTTATATCTTTAGAGGCGACCTTTCCGATATCTTTGAAAACCTTGAGCATTTTAGGGCTTTTGCCGATCATCTGGGGATTTTCCGTCTCGAAAACAGCTTTTTTGAGTTTCTTCAATTCTTCTCTCAGTGACAGGTCCCTGAATGCATTTTCTACGACTATTTTCAGCTCTTCGATATCAAAAGGCTTTTCTATGTAATCATATGCGCCTTCTTTCATTGCTGTTATGGTGCTCTGCATTTTGGCGTTTGCAGTTATCATAATGACAATAACATCGGGGTTGACGGAGCGTATCTCCCTCAGCCCATCGAGCCCATCGCCATCAGGCAGTATAAGGTCAAGCAGTACTATATGGGTTTTGTCCTGTACAGCCTTTAGTCCTGAAGCAAGCCTTGTCCTTGAGGTTATTTTATAGCCTGAAGGCTCAAGCGCTTTCTTGATGACCCATATGATGCTTTCATCATCATCGATTACTAATATATTTTTATCCATTGTGTCCAAACGGTATGTAAAGATGAAAAACAGTCCCTCTGTTTTCCTGGCTTTCCACCCTGATGAAGCCGCCGTGGTCTTTGACGACCTTTTTTGTAAAAGCAAGCCCTATGCCTGTCCCTGATTTTTTCTTTGTGTAAAAGGGCAGAAATATTTTCTTCAGATCTTTTTCAGGAATTCCCCTGCCTGTATCCTTTATGGAGACCAGGACCCATCTTTTTATCTTGCCGTGATCAATGACGGATTCTTTTGACGGGCTGGTTGAGATTTCAAGCCGCCCTCCTTTTTTCATCGATTCAACCGCGTTCTTGATGATATTCAGAAAAGCCTGTAAAAGCTTGGCTTCGTCTCCCTGGATATTTGGAAGGCTAGGGTCATACATCCTCTTGAGAGTAACCCCGGCCTTAAGCAGAGGGATGTTCATAATGGACAGGGCCTGTTCCATTACTTCATGTATGTTTACCGGATGCAGGGACGGGTTTTTGCAAATAGTGAGATAATCCTGGAGAATTGAATTGAGTCTGTCGGTTTCCCGGATAATAAGGTTGATATGTTCGTTAATACTCTCATCCTGCACAGTATTGCGCAACAACTGGGCAGCGCCTTTGATGCCGCCCAGAGGGTTCTTTATCTCGTGTGCTATCGTGCCGAGCAGATATACGGCAGAGTCAAAATCATAATCATAATCTTCCCTGTCTGTTATATTTATGTTTTCAGATATGGACAATATCGCACCTTCGATCCTGCTGTTTACGAAAAAAGGTGAAAGGCTGAAGTCTATGTTAATGGGATGTCCGATATTCAAAACAGCGGATTTGCCCCTCAGGGACCGGCCTTCGCTTATAGTTTTTTTAATTAAAGGTGAAATGGTTTTTTCGCTGTCAAAAATCTGCAAGAGTTTTTTTCCTGTGATATCCTTGGAACTTTTCCGGAGTAATTCTTCCCCGCTTTTATTGATATATGTTATGGTTGTCTTTTTATCAAAAAGAATGATTGTTTCCTTAAGACTGTTGATAATTGCATCAAATGATATCATTTTTATAAGGGCCACAGGGATATTATCATAAATATATGAAATGGTTCTTTATTAGCCCTTTATTAGTTGTTGCTTAGAAAAGTTTTATAAAAAAAGAGTCTTTTGCAAAAGTCCCCATTCTGTCATTGCCGTCCCCAAAGCGTTCGGGACGCGGGAATCCGGTTCTGACTGCTTGCCATGATAGAGACATTCGGGGATGACAACCAGTTTTTGCAAAAAAGTATACGTGCTCAGAAAAACAGTCAGAGCCGATTTCCTGTTATGATGGGTGAAATGTATCATACAATAAACATATTTTTCAATTAAACTTTGTCTGAAACTGCTCTGTGATTTCAGTTGAGGCATTTTCCTTTTATAATCAATTGGTTTATGGCAAGGATTGGATTGACATGCCTGTTGCCAAACTGATAAAATTGTTTGCAATTTCTAAACAGAGGGGAGTGATGGATGGATGCCCTCAATAAGGGTGCGTGAAAGCGATTCTTTCGAGAATGCGCTTAAAAGGTTTAAAAAACAGTGCGAAAAAGAAGGAGTCCTCTCTGAGGTAAAGAAAAGAGAGCACTATGAGAAGCCTAGCGTAAAGAAGAAGAAAAAAGCTATAGCTGCTCGGAAAAAAGCCGCAAAAAGAGTCAAGCTGGGAATGAGATAATATGTCTCTTCTGAAAAAACTTGATGAAGACCTGATAACAGCTCTGAAAAAATCAGACAAGCTGAAGCTTTCTGTGCTTGAGGATGGCAAAGGCTGCTGTAAAGAACCAGCAGATCGATAAGGGCCGCGAGCTTCAGGATGAGGAGATCCTTGCGATTTTTTCAACGCTGGCAAAACAGAGGCGGGAGTCTATCGAACAGTTTTCCAAAGGGTGGCAGGGATGATCTGGTGCAGCAGGAAACCCTGGAACTGGCGATACTTCAGTCCTATATGCCGGCCCAGTTGTCGGCTGAAGAGATTGATGATATGATTCTTCAGGCTATAAAGGAATCCTCGGCAAAAAATGAAGGTGATATGGGTAAGGTCATGAAGATGCTTGCGCCTCGCATAAAAGGTGTTGCGGACGGCAAATGGGTGAACAACAGAGTGCGGGAGCTTTTGCATGGCTGATGCCAGGGATCGGCCAAAGGATACGGTAAAGGGATGAAGGTCAGGGAGATTTATCAGCAGGCTGTTGAAGTGGGCATGAGCAATGATCCGCGGGGCAGGGAAGCGGCATTGAAAGATTTGCAGCGTGCAGAAAAAGAATACTCTGACCTTAAGCCCGGCGATAAAGAGTTTTTCGACAAAGAGTCGTTGCAAAACCCGTATGCAGATTCCCGCATATTAAACGGCAGCGGAGATGAAGACGTAAAAAACATCCTCCTCGGTATAGACGTAGAGGTGGGTGAAATACTGCTCTGTGAAAGCCTGAAAAAAAGGGGCGAGGCAATCGATCTGGTCGTTGCACATCATCCCGAAGGCATGGCCTTTGCCAACCTTTATTCTGTGATGTACATGCAGTCTGATATACTGAGCAAATACGGTGTCCCGATTAATATCGCTGAAGCCCTGATGGAGCAGAGGGTGAGGGAGGTTGAACGGAGGATCATGCCGTTAAATCATACACGGGCAGTGGATTCCGCAAGGCTGCTCGGGATACCGTTTATGTGCCTGCATACCCCGGCAGATAATATGGTAGTTACGTTTCTCCAGAAGTCTTTTGAAGAAAAAAAACCCTATCTGCTCTCTGATGTAATCGATCTCCTGAGATCACTGCCTGAATACAGGGAGGCTGCCAGAAATGGTTCCGGCCCCAGGATTCTTCTGGGAGCTGATAACAGGACGGGCCGGCAGGATATTTGTTGATATGACGGGCGGAACAGAAGGATCAAAGGATATCTTTCATAGCCTTGCGGCAACGGGCGTCAATACGCTCGTTGTTATGCACCTCAGTGAAGAGCACAGGAAGGAAGCCGAGAAAAGTCACCTCAATGTGGTTGTGGCAGGGCATATAGCAAGTGATAACCTCGGGCTTAATCTGCTCCTTGACGAAGTGCTGAAGGGTTCAGAAATAAATGTCCTCGCATGCTCGGGATTCCAGAGAGTCAGCAGGACAGATTAGCTCTGGTGCTCTCAGCTCAGGGCGATTCACAATACTTTCGTGGCAATAATGAGAAAATTATTCTGCAGGGAGACCTATGAAAACTGACAGGCTTCTTGAAGAAATAAAGTCCAGAATCGATATAATTGATTTTATCTCAGGCTATGTCCAGTTGAAAAAATCAGGCCAGAACTGGAAGGGCCTCTGTCCGTTCCATCAGGAAAAAACCCCCTCATTTACAGTGAGTCAGTCAAAACAGATATTCCACTGCTTCGGATGCGGCGAAGGGGGTGATGTTATCACCTTTTTGCTGAAACACGACAGACTGTCTTTTCACGAGGCTGTGACAATGCTTGCCAAAAAAGCCGGTATCCCGATGGATGCCGGGAGGTTTGACCAGAAAAGCATTCAAAAAGATGAACTTATCAGAAAGGCACTGAAAGAGGCCGCTGATTTTTTTGCTGATAAATTGCGGGGGACAAAGGATGCCGGAGAGTATTTTAAAGGGAGGGGTGTCAGCCCTGAATCGATCGGATTGTTTCAGCTTGGGTATGCTCCATCGGGATGGAGCAGCCTTTTAAGTCACCTGAGGAAGGCCGGCTACAGCGATGAGGTCATAAAAGATGCAGGTCTTGCTGTATCAGGAAGCAAAGGACTCTATGATATGTTCAGGGAGAGGATAATCTTTCCGATCAGGAGCATCAACGGAAGCGTGATCGCTTTTGGCGGCAGGGCCATGGACAATTCAATGCCAAAGTACATCAACTCTCCTGAAACCCCTGTCTTTAAAAAATCGGAAACACTCTACGGACTGCATACAGGAAAAGATGCGATACGGGACAAGGGGTTTGTGATTATTGTCGAAGGATACATGGATGTCATCATCTGTTATCAGTACGGTTTTCAGAATGTTGTTGCTCCTCTCGGGACCTCCCTGACCTCCGGGCATCTGCAAAAATTGCGGAAGCTGACCAATGAGGCCTTTGTTGTCTTTGACGGAGACGCAGCAGGAATAAATGCTGCAAAAAGATCCATACCGCTCCTCTGCCAGAATAATTTTAAGGCAAAGCTGCTGTTGCTTCCCGAAGGCGAAGACCCTGACAGCTATCTGAGAAAAAACGGCAGCGAAGCCTTCAGCGCACTGTTGGGGAAGGCACAATCTATTATAGATTTTCTCTTCAGTGTTTCCCGCAGCGGAAGGGTGGACACGGTCAGAGAGGCGCTGACTCTGATAGCGCAGAACCTTGATCCCCTTGCAGCGGATGAGATGCTTATAGAGCTTTCAGGGAAAACAAGGATCAATGAAATGACAATCCGCGAGGAGTTCAGAAAGATAAAGAACAGGACTGTTGTGAACACCGGGAAGGCTCCCGGGCCCAGGCATATCAAAGGGCAGCAGGGAGGAATATCTTCTGCTGAGCGCTGTCATGCATTTCCCGGAAAAACTGGATTACGTCCTGTCCAGGCTGGACATGAAAGACATCAGGGACAGGACAGTGGCTTCCTTATTTGAAAAGATTTCTGCTGCAGCGGACAAGGATAATCCCGGAAGTGTCCTCGAAGGGGCTGATGAAGAGGAGAGGACCACTTTTACAAGACTTATGGTAGAGCCTGGTTTTGATATTGAACATGTCGACAGGAACATAGAGGACTGTCTGATGAGTATCGAAAAAAAGAAATTTGATGAAAGATTTCGTCTGGCTGAATTATCAGGCGACCTCAAGCTTTTTAATGAACTTTTCATGGAAAAGAAAAAACTCATAGAGGAGAAGAAGACATGAGGGATTATTACGATTACTCCAATGAATACAATGATGACGAAAATGAGTATGAGAACGAAGAGGAAGTCAAACGAAGAAGGTGTTGAGGAAGAAGAAGAAGAGAAAAAGAAAAACTACCTGGTAGAAGGGGAGTATGACCCTGTAAAGAGCTATTTAAAGGAGATGGGGGTAGTCCCTTTGCTGACGAAGGATGACGAGATTGTCCTTGCTGCCAGGATAGAAGAGGGGGAAGAGAAGCTGGCAAGAATTATATTTTCCCTGCCTTTTGCCCTGAATAAACTTATAGCTCTCGGGAAGATGGTTGAAAGCGGTGATGCGCCGCTGAAGGACATCATACAAAACGGCGATGAAGAGCTGGATGAGGACCTTACCTTCGAAAGGGAAAGGTTTTACGGAGTGACCCTCAGGATAAAGGAGTTATACCAGAAGAGAAGACTTCTGCTGAAGAAGCTTAAGGAAGCAGACAAAAAATCGAAGGAAAAAGTCATAAAGGTCCTTACAGAGAACAGAGAGCTGATACTCGAAGAGATCAGGCAACTGAAGTTGAAAAATGATGTAATAGTCGCTTTTTCCGACGAACTCAAAAAAGCAGTGATGAATCTTGAAGAACTCAGCATACAGATATCGTCTGTCGCGGAAAGGGCCAAATACCTTGGTGTGGATATGGATAAGATCAGAAGCAGTGTGCTGCCAAGGAAAATAAAAAACAAAGCGGTCGCTGATGAAATAAAAAAGCTTTCATCTGAATATGGGATATGCAGAGAAAAAATAAAAGAGATTGAGGATATTTTCGGGATAAGCTATGAAGAAATGAAAAAGGCCCTGCGCATCCTCATTGAAGAGGAGAGGGAGATTGAAGTGGCCAAAAGCAAACTGACCGAGGCCAACCTCAGGCTTGTAATCAGCATAGCGAAAAGATACATAGGGAAAGGACTGGGCTTTTCCGACCTGATTCAGGAGGGGAATATCGGCCTTATGAGGGCTGTGGACAAGTTTGAGTATAAAAGGGGATACAAGTTCAGTACGTATGCGACATGGTGGGTAAGACAGTCCATCACCAGGGCGCTTGCTGACCAGTCACGGACGATAAGGATTCCAGTGCATATGGTAGAGTCAATCAACAGGATGACAAAGACGATACGGGAACTGGTCCAGGAAAAAGGGAAGGAACCTACCCCTGAGGAGACGGCTGAAAAACTTAAGATACCGGTAGAGAAGGTCAGGGCAATGCTGAAAATTTCGAAGGAGCCTATTTCCCTTGAAACGCCGGTAGGAGAAGAGGATGACAGTCACCTCAGTGACTTTATTGAGGACAAGTCAGCTTTGTCCCCTCTTGATATGGCGATACAGGAGGACATGAAGAAAAACATCGACAAGGTGCTTGCATCGCTTACCCCGAAGGAACAGAGCATTATCCGGAAAAGGTTTGGCATCGGAGATGAGTTGCCGCATACCCTTGAAGATGTCGGGCTCGAATTCGATGTGACCCGTGAGAGAATAAGACAGATAGAGGTGAAGGCGATAAGAAAATTAAGGCATCCTTCACGAAGCAGGTGGCTGCGCGTCTTTATTGAGAAGCCTTGACTCAGGAACTCCAACAAGTTTATGATTATAAGCTGTTAGTTCCTGTTTTTTTGCATAGTGCATCTTGATTCTGAAATCTAACAGGGCCCATAGCTCAGTTGGTAGAGCTACCGGCTCATAACCGGTTGGTCCCAGGTTCGAGTCCTGGTGGGCCCACCATATCTCTGGAGGATTGGTGAAGGATCTTCTTAAACTGCTTGTTGATTTGCAACAGAGAGACTCCCTTATTCTTGAAAAACGCCGGTTTATCGATAAGGTGCCGCTGCGTATTTTTGAGGTCGATGAGCCCCTTAAAAAGGCAAAACTTGAACTCGAAAATATTAAGAAGAAACAGGAGGCTGCCTCAAGGAAAAAGCGGGAGAAAGAATCAGAGCTCTCTGAGACACAGGAAAAAATCAGGAAAATGAAGGCGCGGATTTCCGACCTGAAGACAAATAAGGAATATCAGGCATATCAAAAAGAGATCGAGGGTTCGAAAAAGGGATATCTGCCATCGAAGACGTGATCCTGCAGCTCATGGAAGAAATTGATGCGGTATCTAAAGAGCAGAAAGAAAAAGAAGCCGCAGTCAATGCCGAGATTCAAAAGATAGACGCCTTCAAGGCTGAGCTGGATGCTGAAGTGGCCAAAAATGAAAGAGAGCTTGCTCTATTGAAGCAGGAGAGGGCCGGCATGGTTGCACGGATTGACCCTGATGTCTATAAAACCTATATGACCATCCTGCTGGATTCGGGCGATGGTGTTGCAGTTACAACCGCCAGGAACGAACTCTGTTCCGGATGCGACATGAATATCCCTCCGCAGCTTTATGTCGAGATCAGAAAGAATCAGGAAATGCTCCAGTGTCCTCAGTGTCGTCGCATCCTCTATGTATCTGAAGAATGAAATAAAGTTTTCCCCTCCTGCAAGAAAGCATATTTTCTTTTCAAATTTTAATAAAATATTATATAATAATAAAAAATCATTATAGATGCCGGAGCAGAACAGGTAGTCGCCCCGATGTATTCTTTGGTACGAGCGGGGAGGAAAGTCCGAGCTCCACAGGGCAAGGTGCTCCGTAACGCGGAGTCCCGGTAACGGGAAGGAAAGTGCCACAGAAAGGGAAACCACCAACCCCTTCGGGGTTGGAAAGGGTGAAAAGGTGTCCGCCTCTGGCGGATTCCAGGCACAGAGTATGTGCCTGGAAAGGTAAGAGCTCACCAGTGTAACGGGTGACCGTAACAGCTTGGTAAACCCCACCTGGAGCAAGGCCAAATAGGTTCCGCATTGAGGTGCCCCCTCAAATTCCTGTCTCGGCAGGGAGGCGGAACGGGTAAGGCTGCATGATCCTGATCTTAAGATCAGGGCTTAGATGAATGACTACAGTCCCGTCTCAGGCGGATTACAGAACTCGGCTTACGGACTGCTTCGGCATTTACTTTAATTTTTTTTGAAAGGATCCAATGGATGACCACAAATTAAAAGTATTCTGTACCGTAGCTGAAACAAAGAGTTTCTCGAAGACATCCGAGATAATTCACCTCACCCAGCCGGCTGTAAGCCTCCAGATACAGGCGCTGGAAGAGATATATGAAACAAAGCTTTTTGACCGGTCCAGCAGTACAGTCGTCTTGACCCCTTCAGGAGAAGTCTTGTACAAATATGCAAAAGAAATACTGAACCTTTATGCCTCGGCTGAAAAAGTGATAGGCGAGATAACCGGACTTGTAAAGGGCAGCATAAGCATAGGCGCGAGTTCTACGATAGGGAATTATCTGCTGCCGGCAATAATCACAGACTTTAAAAGGGCGCATTTGAAGATAAAGATACACCTGCTTGTCGGAAACACCAAAAGGGTGGTAGAGCTTCTGAATTCCGGCAATATAGATCTTGGCCTTGTTGAAGGAGAGGTTACAAGGCAGAAGATGCAGGTTGATAAGCTGATCCCTGATGAGCTTCTGCTTGTGGTCCCTGCATATCATCCATGGGCCAAGAAAAAGGAAGTATCGATCAGTGAGTTAACAAAGGAGCCGTTTATTTTCAGGGAAGGGGGCTCCGGCACAAGGCAGATGATAGAAAAATTCCTTTCCAACCATGGTGTTTCGGCTCAGAGCTTGAAAGTATCTATGGTGCTCGGCAGTACGGAAGCCATTAAGGCTGCGGTTGAAAACGGTCTCGGGGTCTCGATAATCTCCCGCTGGGCAGCGCGGAAGGAAAGCAAATACGGCACGCTCAGTCTTTTGAGGATCAAGGAGCAGAAGATGCTCAGGGAGTTTTCCATGATTACCAATAAAGGGGCTGTATCGTCACATGCTGTTGATGAATTTTTGACATACATCAAATCCTACCCGTTTGCAAAGCTGCTCGGTTAATTAACTGTATCTCGCAGTGTCAGCCGGCGTATATTCTGAAGTCCATATCAGAGAAGATGTTGTCCTTATGCTCCAGGAGGCTAAGGTTTTCCCTGTTTATTCTGCCTGAATTGATTTCATGATAGAGTATGGAGAAGTTCGTGATATGTTCCGTGAATTTCTTTGTCGCAAATTCAGATGCTTTTTCCTTCTGCATCATGAAGGCCCAGTCACTGGACTGGGCCAGCAACAGTTCTCTTGCTGCCTGGTTTAAGGCCTTTTTCAGCAATCCCCTGGCCTTGATGTTTTTCCCTGCCATCTCCTCCATGCGTTTTGCCGCCCTGTGCATATGCTTATAAATCCAGCTGTTGGACGTATCTATCCATGTTGAGCTGTATCCCTTCTGTCCCCAGCTCGAAAGAGATGGATTGAAAATTTCAGAGGCCGGGTTTTCAGCAATGAATTCTGAAGGGGTTATGAACCGGACTAATTTATCTTTGCCTGCTCCTTTCCGCAGCAGATGGTCAAGCCATTCAGGGCCTTCAAACCACCAGTGGCCGAAGAGCTCAGCATCAAAGGCAGCGGTTATTAACGGACTGATCTTCAGTCTTTTGTTGAGGGACAGTATCTGCTTCTCCCTGCTTTTCAGAAAATCAACAGCGTGGATTTCAGTTTTCTTAAGTGCCTTTTCCCTGTTGTAGGGTTTTTTTCTGACAGCCTTTCTGTCTGTTACCCTGAAATACTTTATGCCAGTGAATGTCCTGATGCTGTCAGGCAGATAGGGCCTGATATAATCCAGGTCCAGGTCAAAGCCGATATCACGGTAAAAATCCCTGTAAGCAGCATCACCGGGATATCCTTCCTGCGCACTCCATACCTGTCTGGACGATGAGACATCTCTGGCGAATACTGTGATGCCAGAAGGTGTTTTGACAGACGTATAGATGTTTTTTCTGCTCCCGGGGGCGCTGTTCAGTACACCGTGAGATTCAAGAAAGAAATATCCAAGGCCTGCTTCCTTGAGGAGACTGTCCATCTCAGGGCTGAACCCGCATTCAGGAAGCCAGATACCCGGTGGTTTTCTTCCAAAAAACTTCCTGAAATGCGCAACAGCCAGTTGTATCTGGGCCTTTACCGCTGCAGGTTCTGTCATGAGAGCAGGCAGGTATGCATGTGTAGCTGAACTTGTGGCAATCTCGATCCTGCCTGATTCCATCAATTCTCTGAAGGCTGATATGAGGTCTCTTCTGTATACGTTTTCAAAAAGATGTCTTGTCCTGAGAAATCTCTTGTGATACATGCTTGCCAGATCTCTGACCCTGATATCCTTGCGGTTCCTGTATATCTCTTTTTCTGACAGTTCGATGAGTTCGCAGAGATATCTTTGATACCTGCTCATCAGGAGGTCATCCCTGAGCATTTCTATCAGGGGCGGCGACAGGGAAAGGGACAGCCTGAAGTCTACGTTGTCATCAACAAGGTCCCCGAGGATATTGATGAGGGGTATGTAGGTTTCTGTCATTGTTTCATACAGCCAGTTTTCTTCAAGAAAGTTTTCGTGCTCAGGGTACCTGATATACGGAAGGTGAGCATGCAGCATTATCATGAGATAGCCTCTGGCAGTATCAAAAGAGTGAGCTGATTGCATGATGCTGAAATAATACACAATAAAAATGAGCGAGGGCAAGGATCGGGCCTGAGAAATTGCAAAATAACAACTCTTTATGCACAATGAAACAGTAGTCACTTACTGCGTACTACATGCTTTTTACTACTTACTATTTACTATCCAGGGAGAAGGACATGAATATTTTTCTGAACAAGACGATCGTCCCGGAATCAGATGCGGTCGTCTCTGTATATGACCACGGTTTTCTTTACGGCGACGGAATTTATGAAACAATGCGCGCCTACAACGGCGTTGTCTTTATGCTCGAAAAACATCTTGAAAGGCTTTGCCGTTCAGCTTCGCTGACAAAACTCTCCATACCCGAGACAGGTTTTATCACAGATGCGGTCTACAGGACCATTGAGGCCAACAAACTTTCCGATGCCTATGTCAGGGTCACTGTTTCACGGGGCAAGGGGCCCATCGGTCTTGATCCTGACCTTTGCAAAGAGCCGACCTTTGTTGTCATCGCCGAACCTTTCAGGGAATATCCCGGGCATTTATACAGCAACGGTGTAAAACTGATTATAGCGCAGACGAGACGGAACCTTGTCAGCGCGATCAGCCCCAGGATAAAATCCCTTAACTTCCTCAACAATATATTCGCAAAGATGGAAGCCAAGGAGAGAGGGGCTTACGAGGCTATCATGCTGAATGCGGAAGGGATGATTGCCGAGGGTACGGTATGCAATATCTTTTTTGTGAAGGACAATGTGCTCTGTACGCCTGCTTCCGAAGTCGGGGTGCTTGACGGTATAACACGGGAGCTGGTCATAAGCCTCGCAAAAAAAAGCGGCCTCAGGGTGAGTGAAGACAGGTTTTATCCCGATGATCTTTTCAGCGCCAGCGAGGTTTTCTTTACGAATACCACCAGCGAGATTATGCCGGTGTCACAGGTCGAACTGGTGACATACAAACCAGGAGAGGTTGCAAAATCCCTGCAGGCGTTATATAAAGAGGAAGTTTCCTTATATGTCCATGCACAAAGAAGATAACCAGGGCTATGGCCGGTGTTTACTCAGGCGTTTTTATGAACAGATACACCGCAAGAGATCCAAACAGAAAGGGGACTATCCATGCGGCTAACACAGGGGGAATGAACCCGGCATATCCGATAGAAAGAAAAAAAGTGTAGCCCAGCCAGTACAAAAGACTTATCAGGAGTCCGAGACCTGCTGTGACAAGTCCTCCCCCTATTTTGCCCCGGGTGGATAAGGCTATGCCGAGCATCATCATGAATATGTTTATCAGCGGGAAGGATATTCTGGAGTTCAGGTCAATTACGAGCTTGAGATTGCTGAACCCCGCATTTTTCAGCCGCTGCATGTAGTTATAGAGTTCGTAAATCCCCATCTCCTCTGAGGTCTTCAGCTGGTTTGTGAAAAGCTCCGGAGATTCAAGGCCGGCATATTCCATGCTTTTGATCTGTTTTATTTCTCCCGTGTCAATATCATATATCCTCACGTTAGTCAGTATCCAGGTTGTGCCGTTCCAAAAGGCTTCCTGGGCCATGATCTGTTCTTTCAGGAAGTCCCTGCCTGAAATAAAGATGCTGACACCCCTGGCGATTTTTTTCTCTGCTACATAGAGGTCGATTCTTACAGGAGAGCCATCTTTATTTTTCAGCCATATTGTGCCGCTCGTGAACGCGGATTTTTTTTCTTTGCCCTCTAATTTGCTTTGCAGTTCAGCGGCCTTTTGTGAAAAGTCAGGCACTATGAAATCATTAGTTGCGAACGCGAAAATGCTTAAAAAGATCCCCGTTGCTATAAAGGGATAAAAGAGTGTTTTCAGCCTCCCGCCTGCTGCCTTGATCGCGGCTATTTCCTGCCTGCGGAATGCCTGGCTGAAGGTAAACAGGCTGCAGGTGAGTATGGAAGCAGGAAGAAGATAAAGAAGGAAACCCGGCATGTTGAGCATCGCATAGAGGACCAATGACCAGGAAGAAGCCTCTGATGACATAAAACTGTCTGTTTTGCCGATCATGTCGATCAGGCTGAAGATAAAAGAAAGGCCGAAGGTGATGAGAATCAGCAGTCTGAAGAAATCTTTCAGGTAAAGACGCTGGATGATCTTCATGCTGAACCCGCTCTTTTGAAAAGTGCAAAGGATGCGATGCCAAGCAGCAGGCATGGCGACCATGCACCTATGAAATGGGGGATTTTTCCGGCCATGACAAGATTTTCTCCGTATATCAGGAGCATATAGTAGACTGTAAATACGAGCAGTCCGATTGCCAGTCCGCCTAGCCTGCCTGATTTGCCTGCCATAAGCGCCAGCGGTGTGCCCATAAAAATGAGTATGAGACATACTGCCGGCAGCGACAGGCGGCGGTGGAATTCGAGATAAAGTGAGGCCTTCCTTCTAAAGAAGTCTGTTTGCTTTGCTTCCTGTAAAAGCTGCATTGGCGTTGACTGTACTTTCTTGGGCCCAGGGGATTCGGCTTCAATGGCCAGGGTCATGTTATATCTGTCGAAGAACATCTCTGTGGTAGTAGAGGGCTTTGTTATATTGATGTATCCGTTTTGAAGGTGCAGTCCGATATTGCTTCCCTCCTGTATGAAAAACTTTCCTTCCTTTGCCATTAAAATCTTTGGTTCATTTTTCTTTCTGCTGTCATAGATAAAAATATCCCCGAGTGTATTATTGGATTTTTTTTCCTTCACCATTATGACGATGTCCTTGAAAGATGTGTTGAAAGTCCCTTCTTCCACAGAGACTGTTGACCTGAGGGTGATTATTTGAGCAATGGCCTCCCTTAGCTTTACACTGCTCTTTGGCCCGAGATAAAAACTTACAGACATGCTCGCAAGGAAGCAGAGGAGCCCCAGCATCATCACCGGGAATGAGATCTTCCTGAAATTCATCCCGCTTGCCTTCATGACAATGATTTCGTTGTCCATGTTCATGCGGCCATATACAAGTAAAGTGGAGAGCAGGAGGGACATCGGGATGGTCAGCAGCATGATCTGCGGCTGAAGAAGAATAATGATCCTGATAATGTCAAAAAGCGAGGCGCCCACCCCTGTAAGGACCCTGCTGAGTCTCAGCAGCTTTTCCATCATGAGTATGGAGTTCAGAAACGCAATTGTCAGCAGGAAGCTCAAAAGCAGTTCTTTGAGGATTGTTCTGTAAATAATTTTCAGCATAGAGGACATTTTAACACAATCATGTTCAAGAGATGCCAGGTTTCGGGGAATATAAGACAGGGGATGTGAATAGTGAAGATGTATTAGAGAAAAATAAATAAATGTAATCCTTTATAAATAGCTTATTTGGGTGAGTATATATAGCGCTGTTTCATATTTACCATGGTCTGTGTTGAAAATTATATACACTGCCGGCAGAAGATGCTGGATCGAAGAAAGGACGAAGATTAATTAACTAATTATATTTAAAGAATAATCTGACTTGGTATTTATTTTGCAGAATTATTGGGTGGTTGGCCCTTTTTTTGCATCCAATATGCATAACGTATAGCGGTTATGTGCCAATATGCTTGAAATGCTCCTTGACAAAAAATGCTTTAAAATGATATAAAATGCAGTCAAAAGCCTTATTTAAGTTTTTATATGACAGCCTCCATGCAGGAGGCAGAACCCTATACGGGGAGGTGATTAGACAGTAACCAAAAGCAGGTGCTTTAAGCAAAAGAAACATTATATCCCGCTTTGCGGGATAAAATACTCAATGCTGGTGTTATAATGACACCAGCGAAAAAAAAGAGGAGGACATTAATTTGAAAAAGTATTTAGCATTAATCTTAGGCGTACTTTTTGTATTAAGTTTTGCAGCAAGCGCCTTTGCTATCCATGCTGAGATCCCTTCAGAGACTCAGGCAGTTGTGGCAAAAGGCAGCACCCAGATCACCCTTGGCGGAGAAATCAGGACCAGGGGCTGGTGGCAGGACAATATTACGGTAGGCAAGGTTGCCTGCAGACGCTGATATCTACAATGCATACTATGACCAGAGAGTGAGACTTACTCTTGATGCAACTGTTACACCTAATATTAAGGGTTTTGTAATGCTCGAGACAAATGGCTGGAAACAGCAGATGTCTACACCTGGGGTAACTTAGATTAAAGCCTACTGGCCTTGAACATCAATGAGGCATGGCTTCTCTACTCAGGCTCAGGTCTCTTTGGCTTTAATTCAGGACTGAAGATCGGTCATATGCCTCTTGCTCTTGGCCAGAAGGAGTTCTTTGACCACACCAAGTTTGGCGATGATGCTATCGTATTTTTCATGAGACCCTACCAAGCAGCTCGAAGTCGCACTGCTTACCGTTAAATTCTGCTGAGAATTTCAGCGGAATGCAATCAATGGACAACACCAATGACCTCGATGGCTATGTTGCTTTGGCGACCTTCAAGGTGGATGACACACATCACTCTCGGTGTGAACTACACCTACCTGAACAGTCTGTCTGCTGATTTCAGCCATCCAGAACCTCGGGTTACATGCAAACGGCACATGTTGCCGGACTTGGCTACAAGGCATTTGGTGACTTTCAGTTCGGTGATTCCGGACGACAAATGGAAATTTCGGTGGATGGGCTGCAGGTCTCGGCCTTAGCTTCAAGCTCAATCCTGTTAACTTTAAGGGGAAGCGTTGCATATGGTACCGGTGACGATGACCTTAATGATAGGATAACGATAGACATTTACAACCTATCTTGGCGCAGACCAGCACTATACCCTGGTCTATGAATACCAGGTGCACTCTGCAGCAGGCACTACAGCTACCGGTCTCTCATAATACCGACTTACATCAACCTCGGGGTAGACTTCAATGCTTCGAAGGACCTCGGTCTTTCAGTCGACGGCTATTGGCTCAAGGCGTCTGAGGATAATGCTAAAGGTCGAAGATGAACTTGGATGGGAAGTTGACGCAAAGCTCAAATACGCCCTTGCCAAGAACCTTACCTACCAGATCGACGCAGGATATTTTGATGCTGGAGACTTTTATGGCAGGATGACGCAAAAGGTGCTACAGTTCTCAGACATGCACTTACACTCAGCTTCTAAAGACCGTAATGCGTGACGTGTAATGCGTAACGCGTGATCGGACACAAAGGGCGGGCCGGATTTTCCGGCCCGCCCTTTTTTATTTCAATTAATCTTTCACGTTGCTGTTATCTGCTATTGTGCTTGGGTTTTTGTCCACGGTAAGGAGACCTTTTGATATTGATTAGTATTACCAGGGATATTGGAAATAATTATGGACCTTGAAAAAACCACTTACCATGGAGCATTCTGCGGAGAAATCATGAAATTTAAAACAAAAACAGGTTCAAAGAGTAATCATGCAATCGGCTGGGCAGAAGAATCTCCATTACGCCTTGTTATATTTCATCCCCTCGTTTAGGAGCGCTAAGTCATCCTTAGCATCTATGATGCAATTTATGGATGCTTACTCACTGTTGCTGTGTACTATGTGGTTTAACCGTTGTTTTCAGGATGAAGAATATTTGATAGCTTTTTACAGAATCGACCTGATCCTGCTGGTTTTCCTGTCGAAGAGCACCTTGTCAACAAGCCTGTTGTCCTGGTATATCTCTGCCTCGATGAACCTGCCCTTGTGCCGCACCCTGCCCACTGTGCAGCCTTTGTCCCTGTAGTATTGCTCGATAGCCGCTACTGCTTCCTTTAATGGGAGTATAGTCTTGCAGATGCCATATGTAGTGCACTCCTTGCAGTAGTCGCCGTAGGGAGTTACCCTATTGTTCTGCGCATTGGCGGCGACCCCTATCAATAAAAGCAGCGCTGTTATAGAATATTTTTTTAATCATGGTACTCCATAATACTTATCTACGTATATCTTAAAACAATTTCGTGAAGAAAATATGAACAATGCGCATTCTTAAATCTTCTCCACTCCGGTTATCCCGACAAGTTTTCTCTTTGATGACAGGCCCCTGATGATCCTTATCTGAGATTTCTTCACCCCGGTCGCTTCAGAGATTAGCTCTATAAGTTGCTCGTTAGCTGAGCCGTCAACAGGAGGTGCCGTGAGTTTCACCTTCAGTATTGTATTGTCCATGATGCCGGTGATCTGCTTTCTGGATGAGCGCGGCTCCACCTTAACCTCGATTGTTATTCCATCTTTTGTCTTTTTGTACGGTATGTTCATGTCTGTTTCCTGGTTCTTAGTTCATGGTTCCTGATTACTCATTACTCATTACTGATTACTGTTTTTGGGAGCCATATTGTGAATGCAGTGCCTTGACCCGGGCTGCTTTCCACCTCTATACGCCCGCCCATCACCTCCAGCAGTTCCTTCACTATAGCGAGTCCCAGGCCAAGCCCAATGGAGTCAGGCTCCATGATAAAACCGCATGAAGATCAGGTCCAGCTTGTCCCTCTCTATGCCTGCGCCAGTGTCTTTGACCCTGACAAAGAACATATCACCCTCTGTCCCGCAGTCAATACTGATGTTGCCCTTCCGCGTGTTTTTTATAGCATTGGAGAGGATATTCTGGACAATGACGTTCCAGCTTGTCCGCATCAGTGTGCACGTTGATGTCATTTGATTCGCTGAACTGTATCTGCAAGGCCTTTTGCTGATGCCAGGGGGCTCATCTTCCTGATTATTGTTGATATGAAATCCCGGAGACCCAGCATAACGTAATCTTTTTTAATAAAAAAACTTGCCTCTGCCTTTGTTATGTCCTCTATGCCCTGAACAAGCCTGATCAGTTTTTCGACCTCCATCCCTATATTCCTGATTCCCATGGCATTGTCTTTGATAACTCCGTCAAGCATTGCCTCGACATTCGCCTTCATGATGGAAAGCGGCGTCCTCAGTTCATGCGCTATGTTTGAGGTGAGGTGTTTTCTGAGGGCCTCTTCCCTTTCGAGCGCCTCTGCCATAAAGTTGAAGCTTTCCGACAGGCTCCCTATCTCGTCATGAGATGTTACAGGCAGGCGGACGCTGAAGTCCCGGTTAGCCATGGTCACCACAGCATCCCTCATCTTTTTGAGCGGCCTGGAGAGAAAGAGCGTAAAAAATACAGACAGCAGAAGCGCGCCTCCTCCTGCTATTGCAAAGGATATCATGAGGAATGCTCTCCCTCTTTGCCTGAACATGATCTCCTTCCTGCTGATGCTGTCCTGCTTGTCGATCTCCCTGACCAGCATAGCCCCGATTTCACTGCCTTCGGCGTAAAGGGGATACGCCTCGAAATTGCTGGTCAATGTTTTGATGTCCTCCATGTTCTTCATCCTGCGCTTCATGGAGGGTGAAAGCATGCTGATTATCATCTCGGAATTTATCAATTCCTTATCCTGCAGAGTCCAGGACTTTCACATCAAAACCGAGCATGATCGCCCAGTGTATGGTGTTATGGAGCGATCTGTGGTCCCAGCGGCCGTCTGCATAGCTGCCCTCGACAGAGGCGAGTATCCAGTAGAGCTTGTCTTCCCTGGAGCCGCTGACATAATCCTCAAAGTCGCGGGTTATAAAATATTCATACAGCAGGTTCGAGATCAGGGCGGTCAGGACAACCGCGAGAAATGCAAAAAAGAGCTTATTCCTCATCAAGGGTCCCGATGAACTTGTACCCCATGGCATAGACTGTCTGGATGAACTCCGGTGATTTGGAGTTTGTCTCTACCTTGTGCCGCAGGTTTTTCACATGCGCGTCTATTGTCCTGTCATAACCTTCAAAATCATAGCCCAGCACAATGTTTACGAGCTGGTCCCTGGAAAGGACCCGGCCCGCATTTTCAGCAAGGGAGACAAGTATGCTGAATTCAGTAGGCGTCAGGATGATCGGGATGCCTTCCCTGAATGCCTCGTGATTTTCGATGTTGATTCTTAAGCCCCCGTTGTTGTAGCTGTATATTTTTCTGCGGGTCTTGACTGTCCTCCGCAGGTGCGCCTTTACACGCGCGACCAGTTCTCTTGGACTGAAGGGCTTGATAACATAGTCGTCGGCCCCGATGCCGAGTCCTTTTATGCGGTCTTCTTCACCGCTCTTGGCTGTGAGCATGATCACGGGCACATCAGAGCCTTCACGGATGATTTTGCAGAGTTCTTCTCCCTGCATGTCAGGGAGCATTAGGTCCAGGATGACGAGATCAGGACTTTCTTTGAGAGATTTCAGTGCGGCTTTGCCGGTCTCTGCAAGGGATACCCTGTAACCCTCTTTTTCGAGATATGCCCGTACGATATCAGAGATCTTCTTTTCGTCCTCAACAACCAGTATTTTTTGTCTGGTATCCATAATATTTTTCTCCCAGTACTATCGTTATCAGGGTCAGCGCCACTCCTCCTATTACATCTACCACATAATGATATCTGCAGTAAACTGTCGAGACAATCAGTGCGAGGGCAACAGGCAGGAAAACAGCGAAGAGTCTTTTTTCAAAACGCCAGGCAAGATAGACCACAGTGAGGGTTATGGCTGTATGACCGCTTGGGAAGGCGTCTCTCTTGATCCCTTCAAGCCTGTTTAGGATCTCCTGAATAGGCCCTGTTATGAAGAGGCCCTGAAGGTCCCTGTTTTGCAGGTGGTTCATGGTAAATCTCGGGCCTATCGCAGGCATGAGCATATACCCGATGTATGAAAGATAAAAACAGAGCATGATGAGGAAGAGTGATTGGTCAAACGCCTTGTCATCGCCCTTTATCTTCAGCACTATGCCGAGCGTCAACAGGAAGGAAATAATAACTTGAATACGCTGTCTGGAGGATGTCTGTCAGCAGCGGCGTCATGATATTTTCCAGCATGACTGTCGGGTATCCGCTGAAAATCATATAGTCCAGCTTTATCAGGAGCGGATCAATGTCCCTGGGGTTTATAAAATGTACGAGTTGCTCCGAGACTGTCGAAGATAATGAGTATGCAGGCAGTAGGGAATATCAGGTCATATAGTCAGTTTCAGGAAATTGCCCGGTCTTTGGTCCTAATCAGCAGCTATCTGCAGAAAGAACAGGCCTGAATAGAGTGTGATAAGCAAAAGTGGGCTGGCTATTTTACGGTAGAAGAGCGCTGTAACGAGGGTGAGAAAAAACAGGAAGGCGAGGTTCAATGTATCTGCAGGCCTGAGAGGTCTGAAATCCGGCGCGCTGTTTCTGTTCATAGCTTTTTGCGTATCCTCAGCAGGGCCTTGTCCTTTTTCGAGGGCTTCAGCGGATTGCCTTTTCTCTGCCTGCCTTCGTCATAATCTTCTTCTATCAGATCGTACGCTCCGGCTGCGGATGTATCGCATTTTTCAAGTATTGACTGGAATTCTGCTGAGGGTATGGGCACTGAACCGCAGACCCACGCATGGGACATTATCTCCCTGTCTGAGGTTATGACGATCCATTCCTTCTTTTCCCTGCTGATTATCCTCTTGATGACAGCATCCGCTTTTTCACCGAGTCTTGAGTAGATGACCCTTACTCCGCCTGTCGTGTGCTGCTCTTCCCTGCCGCTGCCGGATTTCCAGCCGTCAAAGACAACAGTGATGTCATGGCCTTTTATCTTTTTATATTCGATAAGCTGAAGGATGAGCCTCTCCCTCTGCCTGTTGAGGTCATTATGATAAATGCCGATCAGGTTATATCCGTCTATGATTATCGATGAAATGGCCTAATACCTTCCTTTACATTGAAGATTCTGAAAAAAGTGATGTTATTATAGCATCAATACAGGAAATCTTTATGTGCTGTGGGATGCAGAGTTGCCGGATAATGGAAGCGTCAAGTCGACCGCTGAAATTATGACAGGCGCGAATTATTCATAATGCTGTTTTCTTGACAACACTGGAAATAGTTTCATTATTCTAATAACCTGACAAAATTATACAAAACAGGACAGAACCAGACAAATGAACCTTAGCGTAAGAGATGTTGCCAGACATCTGAATGTCTCTGAGAAGACAATATACCGGATGATAAAGGATGAAATGATCCCCTGTTTCAGGGTCGGCGGGCAGTGGCGGTTTGACAGGCGGGAGATCAATTCCTGGATTGAAGATACCAGACAGTTCTCCTATGGGACTGCCGCAGGGAAAACCTCAATGGCAGATGAAGAATCCATATCTGTTACGGAATTTCTCAGGAGGGGCGGTGTCTATTATGCTGTCACAGGAGATACAAAGGAAGCGTGCTATTCTGTCGTGCCTTGAACTCATCAAGACAGCGATACCCCAGGTGGATACAGAACGGTTTTTTGATGCTATTATGGACAGGGAAAAACTCTGTCCTACTTCAGTCGGACATGGCATAGCGTTTCCGCATCTGAGGCTTTTCAGGGAATTTACTGCTCCTGATTCTTCCATAGCCCTCTGCTTCCTTGAAAAACCGATCTCCTTTGGCGCACTGGACAATGAGGATGTGGATACACTTTTTTTTATCTTCCCCAAAAGCGAGAGGCGTTTTCTGAGGATACAGGCAAAACTGCTGAGACTGCTTAAAGATGAGGAAGTGCTCTCAACAGTAAAAAAGTTCTCCGGCAGATTGAGATATTTGAAGTCTTTTCGCGGAAAGAAGCTGAGATATTCAAGGAGGCTGGAAGGTGATATTTACCCCTATCGACATAGCCTCTTCATCTGTGGTTTTGTTTTTGCTGTTGGGCCTGATTGCCGCACTCTTAAGCAGAAAACAGCGCCTGCTGATAGACATCTGTTTTTCCCTTGCTGCAATTGCCTCATTGCTCGGTTTTACTGCAGGGGCCTGGACAGTAGCAGGCGGCGTAACAGAAAAGATCGTTTTATTGGTTGGCCTGCCTGATCTGCCCTTTCATCTGCGGCTTGATCCGCTTTCAGGGTTTTTCCTCACTGTAATAGGGCTGCTGTCTTTTTTCGTATCAATTTATTCAATAGGTTATGTCAGGGGGTTTCTGGGTAAAAGATCGGTAACAAGCCTTGTTGTATTTTATTGTCTCTTTATAGCCGGTATGTTCATGGTGGTCATGGCTGATGATGCCCTGATTTTTCTCATATCCTGGGAGATTATGGCAGCTGCCTCTTACTTTCTGGTCCTGTTTGAGCATGAGCGCATCGAAAACAGACGGGCGGCCTTTCTCTATATGGTAATGGCCCACGTCGGGGCGATCTCTATTTTGCTGTCCTTTGGTATCATGGCGGGTCTTGCAACAGGGTTCAGGGATTTCAGCGGCTATACCTTTGATGCGATGCGTGCCACGCAGTTTCCTGTTGAATGGGCAACTGCCGCATTTTTGCTGGCATTCTTCGGTTTTGCCGCAAAGGCCGGAATAGTCCCCCTGCATGTCTGGCTGCCGGAGGCACACCCGGTCGCGCCTTCCAACGTCTCCGCACTGATGAGCGGTGTGATGCTCAAGACCGCAATATACGGGATTATCCGGGTCACGTTTGATCTCATTAAGGTTTTCCCCTGGTGGTGGGGGGCCCTGGTGCTGGTACTGGGGCTCATCTCCGCTATTATGGGAGTTCTTTATGCACTCATGCAGCATGACTTAAAGAGGCTGCTTGCATATCATTCTGTTGAGAATATCGGCATTATTCTTATTGGAATCGGGCTGGCGATGATATTCACTTCATTTCAGTTGCCGGTGATGGCGGCGCTTGCCCTTATAGCAGGACTTTATCACACCATGAATCATGCGGTTTTCAAGGGGCTTCTGTTTATGGGAGCAGGTGCTGTCCTTCATGCTACGAACGAACGGAACATGGAAGAAATGGGTGGCCTCATTCACCGGATGCCGTGGACTGCTGCGCTCTTTCTTGTCGGCTGTGTTTCGATCTCTGCGCTTGCCGCCCTTTAACGGGTTTGTGTCTGAGTGGCTGACCTTTCAGGCCTTTTTGCTTTCACCTGCGCTTCCCAACCCATTGTTGAAATTGCTTATTCCGCTTGGCGCTGCGCTTTTGGCCCTTACAGGTGCACTCGCAGCAGCCTGCTTTGTAAAGGCTTTCGGCGTTACTTTTTTAGGCCACTGGAGAGGTCACCATAATCCCCATGTCCATGAAGCAAACTGGCCCATGCGTTTTGGAATGATAATGGCTGCGCTTACCTGTCTTGGACTCGGAATTTTGCCAACTATGTTTATTGGCTGGATGGATATTATTGCAGAACAATTGGTCGGGGCGAAGATCGGCACCTCGGCAGGAGCTTACGGGTGGATGTGGCTTACGCCTGTTGCCCCTGAACGCGCCTCATACTCCGGCATAATCGTTTTTTTGGGGATCCTGGCGGTTGTAGTTTCTGCCTATCTGCTTCTGCATGTCCGTCCGGGCAAGATACATCGTGTGCCTATATGGGACTGCGGGTTTGAAAAGATCAATCAGCGGATGCAGTATAATGCAACGTCTTTTTCCATGCCCATACGGAGGATATTCGGTTTTTTCTTCAGCGTCAGGGAGCAGGTACGGGTGGGCTCTCAGGCAGGTCATGCGGCCTTTCCAAAAAGACTGCATTATTATCTCCGCATACGGGACCGTTTCTGGCTATGGTTATATAAGCCGATAGCTGTATTGAGTTTCTGGATAGCACGAAAGGTCGGGAGACTTCAGCAGGGTCGTATTCAGGTGTATCTGATATATTCATTCATAACTATCATCGTGCTCCTGGTGTTTATGCGATGAAGCTTTATCCATTCGTTACAGAGATACTACAGTTCTTCGTACTTCTCGGAGTTGCTCCCGCCTTTGCAGGATGGGTGAAGATGCTGAAATGCTGGGCACAGGGCCGCAGCACTCCTGGGCTGCTTCAGCCTTACCGGGACATCCTGAAGCTCTTTTCCAAGGATATTGTACTGGCTGAGAATGCCTCGTGGATATTCCGTTTCACACCATATCTTGTTTTCGGAGCTGCGCTGCTCGCCGGCGGTATTATCCCGATACTTTCTACGGATCTGCCTCTGGCAGCAACTGCTGACGTTATTGTTTTAGTCGGCCTCTTTGCTATCGCCCGGTTCTTTACAGCATTGGCCGGCATGGACATAGGCACTGCTTTCGGCGGCATGGGCTCGAGCCGTGAAATGACAATCGCATCTCTGGCAGAGCCGGCGATGCTCATGGCTATTTTCACCATGTCTCTTGCAAACAAGTCCACCTCGCTTTCCCAGATGGTACAGGTCATCTATGGCGGGCAGTATGTTCTGAGGCCGTCTGTTGCTTTCGCCCTGCTTGCGTTTGTATTGATAGCCCTTGCTGAAACCGGCAGGATACCGGTGGACAATCCCGCAACACATCTTGAACTGACGATGATCCATGAGGCTATGATACTCGAATATTCAGGACGCCACCTTGCGCTTATTGAATGGGCCGGCATGATGAAACTTTTTCTTTTTTTCACGCTCGGTATAGCGGCCTTTTTTCCCTGGGGTATCGCTGCTCTCAGGTGACCTCTACGGTATACCTTCAGCATTATTTTTTATGCTCCTGAAGCTTGGAGTTGCGGGGGTCATCCTCGTATTAATAGAGACAGGGCTTGCGAAGATGCGGCTTTTTCGTTTGACTGAATTTCTCGGATCTGCTTTTTTGATGGCGACACTCGGGATGTTGTCATATTTTATTCTGGAGTGATATGACTATACAGGTTGCGGCACAGATAATAAGTTTTCTTGCGGCGCTCATCCTCCTGACAGCATTCGGCATGCTGGTACAAAGGAGGATGACCGGACTTATACACCTCTTTACCTGGCAGGGGCTTTTCCTCTCCGTAAGCACTGCTGTAGTCGGCTTTGTCGCGGGCAAGCATCATCTCTACATATCATCGCTGCTGACACTGTCGCTGAAGGTAATTCTCCTTCCCTATATACTGCATGTCCTTGTCAGGAGGCTGAGGATCCAGAGGGAAATAGAGACTATCGTAAATGTCCCTCTGACTATGCTTATAGGGATCGCGCTCGTGATATTTTCCTATCATCTGACTGCTCCGGTAAGGGAGCTTTCCACCCTTGTGACGCGCTCGGTCCTCGCGATAGCGCTTGCAACTGTTATGATCGGGCTTTTGATGATGATCACAAGAAGGCATGCGGTCACACAGATAATAGGTTTCCTTGCGATGGAAAACGGCCTTTTTTTCGCTGCCACCAGCGCAACCTACGGCATGCCCCTTGTAGTGGAGCTGGGGGTCGCCCTCGATATTCTGATAGCTGCGTTCATATTCGGCATATTCTTTTTCCATATACATACAACCTTCGACAGCCTGGACGTTGAGCAGATGGCAAAACTAAAGGAGGAAGACTGAATGGAGCTTCTTGTCTTACTGCTCGTGCCGCTTTTCGCGGCTGCTGTTCTGGCGTTTGTCGGGGACAGAAAATTCGCCCCTGAGATAAACATCCTTGGCTCTGCTGCAACATTTATTGCAGGGCTCGGGCTTGCTTTAAAGGTATATTACGGGGGCCCTATGCTTGCCGGAGGAAAATTTTTCTTTGTCGATGCCTTTAATGTCTATCTTGCCGTGCTCACTTCGTTTGTCTCGATGACAACGGCGATATTCAGCAGAAGATACATGCGGCGGGAGAGAGAGCATGGCCGCGTCGGCCACTGGGGCATGAGATTTTACCACGCCATGTTCCAGCTCTTTATCTTTGCGATGCTGCTCTGTCTTCTGACCAATAATGTGGGTGTCTTGTGGATTGCGATGGAACTGGCTACCTTGTCCACAGTCCTCCTGGTTTCTCTCTACCGGACGCCGACAGCCATTGAGGCTGCCTGGAAATATTTTATACTCTGCGGTGTCGGTATAGCCCAGGCGCTCTTTGGCACAGTCCTCCTTTACTTTGCTGCTGAAAAGGTGCTCGGTGAAGGAGGAGAGGCGCTCCTTTGGACAAACCTCAGGCAGGTCAGCGGAAGCCTTGAGCCTACTGTATTGTCCCTGGCCTTTGTCTTTCTGATGGTCGGCTACGGCACAAAAGTCGGGCTTGTGCCCCTTCATAACTGGCTTCCTGACGCGCATAGTGAAGGCCCGACCCCGATCTCAGCAGTGCTTTCAGGTCTGCTGCTGAATGTGGCGCTTTATGCCCTGGTGAGATGCAAAGTGCTTGTTGACGGTTCAACAGGAACCCACCACGCCGGTGACATCATGATGGGCTTCGGCCTGCTTTCCATCCTGGTCGCTGCGTTTTCTTTGCTTAGACAGAAGGACATTAAACGTATGTTTTCCTATTCTTCCATAGAGCATATGGGGATAGCGACCTTTGCCTTTGGTCTGGGAAGTCCCGCTGGCTACGTATGGAGGGCTCCTTCATATGCTCGTACATAGCCTGGCAAAATCGTCCATATTCTTTACTGTAGGCCATGCATCGCAGATGCACAGGACGCAGGACATGGATAAAATAAAAGGACTGATCAAGGGCAACCCGCTTGTTGGCTGGGGTCTGATGTTCGGGGTCATGGCGATCATAGGGATGCCTCCTTTCGGAGTTTTTACGAGCGAGTTTCTGATATTGACTGCAACGATAAAGGACGCCCCTTTTTTGACCCCTTTTCTTTTGCTTGGACTCGGCGTGGCCTTTGCCGCACTGCTTCGGAGGGTGCAACCGATGGTCTTCGGGGATGTGCCTTCATACCAGAAGGTCCTGAAGGTGGCGCATCTGCCGGTTTTGCTGCATATGGCTATGGTCCTGGCAATTGGTATCTATCTGCCTGATTTTCTCAGCCAGTGGTTCCATAAGGCAGTGGAGCTGATGAGATGAGCATGCTCAAAAAAGCGATACTGTCGTCACTTGGCAGGGACGTGGAATTTATCAAGGGATACCAGTATCCCGGCTCTGTACACTACTGCACTGTGCCGGGAGAGAAGTTTGCAGAAGCTGCGAAGGTAATGAAGGACGCCTATGCCTTGCTTGCAGCTGAATGGGCAACAGATGAAACCCTGTTTGGAAGGGGTTACGGGATATTCGCCTGCTACCGTTGGGGAGCGGAATATCTTATTGTAAAGACCGGGGTCCCTGCTGCTGACCCTGCTTTCCAGAGTCTTACAAAGGTCTTTCTTCCTGCCTTTCGTTTTGAACGGCAGATGCAGAGCCTTATGGGGGTGAGGCCGCTCAAGCACCCTGACTCTAGGCCGTGGATTAAATTTGAAGACTGGCCTGAAGATGCATGGCCGCTGAGGAAGTCATTTGATGCAACACTCCCCATGCCGCGTGTGGCAGGGGAATACGACTGGATACGTGCAGAGGGTGAAGGCGTCTACGAGATACCGGTCGGGCCTGTGCACGCAGGGATCATCGAACCCGGACATTTCAGGTTTCAGGCTGTCGGAGAAGAGATCCTGAATCTCGAAGAGAGGCTGGGCTATGTCCACAAGGGAATAGAAAAAAGATTCGAGGCATTTTCATGGGAAGAAGGATACAGGCTTGCAGGGCGCGTATCAGGCGATACAACTGTTGCCCACAGTATCGCGTACTGTATGGCCCTTGAGTCCATGACAGGCAGCACGCCCCCGGACAGGGCATACTGGCTCAGGGCTCTATTTCTTGAGAGGGAGCGTATCGCAAACCATCTTGGGGATATAGGAGCCATATGTAATGATGCAGCCTTTGCATTTATGTTCTATCAGATGATGCGGCTCAAGGAGATGGTCCTGCGCACGAATCAGACAATCTTTGGTCACAGGTTTATTATGGATAAGGTAATCCCCGGAGGGGTTGCAGTGGATATAGATGAAAAAGGCAAACAGGAAATTCTGGCTGAGCTGGATTGGCTGGCAAAGGAGTTCGAAAAACTCGTTGTCATTTATCGTGAGAACCCTTCTCTGGAAGACAGGGTGAGAGATACCGGTATCCTCAAGCCCAAAAGGGCAAGGGAACTCTGTGTTGTCGGGATAGTTGCAAGGGCGAGTGGACTTAACCTCGACTGCCGTATATACAATCCTTTTCCTCCCTATGACCAGCTTGACCGCATAGAGCTTGATGTTCCAGTGCTTATTACAGGGGATGTGCATGCCAGGACAAAGGTGAGAATCGATGAGGTGAGGGAGTCGATCCGTATAATACGGATGCTGCTCAATGAGCTCCCTGAAGGCAAATTAACCAAGCCCATAGTCCTGCCTTCTGCGGAGCTGGCAGGATTTTCTGCTGTAGAGGGCTGGCGCGGAGAGATAATCTACTGGCTTCAGGCAGGGCCCAAAGGCGAGGTGAACCGCTGCATGGTCAGGGACCCCTCCAGCGTGAACTGGCTTGGTCTTGAACGGGCGATAACAGGCAATATAGTCCCTGACTTTCCGCTTTGCAACAAGAGCTTTAATCAATCGTATTCAGGGCATGATCTATGATAAGGATACTTCGCCAGATATTCCATACAGGCATTGTGACAGAGCCGCTTCCACAGGAAGCCGCAGGTATAGAACAGGTGGGTGCTCAACTGGAGGAGATGGTCAGAGAACGCTTCAGCAGAAGCCTTGCTATACGGCAGGTGGATGCAGGCTCATGTAACGGCTGTGAACTGGAGATACATGCCATTAATAATCCGATCTACAACTGCGAGCGGTTCGGCATACACTTTACCGCCTCTCCGCGTTTTGCTGATATGCTGCTGGTCACAGGTCCTGTGACAAGGAACATGGAGACAGCGCTCCGCAGGACTTACAATGCAACGCCTTCTCCAAAGCTGGTGGTTGCTGTTGGTGATTGCGGACATAACGGCGGCATATTTGGCGAGACTTACGCATCTTTGGGCGGCGTCGGAAAGATTATTCCAGTGGATGTTTACATCCATGGCTGCCCGCCCACACCGGTTGCCCTGCTCAACGGGATACTCAAGGCGATCAGCAGGTAAAATCAGGATATATAGCAGAATCCTCAACCAAACCATAGAGCAAACAGAGGGTAAGGAAAAAATAAGTCGCTGAGTCGTTACTATTCACCATTCACTATTCACTGCATTTCCCTAGAGCTTGACTGTACAACAATAATTAAGGTATTTTTGAGAATGGATTTTAGCTCCAGGGGGTTTATCATCATATTGATCTGTGTTCTTACCTTTGGTTTGAACGTGATTTTCGGTTATTTCCGGGGCAAACAAAAAAGGTTCTCTTTTAAATGGTTCCTCTATATCCATCTGCCGATCCCATTTGTTGCTTTTGCCAGGATATTTTCTCATCTTGATTGGCGCTACATACCGATTTTTCTTGTTGCAGCAATCGTAGGTCAGGTATTCGGCGCACGAATGGAAATCTGAAGCTTGCTCTCCGCTATATTGAAAAGTCCGGGGACAATCGAAATTCAGGATGTTGCAGTCCCAGAGCCTGCTGAGGGGGAATTGCTGGTAAAGGTAAGGGCAGCGCTTACCTGCGGTACTGATCTTAAGGCCTATCTCAGGGGGCATTCCCTGATACCAATGCCCGGACCTTTTGGACATGAATTCTCCGGCGTAGTTGCTGCCAGGGGCAAAGGCGTGGGCAGATTTAAAGTCAATGACGCAGTGATGTCTGTGCACAGCGCTCCCTGCCTGAACTGTGCTTACTGCGCAAAGGGGTTGTTCAACCTCTGCGAAAACATTATGTCATCCAAAGTGCTCGGGGCTTTTTCAGAATACATCCTTATACCTAAGCATGTGGTGAGCCAGAATGTCTTCAAAAAACCAGACAGCCTGGGCTTTCAGGAGGCATCTTTTTTGGAGCCTTTGTCCTGCGTTGTGCATTGTGTAGAGCCTTTGAACATTACAAGTAAAGATACTGTCCTGATCATCGGAGCCGGGCCTATAGGATTATTGCATCTGATGCTCCTCAAGCATAAGGGCGCCAAGGTGATGATAACCGGTCTTGAGCAGGAACGGCTCGATACAGCCAGAAAACTGGGGGCTGATGTAGTATTTCATCCTTCGGAAACAGCAATTCAGGTACGTGACTTCAGCCGCGGAATGGGAGTGGATTATGTCTTTGAATGCACAGGACAGCCTGATGTATGGGAGTCTTCGGTGGATTATGTCAGAAGGGGCGGCACTGTTGTTCTATTTGGCGGTTGCAAAAAGGACACAGAAGTTACCTTCAGCGCTGAAAGACTTCATTATGACGAGATAACCCTGAAAGGCATATTCCATTTTACGCCTCAGGACGTAAAAAAGGCATATCTTCTTTTGAAAAACAATGAGATAGATGTCAAACAGTTGATTACAGGTGCCTGCTCTTTAAAGGAAGTTGCCTCTGTTTTCCCCCTGCTTGCCAAAGGCAAGGGGATAAAATACGCGGTTTTGCCGTAAGTTCAGACTAATTGCGCTTATGGCCTTTTGCCTGGGCCTGCTGGATCTTGACCCTTCTGCCCATCATGATTACATCATCCACTGAACGGATCACGCGGTCGGCAAGTTCTGCCGGCACCTCAACAAAGGTGAATTTGTCGAAGACATCAATTTTGCCGATCTTGCTCTGAGGTATATTTGCCTCTGCAGCAATCGATTTTATGATATCAGGCACTTTCACCTTGTCTTTTCTGCCGATAGTCATGAACAGACGCACTACGCCGCCGCTGGTCTTTTCTCTTTCCCGTATCTCCGCTATAGGCTGTTCCCTCGGCTCTCCAAAGGCCATATGAAAGGCCGCTGCCGCGATATCGGCAAAGCTGAACTGCTCTGATAAATCCCTGATGAAAGATTCGTATGCAGCATGTTTGTTTTGTGAGATTATTTCAGAGATGTCTTTTGTGATGTTCTTTTCCTTTGCCTTGATGACCTCCTGTGAGGAGGGCAGTTTTTTACGGTCTATTGTTGTCTTGGCTGTTCTTTCGATCAGCCGGAGATGGTTATATTCCCTCGGGGTCACCAGGGTTATCGCGATCCCCGATTTCCCGGCCCTCCCGGTCCTCCCGATCCTGTGTATGTAACTGTCAGGATTTTGAGGAATGCTGTAGTTGATCACATGGGTGACATTTTTTATGTCGAGACCCCTTGCAGCAACGTCGGTTGCCACAAGGATATCAATCATTCCTTTTTTGAATTTTCCCATGACCTCGTCCCGCCGGGCCTGTGTATAATCACCGTGAAGCGCGCTTGCGTTATATCCCATCTGCTCCAGCTTCATGGCGACTTCATCCACGTCTCTCTTGGTATGACAAAAGACGATCGCCAGCTTCGGGTCCTCTACGTCAATGAGTCTTGAAAGGGCATTTATCTTGTCTGCGTCCCGCACCTCATAGAAAACCTGTTTGATTTCTGTTACTACGAGGTCCTTTGTATTGATCCTGATCTTCTCGGGGTTCCTCATGTATCTTTTGGCGATGTTCATTATAGGCTGGGGCATTGTTGCTGAAAACAGGAGCGTCTGTCTCTCAGGCGGGGTTGTCTTAAGAATACTCTCAATGTCCTCAATAAACCCCATGTCGAGCATCTCATCAGCCTCATCAAGGACAACTATCTTAATATCAGAAAGTAATAGGGTCTTTCTTTTTATGTGGTCAATGACTCGTCCGGGGGTACCGACAACAACATCCACACCTTTTTTCAAGGCCCTTATCTGGGTATCTATGGACATGCCGCCGTAGACCGGTAGTACGACGATATTTTTTTTTGCGCCTATCTTGATCATCTCCTGTGCCACCTGGACCGCAAGCTCCCTTGTTGGTTCAAGGATTATCGCAAAGGGATTTTTGCCCTTTCTGTGCAATTCAACGATAGGTATGCCGAAGGCAGCTGTTTTCCCTGTTCCTGTCTGGGCCTGTCCAACGAGGTCCGCGCCTCCCATGACCATGGGTATTGCAGAGACCTGTATCGGTGTCGGTTCCTCATATCCCATAATTGATATTGATTTCAGTGTCTCTTTGCTGAGTGAAAAATCTTCAAATTTCATAACGTTCCAACCTTCCTTATTCTTCTTCGTTACAGGAAACCCCCGGAACTTTCTGAAAGAAGGCTCTGAGGATGCAGTAATCTGTACTTTTCTATGCTATATTTTACATGTAACCAATTGTTTTAGCTATGAAAAGAAATAAACAGCATTGAGAAACCGCGGGTTGGCGGCTCTTTTCTCGCCAGACTGAGATATTTTAATCCTGTTTTAAATATCTATAAAATGGCATATGCCATGCAGTTGTAGTGCTTTTTTGGCCATGCTCCGAGATCTCACTGCGGCATATCATTTGTTTACCTCTCAAATGACCTGCTGGTATACTACAGAATTGCTGAAGTCATAATTGTCATGGTTATATACCGAAAATCTGAATACAGGATGGATTTCAAAGGGCATTGAAGGTAGCAAGGCTATATTCTTTTAACGATATCCGCATCGAGGAAATTCCGGTCCCTCAACCCGGTCCAGGCGATGCACTCATCAAAACCAGGGCCTGCGGCATATGCTCAGGCGATGTTATGCCCTGGTATATCGAGAAAAAAGCCCCTCTTGTGCTCGGTCATGAGCCTTCAGGTGAAATAATGGCAGCAGGAAAAGAGGTAAGGTTTTTTAGAAAAGGGGACAGGGTTTTTACCCATCATCATGCGCCATGTCTTTCCTGCAAATATTGCAAACGAGGAGACTTTGTTCAGTGTTCTGCATGGAAGAGTTCACGCTTAATCCCGGGCGGAGTTTCGGAATATATCCTGATTCAGACGATAAACCTTGAAAATGACACATTCGTGCTTCCTGAATCTCTCAGTTTCGAAGACGCTACGCTCATAGAGCCGACCGCCTGCGCCGTAAAGGGAATAAGAAGGGCAAAAATACGACAGGGTGATACTGTACTTGTTATAGGTCTGGGTGTTATGGGAATGATCAATTTGCTGCTGGCAAGGGCATATGGCGCAGGAAGGGTAATCGGCGCTGATATGGTAAAGTTCAGGCTTGACAAGGCCCTTGAGTTCGGGGCAGATAATGTTATTGATGTTGCAGCCAGGGACGTCAGGGAAGAGCTGCAAAGTATTACAGCAGGGGATATGGCTGAACTGGTGATCGTAGGCCCCAACAGTGCTGATGCGATGAGACAGGGTTTGAGCTGTGTAAGACCAGGAGGTCAGGCGCTTTTCTTTACGCCTGCAAAACCAGGGGAAAGGCTTATCCTGGACCCTAACTGGCTCTATTTCAATGACATAAATATAATTACGAGCTATTCCTGCGGGCCTGATGATACCAGGGAAGCCTGCAAACTTATAGAAAAAGGGATTGTCTCAGCAGGAAAACTGGTGACACACAGGTTCCCTGTCGAAGATGCAGGTGAGGCGTTTCGGTTAACAGCAAAGGCTGAAAACTCCCTGAAGTCGTTGATTGTTTTTGACTGATTCCGGGAAAAGGAGTTTTGACAATGCCGAAAAAAAAAGCAGCAGAAACCTCCATGTGTGAGATAAGCGGAAAGCAAACCTCTGCGAAAAGATCCAATAAAAACGCTTTTTATAAACATAAGGGTGATTTTCGGTGGAGAGGCGTTAAAGATGAACCATACAAACCCAAGGGTGCTGACTGGTCGAATATTATCAGGAGGGTCCTCATCGGTGCGCACGGGGAATCAACCAAGTTTCATGTCAGATATTTCGAGATTTCTTCGAAAGGCAACAGCAGTCTTGAGCAGCACAGACACGAGCATGTGGTGATATGCGTTAAAGGGAAAGGGACCGTACTGACAGGGAGAACAAAACATACAATGGAGTTCATGGATACAGTTTATATATCCCCTAACACAGTACATCAGTTATCTAATCCTTATAATGAGCCTTTTGGTTTCCTTTGCATCGTGAATTCCAGAAGAGACAGGCCTAAGGTATTACAGAAATGAATTGCTTGTTTTGTTTAAAGTAAAAATATTAGTATATAAATCATATTTTACAGGAGTTATTGAATGGAAAAACAAAAGAATAAAACTATCATAGATAAAATCTGGGATATCTTTGCCTCTGTCAAGCTGGCGGTTGTAAATTTTTTCCTCATAGTGCTCACCTCCAGTGTAGGAACTGTTATCGAGCAGAATGTGGAGCCAGAGAAGAACGTGAAGTTGCTTATGAAGATGTTCGGGCTCGGGCATGAGGCTGCACACAGCTTTTTAGGAGTGCTTGATAAGCTTGGATTTACAGACATGTACCATTCATGGTGGTTTCTTGCCCTTCTGCTTCTGTTTGCGGCAAATCTGATAATCTGCTCTCTGGACAGACTCCCGAGGGTTTTAAAGCTGGTCAGGGAAAAGGTCCGTCCTCTGCCTGTCGAGCATATCGAGAAGATGTCTATTAAAAAGACTTTTTCCCAGAAGAACAAGGCTGCGCATATTAAAGAGCTTGCGATTTCTTCTCTGAACAATATAGGGTTTAAGCCTCTGGAAGCTTCCGGAGAACACGGGACGCAGTTGTATGCTGAGAAAGGCAATTTCACCAGGCTCGGCGTATATATAACGCATCTGAGCATCCTGCTTATTCTTGCAGGAGCAGTTATAGGAGTTTTCTTCGGCTATAACGCTGTCCTGAACCTTCCGGAGGGAGAAGTCTCCTCTTTTGCATATAAAGACAGAGAAACAAAGATACCGCTTGGCTTTGATCTGCGATGTGATAATTTTGAGGTTGAATATTATCCGGGCAGCGACATGCCGAAGGCCTACAGAAGCTGGCTTACCGTGATAAAAGACGGCAAGGAGGTAATATGAAGAGGTCTATTACGGTCAATGACCCTCTTTCTTACGAAGGGATAACATTCTACCAGTCAAGTTTCGGTACTGTGCCCAACGGGATGCAAAACGGCACTCTGGTATTGAGAGTTGCTTCTGCCAATGGGAAACCCGAACAGGTAAATACAAAGATAGGGGGCAGCTTTACTATCCCCGGCACTTCTGTTACAGGACATGTTGCTGATTTCAGCCCTGCGCTTTCGTTTGACCAGACCGGCAGGCCTTTTACCTATGCCGAGCATATGTCTAACCCGGCTATATTTGTTGAGTTCTCTGAATCAGGGAAGATCAGAGATTCGGGATGGATTTTAAAAAGATATCCCCAGACATGGTTGTTAAAGGATGGAAATAAGGTCGAATTTCTGGATTTCTGGGGAGTTGAATATACCGGCATGCAGGTAAGGAAAGACCCGGGCGTATTAATCGTTTACCTGGGTTGTATTATCATGGCTATAGGATTGTACATGACATTTTTTATGAGTCACAGAAGGATATGGGTCAGCATTTCCGAAGAAAAAGGCAGTGCAAAAGTGGTGATCGGTGCCTCTGCAAACAGAAATAAGGCTGCCTTTGAACAGAAGATAGATAAATTGATCGGGATAATGAATGCCGGTCAAAAAGGGGGAAAATAAATGGACAGTTCGACCTTTTTCGGATTATCAACTGTAGCCTACATACTGGCAATGATGACATATATTACATATCTGGCCTTCAGAAAGACCACAATAGGAATAGTCGCTACAGCTATTACTGTCACTGGTTTTGTTTCCCAGACGCTCGCCCTTGGGATGAGGTGGAAAGAATTCAGTGATATCGGTCAGATGGGTATTCTCAGGGCAGTCCCTTTGACCAACCTGTACGAGTCACTCATATTTTTTGTCTGGTGTCTTATACTTGCATACCTGATAATAGAATTCAAATACAAGAACCGTTCCTTTGGCGCATTCATAACGCCTGTCGCAGCTCTTGCCCTGGCCTTTATAGATATTTCAGGCATGTCAACGGATATCCAGCCTCTTGTCCCTGCGCTCCAGAGCAACTGGCTTCTTGCACACGTCATGATGAGCTTTACCTCTTATGCCCTGTTCTCTATCTCCTTCAGCACAGGCCTGATGTATCTGATTGTGAGGACCGAGAAGAGGAGCGAGCCTGCATATATTTTCTGGACAGTAATGCTGAGCGTTTTCATTATAACTCTTTCAGCGATGGGGCTTGATTACATTACCTTCAAGATGTCGGTGAAGAGCCAGGAAGAATTTATAAAAAGCTTTCTGTTTAAGGCTTCCTTCTTCAGCAGTTCTTCAGCAGTAGCGGTAGTCAGCTGGCTCATCGCCGTGGCCTTTACTTTTTTTATATGGAGATTCGGCGGGATACTGAAAAAGATTATCGTCAGCTTTAATATCTCGCATGAGATGCTGGATGAGATTACCTATAAAAGTATCGCCATCGGTTTCCCTATATTTACCCTTGGCGGTCTGATCTTTGGTGCGATATGGGCAGACCAGGCCTGGGGGAAATACTGGACATGGGACCCTAAGGAAACGTGGTCTTTGATAACATGGTTCTTTTATGCTTTTTATCTGCACAGCCGTCTTATGCGCGGGTGGAAAGGGAAAAAAGTTGCCATTGTTGCGGTTCTGGGGTTCATGGCGGTGATTTTTACCTATCTCGGAGTGAACCTGCTTCTTTCCGGACTCCATAGTTACGGGGCCCAATAAGTATAAATAGGGTCTGTTTATAAACTTAGTATTTTGCCATTTGTTTGTCATTCCGGCTTGTCCGGAATCTTTCCGATGGCTTTACAAAACGATTCCCGACGCGCTTCACTTGCGGGAATGACAGTCTTTTGAAGCCCTGCGGGCCTTTGCCGGGTGGAATTTTCATGGAGTCAATGGAGGATGGATTAGTTCTGCAATGAAGATACTTGTTGTAGATGATGAACAGCTTGTAAGATGGTTTCTGGACAGGGCGCTAAAAAAAAGCGGTCATGAGGTAATTACAGCGTCAAATATTTCTGAAGCTTATGAAAAGCTCAACAGAGAAAAGGTCGATATATTGTTTGCGGACTTAAGGATGCCTGATGGAAATGGCAGGGAACTGTTTGATAAAATTGCCAATTTGACCCTGAAACCCAAGTTGGTTGTCTGTTCGGCATTTATTACGTCTGAAATCGAAGAAGAATTCAGGAATAAAGGCATATGCATTTTAAAAAAACCATTTACACTGGATGAGTTAAACAAGGTAGTGCAGCAGTGCATAAGTCTGTAAACTCCAGAGGCAATTGCAGAAGTCTCACCAACAGAGATCCCAGAGGTATTATTGAGAACACAGAGATTTTTAAAAGTATTTAAAATCAACAAGTTGTTCTGTGCTCTCATTGTTCTTTTTCTGTGTTCTCTGTGGTTAAGGTAGTTTTGCAAGAGGCTCATAAGATGAGAGCCCTGGTTACAGGCGCAACGGGTTTTATTGGAAGCCACCTTGTAAAAGAGCTTGTGAAGCGGGACTATAAGGTAACCTGCCTTGCAAGAAAGACTTCTGATCTTCGTTGCCTGGAAGAGCTTGATGTCGATATTGCCTATGGTGATTGCACAGATAAAGACTCCCTGCGGCAATTGCCTGTAAATTTCAGTTATGTATTTCATCTCGCCGGACTGACAAAGGCCAAAAAAGAAGAAGACTTTTTTGCGGCCAATGCCAATGGGACGGAGAATCTTCTGGGCTGCCTGTCTCAGAATGCGCAGAGTGTAAAACGTTTTCTTTATATGAGCAGCCTTGCTGCTGCAGGGCCAAGCCGCGACGGGATGCCCCTTGATGAAACCGCAGACCCAAGGCCTGTTTCAGTGTATGGCGCCTCAAAGCTCAAAGGCGAACTGGCAACTCTCGCGTATAAAGACCGGATGCCGGTGTCTATTATACGGCCCCCTGCTGTATACGGTCCCAGGGACAGGGATTTTTTCCTGTTTTTCAAAATGGTCAGGAGAGGCTTTTATCCTTACTGGGGAAAATGTTATTATTCTCTTGTGTATGTGGATGATCTTGTCCGTGGATTGATTATGGCAGCTGAGTCGCACGAGGCAGAAGGCAAAACATATTTCTTATCGGATGGCAGCATTTACTCAAACGAAGACATTGTAAATGAGATAATGCAGGTGATGGACACGAGGGCGATGAGGATGAAAATCCCGGCTTTTGTAATGAAGCTTATTGCGAATATCAGCGAGAAGCTTGCGGGCGGCTCAACTATAATAAACCTTGATAAGCTCAGGGAGATAAAGCATAGCCATTGGACATGTAATTCAAAAAAGGCGGAAAATGAATTAGGATTTACTCCAAGGGTGACATTAAAGGAAGGAATAAAATGGACAGCGGACTGGTACAGGATTCACAAATGGCTGTAAAAAAAACAACTGATATCTTTGAGAAGTGCAATAAATTCACCAAGGCTAAAGAGCTGATGTCTGCGGGTATTTATCCGTTTTTCAGAGTCATCGAAAGCGCGCAGGACCCTGAAGTCATATTGAACGGACGCCGTATGATCATGGTGGGTTCAAATAACTATCTCGGCCTTACGAACCATCCTGATGTCAAAGAGGCTGCGATAGAGGCCATAAAAAAGTACGGCTCAGGCTGCGCAGGCTCAAGGTTTCTCAACGGCACGCTGGATATCCACGTCAAGCTTGAAGAGAAGCTCGCACGCTTTATCCGCAAGGAAGCTGCGCTTATCTTTTCCACCGGATTTCAGGTCAATCTGGGAGTGATATCAGCCCTGGTCGGAAAAGATGATGTCATTATTATCGATAAGATGGACCATGCGAGTATTATTGACGGCTGCAGGCTGTCTTACGGCGAGGTGAAAAAATTCAGGCATAATGATATGGCGGACCTTGAGAGGGTCCTGCAGCAGAACTCAGAGCGTGGTAAGCTTATCATTGTGGACGGAGTATTCAGCATGGAAGGGGATATCGTTAACCTGCCGAAAGTGGTTGAGCTTGCAAAGGCCTATGGCGCAAGGTTGATGGTCGACGATGCCCATGGAATAGGCGTGCTCGGTAAGACTGGAAGAGGGACTGCGGAACATTTCGGACTTGAAGACGAGGTTGATATCATAATGGGCACGTACAGCAAATCCCTGGCCTCGATTGGCGGCTTTATCGCAGGCTCCGAGAAAGTTGTGCATTACATAAAGCACTTTGCACGCGCTTTGATATTCAGTGCAAGCCCTCCTCCTGCTTCAGTAGCTGCCGTGAGTGTCGCCCTCGATATCATCGATAATGAGCCTGAAAGGATAGAAAGGCTCTGGAAGAATACCAGAAAGATGCTCCAGGGCTTAAAGGACCTCGGCTTCAAGGTCGGCCCTAGCGAAACTCCTATCATACCTGTTCTTGTCGGAGATAACGAAACAGCCTTTAAGATGACTCTTATGCTCCAGGAAGAAGGGATATTCGCTAATGTTGCGGTAAGCCCTGCTGTGCCCGAAGGCAAGGCTCTGATACGGACAAGCTATATGGCTACCCATACAGAGGAGCAACTGGACCAGGTCCTTGCAGCCTTTGAAAAAACAGGCAGGGCGCTGGGCCTAATAAGCTGATAATCTGATAAGCAGAAAAATTGGAAATACTGGAAGTTAAGACAAAAAAAGAACTTAAAAAGTTTATAGACTTCCCATATTCCCTATACGCAAAAGACCCCCTTTACGTTCCAACATTAAAAAGAGAAGTCAGGGAGCAGTTGACTGAGAAGAACCCCTTTTTCCAGCATGCCGAAGCTAAGTATTTTGTCGCAGAGGATAAGCGGAAAGACTATCGGCAGGATAGCCTCGATCATAAATGAGAGGCATAGAGAATTTCATAATGAGAAAGCGGGTTTTTTCGGCTTTTTTGAATCGATCAATGATCCTGATGTATCGGGGAGACTGCTCGATGCAGCAGCGCAGGATTTGAAGATGAAGGGGATGGACATAATGCGGGGACCGATGAACTTCTCGACCAATGAAGAGTGCGGTTTCCTTATCGAAGGCTTTGATACCCCTCCTATGCTGATGACCCCTTATAACCCGTTGTATTATTGCGACCTTATGGAACAGTATGGCTTGCAGAAGATCAAGGACCTCTACGCATATATATATGATGTTCAGGAATCTCCTCCGGAAAAGGTTGCGAGGGTCGCGGCAATTGCCGAAAGGCGCGGCATAAGCGTGAGGCCCATAGTTAAAAAGAAATTTCATGAAGAGATGCTGGTATTCAAGGAGATATATAATTCCGCCTGGGAGAAGAACTGGGGTTTTATCCCGCTTACTGATGCTGAACTCTACTGTCTCGGTGAAAGACTGAAACAGATCGTGGTGCCTGAACTGACATTAATAGCTGAGGACATGGGCAAGCCGATTGGTTTTATGGGGATGGTGCCGGATTTTAATTCTGTCCTCAGGCATATGCATGGCAGGCTTACTCCTTTGAGCATGATAAAGGCCCTGTATTATGCCAGAAAGATTACCGGACTCAGGCTCCTTCTGCTTGGCATAAAACGTGAGTACAGGAACAAGGGAGTGGAGGCCTTGCTCATAAGATGAAGTGTTCAAAGAGATCAAAAAAAGGGGCTATGAGAGGATCGAGTTTTCCTGGGTCCTTGAGGATAACATTCCGATCCAGAGGATTATTGAAATGGCGGACGGCAGACTTTATAAAAAATACAGGATTTACGAAAAAACACTCTGATTTATTGAAAACCAGCATCAGGAATGTTACGTACAAAGACGCAAAGTTCGCAAAGAAAAACAAAGACTTGCAATAGTAACGTAATCCATTACGGTGAGCCCGGTTTTATTCCGAACTCCTTGAGTTTCCTCTGCGTTCACTGCGAATTCTGTGGTTAAGTGCTTTATTTAGGTTTATTCTTCTTTTGCGTCTTTGCGCGAAAATGGTTTTAAATATGCCTTGCAGCCCAAAAATGTTATGAAGGCTTGCATATAATCAACATTTTGAGAATAATAGAGAAGCTCTGAAAGAAAATATTTTGGAGAATGAGGTTGGCTGGAGAGATATTTAAAAAAAAGCGCGAAGAATTAGGGATCGACATCAAGGAAGCTTCGGACATCCTCAAAATCGGTTCAGAATATCTTTTAGCTATCGAAAACGACATCTTTGAAAGACTGCCGGTGGCAGTTTATACGATCGGCTATATCCGTTGTTATGCAAAATATCTTGATGTTGACGCAGAGCCTGTAATAGCAAATTTTACATCCCATCTCTCCTCTCCAAAGCCTTCAACCATAATCCCTGTATCTTCTTCCAGGCGGAAAGTCCCGGGCTATATCTATGTTTCATTGGCTTTTCTGGCTGGATTACTAATTTTTGTTGTTTACTTGTATACATCGAAAAACAAAGCCAGCGACCTGTCTGCTGAAAATAGCAGGATTTCCGGGACTGAAATAAAACCTGTACAGCCTGCCCCTCTTGATGCCGGCGCAGTATCTATAAGTCCCTCCAAAGATAACGGCGCTTTGGAAAGCGGACTGAGTGCGCCCGGGCTGAGTGCTACCGGGCAGGCGCCTGAGGAAAAGAAGGAACACAGTCTTATTATAATTGCAAGTGATACTGTTTGGGTCCAGATAAGATATGAAAATGGAAAGCTTGAAGAGGCGCTCCTCAGGTCAGGGATGTCAAAAGACTGGAGTTTTTCAGATACGGCTGTGCTGAAGATAGGTAATGCAGGCGGGATCTCGCTGAAGTTTGACGGGAATGATCTCGGGGTCCCGGGGAAGCCTGGTCAGGTATTGAATCTGAATTTCCCTCCAGAAGAAGGGCATATTCTTCAGTAGCTGTTTCTGTCTGATATCCCTCCAAATAAACGATGTTTTCCCTCCCAATAGGATAATATTCCCATTTGACTAAGAACTACTTCCGATTGTCAGACCTGCAGCATTGCGATAAGCTTTAATCAAGAAAAGAAAAAGGAAAAAGGAGGACAGGACAATGTTAAAACATAACGGAGGAGACAGGGTAGGAAAAGGGACATACTGGAACCTTACAAACGGAGAAAGGATCGACATCAGGGATGAAGGGACACTGCCTGGGGATGTTAAGAAGGCATATTACAGGATGCCTGCAGCAGCCATCATCGTGGCAGGGCCAGTGCTTGGGCTTATGTATGCAGCGTTTCTGCCCTTCATAGGGATAGCGATGCTGGTAAAGCTGGTAGCACAGAAGGCAGGAGGCGGAGTGATGGAACTGGCGCATGGAGGCGCATCCTTTGGGTGGAGGCCGAGCGAGTCATACCTTACTGGCAGGAAGAAAAAGGAGGCAAAGAAGGATGAGGCCTCAAAGGATGCAGAGGAGAAAAAGGAAGGCTGAGCAAAACAGCATAAAAAAAGAGATGGCTTAAAGAGGGGCCTCAGAGAAAATGAGGCCCCTCTTTTTTATGTATTGGAAACATATATTTTGTAAGTATGACAAACAGAGCAATGCAGAATACTTCATGATAAGATAATCCTGGCATTTTGGCTGTTATATAACCCCGCAGTTCATTTAGCTTGAAATCCCGGACACCCCTCGAACCCATAGCATTTCGCCTTTTTTCTCAAGGCGCAGCCTGTGTTTGCGCAAATCGGAATCTTGTCTCCATAGGCATCATGACGGCTTCGGCGGTTTCTGCTCTTTATTTTGGGCAGACTTTTCTTTTCCTTTTTTTGGTGGCTGTTTTTTTGTCGTCACTTGTATGATTTCCTTGCATATGTCATGATCCTGCCAATCTTCATTGCTTGTATGTAACATCTCTATAATAATATACTAGGAAGGCTACAAGCTATTAAATGGTCAGGAGTTAAACAGTCTTGGGAAACATTGATCTTATTGTTCAGGCAACAGATACAATCAGAAAACACTCCATGCTTAAAGGAGGGGAGAGGGTCCTTGTCGGGCTTTCCGGAGGCCCGGACTCTGTCTGTCTCCTTGCTGTTTTTAACAGGATCAAAGATGATTATAATCTGACTATTCACGCTATTTACGTTAATCATAATCTGAGACCGGATGAAATTCCAGCTGAAATAGCTCACTGCAGGGAGATCTGTGATGAGATGAGGGTGGACTTCAGCGTCAAGTCTGTTGATGTTAAGGGGTACGTTAAAGAACACGGCATCAACAAGCAGGAAGCTGCTAGGGATTTAAGATACAAGACTTTTTATGATACGGCCATGGAGATCAGGGCTGAGAAGGTGGCACTTGCGCATAATGCCGATGACCAGGCAGAGACCATTTTTATGAGGCTTATCCGGGGAGCCGGGGCTTCCGGACTTTCGGGCATGCCTGCAAAGCGAGGCCCTATCATCAGGCCGCTCCTTGAGATTGAGCGAAGAGATATAGAGGATTTTCTCGAACGCGAAAATCTCAGCTATGTTACTGATTCTTCTAATCTGCAGACAGACTACTTCAGGAACAAATTCAGGCTGATGATCATGCCTGAGCTCAAAAAGATAAACCCTAGTCTTATCCAGTCAGTGACCAGGACAGTTTCAATACTTCAGGAAGAAGAGCGCTATTTGGGCATTATAGTCACAAAGACGCTTATGAAGATGATCAGCAGAAAGTCCGGCACAAGGATAGAACTCTTTCTCACTCCAATGGAGTCGATGGACATCGTGATATTGAGGCGTGTGCTCAGACGCGCGCTCGATGAAACAGAGGGGCTGAGGGGAATCAGCTTTATCCATATCGAGGAGATTATCCGTCTTGTCAAACAAGGAATATCAGGAGACAGGATATATCTGCCCAGGGGCATAAGAGTGATAAAAGATTATTCCCTTCTTGTGATAACATCCGAGGAACCACGAAAGATTGCGTCCTATGAAATAAATGTGCCGGGAGAGGTTGCTATTGTTGGCTCCGGAGTAGTCATCAAGGCATCTTTTGAGGAAGAGGCTGAGGATTTTGGAGACGGGAAAAAATCAGTCCTGCTGGATGCAGCCTGCATGAATTTTCCGCTTAAGATAAGGCCGCGAAATCAGGGGGATTGTTTTTTCCCTTATGGTTTTGGGAAGAGGAAGAAGCTTCAGGACTTTTTTGTTGATGAAAAGGTGCCGAGGGACGAAAGAGACAGTATACCCCTTGTTTTTTCAGGCGATGACATCATCTGGGTGGCTGGTTACAGGGCAGATGACAGGTTCCGTGTAACCGGCAGTACAAAAAAGTTCCTGAGACTTGTTATAGTAAAAGGGAAATTTTAGTGTGCGGAGGTTATTTTGACTGAAGAGATAAGAGTGAGGTTTGCACCGAGTCCTACGGGTTTTCTTCATATCGGAGGGGCAAGGACAGCGCTTTTTAACTGGCTTTACGCAAGGAATACTAAAGGCAGGTTCATCCTGAGGATAGAGGACACTGACAGGACCCGCTCCACAGATGAATATATCGATGCAATTATAGAGGGTATGAAATGGCTCGGCCTCGACTGGGATGAGGGGCCTTTCCGTCAGACCGACAGGTTTGATGTCTATCGGGATTATGCCGATAAACTACTGAAAGAGGGTAAGGCATATTACTGCTACTGCTCTGCCGAAGAACTTGAGGTCAGGCGGAAAAAGGCGATGATAGAGGGCAAACCTCTTAAATACGACGGAAGGTGCAGAGGCCTGAAAGAGCCTGTGCCGGGCATTGCCCCTTCAGTAAGATTCAGGATGCCACAGGAAGGCAGGACAGTTGTCGATGATCTTATGCGAGGCAAGGTTGTCTTTGAAAACGAGCAGCTCGATGATCTTATCATCCTTCGTTCAGACGGGACGCCTACCTATAACCTTACAGTTGTCGTCGATGATGTCGACATGCGTATTACACATATCATCCGCGGAGATGACCACCTCAACAACACACCAAAACAGATGCAGCTCTATCAGGCCTTTGGATATGCTGAACCCAAGTTCGCCCATCTGCCGATGATTTTAGGGGCAGACAAGACCAGACTTTCCAAGAGACATGGCGCGACCTCTGTTATGGCGTATTATGAGATGGGCTATCTGCCTGAGGCTCTCGTGAATTATCTGGTCAGGCTGGGCTGGTCATACGGAGACCAGGAGGTCTTTACCCGAGACGAACTGATCAGGCATTTTTCCTTTGAGCATGTTGGAAAGGCTGCTGCAGTATTTAACCCCGAGAAACTGCTCTGGATGAACAGCCAGTATATCATGAGTTCTTCCCCTGAAAAGCTTGCGGAGCTGGTCAGGCCTTTTCTTATTAAGGAGCAGATCATAAGAGAAGATCAGGTCCTGGATGCTGCCTGGCTTGCAAAGGCTGTCCATACTTTGCAGGAACGGGCCAAGACGCTTGTTGAGCTTGCCGCTTCCCTGAGATACTATATCTCCGAAGACGTTGTTTACAACGACAAAGCAAAGGAGAAGTTCCTCAATGAAAAAAGCGTGGAACTTCTTAAGGAACTCAAAGATGGCATCTCTTCCACTACAGAATTTTCAAAGCCTGAAATTGAAAACCTCTTCAAGTCGATAGTAGAAAAACATGGTATCAAGCTGGGCGCCCTTGCCCAGCCAGTGCGTGTTGCCGTGACAGGAGGGACTGAAAGCCCGGGTATCTATGAAGTTCTTGAGGTCCTTGGGAAGGAAAAGGTGCTGGCAAGGCTCGAAAAAGCGATCAAGATGATTGGAGATGCCTGAGTTTTCGTGTGGCTAATTTCTCGCCTGACTTTTAATATTAACTGTCTCGTAATAGTCTGCGCGCAACAATGAGATGATGATCAATTCTCCAGCATAACCCCACCTAGCCTCCCCTTATCTTAAGGGGAGGAGCTGTACCCCCTTTTAGGTTAAGAGGGGGAAGGGGGCGTTACTTTAAAGGAATACTATTTTGAGGCCCTTAATAATTCCCGTTTTAATCATGGATATTATGTGCTATAAGTTTTATAGAGACTTGTGTCTGGAGAGACACCAAAAGGGGAAAAGATACTTTTAATGGATAAGCAGGACATAATCATAATAGGAGCCGGGATAAGCGGATTGTCTCTGGCGCATTACTGCGCTAAAGAAGGGCTGAAGACCTTGGTGATCGAGAAGGCTGAGAGGGTTGGAGGCACCTTTCACTCCCACAGGTTTGGCGGAGAGGCCGGGGATTTCTGGCTCGAACTGGGCGCCCACACAGGCTATAATTCTTATGGAAACTTTTTAGGCCTTCTGGAAGATTGCCATGTCCTTGACAGCATCATAAGACGCGCGAAGGTTTCATTTAAGATGCTGGTCGATAACAGTACAAAATCTATTCTTTCCCAGCTTGACCTGGCAGAGCTGCTCTTTTCAGTCCCCCATATCTTTACCCTAAGGAAAAAAGGCCGGAGCATTGAGTCATATTATTCAAAGATCATGGGCAGAAAAAATTTCGAGAGGGTCTTCAGGCCTGCCTTCAGCGCGATCATATGTCAGGAGGCCGATGATTTTCCGGCAGATATGCTTCTTCAAAAGCGAGAGAGACGAAAAGATATAATCAAACAATATACCTTTAAGGGCGGCATGCAGACAGCCACAGACGCGATAGCCTCGCAGGCGAACATCGGAATTAAAACCGGCCTGACAGTTGAAAAGATTTCATTTGACGGCAATATTTTTTCAGTCGCTACCTCCGGCGGCAGTTTTGAATCTTCCCGTCTCGCACTGGCTTCTCCAGTATCAACTGCAGCTGAGCTTCTCAAAAACGATTTTCCTGAAGTCTCCGGGCTTCTGGCACAGATAAAGACAGCGACAGTAGATTCAGTAGGGGTGGCGATCAAAAAGGAGGCTGTTAATCTCAGTCCTGTCTCCGGTCTCATACCGGCAAATGACATATTCTATTCCGTTGTCTCCAGAGATACAGTGCCGCACGAGCATTACCGGGGGTTCACCTTTCATTTCAAACCGGGGTTGCTGACGCATAAAGCAAAGCTTGAGAGGATAGCCAGGGTGCTTGGGCTGCGGGTCATCCAGTTGGAATTCATCGCTGAAAAAGAAAATTATATCCCATCCCTGAGAATCGGCCATCCTGAAATCATCGCCAAAGTCGACCGCCTGCTTGCAGGCAAACCACTATTTCTTGCCGGCAACTACTTCAGAGGCGTTGCCATAGAAGACTGCGTATCGAGGTCCCTCAGCGAGTTTCAGAGACTAAAGAAGTCCACCTAATATAAATTTAAAAAGAATTAACCACAGAGAGCACTGAGAAAATACCTTGCGTATTAAACAAAAAACAGAGCACAGAGTAATAACTAAGGTGAGATAGAAAACTCTGAGTTCTTATTGTATCTATAATCTCTGTGAACTCTGTGGTTAAATTGCCGTTTCAGGATAAATATTAATGAACTCAAAAGTTCTGGAAACAACAGTTTACTATATCGCATTAATGACCGTTGTCTGTGTTCCTCCGGCCATATTTTTGTGGTTTCTGATTCATCCTCTTGCCTTCTTCTGGCGCAGGCTGGGAGCGGCTGCAACCTATCTGGCAGTAATTCCAATTCTGGTGGCCATGGGTGCGGTCTTATACTATTTTCGCAGACCTCTGCTTAGTATTCATTTTGAAGTTAGGTTATCATTAGTTGTAATTGCAGTCTTTTTATTAGCAGTGGGCATCTATCTTGGCATACTTCGCATGCGACACCTGACGATCTCCATGCTGATAGGAATACCGGAGATTTCGAAGGAAGGCCAGCCGGGAAAACTGCTCACAGAGGGGATATACAGTTATGTACGCAATCCACGCTATATTGAGATCGGGTTTGGACTTGCAGGCATTGCGCTGATAGTTAACTATCTTGCAGTTTACATAGTGTTTATTCTCTACATCCCCGTAATATATCTTATAGTCCTGCTCGAAGAACATGAACTCAGAAAGCGCTTTGGAGAGGCATATGAGAGGTACTGTAGGGAGGTGCCGCGATTTATTCCACGATTGCGGCAACATGAATAGACAGGAGACAACAATACGTTATGATAATTATATATAGATCGGACACGTAGGTAGGAATGAGGGAAACAAGTACAATAACCAATACAAATTCCGACATAAAAAATTCTGAATAAAGAGGAGTGTTCCATGAAAAAGCTGACGAGATATTTCTTCGAAGGGCTTCTGTTTTTAGTGCCGATCGTTGTCACGATCTATGTGCTTTACATTGTTTTTATAAAGATCGACAGGATCTTCGGATTTAAAATACCTGGTGTGGGATTTATAGTCACGATCATCACAGTTACCATGATCGGGTTTATGGCCTCGAATTTCGTGACAAAGCGGCTTATACGGGCAGCAGAAAAAACACTTAGCCAGCTGCCGCTTGTAAAAATGATTTACACCTCGATCAAGGACCTGATAGGCGCTTTTGTCGGAGAGAAAAAGAGCTTTAACAAGCCTGTGCTAGTCTCGCTTGCTCCTGACAACTCTGTTCAGGTTGTCGGCTTTGCGACAAGGGAAAGTCTGGACGTTCTCGGCCTGACCGGCAAAGTCGCTGTCTATCTTCCCCAATCATATAACTTCGCGGGGAACCTCATCATCGTCCCGAAAGAGCAGATCACCCCTCTGCAGGCTGAAAGCGGCACGGTGATGGCCTTCATTGTATCGGGAGGAATTACCGCGAATTAGAGTCTGAATCTTTCCCTCTCAGAATCTCGTGAGGATGTGGTAAAATTATACCTGTCCAGTAAGGGAAGTAAGGGAACGCTTTAAGAAGAAACATGACTCCAAAGAGGAAGGAACAAAGCAGATGAACAATCCTGAAATCCAGAAATCTTCTGATTTCATCCGCGAGATCATCGCGGAAGACATCAGGAACAATAAATACGAAAGCAGGGTGCATACGCGCTTTCCTCCGGAGCCCAACGGCTATCTCCATATAGGCCATGCCAAATCGATCTGCCTTAACTTTGGCGTTGCCAAGGAGTTTGGCGGTTTATGTAACCTCCGTTTTGACGATACCAACCCCAGCAAGGAAGAGGTCGAATATGTGGATTCAATAAAGGAGGATGTGCGCTGGCTCGGCTTTGACTGGGAAGACAGGATGTTCTATGCTTCGGACTATTTCGAGCAGCTCTACAAGTATGCTGTCGAACTGATAAAAACAGGCAAGGCCTATGTCTGTGATCTGACACCTGATGAGATGAGAGAATACAGGGGGACGTTGACTGCGCCCGGCAAAGATAGCCCATATCGCAACCGTAATGCTCAGGAAAATCTTGATCTGTTTGGACGTATGAGGGCAGGAGAGTTTCCTGATGGCTTCAGAACTCTCAGGGCAAAGATCGACATGTCCTCAGGCAACATCAATATGCGTGACCCGGTAATCTACAGGATCATGCGGGCACGCCATCACCGGACAGGAGACAAATGGTGCATCTATCCGATGTATGACTTTGCGCACTGCTTTTCAGATTCTATGGAGAGGATAACCCATTCGATTTGCACCCTTGAGTTTGAGGACCATCGGCCTTTGTATGACTGGTTCCTCGATCAGCTCGGGGTCCATCATCCGCAGCAGATCGAATTTGCCCGTTTAAACCTAAGCCATACTGTATTGAGCAAGAGGAAGCTCATCCAGCTTGTAGGGGAAGGCCATGTCAGCGGATGGGATGATCCGAGAATGCCTACTATCGCAGGGTTCAGGAGAAGGGGGTATACGCCGGGTTCGATCAGGAGCTTCTGCGAACGCATCGGTGTTGCAAAGAGAGACAGCACGGTTGAAATGCCGCTGCTTGAGTACTGTATACGTGAGGACCTCAACAAGAGCGCGCCTCGTGTTATGGCTGTTTTGCGGCCGCTTCGGGTAGTTATAGAAAACTATCCTGAGGGACAGGCAGAGGAACTGGAGGCTGTCAATAACCCTGAAGACCCTGGCATGGGCAGCCGGAAGGTCCCCTTTTCAAGGGTGCTTTATATAGAACAGGATGATTTTCGCGAAGACCCGCCAAAACAATTCTTCCGTCTGGCCCCGGGCCGTGAGGTGAGGCTGCGTTATGCCTATTTCATTACCTGCGTAGGTGTGGTGAAGGATGAAAAGACAGGCGAGGTTGTTGAACTCCGCTGCACCTATGACCCTGCAACCCGCGGCGGCGATGCTCCTGACGGCCGCAAGGTCAAGGCAACGCTGCATTGGGTATCTGCCGGCCATGCGCTCAAGGCAGAGGTGAGGCTATATGATTATCTTTTTGCAAAAGCCACCCCAGGGGAAGAGAGCGGAGATTTCAAGACAGACATTAATCCTGACTCCCTTGAGGTCCTGAAAAACTGTTTTGTCGAGCCTGGACTTGCAGGTGCAGAGCCAGGGAGCCGTTACCAGTTTGAGAGGCTTGGCTATTTCTGTATTGATCAAGATTCTTCTGCCTTAGAGCTGGTATTTAACCGTATTGTCACTTTGAAGGACACCTGGGCCAAGGTCGAAAAGACGATAACTAAAGGCAAGACCAATAAATAGGATGTGGAGTAGGCGGTGACATTAGTCCGCCCTGTATATTTTGCTTAATTTGCTATATACTAAAGTTCCATAAATATAAACCATGAAGAAAGATAAATGAGCTATATAGCTGTCATTGGGGCTGGGAGCTGGGGCACTACGCTTGCATGCCTTTTGGCTGAGAAGGAATATGATGTCTCCCTCTGGGCCTTTGAAAAGGACCTGGTTGAAACGATTTATGATACCGGTATCAACAATGTATATCTGCCTGATGTTAAACTGCCTGCCAACCTGAAAGTAACGTCTGATATTGAAAAGGCTGTAAAAAAATCCCGGTATGTCCTCAATGTAGTACCTACCCAGTTTACACGTGCTGTGTTTAAGGAGGCGCTAAAGTATATCCCTGAGAACGCTGTTATCATCAGTGCGTCAAAGGGCATTGAACAGGGAACGCTGATGACCGTCTCGTCGATCCTGAAGCAGATAACAGGACATCAGGTAGCTGTCCTCTCAGGCCCGAGTTTTGCCAAAGAAGTTATCAGCAAGCTTCCGACAGCTGTAACACTGGCAACCGAAGACCCTGATGCAGGACTGATTCTTCAGGAGATATTCAACACGCATTATTTCAGGGTATACACGCATACGGATGTGATTGGCGTAGAGCTTGGAGGAGCGCTGAAGAATGTTATAGCCATAGCCTCCGGCATATCTGATGGCCTGGGCCTGGGTCATAGCGCAAGGGCTGCCCTGATAACAAGGGGAATTGCTGAGATTATGAGGTTGGGTGTATCGCTGGGAGCTGACGTGAGGACATTTTCCGGCCTGAGCGGGCTTGGCGACCTTGTCCTGACATGCACCGGCCCTCTTTCGCGAAATTACTCTGTTGGGGTGAAGCTTGGACATGGGATGAAGCTTACTGAGATCCTTTCATCCACAAGGAGTGTGGCAGAAGGCGTTGCAACAGCCTTATCTGCTTTTGAATTGTCGAGGAAGCAGGGAGTTGAAATGCCTATTATTGAGCAGATCCACGATGTTATCTATAATGAAAAACCGCCTGCAGATGCTGTCAGCAATCTTATGAACCGTACGCTGAGATCAGAATTCTGATGTTTTTAATATTCACATGGACAGTAAAAAGCTGAAAAATCTGTTCGCCTCTGTAAAAGACGGCAGTATCTCAGTCGAGGATGCTGTTAAAAGCTTAAAACATCTGCCCTATGAAGATATCTCCTTTGCAAAGGTGGACCATCACAGGCATCTGAGGCAGGGCGTGCCTGAGGTCATCTTTGCCTCCGGCAAGACAGATGAACAGGTATTGATTATCGCAAGGGCGATGCACAAAAAAAACGGGTCGTTTCTCATAACAAAGGCCTCAAAAAATATATATAATTCACTCAGAATCAAAGGGGCTGTTTTTTATCCTGACTCAGGCATCATAGCAGTTGCAGAGGAGAAGAAAAAAACAGGAAATGTTCTTGTCCTGACTGCAGGCACCTCGGACATCCCTGTGGCTGAAGAGGCTGCTGTTACAGCAGCCTTTCTGGGCAGCAAGGTAACGACTGTATATGATGTGGGGGTTGCAGGTCTTCACCGGCTTATGGACAACTCTGCAGCAATGCAGGAGGCGCGTGTTATAGTTGTGGTTGCGGGCATGGAGGGCGCGCTGCCTTCTGTTGTGGGAGGCATGACGGACAGGCCGATTATCGCTGTGCCGACGTCAATTGGCTATGGGACCAGCCTTGGTGGTCTGACCGCACTTTTTGCGATGCTCAATTCCTGTGTCCCAGGCATAGCTGTCATGAATATTGATAACGGCTTCGGAGCAGGGTGTCTGGCACACAAGATAAACACGCCGGGCGATAATAAATAATTCCTTAAAAAAGCAAACCACAGAGCACACAGAGAATTTTTCTGTGTGCTCAATAAATTGCAGCAAAGAACAAAATACACAGCTTTCACTAAAAGAGTGCGCATAGAGTATAAATAGAATTTTGATGTTTTGTCTTTTAAAATTAACGAACTCCTCTGTGCTCTCTGTGGTTTGGTGGTGGATTCTGGAAGGCTAGGCTTGACTTATTAAGTTAGGGCATGGTATTAAATAACGGCCTTTTTAGGTCTTCCATAATCCCAAGGAGGAAATCTTCATATGGGTCTAGCAACGTTTAAAGGCGGCATACATCCGCCTGACAAAAAGATATTGGCAGCAAACAGTCCTATTGTTACAGCAACGCCGCCGAAGATAGCGGTCATTCCTCTAAGTCAGCATATCGGAGCCCCCTGTAAACCAGTTGTTTCCATCGGACAGGAAGTCAAGAAAGGTGAGGTGGTAGGGGAGCCTGCTGGTTTTGTTTCATCTCCAGTACATGCCTCTGTCTCAGGGAAGGTTGTTGCAATGGGTGAATTCCCTAATGCAATGGGAAGGATGGTCAATTCCGTAGTCATTGAAAATGATGGCAAAGATGAATGGACGCCGCTTAAAGACAATCCTGATTATATGAGTCTCCCGCCGGAAGAGCTTAAGGAAAAAGTAAAGGCAGCAGGCATTGTTGGAATGGGCGGAGCAACATTCCCTACGGTCGTTAAACTCTCCCCCCCTAAAGAAAAACAGATAGATGCGGTGCTTATTAACGGGGCGGAATGTGAGCCGTATCTTACTGCGGATTACCGGCTGATGGTCGAAAGGCCGAAGGAAGTGATCGAGGGCCTCAAGATTTTGATGAAGATCCTCGGAGTGCAAAAAGGATATGTTGGCATAGAAAATAACAAGCCGGATGCGATAGCAAAGATGAAAGAAGCTGCAGCAGGTGCAGCAGGCATAGAGGTGCTGGCCCTGGAGGTGAAATATCCTCAGGGAGCTGAGAAGATGCTTATAAAGGCGATACTCGGACGAGAGGTCCCACCCCGCGCACTCCCGATGGATGTTGGGGTTGTTGTCCAGAATGTAGGTACTGCCCTGGCAATCTATGAGGCTGCAAGATTTGGCAAACCTCTGATTGAAAGGGTAGTTACTGTTACAGGTGAAGGAATAGCAGAGCCGAAAAATCTTATGGTCAGAATCGGCACAAAGATTTCTGATCTGATCGAGGAATGCGGCGGGTTTAAGGATGGTGTGGGAAAGGTTATTTCCGGCGGCCCGATGATGGGTTTCGCGCTTTCCTCTCTTGATGTTGCTGTCACAAAAGGGACATCAGGAATTCTTGTTATACCGGAAAAAAATGTGTTCCATGCAGATGAATTCGGTCCATGTATACGTTGCGGCAGATGCATCGATGCCTGTGCAATGGGGCTTACACCATCGATGCTGAGCGTGCTTTCGGAAAGGGGTTTTTATGAAGAGGCCAAGGAGTATAACCTCTTTGACTGCTTTGAGTGCGGTTCATGCACGTATGTATGTCCTTCAAAGAGGCCTATAGTGCAGCTTGTTAGATTAGCGAAATCAATGGTTAAGCCTTAAGGAGATATAGAGATGGAGGCAACGAAAAAAGATCAAAATTTGATTGTATCAGTAAGCCCTCATGTCAGAAGTGAGGAAACGACAAGCCGCATTATGTGGACTGTCAGCCTGGCCCTTCTGCCAGCGCTTCTTTCCGGGGCCTGGTTCTTTGGCCTCAAGGCCCTTTTTGTTACTGCCTCATGCATTATCAGCTCAATAATATTTGAGCACCTTTATATGAAGATAGTTGACAAAAAGACAGTTGTCGGTGATGGAAGCGCGTTTCTTACAGGGCTTCTGCTGGGCATGAACATGCCTGCTTCCCTCTGGTCTTTCTCTCCTTTTACCGCCCACGTGCCGATAGTGGCCTCTTTTGTGGCTGTTGTGATCACAAAGCAGCTCTTTGGCGGACTGGGGTTCAATGTCTTCAACCCTGCGCTGATAGGCAGGGCCTTTGCGCTTATTTCGTGGCCCAAGGCGATGACTATATGGACAGAGCCTGCTGCCTCTTTTCTTGCGATGGATGCAAAGACAACAGCAACTCCTCTCGGGATATTGAAGGAAGAGGGGGTAGCAAAGCTGATGGAGGTCTTTGGAGACAAAATCAGCCTCTATACGCATCTCCTTATTGGAAACAGGGCCGGCTCATTAGGTGAGGTATCCGCTATAGCCATCCTTATAGGCGGACTGTTCCTGCTTGCAAAAAGATATATAACCTGGCATATACCAGTATCTTTTCTGGGTACTGCTGCTTTGATGGCATGGGTGCTCGGAGGAAAAGGGGCCCTTTTTACGGGTGACCCGATTGTCCACCTCTTAAGCGGCGGAATGATGCTCGGCGCATGGTTCATGGCTACCGATTATGTGACTTCACCTTCGGCAAAGAAAGGTCAGATTTTATTTGGCGCAGGCTGCGGTGTACTGACGATGCTCATAAGGCTCAAAGGCGGCTTTCCCGAAGGCGTCATGTTCGCGATACTAATAATGAACTGTTTTGCTCCGCTTATTGACCGGGGTTTTAAGTCAAAGGTGTTCGGGGCCGTGAAACAGACTAAGGCAAAGGAGACCAAATAATGACGGGCAAGGATATTTTAAAGGTAACCTTAAACCTCGTTATCGTATATCTGATCGGAGGGTTTATCCTTGCATTTGTTTTTGCAAATACCTCTCCGAGGGTATTCAAGAACAATGAAGAGGCCGAAAAAAAGGCCTTAAAAAAGCTTATGCCTGATGCAGATACGAATGAAAAATTGGGAGATTGGACAATTCACGATAAGCACGCCAAATATTTCATATCAAAAAAAGGCGGTGAAACAATCGGTTATGTTATCCAGTCTTTCGGTAAGGGATATTCAAGCTATATAAATACGTTTATAGCAACTGACAAGGACTTTACAGTTCAGAAAATAGACATACTGGGACACGGTGAGACCCCTGGCCTGGGTGACGAGATTGAGACTGACTGGTTCAAAAACCAGTTCAAGGGCAAGAGCATTGAGCACCTGAAGGTGATTAAGGGAGATACAAAAGAGGATATACAGGCTATCTCCGGGGCTACCATATCAACCCGTGCAGTAAGTGAGGACGCGGTTAAAAACGGCGTGGCATTTCTTATCAAGACAGTCAAGGAAGGAGGCAATGCGGATGTCAAGCAGCAACACTAATCTCAAGGAATTATTTTTAAACGGTATTGTTAAAGAAAATACAATTTTCAAGCTCGCCCTCAGCCTCTGCCCTTCGATTGCGGTTACGAATAGTTTGAAAAACGGAATATTTATGGGGCTGGCAGTCCTTTTTGTCCAGACAATGGTGAACCTGACCATCTCACTTATGCGCAAGGTTATTCAGCCCAAGGTCCGGCTTCCGATTTTCATGCTGGTTATTTCCGGATGGGTCACAGTGACACAGCTTTTGATGGCGGCTTTTGTTCCTGACGTCTATGCGAAGGTTGGTCTTTATATCGCACTGATCGTTGCCTTCGCGTCCATTCTTGCACGGGCTGAAATGTTTGCCAGCAAAAACAGCATTCTGCCATCCATGGCCGACGGCCTCGGCATGGGAGTCGGGTTTCTGTTTGCGCTTACGGTCATAAGTTTCTTCAGGGAACTGGTTGGAAAGGGATCACTGACAGTACCTACAGGTTTGGCAACCCAGCACGTTTTCACCTTTATAAATACCAAGCCTCTTTTAATCATGATTTTGCCTGCCGGCGGGTTCCTTGCTGTGGGCATTCTGATGGCACTATTTAACTGGATCGATGCCAGATACATGAAAAAGAGCGCCCATGCGTCGCATTAAAGGAGGAATATAGATGAGCAGTGAATTCACAAAACTTCTTGAAATCATAATATCAGCGTCCCTGATAAATAATTTTGTCTTTACAAGGTTTCTCGGCCTCTGCATTTTTTTCGGAGTATCCAAGAAGATGGAGACAGCTGTGGGCATGAGCATTACATTTACAGCTGTTATGATGATCAGCGCTGCTATCAGCTGGGTCATCTTTAATATGGTGTTAGTGCCGCTCGAGATCACTTTTCTCGAGATCATTGTTTTTATCGGTATCATCGCGGGACTGGTCCAGGTGTCCGATACCATAATGAGGAAGGTTTCTCCCGGGCTGTATTATAAACTGGGTATTTACCTTGCCCTTATATCGACAAACTGCATCATCCTTGCTGTACCGCTGATAAGCGTTGGTGAGAAATACTCTTTTATTCAGACTCTTGCCTTTGCACTTGGCTCAGGTCTCGGCTTTGCACTTGCTCTGATTATAATGGCCAGCATACGGGAAAAACTCGAACTGGCAGATGTCCCGGCGCCTTTCAGGGGGTTGCCGATGGCCTTTGTGATTACCGGGCTTATAGCCCTTGCGTTTACCGGTTTTTCTGGATTGATAACCCTTTAATTCAGCCGAGTAAATATAGTAATATATTAATAAACCATGTTTGAGGAGTACATACAATGTCTGACAGGTCGATTGTAAGAAAGACAAGTTTGAGTTCGATTTTGATTTTGCTCTTTTGCGCTTTTGCTCTTTTGCTCGTCTGTTTCCCGTCTGTTCTTTACGCTGGTGTTGGCGGCGGGGTTGAGGGAAAGGAGAAGGTCGATATCATTCCCCTGGTCAAATGGACCCTGGTATTCCTTGCAGGACTTGGGACGGTATTTGGAATAGGCATTGCCTTTGCAGCAAAGAGATTTGCTGTACAGATTGACCCGAGAGTGGAGAAGGTCAAAGATGTCCTTGCACATGCGCATTGCGGCGCGTGCGGCTATGCAGGATGCGAGCAGTATGCAGAAGCAGTGGTCAAGAACCCTGATGTGTCTCCGAACCTCTGTATTCCTGCAGGCGCAAAGGGTGCAGAAGCTGTTGCATTAATCACAGGTAAAAAGGCCGAGGTAAGGGAGCCTGAGTTTGCCAGGATAATGTGCCAGGGTTCAAACAGCAAATCAAGAAGGAAATTCAAATACGAGGGTGTAATTGACTGCAGGGCTGCAGTGTTGGCTGGAGGCGGCGACAAATCCTGTGCCTATGGCTGTCTTGGATATGGTACGTGCTCAAGGGTATGTCCTTTCAATGCCATAACAATGAGCGACGAAGGTCTTCCTGTCGTTGATATCACGAAATGTACAGGCTGCAGAAAATGCGAGCAGGCATGTCCAAAGAAGGTTATCGAAGTACTTCCTGCAACAAAGATGGTCTTGGTCTCCTGCCATTCAAGAGACAAAGGCGGGGATACTAAGAAAAACTGCGATGTAGGGTGTATTGCCTGCGGCATATGCGTAAAGGTTTGTCCGTTTGATGCGCCTTCAGTACAGAATGGCTTCTCAAGGATCGACATAAACAAATGCAAGGTCTGCGGACTCTGTGTGTGCAAAATGTCCTACCAAGGCTATTGTTGATTACTTACCGTTACGTCCGAAGGCATTTGTCATGGACAACTGTATCGGCTGCCAGATATGTACCAAGGTATGTCCTGTTGATGCTCCATATGGAGAACAGAAGAAAAAACATGATATCAGTAAAGATAAATGCATCGGATGCGGCATATGTACTGCGAAGTGTCCTGTGCAGGCGATCGACGGGACCTTTAATGCCCGCGAGGTATTCGCTGCTGCAGCTGCAAAGAAGGCGAAAAAAGTCGAAGCTGCGTAAATCTTCTACAGGTGAAAGATAATAAAAGAGGCCCTTAAAAGGGCCTTTTTTTTGTATGAAACCTTTGAGCTATCTCCTGTGATTCGTGCGTCGGGTTGCCGAATGCATTCAATACTACATCTCTTTTACTGCAATACACTGAACAGGACAGACTTCTACGCAGCTCATGCATCCTACGCATTCTCCGGCATTGACCGGGTTTGTTTTGCCGTCCGGGCCGAGTTCATATACCTGCACAGGACAGATATTGACGCACTCACCGCAACCAGTGCATTTTTCCAGGTCTACGTTAATAATAAACATTATTACCTCCCAAAATTATTCAATATCATCAGCAGGGGTTACCACTGCCATAACAACAAGGCGGCTGCCTTTGTCCGCCCTGAAGCCGTGGGGGACCATCGGGTCGCAGAGTATGCAGCTCTTTTCATCTGCCTCAAGCTCTTCCTCCCCTACGGTGAAGGTGCCTTTCCCTTCAACACAGTACATTAGAAGGCGCATCGGCGCCTTATGCGGTTTTAATTCCTGTCCCGGCTCAAGACACATAAGTGCTACTCTCATCTCTGGTTTGTCCGAGAGCATGTCTCTGCCTATTTTGTCAGGATAGAATTTTATGAGTTTTTTAAGATCAAGTATTTCCATGATTTCCACCTCCTTAATTTATAATTAATTATTGCACATTACAGAGGGAAAAGTTATGACCTTAATCATACGGAAGCGTCAAAGTTTTTGCATGAAAACCAGTATGCGAGACAGGCTATAAATAAAATATTTTTCCTGGGAAATCTGTGTAATATTTACGGGAAAATAGTTTCCCAGTAAGCCTTGAATTTTTTGAATTCTCCGGCCTCGATGGAGGCCCTCATATTTCTGAAAAAAGTCTGATAAAAATGGAGATTATGCAGGGTATTTAATCGCATGGAAAGGATTTCTCTTGAGATAAACAGGTGTCTTAAATATGCCTCTTGAAAAATTCCTGCAGGTATAGCAGGTGCAGTCAGGGTCAAGAGGGCCGCTGTCATATTCGAATTCCTCTTTTTTGATGCTTGTCTTCCGGTGCTGGTGAAAAGAGTTCCATGCCGCGCGTTACGGGTAGGCATGATACAGTCGAACATATCAAACCCTGCGTCGACAGCTTTGAGCATATCGCCGAAGTCTCCTATCCCCATAAGATATCTCGGTTTTTCAGGGGGCAGGAGGGGGCCGTTAAAGTAGATGATTTCATGCATTTCTTCCTTGGGTTCTCCAACGCTTACCCCTCCGACCGCGTAGCCATCAAAGCCGATGTTCAGGAGATCTTCCGTGCTCTTTCTTCTGAAGTCTTTGAACATGCCGCCCTGTACTATTCCGAATAGTGCCTGTCCGTCATTCTGGACAGCCTTGCATTGTTTTGCCCACTCAGTTGTCAGTTCAACGGATTTTGAGGCATATTCATGCGTTGCAGGGTAGGGTATACATTCATCAAAGACCATGGCTATGTCAGAGCCAAGAATGCCCTGGATCTTCATTGCTTCACAGAGGACCGATAAAGTGAAGAGAACCATCGATATGGGACCTGAAATGTACGCCATTTTTTTCTATCTTTCTGAAAGCTGAAAGGCTGAATACCTGGAACCCTCCGCTGTCTGTCAGTATCGGGCTGCTCCCAGTTCATAAATGTATGCAGACCGCCCAGTTGGGAAATAACGTCCATGCCCGGCCTGCAGATAAAGATGATAGGTATTTCCGAGTATAATCTCTGCGCCCATAGTCTTTAAGTTCATCCGGGGACATGGCCTTTACTGTCCCGTGAGTTCCCACTGACATAAAGGAAGGAGTATTGATGTTCCCCCGTCTGGTTCGGATAACCCCTCTTCTTGCTGTCCCGTCTGTTGTCAAAATTTTATAGTCCATGATCCCTTTACTTTTCCTTATGAAATCTGATTTAATAATGAGCTACTTATTATACGTAAAAGTAGAGCTGAATCAAAGGTCAGTTTTTTTGAAATAACTTTTCAACTTGCCTTGACAAAAGTAAAATAGTTCAGCTATATTACTAACTCGTTCTTTGAAAACTAAAAAAGGTGCGTAGCGTATTGTAGAATGTATTTTGAGTAAATCAGTATCAAATGAGAGTTTGATCCTGGCTCAGAACGAACGCTGGCGGCGTGCTTAACACATGCAAGTCGAACGGAGTTATATAGTGTAGCAATACATTGTATAACTTAGTGGCGGACGGGTGAGTAACACGTAGGTAACCAACCCTAAAGCGGGGGACAACCCAGGGAAACTTGGGCTAATACCGCATAAGACCACGGACTGGGAGGTCTGTGGTAAAAGTAGCAATACACTTTAGGATGGGCCTGCGGCCTATCAGGTAGTTGGCGAGGTAATGGCCCACCAAGCCTAAGACGGGTAGCCGGACTGAGAGGTTGAACGGCCACACTGGAACTGAGATACGGTCCAGACTCCTACGGGAGGCAGCAGTGGGGAATTTTGCGCAATGGGCGAAAGCCTGACGCAGCGACGCCGCGTGGAGGATGAAGGTTTTCGGATTGTAAACTCCTTTTGTAGGGGAAAA
>CAWEYN010000003.1:70000-292567 GCA_963813295.1 uncultured Nitrospira sp.
GAGGCCCGAACCGGTGTTTGTTGCAAAAAGCTCGGATGAACTGTGGGTAGGAGTGAAAGGCCAATCAAACCTGGTGATAGCTGGTTCTCCCCGAAATGTATTTAGGTACAGCCTCAGAGTAGTTTTACGGGGGTAGGGCACTGGATGGGCTAGGGCCTCTTATGAGGTACCAAACCCAACCAAACCTCGAATACCGTCAAAATGTTCTCTGGGAGTGAGACTACGGGTGCTAAGATTCGTGGTCGAGAGGGAAAAAGCCCAGACCGTCAGCTAAGGTCCCTAATATGTGCTAAGTGGTAAAGGATGTGGTGTTGCACAGACAGCCAGGATGTTGGCTTAGAAGCAGCCATCATTAAAAGAAAGCGTAACAGCTCACTGGTCAAGCGACACTGCGCCGAAAATTTAACGGGGCTCAAGCACATTACCGAAGCTACGGACTTCTCGCAAGAGGAGTGGTAGGGGAGCATTCTGTGGACCTGTGAAGGTGTGGTGTGAACCATGCTGGAGGGGACAGAAGAGATTATGTCGGCATAAGTAGCGCAAATTCTGATGAGAAGTCAGGACGCCGTAAACCTAAGGTTTCCTGGGGAAGGGACATCCGCCCAGGGTTAGTCGGGCCTAAGGCGAGGCCGAAAGGCGTAGTCGATGGACAACTGGTTAATATTCCAGTACTGTCTGAGTGGCGTTTGACCGAAGGGGGGACGCAGGAGGATACTTCAAGCCTGGTGATGGTTCAGGTCTAAGCGTGTAGGCTGTAAAGTAGGCAAATCCGCTTTACATTAAGGCTGAAGCGTGACGGGGAAGCCTGTAAGAAGGTGAACTTGAGGGATTCCACGCTGACGAGAAAATCCTCGTAGGGAGTCATTTGGACAACCGTACCGCAAACCGACACTGGTAGGTGGGTAGAAGATACCAAGGCGTTCGAGAGAACCCTCGCTAAGGAACTCGGCAAAATAACCCCGTAACTTCGGGAGAAGGGGTCCCACCGCAAGGTGGGCGCAGTGAAGAGGCCCAGGCGACTGTTTACCAAAAACACAGGACTCTGCAAACTCGCAAGAGGAAGTATAGGGTCTGACGCCTGCCCGGTGCCGGAAGGTTAACAGGAGGGGTTAGCTCGCAAGGGCGAAGCTCTGAATCGAAGCCCCGGTAAACGGCGGCCGTAACTATAACGGTCCTAAGGTAGCGAAATTCCTTGTCGGGTAAGTTCCGACCTGCACGAATGGCGTAACGATCTGGGCGCTGTCTCGGCGAGGGGCTCGGCGAACTTGAGATACCGGTGAAGACGCCGGTTACCTGCAACTAGACGGAAAGACCCTGTGCACCTTTACTATAGCTTGACAGTGAGTTTTGGTGATACATGTGTAGGATAGGTGGGAGGCTATGAGACGTGGACGCTAGTTTGCGTGGAGCCGACCTTGAAATACCACCCTTGTCTTACTGGGACTCTAACCTATTCCCGTAATCCGGGAAGGGGACACTGTCTGGTGGGTAGTTTGACTGGGGCGGTCGCCTCCCAAAGAGTAACGGAGGCGTCCAAAGGTTCCCTCAGGCTGGACGGAAACCAGCCATCGAGTGCAAAGGCATAAGGGAGCTTGACTGTGAGACAAACGAGTCGAGCAGGTACGAAAGTAGGGCTTAGTGATCCGGTGGCGCTGTATGGAAAGGCCATCGCTCAACGGATAAAAGGTACGCCGGGGATAACAGGCTTATCGCGTCCAAGAGTTCACATCGACGACGCGGTTTGGCACCTCGATGTCGACTCATCGCATCCTGGGGCTGAAGTAGGTCCCAAGGGTTCGGCTGTTCGCCGATTAAAGCGGTACGAGAGTTGGGTTCAGAACGTCGTGAGACAGTTCGGTCCCTATCTGTTGCAGGCGCAGGAGATTTGAGGGGATCTGTCCTTAGTACGAGAGGACCGGGATGGACGGACCTCTAGTGTTCCGGTTGTCATGCCAATGGCAATGCCGGGTAGCTATGTCCGGAAGGGATAACCGCTGAAGGCATCTAAGCGGGAAGCCTACCCCAAGATTAGATCTCACGGGGAGCAATCCCCCTAAAGGCCCGTGGTAGACTACCACGTCGATAGGCTGGAGGTGTAAGTGCAGTAATGTATTCAGCTGACCAGTACTAATAGGCCGTGTGGCTTGACCCTTACTTTTTTTTCCTCCTGTTGTCAAAAATAGCTTGCAAAAGTTATGCTGTAAATGTTATTATTATCTTTCGGAAATTAAGGTTTCCGGTGGCTCTACCGGAGGGGCCACACCCGTTCCCATCCCGAACACGGAAGTTAAGCCCTCCATGGCCGATGATACTTGGATCGTGAGGTCCTGGGAAAGTAGGTAGCCGCCGGATTAAAATAAGAAGGCTCGGTGAATAACCGGGCCTTTTTTTTTGATAGAGAATCGTGATTAAGTTAAGAATGATTAGCTTTAAAACTGGGCAGCATTATTTGCGATTGTATTTTTACTGATTTTTGTATTATTCTTTTTTAAATGGATAGCGCGCGTATTCCCTGCAGCTTGCCGCAGGGTCAAGTGAGCGAATATAAAAAATAAAAATTCATTGCATTGAGATTCCCGGTAGCTTGCTACGGGGAGTCTTCAATAGATTAAAAGCATTTTATCAGAAATTAATGCCTAACTATGTATAAAGAATACTTTGGCCTGAAAGAACCGCCTTTTTCAATTGCCCCTGACCCGCATTATCTCTATATGAGTGATAATCACAGGGAGGCCCTGGCCCATCTTCTTTACGGTATCAACAGCGACAATGGTTTTGTTTTGCTTACCGGAGATGTGGGAACAGGGAAAACAACTGTCTGCCGCTGTTTGCTTGCGCAGCTCCCGGAGAATTCCAACATAGCGTTTATCCTCAATCCGAAGGTGACTGTGGATGAACTGCTGGCAACGATTTGTGATGAACTGGGCATTGTCTATCCTCCGGGCAACATCAGCAATAAGGTATTTATCGACAGCATAAATGCTTATCTCATCAACGCCAATAAAAAAGGCAGGCGGACTGTACTCATTGTCGAGGAGGCCCAAAATCTCAGGCCTGAAGTGCTGGAGCAGATTCGTTTATTGACCAACCTTGAGACAAATGAACGAAAACTTTTGCAGATAATTATGGTAGGACAGCCTGAACTCAATGAGCTGTTATCCCGACCTGAACTGAGGCAGTTGAAACAGCGGATTACAGCCAGATATCATCTGGGACCGCTGACAAAACAGGAATTGTCTGCCTATGTGTTACACCGTCTTTCAGTAGCCGGAGTAAACAGAAAATTATTTCCTTCCAGGACGATAGACAGGCTTTTTCAGTTGAGCGGCGGAATCCCAAGAATGATTAATCTCTTATGTGACCGGACGTTGCTCGGGACCTATGTCCAGGGGAAAAGCATGGTTGATCTTCCCACCTTGAATAAAGCAGCCCGTGAAGTATTCGGAGAACCTGGCGACCGCAGGCAGATGAAGAAAAAATTCAGTTGGGCAATAATCAGCCTGCTTCTTATAGTCTGCGGGACTGCACTGGCGACGACCTACTTTAGTCACAAGTCAAAATTATTCGAAGGAAATAAAACTGAATCACCACAGATGAATGTATCAAAATGGCCGGCTGATTTGCCTTTGGACCGCGATCAGACAGATGGCTTTTCAGGCACTGTTCAAACAGTGGGAAATCCCTTATAAAAACAAGGGAGATGTCTGTCAGCAGGCACAGGCCCAGGGGTTGCGCTGTATGAAAGGACTCGGCAGTCTGAGCAGTATCATGAAGCTCAACAGTCCGGCTGTGTTAAAGCTTTTTGATGATCAGGGCAAAGAATTTTATGTGACACTGACAATGATTAAGGGCCGGACAGCGACGATTGAAGTAGGCGATGAAAGAAGAACTGTTGATCTGAAAGAGATTGAACATCGGTGGCTTGGCAATTATACTCTGCTCTGGCGGGTCCCGTCGAATTACCGTGGAGATATCCATCCAGGTATGACAGGACCTGATGTGCATTGGCTTGATAGCGCAGCTTGCGATCATTCAGGGAAGAAAGGCGCGGACAGGAGAAGTTCTTACTTATGATGCTCAACTTATTACTCAGGTGAAAAAATTCCAGATCTCTGAAGAAATGGTGCCTGACGGGATCGTAGGGCCCCAGACAATCATCCACCTCAATACCGCAGCCGGAATCAAGGCCCCAAGACTGGTGCAGCGACAAGGAGAAACATAAGTATGTCGTATATACTTGACGCATTGAAAAAATCAGAAAAGGAACGTCAGCGCGGGGCACTTCCGGATATGTTGACAGTTCAGGATATTGTTGCTGAGAAGCCCGCAAAACGTCTGCATTGGGTTTATCTGCTTGCTGCGGTTTTGCTGCTTAATGCAGGGGCATTAGTCTGGTGGCTGGGCTTTTCGCATACGAATAAGACCAATGTCGTTCAAACGTCAAAGACAGACAATACTTCCCCTTTATCTGTGAATGAAGCAGCACAAGCAGTCCCTGGCAAGCGTTAAGCCATCCCCTGATTCTACGCAGTCTATCGGTTCTGAATTCAGACCTGCTGACAGAAACACTGTCCCTGTTATTGAAAACAACGAAACCACGACTTCTGTTAGAAATCAACATCCCCCGAAGGGAATACAGGAGGTTCAAGTCCCATCCTGTATGCAGCTAACAATACAATAAAACCTTCTGAGCCTGCTCCTGCGAAATCGGAACAGTCAGCAGGGACCGGGCGAATTCCCTCTGATCCAACGGGAGGCCTTTCAGAAATGCCTGATGAGAATAAATTATATAAACTCCAGGAATTGCCTTCGGCAATTCGTCAGGACCTGCCTGTGTTTTCTGTCTCCGCATTGCTTTATTCAAGTAATCCTGACTCGCGTATGGTCAGAATTAATGAACAGATGATGCATGAAGGGCAGGATTTAGACCGCAGGGGTAAAACTGGAGGAGATTACCAGGGATGGGATTATACTCAGATATCAGAAATACCGGTTTTATGTTGGAGCAAAATAGTTTTTTAGCTGGAGTTGAGTTTTTCTCCGGATATATCAGGCTTGAAAAGGGCAAGGATTACTCCACTCGTTATTTATCCTCTTCCACCCCTCTTTATGATGTTATAATAAAAGACTTAATCCTAAAACAGCAGTTAATCGCGCAAGCCGAACCGACAGTAGGTGCTTCTAGCGAGTACGAAAGAAACAAATGCTTGAAGTGGAACATGATTCACTCTTACGGTGAGCCGGTTTAACCAGAACTTTCTGATTCTCCTCTGTGACCTCTGTGGTTAACTGTTATTTTCAGAACTCTTAATAGAAAGTGAAAGGATGACAGAAAAAATGCTTATCATATTATTTAGCTATATCCTGGTCCAGGGTTTTGAATACTGGCTCAAGTACATAAATCTCAGGCATATGAAAATACATGGGATGAATGTGCCTCCGGGTTTTGAAGGTTATATCGACGAATCCATACTGAAAAAGACCCATGCCTATACCATGGAGCATAACAGGCTTTCTTTGATAGAATCGCTCTTCGGCAATGTTTTGCTGCTGGTGTTTATCTTTGGCGGACTGCTCAATGCATACAATTCCTGGATTGTATCTCTGAAACTGCCCTTTGTTTTGACAGGACTGGTTTTTTTCCTCCTGCTGGGTTATGCAAGTTCAATACTTTCGCTGCCCTTCGGCATATACAGCACATTCAAGATAGAGAATAAATACGGTTTTAATACGATGACCGTTGAAGTTATGGATAGCTGACCTGATCAAGTCCACCCTTATATCTACTATTTTAATGAGTTTGATACTGTCCGTCAGTTTCTGGATCATACAGGCGAGCCCTGATTATTGGTGGCTTTTTGTCTGGGGATTTTTTTTCGTATTCAGCCTGTTTCTGATGTTTATTTCGCCATACGTTATAGAGCCGCTTTTCAATAAATTCACACCGCTGGAAGGTGATGGGCTTGAAGGAAAAATCAGGGGGTTGATGGAGAAGGCAGGGATAAAGGTGAGCAGGGTATTTAAAATCGATGCCTCAAAAAGGAGCCATCACACCAACGCCTACTTTACCGGCATAGGTAAGGTAAAAAGGATAGTTCTCTTTGATACACTCTTAAACAAGATGACACAGCCCGAGGTCCTTGCCGTGCTCAGCCATGAAGTCGGCCACTGGAAGAAGAAACATATACTCAAACGCATTGTTTTTATTGAGCTTATGTCATTTATAGGTGCCTATATATCATTCAGGCTACTTAAAGCAGACTTTCTTGCGGGCATCTTTGGAATACAGGATGTCACATTTTTTGCAAAGCTGGTCATTCTGGGGTTCCTGTTCAGTATAATTTCATTTCCTTTTATCCCGCTGTCGAGTTATTTTTCACGGAAGCATGAATACGAGGCAGACGGATTTGCCGCTGCTGTTGACGTCAGATCCTGAAAGCATGGCTACTTCTTTGATAAAATTATCAAAGGACAATCTTTCGAACCTGCATCCCCACCCTTTATATGCGAAATTTTATTACTCCCATCCGCCTGTTGTTGAGCGGGTCGATAAACTACGCGAAGAAGCAGGAGAGTCGTTATGAAAGAAAAAGTACTTTTTTCATGGTCCAGCGGCAAAGACAGCGGTCTTGCGCTCCATGAATTGAAGAAGGACAGCTGTTATGAAGTCGTCGGGCTCCTTACGACTGTGACAGAAGGATATGACCGGATCAGCATGCACGGCGTGAGGAGCGGGCTTCTTGCGCAGCAGGCAGAAAACATGGGGATGTCTCTGGAGAGGGTCTATATCCCGAAAGTGTCTTCGAATGAAAAATATGAGACCGCGATGAAAGAGGCGCTGCTTCGGTATAAGGACAAAGGCGTTTCCGCCATAGGCTTTGGCGACCTGTTTGAAGCCTTATGCTATATTATCTCAATGGGTAAATCTTCAAGGAGAAAAAACACGGTTGATAAGGAAGTCTGGATCGATCGAAGCAGTTCAGAAGGTCCAAAACCCCTTGATACCAGAAGGATTTTGCGAAAACGGCTTGTTCATATTGTTTTGATAGCAGCCCTTGGGTTCCTTGCTTACTCCAATACTTTCTACAGTCCTTCCAGTTTGATGAAAAGTCCGAGCTTATTGATAATCCTGTCATTAAAGATCTGAAGAACTTCACTTCAGACAGAAAGGGCTACGACTATAATCCCCGGCGCTTCATCGGCTATCTTTCCTTTGCCCTGAACTATCACTTCGGAGGGCTCGATGTTATCGGCTACCACATCGTGAACCTTCTCATCCATATAGCCAATGCGCTCCTCGTCTACTTTTTTGTACTTCTGACCTTCAGGACACCGTCGATGCGGCAATCTGCCGATTCCTCCCCTCCGGCTCCTGTTTTGATCGCCCTCTTTTCGGCGCTCCTCTTCGTTTCGCATCCCTTACAGACCCAGGCGGTGACGTATGTCATTCAGCGGTTCGCTTCCCTTGCGACGTTCTTTTATCTCCTCTCTCTGGTCATGTACATAAAAGGAAGGCTTGCAATCGAGAAACAGGATGATACTAAGGGCAGATTGATTTCCGGTCCATCTCTGCTTTTTTATCTTGTCTCTCTTATTTCTGCTGTTTGTGCGATGAAGACAAAGGAGATAGCCTTCACCCTTCCGCTTGTGATACTCCTCTATGAGTTTATTTTTTTCAAATCCCCGGTAAAGAAGATGCTTCTTTTCCTTCTGCCGGTTCTGCTGACCCTGATAATCGTTCCCCTAAGTATCTTGCACAGTGACAAGCCCTTAGGGGAGATATTGTCGGACATGAGCGAAAAGACGAAAGTCCAGACTCAGATGTCACGATGGGATTATCTGATGACCGAGATGCGGGTAATCGTCACCTATATTCGGCTCATCTTTCTGCCAATAAACCAGAACCTCGATTACGACTATCCGGTATACCATTCCTTGTTTACGCCATCGGTCTTTCTCTCTTTTGTCTTTCTCCTGTCTGTCCTTGGACTCGGGGTATATCTGCTTTTACGGGAGATGAAGAACAATCCCCCATCACCCTGCCGCCCATTACCGTCTTATCGGTTTCGGCATTCTCTGGTTCTTCATAACCTTGTCTGTCGAGTCGAGCATTATCCCGATTGTGGATGTGATATTTGAGCACCGGCTCTATCTTCCCATGGCAGGAGTACTCATCGGAATAACGACAGGGGTATTGATTGCGGCAAAGAGGCTGAAGATCGAAAAGATTGTCATGCCGGTGCTTGTTCTGATAACACTCCTCCTCTCAGGCCTCACCTATGCGAGGAATACCCTATGGAATGATGAGATAAGCTTGTGGCAGGACGTAGTAAAGAAGAGTCCGAACAAGGCCCGTCCTCACAATAATCTTGGCTTTGCATACGCATCTCAAGGCCAATTGGACAGGGCAATTGCAGAATTTCAAACAGCATTACGGCTGGACCCTGATTACGCAGAGGCTCATTATAACCTTGGTGTTGCATACGCATCTCAAGGTCAATTGGATAAGGCGATTGCAGAATTCCAAACAGCATTACGACTGCGGCCTATTTACTCAGAGGCTCATAATAATCTTGGCATTGCGTACGCAAATCAAGGCCAATTGGATAAGGCAATTGCAGAATTTCAGACAGCATTACGGTTGGACCCAGATAACGCGGAGGCTCATTATAACCTGGGTACTGTATACGCATCTCAAGGCCAATTGGATAGGGCAATGGCAGAATACCAAACAGCATTACGGCTGAAGCCTGATTTCCATGCAGCACGTCGGCATCTAAATAATATCATCTCAAGGAGGCAGTAAGCTGCATGGATAAATGTGTCTGGATGAACATCTCTCATGCGGATTCATTGGCTTCCGGATGAACCCCACACAAAGCCTATGCGCGACTTCTTACGAGCGATACGGGGAAAAGGTGTGAATCGTCGCTGCTCCAGAAATACATATTCGGAGAGTAAATAAACAGATATCAAAACTTGAAACGGGGTTCGATTACAGGATGACCTCCCCTTGATTTTTGTCTATGACGGTCCGATCTTTAGAGACCCTGTGAGGTTTAAAAAAGGCGGGGTTGTTATAAGAGATAACAGATTTTACTTTTGTGAATTGATACTGATAGCGAGCTATATTCCCAGTTGCGCACGTCTATGAGCAGTATAGCTTCGGAAATGTCATTTTGACTGCAATGCTGAAACGAAATCTTGTGTGTCTTTAAGCAGGAGATCATTCCAGATACCACTCCCCTGTCTGCTCGATGTATGAAATCAGGTAGGTAAAACCGTCATTGCCTTTTACCCTGAAACAGCGTTTTTGCTGTTTGTCCTCAGCGGCCTCCTCAATCCATTGGCTGATGATTTCCGTAACGCTGATTTTTTGCCCCTCAAGAACAAAGGAGCGGGGCTGTTCCCCGCTCCTGTATCCGGCATATGCTGTTACCTCGACCTTCCGGCGCTCCATCCGATAATATCCTGTAAGACTACTCGATATTGAATGTTGCTACTTCCTTCATGCCGGGTATGTACTGGCCCACAGGCACCAGTTTTTTGTTTTCCTTTACGCAATCGATAATTATTGTCCAGAGTTGGTTGAGTTCTTTCTTCTCTCTGTCATTCTCAGGCGTCATCTTAAGCAGGGTCCCTTCAAGTTCGATTTTCATAAAAACCTCCGTACAGCATGTATTTTTCTTCATTATATAAGAAAATGTTCTGTTAAGGAACCGCTAAGGGCAAATGTCTATACAGCATATGTTCAAAAAGCCGCAGTTGGCAGAGTTGTTTTGAGCGTTTTTAGCGAAAGACAGCGCTGCCAACTGCGGCTTGAGGTTTATCTGTCTTTCTTTTTCCAGTAAGGTTTGGAGATGTCCTCGAATATTGACATTGCCGCGATGGCCCCCTGGCTGACAGCTGTAACGATCTGCTTGATGCCGCCGGTGATATCGCCTGCTGCGTATATGCCATTTATGTTGGTCCTTTGTCCTGGGGCTACCTTTATATAACCTTCTTCATCTGTTTCAACCCCCAGCTTTTTGGCCAGTTCATTATTCGGCGTATATCCTATCGCGATAAATACTCCATCTATTGATATGGTTTTTCTTGAGGTATCCGTGGTATTTTCCACAATAATACCGGTCACAAACTTATCCCCCAGGATTTCTTTTGCCTCGGTGTTAAAAAGGACCGGGATGTTATTGTTCGTGAGGCCTTGCTGCAAGAATTGCTCTGCCCGCAATGTTTCTCTCCTGTGGACTATGCTGACGTCTACTCCGATATTTTTCAGATACAGGGCCTCTGTAGCAGCAGTGTTGCCTCCTCCCACGACTATGACCTTCTTGTTGTCTTTGAAGAAATAGCCGTCGCAGGCAGCACAATAACTTACCCCTTTGCCCTGGAATTCTTTTTCACCAGGGATGCCGAGTTTCTTACTCTCTGCGCCGGTAGTCAGGAGAACAGCCTTTGCGGAATACAGTGTTCTGTTGGTTTTTATTTCGAATACATCGTCAGTTTTCTGGATCTCACGGACCTCTTCACCTTCGTGGATATCAGCATATTGAATCGCCTGCTGGGCCATCATGTCCATGAGTGTCTTGCCGCCTATTTTGGTAAAACCAGGGTAGTTCTCGACAACCGGAGTTATTGCAACCTGTCCTCCGATGTTCGACTTTTCAACTACGATTGTTTTAAGTCCGCTTCGTTCAGCATATATCGCTGCAGTAAGCCCGGCTGGTCCGGCCCCGATGATCAGGAGGTCTATTTCTCTTTTTCCAGTAGCGGAATCCACCGGCCTGGTCTTTACCGGAGCTGCTGTGATGACCTCTTCGACGAAGACCTCCTCGGGCTGGAGCCCAAGCCCAACGAGACGGTCGTCAATAAATACCTGCGGGACGGAGAATGCGTTATATTTTGACGCAACGTCTTTATTTTCATAAATGTCTATTATCTCTGTGCTGACAAGTCCTGCCTTTTCAATTGCAACTGCGACTGCAATGGCCACCTGTAGCGGACAATAGGGGCATGTGGGACTTACAAATACTTTTATGTTACGCCTGTCTTTTAAATCAGCAAGTCTTTTTCTGGATGCATCAGACAGTATAGTTATACCTGTTGATGCCATGATCAGCGTCAGTATCAAGGTCCGGAGCTCTTCGCCTGCAGGCGCTCCGGTCAGGCGGATATTGTATTTGTCCGGCTGGATTAAGAGTGTCGGGGAACTTGTAATATCGTATTTATTTGAAAGGTCGCTTCCGATGGCCTCGAATTTCGGCAGTATCTTATCTGATATCCTGGAAAGCTCTGTGAAGAGCTTTACTGAGAATTCATTAAAAGGCTTGTTTGCATCTTTGGCTGTGAATATCAGTATGCTTACAGGATCTCTTAAGTTGTCTAGTTCTTTTTTTAGTATTTTTCTGGAATCTTCAGAGATAAACGGTTCTTTTTCTGGGTCCACATCAGCTCCTCTAATCAATACCAATATTAATCAGCCTTATTTTACATCAAAACATACCAAATGTGATGCCTGCCCTGCGATTTTGGCATGTGGGAATTCTTACCGGAACTGACGAAATGGCCTTTCTTGACTTAGAATTCTTTTCTCGGATAATATAATAACCTCGGTTATATTATGGGAAAAATTGCTATTGGCAGCGATCATGCCGGTTTCGGGCTGAAAGAAGACATATTGGGACTGCTCAAAGGTCTCAATATCGATATAGTCGACTGCGGCACAAATACTACGGAATCTGTTGACTACCCTGATTTTGGCGCCAGGGTTTCAGAACTTGTGTCTTCAGGAGAAGTCGAAAGAGGTATACTGATCTGCGGCACAGGGCTCGGCATGTCTATGGTGGCAAACAAATACCCCAATGTAAGAGCAGCCCTTTGCAATGATCTCTTCAGCGCGAAGATGAGCAGGATGCACAATGATGCCAATGTCCTGGTAATGGGCGGCAGGGTGATAGGGAAGGACCTGGCTGCTGAAATCGTGAAAGTATGGCTGAGCACACCCTTTGAAGGCGAAAGGCACCTTAAGCGGCTAAATAAAATCAAAAAAATAGAGGAAAAATTAAACACCCATGGCAACTGACGACCTGAAAAAAACTGACCCTGAAGTATATGAGGCAATTCAGAAGGAAAAGGACAGAGAGCATGAGAAGATACTGCTTATTGCTTCAGAGAACTATGTAAGCAGAGCTGTACTTGAGGCCCAGGGTTCTATTTTCACTAACAAATATGCCGAAGGGTATCCGTCAAGGAGATATTACGGCGGCTGTGAATACGCTGATATAGTCGAGAACCTTGCTATTGAAAGGGCAAAGAAGATCTTTGGTGCAGAGCACGTCAATGTGCAGCCGCACTCAGGGTCACAGGCCAATATGGCGGTTTATTTTTCGGTCCTCAAACCCGGGGACACCATTTTGGGAATGAGGCTGAACCATGGAGGTCATCTTTCCCACGGCGCTTCTGTTAATTTCTCAGGAACTATTTATAATAATATTTCCTACGGGGTCAACAAGGACGGTTATATAGATTATGACGAAGTAAAAAGGCTTGCCTCAGAACACAAACCCCGTATGATCGTTGTTGGTGCAAGCGCTTACTCAAGGATTCTTGATTTCAAGGCCTTTTCGGATATTGCAAAGGAGTCTGGCGCCTACCTGCTGGCAGACATAGCCCATATCGCAGGGCTTGTGGCTGCCGGAGTCCATCCTTCCCCAGTCCCATATGCTGATTTTGTCACAACGACAAATCATAAGACTCTCAGGGGACCTCGAGGCGGCATGATCATGTGCAGGGCAGAGTATGCGAAGGCTGTCGACAAGATGATCTTCCCGGGAATCCAGGGGGGGCCGCTTGTTCATGTTATCGCTGCAAAGGCTGTGGCCTTAAAAGAGGCCATGGGTGAAGATTTCAGGACCTATCAGCAGCGGGTTGTTGACAATGCAAAAACCCTGGCTGCTGAACTTATCAGCAGAGGTTTCAGTATTATTTCCGGCGGAACAGACAACCACCTTATGCTTATCGACCTTAATAATAAAAATATTACAGGAAAAGAGGCTGATGAGGCCCTCGACAAGGCAGGCATTACTGTAAATAAGAATGCCATACCTTATGACGAAAGACCCCCGGCGGTTACCAGCGGTATACGCCTGGGCACTCCGTGCATAACAACACGGGGGATGGGAACGGCGGAAATGGTTGAAATAGCAGACCTGATATCGTCTGTAATTAACAACAGCAAAGCTCCGGAAGCGATTGCGGTTAACGCCAAGAGGGTCAAGAGCCTCTGTGACAGATTTCCGATTTATAAATAATAATATCACCGGCAGTTCCAGATGAAATGTCCTTTCTGCGAAAACCCTGAAGACAAGGTAATAGATTCGAGGACCTCTAAAGAGGGAAATGCCATCCGCCGCAGAAGGGAATGCCTTCAATGCGGGAAACGGTTTACTTCCTACGAGAGGGTTGAAGATGTTGTTCCGATGGTCGCCAAGAAAGACGGCAGACGTGAACCGTTTAATGCTTCCAAGATAAAGAGCGGGCTGCTTATCGCGTGTAAGAAAAGGCCGATCGGAACAGACAGAATCGATGAAATTGTTGACGATATCGAAAAAAAGCTTGTCGGGCTGGGTGTCAAGGAGATACAAAGCTCCTGGGTAGGCGAAGAGATCATGTCAGCGCTCAAAGACCTCGACCAGGTCGCATATGTCAGGTTTGCCTCTGTGTATCATCAGTTTAAAGACATCAATGATCTGATGGATGAAGTTAAGATGCTCTTTGAGCAGAAAAAAAGATAGCTGATGTCAAAACCCTTCCTTTTAATTATTGAAGATGATGACACTATTTCCCTTAGCCTGAAGGTTTTTTTTGAAAGCAAGGGATATAGCGTCATGAATGCAACCAACGGAGAAGACGGTCTCACAATTGCCCTCAAACAAATTCCTGATACAGTCATCCTGGACCTCAGACTTCCTGATATATACGGGATTGAAGTTCTGCAGGAGATTAAGAAGTCCTATCCCGAGATATCCGTTATTATTATGACAGGGTACGGAGAAGTGAAAGAAGCTGTTGAGGCGATGAGACACGGAGCTGAATATTACTTCCAAAAACCGATTGATCTGGATGAACTGGCGGTTATTGTTGAAAAAAGCATCGGCATAAAACAGATAAAGCAGGCGGCAAAACTTAATAAGGTCGGTCATTATCCGATTATCGGCAGAAGCAAGCAGACCCAGGGCCTCCTCCATATGATCAACCTCCTTGCAGCAAATTCTCTGACAACTGTTTTAATCCAGGGTGAGACAGGGACAGGTAAGGAACTTGTGGCCAGGAATATTCACGCGCTGAGCAGCAGGCATGACAAGCCGTTTGTGGATATAAACTGTGCAGCCATACCTGACAATATCGTAGAGAGCGAGTTGTTCGGTTATGAAGCCGGGGCATTTACAGATGCAAAGAGAACAAAAAAAGGTCTGTTTGAACTTGCTGACAGGGGTACGCTTTTTCTTGATGAGATCGGTGACATGCCTTCAAATATACAGGCAAAGATACTGAGGGTCCTGGAGACCAGGGCAATAAAACGTCTTGGCGGAACAAGAGATGTCAGTGTGGATGTCCGCATAATAACTGCAACCAATAAAGACCTGCAGAATCTTGTGAAAGATGGCTTGTTCAGAGAAGACCTTTATTACAGGCTCAATGTAATGCCGCTGAGCGTGCCGCCGCTGAGGCAAAGGCCTGAGGATATTCCTCTGATAGCTGATTTTCTCCTCAATGAAATCAAGGCAGCCATCGGGAAAAAATATATAGGACATTTTACTGAACAGGCCCTAAATGTATTATCTTCTTATCAATGGCCTGGAAATGTAAGGGAATTACGGAATATTATTGAACGTGCTGTTCTGCTCTGTCAGGATGGCGACATTTCTGATAGACACTTAGTCCTTCCTGACAGACAGGAAATGGTGAATGATAAAATGCTGACCTTAAGCGAAGTGGAACGTTCTCATGTAGAGCACATCCTCCAATTGGCTGGCGGCAACAGAACTAAGGCAGCACAGATTCTCGGCATTGCCAGATCAACCCTTAATGAAAAGATAAAACAACTCAACCTTAACTGACCGGTTTTCGGTCAGCCTGTACTGATTTCGATCACTCCTTTACTCAGGTGAATATCGTCTTGTCTGTCAAAAAAATGTAACATGTTGATTCTAAAGGAGAAACATAATACCCCATGAAATCTGTCTTTCTGGCAACTTACTTGCGATAATCCCCCATAGTTCATTAAGGAGGTAAACATGAAAAAAATTTTAATTGTAGATGACGAGCCGACACTCCTTATGACGCTCTCTCATCTGTTAAACAACAAGGAAACAACCGTAATTACGAGCAGCCGGATGGAGGAAGCAGAAGAGGCCCTCTCACGGTATGCATTCGATCTTGTTATCGCTGATATACGGTTAAGCGGAATGTACGGCATAGAAGGGCTTGAACTGCTCAGTTTCATCAAAAAAATACATGCCGAGACAGAAGTGATCATTATGACCGCATACGGGTCTGATGAGATAAGAGAGGATGCTTACAGGCGCGGGGCATTTTACTATTATGAAAAACCTATAGATTTGTCACATCTGGTTAACAAAGTTCAGGAACTGGGGATTCCTGTGTCCTCTGGCCAGCATACAAAATTATACCCGGGCACAGCATAAATTACAGATAAGTCAGGAGGACGACATGAGCGAATTAAAAAAAATATTGATTGTAGATGATTCGCAGTTGATACATTCTATGTACAGACTTGTACTTAACAGGTATAAGAGCTGCAAAATTGTTGATGCCATGAACGGTCTTGAGGCGCTTGATGTCCTTTCGAGAGAAAGCGATTTCAACTTTATTCTCCTCGACATAAATATGCCTGTGATGAACGGCCTGCAGTTTATGGAGAAAATCAAGAACGAAAACATATACAAGCATATCCCCATAATAGTAATAAGCACAGAGGAGAAGGAAGAGGATACCCTAAGGGCCCTGCAGCTCGGGGCAGCCGGTTATGTTGTAAAGCCCTTCAAGCCCCATATGCTTTATGAACTGATTGAAGAAATACTTTCCAGGAAACAGACACTGTTTGCAGGCTCAAAAAACGCATAACAACGTGTCGTGGAATATTCGGAACTCATAAAGGACTTTCTTGATGACGCTGACGCCAAAAAGCGAAAGAAGCATGTAAACAATCCTGGGAATGCTATGTCTTAAGCAGCAAAGTTACGGTCGTCCCCTTTTCTTCAGAGCTGGCTATATTAATACTGCCGCCATGGTCTTCTATAATTTTTTTGCAGATCGGCAATCCAAGTCCTGTCCCTCCCTTTTTTGTCGTAAAGAAGGGGTCGAATATCTTGCTGAGATGTTCTTTGTTGATGCCTGCTCCGTCATCTGTGATTTTAATTTTGATAAAGCCGTCAATTGGACTCGCTGATATGGTTATACCGCTTTTGGCAGCATCGATTGCGTTATTGAGCAGGTGTAATAAAACCTGTCTGATCTTCTCCCTGTCAACCTTTAATGTCATCAAAGGAGCAATGTTCAGGGCAAAACTGATGTTGTCCCTTTTTGCCCTGACATGATTTTGTATTTCCTCAAATAAAGTATCTGCATCAACTTCCTGTATAACAAGGTTTGTTGGTTTGGTATAAAGGAGGAGTTCATCAATCAGCCTCTTCATTCTGCCTGCCTCTTTAAGCATTGCCTGCGTCAATGCCTTGTGCTGAGGCAATTCAATCTCCCTCTCCAGTATCTGACCAATTGAGGTAATGCCAAACAGGGGATTTCTCACCTCATGGGCAACTCCGGAAATGATCATGCTCACGGTTTCAAAGTGTTCTTTTTTCTTTAATTCTGCCTGGAGTTTCTTGACTTCCGTTAAATCTCTAAATAATATGACAGTTCCCTCCTGGGCTTCTGAGGAATGATAAAGAGGAGAATTCGTATAGCCGACAGGAAGACTGCTGCTGTCAGGAAGTGTAATGGTCACTTCCCTTCCAAGTCCTGTTTCGAATAACAACATGTCTTTGATTTCAGGGTAAATATCAGTAATCCTTTTCCCGATAATCCCGGAAAGGGATACCCGGAGTATTTCTGAGGCGATAAGATTTATCTTTAAAACGTGTCCTTCTTTATCAAGGACCATTACCCCGCTGGCAGTAGAGTTAAAGATAGCATCCGAGAATTCGTTTGCTGACGTCAGGGTTTTTTCAAACCGCAGTCTTTCAAGTTCAGCCGCGGCACGGAATGAAAAAATTTGCAGGGCAAACTCTACAAACTTGAGGTTAACAAACGGCTTGGTGTCCATGGCAACGATCAGCCCCAGAGGTTTTTTGGCGGTGTCAAAAAGAGGGAATCCAATGTAGCTTTCTATCCCCATCTCAACGAGCATCAAGTTTTCAGGAAAGAGTAGTTGTATGTCATTAACATAGGTGCATGTTTTTTTCCCAACGACATTTTCGCAGGGTGTTCCTGCCAGAGGATATTCAAAGTTGTCGATAATCTTGCCATCCCCAAATACCGCTACAGTCCTTATGCTTCCCGATACCTTGTGAGAGCTCACCAATTAATGTATATTTCATCTTCAGCATTTTTGCGAGGTATTGCACCATGGTTTTGAAGAAGTCATCCCCTGTCTTGCCGGAAATTTTTTCCACAAGAGTATAGAGGACTTCTTCGGTCTGCTTGCGTTCAGTGACGTCTCTTACTATCGTCTGAAGGATCTTTTGCCCCCCCACTTCTACCATGCTGCCGGTTATATCCACATACATAACAGTAGAATCCTTGCGCAGCAGGGAAAGGTTATTGACCATCCCCGTCCCTTCATCAAGAGTACGGGTAAAGGCTTCTTCAGCTTTACGGAGTTCTTCCTGTGGGAGAAGCACTCTGAAATGCTTCAGCAAAAGCTCGGATTTCGAATAACCTGTGAATTCTTCGGCTTTTTTATTGGCATCAAGTATCTTCCCTTTCATGTCGATCAAAATTATCGCATCAGCAGCATCATTCATGATAGTGCGGTATTTTTCTTCTGATGCAAAAAGTGTTTTATACAGCTTTGCAGTGTTAATGGCAGCGGAAGCCTGACTCGCAAAAAGCAGGATAATAGCTTTTTCAGAATCAGTCAGAAAAAAATCTTTTTTCTTGAATAACGTTATACATCCGAAGGCCGAGTCTCTGATTTTCAGGGGAATTGATGAGGCATAGAGAAAACCGTACTGTTCGATCAGCTCTTTAAAACATCCGGCATTTTTCATGTTTGTGGTTTCAATGCAGCGGTTCTCTCTGAATGCTGTGCCGACAAATGAATCCTCTATCGAAAGCGATTCAGGGATGTATTGATCTTCCAGATTAAAAAAGCCTGCCTTGTTTAATCTTCCGTCTTCGCCTGCCAGCCAGAGGACCGAAGCATCTGAATTGGAAAAGGCCGTGGCTGAAGATACTATAGTTGCTGGTATCGTATCCCCGAGGATCTGCAGGGATTCTACAGAAATATCATTGAGCTTTATCAGTTTGCTGATGTCCTCTTTCTTTGCTTCGAGCAGCCTCTGGTTTTCAACGGCAGATGCTATTTGAGAAGCAAGGATTTCCAGGGAATGGAGAGTAGAGGAGGCAATCTCTTCGCTTCTGCCAGCTACCAGGACTCCTAAAACAGGAAACGCAGTGCAGTGGATACAGCCGAAAATCTTTTCCTTCCCTGCCACTGCCTGGGGACTTCTGCAGAGAGTATCTTCGATCATCCAGCACCTTTCTTCAGGGCTGTTAAAGGCAGGACACGCTTCAAGAGTGCAGATGTTTATTTCCCTGCATCTTTTTCTCTGGTGGGAGATGATGGGGATTATGGCAATGTTGTTGAATTCCCCGGAGATTTGTAAATCAGCGGAACCCTTAATCGAAGGCTTCTGCCTCTCTGATAGATATCGCAAAAGGATGATTACTCGCAAGAGATATTTCCAAGTCACAGAAACTCTTTGTAGCGCCCCGTTTAATCTCATGGGTAAGGAGGCCTGAATCTTTTTCAATAAAACAGAGGACTGAATATTCGAACCCCATCTTTTCTGTTATTATCTCTATACAGTGTTCAAGAATGCTATTGAGAGTGATATCTCCTTTAAACACTTTACCGGACAATTCAGCGATCACCCTCAGTTCGGTTGTCTTTTGATTGACTGTTTCCTCGAGATGTAAATGTGATTTTTCAATGCTTTCGGCCATTTGGTTAAAACTGGTGGCGAGAGCGCCTATTTCATCCTTCCTGTTAAGCTTCTATCCGGTGTTCAAGCATGCCGTTTTTTAAAAGTGTAGAACCCTGGCTGAGTTTCTTAAGAGGGACTAAAACAATTTTTCTTAAGACGATGATGAGGAATATTTCGCTTGCCAGGCCCAATAATATGGCAAAAACAATGAGTCTCTCCGCTGTTTTCTCAATTTCCTTTTGGGCCTCTTTTATCGGGGTCTTTATGACAATCATTCCTCTTGTTTTATCTTCTGCAGAATGACAGCCATGGCATTTGTTTTCATTCGCCAGAGGTTTAAAAAAGATAAATTCGCTGTCTGAAGATATATAATGGTCTTTCTGGGCATCAAATATTTCACTTGGCACAGTGATATCAGTGTCAAATGCAGGCAAACCGTTTCCGCCTACAACACCTATTTTTAATCCCTGTTCCTTGTTGAACGCCCTGATGTTTTCAATAATGACAGCAGGCTTGCTCTCTGTCATCATAAATACGAGGTCGTTAGTAACCAGATTTACAGTCTGCGAGGTTTTTTCTTTATAGATGTTCAGGATAATCTCTTTTTCCCGCTGGAGGATAAAGTAGGTCAGTATGCCGAAAAAAAAGATGACGCCAGCCAGAACTATCCAGAAAAATGTTTTTGTAAGACTTTTTATGTTAACGCCTCTTATTCAGGAAACTCAGCTTAGAAAAACTTTTTGTTTTATTATGAACAAGTACTAAATTATAATCAAGGCGCATATATTATAGTGGAAAACTGAGCCGTGTTACAGAGTTCAGTTTACAAAACCCCTTATTTTATGATATAAAATTAATTCAATTGGGGAGTCGTCCAAGGGCAAGACGGCAGATTCTGGATCTGCTTATAGGGGTTCGAATCCTCTCTCCCCAGCCATATATCAGTAATATGTCACTAGTGAAAAGTGAATGGTGATCAGTAAAAATATGGCCGGTTTGTTTGGTGTTTTTCTTACTATTCACTGATCACTTTTCATTATTTACTGTCTTTAACGGTCCCATCGTCTAGTGGCCTAGGACGTGGCCCTCTCAAGGCTAAAACACGGGTTCGACTCCCGTTGGGACCACCAATAAAATCGAGGGGTTACATGGAAATGTAACCCTTTCATTTTCTGGCGGTGTCCACTTTGTGACCATGGCGGTGAGCTGCGGGACAGGGCACAGGTCATACGGCCAGGAATCAAGGTGCTGTTCATGTCAGGATACACAACCAACGTCATCGTCCAGCACGGCGTTCTGGCAGAAGGGGTACATTTTCTCCAGAAACCCTTCACCATGGACATCCTTGCGCAGAAGGTCTTGGAGGCCATGAAAGGGTGATGCGCCGTGTGCTGCAGCATGGCGCATTCGTAAGAGTTTGATGTCCTTCCAAGGTCGGGCCAGTTCGAACCCCAACGAGCTGTCATTAATAGTGAAACACCCCCTACCCAGGTAGGATTGATAATCTCCAAACTTTGCAATAAACTACAATAAATAGCTGTCCGACTTATTGCTATCGCTGTAGTAAAATTGTAGTAGTTTTACGCGCAATAGGGATATTTAACGGGAATATTTGGAATATATAGAATTGTAAATTCCGTTATTTTCTGATTAAGTTAAACCGAAACTGTTACCAGTGGCCCTTTTAGCTAAATTAGGCCAAGAACTCTCTCAAGTCTAAAAACACGGGTTCGACTCCCGTTGGGACCACCAATCTTTCCAAGGAGTTAGCTTATACTTGCTTTTTTATGAATAAATGGCTTCGATTGAGGCTTGCTGTGTTGAGTGGCATGGTCGTATGAATAAAATATTTTTGTGGAGGGCATGATTGAAAAGAATGACCTTTTTCTCCAGACAGAGTATCTTTGCCGTATTGTGCTTTATTACTCTGTTCCCTTTCTCTCTTATACATGCTGAAGCCGCTGATATATCCGAGTATGAGCAAAAGGGCTTGCTCCATCTCACCCTCGATGAGTGCCTGAGCATAGCGCTCGAAAATAATCGGCAACGACGGGTCTCCCGCTCCGCGGTCGCAATAGCCGAAGAGCAGCATCGACAGGCACTATCCGCTTACTGGCCTTCCGTGAGCCTGAAAGTCTCTGCCGCGAGGATGGATGAGGCCCCGAATTTCATCTTTCCTTCTAACGTCACCAACGTTATGGGTGTCCCTGTTACGATACCGGAACAAGATGTAAAACTTATGGACAGGGATAGTCTCATCAGCTCTGCAGTGTTCATGTACCCGCTCTTTACGGGTGGAAAACGCCCAGCAGTAGTGGATCAGGCTGTTTTAGGCATTCAGGCTGCAAAGGAGGCTGCCAGGAGGACTGATCTTCAGATTGTACATGACGTAAAACATATGTACTATGGACTGATTCTGGCCACACAACTCCGCGAGCTCGGCGAAGAAACCTATGAGCGGCTTAAAGCAGTGTTGGAAATGACAGAACATTTATACAAACGCGGGAGCGAAAGGGTCAGAAAGACCGACTATCTGCGTACGAAAGTTATCGTAACCACTGTTCGCTCTATGCTGGAACTTTTGCAATCGAATGAAAAGTTGGCACAGGCCGCACTGGTCAATGCCATAGGGTTGCCATGGAAAACCAGCATACAACCGCCAGGTGGCGAAATACCCTTCCTCCCCCTCAGGGCTGATACCGGAGCCCTTGTTGCAGAGGCGTACCGCTTCAGTCCGGATTGGGCCTCGCTTTCTTTTGCACTCAAAGCTGCTGAAGCAAAAATAGAGGAAGCAAAGAGCGGCCATTATCCTGTGGTCGGGCTTACCGGCAATCTTACACGCATCGATAATGCGTATGACAAGGGACTGATGACCGACCGCAATCGCTCATCCTGGACTGTCGGCATAGGTCTAGAACTCCCCCTCTTTGCCGGTTTCCGTACCGTACACGAGGTCAGAGAGGCACGGGCCCGGCTTGATAAAATACAGCACGAGCAAGTGCTCTTTTCCGAAGGAATCGCGCTTCAGGTGACTGATGCGTTCCTGCAGATGGAACGCTCTCGCGAACAGGTTGAGACCACGCGCGCTGCCCTCGACACTGCCCGGGAAAACAGGGAGCTTTCAACGAGCGCTTATCAGGAAGAACTGCTCGAAACAAGGGATGTCATCGAAGCGCAACTGCTGGAATCCTTCATGAACGCACAGTATCAGCGGGCCCTTTTCGATCATGCATCGGGCAGGGCACGACTTGACCTTATTATCGGAAAAGAGCTCTGGAAGCCCGGACAGGAGGGATCATCCGTTGAATAAAATCCGTCCGTTAATCGCAGGATGTCTTTGTCTCGCTGCCATTTTCGTTTTCTGCACGCATGCTTTCTCAAGCGAACAGGGTAAGAGACCGGCTAGGGCAGCGGGTATCGAAGTTGCAGTCGGCGTCCATACGAAAATATTTGAGACAGCGGATATAAAAGACGCTACCGCCGCCTTCGAACTCTGGATCAAAAAGATAGGAGAGAAAGCAAGAGTCGGAATGGAAACGCTTGTTTACGATGACCTGGGTTCTCTGTTAAAAGACTTCGAGCAGGGAAGACTGGACATGGTCTCCGTAACCCCCCTTGACTACCTGAAGTATGTTGATAAGAAGATGGATTCCGAGCTGGCCCTTGGTGGTGTAAGGGACGGCAAAATGACCCGGAAATATCTCCTTCTGGTGCGCAAGAACACATCAATCAACAGCCTGGGGGAACTGCAGGGAAAGAGTATAGCGATGAAAAGAGATGACGAGGTCAGCTCACTCTTCCTGAATGTTCTGCTTTTAAGAGAGAGACATCCTGAAGCACTAAGTTTTTTTTCCGAGATGAAGACAAAGAAGAATTTATCACAGCCGGTCCTGGCTGTTTTCTTCGGGCAGGCTGATGCCTGCATTACGACCGATATATCATTTAATACGGTTGCGGCACTCAATCCCCAGGTCCAGGAGCGGATGAAAGTGATCGCCTCATCAGAGGAATTACTCACCTCAGTAACTTTCTTCCGGAAGGGATTCGAAAGGAAGCTGAAAGAGCGCGTAGTTCGCGAGGCGGTTTCCATGAAAGAGTCGCACGAAGGCAGGCAATTTATGTTATTAGCCATGATTGATGGAGTGGCGCAGCTGAAAGAAACCGATCTCGGTACGTTAAAGGAGCTTCTCGCTGAATATACGGGCATGAAGGGAAAGCAAAAAGGACGTTCGAGGGTCGCTCTCCCATGACCATGCATGTTCGCTAGGTGGGCATACAGTACTGATGGAGAATACACAGAGCAATACAAAGGCTGAGAAAAGTCCCCTGTTAAAATGGAACAGTCTCTTTTTCCGGATGTTTATCCTTTCATCGCTGGTCTCTCTCATCGTTATTGTCATATTTACTGTGATAACAATTCCCCGCCAGTATAAAAGCATCATACGCATTATGGAGACCAGGGCGCAGAGTATTGCCAACTCCATAGCCCTCGTTTGCGGTGATGCCATTGTAAGCGGAGACAATGGATTTGTTGTCGAGCATAATCTGGAGGTTCTCAGGAATAATACTGACATTCTCTATTCGGCGTTCGTTTTCGAAAATGGCGTCACGCTGCTTCACCTGCCGAATAAATGGAAGCAACTTGACAGGCCCGATCCCGAATGGGATAAAGCTTCCGGCAAGGCGGAAAGAGGCAGGATACAACACAGTAATCTTCTCGGCCATGAGATTTTCCAGTATGTATTCCCCGTGACCTACGGTGGCATGACGCATGGGAGTATCTATCTTGGCTTCTCTCTTGATTATCTCAAAAAAGAGCTCTCCACCTCGTATAAGGTGACGTTCCTTCTCAGCCTCTTTTGCTTCATCGTCGGGGGAGCCGGTTTTTATTTGCTTGCACGGCAAATGACACGCCCCATCATTTCACTTAGCGAAGTTACAAAACGGATAGCAGATGGCGAACTGTCAGCCCGTGTGGAGCTCATCCCCAAAGATGAAATAGGAGAGCTTTCGGTCTCCTTCAATAAAATGGTTGACGATCTGCAGAGGAGAACAGAGGAACTCGGGAAAACAAATATAGAGCTGGAAAGGCAGATCGAACTGGGCGAGAAAATGGAAGAGGAACTGTTACAGGCTCGTAAACTGGAGTCTCTTGCTGTTCTCGCCGGCGGGGTAGCACATGATTTCAACAACCTTCTCACCGGTATCGTGGGGAATGTTTCCCTGCTAAAAATATATCTTCCCCGCGATGACAAAAACTATGCCCGATTACTATCATTGGAGAATGCTGTTTTTCAGGCACGGGGTTTGACTCAGCAGCTCCTAACCTTTTCCAAGGGGGGCTTGCCGGTAAAAGAGACGGCATCAATCAAAGAGATCATCATGGCATCGGCGGCATTTACCTTGAGCGGCTCCAATGTGAGATACGACTTCTCCCCCCAGGAGAATCTCTGGAACGTTGAAGCGGATGTGGGGCAACTAAGCCAGGTTATGAACAACCTGTTAATCAATGCCTGGCAGTCAATGCCTGATGGCGGCACTATTGTTGTCAAATGCCAGAATATCATCCTCAATAAGAATGACTTCCTCTTGGAGGAAGGCAAGTACATCATGATATCTGTTCAGGACCAGGGCGTCGGCATTCCCCCCGAAAACCTCCAGCGTATTTTCGACCCCTATTTCACTACCAAGGAGAAGGGAAGCGGGCTGGGGCTTGCTTCGGCATATTCAATTATAAAAAAACATCAGGGGCATATAACGGTAACGTCTGAATTAGGCAAAGGTACAACCTTTACTGTTTTTCTTCCGGCTTTGGAAGAAGAAAGCGCTGCAGAAAAACATCAGGATAAAGATGTGATCTTGGGGACGGGCAAGTTGCTGGTCATGGATGACGACGAGATAGTCCGGCAGGTGCTGCGGGAAATGCTTATCTCTTTGGGGTATCAGGTCGAGTTTAGCGAGGACGGGGCGGTGGCTATTGAGCTTTATAAAAGGGCCATGGAATCAGAAATGCCCTTTGACCTGGTAATTATGGATCTCACTATCCCGGGAGGAATTGGAGGGAAAGAAGCGATAAAAAAGCTCGCCGCTATCGACCCTCATGTCAGGGCGATAGTCTCCAGCGGGTACTCAAACGATCCTGTAATGGCAAACTACAAAGAATACGGCTTCCGTGGTGTTATTCAGAAACCCTATAGCATAGACGAGCTCAGTCGTGTTGTAAGTGTGGTAATGAAGCTTGATAATTGATAGTGAGAAATATTTTTCAGGATCACAGTATCCTTTTGTAAGAAATCAAAAATCGGTTAAAACGTTTTGATTTTTGAGCGGGCGCCTTTATTCTTGGCCCTCAAGACTAAAACACGACCCTCCGCAGGCTGGTAAAGCTTGCGCGCATGAGACGCATTTAACTCCCTCTGGGATCACGGCAAAAAATCAAAAATGTATGAAGCTGCAAAGCACTTTTTTGCAGCAGAGGGAAGTGGCCTTGTTTCAAGTCCTAGTTTTTTCCTTCCGGATAAAGCAATAAAAATGCTATAACACCTCTCTTTGCTTTCAAGGCACTTATGTCCCTGACATTTTTACTGCATTTTTTCTGCCTGCATGCAAAAATAAACCATGACCTCAGACAGGAAAAAAATCTGTAAGGCAATCTCTTTTATCCTCGTGGCAGTTCTCGTCTTTTCCTCTTTTTTTGCATATCTCTTTTATCTTGACCTGAAAAAAACATTTATTGCGAGACTATCCGGGAAGGCAAGTTCACTTGTCGGACAGCAGATCAATATCGGAGATATTTCATTCAGGCTTTCATCGGGAATAAACCTTCATGATATACAGATACAAAACCCGGAGGGGTTTGACCCCGGGCAGCTCTTAAAGATAAAGAGGATTTCTCTTAACATGAACTACCGGGAGCTTTTCGATGGAAAACTCCATTTCAGCAACATCAATATGTATGCACCGGAACTGACTGTCATGAAAAACCGTGAAGGCAGATTGAATATCTCTGATGAGTTCAGGCGCTTTTTGTCAAAAAAAGGCACCCTCAAATACGAGGTGGATGAGTTCAGGATAAGCTCTGGCATGGCTGATTTCAATAATGACAGCCGTTTAAGAAATGACAGGATAAATCTGAGCCTTAAGAATCTCTCTTCGAGCCCTGGTACGAAAACACTTATACAGGGCGATACCCTGTGGTCAGGCGAAAACAGGATCAGGCTTGATGGTTGGGCGAACCTCAGCGATGAACCTAAAAAATTCAGGATATCTGTCTCAGCAGAGGATTTCAGGCTCTCAGCATTCAGGATGATTTTAGCGAAGTATCCTGTAGATGTTGACAATACGGGGCTGAGAATGGTCATGGATGCAGAGGGCGATACGGATAATGGGGTCAATATCACATCCAGGATGCAGATAAAAAGTCCTGGATATGAATTTTACAAAAAGACACAGCTGGATATTAACATGGATGCAGCTGTTTTTTATGACATTTCTGCCGGCACTGCAAATATAAAAACTCTGTCAATAAAAGTCGGGGATTCCTCTGCGCTGAGTTTAAGAGGGCTGATCAGGGATTTGCAGGGAACCCCTGCCTATGATTTTGAGCTGAAAATCGACAGCCTTGATCTTTCAGCCTTCAATATTTTGAAGGGATTTAAGACTGGCGGCATTCTGACTTCTGATGCGATAAAAATTAAAGGCAGGTTTGATAATCCCTTGCCTGAGGTCTCAGGCTCAGTTGAGCTCAAGGACGCTTCAATTAAATCAGATACTGCTGATGTCAGAAAAATAAATGGCCGGATGATATTTTCCTCAGGCAAAGAGATTTCTGCCAGGGCAGAGGCCTCGGCGGAAGTCTTCAGAGCAGGGGGGTATTCCTTGTCAAGGCCTGCTGCTGTCAGGCTCTCCCTGAATGCCAAAGTGCGGAAGCGTGATGTGGCTTTCTCAGCCTCCGTGAGCGCTTCACCGGTCTATATGGAGATCGGAAAGGAAAAGAAGCTCTCGCTGGAAGGTCTCCGCCTATTGATTGACGGGATGCTCAGTGGGAAGAAGTTCTCCGGCAAAAGCACTGTCAATGCAGGGAGGATTCAATACGCTGATTATTCTTTTAACAAGACTCAGGGGCGTATTCAAAGTGGATTATGCAGAAAAATATTATTACAATACTGGAGCCGAAGATTGAAACAGGGAATTTTTCTTTATCAGCAGACCTGCTTAAGATAGACATGGCAGGGAGAAGCAACAGACTTTTGATAGAGGCAAAAAACCTGGGCGCTGTGTATCCGGCAAAAGAAGCAGGTCTTCATGGGCTTGATTTTTCCGCAACCCTCAATAACCATTAATAAAGACCTTTCAGGAGATCTCAGATTTTCAGCTGCAGGCGTTAAGTTCAGTGGATGTCAACTCAGGAAGGATTTCCGGCAGCGGGAATTTTAACAATAAAGACTTTTTTCTGGAAATCCCTCAGGCGGATGTCTCAGGGGGAAGGATCAGGCTGATTGCACAGGGCAAAACCTCTCAGGGGCCTTTTCCTGTAAAGGCAGAGTTAACGTGCAGAGCATATTGATCTTGGAGAAATATCCCGGGCTGCGGAGAAGCACCTGGAGACTGGTTACCTTATATCAGGGAATATGGAAAGTGTCTCCTTTAAAGGGACAATAGATTCAAAAGAGTCGCTGCGCGGGGAGACAGCACTGGACCTGCAGAAGCTTTCCGTGCTCAATAGAAAAACAAAAAAGTACCTGCTCAAGGACGCCTTTATGCATCCGGATGTAAAATTAAATGGAAAGGATTGCGAGTTTAAGACCACTGCCTCAGCGGGCGATGTCTCAACAATGATCTCGGGTGCTGCGAAGGGATTTCTGGGTGAAGAGCGCTCTGTGCACATGCAGGGGCATTTGAATGAAACGCATGTAACGGAAATAAGGAACTCCTTCTGGGATATGTTCCCTGACTCACTTCTCTATGCAGGGCTGGACGGCTCTGTATCTTCAGACTTTAGAGCTGGACTATAGAAAGGAAGAGAGTTGCTTTTGGCGGAGATCTGAGGCTGAAGGATTTTGTGCTTAAAGGGGAGAACAATGAATATTCAGCAGGGCCTGTCAATGGCGTGATCCCCTTTGCTTACGGCAAGTTTGATGACAGGGAAAAAACAGTCGCTTTGCCATCCTTTGAGCGTTCAGAATTTGCCAGCATAAGCAGGCATTACGCTGATGAACAGCCCCGGGGTTGACTATAACAGGATAACCATCGGCTCGTTACAGTATGGGTTTAGATTGCTCGAAGACATTACTGTCTGGATAAAACAGGACGGGAGTATTTTGAACGTCGGCCGGTTTAGTGCTAACATATTCGGAGGAAGGCTGAATGGGTCAGCGGTGATTGATCTCAGCGAAGGGTTACATTACAGGGCAGGGATGGTCCTGCAAGGCCTGAGTCTGACAAAACTCTGTGATGATATTGAACCGATCAAAGGATACATCAGCGGGAAGGTTGATGGCATCGGACTGTTGAAAGGTTCAGGGGCCGGTCTTCAGGAGCTTATCGGGAGGGCTGATTTATGGACATACGCCACAAAAGACGAGAAAACAAAGATAAGCAGGGAGTTTCTGCAAAAGATAGGAGGGCCTTCCATAAAATCGTATCTCGGGGACAGGAGTTTTAACAAGGGTGTGATGAGCTTCTATATCCAGAACGGTTTTCTGATCTTCAGGGATCTGGAAATATCAAACAGAAACATACTGGGTATTCAGGACCTGTCGGTAAAGGTCGCGCCTCTTAACAACAGGATCGCAATAGACCACCTGATGTGGACGCTTGTGGAGGCAGCAGACAGGGCCAAAAAAAATAGTGAATAGCAAGCATGCATGGAACTTTCCGGGTCTTCTATGACTGTCGATATTTTACAAAAGGAGGATGACAACATGAAAAAAAGAATCAAACTGGCAACAATTGGACTTCTGCTTATTATTGCAGCGTGTGCGGTTATTACGGTGAATGTCTATTTCCCGGAAAAGGATGTGAAGGAGGCCTATAAGGCCCTTGAAAAAGAGTTGATGACTACTGACCAGAAAGGCGGAGAGCAGAAGCCGGGGACAAAACCAGAGGACAAGCCTAAACCTGAAAGCTCCATACGGTTCGAGCTGGTTGCAACAGCATATGCACAGGAAGCAGGGCTTGCAGAGAAGATCGCGGAACTTGTCAAGAAGATGCCTGATGTTGTAAATGCCTACAAGGAGATGGGAGCCAGAATAGCTGATACCGACAGGCTGAGAGATTCCGGCGCTGTAGGAGAGGGGAATGACGGGCTGCTTGTTCCCAGGGAAAAGACCTTGTCTGCTGATGATAAAAAGATTGTGGATATGGAAAATGAAAACAGGACGGACAGTCATAAAGGGCATGGCAAAGGCGATAATCAGGGTCAACAGGGCCCAGGAAACCCCGGAGAACCTTAATCAGGTGATGCCGCAGGCTACAGAGCAGTTTGCAGGGATCAGAAGGGATGCGGCAAAAAAGGGATGGTGGATACAGGATGCAAACGGAAACTGGGGCAGGAAATAAAGGGCGAATAATAAATCATGCTCAATAAAGAGACTGTATTTGATTTTTTCAAGGGAAAGACAAAACCCCTTTCTTTTAAGGAGATAATCCAGCTTATGGACCTGAGCAGGCCTGAGGCGAGGTCTCTTAAGCGGGTGCTGAGAGAACTTGTCCGGGAGGGTGAGATTGTGCTCACCCGGAAGGGTTTGTACGGTCCTGCTGAGGAGATGAACCTTATAACAGGATATTTTCAAGCGCACAGGGACGGATATGGTTTTGCAATTTCAGAGAAACCAGGGGAGAGAGATCTGTTCATACCGCCGAGAGGCACTTTCGGGGCGATGAACGGAGACCGGGTGATTGTCAGGGTCGAGGACTGGAAAAGGCGGGAAGGAAGAATCATCAGGGTACTCGAAAGGGTATTGACCAAGGTAGTGGGGAAAATCGAGATCACGAAGGCAGCGGCGTATATAAGGCCGAAAAATAAGTCTGTGCCCTTTGATCTTTATGTTGGTCCGGATGACAGGGGAAAGGCGAAAAACGGAGACAACGTTATTGCCGAGATCATCTCTTACCCCACTGATAAGAGACCTCCATCAGCCAGGGTAATCAAGGTAATTGAAAAACCTGAAGACCCTAAGGAAGAAATTGAGGCAATAATAGACGAGTTTAACCTGCCAAGAAGATTTCCCAAGGCAGTGACAGAGGCGACAAAGCTCCTGTATGCGAAGTCTGCTGCGCAAAAGGATACGGAGAAGAGAAAAGACCTGAGAGATCTGCCGACGGTCACAATTGACGGAGAAAGGGCAAAGGACTTCGATGACGCTGTTTCGATCGCTATGGTCGGGCAGGGCTACCGGCTTTGGGTGCATATTGCTGATGTCGGTTTTTATGTGCCCTGGGATTCCCCTGTAGACATCGAAGCACGCAAACGCGGCACGAGCGTCTATTTCCCTGACAGGGTAATACCGATGCTTCCCAAGGAACTTTCCGAAGACCTCTGCAGTCTGAGGCCTAAAACAGACAAGCTTGCCTTTACAGTCGAGATGGATTTTGACAAATACGGTAATAGTCTGGGCGCAAAATTCTATCCGAGCATCATAAAAAGCGATGAGAGGATGACCTATACATCTGTCAAAAAAATTCTTGTGGACAATGATCCTGAGGAACGGAGAAAGTACGGTTACCTTCTCCGGGATTTTGAGCTGATGGGTGAGTTCTGCAATATTTTACGATCAAAAAGGCTCGAAAGGGGCAGCCTTGATTTTGACCTGCCTGAACCCGACGTAATCCTGGATCTTCAGGGAAACCCTGAGGCGATATTAAAAGCAGAGAGAAACTTCGCTCATATGATCATAGAAGAGTTTATGATATCAGCAAACGAGGCTGTGGCTGAGTATCTGGAGAAGCGCGGGGTGCCGAATCTCTACAGAATCCACGAGGAGCCTGACCCGATGAAGCTGGAAGATATAATGAAGGTCATTAAACCCCTCGGCATATTAAGAAGGAGCACCATAAAACCCAAAGATTTTTCAGACATCCTGAAGTCCGTAAAAGGTGCTCCAGAGGAAGAGATCATAAACTATATTGTCCTGAGAAGCCTGAAACAGGCGAGATACTCTTCTATAAATGTAGGGCATTTCGGTCTTGCCTCAGAATCATACTCTCATTTTACCTCGCCGATCCGCCGCTATCCTGACCTTGTTGTCCACAGGATACTGCGTGAAATACTGACTCAAAAACTGATATCAGACAGGAGAAGGAAAGAGCTTGAAAGCATGCTCCCTGATATCGCCTTCAGCTCTTCCCGCACTGAAAGATCGGCTGACGAAGCCGAAAAAGTGGTCATAAGGGCCATGAGGGTCTGGTTTATGAAAGACAAGGTGGGCGATGAATTTGAGGGGAAGGTGGTTGGCGTGTCACCGTATGGACTGAGAGTGCGGTTGAATGATTTTTATGTAGAGGGGTTCCTTAACCTCTCATCACTGACAGATGATTATTACCAGTACAACGATAAAACCATGAGACTGAGCGGCAGGCATACCAACCGTTCCTTCAGGCTGGGTCAGGAACTGCTGCTGAGGGTCGACAGGGTTGATATGGAAGAAAGGGAGATTATCTTTGGGCTATGACCCTGGCTGGTGTAAGTTATCTTCGAATGCTTGACAAAGATGTGAGAGTGGGAATAATATTTCATGCAGCCAGCCTAAATCCTGATATTGGGATGCGGGGGAACCGATAATCGGGGCGTATTTCCCGGGAAATCCCCGGGAATAGGGTACTTTCAAACCCAAGCCCGTCAGCTAACCTCGTCGGCTTTTGAAAGGGAAAAGTCTCCTTGAAACAGAACAACTTAACAGATGCCTTTCAGATTTTCCCTGTACAACTGAATCAATAACAAATATTATGACAGAAAAGCATTCACCTATAACAGGAATAATAAAAGCTCTCGGACTTGTTTTTGGAGATATAGGCACAAGTCCTATTTATACCCTGACTGTTGTGTTCCTGCTTCTGACGCCGGCCCATGATAATATTCTGGGTGTTGTTTCTCTTGGTAATCTGGACTCTGCTTACGCTTGTTACTGTGCAGTATGCATTGATTGCGATGAGCCTCAGCAGAAGGGGCGAAGGCGGTACTATAGTTCTGAAAGAGATTCTGACATCCGGTCTGAAATCCAAAAGGGCTATTGGATTTGTAGGTCTGGTGTCCTTTGTAGGTGTTTCACTCCTTATAGGAGACGGCGTAATTACCCCTGCAATCAGTATCCTGAGTGCAGTGGAGGGTTCTCTCTTAATCCCCGGACTTGAAGGACTCTCCAAGACAAGCATTGTCCTGATTTCCGGGATGATTGCAGTAGGGCTTTTTACTGTCCAAAGCAAAGGCACAGAGAAGGTGGCCGGGGCCTTTGGTCCGCTTATGATTGTCTGGTTTACTTCTCTCGCGGTCACAGGGGTTCTTTTTATTTTAGAAGCCCCCCAGGTCTTGTATGCTTTAAACCCATATTACGGAATGAAGTTTCTGGCTGAAAACGGCATGAAGGGTTTTATAACGCTGGGTGAGATCATACTCTGTGCAACAGGCGGTGAGGCCCTGTACGCTGATATGGGACATCTCGGCGGAAGACCGATACGGCAGGCATGGTCTGTTGTTTTTGTTGCCCTTGTACTGAATTATCTTGGGCAAGGCGCGTTTTTACTTAGGCATCCGGACGCCAAGAACATCCTCTTTGAGATGGTCTTTAATTCTTCAACGAAGCCTGTACATACCATTTCTCCTGCTGAGCATAACTGCTACGGTTATCGCTTCTCAGGCGATGATAAGCGGCATGTTTTCTATTGTTTATCAGGGAATAACCACCAGGATTATGCCGATGTTCAAGGTCGATTATACCTCAGTAGAGCGGAGATCACAGATATATCTCGGCTCGGTCAACTGGTTTATGCTCGTTTCCGTGCTGTTTATCATGATGGAGTTTCAGGAATCAAGCCGCCTTGCTGCAGCATATGGCCTTGCCGTTACCGGAACTATGACCCTCACAGGGATTATGATGACATGGATATTTTATCTGAAGAAAAAGCCGGTGCTGTCTCTGATCTCGATTTTCGTAACTTTTGTGGACATGATGTATCTTTTTTCTAATTTTTACAAGATACCCCATGGCGGCTACTGGTCGATCATAATCGCATTGATTCCTTTCGGGATGATAATCCTCTTCACCAGAGGCCAGAAGATGCTCTACAAAATGATGGACTTCATGCCCTTGGAGGAATTTCTTCATAAATTCAGAAGGGTGTATGCAACTAATGCCAGGGTCAACGGGACAGCCCTGTTTTTGCTGAAAGACGTGAAAGAAATACCTTTTTATATAACACAGACGATGTTCTATCACGGCATACTCTATGAAGACAACATTTTTGTTTCTGTTATCAAGAGGGATGATCCCTTATGGTATTACCGGGTTCTTCCTGCCTGATCTTGCAGAGGGCCTCAGGGTATTTGAAGTGCAGATGGGGTATATGGAAGTAGTGGATGTTGAAGAGATACTAAGGGAAGCCGGGATTGAAGAACGGACGGTCTTTTACGGTCTCGAAGATATTATTACCAGCAACCCCTTCTGGAAGGTCTTTTATTTTATTAAAAGGAATACCCCTCCGTTTATTAATTTTTATAAGCTTCCCTCCAAAAAGCTCCATGGAGTTTTGACAAAGATAAATATGTAGCTGCCCGATTCTCTCTGCTTTAAAATGGTCTGATTGTGTATTATTAAATAGATTATGATTGTTCTGAAAAATGTCCTCGATAAATTTTACCGCGATTATGACTTTAAAGGCAGATTGGGCCATGATCCTATAGAATTTCCCCACCGGTATAAAAATCCCCGTGATGTTGAGGTGTCAGCTTTTATAGCTTCTTCCCTTGCATATGGCAAAGTGGAACTTTTTAAGCCTGTAATAGAAAAGATATTATCAGAAATGGGACCTGATCCTTATGAATTTCTGCTTGGATTCAGTATAAAAAGACACAGGAGATTATTTGAAGGAATAAAGTACAGATTTAACGAAAACGATGACCTGATAGCCCTGCTGTTTATTCTGCATAAGACATTGACCGGAAATAAGTCTCTCGAAAATGTATTTATGAAATTCTGCCGGTCTGATTCTCTTACTATAGAAGAAGGACTTGCCGGCTTTGTTGCGTCTCTTCTGCAAACAAATACCTCGCCGGTTTATGGAAAAGATATCAGGCCTGCGGGTTTGAGGCAGCTTTTCCCCTCTCCTGTAAATGGAAGTGCCTGTAAGCGGGCGAATTTATTCTTGCGGTGGATGGTTAGGGACAGAGACATTGATTTCGGGATATGGAAAGGCATACCCAAAAAAAAGCTGGTTATACCCCTTGATACGCATATAGCAAGAATTTCCAGATGCCTCGGCTTCACAAAGCGGAAATCTCAGGACTGGAAGATGGCTGTGGAGATTACGGAATCATTGAAAAGATTTGACCCTGAAGATCCCTTGAAGTATGACTTTGCCCTCTGCCACCATGGTATTTCAGGGATGTGCAAGGGTGAAAAAAATGGCGCAGCATGCAAGGGATGCATTTTGAAAAAATTATGATAGATGCATTTTAACCAGGATAGTGTCAATGCCCTCTCAGTAGCCTATGAGTGTTTCAGAATCTGATAATGGTCCTGCAATGTCAAGCTCGTCGAAGGTCTGCAGTGCTGGCATTGAGACCCGGTTAGATCGTTTAATTGTTTTAAATGTGCCCTCTGGATCCAGGAGTCCAACGTCCATAATCACATCTCTTCCCGGCATTTTGATATCAATAAATTTACTGTCAGCCCGGTTTCTTAGTGATATATCGAAGAAGCTGCTGGCATTGGTGCCGTCAAAATCAATGCCGGTCACATCATAAACCCTTAGAGCAAGCTTGCCTGCTTCACCTGCGATATCCTCAGGTTTTATTTCCCAGCTGACAAAAACTATTGAAGGGTCAACTTCCATGAGTAATAACTCATTTTCTCCGAACTCCTCAGGCAATTGAGGAAAGGGCGCTGGCTGAGCTTCTTCAGGTGGGAGTTCTTCTTCAGGTAAAAAAACTTTCAATTTAGCGGCTTTTTTAGGTTTTGTCTCTGCCTGAGGAAGAGTAGTATACGTGACAGTTGTTTTTTTACTTATCGCAGGTAATGGTTCTGTAGTTGTTAACGTTTTCTTTACTGTTTTTCGGACAGTTGAAAGAGGAGCCTCAGTTTTTTCCTTTGGTTTTAAAACGGTTTTTTGCTTTACAGTTTTTTTAATTTGCGGGATAGTGCTGCTGCTTGCCGGCTTCTTTTGAAGACCTGTTTTTACAGAGCTTTTCTTCTCTGTTTTTGCAGCACTTACAGGTTTAGCAGGGGCTTTTATTTTTTTGGCAGTCTTTACCTCTGTCTTCCCTGGCAACAACTTTGCCGGCTTTTTGGGCAGAAGGTTTTTTTGTGCTTAAAGGTTTAATAGTTTTTTTGGGAGTGGCTTTAGCTTCCGCTGTTTTTACAGTGGTTTTCTTCTCTGTTTTTGCAGTACTTACAGGTTTAGCAGGGGCCTTTATTCCTTTGGCGGTTTTTCCCTCTGCCTTTGCGGCAACAACTTTGCCGGTTTTTTGGGCAGAAGGTTTTTTTGTGCTTAAAGGTTTAATAGTTTTCTTTTGTGTAGTCCTGGTTTTTGCATTAACAATCTTTGCCGGAGATTTATTGAGCGGCTTTTTACCCTGAGTTTCGGATTTGCTGATGCTTATTGTCTTTAGGGGCTCTTTTGGGTAGTGCTTTCTTGCCCTTTGCTGTTGCAACAGAGGTTTTATCCGGTTTTTTTGCCGCAATATTTACTTTTTTAGTTTTTTTGACCTCAATGGTTTTTATTGGTTTTTTTATTTCAGGAGCAGACTTCGTTGCCGCAGGTTTTGCTGCTGTTTTCGGGCTGGACAGCTTTGTCCCGGCTGCCTTTACAGCTTTTAGAGGTTTTTTGATTTCGGGCTTTTTTACTGTTTTTGTTTTAGTGCCTTTGGCGTTCTTTTTCACAGAAGATTTTGCTGTTTTAGCTGAAGATTTGGATGTTGTCTGAGACTTTTTTATAACCATATGTCACCTTTGAAATAATTCTATCAGATTTTTTGTAAAATAATAATATTTTTTTTAATGGGCCTCTGCCCAGTTTTTTCCATAACCAATATCGACTTTTATAGGAACAGATAACATAACAACTTTTTCCATATTATACCTTACGATCTCCAGAACTGTTTTCAGTTCCGGTTCCGGGACTTCAAATAGCAGTTCATCATGGACCTGAAGTATCATCCTTGTATTTAGCATCTGATTACGCAAGTTTTTATGTACATTTATCATAGCAATCTTGATTATATCTGCTGCTGTGCCCTGTATCGGAGAGTTGACCGCAAGCCTCTCTCCCTGCTGCTGTATGTTTTTGTTATGACTGTTTAATTCAGGCACAGGTCTTTTCCTGCCGAAGAGGGTTTTTACATGACCTTCTTTCTTTTGCCTCGGCAAGGATATTCTTAATATATTCACTGACTCCAGGGTGCCGATCGAAATACTGCCGTATATATTTTTCCGCATCCCTTCTGTCTATATTCAATGCTTCTGAAAGGCCGAATGCTGATATCCCGTAGATAACGCCGAAATTTACTGTTTTCGCGGTCCTGCGCATTTCAGGTGTCACCTTATCAAGGGACACGCCGTATAATTCTGAGGCAGTACGTGTATGGACATCAATGTCCATGTTAAAGGCATCGATAAGGCCTTTATCAGCGCTGAGATGGGCGAGTATTCTCAGCTCGACCTGGGAGTAATCTGCAGAGAGCAGCAGGTTGCCGGGTTCTGTTATGAACGCCTCTCTGATACGTGTTCCCCACTCCCCCCGCACCGGAATATTCTGGAGATTCGGCTCGCTGCTGCTTAATCTCCCGGTTGCTGTTACAGTCTGGTTGAATGAGGTATGCAACCGGCCTGTCTGCTGGTTGATAAGTAAAGGCAGTGTATCGAGGTAGGTAGATCTGAGCTTTGTCAGGCTCCTGTAGTTAAGCACTTCCCTCGGGAGTTCATGGACCCCGGCGAGTTCTTCGAGCACCTCCATCCCTGTTGAAAATCCTGTCTTTGTCTTTTTGGACGGACTGAGTCCAAGACTGTGAAAAAGCACTGTACTTAATTGTTTGGGCGAGTTTATATTAAACTCTTCTCCTGCAATGAAAAAAATGCGTTTCCGGATACTGTCTATCTCTATGGACATTTCCCTGGAAAGGCTGTTAAGCAGCACGTGATCGATCTTGATCCCTGACCTCTCCATGTCGATGAGTACTTCGATGAGCGGCATCTCGATATCGAAATAGATATTCGCGAGTCCGTTTTCCTCGAGTTTATTAAACAGCAAGTCCTTTAATTCATAGGAGAGTGCTGCGTCTTCAGCAGCATAGGATGTCGCCTCTTCTATGGGGACCTCTGCGAAGGATGCCCTTTTTTTCACCACTTCCATAAAGGATTTCTTTTTCCTGGAGAGATATTCAAAGGACACCTCATCCAGACTGTGATTGGGCTTGTTGGGATTCAGAAGATATGCTGCAATCATGGTGTCGAAGAGTTTCCCGGAGACGGAGACTCCATTTTGCCCCAGAAGCATGAGGTCATATTTAAGGTTATGGCCGATCTTGCTGATCCCGGCATCCTGCAGGACCGGTGAGAGCGCCCTGACAGCATCCCTTATGCCTATCTGTTCGTCTGTTCCGACAAGGGAAGAGGAATGTGCAACAGGGATATAAAAGGCCCTCTCTTTTTCATTGCAGATCGAGATGCCGACGAGGCTGTCTGTCAAAGGATTTCTGCCTGTTGCCTCTGTGTCTATGGCGATCTCATTTTTTATCCCTGATAACACCTCTTCGAGTCTGCCCAGGGATGTGATCGCTTCATATTTTTTTTCGGTGCTTTCGATTGATGGCAGGAGCTTCATCAGGGTAGTAAATTCGTATTCCCTGAACAAAGGCAGAAGCGCCAGCCAGTCAGGTGTTTTCAGCACGAACTCTTTGGTGTCAATTTCTACAGGAACTGATATGTCGATCGTTGCGAGTTTCTGACTCAGCAGGACAATATCCTTGTTGTCAGAAACCATTTTTCTGAGTTTTTCCCTCTTTATTTTCTCCGGATGTTCGAGAAGGTCCCCGATGCTCTCAAAAGAAGAAAGGAGTTCTTTTGCTGTTTTTTCTCCAACACCCTTGATCCCTGGGATATTGTCCGAGGCATCACCGGTAAGCGCCATAAACTCTGTCACCCTTTCCGGTCCTACTCCGAATTTCTCTCTTACGTAAGCCGCATCAAGGACCCTGTCTTTCATTGGGTCATAGATCTTTATCTGTTCATCCACAAGCTGCAGCATGTCTTTGTCGGCAGTCACAATGAACACCTCTGCCCCTTTGGCAGCCGCATCCCTGGCTATAGTGCCGATTATATCATCGGCTTCGTACCCGGCGAGTTCGAATATTTTGATATTGAAAGCAGATATGACCTTTCTGATATCAGGCAATTGCTGCACGAGGTCTGAAGGCATCTCAGGCCGGTGTGCCTTGTAGTCCTGGAATATCCTGTGCCTTTCGGTAAGGCCGGGTGAGTCAAAGCAGACAGCAATCGCTTCAGGTTTTTTCTCGCGTATTATCTTCAAAAGCATGGTTGTAAACCCGTAGATGGCGTTTGTAGGAAAGCCCTTTGAATTTGTAAGACCTTTTATTGCATAGAATGCGCGGTAAACATAAGAATTTCCATCGATGAGATATAGGTTCATTGTTGGAATTATACCTAAAATTGACTAAAGTTGCGGTATTATTTTACATTAAATGTATAGCGAGCGATATACGCCGTGGTCTTGCCACGGGGTTAGCGAGCGAATAAAATAAAAGAAATATTCCTTGCATTGAGATTCCCTGCGGTTCTTGCCGGAGGGAGTCTTCAATAAACATTAAGGAGGCGCATTTGAGCATAACAGTTGAGGATATAACCAGTACAAAAAAACGGCTGAAGATAGAGATTCCGGCTGATATAATACAAAAAGAATATAATACATCACTGAGCAGCGTCAGGCAGAGGGCAAAGATACCGGGTTTCAGGCCAGGCCATGCGCCGGAGAGCATTATCGAAAAAAGATTTGGCAATGACATTAAAAATGACATACTTGACAGAATCATTCCGGATTATTACTCAAAGGCACTGAAAGATGCTGATTTAGTCCCTGTAACGCTTCCCAAGTTTGAAGGCAGTCTGGAATTCAGGAAAGACGAGCCTCTCTCCTTTTCTCTTTCCGTAGAGGTCAGGCCACAGGTCAGCGCCCTGAATTATACGGGATTAAAGGTTGATGATGTAGAGATCTCTCTGGAGGACAAGGATATAGATGATACTCTCAAGGGGCTGCAGGATGAAAGGGCTTTATTTGAAGTTGTTGACAGGCCTGTCAGGGAGAGTGATCTGATTGTAATAGATTATGTGAAGTTTGATCCTACAGGTGAAAAGGAACTCTCTTCTGCAAAAGACCAGGTAATGAACCTGGGCAATAATGTGGCTCCCCAGGGCATACTGGATGAGATAGTAGGGAAAAAGAAAGGGGATATTGTTGATATTACACTTCCTTCTTTTGAAGGAGGAGAGGTCAAAGAAGGTGCTGACGGGGACCGCATCAGGATAACGATAAAAGAGGTGAAGGAGAAAAAACTTCCCGAGATCGATGACGAGTTTGCTAAAGATTTCGGCCATGACTCACTTGAGGCGCTCAAGGAAAAGATCAAGGCAGGAATTTTGAATGCCAAAAAAGACAGCGTTGCAAAGCAGCAAAAGACAAAACTCCTTGAAATGCTTGTTGAAGCCCATGAAATGGATGTGCCTGAATCGTTGCTTGAGAAGGAACTTGAGAATCTTGTCGTGAACGAGAAGGCGTCTCAAAAAAAATCTGGTGAGCTGATCAGCGAGACTGAGCATGGGAAAAGCGCTGAGAGCAAGGAAGTCTCTGAAATAGAAGAAAGACTCCGGCCCAAGGCGATAAAAAATGTAAAGGCCACTATTTTCCTTGACATGATTGCGGAAAAAGAGGGCGTTACAGTTACTGAAGACGAGATAAAAACCAGAATAGCGATCCTCGCAAGACATTTTCAGACTACCCCTGAAAATGTTATTAATCTTTTTATTACCAAGGACGGCTCTCTGGAGAATTTCAAACATACCATACAGGACGAGAAGGTAATGGACCTTCTGCTTTCAAAGGCTGATGTGGTGAAAGGGGCTTAACATGAGTGTTATTCCGATAGTTATAGAACAGACAGGGAGGTCCGAGAGGGCTTACGATATATATTCGAGGCTGCTCAAAGACAGGATCATTTTCTTAGGGACCTCAATAGACGACAATGTCGCTAACGCAGTAGTAGCGCAGATCCTTTTTCTTCAGACTGATGACCCTGACAAGGACATTCATATCTATATAAATTCGCCTGGAGGTATTGTGACTTCCGGCCTTGCGATATATGACACCATGCAGTATGTCAAACCAAATATCGCCACATACTGTATAGGTCAGGCCGCCAGCATGGGGGCGCTCCTTCTTTCCGCGGGCACAAAAGGAAAGAGATATTCTCTTCCCAATGCAAGGGTAATGCTGCATCAGCCGATGGGAGGTTTCCAGGGGCAGGCAACCGATATAGAAATACATGCCAGAGAAATATTAAAGATGAAGGACTCATTGAATCAGATAATTTCCAGGCATACGGAGCAGCCAATAGAAAAGATCCGCACTGATACTGACAGGGACTTTTTTATGTCAGCGCACGAAGCGAAAGCATACGGCGTTGTGGATGAAGTGATTGACTCGATCAAGAAGTAAGAGGGCTGACAGAACATTGTTTTCTCTCAACGCGTAACCGGAGGTTAATTAATATGGCTAAAAAAGATGAAGAGGCTCTTAAATGTTCGTTCTGCGGCAAAGGTCAGGACGAGGTAAAAAAACTCATAGCAGGGCCTACAGTATATATATGCAATGAATGCATCGAGCTGTGCAATGAAATCATTGCTGATGAATTGTATTCGGAGACAAGTGGTGGGGCATTGCCAAAGCTGCCTACGCCAAAAGAGATCCATGCAATATTAAATGATTATGTAATAGGGCAGGAACATGCCAAAAGGATCCTTTCCGTGGCAGTCCACAACCATTACAAAAGGATTTACAATCCCGCAGAATCTGAGGTAGAACTTCAGAAAAGCAATATATTGCTTGTCGGTCCTACTGGTACCGGAAAAACTCTGCTTGCGCAGACTCTTGCCAGAACACTGAATGTGCCCTTTACTATTGCTGATGCAACTACGCTTACAGAGGCAGGCTATGTTGGCGAGGATGTTGAGAACATTATACTCAAGCTCCTCCAGGCTGCTGATTATGATGTAGAGAAGGCGCAGAGGGGGATAGTATATATTGATGAGATTGACAAAATAAGCAGAAAATCCGATAACCCTTCTATTACAAGAGACGTCTCTGGTGAAGGTGTCCAGCAGGCCCTCTTGAAAATTATCGAAGGGACTGTTGCCAATATACCTCCCCAGGGAGGCCGCAAACACCCTCAACAGGAGTTTATACAGGTAGATACGACTAACATCCTTTTTATCTGTGGAGGTGCTTTTACAGGGCTGGAAGCTATTCTGGATCAAAGGATAGGCAAAAAGACCGTAGGGTTCGGTTCGAAAGTAGTCAGTAAAACCGAAAGGAAGATAGGTGATCTGTTAAGAATGGCAGAACCTCAGGACCTGATCAAATACGGTCTCATCCCTGAATTTGTAGGGAGACTGCCTGTTGTTACGACTCTGGATGAATTGGACGAGGCCTCTCTCGTAAGGATTCTGATGGAACCTAAGAATTCCCTGATCAAGCAGTACCAGAAACTGCTTTCATTCGATAACGTCAGGCTGAAGTTCACGGAAGGCGCATTGTCCGCCATCGCAAAGAAAACAGTGAAGCGGAAATCCGGGGCAAGGGGGCTCAGGGCAATACTTGAAGAGATCATGCTGGACGTTATGTACGAGATACCGTCTCAGAAAGGCATTAAAGAATGTCTGATAACTGAGGAGACAGTGGTCAAAAAGGACAAGCCGCTTCTTATTTACGAGAAGCAGGCTGAATCAGCATAGAGGTGAAAGCTTAAAAGCTATTAATACAGAGATCCAGGGAAAACTTGAATTTACAATCAGTAATGGTGAAACACCTCGGAACTTGTATCTAGATTTTCACCATTTTCTTTATTAATCAGATTGCAGAGACTTTTTTGATGTTAAGGATTTTTCGACCGCTTTTTTTATGGTTTCCTTCAGATTTTCATCGCTTATATCAGACAGGAGTTCAGTGATAAAAAACACGTTTTCCGGGGTAAGTTCCGGTGCTTTGCGGCCAGGTGATATTTTCTGTGTCCTTTGAGGTATTCTGCCGAGCCTGAACCTTATGTCCTGTACTCCATATGCGCTCAGCTTCTTAATTATCTCTCTTTTGTGAAATGAGAACTGCTGCATCCATATCGGTGAAGTCACATGAAGCAGAAGTTCCCTGTCTGAGAAACTCACCGGAAAAAGGTTGGAAGTAATCTGTTCATCAAAGATCCCATACCAGTCATGTTTGATCCGGGCAAGCCTGACACCGCTCTCGAGTCCGAGATTTTTCAAAAGAGGACCAAGAACAGCGCCAGTCTTTTTCACTAAACAACCTTTTTAACGTTTCCTGAGCGCAGGCATCTCGTGCATACATAGGCACGTTTAACGCCATTGTCTGTTGTAATACGTGTCCTTTGCAGATTAGGCATAATCTGTCTTTTTGTTCTATTATTAGCGTGGCTTACATTGTTGCCGACAGTCTTCTTTTTGCCGCATGCTATACAGCTTGCCATTCTTCAACCCCCCTTTCACAATTGCATTAACGAAGTCTTTTATGATAGCATATTGCAATTACTGTTACAAGACCGTAACCGGTAATCTATATTTTACAATCCGAATGTTAATTTATTTATAAGGTTAGGGAATAATGCCAAAAGTAAGAATTTACGAATTAGCTAAAAAATTAAACAAACAGAGCAAGGATATTCTTGACGAGCTCGCCAGGATAGGCATTGAAGGCAAGACTCATACTTCCGGTATCGAAGAGGATATTGCAAAAAGAATAGCTGATGCATTTTCACCTAAACCTCCTAAGGAGAAGATTGCACCTGATGCATTAAAAAAAGCCGGGGAGATACCTGCAGGGAAAGCTCCTTCTGATATAAAGCCTCAGAGTAAAAAGGATGAGGGGGAACAAAGAAAGCCGGAACCTTCATCAGCAGCAATAGAAGTTCCTTCTCCGTGCCGAAGAAGTCAAGCCCGTGCCCGGCTGTTGCTGAGAGTGAAGAAGAAGTGAAATTGCCGGACCGGTTTAAGAAGGAGATAGAGGCTGAAAAGATAGAGAAATTCAAGGCAAAGCCTGGTCTGCAGCGTGCATTTCAGACTATCAGAAAGATAGAGCCCAAAAAATGGCAGGATACCAGGGGACATAAGAAGGGCGGGGGAAGGCCGGGGTTCAGGCAGGAAGAAAAATCCGCAGTACTTTCAACAATGCCCCGGAAGAAAACCCTTAAACTTCGTGAAGGCGCTACTGTAAAGGAGTTTTCAGAACTCCTTGGCCTGAAATTTACAGACGTGATAAAAAAATTCATGGAACTCGGATATATGCCGACTATAAACCAGCCTGTTGATGCTGATGCAGCTCTGCTGGTTGCGGAGAATTTCGGAATCAAAATGGAAATTGCCTCTGTAGAAGAAGATATAGTTGAAGAAGTAGAACTTCAGGAAGATGCTTCCAATCTTGTGCAGCGTGCTCCTGTAGTAACGATCATGGGACATGTTGACCATGGCAAGACATCACTGCTTGATGCGATCCGTGAAACAAAGGTTACTGAAACAGAAGCAGGTGGAATTACACAGCATATCGGTGCTTATAAAGTGAACTTAAAAGGTAAGGATATCGTTTTTCTCGATACTCCCGGCCACGAAGCCTTTACTGCGATGAGGGCAAGGGGAGCAAAGGTCACAGATATTGTTGTCCTTGTAGTAGCTGCAGATGACAGTGTTATGCCTCAGACCATAGAGGCCATTAACCATGCCAAGGCAGCAAACGTTCCTATTGTGGTGGCTGTCAATAAGATAGATAAACCAGAGGCCAATGTGGGACGGGTAAGGACAGAACTTTCAGAAAAAGGTGTTATTGCCGAGGAATGGGGCGGCCAAAATATCTTTGTTGAGGTTTCGGCCAAGAAACGGATCGGCATCGAACATCTGCTTGAGATGATTCTTCTTCAGTCTGAAGTAATGGAACTAAAGGCCAATCCTGCCAGAAAGGCCAGAGGGACCATTATCGAGGCCAAGCTTGATAAAGGAAGAGGCCCTGTAGCTACACTTCTTGTCCAGTCAGGCACCTTGAAAGTTGGAGATGCCTTGCTCTCAGGAGCACATGTCGGTAAGGTGAGGGCACTTATTGATGATACCGGCAAAAGAATACAATCTGCCGGACCCTCAACACCTGTTGAAGTAATAGGGTTTTCAGAAGTGCCTGCTGCAGGCGATATATTTACGGTTACAGAGGATGAGAAAAAGGCCCGGCAGATCGCTCTGGCGAGATTCCAGAAACAAAGGTCCATCGAGATTGCAAAGGCCAAAAAATTGACCCTTGACGAACTCTACATAAAGATAAAAGAGGGACAGATCAAGGAATTGAACATAATTATCAAAGGTGATGTGCAGGGCTCAGTTGAAGCTATCAAGGATGCCTTTGAGAATATTACCCATCCTGAGGTTAAAGTGAGGGTAATACATACCTCTGTCGGCGGTATCAACGAGTCTGATGTAATGCTGGCTACTGCTTCCAACGCGATCATAATAGGATTCAATGTAAGGCCTGAAGCAAAGGCTTCCCAGATCGCAGAAAAAGAAGGTGTCGATATAAGACTCTATAATGTGATCTATGAGGCGATAGAAGATGTGAGGAAGGCGCTGGAAGGACTGCTTGAGCCTACGCTTAAAGAGAAAGTGCTCGGAAGGGCTGAGGTAAGACAGGTGTTCCCTGTATCCAGACTTGGTACCATAGCCGGCTCATACGTAATCGACGGGTACATTTCGCGTGCATGTGACGGTATTCGTGTTTTGCGGGACAATATTGTGGTGTACGAAGGCAAGATAAGCACACTGAAGAGATTCAAAGATGATGTGAAAGAGGTCCAGACAGGATATGAATGCGGCATTATGATCGAGAATTTTAATGATATAAAAATCGGCGATGTCTTCGAAAACTACATTATAGAAAAATTTGCTACTAAACTTTAAAAGTAGTCCATTGAGTTCATTGTGTTAGTCAGAGTTTGTTGAGTTATTCAATAATATAACTACATTAACTCTATGAACTCCATAAACTCTAAAAACTAATATATGCTTCCTTATAAACGTTCACAGAGAGTCGGAGACCTTATACGTGAAGAGGTCGCTGATATAATCATGTATCGACTTAAGGACCCCAGGATTGGTTTTGTTACTGTCACCGGCGTTGATATGTCACCTGATATGAAATCAGCAAGGATTTATGTGAGTGTCCTTAAGGAAGAGGACCGTGAAGTTACCCTGGAGATTCTGAACTCTTCGAAGTATTTTATACGTTCACTCCTTTCAAAAAGACTCAGCATGAAGTTCATCCCCACTGTTGAATTCCGCTTTGACACCTCGATAGAATATGGTTACAAGATCGACAAGCTTCTGAAAGAGATTAAAGACAGGGATGAAGATACCTAGAGAGATTGTATCGGTTTTTAAAAAAGAAAAGGTATTCTTACTGGCAACACACCTGAATCCGGATGGTGATGCAATAGGTTCCGCCCTTGCCTTATCAAGCGCCCTTGAGTCCATGGGCAAAGAGGTGCATGTTTATAATAAAGACCTTGTTCCGGAATTTTACAGGTTTATGCCCGGGCAATAAGAGATTCAGGTCCGGTCTTAAAAAAAGCTTATCCCAAAAACCTGTTCTTGTCCTTTTAGACTGTAACAGTCCTGAAAGGGCAGGGCTTGAGCAATATTCGTTCCGAAGGTCTGTGGTTATAGACCACCATGAGACGGAAAGAGATTTCGGGGACATCAGATGGGTAGTTCCCTCAGCAGCAGCCACAGGTCTTATGGTTTTTTATCTGATAAAGGCTATGGGTGTTAGAGTTACCGCTGATATGGCTATAAATCTTTATACTGCTGTTGCGGTTGATACCGGCACTTTCCGCTACAGCAATACTTCATCAGAGGTCCTCAGGGCAAGCGCGGAACTGATAGAAGCCGGAGCAAATCCCGCATTTATATCCGAATGTCTCTATGAACGATGGGAAGAAAACAGATTTGATCTTCTTGTAATGACTTTAAATAACCTTGAAATAAAAAGTAATGTTGCTGTAATGCATATAACAAAAGATATGTTTGAAAAAACAGGTACAATACCTGAAGATACTGAAAATTTCTCAAACCTTCCCCGTATGATTAAGTCAGTAAAAATAGCAGCCCTTTTCAGAGATATGGGAAACGGCTTCTGGAAGGCAAGTCTGCGGTCAAAAGGCAATGTTAATGTCGCTAAAATAGCTGAGTTATATGGTGGAGGCGGACATAAGAATGCTGCCGGTTTCAAGATCAAGGGCAGTCTGAAATCAGCAAAAGAAAAGCTTCTGCTTGCAATGAAAAAAGCAGACAGGAATTGACAATCTTCAGTTTTTCATCTCTGAATCTCCCATTATGCATGTAATAATTAACCTCAATAAACCTCCCGGTATAACTTCACGACAGGCGGTTACAAAGGTCCAACGTCTGCTTGGGGCAAAGAAAGCAGGGCATGCGGGCACGCTCGACCCTCAGGCAACTGGCGTGCTGCTCGTATGTCTGAACGAGGCTACCAAGGTTACCAGATTTCTGATGGATATGGAGAAGCAGTATAAGGCGAAAATAAAGCTTGGAGAAAGAACTGATACCTATGATGCCGAGGGAAGAGTTATTGAGAGAAAAGATATATCTTTTCTCTCAGAAGCTGATCTGTTTGATGCGGTCCAGTCATTTAAAGGTCCAATAAAACAGAAACCTCCGATGTATTCTGCGGTAAAAATTGACGGAAAGACACTTTACAAACTTGCCAGAAAAGGCATTGAGATAGACAGGCCGGACCGATCAGTGCATATTTATGACATAGAAATAACCTCGATAGATATGCCCTGTTTTGATGTGACGATTTCCTGCTCAAAGGGGACGTATATAAGATCTCTTTGTGATGATATTGGCACAAAACTCGGGACAGGAGCGCATATGGCAAGACTTGAAAGAACAGCAGTCGGTGAGTTTCATATTAATAATTCATTCTCTTTTGAGGATCTTGCTGTCAATGAAGAAATGTTTTGTTCAATAGATCAGGCGCTGGTAAAATTACCTGAAATAAAGCTTGGTGATGTTGATTATCAAAAGGCAAAAAATGGCGTGAAAATTATTTTGGAATCACGTAACTTATATAATGGCGAATTTGTCAAGATGAAGGATCCGGAGGGAAATCTTTTTGCTATTGGCAGGGCTGATGTCAAATATCATAAGCATAGAAAGAGTTCTGAACCTTAAGTAGATTTATTGTCCGTGCCTGTAAAAATAATTCAGTTCAATTTATGCCAGGATCAAAAAAATCTGCACTTGCATCCAAAAAATATATGTTTTATCCAATTGGTAAACAGGTAAATGTTAAACCAATTTATTAATGTTTAGTTTGAACTATATGAAATATCTGAAATATTTTTAAAAAAAAGCTTGACAATAGCATTGCATTCTGGTAATCATAAGCTATGTTTTTTGGTGGAAAAGGTTCAATAGGATTAGACATAGGCTCAAGCTACATTAAAGCAGTTAAGCTCAAAGAGGCTATGGGCGGCTATGAGCTTGAGCTGTTTCATGTACATCCACTTCCTCCGGAATTGATTGTTGATGGTTCGATAATTGATTCGCTGCGCTTAGTTGACTCTTTAAAAAATATGATCAAAACCGCAGGCATTAAGACAAAAAATGCTGTCATATCCGTTTCCGGACATTCATCCGTAATTATTAAAAGGATTTCATTGCCTGAGATGACGGAGGAGGAACTCTCAGAGTCGATTAAATTTGAGGCTGAGCAGTATGTTCCTTTTGATATTGAAGACGTAAATCTTGATTTTCAGATCATCGGCCCGAAAGAAGAGCCGGGACAGATGGATGTTATTTTAGTTGCGGTCAAGAAAGACATCATTAACGAATATATCTCAGTAGTCAAGGAAGCCGGTCTTAACCCGATCATTGTTGATATTGGCGCATTTGCCCTTGAAAATATGTATGGAATAAATTACGAGGTTGAATCCGACAAAAATGTAGCATTGCTTAATATCGGGGCCAGCACTGTTAATTTGATTATTTTAAAGGGAGGTATCTCGGTATTTACGAGAGACAGTTCCCTTGGCAGTAATCTGCATACTGAAGCGCTTCAGCGTGAATTTAATATTTCCTATGAAAATGCTGAAAAATTGAAAAGTGGTGAAGCTGTTGAAAATGTTTCTCCTGAGGATGCGATGGCTGTTATAGAATCGGCTTCAGAAGAAATTTTTAATGAGATCATACGTTCTTTCGATTATTACAGGAGTACCACTGTACATGAAGATATATCTGAAGTAATCATAAGCGGGGGATGTTCATTAATCGGCAATTTTGTATCGATGTTAGCAGAGAGGACGGGTATAGAAACAAAGATTATAGAACCTTTCAGAAATATAAAAATACCTAATAAACTTGAGAAGGCAAACATTGTAACCAATGATAAGTCCTATAGCTTAAATGACATCGCCCCGATGTTGGCTGTTGCTGTTGGACTGGCTTTAAGAAGGCAGGGTGACAGATGATAAAAGTCAATCTACTCCCTGTTAAAAAGAGGAAAAAACAAAAGCCCCTCCCAACATTCATGATTTCTATGGTATTTGTTACCCTTATAGCAGGTGCTATACTTGCCTATCTTGTATTTTTCTTTAGCGGACGTTTATCAGAAAGGCAGGCAAAGGTAAGGGACAATGAAACTAAAATAACGGAACTTAAGCAAAAGATTAAAGACGTAGAAGATTTTGAAAAACGTAATGCTGATTTTCAGAAGCGAAAGGAAATTATCGAACAACTCGGCAAGAACAAGACCCTCCCTGTTAAGATTCTGGATGAGATAAATAAACTTCTTCCTGCCGGAGTCTGGCTTGTTTCCATGGATGTAGCAGGGGATAACGTAAATTTAAGTTGTACGGCTTTCACGAATACAGACGTTGTGAATTACGTAGATAATCTTAAACTCTCGAAGCTCTTTACTGATATATATCTCCAGGAATCTGTGCAAGCACAGGCATCCGGTTACTCAATATATAATTTCAGATTGACTTTTAAGGTCAAGGCATAACATGGCTATTAATTTAAACATAAAAAATCTTCCGTTGTATGCCAAGATAATAATATCGCTTGTCCCATCTGTTATATTGTCCGTTGCCATCATAATATTGGTTATTATGCCGAAACAGAAGGAAATTAAAGAACTCGAAGCCAAGATAGATACTCAAAATAATGAAATTGCAACCAGTCAGGCCAAAGTTGCAAAACTTGAGATTCTCAAACAGGAAAATAATAGGTTGATAAACAGAATAAATGAACTCAAGGAGCAGTTGCCAGAGGAAAAAGAGATATCATCCCTTTTGAAACAGGTATCTGATCTTGGCATTGCTGCAGGTCTGAGCATAAAATCATGGAAACCTGGACCAAAGACTACTCACCCCAGTGGCATTGTCTATGAAATTCCGGTTTCTGTAGATGTTGAGGGAACTTATCATAATTTGGGATATTTCCTGAGCAGCCTGACAAGATTAAACAGGATTGTCAATATCAGTAATATGAAACTGGGAAGCCCCAAGTTAGTCAAAAGTGAGAATCTGCTCAGTGCGTCCTTTAAAGCTTCAACCTTCTCTGCTGTTCCTGAAGGAGGGGAAGCCAAAGCTGCTGAACCCGGTAAGAAAAAATGATGAATAAATTGGTATATATTTTCATTTTGTTGGCATTCATAAGCCTGGGGTGCAAGGACAAAGTTGCAACGGACAAGAAGCCTGTTGCTCAAAAACCTGCGGCAACCAGTCCTGCAGCATCTGCAACAGTTCAGAAAGAGGAACCAAAGGTTGAAAAAGAGATATATGTATATGATCCTAAGGGCAGAAGAGATCCCTTTATGTCTCTTGTTCAGGTTTCCAAACCAAAAGCTCAAAGAAAAAAAGGTGCGAGCCCTATAGAGAATTTCGATGTTGATGAAATTAAACTGATTGCAATAGCATGGGACAGCAATCAATATTATGCACTTATAACTATGCCTGATGCAAAATCCTATACGATCAGAAAGGGAATGACCTTAGGTCTAAACAACGGTAAAGTTATAGATATTACAAAAGATTCTGTTTTTATACAGGAACAGGTTAAAGACTACAAAGGTCAGACCAAATCTAAAGATACAATATTGAAACTCCGCAAGGAGGAGGAATAATGAAAAAAAATACAATATTAAAGCTCTGTTTATCAATTGTCGGTTTAATGCTCCTGTTTGGCTGCGCTACAACATCAGGAATGAAAGAAGCATCTTCAGGAGAAGAAATAGCAGTTATTACTGATATTACGATAGAAGATGCTAATGTAGTGATCAAGAGTAACAAGGATTTTATATATACGGTATATAGTGCAAATGATCCTTATAAAATTACTATAGAAATCCCCGGGATGTCAATAGGTAAATTCACAAGCAAGATTGTCTCAGATAAATCCGGGATTACAGAGATAATACCCCAACAGATCAATACACCGAATGCAGTGGCGAAGATTGATATCATGCTGCAGACTCCCGTCTACAGCGTCTCCTTCATACAATGACAATACACTCGTGCTTTCGATTAAGAAAGAGCAGCCTGCAGTAGAGCAGCCCGCTGTTTTGTCAGAATTTAAAGAGACGGAATCCAAAGATATTCAAAGCCAACCCCAGGCAGCGCCTCTTTTGGCTGTTACTGAGAAACCGTCCCATGTTATAAAGGCAGCTGAGGAGAATATACAGCCTGCCTCTAAAGCAACCGAGATCAGTGGTGTAGAAATCAAGAAAACTGCAGATGCTGTAAAAGTATTAATAACCGGAAATGGCGCTATAATTCCAAATGTTTTTCCGGTAAATGAAAGAATTGTAATAGATATACCTGATGTATCATTGAATACCACTTTGCCGGACAGTGTAATCTCGCCGCTAAAGGGTATAAGGGCAGGAAAACACAAGGGTAAGCTGAGGCTGGTACTCGATCTAAAACAGAAAACTAATTTTGACGTCTCTGCAATAGGGAATTCCATAGAGATTTCACTGCTGGCCAAGGAGACATTAGTAGTCTCAAGCCCATAATAATTCCGAAAAAACAGTTCCTGCATCAACTATATCAGATGTACCTGCAAAGCCGGTCCAGCCTGCTCAGGAACCGGAAAAACTGATTGAAGGCGAATATTCAGGGAAAAAAATATCTCTTGATTTTCAGGATGCTGATATAATTCCCATATTCAGACTGATTGGCGATGTAAGCGGATATAATCTGGTTGTTGATCCTAAAGTTACCGGTAAAACCACACTCAAGCTTATAAATGTGCCCTGGGACCAGGCCCTGGATATTATCCTGAGACAAAATACTCTTTCAAAGATTGTAAATGATAATATCATCAGGATAGTGCCTTCTGCTACAGTAGAAGCAGAGCTTAAAGCTGTAGCAAGCGCAAAAAAAGCGAGGGATGAGGCCGGGGAACTGAAGACAAAAATATTCCCGGTGAATTATGCAGATCTTGCTAAATTAAAGGATATGATCGAGAAGGCGAAAGTCCTCAGCTCGAGAGGCAGTATTACTCTTGACGAAAGAGGTAGTACCCTTATCATAAATGACCTTGAAAAAAATCTTGCAGATGTTGATACATTGATAAATCAATTGGATCGGCAGGATATGCAGGCACGACAGGTGATGATTGAAGCCAAGATTGTAGAAGTAACAACAACGTATACGAAAGATCTGGGTATTCAATGGGGTGCATTTTTTACGAAAGCCACAGGACAAGGCGTTTCTACTGTTGGCAGTGAAGGAAGGGCTTCTTCCGGGGCGCCGACTAATTATCTGGTGAATTTACCCGCCAGTCAAGCGTTGGGGCAGATCGGATTTGGCTTTATCAACAGGGCAGGGACTTTTGCCCTTGACCTTAAATTGTCCGCGATGGAACAGTTAAATAAAGGCAAGATCATATCAAATCCTAAAATCATGACGATGAACAATCAGGAAGCCAAGATAACCCAGGGCAGCACTATTTATCTCGCATCTACGGCTGCTGGTGCTAACGTAGCCAATTTTACTGCGGTTGATGCGACATTGTCCCTGACGGTAAAGCCTCGCATAGCCCCCGGCGGCGCTATTTTCATGGACCTTGACGTTACCAAGGATGAACCAGGGCCAGCTATCAACGGCAATACCTCTGTTTTAAAAAATACTGCAAAGACGTCTGTATTGATAAACAATGGCGACACTATTGTTATCGGCGGCATCTTCAAAAACTCGAAAACCTCAGTGGAAAATTCAATTCCGGGGCTGAGCAAGCTCCCGCTTTTAGGGCGACTACTTTTCAAACAGGATAATACTGTGGATAATACCTCGGAAATCTTGATTTTTGTTACTCCAAGAATTCTTGAATTCGGTAGTTTGAAATAGATAACATAAAAGAAAAATATAAGGAGTGAACATGAAAGGTAAGATTCTTATCTCAGGGCTGATGGTTTTACTAGTTATTGTCACTTTTCAGCTGCGGTGGCGGCACAGGGGGAGGAAGTGCGGATTATGATACAGTCACACTCTCCGCAGAATATACCGGAGGCAATCCGTTTGACTCGGATGTGGCAAAACATACTGATGCAACTGTTGAAAATTGCGGGGTTCCAGGTTCTGATACCGTTACTTTTCTTCCTGATACAGCTGATTTTACGATACGATCAACTGCAATTGTCAATCTTGCGGAAGGAAAAACTGCTTCAGATGTGAGACTCCAAAGCGTAACAGTAACGTATACTTCCGCAACGTCTCCTGCAAGTCCTGCTATACCAGCCCAGAATTATGCCTTGGGCAATATTATAGCGCCGGGAGGTACTGGGTAATAATTCCTGTCACGATTGCAAGTCAGCTGATGAAATCAAGTCCACCTCTTTCAAGTTTGATATGCGGGGGCGGGCCTATATATTTATTATGTTACCGTTAGATTTGACGGCGTTGAAGTCAATACGGATAATGACTCGGAGTTTCGAGACAAACTTTACAATCAATTTTGCGGATTTTGTAGATTAATAAAAAAGCAATTCAGGTGGATAAAATATATAACTGTATTTTCATCCGTTTTATGGCTGAATACTAAAGAGATAATATAAAGATGTCAGGTCTTGACAAGCCAAAAAATCAAGTTTGTGCTACTGAGCGTTTAAGGAGGGTGTATTGATGAAACGGTATTTATTATTGTTGATTTTAATAGCTTTGTACGCATGCGGTGGAGGAGGAGGCAGCGGCAACAGCGATCTGCCACCCCCTACTGTTGTTAATGTTGATGGCGGTTCAGGGTCTGAGATCGGGGCCCCCAACAGTATTACGCTGACCGCCAATCCCTCTGCGTTGATAATCAAGGGATCTTCCAGCATCACGGCAACAGTCAAAGATATCACAGCCGGGAATGTGCCGGACGGCACTATAGTCAGGTTTACCCTGAACGACAACAGCCTTGGAACGATAACATCCCAGGCAAAGACGTTTAATGGTAATGCGATCGCCACGTTTACAGCAAAGTCCATACTGGGGACAGCCATCATAACTGCGACCGCAGGCAGGATAACACAAACGGTTTCTATACCCATCGCAGCAGCAGCAGCAGCGAGCATAGAATATATCTCGGCAACACCTCAGGTCATAGGGCTCAAGGGGACCGGCCAGACAGAGGTGTCGAATGTCATTTTCGCAGTCAAAGATATAACCGGCGGCCCTATTGTGGATGGCACACATATAGACTTTACCATGAACGGCCCCAGCGGCGGGAAATTACCTGGTGACGGAGGTGAATATATAGGCGATGCTATAGACGCTACACCAACGCAGGCCTCCGGATCAACAACCGGCGGCCAGGTGACAATATCACTGCATAGCGGCAGATGTCGCAGGCCCGGTCACAATTATAGCTACTGTAGCAGGGACTTCGATATCCACGTCAACAGCAACTATCTCAATCGGCGGGGGCTTGCCTTCGGCAAAGCATTTTAATCTGGCGACCATCGAAGTTTAATCTCCCCGGCCTGACAATATCCGGCTTAGAGGCGACTGAAACCGCTTTTATTGCCGACAGGTTCGGTAATTTCGATCTGCTGACAGGTACATCGGTCTCCTTCTATACAGAGGCAGGGGCCATAGGCAGGAGTGGAATCACGGATGCAACAGGGCTTACAACATCAACTTAAGGACACAGGCCCCGGCTGCCAGTTGATGTATCTCGGTCCCCGATAGAACCCTCCTACACATCCGGAGGACACACCTTTAATCCAAGGGACGGCTGGTTGAAAGTGCTTGCGACTGTCCAGGGTGAGGAGGCATTTAATGATGCAAATGGAAACGGTAATTATGACTTAGGTGAATCCTTCACTGACCTTGGAGAGCCTTTTATCGATAAAAACGATGACGGCTGCAGAAACAGCGGGACGCAAAAAAATTGCAATGGGGTAATATCTGCAAGCACTGAACCATTTGAGGAGTATATTGATTCCAACGGCAATGGCCAGTATGACGGCCCTAATGGCGTATGGGACGGCCCGAATTGCCCTGGTGCAAATTGTCAGACCAGCAAGATGATATGGACTGATATTACATTGCAATTCACTGATACAGCATCCTGTTTTTTATTCTTCTTCTTTTGTCCCGTCAGGTTCTTTTGCAGTTGCTCCATCAAGCATAACTAAAGGCAGCAGTGGTTCGTTCTCAGTTATTTATGGTGATTTTAACCTGAACGAGCTTGAAGGAGGGACCACAGTAGCAGCAACTGCATCTGTAGGGACTGTAACAATAACGCATATTGAATCACCCCTTATAGATCAGGGTATCATAGCGGACCATCCGTGTTTAATTTCATTGTAGAGATCTCTACCACTGCAAACAGAGAATAGTACTATTGTCACCGCTACAGTAACGACACCAAGAGGGATAACGTCAACCATTGCTACTACAGTGAGTTTGGGCTGCAACGCCTATAACCTTTACCAGGCCATCCATATTGCCGGCCGGAACAGTTGGGACAGCATACACTGCAGACATTACTGTAACCGGGGGAGTACCTTTTGCGGGTGGTGCGTATTTATTTAATGTGTGGGCGGCAACCTTCCACCCGGGTTATCACTTGCGACCAGTGGTGCAACTGGAAATATTACAGGGACACCGACAGATTGCAGGTACTTACTATACCTTTACAGTAAGGGCAACAGACAGTATTGGAACATCTGCAGATAAAGCGTTTACTATAACCATAAACCCATAAACTAAAAGAAATATGGTTAGCGCGATATTGAGTTACAAAGAGGGGCAGGCGAACAGCCTGCCCTTTTTTCTGCTTTTTTCATATTTTCCGTATAAACAGGGACCTTATACGTACGATTTTAAAGATAGCGGTTTTCTATGATATTTATAATTTTATCCGGAACGAAAAAAGCTGAAATAGCAGATTCTCCCCAAATACGCTGGCATCTATAGAAGCGACCGCTTATATCGACCTAATATGGTTGATTTTCTTTGTTTTTACAATTATCTTTCTGGTAATCTATGCAGATGCTGGATTTTTTTAAAAAGCGCGCGTTTCTCAATGCAGCAGGCATTATTTTATTGGTGTTGGCAATTTCATTTAATCTGGGGAAGGTCTTTGAACTTGTCTCAACAAAGGGAAATGTAGCGAAGACTGAAGGCAAGTCTTACGGCATGGCAGATTCAAAATCAGTAAACGCCTTTGCCGCTGTTGTTGAAAAAAACCCTTTCGGGATAAAGGGAGCAAGGTTTTCCGTTATCCGGAAGGAGACGGGTACAGCCACGGACCCTAAAGGTCTTGTCCTGAAGGGAGTGATAACGTATAAGCCCGGATTTGCTTTCATAGAAAACAAGGATGCTCTTCAGAGGCTTTTTAAGCTCGGAGATGATGTCTTCAGTGCCGGGAAGCTCACTGCTGTCTACGCAGACAAGGTCAGCATCTCGCAGCATGGCAGTGTCTTTGAACTAAAATTCCCTGCCATCGAAACCGTTGCTGCTAAACCCCCTGCGAGGGGCTCTGTTGTACCGGGGGCCCCAGAAAAACAGAAAAGAAATGACCTTTGACAGGGAACAGATCAAGAAATTTCTGGATAATCCCAACGAGCTTCTTACCGGTGCCCGGCTTATGCCGGTTCTCAAGGACGGCAGGCAGGAGGGCTTTGTAGTGAGAGAGGTCAGGCCAGGGGGGTTTTATGAGACCATGGGACTTAAGAATGAAGACATAATTCTCAGGGCAAACAACGTAGAACTGAATTCACCGGGCGACGGGGTGAAGATATTCAACATGATAAGGGAGCTCGACAGGATGGAGCTTGACATAATAAGAAATGGCGTACCTATGACTCAGGTATTCAATATCAATTAGGGGGTAATGTGAAGAAAATATGCATGTGTCTACTTGTTGTTCTTCTGCTGGCCTCGGTCGTGTATGCCGAACCGAAGAAAAACCTGATAGCAGTGAACCTGCAGGACGTTGAGCTTCCCAATGTGGTCAAGTTTATAAGCGATGCTACAGGGAAGAACTTCATATTCGATGAAACGCTGAAGGGCAAGATAACAATAATAGCACCCTCAAAGATATCGGCTGACGAGGCCTTTGCTCTCTTTACCTCTGTTTTGAACCTTAAGGGCTATACCCTGATACCGGCGCCGGGCAACCTGCTGAAGATAGTCCCCTCGGGTCAGGCAAAGACGCAATCACCAGAGGTTGGAGAGGAAAAGGCCACTGATGCTTATATCACAAAGCTTATACCTCTTAGTTACATAAGCGCTGAAAATGCCCTGAAGTTCTTTCAGCCGCTTATCTCAAAGGAGGGTCATATCTCGGTATTCGGTACAGGCAATTACCTGCTGCTTGTGGAAAATGCGCTGAACATCCAGAGGATCGAGCACATTCTTTCCTTTGTGGACCAGCCCCTTGTGAAGGATGATCCTGAGATATATCAGATCAAAAACGGCGTGGCAGAAGATATGGCAAAGATAATCAACGATTCGCTGCAGAAAAAGGACAAGGCAGCGGCAGCGGGAGACGAGATACGGGTCATGGCAGATACCAGGCTCAATGCCCTTGTCCTGATCGGTTCAAGCTATGCCAAAGAATCGATCAAGAAGCTTATTGCCCTCCTTGACGTCCCCCAGAAAGACCTAACAGGCAACATAAAGGTCTATTTCCTTGAAAACGCAGATGCCAGTGATCTTTCCAAAGTGCTCGAAAGTGTTGTAAAGGGCATAGAGGAAAAGGCCAAGCAGGGCCAGACCCAGGAGACGAAAGGCAAGGTCACCATAACGCCTGACAAGGCGACGAATTCGCTCATCATAAACGCGCCTGCCGGGCTCTACCAGAACCTGCTTGGCATTATAAAGGACCTCGACAGACGGCGCAAGCAGGTATACGTTGAAGCAATGATAGTGGAAGCCTCCCTGGACAAGCTCAAGGAGCTGGGCGTCCAAGTGGCGCGTGATGGCAGAGGATAATGGCGAGCCTGTTGCAATCGGCGGGTTTCGGGACGATGGACAGCAGTTCCATGACGGAAATTATTAGTGGTCTGGCCGGCATATCAGTCGGCGGCATGGGCAACTTTTTCGATGTTCCGGTCACAGTGGGGACGACAACAGATCAATCTGACAGTCCCAGGATTTTCAGCCCTCTTCAGCCTCAATGAGTTCAGGGACGCTGTCAATGTGCTCTCAACTCCTCAGATACTCACCTCCGACAACAAGGAAGCGGAGATTATGGTCGGAGAAAACGTGCCGTTTATATCAAAGAGAGAGACTGAAACCACGACCGCAGGTTCAGCAACCGGAAGTCTTTTCAATGTGATTGAACGGCAGGACGTGGGCATTATGCTCAAACTGACCCCTCAGATAACCGAGGGAGAGTATGTCAAGCTCGACATCTATCAGGAGATATCCTCCGTGAAACAGGAAAGCAGCGTAGCCATCCTGACCCAGGTCGGCCCGACTACCACGAAGCGTTCGACAAAGACTTCGGTTGTTGTCAGGGACAAACAGACAGTGGTAATAAGCGGACTTATGCAGGAAAAGAGCGAAGAAAAATAACCAAGGTGCCTGTTGCTTGGCGACATACCGTATCTGGGCTACCTTTTTAAGTTCAAGTCCTACAACAAGACAAAAACCAATCTGGTGGTTTTCCTGACCCCGCATGTAATAAGGGATTCGGCGGACCTTGCGGCCCTCTCAGACGAGGAAGAAGACTGATTTCACCAGGCAGTATGTCTGATGACAAGGTTGACGAGGCTATTTTGAAACTGAAGGCAGGTGTTTCTGAAGCTGAATTTGAAGGGCTTATGCAGCAAAACAAAATAAAGATTAGAGAGAAGCTGCAGGAGGGTCTCTACCTTATTGAGATACCGGGAGACAGGGGCTTCCAGGAAATAAAGGATATAATGAACAAGTCCGGCCTTGTAGAGAATATTGAACCTGAACTGAAGGTGAAGGACGAGTGAGCCAGGGAAGTCTTGTCCCTCCAGCTTTCGGATATAGATGTTGGAGTGCTTAAGGAAGTCCCCTATGAGTTTTCCAGAAACAACAGGTTCCTTGTGTACAAAAGGGAAGACAACAGGTTGTTCGGCCTTGTATGCGATGACAACGGCATATTAGCCTTGCGTGACATCGCAAAGAACCTCGGCCTTGATTTCGAGTATGGTTTCTGCCCTGAGGAGACCCTTCTGAGTCTGCTCAACCAGGCATACAGTCTTGTCCCGTCGGCTGAGACTGTCATGGGGGAGATTTCAGGGGAAGACCTGAAGATGTTCTCTCAGTCAGCCGAGCTTCCAAAGGACCTCCTTGAGCTTAAGGACGAGGCGCCGGTAATAAAATTGCTTAACGCGCTTTTCCTTGAGGCAGTGAAGGAGAGGGCCAGCGATATACATATTGAACCCTACGAGCGGGAGCTTGAGGTGAGGTTCCGGATAGACGGAATACTGAAAAAGCTCATAACCCCGCCGAAGATAATACAGGACCCCCTCATCTCGCGCATCAAGGTGCTGGCGAACCTTGATATAGCTGAAAAGAGGCTCCCCCAGGACGGGCGTATTCGTCTCATAGTAGGCGGCAAGGACATAGATATAAGGGTCTCAATAATACCCACCTTCTTTGGTGAGAGGGCTGTGTTGAGGATACTTGACAGGATGAAGGGCGTAATGAGCCTCGAGGAACTCGGCCTTGGAGAAAGCAGGATGCCCCAGTTTACGTCGGTACTCTCCAGGTCCAACGGCATACTGCTTGTAACAGGTCCCACGGGTTCAGGAAAGACAACTACTCTTTATGGCAGTCTGCTTAAGATATACAGCGAGGAGAAGAACATCATTACGATCGAGGACCCCGTAGAATACCAGATAAAAGGGGTGGGGCAGATCCAGGTGAACCCGAAAATAAATCTGAATTTCGCTACTGGCCTCAGGTCAGTACTAAGGCAGGACCCTGATATAATAATGGTTGGAGAGATAAGGGACAGGGAAACAGCGGAGATAGCCATACAGGCCTCGCTCACCGGCCATCTGGTGCTCTCTACGCTTCACACAAACGACTCAGCCTCGGCGGTCACGAGGCTTGTGGACATGGAGATCGAACCTTTTTTGGTGGCCTCATCACTCTCAGGTGTGCTGGCGCAGAGGCTCGTAAGGAAGGTATGCGATTTCTGCAAAACTCCGGTGGCGCTCAGTGCAGCAGAGAAGTCAGGACTCCCTGCCCTGGCCCAGGTTGATGAGGTCTACAGGGGCAAGGGCTGCCCGGAATGCAGGGGCAAGGGCTATATGGGCAGGACGGGTATATTTGAATTCCTGTCGATAGACGAAGAGATAAAAGACCTCATCCTTGCCAAAAAGGACGCCAGGACCATCAAGCAAAGAGCGGTCCGGAAAGGCATGGAGACACTTATGGATGACGGCATCAGCAAGGTGATAAAGGGAATTACCACCCTCGAAGAAGTACTCAGGGTGACAAACCAGGATTATGCCGAATTTTAAATATCTGGCTTACAATACCAAAGGCAGGGAGATAAGCGGCAAGACCTTCTCTCAGGACGAAAACGAGGCCATACTTGATCTGAGGGAAAAGGGTCTTTACGTAAAGGACATTGAAAAGGATGAAAAATCAGGCTTCAGGCTGGAAAAGGGGATAGGCATTTCAGATATCTTCATTAACCTCTCGGCCATGATATCCGCTGGAGTCCTGGTGCCTGCCGCGGTCAAGTCCATCTCCGGAGAAACCGGGGGGAATGTTAAAAAGGTCATGGAGGATGTTTACAACAATGTCGTAAAGGGGCTCAGCCTTTCCGGAGCCATGGAGCTGCGGAAGGACTTTTTCCCGCAGTATGCGGCCTCCATGGTGAGGGCCGGTGAAGAGTCGGGAAAGCTCGATACAGTGCTTACCAGCCTCGCGGGTTTTCTGGAGAGGGAGAAGGAACTGAAGGACAAGGTCAGGTCGGCCCTGATATATCCGGCCTTCATGGTTACGGTCTCTCTGCTGATGATATTTTTCATTTTCGTCTTTGTTTTTCCGAAGGTGACGGGAATATTCATGGACCAGAAGATCCCTCTGCCCCTCATAACAAGGATATTCATGGGGCTCAGCAATTTTCTCTATAGCTACTGGTACCTGCTGATTATTTTTGCTGGCAGCGGCATTTTTTTCAGGCAGGGCATATTACAGAAAAAAAACGATGTATCTTTCAGAAAAGCTTTTTTATTCCCCCGTCAGGTCATTCCGGAACCTTTATATTTCAAGGTTTTGCAGGGTGCTGGGCCTTCTTCTCTCAGGAGGGGTCCCGATAATAAAGGCGCTCGAATATTCAAGGGACGTCTCAGGCAGCAAGTACCTTGCATCCGAGATAGACAGGATCAAAAACGAAGTCAAAGAAGGCAAGAAACTTTCGGACCTTGCGCTTTTTTTGCCGCCGACTCACCTCCAGCTGGTGATAACAGGAGAGAAGACCGGCGGGCTGGAGGGATCGCTTGAAAGGATAGCAGACATGGCGGAAAGGGATTTCAGGAAATCCGTCGACAACTTCCTCCGGGTGCTTGAACCTTCAATAATCCTGGTGATGGGGGCAGTTGTGGGCTTTATGGTGATATCCATCCTCCTGCCGATATTCCAGATGAACCAGATAATAAAATAAGGAGAAGAATATGTTGATAAACAGATCACGGAAATTTGAGAGTTGCGGGTTGCGGGCTGCGGGTTTTTTCAAACCCCGAACCCCTAACCCCGGACTCCTGACCGCGAAAGGCTTTACCCTTATCGAGGTGCTGGTAGTTGTATTCATCCTTGGCATACTTGCAGCTTTGGTGGCGCCGAAGATGCTTGGTCGTACCGACGATGCCAAAATAGCAGAGACAAAGCTGCAGATGAAGAACCTTGAAACTGCCCTGAAGCTCTACAAGCTCGACAACGGCATATATCCCACAACTGATCAGGGGCTCGAGGCCCTCATCAAAAAGCCGGAATCAGAACCCATTCCGAAAAAATATAAAGACGACGGTTACCTGGAGAAGAATAAAATACCGAAGGACGCCTGGGGAAATCCATTTATTTATATATCTCCGGGAACGCACGGCGACTTTGACATCATCTCCTACGGTTCAGACGGAAAGCCCGAAGGCGAAGGCAAGGACGCTGACATAAAAAGCTGGGAGTTGGAGTGATACGGACTTGCATTCAAAATGATAACAAGGCGGCAAGGAGGAAGCGACGCAGGCATACTGTTGGGCGGCTCCGTCCGGCCTACTGTTGGTATGTTGAGGAGCTGACGACGAAGCCAACGCAGGTAGCGTTTGAATGCGATTTCGTATGAGAGGGTTTACCCTTTTAGAATTGCTTGTTGTCCTTTTTATAATTACAACCGTGGCCTTCATAGCATTCCCAAACATCTGGAGCGGGATAGCAAAGGACGATAAAGTCACTTTAGCCTCTACACTGAAGAACCTCAGAGAAGAGGCCATTGCCACTAAAAAAGAGATATTCTTCACTGTTGATTTTAAGGGACGCCAGTTCAGAATCAAGGGCGCAAAGGGTATACCGAAAGACGAGTCCAGGATTATTGATATGAACGATGACGAGACATGGGAGATCTTCATCCCTTCCCGGGGCACAATAAAAGAAGGCGAGGTAATAGTTGCCTTCAGCCCGTCTGTACAGGAAGAGCTGATCGCGCTTTATCTCACAAAAAACGGGAAAGATACAACTATCGTGCTGAATAACCTCTCAGGAGAAGTGGAAATAGAAGAAGGGAAAAGGACGTTCGATGAGTAAGAAAAGTAAGGGCATAGTTCATGCGGTCAAGCCCCAATCCCCATCCCGAACAGAGGCTTTACCCTAATTGAGGTCCTTGTGGCGCTTGCTGTTGTGAGCGGTGTATTTCTGCTGGTGCTGACTTCTTTTTCATACCACATCGATATCTTCGACAGGAAGAAAGACAGCCTCAGACTTGTGTTGCAGGCAAAGGAGAACCTCTACCTTTACAAGACCGGAAAACTTGTAGAGCTTGCAGGCACAAAAGACGGCATACAGTACGAGATAACGACTGAGGATATGGAATATCATATGAAAAAGGTGACCTCAAGGGCCAGGTCAGGCAAGGATGAAGCCTTACTCCTTGAATACATGAGGAAATGAAATGGGGGCCCGCAGCAGAAACGGCTTCACTCTCATTGAGATACTAGTTGCCCTTGCAATAGCCGCAATCGTGATAGGGTCGGCTTATACGCTTCTTTTTACTGTAAAAAAGGGTACAGCCGGCATATATGAAAGGATGCGGGAGAAGGAGAAGGCCTTTAATCTCTTAAGCATGGTCAGAAAAGAGGTTGAGAGTATATACTATTCCAGTGGCACGGACTATACAGGCATTAAGATAGAGGAGAAGGACTTTTACGGCAAGCCTGCTTCGCGGCTCACCTTCACGTGCTTCTTCAGGGACGGGATAAAGGTAATAAGTTATGCTGTTGAGGAAGACAAAGACAACAGGCTTAATATCATAAAGACGATCTCAGATGTCATAAAAGGCGGCAAACCAGTAAAAATAACCGTGCTCAAGGACGTTGAAGGCTTCAGAGCACAGGTGCTCGACGAGGGCTATGACAAGGTATATGATTCGACAAAGCTTAAAAAGGTCCCGAAAGACGTGAAGATATCGCTCATACTGAAAGGAGATAAAGGGGGCGAAGAATTTTCCCAGATATGCTCCCTCATGCTTAAAGATGCGCTACAATAAAGGCTATGTCCTGGTTATAGTCCTTCTGATACTTGCAGTCACGACGGCTGCGGTGATTGATTTCGCCGGGACTGTGTATGGTTATGTAAATACGGCCAATAACTTCACTGAGTCAGAAAGGATGTCCCTGCTGCTTAAGTCCGCATACCTCCTTACTGCAGAAAAGGCGCTCTACCTGTCATCGCAGCTCAGTTTCAGTGACCAGAGGGAGCTCCCTTTTGAAGAGAAGATTGAGGACACGACAGTCGGGCTCCTTCTGGAAGACAATAACAGCAAGTTCAACGTAAATTCGATTGTTTCACAAAACGGGCTTGTGAACGAAACAAGATAGCAATATCTTTAAAAGACTGCTTCAGGGAACTCAGGATAAACGAAGATTATGCCGACAGACTCGTGGACTTTATCGACCCTGACAAAAGTCCCGAGGGTGCCGGGTGGCGAGAACAAAGCCAAGAATTATTTCCTTTTTTCCTTGTCTGAATTGAGTTATATTTTCCCTGAGGATGTTATAAATACGGTCATGCCTTATCTTACTGTCTTTGGCGACGGAAAGATAAATATAAATACAGCAGACCTGCCGCTCTTAAAGGCACTTCACCCGGAGATGTCTGAGGCGCTGGCAAAAAGAATCATAGAAGTGAGGGAAGAGCAAGCCCTTTGAAAGCACCGGGGGAAGTGGTAAAGGTGCCGGGTATGGAAAAGATCGGCACTGATATATCTGAAGTCATAACGGTTAAAAGTAGCAGCTTTAATGTTGTGATAAAGGCAGAGAGCAATGATTTGGTGGAGACTGCAGAGGCAGGCTTTGACCTGAGCGGCGAGCAGGGTAGTGACAAAGTACTGGAGGGAAAGATAATGGCTTTATGTCTTTATGAGGAAAATGGCGGGTTCCGCGTTTATGACGAGGAGGCAAATAGCTCCTCTCCGGCTGCGGAAACTGATCGAAGAGCTCCTGAAGGGCCTTGACAGGCACAGGGACCTCAGGCTTTATATCGGCATTGATGCTTTTTCGTTGAGAAAGACCGTTCTGCCGGATCTTGATAGGGATAAGATGAAGGAGATACTGCCCTTTGAGATGGAAGGCCTGTTCCTGAGTCCCTCTTCGGCCCTTGTCTTTGATTTCTATCCCATAAGGCCTGCTGAAAAAGGCACGGAAGGTCTTGTTTTTGCGCTGAAAAAAGAGACGGCAGAAAAATATATAGCCCCTTTTGTAAAGGCAGGACTGAACATAGTCTCGCTCTCTCCTGAATGGGATGACAGGCTTTCGGAATATGGCGTTGATGAAGGAGTATTTTACAAGACAGCGCTTAACCTTGTCCCTGCAGGCCTCACTGGAGAAAAGAAAAAAAGGAAGGCCATGGACGTTTACCGGACTGCCTTCATATACGCAATCGCCGTTTTGCTGGTCTTTGTGTTGGGTCTGTCTTTCAGGTACTACCTTATTTTGAAGAAAGAGGCCGGGATGAAAAAAGAGGTATCAGCGGTTTACGCCAGCCTGTTCCCTGGTCAGAAGATGCCGCCGGACCTTTATTACGGCGTCCAGTCGAAACTGGTCGAACTGAAGCAGAATTACAGGGTTTTCAAGGGCATAGAGGTCCTCGGTATCCTGAAGTCGGTTTCGGAGAGTTCCCGCGAAGGGGTCAGGGTGAAAGAGATCAATATGGATGGAAACAAGGCCACACTTAAGGGCGAAGGTTCAGACTACTCTGTAGTGGAACAGTTCAGAGACAATCTGAAAAAAAATTTCAGAGATGTTCAGCTCCTTGAGACAAGGAGCATCTCTGAGGGCAAATCAGGGTTTGCGATAGAGGTCACGGTAAATGAATAAAGAAAAGAAAAAACTGTTTATTTTTGCCGGTATCTTTGCATTATTGTTTGTTGCGGTTCTTGTCCTTCAGGCATCTGTCAACAATGCCCAAAAAAGACTTGTCCTGATGGATTCCGTATATAGAGAGATGAGCGGCAACAGCGCCGCGCTTATTTCTATGTCGGGAGAGACAAAGGCCCTGAATGCCAGGGCAGCGGAGAGCAAGAACAGGAACTTTGTCTCCGAGATTGAAAAGACCACGGCTGAATTCGGGCTTTCAAAGGGCCTCAAAAGGATAAACTTCATTACGCGCAGGGAGGACGGCCGGTTCAGGGCAGACGACTATGAGCTCAAGATCGAGGGAGTGGACATCAATACGGCCGTCAACTTCATATACCGGATATCCAATACAGGTGTTTTGGTGAAGGTCAGGAAGTGTTCCATAACAGTCAGCTTTGAAAACCCGGGCCTCCTCAATATCAGCCTTCTTGTTTCTCATATTACATGATAGAAAAATGCAGATTTTGTTCATAGATTTATTTGGCCCGATTGTGTTTTTCTTTATGCATTTTTTGTTATGAAAAAAATCATCATTGTTCTTGCAGCTGTGGTGCTGACGGCCTTTCTTACGCTCTTTTTTTTCCTTACGCCGGCGCTGGTCATCTCGAAAATAAACGCTGCGCAACATAAAGTTGTGTTCAGCGCCGGGCAGTCAGATGGCAATTTTCTGACAGGATACCGCTTCACGAATGCCTCTCTTGCCGGAAACAACGGCACAAAGCTGCTCATCCTTGATGAAGTGATGCTTGATCTTCGCCTTCTCCCGCTATTTCTCGGGCGGATAGGTATAGACATACATTCAAAAGAGATAAAGGCTGCGCTCAGTGCAGGCTTTGACGGCAGTGTTAACGGCGAGGCGAGCTTTACAGGCGTTCCATTTGATACAGAGGCGTTTATCTCGCCGGCAAATGTATCTTTCACCGCGCCGGTTTCCGGAAGAGTGATAGTGTCAGGCAGAAAAGCAGATATTGAAGTCAGGGCTGATGAGATAATCTGGAAAAGGCTTTCTGTGTCTGGCTTCGAGTTGCCGCCGGAGGTTTTTGAGAAGGGCAAAGGCGGCATATCCGTTGAGAGGGACAGGATAATCGTAAAGTCGCTTGCCTTTGAGGGAGATAAAGGATACGCCAGGCTCTCGGGTGAGATCATCAGCGGGCAACGACGCCTCACGCTGGAGCTTTTCCCAAACGACTGGGACGATTTCATGCTCATTCCGTTTGAACGCTACAAGGTCTCGCCAGGGCAATACAAAATGCCGCTTGATTTCTGAGAAAATAAAATAAAGGGTTTTTTGTTGTGTCATTCCCGCTTGTCGGGAATCCTTCTTCTGAAAGACTCTTGCCCCGGCGAGTCGCTGAGGAGACCGGACAAGCCGGAGTGACAGAAATAGGGATATGTGACAGCCAGAAGTAGGCGCTTCTAAGTGAGACCGCAGGGTGTAAATTATAAATAAGGCTTCTCTTTACTTTCCCTCCATGATTTTAATAACATAGTGACATGAAAAAAGCGGTTATCTGGAAAGAGAGGTATAAAGAGAGAAAATGGCATATCTGAGATTTTTCACATCCGGTGAATCTCACGGCAGGGCCCTGACAGGAATACTGGAGGGCATTCCTTCCGGATTTCCCATTACATCAGAAGATATAGACAGGGAACTTAGGAGACGTCAGGGAGGACATGGCCGCGGCGGCAGGATGAAGATAGAGTCAGACCATGCAGAAATTCTTTCCGGTGTCAGGTGGGGACATACCCTCGGCTCTCCTATAAGTATTCTTATAGAAAATAAAGACTGGAAGAATTGGCAGCAAGGCATGTCTGTTGATGCTGCGTATGATGGATCTCTCAAGCCAGTCACAAGACCACGACCAGGACACGCGGACCTCGCAGGAGTTTTGAAATATAACCATAAGGACATTAGAAATATCCTTGAGCGTTCAAGCGCAAGAGAAACAGCAGTCAGGGTAGCCCTTGGAGCGATTGCAAAGGAGATTTTGTCTGAGTTTGATATCAGGATCGGAAGTTATGTTATCCGGATCGGCAATCAGTTTCTGCCAGGCAATCAAAAGTTGAAGCAATGAAAGTCAGAAAAGGACTTATGGGCAAGCTTTTGAAAATGCCGAGAACTCTCCTGTGCGGTGTCCGGATTCAGAAGATGCTCAAATAAAATGGTGAAGTTAATCGATAAAGCGGCAAAAGAAGGTAATTCACTGGGAGGGATCTTTGAGGTTTTTGCAACAGGAATCCCTGTTGGCCTGGGCAGTCATGTGCAGTGGGACAGGAAACTCGACGGACGGATTGCTCAGGCAGTAATGAGCATCCAGGCGATAAAGGGTGTTGAAATCGGTCTTGGATTCGAAATGGCGAAAAATTTTGGTTCAGATGTCATGGATGAGATAATCTACTCAAAACAGCCTGCGAAGAGAGGAGCCCGAAAGTCAGCAAATGCATGTACAGACAGAGGTTTTTCTCGAATGACCAATAATGCCGGTGGTATAGAAGGTGGAATCTCAAACGGTATGCCCCTGGTTGTCAGGGCTGCAATGAAACCCATCCCTACACTCAGAAAACCGCTCATGTCTGTGGATATACACACAAAAAAGCCTTTTGCTGCTGCTTACGAACGGTCTGACGTATGTGCTGTGCCTGCTGCAGCTGTTGTTGCTGAGGCAATGACCGCCCTTGTTGTAGCGGATGCGTTTCTTGAAAAATTCGGCGGTGACAGCAAAGATGAAATTGCCAGAAATCATAGCTCCTATCTTTCTTATTTAAATAAATTTTGAATAGTGATATACCGCGATCTGGCCTATATTCCCCTACTGTTGGTGCCGGAGGGAGTCTTCAATTACCACAAGAAAGGCGATCAACCAAGAGGTCACAGAAAAAGGAATGAGATACACTGAGGAAATATACTTTTTCAAATCGACAATCTGTTTGTGAACTCTTGTCCTGAAGCTCTGGTATCTTCTGTGGTTTAAATAGTCTGCAATGGATCAAGGGAATCTGATATTTATGAAAAATATTGTACTGACAGGTTTTATGGGGACAGGCAAGACAACAATCGGGAAGGAGCTTTCGAAAATGGCTTCATATGACGCTTGTTGATATTGACGCAGAGATAGAGAAATCACAGAAAATGAAGATAAACGATATCTTCAGAATATACGGAGAACAATATTTCAGGGATATTGAGACGGACATGATAAAGAAGCTTTCCAGGGAAAAGAATATTATTATCTCAACAGGCGGCGGGGCTGTTTTAAGAGATGAAAATATGGAGGCACTGAAGGAAAACGGGATTATTTTTTGCCTTAACGCAAGTACTGAAACAATAATGGAGCGTACGTGGCAGAAGTGAAGACAGACCTTTGCTGAAGGTGGAAAATCCAAAGGAAAAAATCAGCGAAATGCTTTCATTCAGGAGACCTTTTTATGAAAAGGCAGGCATCATGATAGAAACTGACTGCAAAACGCCTTTAGAGATAGTAGAGGAAATTATGGAGATAATAAGATGCAGAAAATAAGGGTGGAGCTGGGTGAGAGAAGCTATAACATAATGATCGGCAACGGAATACTGAAAGATATCGGCAGGACAATCCGAAAAGTTCGAATTCAGTAATAAAGCAGCATTGATAAGCAATCCCACTGTATATGACCTTTACGGCAAAACAGTTTCGGAATCTCTGAGGGCTTCGGGCTATGATCTCATAGAAGTACTCCTCCCTGACGGTGAAGAATATAAGAGCCTGGCTTCAACGGAAAAGATTTATGAATCGTTGTTAAAGGCAAAGCTGGACAGAAAATCAGCACTCATTGCGCTCGGTGGCGGGGTTATAGGCGATATAACAGGCTTTGCTGCCTCTACTTATATGAGGGGGATTGACTTTATCCAGATACCTACAACGCTTCTTGCACAGGTAGACAGCTCGGTAGGCGGCAAGACAGGTGTCAACCATCCGCTTGGGAAAAATATGATCGGGGCTTTCTGGCAGCCGAGGCTCGTCTGGATAGATACCGCGACCCTGGAAACTTTGCCGCGCAGGGAATTTCTCTCCGGACTTGGAGAGGTCATAAAGTACGGGGTAATATGGGATGAAGATTTCTTTGCATATCTGGAATCCAACAGGGACAAAATCCTGAGGCTTGATAAAGAGGCGCTGACACATATCATAAGGCGCTCTTGTGAAATAAAAGCAGAGGTTGTCTCAAAGGATGAGCGCGAATCCGGCCTCAGGGCGATATTGAATTACGGCCATACAATCGGACATGCCATAGAGACCATTACCGGCTATAAAAAATATCTGCATGGAGAAGCTGTTGCTATTGGTATGTATATGGAGGCAAGGCTGTCGCATCAGCTCGGGCTTATCGAAAAGAAAGCAGTTGAGAGAATAAAGGCCCTGATAGACTCTTATGAGCTGCCCTCGGAAATGCCTGATGAAATCCAAATAAATGACCTCATGGAAAAGATGCAGATAGATAAAAAAGACGGTTGGAGGGAAGATGCATTTTGTCCTTCCTGAAAAAGTCGGATCAGTAAGAATTCATAGCGGGATTACGTCAGAAGATATAAAAAAGCTTGCAGAATAAAGGAGCTATTCCCGAGTCTGTAATTTCCGGTCAATTTCCTTTCAAACATTTGACATCATTTACCATTTCTTATATCCTATCCATAGCAAATTATTATGAAATTTTTTCCAAAAGAAATAGATTTTTTTGAGATTTTTGACAGGGCGTCGGTCAATGTTACCAAGGCTGCCTCGCTCCTTGTAGACCTTATGGAAAACTTTGACAATATCGAGGCCAGGGCAAAAGAGATATACGAAGTAGAGCAGGAAGGTGATATCCTTACGCATGAGATAATGAAGAACCTTAATAAGACCTTTATTACTCCTATTGACCGGGAAGATTTACATTCTCTCGCAGCAAGTCATGGACGATGTCCTTGATCTTATCTGGGGTGCTGTTGACAGACTGATGGTTTTCAAGATCAGGGAAACTACAAAAGAGGCAATATCAATGTCAAAAGATCTTCTCGTGACAACAGAGGTCATGCAGAAGGCCATAACAAATCTCAAGGAAAAAAATTACACTCATGTCCAGGACTACTGTATCGAGATAAACCGGCTTGAAAACATGATCGACAGGGATTTCAGGGATGCGCTCGGCAAGCTCTTTGACGAGGTCAAAGACCCTATCCTTATCATCAAATGGAAAGAAATCTACGAGCATCTTGAAGACGCCTCAGACCGGTGCGAAGATGTGGCTAATGTTCTGGAAGCAATAGTCCTCAAGTATGCATGATTCCCTTACTCTGCTTATCTGTGTCATAGTCCTCGCCACTGTTTTTGATTTCATAAACGGCTTCCATGATACCGCAAATGCGATAGCAACCTCTGTCTCCACCCGTGTCCTGTCTCCAAAAGTTGCTGTGGCCATGGCAGCTGTCCTGAATATTGCGGGAGCTTTTGCCGGCACTGCGGTTGCAAAGATGGTCGGTTCCGGGCTGGTTGAGGCATCAGCGGTCACCCAGATCACGGTTATTTCAGCGCTCCTGTCTGCCATTATCTGGGACCTTATCACCTGGTATTTCGGTCTGCCAACATCCTCGAGTCATGCGATCCTTTCAAGTCTCGTCGGAGCTGCGGTAGCAACAGCAGGCACAGGGGTCATTATCCAAAAAGGTGTCTACAAGATTCTTATAGGTCTTATTGCCTCCCCGGTTGTCGGCCTGATCCTCGGCTATCTTCTTATGCAGTTGCTTGTGACTATATTCAGACGGTCTTCACCTGCTTTGGTCTCCAAGATATTCAACCGGTCGCAGATAGTCTCTGCTGCTTATATGGCATTCAGCCACGGCAATAACGATGCCCAGAAAACGATGGGTATTATTACAATGGCGCTGGTCAGCGCTCATATTATCCCTGATTTCTCTGTGCCGATATGGGTCATTGCCTTATGTGCATACAGCAATGGGTCTGGGGACTGCTATAGGGGGCTGGAGGATTATAAAAACTCTGGGTGTGAAGCTGGTCAACCTGAGACCTATTCATGGATTTGCAGCAGAGGCATCTGCAGCTACGATCATTGAGGTAGCATCTCATTGGGGGCTGCCGCTTTCGACAACCCATATCATCTCATCTACGATCATGGGTGTCGGCGCATCAAAAAGACTCTCAGCGCGTCAGGTGGGGTGTCGGCGGCAATATTGTTGTAGCCTGGATCATCACCATGCCTGCCTGTGCACTGCTTGGATGGGTCCTCTGCAAAGCAGCGAGCTTTCTCATATAATCAGTATCTTCCGCATCTGTCCCGCATATAGCAGATCGAGCATCTCAGGCGTTTAGCCTGAAGACTGAAGTATTTCAATAATCTGCCGCGTTGTCGTCACAATCTGAATTGGCCGAAGCCTTGTGGTCCAAGCATATTTGTCTAAAAACCTTCTGCTTTCAGTCTATCCACCTAATCAGTTACGATATTTAAATGCTTTGACTCTTTTCGTAAAATCCTGAATAATATAAGAAATCAGCTTTTTATTAAGGAGAAATTCATCAAAAAAATAGCGGTAATCGCCAAAAATAAAAATATAGCTGATTTTATCGGGTCTTTTTTTGCAAACAAAAAGATATACAAGCCCTCTTATTTTCAGGACTCCGGGCCTTTTTTGAAATATTTAGTTAAACATAAACCAGCAGCTATTATTGCTGAAGACTCGTTTCTCCCGTCCATTTCTGATAAAACAACCCGTTTCCCTGTTATTGCGATAATTACCGGAAAGATTGAAAAAGGACTGGACACAGCAATAACCCATAATGTGAATTGCTATATCTATACCCCGTATCTTGAGAAAGACCTTGCATATAAACTCGAGAGAGTAATTATGGAGCGCAACGAATTTGATTCAATGAAGCATGAGATATGGGAACTCGGGAGATGTGCTGAACTCTCCCAGTTGATTTCTACGACGCTGGATCCAAAAGAATTACTGTACAAGATTGTCAAAAAGATAGCGGATGTGATGGCAGTTAACAGGAGTTCTATTATAAGGGTTGACTGGCTGCGCAAGTCGGCCATTGTCGTCGCCAGCCATGAAGATCCCAATATGCCTGGCGTCCGGCTGAACCTGAAAAAATACCCTGAGATATTGGCAGCTTTGGCATCGAAGGAACCGGTTTTGATCAACGATGTATCGACAGACCCGTTGATGAAGAAAGTACGGGAAATTATTATGCCACTCGGCATCAAGTCCATACTGGTAATTCCCATTAAATTTCATGAGAAGGTTATAGGGACTTTGTTCCTCAGAACTTCAAAAAGGGCGCGTGCCTTTAGCGCGTCGGAGATACAGCTGCTAAATACCATAGCGAAAACATCAGCAAACGCGCTGTACAACGCATTTTTATTTGAGAAGGTGGAGGATGAAAAGGCAAGACTTGAAAAACTTGCGATTACAGATTATCTGACAGGAATATATAACGTCAGATACTTTTATCATAGAATAATAGAGGAGTTCAATCGTTCTGAGAGATATATCCTTCCCATCAGCTGCCTGATGCTTGATATCGATCATTTCAAAAATATTAACGACGTATACGGTCACAAGATAGGTGATACAGTCCTGCAGGAGTTTTCGAAACTGCTCAAGAGATTCACCCGCAAAATCGATGTGCTTGCACGATACGGCGGAGAAGAGTTTATTTTCCTGTTGCCGCAGACCTCGGTGAATGGCGCGCTGGCCGAGGCAGAGAGGATCAGGACATTTATCAAAAACCATAAGTTCAAAAGCCTCAAAAACAAGGGGGGAATTACTATCAGTATAGGGATATCCTGTTCCCTTCATCCGGAAGTCCAAACTCATGATGACCTTATTTCTTTTGCCGATAACGCTCTTTACGAAGCAAAGAACCGTGGCAGAGACAAAGTAATAATTTATAAATAATCCATAGGTCAGTATTTTACCTTCGGATCCGGTTACAATATAACGTGAAAATTATAACGTCGCACATAAACGCTGACTTTGATTCCCTTGCCTCGATGATTGCAGCCAAAAAACTTTATCCTGATGCACTGCTTGTGTTCCCCGGCTCACAGGAAAGGAAGGTGCGTGACTTTATAGAGGTTTTTGACCCTGTCAGGATCAACCGGCTGAAGGATATTGATCCGGCAACAGTGGACACGCTTATTATCGTTGATACAAAGCAACGCGACAGGCTGGCTTCTCTTGCGGAACTGCTCAAAAATAAAAGACTGACTGTTCATATCTATGATCATCACCCGTTTGAAAAAGAGGATATACGGGGAGAAGTTGAAAAGCTGGAAGAGGTAGGCGCCACAGCTACGTTATTTGTCGAGCTGCTGAAGAGCAAAAAACTTCATCCTTCCCCGATGGAAGCTACAATTCTCGCGCTCGGTATCTATGAAGAGACAGGCTCCCTGCTTTTCCCCTCTACAACAGAGAGGGACCTGATGGCTGTTTCATACCTGCTTAAGAGAGGTGCGAACCTCAATATCGTCTCCAGTTATATCAAGACCGAACTGAATGTGGAAGAGCTGGATCTTCTTAACGAGCTGGTAAAATCATCTGATGAAATAGTCCTCAACGGGATAAGAATTGTGATCGCCAGGGCAACAAGGGAGATGTATATCGGTGACGCCGCTCATCTGGCCCATAGGATCATGGAACTCGAAGATATAGATGCGGTGGTCCTTCTCCTGGCTATGGAGGGAAAGATATTGATTATAGGGAGAAGCAGGGTCCCGGAGCTTGATGTCGGAGAGCTGCTGAGGGAATTTGGCGGCGGCGGTCATCGTTCTGCTGCCTCGGCAACCATAAGAGAGGCATCACTTGAGGTTGTTGCTGAAAAAATTGTCGATAGATTGTCCGTATATGTAAAGCCGGGCAAGACAGCCGCTGATATAATGACGAGTCCGGTCATAACAATTCAATGGGACAGTTTGATCAAGGAAGCAGAAGATATGATGACAAAATTCGGAGTGAACGTGCTCCCTATTATCCGGGACGGAAAATATGCTGGATTGATATCAAGGGAAACCGTTGAAAAGGCCATCTTCCATGGTTTCAGAAAAAACAAGGCCAGTGATTTTTCCACCTCCGAAGCCCTGACAGTGGAGCATGATACCCCTATAAGAGATATAGAGAGGATGATGATTGAGCATAATCAGCGGTTTATGCCTGTCTTGAAAGGGGAGAGTATCGCCGGCGCGATTACTAGAACAGACCTGCTGCGGGTATTGTATGAAGAATTCCTGAGAAAAAGGCGTGTTGACAAGGAAGATATAACCGAAATTCGCGCGGTGAGCAGAAACCTCTCAACACTGATCAAAGACAGGTTTCCTGCGAAGGTCTTCAGGATACTCAAAACTGCCGGGGAAGTAGCTGATAAAATGGGGGTCAATGTATATCTTGTCGGCGGATCGGTCAGAGATTTATTGCTCGGACAGGCAAATCTTGACATTGATCTGGTAATTGAGGGAGACGGCATTGCCTTTGCAAAAGAGCTCAGTGCAAGGCTGAAAGCCAGATCGAGGTTTCATCACCGTTTTGGTACAGCCAAGATAATGCATGATGGTCTGAAGCTTGACGTTGCAACAGCCCGCACAGAGTATTACGAGTCACCTGCGGCACTGCCAAAGGTTGAAACATCTTCCATAAAAAGGGACCTCTACAGAAGGGACTTTACTATCAATACGCTTGCTATCAGGCTTAACCAGAAAGATTTTGGGTTGCTGATAGATTTTTTTGGAGGGCAGCGTGACCTCAAGGAAAAGACCGTGCGCGTGCTCCATAACCTCAGTTATGTGGAAGACCCGACCAGGGCATTCCGGGCAGTCAGGTTTGCCGTGAGGTTCGGCTTCAAGCTGAGCAAGCATACTGAGAATCTCATAAAATCAGCGATAAAAATGAATCTCTTTGAAAAACTTTCAGGGTCACGTCTTTACGAAGAACTGCTTATTGCATTTAAAGAAACAAATCCGGTGAAAACTCTGAAAAAACTTTCTGATTATGAGCTGCTGAAGGTGATACACAAAAACCTTATTTTCGATGAAAATCTTGAGGCAAGACTTTCATCAATGTATGAGACACTTGCGTGGTATAATCTCCTTTATCTGGAGGAAAAGGCTGACACTGGTCTTTTATATCTTATGGCGTTCCTTTCACATCTGAGCGATGATGACAAAAAGGAAGCCCTTGAGAGGCTTTCCGCGCCGTCAAGGCTTCAGGAAATTATCCTCAAAAGCATCTCTGAATCAGATGAAATACTCAGAAAACTTCCTTCACATGACCCTGCAAGTCTTTATCACCTGCTGGCAGATGCCAGCATAGAAATAATCCTTTTCTCTATGGCGATCACAAAGGACGTTTACAAGAAAAAGGACATATCACACTTTCTGATAGACCTGAAAAAGATAACCCCCTCTTTAAAAGGCAGTGATTTAAAGAAAATGGGCATCCGTCAAGGGCCTGTTTACAAGCTTATTCTGAAAGAGTTGCTTGACGAAAAACTCAGGGGAAGGCTGAAAACAGAAGAGGACGAGAGAAAATTTGTACTGAAGCGGCATGTTCAAGCCAAAAACATGAAAACTTAGTTATTTTACTTCGCTCTGTTTCCTCCCTGATCAATAAACTTAAAAACTGCAGTTGCTCTCGCAAAGACGCAAAGGTCGCAAAGAAATTCAAATACTTATCAAGATATAGGGCCGCACGCATCCGGTGAATGGGTGCTTTAGATAACTGCCTGTTTATATTTTGCGTTCTCGCTTAGAAGCGCTAAGTCATCCATTCGCATCTATGATGCGATTTATGGATGCTTACCTACTGTCGGCTACTGTTGGTTGAGCCTTTGCGCGAAGCTGTTTAAAGTATGCCTTAAGCAGTGCTTTTATCTTTTATATGGCGATAATGCAGCCTTCACGTGGTAAAATTAGGATAGAGGTCTTTGTAATATGGTGCGGGATATTATTCCTTTTAGAAGTGGTTTTTTAAAATTACGGACTTCGACCAAAGAGGAAATGGACCAATTACCATGATTTCAGCACATGACCCTGAAAACAGGCCCCAATCACCAAACAGGCTGATTTCCGAAAAAAGCCCCTATCTGCTGCAGCATGCATACAATCCGGTAAACTGGTATCCCTGGGGTCCTGAGGCCTTTGAAGCTGCGCAGAAGGAGAATAAGCCTGTTTTTCTTTCAATCGGATATTCAGCCTGCCACTGGTGTCACGTCATGGAAAAAGAGTCTTTTGAGGATAATGAAGTAGCAGGTCTGATGAACGAAGCGTTCATTTCCATTAAAGTTGACCGAGAAGAAAGGCCGGATATAGATACTGTTTATATGAAGGTATGCCAGATGATGACCGGCAGCGGCGGCTGGCCTCTGACTATTGTCATGACGCCTGAGAAAAAGCCGTTTTTTTCAGGGACGTATTTGCCGAAAGAGAGCCGCTCCGGACGTATTGGAATGATCGATCTCGTGCCGCGGATAAAGAAGATGTGGAGGAACCAGCCTGAGGACATTAACAGGTTGTCCGATGAGATTACAGCGGCGCTTAAGCATGAGGAGGCCGGTCTGCCCGGCAATGCGCTTGATGAAACAGTGCTTCAGTCTGCATATGAGGAATTATCCGGGAGATTTGATGAACAGCACGGAGGCTTCGGGCCTGCTCCCAAGTTTCCGACGCCGCATAATCTTATGTTTCTCCTGAGATACTGGAAGAGAAAAAATGACCCAAAGGCCCTGAGGATGGTGGAGCAGACCCTCCAGGCAATGAGACAGGGAGGTATTTATGACCATGTTGGATTCGGCTTTCACCGCTACTCAACGGACGCTAAATGGCTTGTGCCGCACTTTGAAAAGATGCTTTATGATCAGGCGATGCTGACTATGGCGTATGCGGAGGCATACCTGGCAACAAAAAAAGAGGAATACAAGCAGACTGCCTGTGAGATTTGCGACTATGTTTTGCGTGATATGACTGATCCTGAAGGAGGCTTTTATTCAGCTGAAGATGCTGACAGCGAAGGAGAGGAAGGAAAGTTCTATGTCTGGTCATATGAGGAAATATATGCCATATTAGGTCCTTCAGATGCCGGCCTTATTATAAAGGTGTTCAATATGGCAAAAGATGGGAATTTTATTGACCAGGCAATAAATGAAAGACCCGGTACGAACATCCTGCATCTGGATAAATCACTTGAACAAACCGCCGCAGAGCTGAATATGCCCGCGCAAAATCTCCATGACCGCTTAAATACGGCCTTGAAGAAACTCTTTTCCTCCAGGGAAAAACGAATACATCCCCGCAAGGATGATAAGATTTTAACAGACTGGAACGGCTTGATGATAATGGCGCTGGCCAGGGCTGCACAGGCTTTTCATGAGCCGGTCTATGCAGATGCTGCTGAAAGGGCAGCGGCATTTGTCCTGAAACATATGCGTACTCCTGATGGAAGACTTTTGCACCGGTACCGTGATGGCGAGGCGTCTTTGCCTGCACATGTGGATGACTATGCTTTTTTTATTGCAGCCTTGATAGAACTCTATGAGACTGTTTTTGATATAAGGTATCTGGAGACCGCGCTTGAACTGAACAGGGTTTTCATAAGGCATTTCTGGGACAGAGACAGTGGGGGCTTTTATTTTACGGCAGACGATACAGAGGAGATACTGGTAAGGAAAAAAGAGATTTACGATGCAGCCGTACCTTCCGGCAATTCAGTGGCGATGTTAAACCTGCTCCGTCTGGGGCGTATGACCGGAGACCCTGACCTTGAAGAAAAGGCCGTTCAGATAGGATGTGCCTTTGCAAACACTGTCAGTGAATACCCCGCGGCATATACTCAATTGATGGTGGCAGTTGACTTTGCAGCAGGACCTCCCTGTGAAGTTGTCATTGCAGGCGATTCACAGGCTGAGGATACAAAGACTATGCTGCAGACGCTTATGTCTCAGTTTCTGCCCAATAAAGTAGTGCTTTTACGGCCCTCTGAGCAGCAGTCTCCTGATATTGACAGAATCTCAGGCTTTACGAAATCGTATGGCAGTCCTGATGGCAAAGCCATGGCATATATCTGCAGGAACCGTAACTGCCAGCTGCCGACATCGGATATCAATAAGATGCTCGAAATGCTTAATGACTGAATGAACAGATTGTTAAGGTTTTATAATTATTACACAATGTGGTCTCTTCCACAGATCCAAATTTCTGTCATCCCGGCTTCTCAGGAATCTTTCCGGAAGGATTCCCGGCGCGCTTTGCTTGCGGGAATGACACCAAAAAAATGTTCAAATGATGGACGCCCTGTGGTATCTTTCACAGGGTTCTTCACGAGGACATGAAAATTATGAGAAGGCATAAATTTCTTTTGGCGCTTCTGCTCCAGGTTTTTTTGATCGGGGTTTTTATGTGTCCTGCTGTTGCAACGTCTGCCTCTCCGGAAGAAACCGGAAAGGTAGTGCTCTATTTTTTCTGGGGTGATGGATGTCCTCACTGTGCAAAGGAGGAAATATATCTGGATATGGCAAAGAAGAAATATCCCCAGCTTGAGGTCAAATCCTATGAAGTATGGCATAACAGGACGAATGCGATCTTTTTGTCCCGGATGCTGGAGGCAGCCGGGATTAAATCCACAGGGGTCCCGGTCACCTTCATTCATACTGAAGTGTTTGCAGGTTTCAATGACAGGACAGCACAGGAGATCGAAAACAAAATACAGTATTGCATCCAAAATAAAAAGGCATGCGTTGATCCTTCGGAAAGGCCACGCAGTCCTGTTTCTCAGGATAAGCATCAGATTGTTAAAGTGCCATTTCTGGGAGACATTGATTTATCTGCAATCTCTCTGCCTGTCATGACCGTCATCCTCGGGGGACTGGACAGTTTTAATCCCTGTGCTTTTTTTGTGCTTTTTTTCCTGCTGAGCCTGCTGATTCATGCCAAATCAAGGAAAAGGATGTTTCTGATCGGCGGCACATTTGTCTTTTTTTCGGGTTTTATCTATTTTGTCTTTATGGCAGCATGGCTGAACCTTTTTATAATTGCAGGCCAACTCCTGATCATAACAGTTATAGCCGGGCATTATTGCCCTGACAGTAGCTGTCATAAACATCAAGGACTTTTTCTTTTTCTCAAAAGGAGTTTCTCTGTCCATCCCCGAAAAGGCAAAGCCGAAGCTGTTTGAGCGCATGAGAAACCTTCTGAAGTCAACATCCATTTCATCGATGCTCATGGGGACCATAGTTCTGGCTATAGCAGCCAACAGCTATGAGCTGTTATGTACAGCAGGCTTCCCGATGGTATTTACGCGGATTCTCACCCTGCAGAATCTGACAACAGGGCAGTATTATCTCTATCTGGTAATGTATAACTGTATTTATGTCGTGCCGCTTGCAGCCATTGTTGTGATTTTCACGGTCACCCTCGGAGCTAAAAAACTGACAGAATGGCAGGGACGCAAATTGAAATTGTTGTCCGGCCTGATGATGTTTTTTCTCGGCCTTATTTTATTGATCGATCCTGCGCTATTAAATAATATATTTGTGGCTGCGGGGATTCTTGCTGCGGTCTTTATTTTGTTTGCGCTCATAATTTTCCTGACAAAAAAGTTTGCCCCCCATATTGCTGAGTAAAAAGCTGTGTAAAAAAGCATGGGAATTTCAGGGACTGTAAAAAAACAGGATTAAGCCGGTTTTCAGGTATTCTGAATATGTCCGAATCAGGACACGCCTATGACAAAAATCATAACCTTTTAATACAGGGAAAAGCTACTATATCACTATGCTTACAAATAAGACATATATCAGAAAACTCAGATATGCGGTGCAGTTGGCGTTTATCCTTCTGACAGTTGTTACAGGCTACAGGTTCTACAGTTTTGTGATGCACTTTGAAAGTGCCGGCTATCCGCTAGTGCAGAGGCCGCCTTCTGTAGATGCGTTTCTGCCTATTGCAGGGCTTATGTCTTTCAAGTATTTTTTATTGACCGGGATTATTGAGCCGATCCATCCTGCTGCCTTTATCATGTTTGTTGCGATAGGGGCTGTCTCACTCTTAATGAAGAAGGGTTTCTGCGGCTGGATCTGTCCTGTAGGCACTGTGTCCCAGTATTTCTGGATGGCTGGAGAGAAGATCTTCGGGAAAAACTTCAGGATGAAAAAATATATCGATATCCCGTTACGTTCGATAAAGTATCTGCTTATGGCCTTCTTTCTGTTTCTGATCGGGATTAAAATGGCGCCGGAAGTGATGGCCCAGTTTTTTTCCTCTGATTATTACAAAACAGCTGATGTCAGGACAATGAAGTTTTTTACGGAGATGTCAGGGACTGCCTTCTGGTCACTCATTGTGATCAGCGGGTCCTCATTGATCTACAAGAATTTCTGGTGCAGGTATCTTTGTCCTTACGGAGCGCTTCTCGGCCTATTGAGTTATTTAAGTCCGGTAAAAATAAGACGGAACGAGGAGAAATGTATGCACTGCGGGGCCTGTAGCAGGAACTGTCCTTCGCTTATTCCTGTTGAGAAAAAAGAAGTGGTCAGTTCTCCGGAATGCTTCAGCTGTCTGACCTGCGTAAGCCATTGTCCGTCTGAAGGCGCACTGGATATTACTCTGAAGGCAGTGCAAGACCCGCAAGGTTTTCAATCCTTATTTTTATGCAGCGCTGCTCGTCTTGATATTTTATCTCATTATAGGCGCGGGTATCACTTTCCGGTAATTGGCATTCCACGATTTCTGACGCTCAATACAGGGAGCTTATTCCCGGGATATCCGGAAAAGATATCAGATAGGAAGTTTCTGAAATCGATCAATTATCCTGATTTGTTTTTTCTGAAATAATAAGACCTTTCAGGGTTTTATTTTTGACTGACCGGTAGAGTGCGTCATCTGTCTGGCTTATCAGGCCGTCTACTTCGGGTATGGCTATTAATTTATTTCCGGCAAGGGCTTCATCGCCGGAAATTCTTACAGCATCCAGTATTTCTCTTATAGAGATCGTCTCAAGGTCTTTTGCAGGCAGATATGCAGGTGGTTCTTCATAAGAAGTAATAATCAACCCTTTCTTTTCAAGCATAGTGAGCATCTCCTGTACGATGACAGCCGGGAGTCCCAGACGTCTTGAGAGAGGTTCAAGTCTCCAGTGCTGCGCATTCCTGTGAAAGTTATCTCCTATCAGAAACATTATCAGCAGTGCAAGCCTTTCCTTCATTCTGTTGCTCAGGGAGAGCGAGTCTTTTCTTGCATATATAAGCCTGGGGTACTGCTGGTAGTAAGAGACCTTGGCGCCGACAAGCAGTATGAACCAGCTCCAGTACAGCCAGATGAGAAAAAGGACCATTATGGAAAACCCGGAATAGATAGCTGAATATTGTGCGGATGAAACGATAAAAGAGGCAAACACCATCCCCGTGACCTTCCACGTGACGCCGGAAAAAAGACCTCCGGTGAGGGCTGAAGTAAAGCGGACTTTTATATTGGGGAGAAAAATATAGATAAAAGTGAAGGCAGCGCTGACAAGCATATATGGGACCAGCCTCCCGGTATAGTAAATAATGCTGCCGAGTGATTTTATGGCCAGGATTTTCTGGGCTACGGATGTGCTCATGAGTGAACCGGTAATGCCTATCGCAGAGAAGATAAGGACCGGGCCGACGAGGAGCACGCTGAGGTAATTGCTGAAGCGCTTTTCAAAACTCCTTGTGCTTTTTACATTCCATATATAATTCAAGGCGCTTTCCACCTTATGAATCTGAGACATTACCGTATAAACAAGCATAGCCAGACCTATTGAGCCCAGCACGCTCACGTTTACGTTTTCGACAAAACCGATTATTTTGAGGGACAGATCAACACCTTTGTCACCGAGGGGCTCCAGGAAATAGTAGAGAAAAATCTCGAACCTTGTGTGAACGCCGAAGGCCTTTAACACCGAGAAGCTGACTGCCAGGAGTGGAACGATCGACAGAAGCGTGGTATAAACAAGGCCCATGGCCCTCAGGGCAAGCTGTTCTTCAGAAAGCTCCAGAAGAAGCACATAGAGGAAGCGCAGGAATTTTATCCACCATGACCTCAGGGTGCCGAGGGAGTCAGGATCAGTCTCCCAGAGTTTTTTTGTAAGGTAGTTGTCTATTTTTATTTTTGCGGTGGACATTGAAACTCCTCACGTAAATCATATCACATGCGTACCTGCGAAAAAATAAAAGCAATGTACGGCATGGCAAGCAACCGTACATTGCTCCTTAATACTGTTTTTAAAAATAATTACAGATGTCTTATGGGCCTGGCCTTGATCTCTGTAAAATTATATGTCATACTTTTCGGGTTTTCTGCCAAAGCATGTCCCGAGGCTTTCAAACAGGGCGATTTCGCTGATATCAACTTCTCTGCGCTTTATCGCTTCCACAGTATCCATATAAAAAATGGACTCGCCGTCCACATTGACTACTGTATTTCCTGTTTTTCCTGCCAGCAGGAGAAATACTGCAGCTGCGCCTGCCTTATGGCCGAAATTTACGTCAAAGGCAGAGGAGGTGCCGCAGCGCACGAGGTGTCCCGGCGTTACCTCTCTTACCTCAGGTGTCTCGTATACACCGGGGGCATACATGCCGGTTTCTTTCATGAACTCTTTCACCTCAGGGTCGTTCTTCATTCTTTTTTCGAGCTGCTGTCTGATATACTTGCCTGCTCCTGCGAGTTTCTTATGGCCGAAGGCATCGACTCCTGCTGATTCATCATAGAGCATCTCGCCGCTGGCATTCTTAAGGCCTTCTGCAACAACAATAATATATGTCCCTGCCTTGACGTCGCTTCTTTTTACCCTGTCGAAATATGTCTGCTTCATATGCTCATACACAATATCAAAGTCAACGGGTATCTCCGGTATCAGGATGCAGTCTGCTTCCGCGCCTATGCCGCCTCTCAGTGCGGTATGTCCGACATACCTGCCGAATACCTCGATGACCAGGATCCTGTTATGACTCATGCCTGTGGTCTTTAGTTCCCTGGTAAATACTGCTATGCGGTTGATCGCCGAGTCGCCGCCTACGCTGTAGGGCTGGAGGTCCAGGTCCATGGTCTTGGGTACGTGAATGCAGGGGATGCCCTGGGAGGAAAGGTCAACGACAACGCTGCCGGTATCATCCCCGCCGCTGATGATCAGCGCATCTATGCCGAATTTTTTGAGGCCTTTCTTGATCCTCTCATATTTGTCAGGGTCTGCAATTTTGCTGATCTTGACCCTTGAGTGGCCTGCCTCTGACCCTGCAAGCCCTGCCTCTATACGGCTTACCCTCTCGGCGTTCAGATGGACAACCTCATCCAGGTCAACGAGGTTATAGAGGCCTGCATAGCCGTTTGGGATGACAACGGAATCGATCCCCAAGGCATAGGCCTCTCTGGCAATTCCCTTGATGACAGCATTCAGCCCGCCGCAGTCGCCGCCGCTGGTGATAACTCCGATTCTTTTAATGGGTGTCATAAAACCTCCTTTGAGATTCTGTTGTATTGTCAAAAATTAACCACAGTCACAGAGACGTAAGAAACACTGAGAAAAACTAATATATCAAAGAGTTCAGGAAAACTCTATTCCCATTCTACCTCTGTGATCTCTGTGGTGAGACTTTTGCAAAAGCCTTTCCACTATGATTTATGATACTCCTGTATCGAACGGATATTTATTTTTTTCTTCCTGAGCATTTCGATCGCATTTACTACAGCCTTTGCGCCTGAGACAGTGGTCGTAAAGGGTATCCCGTACTGAAGTGCGCTCCTCCGTATCGAGAAGGAGTCCTTCTGGGCCTGCGCACCGCTGACTGTATTGATGACAAAGACTATCTCTTTGTTCTTGATCAGGTCAACGATATGGGGCCTGCCTTCACCGACTTTGTTTATGACTTCAACCTCAAGGCCTTTTTCACTCAGAAATGCGGCGGTGCCCCTGGTGGCGACAATAGAAAAACCTGCGGCAAAGAGTCTTTCCACAATATTGCATATCCCGGGCTTGTCCTTGTCCCTGATGCTGATGACGATCTTTCCTGTAAGCGGAAGCACGTTGTCTGAGGAGGCCTGGGCCTTGGCAAAGGCCCGTCCGAAATCCTCATCTATCCCCATGACCTCTCCGGTTGACTTCATCTCAGGACCGAGTATGGAGTCAACGCCGGTAAATTTGTCAAAGGGGAATACCGCTTCTTTCACTGCAACATGTTTTATTGTTTTTTCCTTTGTAATCCCGAGTTCCTTCAGGGTCTTGCCGACCATGATCTTTGCTGCCAGCTTTGCCAGCGGTACGCCGGTTGCCTTGCTGACAAAAGGGACAGTCCTGGAAGCCCTGGGATTGACCTCAAGGATATAGATTTCGTCTTTTTTGACTGCAAATTGTATGTTCATAAGACCGATAACTCTCGAGTTCAAGCGCGAGGGCGCTGGTCTGCCGCTTGATTTCCGCGATGATATCGTCGTTGAGGGAATAGGGCGGCAGCGAACAGGCTGAATCTCCGGAATGTATGCCGGCCTCTTCTATATGTTCCATTACCCCGCCGATTATCACGTCAGTGCCGTCAGATAAGGCATCAACATCCACCTCTATCGCGTCATCCAGATATTTGTCGACAAGGATGGGGTGTTTGAGAGAGCCTTTTACCGTGCGCTCCATATAATTGCGGATCGATTCTTCATCATAGACGATCTCCATGGCCCTTCCGCCGAGCACATAGGAAGGCCGTACCATTACCGGATAGCCGATTTTCTGAGCTGCCCCGACAGCTTCCTCAACAGTCATGGCTGTATCGCTTTCCGGCTGTCTCAGCTGAAGTTTATGGAGGAGTTCCTTGAACCGTTTCCTGTCCTCAGCGCGGTCTATGGAATCCGGGGAGGTCCCGAGGATTCTGATGCCTTCTTTTTCAAGTGGCACCGCCAGCTTCAGCGGAGTCTGTCCTCCTACCTGGACGATTACTCCTATAGGTTTTTCTTTCTCGATGATATTCAGAGTGTCTTCTATAGTGAGCGGTTCAAAATAGAGTCTGTCGGAGGTATCGTAGTCTGTACTGACTGTCTCGGGGTTGCAGTTGATCATGATGGTTTCATATCCGAGTTCTCTCAGGGCAAATACTGCATGGACACAGCAGTAATCGAATTCAACGCCCTGTCCTATCCTGTTGGGACCTGACCCCAGAATGATCACCTTCTGCCTGTCTGTGGGGTTTGCCTCGCAATCAGACAGAGGCAGTAGGTGCAGGGGTATGGAGCGTGAGTATTTTTCTCGCTTTGCCGCTCCCGACTCCTGAATCCCTATAGTCTTATAAAATGGCCGTTCATAGGTCGAATAAAGATAGGGGGTAAAGGCCGCGAACTCTGCAGCACAGGTGTCCACGATCTTATATACAGGGACTATGTTATGCTTCTTCCTCAAGCCTCTTACATCCATTTCAGAGAGACCCAGCAACTGCGCCAGTCTCCTGTCGGAGAACCCGTATTCCTTGGCCTGCCGCAGCAGGGCAGCCTGTTCTATGTTCAATGTTCTATGTTCTATGTTTCCTGGAGAACTTTGAACCTTGAACCTTGAACTTTGAACTTTGAGTTGCTCCTCAAACTCAATGATCTGCTTCATATTTTCGAGGAACCAGGGGTCTATCTGTGTATACTCATGTATTGTCTTGATCTCCATGCCGGTACGCATGGCCTGGGCGATATACCATATCCGTTCAGCGCCGGGGATCTTCAGTTTCGTCTTTATCCTGTCAGGGTCGCTGTCGACTTCCTCAAGCCCATAGCTTCCGGTCTCAAGGCTCCTGAGGGCCTTTTGCAGGGATTCCTTGAATGTCCTGCCTATGGACATCGCCTCTCCAACTGACTTCATCTGGGTGGTCAGCACAGGGTCTGCCTCAGGGAATTTTTCAAAGGCGAATCTCGGGAACTTGGTCACCACATAGTCCAGCGTAGGCTCGAAGGATGCAGGTGTTTCACGGGTTATGTCATTTTTTATCTCATCGAGGGTAAGTCCTACCGCGAGTTTGGCGGCTATCTTGGCTATGGGGAAGCCTGTTGCCTTTGACGCAAGGGCGGAACTGCGTGAGACCCTCGGGTTCATCTCTATCACGATCATGCGTCCGTTTTCAGGGTTGATCGCAAACTGTATGTTAGATCCGCCTGTGTCAACACCTATTTCGCGGATGATCGCGACAGAGGCGTCTCTCATCCTCTGGTATTCCTTGTCAGTCAGGGTCTGGGCAGGGGCCACGGTTATTGAATCCCCTGTGTGTACCCCCATGGGATCAAAATTCTCTATGGAACAGATGATGACGACATTGTCTTTTGTGTCCCGCATGACTTCGAGTTCATACTCTTTCCATCCCAGGGCTGATTCTTCTACAAGGACCTGTTTTACAGGGCTGAGCTTCAGCCCCTTATCGAGGAGTTCCGTATATTCTTCGATGTTATAGGCTATGCCTCCGCCTGTGCCTCCGAGCGTAAAGGCAGGCCTGAGTATTGCGGGGAACCCTAAATGCTCCACAGCCTTCAGCCCCTCTTTCATGCTGGTTACTGCCGCGCTTTTGGGGACATCCAGTCCGATCTTCGCCATAGCTTTTTTGAACAGTTCCCTGTCCTCGGCCTTTTTGATCGCAGGGAGCTTGGCTCCGATCAGTTCAACATTGTATTTTTCGAGGATGCCTTTTTCAGCGAGTTCGACTGTAAGGTTCAGGGCAGTTTGACCACCCATGGTTGGCAGTATTGCATCAGGACGCTCCTTTTCGATGATCAGCTCCAGGATCTCGACAGTGAGCGGCTCGATATAGGTGACATCAGCTGTTTCAGGGTCTGTCATGATAGTTGCCGGATTCGAGTTTACCAGAATGACCTTGTAGCCCTCGTCTCTCAAGGCCTTGCATGACTGTGTTCCGGAGTAATCAAACTCACAGGCCTGTCCTATGATAATCGGACCTGAGCCAATGATAAGGATGCTTTTAATATCTTCTCTCTTTGGCAATGTAACCTCTCACATATCTGTTAAATTTTAAGAAATCCCTTTATCTCGTCATATGCTGACAGCACATCCTGCATCGTATTGTCCGAATAGATGGTCCTTTCAGAACCGTCGGACAGATGAAGTTTCAGCAGAAAGAACAGTTTTTCCTCACCAAAGCCGGGGATGACTGTCCCGTGCTGAAGCGATATATGTTTAACGAATTTCACTGCATCAGGATTCTCTACTTCCTGCTTTCTGCTTTCAATGCTGATATTCTGTATGTTTTTTATAGAGATCGTCTCCTTCAGTCTCTTCGTTATCCAGCTAGTGTATATCTTCGCCTCTCCGGCGGCAGTATTAAAGACCACCTCCATGAGGCTCTCTTTGAATACAAATTTCCTGAAAAACGGAAAGCCTCCCGAAAAGGTCAGCAGGAAGACCAATGAACGGACAATTGTATTGCCTGTATTCATGGCAACAAGCACATATACAATACCAGCTACAGCTGCTGAGGCGAGCACTGATGAAAACTCCCGGTTATAAATCCCGCTGTGCAGAACGCTGTCAGGTCCGACCTTGTATGACGGAGTCGCAAAAATGAGTTTGTCCTGCTCTTTGCTTATTGTATAGTTTTTGTCTGCTGCACTCTTCAAAACGTACCGTTTTGTATCAGTTGTCTGAACCTGCTGAAAATATGTGTTGAGTCATTCGGTCCCGGACCTGCCTCAGGATGATGCTGTACTGAAAAGACCGGGAGTTCCATATGCTGCATGCCTTCCTCAGTGCCGTCGTAGAGATTGGTATGCGTAAGCCTGACCTTGCCCTGCAGGCTATTTATGTCTACACAGTAATTGTGGTTTTGCGATGTTATCTCGACCTTGTCGGTCAGATAAGTCCTTGACCGGGTGGTTTCCGCCGTGGTGGCCGAATTTCAGTTTGTACGTCCTGCCTCCCAGGGCAAGCCCGAGTATCTGATGTCCCAGGCAGATGCCGAATATCGGTTTCTTTCCGAGTAATTTTTTTGTATTTTCGATAGCGTAGGTGACTGTTTCAGGGTCGCCAGGTCCGTTGCTCAGCAGGATGCCGTCAGGTCCCATTTCAAGCACAGCCTCTGCAGGAGTGTGTGCAGGTACGACCGTGACATGGAACCCTGCGTCCACAAGGTTCCTTAAAATATTGAACTTGACTCCAAAGTCATACACAACAACACTGATAGCGTGACTCGTGACTCGTGAATTGGGTGAGTTTTTCTCTTTACCAATCCCTTAACCCGAATCTCCGATCTCTTCATTGCACCATTTCCAGCAGCCTTCATGTCCAGTTATAGACCTTATCGGTTGTGACTTCCTTTACCAGATCAAAGGTGGATATCCCGGGATGGGCCCTGACCTTTTTCAGCAGATTTGAAGGGTCTGCATCAATGGTCGAGATGATCCCTGTCTGCGCCCCGTAGTTTCTCAGATGCTTTGTCAAGGCCCTGGTATCCAGGCCCTGGATGCCGACGACATTATATTTTTTCATGTATTCCGTCAGGCTTGAAGATGACCGCCAGTTGCTCGGGAAATCGCAGGCCTCTTTTACGATAAAGCCCTCTGCCTTTATGCCTCCTGCAGATTCGATGTCTTCTTCGTTAACGCCGTAGTTGCCGATCTGCGTGCAGGTCATGGTGACGATCTGGCCTTTATAGGAGGCGTCTGTGAGTATCTCCTGATAACCGGTCATCGAGGTATTAAATACAACTTCTCCGATCGTCTCACCTTCTGCCCCGAAACCGCTGCCTTCAAAGACCATCCCGTCAGCAAGAACCAGTAATGCCTTTATTCCCATGTATATATCCTTCCCTTTGCTATGGTTGCAACCGGCCTGGCATTGAGTTTCCATCCCTCAAACGGAGTGTTCTTTCCCTTTGACCTGAAGCCGGCTGTATCAACTGTATATTCATTGTGGGTGTCCAAAATGACTATGTCCGCATCTGCCCCCTGCTTTAAAGTCCCCTTTCTGATCCCGACGATCTTTGAGGGATTCAGGGCCATCTTCTCTATCAGCTGATTCAGGGTGAGAACACCCTCAGTCGACGAGTTTCATGCTGAGGCCAATCGAGGTTTCAAACCCTGATATGCCTGACGGGGCCAGGTCGAACTCACCGAGCTTTTCGTCCCTGTGATGCGGGGCGTGGTCAGTGGCGATCACATCTATCGTATTGTCATTGAGGCCAGCCTTGATCGCCTCCAGGTCCTCTTTCCTCCTCAGCGGAGGGTTAACCTTTGCGTTTGTGTTATATCCTTCGACTGCGTCTTCGGTTATGCTGAAATAATGAGGGCAGGTCTCGGCCGTGATATCGGCTATTCCTCTTTTCTTTGCCAGGCGGACCAGTTCCACTGCTCCCTTTGTCGAGACATGTGCGATATGCAGACGGCCCCCTGTGAGCTCAGCCAGTGCGATGTCCCTGGCGATCATGACCTCCTCTGCCTGTGAAGGTATGCCTCTGAGCCCGAGGGTCACGGAGAGGAGCCCTTCATTCATCACACCTCCTGCGGAAAGAGACATGTCTTCCGCGTGGGATATGATGAGCGCCTTCCTGATCCTTGAGTATTCGAGCGCTCTGCGCATCACAAGGCTGTCCATGACCGGCTTTCCGTCATCGGAAAACGCAACACAACCTGCGTCAAACATCATGCCGAGTTCAGCAAGTTCCTCACCTCTCTGGCCTTTCGTGATCGCGCCTATAGGGAAGACGCTGCACGAACCTTCCTGGGCCGCCTTCTTGATAATAAACTCCGTTATGCCGGGATTGTCGTTTACCGGGTTTGTGTTGGGCATGCAGCAGACTGATGTAATGCCGCCCCTTACAGCCGCCTCGGTGCCTGTCTTGATCGTCTCTTTGTATTCAAAACCCGGCTCCCGCAGGTGTACATGCATATCTACAAGGCCGGGCAGTACTAACATGCCGGCAGCGTCGATGATCTCGATCAGATACCCCTGACGCAGCGGCTGAGGCATTAGTTTTTCTTTTGTCCCTTGCCCCTGTGCCCCTTGCCCTTGGACTGTATCTCTTTTATCTTGTCGTCCTCGATAAGGATATCGCAGATATCGTCGATCTTCTGCGAAGGGTCAACAAGGCGTCCGTTTTTTATTAATATTTTCATCCCTGCACTCCCGAGACCAGGTATAGCACCGCCATTCGTACGGCTATGCCGTTGGTCACCTGGTCAAGGATGACCGAACGGCTGCTGTCTGCGACCTCTGAGGCTATCTCGATGCCGCGGTTCATGGGGCCGGGATGCATGATGATCGCATCTTCTTTAGCACGGGCCACCCGTGCTGCGGTGAGCCCCCAGTTCCGGAAATATTCATGCGTTGACGGGAAAAAGCCTTTGCCCTGACGCTCGAGCTGGATCCTGAGCATCATGATGACGTCTGCGCCGTCAAGACCAGCGTTCATGTCAGTGTATATTTTCACTCCTAAATCCTTCAGGCAGTCAGGCACGAGGGCGGGAGGTCCGATGAGCCGTATTTTTGCGCCGAGTTTTGTAAGCGCGTAGATGTCCGACTTGGCGACCCTGCTATGGAGGATGTCCCCGACAATGGCGATCTCAAGGTCTTTTATCCGGCCCTTCCGCTCATTTATGGTGAACAGGTCCAGGAGCGCCTGGGTAGGATGCTCGTTTGTGCCGTCACCTGCATTGACCACAGAGGCGTTGATATTCTTTGCAAGAAAGTGCGGCGTCCCCGAACAGTTATGCCGGATCACGATGATGTCCGCGCCAAGGGCGAGCACTGTCTTTGCCGTATCCAGAAGGGTCTCGCCTTTTACAACACTGCTTGTGGATATTGCTATGTTGATGACGTCCGTGCTGAGCCGCTTTGCTGCAACCTCGAAAGAGGTCCGCGTGCGCGTAGACGGCTCGTAGAAGAGATTGACTGTTGTCCGTCCCCTCAGGGCAGGCACTTTTTTGATGTCTCTGCCCAGGACGTCTTTGAAACCTGCGGCTGTTTCCAGAATAAGACCGATCTCTTCTGCGCTGAGGTCCTTGATGCCGGTCAGGTCTTTTGATCTGAGGCTCATTCCAGCACCACGCTGTCTTTTGTCCCGTCCTCGGTGAGCTGCACGGTCACGGTCTCATCCATGGAAGTAGGAATGTTCTTGCCGACAAAGTCTGCCTTGATAGGCAGTTCCCTGTGGCCCCTGTCGACAAGCACGGCAAGCTGTATCGCCGAAGGCCGGCCCAGGTCCATGATCGCGTCCATGGCGGCCCGTATCGACCTGCCGGTAAAGAGCACGTCGTCAACCAGCACCACGATGATGCCGTTCATCTCGCAGGGCACCTGGGTCCTTCTTACGACCGGCTGCTCTTTCCTTACGTTGATGTCGTCTCTGTAAAGCGCAATATCGAGCGTGCCCACGGGTATCTCGCGCCCCTCGATCTCTTTGAGTTTTGCGCTGATCCTTCTTGCTATATGCACGCCGCCGCGCTGGATGCCGACAAGGCAGAGAGAGGAGATCCCCTTGTTCCTTTCGATTATCTCATGGGCCATCCTCGTGATAATGCGGTCTATATCGGTTTTGTCGAGCAGTTCTTTAGACATGACAGTGTGAATCCTGAAAGAAGAGAATAGTATAGCTGGAGGCGCAAAAATAGCGTCAAAGCAGGTTTGATTGAGAGTTTGATGTTATGAACGCAGCTCACGCTGACTCCTTTGCCTTTCTAGCCTCGCAGGGCTATTCTTAAAAGCAAAGATATTAAAACATAAAATCAGAAATACTGTCAAATCACTGCTAGCGTTCAGCTGTCAGCTAAGCTGAGAGCTATGATGCTTATTTCCCCCAGTCGTATTTGTGCCTGCTCCGGTGGTGCAGGTATTTTTCAGCAGAAAGGGCTGCAACAGCACCGTTGGCAACAGCTGTCACCACCTGGCGTATCTCGGTGCAGGTGACGTCGCCTGCTACAAAGACACCAGGTGTATTGGTCTCCATCATCCGGTTGCTCTCTATGCATTCTTCTTCAGTAAGGGACATTGTTCCGCAAGAGAAAATCCACGATCGGCTTGCTGCCGTGCAGATATACAAAGACACCCGAGAGTGGAAGTTCTGACTCCTTTCTTCTCCTGGTCCGTGATCTTTATCTTCTCGACAGTCTCGCTGCCTTCGATAGCGGTCACAGAGCTGCCGGTTAAGACCTTGAGGTTTGGCGCATCCAGGGCAGGGTGGTGTTCGACCTTCAGTTCTTTGGTCGGCGATATAAGGTAGACGGTTTCAGCGAACTTCGTCAGATAGCCTGCCTCCTTTACCGCCTCTTCTGAGTTGCCGATGACACAGACAATCCTTGCCTTTGTAGAAGGCAGCGTCGCAGACAGCGCAATAGCTGACGCCCCTGCCGAGGAATTCAGCCTCGCCTTTTATCGTAGGTTTTCTCCCCATTGAGCCTGTGGCGATGATGATGCTCTTTCCCTTGTAAGAGGTTTCCATGGTAAAGACTTCCTTGATCTCAGAGTCGATCTTCACGCCGACGACCTGTGCAGTTAACATGCTCAGCGCCGAAATTCAGGGCCTGCTTCTTGAAGATATCGAGAAGCTCCTTGCCTGATATGGGGCCCAGAACTCCGGGGTAATTTTCTATATGACTGGTGTAGGCCAGCGCCCCTGCTGTGGAGGACTTGTCAAGCACGATCGTCTTGAGCTTCGCCCGTGAAGCATATTGCGCTGCTGCCAGGCCTGCGGGCCCGCCGCCTACTATGATTACATCGTATATGTTGTCCGAGTCTGTCATGACTCCTCCTCAATATTTTCTTAAGATATTATAGTACGTGTCTCTCTGTGCCGGAATGAAACCTGCGGCCCTGATCGCGTTGATGATCTCATGCTTCGAGGTCCTGAAGCTGACGCCTGTGGAGGCCACAACGTTTTCCTCTATCATAGTTGAGCCGAAGTCATTGGCCCCGAACCTCAGGGCCACCTGGGCGAGCTTCAGGCCCTGCGTGACCCATGAGGCCTGTATATTGTCGATGTTGTCGAGGTATATCCTGGATAACGCCAGCACCTTCAGATATTCCACAGCCGTTGCGGAATTTTGAACTTTGAACTTTGAACGTTGAACGTTTTTTCCCTTTGCTCTCTGCTCTTTGCTCTTTGTCGCTAACTCCGTATTTCCCGGCTGGAACGACCAGGGGATAAAGGCTGTGAACCCGCCTGTCCTGTCCTGGAGCTCCCTGATTGCGTCCAGATGCGTGATGATGTCCTCAGGGCTCTCTATGCTGCCGAACATCATTGTGGCGGTTGTCCTCATTCCGAGCCTGTGCGCTGTCTCCATTACTTTCAGCCAGCGGGAGGATTTTATCTTCCTCGGGCTCAGGATCTCCCTGACCCTGTCAGAGAGTATCTCCGCGCCTCCGCCAGGGACTGAATCAAGACCTGCCTGTCTGAGAATCTGCAGGGTCTCCCTGAGTGTCAGGTCCGCAGAGTCTGCAATATAGCATATCTCCGGCGGTGAGAAGCCATGGATGTTTATCTCGAACCTCTCCTTGATTGACCTGAGAAGGTCGACATAATAATCGATATCGAGGTCAGGATGCAGCCCTCCCTGTATCAGTATCTGTGTGCCTCCGAGGTCGAGCGTCTCCTCTATCTTTTCAAAGAGCGTATCTCTGTCGAGGATATAGGCGTCAGAATCGTCTTCATCCCTCCAGAATGCGCAGAAGGTGCATTTGTTGATGCAGACATTAGTATAGTTGATGTTCCTGTCCACAACGAATGAGACTATCTCTTCAGGATGGAGCTGCTTTCTCATGATGTCGGCTGTCAGGCCGAGATCGAGGAGGTCTGCGCTTTTAAGCATCGACAGGGCCTCTTTCTTTGTTATCCTGTCTGATTTTGGGGCACATGGCTGCTTTCGTTTTTTAGCAGTATTTTTTTTCTGTTTTTTCTTTGTCATTCTGCCCTTCTTATTTTCCTGTAGAAAGAATCCCTCTCTATCGGTATCCTGCCTGCCTTTTTTATCATATCGCTCAATTGTTCAGCAGTCAGCTGCCCGCCTGTCAGGCCGCCTGCGGAGTGTGTGATCTTCTCCTCAATGATTGTGCCGTCGATGTCGTCAGCCCCGAACTTAAGCGCAAGCTGGGAGATCTTCTCTCCGAGCATCACCCAGTAGGCCTTGATATGATCGAAATTATCCAGATAAAGCCGGCTGATCGCTATTGTCTTGAGGTCATCGATGCCCGAGGTGTAGCTGCCTTTTATCTCTGTATTCTTCGGATGATAGGCAAGGGGTATGAAAGCCTGGAACCCGCCTGTTTTGTCCTGGAGCTTCCTGAGTTTCATGAGGTGGTCTATGCGGTCTTTGTAGGACTCTATATGGCCGTAGAGCATTGTAGCATTTGTCCTGAGGCCGACCTTGTGGGCAGCTGCCATTACCTCAAGCCACCTGTCGCCTGATATCTTTTCAGGGCAGAGTCTGTTCCTGATGCCGGGTGCGAATATCTCCGCGCCTCCTCCTGGCATTGACCCGAGGCCGCAGAGTTTAAGTGCACTTGAGTGTTTCTTCAAGGCTGAGGCCGCTGATCTTTGAGAAATAGTCGATCTCAACTGCTGTGAAGGCCTTTATATGGAGTTTCGGGAAGTTCTTTTTTATGGTCGAGACCAGTTCGAGGTAATAGGTGAAGGGCCAGTCAGGGTGGAGGCCGCCGACGATATGAACTTCGCGTAATGCGTGATGCGTTGATGCGTCTATGCGTAAGTTTTTTTATGATCTCCTCGAGGGTCAGTCTCATAGGCGCCTTCCTGTCCCTTTGACCTGCTGAATGCGCAGAACCTGCAGCGGTTGACGCAGATGTTGGTTGGATTGATATGCCGGTTTCTGACAAAGTATGCCTTCCGGCCGTTCTTCTTTTCAGCTACATGCGATGCGAGGACTGCGAGCAAAAAAATGTCATCGCTTTTAAAGAGTTCTGACGCGTCGGCTTCAGTGAGCCGTTTCCCTGAGAGTACTTTATCGCGGATTTTAGCCAGCATGTATAATTATAAATCAAAAGGCATGAGAAAGACCAAATAAGTTGGCAATAAGAAAGTGCGGCGATATACAAATGTAATCAGGTGAGTCCTATTGCCTTCTAATTGAGGCTGTAGTCATCTGTCCGGCTGCTGTTTTTGATATTCGCCGGTCTCGGTGTCCTCGCTCAATCATCGGCGCAAAGTCGCTATAAGTCTCTTAGGGTAAAGCAACAGTTCAAAGGCATCCATTGGAGAGTGTACAAATATCTTAGCTGCCTGAAGTGACTCTACTGAACACCCTTCTCTAAGGCAAACCGCAATCCCGAGTCCGGCAGCCTTAAGCATCCGGGCGTCATTGTTACCGTTTCCGAGCGCAGCGACTCTTTCAGCACCAAGACTGACAACATACTGTTCTTTCTGTCCGGTGTGGTCCTCACCTTCAAGAATATGTACAGTACAGGAAATGCCTTCAAGTTCCTTGCGTGCTTTGCCGAACGTGTCGGAGGTCAATACGTGCACATGAACTTTTCCCGCCAGCTCGTTTAGTTTTTCTCTGACGCCAGGTAGAAGTAACACCATCTCCGGAAAGGGTGCCGGAGAAGTCGGACACAAAATGTTCTATCTCAAGGGCAACTGAGCCGGGAATATCGATATTGATCATACTGGACTATTGTATCACTTGTGAAAACTGAAAGCACATCGAAGAAGTCGATGCATTGTAGGGAATTGATAGTTAATATCTATTTGACTCATTTATTATGGCAATATGATAATTGTCTATGCATTTGAATTTAAACCACCTTTCTGGTCCTCATTGCCGGAGGGAACAGCAAGGCCCTGTAGAAAAGAACAGTGATAACGTTCTTGTGATCTACGATGTACCTGCCAGCGCTCACATGAAGACACTCTCCTGGATTATGGCGGCGGCCATTCCCGTAATTGCAGTCTTGGGCGCTATAACTCCACAGAATGTTCTCGCGGTTATCATGCTTATCCTTGTTCTTCTTGCTTCAATATCCTTTATTGCACGACGGATTATCACCGAAATCGATCTTGCTGAAAGGACGATTAGGAGGACCTGGAAGATAGGAGCTCTTGCCTGGCACAGGGTTTATTCTCTCGGCGATTATGCGAATGCAGAAATAAAAGTAAAAGGGCAGGTGATCGAGGGGTATTCGCTGCCTTTTTTTTCGGTTAATCTTGCCGGAACAGGCAGGCATATCAGGATATATTCGACAGATGATGCGAAAGATGCAACAGCAGTTTACGGAGCGATTACAGGTTTTCTGGACGGGGCCGGGATATCCACACAAAAGCAGCAAGCCGGATAATATATAATATCTAAGCCAGAATTTTTGATGGTCGTTTTTTAACGGCAATGCACACGCACAAGGAGAAGACATCTTAATTACATAATGGATATACACCATCTTAAGGTTTTTGCTTCGGTCTATAAACATAAAAGCTTTTCAATAGCAGCAGAGGAGCTTAATCTTACACAGCCTACTGTTAGTGACCATATCAAAGCGCTTGAAGTGGAGTTGAATTGCAAGCTCTTCGACAGGCTCCCCAGAAAGATCATCCCGACCAGAGAGGCCGCGGTACTAATAGTCAGGGCACAGGAGATTATAGAGAGGGTTGAAGGCTTCAAGGATGTTCTTGCGAGAGTTCAGAAAAGACCTTTCCGGACACCTTGTAATAGGCGCAAGCACGATCCCCGGCACCTATATCCTTCCCGGTCTTACGGCATTATTCAGACAGAAGAACCAATCTGTCCTCTTTGAGATAGTTGTTTCCGATTCGCGGGCAATTATCGACAAGGTTGCCGGGGATGAACTCCTGATCGGCATTGTCGGAGCAAACTGGAATCACGGCAGGTAGATTATAAGCCTTTCCTTGACGACGAGCTCATCGCCGTTGCATCCAGCTCTTTTGAAGTGAGAAAAAACATGGGGATCAGAGAAATTGCAGGTTTCCCCATCGTCATGCGGGAACAGGGATCAGGTACGAGGAAGGAGTTCGAAAAAATACTCGAAAAAGAAGGGATCGATTTTCAGCATCTCAATATTGTCGGCATATTCGGCTCGACCGATGCCATCAAGCAGGCTGTCAAAGAGGGGATGGGCATCTCGATAATCTCCCGCAGGTCAGTGAAGGATGAACTGAAATGCGGTATGCTAATGGAGATCAAGATCAAAGATGCCGACATGAATAGGCAATTCTATATCATCACCCACCGGAAACGAACGCTTCCTCATTTATACAAAATATTTGTTGATTATCTGCTTTCGGGCCGCCAAGTCAAGACTCATATAACAACTTAATTTCCCCTGACCCATCTCCTGTAGCGCACCGCATATCATGCCTATGCATGCTCATTTATCAATAGATAAAATCTATTTGTACTATTGGTCAAGTATATTTTATGATTTGTTGTTTCGTGGTCCTAATAAAGAACAACAGTCGCAGCGCTACAACAGGAAGGGAATGAATAACACTCTGAAATACAAAAGCTATACCTGAATGGGGGGCAAGGGGCTGGTGCCCCTCCTGGTCTGCAAAACCAGAGGTATAGCCGAAAAAAAGGCTGTAGTGGGTTCGACTCCCACTGTCCCTCTCCACAATTACCATGTATGGAGTGATCAGCATTGTTGAATACGAGAGATAACAAGCAAGAGATTTTTGTATACAGGACGCCTCAGTTTGAACGGTGTCTCGATAACTTGCGCCGGGAAAAGGGGGGATTTGCTGCAATGGCTGCAAAAAAAGTAGATGAATTCATAAGCTGTCTTGTAAGCGGCGATGAGCATACCAGGAAAAAGTTCAGCTATACATGGAACGGGGAGCATCGCATAAAGCATTGCAAGAAAATTGATCTGGTCGGTGCGTATCGGCTTGTTCTTATCCAGAAAGATCATCATTTTATTTTTTTATATGCAGGTTCTCATGACGACTGCTTCCGGTGGATAGAGCGTAACAAGGGCCTGAGCTATGAAGTGGACGACGCGACTCATGCAAGCATCATCGCTCCGGAGGCGGGCAAAGACCGGGACACTCTTCCCGGAGATGTGCTGGAAGAGAAAATATTTGTTGAAAGATACGAGAAAAAGCTGCTGGAGCAGCTTGACGATGATCTTCTTACAAGGATATTTCCCGGATGGCGCAAAAACGGTCAGGACTGAGATAACAAGTCACAATAGCATTACTTGAAATAACAGGAGGAAATTATGGAGTCTGAAATAGGAGGTCAACATGGTAATCGACGCAAGAGATCAGGGCTGTCCGAAACCAGTCATGATGGCTGAAGAAGCCCTTTCAAAAATCTCGGAAGGGCATTGTTGAGGTGATTGTTGACAATGAGGGATCAGCGGACAACCTTGAATGGTTTGCAAAGAATAATGCTTTCTTTTCAGAGACAATCAGGGACGGTAAAGACTGGCGGGTGAAGATAGTGAAAGGCTATGCATGTGCTCCAGCAACTTCGACAGACAAAGCACCAGAGGCAGATAAAGACCTGCTCCTTGTCGTTGGTACAGATACAATGGGAAAAGAAGAGGATCTCGGCAGGATTCTCATGAAAGCCTATTTCGAGACCATGAAGACCTACAAGCAGGTGCCTCACACGATCTTTTTTCTGAACGCAGGAGTGAAGCTTACCACTACAAATGCAGAAATCTATCCGATTCTGAAAGAGATCAGTAGGTGCGAATGGGTGTTGAAAGATTTTGATAAGACTGTGTGGATAGGATGATTCAAATGAATGGTCATTCTATTCCTTGCGTTTGAAGACTCCCTCCGGCACCAACAGTAGGGGCCTTAGGCCAGACCGCAGGGAATCTCAATGTAAGGTAATTTTTTTCATTATATTCGCTCACTGACCTTGTGGCAAGACCACGGGCGACTATCCATTTATTGACGAAGACTTCATGTATGTGGTATAAAATAAAGCTCCTTGCTCTTTCCCTTGGGAAGGGCTTTAGTCCTGATCTTTCAGGAAGAATCCAGAAGGAGGTGTTTAAATGAACATCTACGAAAATGTCGTAATTTTCAATGCATCACTCGCCGATGAGGAAATCAATGGCTCAGTCTCCAAAATCAAGGATATTATCATCAATGCCGGCGGAGAGGTACTTGTAGCAGAGATGTGGGGCAGGAGAAAGCTCTCCTATGATATAAAAAAGCAGAATAAGGGGTTTTACGCCCTGCTTATATTCAAGACCCCCCCTGCGACTGTCAAAAAGCTCGAAGAGTTTTACAAGGTGTTTGATCCTGTTATCAAATACATGGTGATAAAGCTGGACCCTAAACAGGTCAAGCATTTGGAAAAAACCCAGGCAAGTGAAGCTGAACAGGCTCCAACTCCAAAAGAGGCTTAAATGTACAGCAAGGCAATTCTTATAGGAAGGCTCACAAAAGACCCTGAATTGCGCTATACACCGAAGGGCACTCCTGTTTCTTCCTTTGGGCTGGCTGTCAACTACAAGTACAAACAGTCTGATGAAATGAAAGAGGAAACCACGTTTATTGATATCGTGGTCTTTGGGAAACTGGCTGAGTTTTGCGGCAAGTACCTCAATAAGGGGAGTGCGGTTATTGTAGACGGCAGGCTTCAGCAAAGGCGCTGGGAGTCCGAAGGCCAGCAGAAGAGTAAAATCGAGGTAGTGGCTCAGTCGGTCAACTTTCTTCCAGGCTCAAAAAGAGGGGCCGCAGAGGAAAGCAGCAGCGGAGAGGGAGACTTCACTCCGCCTGATGAGAAGACAGACCTCGAACCATTTTAACAAACGAAAAACATTAATTTATAAGGAAGGAAGAAAGAACAATGGCATATCAACAGAAAAGATTCCAGAGAAGGAAATTCTGCAGGTTCTGCTCTGAAAAGACGGAATTTATCGATTATAAAGATATCAGACTTCTCAGAAATTACCTGACAGAGAGAGGGAAGATACTTTCACGTAGAATGACCGGCACCTGCGCCAAGCACCAGAGGGACCTTAGCGTGGCGATTATGAGGTCCAGAAGTATTGCCTTACTCTCTTTTGTAGAGAGATAAAGATGAGGATCCCCAAATCGTGGGTCCCTATAATCGCTAAAAAGATTATAGACAACCTTATAGCAAAGGAGTTGGTGAGACCTAAAATCCCCATGAATAAACTGCTGGAGACAGCAGAGGGCCTCATGATGGAAGAGCTTATGGTTGAGGACAGGCTGAGCGATGAGGTGAGGCTGCTGCTGAAGCAGCATGAATCCGAAATTGAGCGCGGCAGGATGGATTACAGGGCCTTGTTCGAATTGACCAAGAAAAAACTGGTGAAGGAAAGAAATTTAGTGCTATGATGCTTTCGGACGATAAGATTTCGCACCTCAGTCATATGCTTTTTGAGGGTCTCTGGAAACAGGACCTTATAGAAATGGATGATGAGAACGAAGGTGCGATCAGGCGGGAGATTAAACGCACCATAGTCTCAGAACTTAAAGTCGGTGAAGACATAGACCAGATTGTCAGGAGAAAACTCCAATCTTTTGCGAAAAAATTAATAGAAGGAACTCCTGAATGGGAAGTCCTCTACAGCAAATACTACAGGGAAGAGGAGATCAAAAAGGGAAGGGCTTCTGGATAAAAAGGAGTATTCCGCTCTTTTTTCTTGTTTTAACCTGGCTTGGCCTCCTTATAAATTTCCCGGAAACAAAGCCTGCCCTGTGGTTTTCCTTTAGCGCAGCAACCATTATTATTGCTTCAGCGCTGCATTTTTTCTCAAAGCGGCGTGAGTTTTCGATTGAATTTCTTTTCTCCCTCGCCCTGATCTATGCAGGATTCAACACAGCAGTGAATTTAACGTGGCTGAAGCTGGCATATTTCCCCTTTATCATTTTTGTATCGGCATTCTACAGCCTCAAAGTTGTTGTCCCATTTTCACTCCTTATCCCTTTGCTTCAATTGAGGACTTTTTTTGTGAAGGAAACCTTTCTGGAGGAGATGGCATTTTCGTTCTTTCTTATTCTGACAGCGGTTACGTCATCTCTTATCTGCAGGAGACTTAGGGATGAAAAACGGAAAGCTGTTTCAGCACTTGAAAAAATAAAGAGCAATGCCAGGGAGATAGGGCAGGAAACAGAGATGGGGTCTCTTGACAGCGACGAGGTAATTTCCCATTACTTTGCGGCAATGCTCAATACGGACGAAGAGATAAAAGATCTCCTTCAGACTATACGCCAGGCTGTCCTGGCCGATTCCGCCAATCTCCTGGTACCCAATGATGCCAGTTTTACACTGCGGTGTTCAACCGGGGACAAAGGCGATGTTATCACCACCGGCAGGGGTATAGTCTCTGCATGCCTGAGGGACAAAAAACCATTTTTATCAGGTGATCTCAATGAAAAGACAACAGAGGTCGGCTATATAAAAAATATGAAAATATCGTCATTGATCGTAATCCCGATCATGGACGCTTCTGTCTCCATAGGCCTGCTCACGGTTGACAGTTCAAGATATCAGGCATTCAGCGAGACGGACAGGGATACTGTACAGATGTTCTCAAAACAGCTCGTGAGGATACTCGAAAGAGAGCGGGTCTATATGATGATGAAGCGGGATGTGTCCGGACTGAAGATCCTGAAAGAGGGAAGTTCAAATCTCGCGACATCACTGGATATCGATGTTATCACAAAAAAATTATGTGGTGTTGCGGAAACTATCGCCAGTTCCCGGGTGTTTTTTTTCCTGCAGGATTCCCAGGGGTTCGAACTTAAGCACAATAACGGAGTTTTCAACAGCGAAAAGAAGAGGTTCCATTTCAGAGGTACGATCGTCAATTTCGCCATTGAAAACAAGCAGCGCCATTATGTAAGCGATACCACGGAATACCGTGTGCCTATCATGCCGTTTGAGACAAAAAATGTCCGTTCTGTTATCGCTGTCCCGATGCTGTATGAAAATGAGCTCCTCGGACTATTTGTCATGCTCTCGGAAAAACGGGATTTCCTCGATACGTTCCAGATCGGGTTGCTGGAAGTATTATGTAATCAGGCGTCGATATCCATAGCAAACGCGCAATTACATGCAGAGATTGAAAAACTGGCAACTACTGACGGGCTTACAGGCCTTTACAACCACAGGCGTTTCCAGGAGAACCTGACAGAGGAATTCAAACGCCTCAACAGAAACTCTTCTCCGGTCTCACTTATGCTTACTGATATCGATTATTTCAAGAAAGTCAATGATAACTACGGTCATCCTGTGGGTGATATTGTGCTTGAAAGGGGTATCAAAAATTATCAGGGAAGAGATCAGGGATGTGGATGTGCCTGCAAGATACGGTGGTGAAGAGTTCGCGGTCATATTGCCGGGGACTGACGCTGAAGGGGCCAAAAATATTGCGGAAAGGTTGAGAAAGGCTGTTATGGATGCTACTTTTTCTGCAGACGGCAAGTCGCTGAAAATCACCATCAGTATAGGTATAGCTACAGCGCCGTTTGACGCCAAAGGCAAGGAAGAACTCATAGAAAAGACCGATAAGGCCCTCTACCATGCGAAACATAACGGACGAAACCAGAGTGTAATCTGGAACAGTATTCAATAAAACAGGCCATGGAATATTTTATATCATATGTGACTGAAGAAGAACTAAAGAGGGAGCGCGCCAAGGTCCCGGGAAATCAGAAACTCCCAGTGGTGGAAAAGACGGCTTTCGGAAGGCCGGTGCTACTATTGCGGGAAAGAGTTTTCTCCAAAAGAGCTCAGCATGGACCATATAGTCCCCCTGATACGCGGGGGGAAATCAACAAAAGGGAATATTGTGCCTGCATGCAAGGACTGCAATAACAGGAAGAAACATATGCTTCCCATTGAATGGGGAGAATACCTCGAGAAGTTAAAAGAGGAGGAGTCCTAGACCTTCAGTATTGTTCCATCAGGCAGGAGCTTATAAGGGGGCTCTTTCCCCTGCTTTATTATTTTGTATCTCGCACATTTCTGGTAATGCTCCCCGCCTAAACAGTACTCATCAACATAAGGCTGCAGTTGTATGATCCTTACTGCGGTTGTAAGATGATTATACATCGGACACCCTTCCATATAACTGCATTTCAATGACATGATAATCCTGTCTCCAATTGATTTCCTGTTATCTATAATAATGGTAATTGAAGATTTTGCAATAGGTATTATGGATCTATTAAATAAAATCATGGCTGGAAAGGCGCGAATATGCTGTTGTACTCAATAGCAATGCATTTCCATGAATGTCAGAGCAAGGTCAAATCCTGGCTTCGCGATGATCCAGGGTATGATCAGGAAAAAGGGAGAAAATCGTGCATCACGCAGGCAGGGCTTGCCGGGATGATCGGCACAAAACAGCCGGCATGGTCAGGTCCCTCCATCCTGTTTTAAAATCCTTTACATCTTGCAGGCTTTTTTATGTTTGCTGTGCTTATCAGCGATCTGGAGGGCATCAACGAGCTTCAGTATTTCCGCAAAATCTCTCTCTGTCTTCAGTGGGAAAAACAGCTTAATCCTTAAATAACCCTTTGGATCAATAACAAAAACTCCTTTTACCGCCCCGCTTTTATCGGAACAAGCCAGCCCGTACCTCAAGGCTATCCGGTTATTCCCGTCATCTATGACTGCGAGACTATGGTTCACCATATATTTTTTGAGGAAGCTGCCGGGAGAGATTTTATCCAGCGATTCTTTGTGGCCTATGGCCACGGCTTTAATACCACGTTTGCATAGTATATAGTTTATCGTCCTTGTTTTAAAGACCGGCATTAAGTCCTCTGGATGAGAAAAAAGTATTACCCAACTGCCCTTAAAAGTATCTATGGTAATTTCGTCTTCTTTTTTTGCTGTTTCGAAAAAGGGTGCAATAGCTCCAAGCATCGGTCCTGTAATGTGCTCTAACATATTATGCATCGCATCTTCCTCTTTTTTCTATATATCAAAATCACACGAAATTATTTCTGACATGTTTTTTTTAATAAAATGAATCTCCTTGTAGGATACCTCCGAGCGTTATCCTGTCCTGATTTTTTATTGTCATTACATATCTATATTTAGCAAATCATGTGCCATTTGTACTGTCTGAATGTTTAATGCGTAGAAGCTATCAATATGATTATAACAATGCCCGAAAATGGCCCTCACCTTGTCATTATTTGCAGATTCAACTGCTGATATGCAATCAATCAGGCACGTATGATAAATTATGTTGATGCATACGTGTTGCCGATGGTTAAGAGATTTGTATCTGTTGGAAACATCCGGAAGTTTGAAAGTAATTTATGGTTCAATGAGAAACATATCAACTGTCGTTTGGCAGGAGACTGATAGAAATAAATACCCTGAAAATGCATGGCAAAAGAAATAATCAATCAACATGGTGGGGATATGGTATGAGGCAAAGCGCAATGGGAGTTACTTTGTACTTAAGCTGCCGAAATGAGAAACAGTAATTCCGTTTGATATCTCAAATCAGGTGACTGAAGTTCTCAGCAACAGTCTGAAGGCGTCCCGGGTGTGTCAATAAATGAGAAAAAGAGTTACAAACAGCACAGATTTTCCTGACCATCAATAGAATAATGCTGTCCATTATGGAAATTAGCATAATGTAACCACTTAATTTCTAAAGCAATTCAACCTGCCAGTCCCTCTGAGTGTTATCTTTAAGCTGAGACTTGTTCCTTGGCATATTTTTTGCGACAGAATTGAAGAGGTAATAACAATATGGACATGACTACAATGAGAATGCTGGTCTCTATCCTGAAGGAGTCGCAACTTTATATGTACATGACCCATGAGGAAAGGATCGCTCTTTTGGTTAGATTGTTAAAGGAGTATCCTTTTCTTGGCGATTCGCAAAACTAGAACCCAAGCTCTCTTCAACTGCTTTAGCAGACCTATAGCAAGGGTAGAAATCCTGCAGAAAATTGATCCAGAGTGCTCTTATAAGCTCTTAAAATATAAAAAGAAAATAATTGGGCGATAGAGGTGAGTTGAACCGCTACGAGATGATTTGGGCCGGGAAGTTGCTGTGTATTAAAGACGGCTCAGAAGAATACTGCTTATTTATGATATGGATCAGCGAGATCAATTTACTTTTTAATATGGAAAACCTCATGAACTCATTCAACAAAATATGGCTAAAACTTGAACTTTAGGAGAGCAAGCCTTTATCCATGCGTGTTTAAAGTTGTTTAGACAAATTAATTTAATAAGAGCCGATGAATTTCATGATACATATTGATTTTATTAGGTTATTGTACTGCCTACTTATTAGGCAAAATGAATAAGACTGTTATTTTAAGCGTCTCAGAGAATGAAATAATGGCGTTTCCCAACAGCTTATTAACGTATGTTGAGTAATCTTATAACCTATTGAAAATACATAATAATTTATTTGTAAAACTTTGCATTTTTTTGGCAAGTAAGTTGCTTAATTGAATCGACAGGAAAATACACCAATGGTATACTTAAGGCATGCACCCTGATGAACTCACAGCTTGGCGGAAGAGTCATGGTTTTACTCAAACGGAATTAGGGGAGATTCTTGGAGTAAAAAAGACTACTGTATATCGTTGGGAAAAAAATATGAGAATAATACCACCATTCTTACACTTAGCTCTTGAGTGTATAGAAAAGAAAGGAGATGAATTTAGAGATAAGGGGATGAAAACGGAAAAGGAAAAAGGGGTGTAAACAATATGGGTATGATCTATTGAAGACTCCTCGTAGCAAGCTACCGGGAATCTCAATGCAATGAACTTTTATTTTTTATATGCGCTCACTTGACCCTGCAGGAAGCTGCGGGGAATACGTGGAAATCCTCAGCCTGAAATACAAGAATGCCTTGGCAACAAGCAGGCAGCCCTTAGTGATCAGAGTTGGCAATACCGGTTAGGCCATCTCATTGGCAGTCATTTGACGCAAATTCGTGATATCGCGCAATGGCGAGTCACCGAACAAGCGGCTGTACTCCCGGCTGAATTGGGAGGGGCTTTCATAGCCGACCTGAAACGCCGCATTTGCGGCATCCTGATTTTCGGCGAGCATCAACCGCCGCGCTTCGTTCAAACGCAACCATTTTTGGTACTGCAGCGGGCTCATGGCCGTCAGCGCCCGGAAATGATGGTGGAAGGTCGATGTACTCATATTGACTTGCGTTGCGAGGTGATCGATACGCAACGGCTGTGTGAAGTTACCCTTCAACCAATCGATTGCCCGCGCTATCTGCTGACTCTGACTTCCCGCCGACGCCATCTGGCGCAGACGCATACCTGCCTTTGTTCTTTCAGAAGTACAATAAAATCATCAACAGGGTGGCTGACGCCTCGTTAGCCAGGTAGAAGGCAATATGATACGATTTGATAAGGAAGCATTTCACTTAACAACAAAGGAGTATAAACGATGCAAAAACGTAAATTGGGAAAAAGCGGCCTGGAAGTGTCGGCTCTCGGGCTTGGCTGCATGGGGATGAGCATAGCTTACGGTCAGCCTGGAGACAAGCAGGAGATGATCGCCCTTATACGTAAAGCCGTGGAACGGGGCGTCACATTCTTCGACACAGCCGAAGTCTATGGCCCGTTCACGAACGAAGAGCTCGTGGGTGAAGCTTTGGCACCGTTCCGTGGGAAGGTGGTTATAGCCACCAAGTTCGGGATCAGAATCGATCCCAGCGGGCAGCAGGTTGTGGATAGTCGGCCCGAGCGCATCAGGCATAGCCTCGAAGGCACGCTCAAGCGGCTCAGAGTCGATGCTATTGACCTCTACTATCAACACCGTGTTGACCCGGATGTGCCGATCGAAGATGTGGCGGGAGCAATAAAAGACCTGATCCGGGAAGGAAAGGTCAAGCACTTCGGGCTTTCTGAACCAGGAGTGAAAACGATCCGCCGCGCACACGCAGTCCAGCCGGTCACCGCGATCCAGAGCGAATACTCGCTGTGGTGGAGACGCCCTGAAGAGGAATTGTTGCCGACGCTTGAGGAACTGGGAATCGGGCTCGTTCCATTTAGTCCTCTTGGTAAAGGCTTCCTCACAGGAAAGATCGACGAGAAGACGACGTTCGATAAGTCCGACTTCCGCAACATCGTACCTCGCTTTACTCCGGAGGCCCGGAAAACGAATCAGGCCCTGGTCGATCTGCTTCGCAACATCGCAGAACGGAAGAAGGCGACGCCTGCTCAGATAGCACTCGCCTGGCTGCTTGCCCAGAAGCCGTGGATTGTTCCCATCCCGGGCACCAAGAAACTGGAGCGCCTGGAAGAGAACATCGGCGCAGTTAACGTCGAACTTACGTCTCAGGATTTGCGTGAAATCGATAGCGCTGCCTCAAAGGTCACGATCCAGGGTGATCGCTACCCCGAAGCCCTGGAAAAAAGGACCGGTATCTAAGCAGCAAAAACGGAGGGAGCCCTCGGGAGAGGACGCCCTTAAGTAAGAACAAAATAGTGAGAACAAAATTTGGTTTAACATGGAGGAAAAAGCAATGACAATGAATGTACGAGGTTACGCAGCACAGTCCGCCAAGGACGCCCTGGCCCTATATCGCTTTGAGCGACGCGATCCGCGGCCTAACGATGTGGTTATCGAGATTCTCTATTGCGGCGTATGCCACTCGGACTTACATACGGTCCGCAATGACTGGAGCAGTTGGTTTCCCACTACTTACCCGGTCGTGCCTGGTCATGAAATCATCGGCCGCGTGATAAGCGTCGGTCCGGATGTCAAGCGCTTCAAACCGGGCGATCATGTCGGTGTCGGCTGCATGGTCGATTCCTGCCAGAAGTGTACAGCCTGCGAACAGGGACTGGAACAGTATTGCTCGGAGATCGCGACATTCACCTATAACCATATTGATCGCCACGATCACATGCCCACCTACGGCGGCTATTCAGAGAAGATCGTAGTGTCGGACAAATTCGTACTGAAAATTCCCGATGGGTTGGACCTCAAAGGGGCGGCGCCTCTCCTGTGCGCCGGCATTACCACCTGGTCGCCGCTTCGCCACTGGAAGGTGGAAAAGGGCAGCAAGGTGGCGGTTGTCGGCCTCGGCGGACTGGGTCACATGGCGCTGAAGCTTGCCAATGCGCTGGGCGCTGATGTCACGCTGTTCACCCGTTCAGCGGGCAAAGAGAAGGACGCCCGCCGTCTGGGCGCCCACAATGTCGTGCTCTCTACCGACAAAGGCCAGATGGCATCCGTGCAGGGACGTTTCGATCTGATCATCGATACCGTGCCCTATGTCCATGACCTCAACCACTATCTGCCGACGCTGACGATCAACGGCACGCTGGTGCTTCTCGGGTACGTGGGTGATCTGGAGTCGATGCTGAGCACTGTTCCCTTGGTGATGGGGCGCAGATCGGTCGCAGGGTCCGTCATCGGCGGTATTGCCGAGACCCAGGAGATGCTCGATTTCTGCGGCAAGCACGGCATCACTTCAGATGTCGAAGTGATCAAGATCCAGGATATCAATAAAGCGTATGAACGCATGCTGAAAAGCGATGTGAAATACCGCTTTGTGATCGATATGGCATCGCTCAAAGCAGGAGCGTGAAAAAACAGACTCGATAAGAAGGAGATACCCATGGCAGACAGTGATGTGAAAAAAGCGACAGATGAGCTGAAGTCGCTGGCACCGGACTATGCTCAACTGACGCAGGACGTTCTTTTCGGAGACGTTTGGAAACGTCCGCCGCTCTCGCAGCGCGACAAAAGCCTGATCACGGTCACCTGCCTGGTCGCGCTGAATCGTATCGAGCAGGTCGAGTTCCATCTCAAGAAGGCTTTTGAGAACGGCCTCACGAAGGAAGAGCTCGTGGCCGCGATCACGCATATTGCCTTCTACGCCGGATGGCCGACTGCGGCTTCCGGCCTTAATCACCTGAAGAACGTGATCGACCAGAAATGAATCAGAGGAGTATTTATCCGGTGGACGCTGGCCCCCTACGGATCGCCCGCTACGTTGAGCCCTTCTGCCTCCTCGTCGCCCAACTCGCATACGAAGGGAAAGGGGGGCCGGAACTGGCGTATCGGTTCGAGCGGTTCGGTAAATTAGGATGACCAAATACCTACCCTACAGATCCGCTTTGCAGATGCGGTCCCCCGCAGCAAAGTCCAGTGCGGTTTGTTAACCTATTGAAATTAATACGGAAAAGAATGGTGCGAGAGAGGGGATTTGAACCCCTACAGGTTTCCCCACTGGATCCTAAGTCCAGCGCGTCTGCCAGTTCCGCCACTCTCGCCTGAGACAAATATTATAGAACGCTGTGGTGTCAATCAACCACTTTCTTGTCCAGTTCAAAAGAACCAGAAAGCTATTCTGCTATTTCTGCCAGTGTTTCATGCAGCACTCTGCCGAGTTCATCAAGCCTGTAGGGTTTCGCTAAAAAACCTATAAAGCCGAATTCCTGAAAGTGCGACATTACCGGTGCATTAGAATAACCGCTGGAAACAATCGCCTTTGCCTTAGGGTCTATCTCCAGAAGGTATTTGATCGCCTCCTGTCCCCCCATCCCTTCCTCAATAACAAGATCCATGATAACTGCGTCAAAAGGATCGCCTGCTTCCATGGCTGCTTTATATATCTGGAGCATTTCTTTGCCATTTCCGGCAAGCTCTGCGTTATATCCGCATTGATTCAGCAATTTGCTGACAACGAGCCTGACAATTTCTTCATCATCCATTACAAGGATTTTACCTTTACCTCTGGGATATTGATTCAGAGTCTCCTCAGAAGGCGGAATTTTTTCCTGGTACACCGGAAGATATATGCGAAATATTGTCGAGACACCCGGCTTTGAATCAACAGTAATGTGACCGTCATGTTTTTTGATAATGGAATATGAAGTGGACAAGCCCAAACCGCTGCTTTTTTGTCCGGCTGTATAAAAAGGATCAAATATTTTCTCTGAAAGCCCTTCGGGAACTCCGGTCCTGTGGTCTTCAATGGATATCAGTACATATTTTCCTTTTTTTAACGGCAACCCGGAGGGAAGATCAATATCTGCATTTTCTGCCTTTACCCTGATCAAACCTCCTCCAGGCATTGCCTGGCGGGCGTTTAAGACAATGTTATCGATCACATTATGTATCTGTAATTCATCTGCTTCGACAGACCAGAGATTTTCCTGTATAGAAAGTTCCGGTGTTATTTGTGAATCGCCCAGGGCGCTGGTGATCCAAGCCTTCAGGGGTTTTTCCAGAAAAAGAGGTTTCATTACCGGCTTTTTGCCATTGGCAAAAGTAAGCAGTTGCAAGGTCAGGTCTTTTGCCCTGATGGAGGCCTTTTCAGCTTCTGCAAGTACGTCATATACTTCATATCCGGGTTTTGCATACATTTTTGCCAGAGAGAGATTTCCGATGATTGCTGTTAAAAGGTTGTTATATTCATGTGCTATGCCTGAAGCAAATACGCTGAGAGACTCGAACTCCTGATTTTTACTGAGTTCTGTTTCCAGTTCAGCAATCCGATGTTTCATCTTCTTCAGTTCATCAAGAAGCTGTTCTTTTGTCATGTCAGTATTTTTCATTCTGAATAATCCAGTCCCACTATTTTATATCAGTATATCCGCTGTGCTGTGGTTTTTCAAATATGTATAAATTGACACCCGGAATGAAATCATGCAACTCGAATTCAATGATAAAGATGCTGAGAGGTTTATGGTCGGGGCGAGAGGATTCGAACCTCCGACCCCCTGCTCCCAAGGCAGGTGCGCTAGCCAGGCTGCGCTACGCCCCGACCAGACAGTATAAAAAATAACAAAATAAAAAGTCAATGAAAAGCCGGATTTTCAGGTATCCTCAGTTACTGGTCACAATCCGGCTCTTGTTTATTCATCGTGGTGGATTCATCTGCTTGACAGGGTTTCCCCAAAGCTGTTATTGTTGATGATTAAAACATCTGCTGTACCCGGATAAAAACTTTGAAATTGTAAGCCCCGGAATACATCCGGGGCTTTTTTTAATCCCCCGAACGCAGAAAAAAGGAGTTTATGGAATTTAGCGTATTTAATTTTCACCCCCAAGTTGCAGCCGGGGTAAAGGCTGCGGGCTATACCTCACCGACACCGATCCAGGAGCAGGCGATACCGTCTGTCATGAAGGGTCGTGACGTCATGGGTCTGGCACAGACCGGCACCGGCAAGACAGCTGCCTTTGTACTGCCTATCCTGAATCGCCTTATGCAGGGAGAACGCGGACATGTTCGCGCCCTGATCATAGCCCCTACGCGGGAACTGGCAGAGCAGATACATGAGGCTATCGGCAGTCTGGGGCATCAGACCCGTCTTAAGAGCGTCACTGTTTATGGCGGCGTGAGTATAAATCCCCAGATAGAAAAAATCAGACGCGGAGCTGAGATTGTTGTGGCATGTCCGGGACGTCTTCTCGACCACCTGGGGCAGAGGACGATCGACCTGTCCAAACTGGAGGTCCTGGTCCTTGACGAGGCCGACCATATGTTTGACATGGGCTTTTTCCCTGACATCAGGCGGATACTGAAGTATCTCCCCCAACAGCGACAGACCCTCCTGTTTTCGGCCACCATGCCCAAAGAGATCCGGCATCTTGCAAACGATGTGCTGAAAGATCCGGTCACTATGGATGTAGGCTCAACTGTTGCGGCTGTAACTGTCAGTCATGCCCTCTACCCGGTTTCCCAGCACCTTAAGACGCCTCTGCTCATCGAGCTATTGCAACATACAGACACTGAGTCCGTGCTTATATTCACCCGCACCAAGCACAGAGCCAAGCGTCTGGGGGAACAACTGTCCAATGCCGGCTACAAGACAGCTTCGCTGCAGGGCAATCTCTCGCAGCAGAGGAGGCAGGCTGCAATGAACGGTTTCCGAAACGGCACGTTCCAGATCCTGGTGGCGACTGACATCGCTGCGCGTGGCATAGATGTGACCCAGGTTTCCCATGTTATCAACTACGATATTCCTAACACCACGGACGCGTATATTCACCGCATAGGCCGGACAGGCCGTGCTGCCAGGAGCGGAGATGCATACACGCTCGTGGCTGGTGAAGATACAGATATGGTACGCGACATTGAGAGGGTCCTTGGCGGCCCGGTCGAGCGCCGTACTGTTGCAGGCTTTGACTACAGTGCCGCAACGACCAGAAAAGACAGTGAGTTCGGCCGCCCGCCGCGTCAACACGTACCAGCACGCAGGCCTGACAGGACAAGCAAGGCAGTCAGGCAGTGGGGTAGTACTTTTCAGCCTAAAACCAGCAATACAAAGAAAGACACGATCGAAATTCAGATAGAGCATTAGGGCTGGCCACTTGGTCATAAAAAAATGACCTGGGCCAGCCCTGCCTTATCAGCCCTTGCATCCTGCCGCTGTCACGACCATCAATTCTCCGTAAGTTTATTTCCCATGAAACTTTTTAAAAATACAGGTGCGCTGTTCAATCCTTTAAATATTGCGATATCGCGTACCGCTCGATTATGGACAGATGATCGAAGCCAGGCATCCTGGAGTCAGGATTGTGGGCTTTGGGATTTTTTATCTGGGCCATGATCCATGTCTTTGACCTCCGGTGTGTCACACTCGTCAGATCAGGCGCCATAGCTCCTCCATGGCCCTTAAAGCTGTGGCATTTACCGCATCCTTCCCGCTCGTAGATTTCCTCTCCCTTTGAAGCTGTTTGCACAAGGCCCAGAATGAAAATAAGTATGATGGCAGCCCCGCTGACTGCATAGATAATTTTCTGCCTATTCATTTCCGTATATATGCATGGTGGTGAATTGTTGTATCATAATAATGCAAAATGATTAATATAATACAGCTTGATGAAATATAGTTTAACAGTATTTCATGTCCGGTTATACCACTTTTTTGAAATGCCTGCTGCTGACCAGATCAGTTTTGACCGGAAGGAAATACCAGTGAATAGTGAAGATGGAAGAAATAAAATGTAAAAACATATTAGTCAGGGGAGTTAACTGGATCGGAGACGCGGTAATGACAATGCCTGCTCTGAGGGCCCTTAAGCTCGCAAACCCTGATGCAAGGATAACGCTGCTTGTAAAGCCCTGGGTCTCCCTGCTTTTTAAGGAGGACCCGAATGTGGACGGGATAATCCTCTATGAGGATGCCTTCCGGGGACTTTTTGGAAAGTTCAGGCTCGCAACTGAGATCAGAAAGCGTGATTTTTGTATGGCAATGCTTTTCCAGAATGCATTTGATGCGGCCTTTATCACTTTTCTTGCCGGAATACCTGAGAGGATAGGGTACAACAGGGATGGCAGAAGGTTGCTTCTCACAGAAGCTGTTACTTTTGACAAGCGCGCAGGGGCATTGCATCATATCGATTATTACCTGGACCTTGTGGCAAAGGCCGGGTTCCAGGCCAAATACGAAACTCCCTGGATATATCTCAACATTGAAGAGAGGCTTGAGGCGAGGAATAAACTGAAGGCCCTGAGACGGCCTGTAGTCGGAATAAATCCAGGTGCAGCATACGGCTCATCCAAGAGATGGCATCCGGCACGCTTTGCCGAAGTAGCATACAGGGTCATTTCCGAAATGCAGGGGAGCGCTGTTATCTTCGGAGGCCCTTCAGAGACAGCTGATAGCTGAAGAGATTGAACGGGAATTTAACAGGCTTTCCGGAAATCCTGATCTGAACTCATCACTCATTACTCACGATTCATTAATGAATCCGGCATTACTGAATCTGGCCGGCAGGACAGAACTCAGGGAACTCATATCAATGATTTCTGAATGCGATCTGCTGGTAACGAATGATTCAGGCCCAATGCATATCGGCTATGCGGTCAGGACCCCTGTTGTAGCGATATTCGGCTCTACGTCTCCTGAGCATACAGGACCTGTCGGCAAAAAGGACATAGCGATAAAAAAGGACCTGGACTGCGCACCCTGCTTTGAGAGGGAATGCAGAAGGCGGGACCTCAAATGCATGGAGATGATTACTTCAGATGAGGTCTTCGAGGCAGTAAAAAAACGTATTAACATAAAAAGGGCCGTGTTCTTTGACAGGGATGGTACGCTTTGCAAGGACCCCGGCTATCTGCGCAGGATGGAGGATTTCGAGGTATTTCCGGGGATCGGCAGTCTGGCCAGGCTTAAGGAAAGAGGGTTTTCGCTCATAGGGGTGATCTAATCAGTCAGGGATCGCCAGAGGTCTGGTTGATGAAGAATTTGTAAAACGTATCAACGCTGTTTTCCTTGATACCTATGGCTTTGACGGGTTTTACTACTGTCCGCATCATCCGGATGAACATTGTTCATGCAGAAAACCTCAGCCAGGGCTGCTTTTGGAGGCCAGAGCAGACTATGATATTGATCTGAAGAGATCTTTTGTTGTTGGTGACAAAGACCTTGATATGCTCCTTGCAAGGTCAGTGGGTGCAACAGGCATACTGGTAAGTCACAGGACAGGACAGGGTTTCGCCGCATGCTGATTATACAGTGAAGAACATTGAAGAGGCTGTTGAGCTGGTTCTGCAGAAAGAGAGTCTGTGAGAGCGGCAATCAGCAGGTTTGTGCTGAAGATGGTGATACGCAGATGAATGCTGTAACAATGATGAAAAGAATTAAAAACTGTAAAAAGATACTTATCGTTAAACCGAGTTCCCTTGGCGACGTTGTCCATAGTCTTCCTTTTCTGAACTCTATCAAGTCCTGTTTTCCAAAGGCGGAAATCCACTGGGTGATTGCCAGGGGACTGGAAGGTCTTCTTGGAGTGTCATCCTATGGTGGACAGACTGATCATTATCAATAAGGACATGTGGAAAAAGCTCTCAAGAACTGCGGACACCCTGAAAGAGGTGAGGCATCTTCTGAAAGATATCCGGAATGAACAGTATGACCTTGCTGTTGATCTTCAGGGTTTGCTCAGAAGCGGGGTAATTACCATGGCAACACGCGCCCCTGTCAGGATAGGATTTTCAGAGGCAAGGGAAGGGAGCAGCCTCTTCTATAACCTGAAGGTAAAGGGCGGAAAAGATGTGCACGCTGTCGAGAGATACATGAAGATAGCAGGTGCGCTTGGCTGCGATGAAAAAAATATTATTTTCCCGTTTTCCCTGTGCAATAGCGAGATGAAAAATATAGAAGCTATCAAAAGAGATCTGAAGGATTATGCGGTCATTGTACCTGGCGCACGCTGGGACACAAAGATATGGGCTGCCGGGAATTTCGGCAGGATCGCTTCACTTCTTCCCTTAAAGTCAATAGTAATCGGAAGCAGGAGTGATATGGAGATAGCTGAAAAGGTTGTCCAGGCTTCCGGAGGAAAGGCGATTTCTATGGCCGGAAGTACAAGCCTCAAGGAGTTGATTGAGTTGATGCGTGATGCGAGGTTAGTGATCTCGAACGATTCCGGACCGATGCATATCGCAGCAGGATTTAATGTCCCGGTTTTTGCGATTTTTGGACCGACCAGCCCGGTCAGGACAGGGCCGTATGGAAAGGGACATACAATAATAAAAAGCGATCTGGAATGCGCCCCCTGTTTCAGGAAACAGTGCAGTGATCTAAAGTGTATGAAAGGGATAACTGTTGAGCAGGTTTACGAGAGAATCAAGAATGGTTTAATTGTATGAAAATCCAAGGTTGGTATTATCCTAAAAACAGCAACTAACTGCAGAAACAAACATCGGACCTACATTCTAACACGGCCTTGAATACTTTCTGGAACACACACGCTCGGTGTGCTCTGAACAAGTTCTTTGCCTCGCAGGTGGCGGCTGCTCGCTTGAGGGACTAATTGGGTCATGCGGCCATCAGTGATCTGAAACAGGTCGTGAGTCTGCTGGTCTGCTTCGGCGTGAGCATTGCCTGCAAGCCTGCATTTCGTATCTTTTTTTCGTGAGGTAATTCGCCCTGTCCTAAATTGGTCCAGTTTCTGGTATATTGTAGTTAATGCCGGTTCGGAAGTCCCGGTTAAAGGAGGAGGTATAGATGAAAAAGTATCTGGTTCTCGTATGCGTTATCGCGCTCTTGGGGGGCTGCAGTTCAACCGGAGGTATGAATATAATTTCTCCGAGTACACCTGAAGATGAGGTGAAGGAAAAGGTAAGCAAGGCGCCTGTCACAAAACTTGAGGTAGTTTCCGAGAGCGAGCTGAAGGACAGTCGACAGGAACCCCTGCCCCAGGATACAGCGAAGATGCCGCTTAAAACCGGTACGGCAGCGGTCTCGGACACTTCTGGCGCCGGTTCCGTCTTTTCAGCAGGAAGCATGAACATAATTTCTCCGAGTACACCTGAAAACGAGGTGAAGGAAAAGATAAGAAAGTCGCCGGTCACAAAACTTGAGGCGGTTTCCGAGAGTGAGCTGAAGGACCGCCGACAGGAATCTCCTCCCGAGATACAGCGGAGATGCCGCTAAAAACCGGTACGGCAGCGGTCTCGGACACTTCCGGCGCCGGTTCCGTCCCTTCAATCAGGTCCGGACAGGCGCTTGAAGCCCTGATCAACATCCTCGAAAAGAAGGGGACCATACAAAGGGAGGAACTCCTTCAGGAGATAAGGAAACTGGAGGAGAAGGACCGTACTAAATGAATTTGTAATTTAATTATATGTAAATCCACCGCTTAACCTCACTTTATATTTGTAAATACACGTTGACACATGCCGTGCATTGGAATTAATGTCGATATAGTATCGGTGTTATTATGTCAGTTCGTTCTTAGTTGGGAAGCATTCACAGGATATGCGCCGGAGTTTAAACTTCGGGAAAGACTTGACAACCTCTTTAGGGAGGGGTATAAACCGTAGTAAGGTGATATTTTTTAAAAAAAAGGAGGTGACGGCAACTAATCATCTTATCGCATGTTCATTAGAATCCAGAAGAAGGAGGCAAATGGAGAATGACTTTTATTAAGAATGACAAGAGACGATTGTACTTTCTTATCCTTTCGGTTTTCCTGATACTCATACCACTTTATCTCTACAGCTGCAGCGGAGGGGGCTATGACGACCCGAAACTGCAGGCCACCTCGACATCGGTCCTCATCTCGCCCCAGACCCTCAACGGATGGATAACCAATGGATATGGGACTGATTCGCATGGCTTCAACAAAATCGTTGTGCTGGATGGCGACCAGTGAGACCGGGACAACCAGCTATACAGGCAGCGGTCACGTGCCCGGCGCATTTCGTGTAGATCCGACCGCGGACCTGAATACCACGCGCTCGGACGGGGTGAGCGATGTAATAAGTGAAGTCGCCACAAAGTCCCAGGTGGAGGATATTATTCACCGGACCGGTATAGACGGTAATACCGTTATTGTCATTACCGGCGACAGCCTGCTGAACGTCGGCACCGCATACTTTACCTTCCGGTATTGGGGATTCCCCAAGGAAAGACTGAGGGCATGTTCAATCTCGGCACGATCTACGTTACATTCCGGTACTGGGGATTCCCCAAGGAAAGACTGAAAGTGCTGAACGGCACTAATAAGGTATACACAGATGCCGGCTTTTCCCTCGAAACCACGGTGCCGCCAGCACCGACCGCGTCCACTTACAGCGTATGCCAGCTCACTCAAAATACATCTGTGAGGGCCTCCTTGAGCGACATGATCAGGCTTGGCTGAAGGCGCGGTCCCAAATGGGGTGGCATGGGATGTGAGGACCCCTGATGAGTACAATGGCGTTGCGGGCAAGACCGCAGGTCCCAGCGGGGGCGCGACTGTACGGATATACCGCTTTTGAAGGTCATGTCAAAGGGGCGGTGAACCTTAATTATACTACCCTTCTGAGCGCTGATGGGAGTTCGTTCCTCGATACGGACACAATAAAAACTGCCTTGAATTCGATCGGCGTGACATCGGATAAGCTAACACATGTTTATTGAAGGACTGGTGCAAGGGCAGCAGTTAGCTACCTGATATTAGACGGTATTGTTGGTTATCCGGCAAAATGGTACGATGCTTCCTGGATAGAATGGGGCCAGATGGCGGACGTAGCAAAAGACGGCGGTTTGGCCGCGAATTCTCCCTGGAGAACGGACACTGCCGCGCGTTCCGAAGCGATCACTTACAACAAGGATGCGGGCAAGCTCGTGTACCTGCTGACAGGCGCCAACTCCTATTCTCTCCGCGCCGATGGAGTAAATCTGACCGATTCCTCTTCATGCGGCGGCGGCTCAGGCGGCACGCCCCCCATTGCTCCTGGTTATTGAGAGCGGCCTATGATCAGGTTCTCGTTCCTGTTGGCTGCGCTCCTGACGTTCGCGGTCTGCCTGGCTGCCACATGTCCGGCGAGAGGCTTTGCCATGGGCACAAAAAGCGGTTTTGAGCAGATACGAGAAGACGAGATACAGAAGGAACAGACCGACAAGAGCGCCGGGGAAAAAAATGGCCACGGGAAGGAACTGCAAAAAGATCAGACCGGAGGGAAAGAAGAGAAGTCCCCGCCGGGGAAAAAGCCGCGTCTTAAATACCGGGACCCATATGAGTGCGGATGTTAGAGGTGAGATTTTTTGCTGTTTGCAACAACTCTACAAAATGATAAGGAGATGTGCATGAAAATATTCAGAAGAACATCAGGAGTTCTTTTACTGGTAATTACCTTTCTGGTCTTCGCCGGAATTGGGACCGCTCAGGCGGGTCCGGTGATCAAGTTCGGAGATGAGTCGTGGCTCATGATCAATTATGAGATGCAGCTGTATCTTCAGTCGAGAGACACGGGCTCAGGCTCATCAGAGGCGACAGTTCCACCACGGACATATACTTTCGGCGAAACAGGCTCTCCTTCGTAGGCCAGGTGAATGACACTTACGGATTTACCTTTGCGATCCAGCACCAGGGTGATAAAAGGATTGATGACATCACGGTATCGGACATCCCGGGCAAGGACTTCGACGTGCTCGACGCCTTTCTGCGTGCCGACTGGACAGACGCCTTAAGGCTGCGCATCGGTCTCACAAAAGACCCTTTTGCCAGAGAAACTAACGAGGGCTGTTTCTTCCCTCTCAGCGTCGACCGCTCCCTTTTAGGCTATACTAACCTGCCCCGCCTCAACCGCGATTACGGCGCTATCCTCTGGGGCAATCTATTGGATGCGAAAGTCCAGTACAGGCTGGCAGTTATGAAAGGCAATGACAGCGGCAACGACCCGCAGAGCTCCTTCCGGTATACCGGCAGGGTGCACGTCAGTCTCCTTGACCCCGAATCTTCACTTGTATACAGGGGGACTTACCTTGGCACCAAGAAGGTCCTCACCTTCGGTGCGGGCTACCAGTTCGAGCCAAACGCGGTCTATGCCAATCTTACGGCACAAACCTTGTCGAAGGACTACTCAGGCTTGGACCTTGGACGGTTTCTTTGAATATCCCACGACCGCTGGGACTTTCACCCTTTCCAGCGCATACCTGAAGACCGATTTCGACGGAGCTTACAAAGGCGCCGATCCTGATCCCCGCAGCGTTGGCATCAACGGAGAGAAAAAGGGCTGGTATGCAAAGGCCGGCTACATGCTTCCGATGAAGGTAGGCCCCGGCGATGTGCAGGTCTAGCCCATGCGGGGCCGTGCTCAAATTCGGCGATGAGTCCTGGCTCATGATTAATTACGAAATGCAGTTGTATCTTCAGTCAAGGGACACTGGCTCCGGCTCATCAAGAGACGACAGTACCACCGACATGTACTTTCGGCGAAACAGGCTCTCCTTCATAGGCCAGGTGAATGATACTTACGGATTTACCTTTGCAATCCAGCACCAGGGTGAGAAAAGGATTGGTGACATCATTGTATCGGACATCCCGGGCGAGGACTTCGACGTGCTCGACGCCTTTTTGCGTGCCGACTGGACAGACGCCTTCAGGCTCCGCATAGGGCTCACCAAAGACCCTTTCTCCAGAGAAACGAACGAGGGATGCTTCTTCCCTCTCAGCCTCGACCGCTCCCTCTTCGGCTATACCAACCTGCCCCGTCTCAACCGTGACTACGGAGTGATCCTCTGGGGCAACCTTCTCGACGCGAAGGTACAGTACAGGCTTGCCGCAATGAAAGGAAATGACGAGGGCAACGATCCGGAGAGTTCCTTCCGGTATACCGGGAGGGTGCATGTCAGCCTCCTGGACCCTGAATCTTCACTCGTGTACAGGGGGACCTACCTCGGCACCAAGAAGGTCCTCACCTTCGGTGCGGGCTATCAGTTCGAGCCAGACGCAGTCTATGGCAATCTTTCGGGCAGACAGTTGTCGAAGGACTATCAGGCATGGACCGTCGATGGCTTCTTCGAATATCCCACTCCTTCGGGCACCTTCACGCTCTCCGGTGCATACATAGAGACCGATTTCGATGAAGCATACAAAGGCTCCGATCCAGATCCCCGCAGCATCGGCATCAACGGTGACAAGAATGGCTGGTACGCAAAGGCGGGATACATGCTGCCGATGAAGGTAGGACCCGGAGATGTGCAGATCTATGGCCGCTATGAAGAGTGGAAGTTTGCTGAAGTCTCAGGCATATTCGACCAGAAGCTCAAATGGACCGGCGTCGGCCTTAACTATCTGATTAAAGGTCAGGACCTGAGGGTAACGCTCGAATACTCAAACAGCGACTTTGACAAGGAGGACAGCTCGACAAAGGATTTCAATACCTACACGGCGATGCTCCAGTTCCTGTTTTAGAGAAAGCTTTTTTCTGGATTGCCGGGGAAAGGAGGAGTACCTTCTTTCCCCGGTTTCTTCCCTGTGATTCTATCCCCCAGGAGGAAACAAATTTCTCCTGCCTCCTCGAAGAACGGATAAAACCCATCCGTTTAAGAGTTATACAATTATTGTTGCAAGGCGTAAGGTAAAATATGCAATAAATATAAGTTCTCGTTTATTCCGCTGTTGGCTGTGTTTGTCTGCGGACAAATGCTTTTTTACAGTATCAAATATTTCCGCAAAGGCCAGGCAGGTCATGGATATACAGGCAATTCATGCGTTATTGCTGAAATAAAAAAAGGGGGTTGCAGTACAATCTGCAACCCCGGAGTTGTCTGTGGAAGACACTTTAATATTCTTGTTGTTATTCTTTTATGAATTTAAAATAGACCATTGTCCAGTTGCCAAGGACTATCGAAATGATCGCTACCAAACTGGCAAGGGACATAGTTGACATTCCTGTAACGCCGTGACCGAGATTGCATCCTCCGGCAATAACAGCGCCAATGCCCATAAGGATACTTCCGAATAATACTGTAAGGACTTCTTTTGCCGGCGGGGTCTTCCATTTGAATTCCTTGAGACCCAAGGCGCTGAGCCAGGCCCCAAGGGGAACAGCAAGGATAAAGAATACACCCCATGTGCCTGTGAAGATCCCAAGAAAACTGAATTCCTTAAACTGAGAATGTGTGCTGTTGGTAAGCATGGAATTGAATAATTCTCTCAACGGAGTTGTTATGGCAAGGCCTCTTGGAGTACCTCCAAAGACAGAAGAAACCTCCCAGGCAACAATGGTAATCAAGCCGATAAGAACGCCGGTAAGGCCCCATGAAAAACCCTTGCCGGACATGCCGAAGGTCGGTTTTCCCTTAAAGACAAAGGCCAGTAATACAATGCAGAAGACAGCTATGGTGGCCCACTTTGCCGTCGGACTGCCTCCGAAGAGGTCCCATATGGCAGGGTTCTGTGCGCCGAATACATCAACTTTGAAGCTTTTCAGATACTCTCGTACTGGGCTGAACATTCCGTCTGTGGTCATGCCAACGCCGAAGAAGAACCCGACGATAGCGATTAAGGCGCCGATCTGTCCCTCTCCGAGCCTGTAAACAATGCCGCTGGCACAACCGCCGGCAAGCACTATCCCCAGTCCAAAGAGAAATCCGCCGAGGATATTGGCAACTGGAACGAAGCTCTGGCGCATCAGCTGGGTTGAGACAAAACCGCCTGTATCCTGATCAAAGGTCATAATGAGCCCGGAACTTTCCAGAACGTTTGTGCCTATTATCGCAACCACAAGGCAAAGCAGATATGACCTGAAGAACGTGAGGTCCTGCAAAAATATGATATCTCTGAATGCTGAATTAAGACAAAAACGCCCTCTTTGCAGAACAAATCCAAGTGCAAGTCCCATAAGTACAGCTGTCAAGGCCGAAATAACACTACCGAATGGCATACGATTCCCTCCCGGCCCAATTTTGTGCATGCTCTCCACAGCCGTCACCTTTTGTGATAAGCACAGGCATCTTGGCGTTTTTTTCTACTTCTCTGGATGCGCAACCTGTGACAAGCCGCTGAAGACGTGTTTTACCGCTGCAGTTGAGTACTATCAAATCAACGTTTTCTTCTTCAGCTGCCTTCAGTATTTCATCTGAATGATGTCCTTCTCTTATCACAGTCCTGATATTTTTCAAACCGCTGTTTTCCAGTTCCTTCTTGTAAAAATTAAGGACCGAATCCGCGTTCCGGTCCAGTTTCTCTTTATGCTCTGTCCCCTTCAGCGACTCTTTTAAGGTCGACAGCTCGGCCTCCCCGAGCATGGCTGTCATCATCGAGTTGCCTTCCAGTTGTTCGACATGGAGCAGAATTATGTTTTCGGGCGCCCAGATCAGATTCTGAAACAATGACAGTATTTCTTTTGAATTTTTTTTACCATCAACTGCAATCAAAACTTTTTTCAATTTTTCCTCCCTAATTAATTTTTTTAATTAAACCGCAGCTGCAGCCTCTTTTACGTCATATTTCTTTGCACTCACATCGTTTTTCCCTACAAGTACAGGCACCGTGGCATTCTTTTCCACATCTTTGCTCACGCATCCTGTGATGAGTCTGACAAGGCCTCTCTTTCCGTTATCGCCCACAATGATGAGGTCAACATTCTCTTCTTCTGCAACCTTGAGAATTTCATCACCGGGTATGCCTTCCCTGATGATGGTCCTTACGCTGATCAATCCGCTGCTTTCCAGTTCCTTCTTGAAATAATCAAGGACAGTTTCTGCCTTTTTTTCCAGGGTCTCTTTGTATTCGGTGCCTTTTAATGATTCCTTTAATGTCGACAGCTCGGCCTCGCTCAGCATATCGATCATTAATGATTTTCCTTCAAGTCTTATTACATGAAGAAGCAGGACCTCTTCAGGGGGCCTGACTAAATTGTTAAACACCGATAATACTGCCTTTGAACCACTTGTTTCGTCTACTGCTATCAATATCTTTTTCATCCCTCTTCTCCTTTTACTGTTTTTAGTCAATACTATTAATGTAAAATTGTTCCTTTTTGAAGAAATATCCCCAACAGGAACATGCCAATCATAATCGCCGTTGTGACAGTAACAGCGGTATATGCATCCTTCCAACTGTATGGTTCTTCACACATGGAAACCCTTTTTGCGACAAGCACAGGCACTTCAGCTTTTTTTTCAACATCCTTTGCGACACTGCCGGCAATGAGTCTGTTGAGACCTGTTTTTCCGCTGTAGCCCAGAATTATCAGTTCAACGCCTTCCTGCTGAGCAAACTTGAGGATTTCATCGGCAGGATGCCCATCCTTCGTGACAGTCCTTACATTAAGGAAACCGCTGTCTTCAATTTCTTTTTTGTAGTAATTGAGTATCTTTTGCGACTTTTTGTCCAATTCCTCCTTATGCTGAGTGTCTTTCAGGGATTCTTTTAATGTCGACATCTCGGCTTCACCGAGCATATCAATCATCAATGATCTTCCCTCGAGCCTTTGCACATGGAGAAGGATTACTTCCTGCGGTAGTTGGACTGAATTGTTGAATGTAGCCAGAACTGCCTTTGAGGCCTTTGTTCCGTCTACCGCAATCAATACCTTTTTCATAATGTCCTCCTCATACATTTTATATGTTCCTATCATTAGGAAACCTTAACAACAATCAGTCTTTAATATTGCAAGCCACGTGCCAGTTTCTAGTAAATTTAATTATCTATTTATATCAAGTAGTTATTCAGCAATATTATATTTGTTAATTGATAAAAAAGTGTTAATCTGTTAAAGTTCAATGTTAACAATGGTTAACACTTGTTAATTTGTATGAGCAATTTAGAAACAGCATAATGATACGCTGGAAAAACTGTTAAGAAACCCACAGTTTTTGCCTGATGTGTTTGAGACAATGAGGGATGGACTCATGGTAGTTGATATCAATGGGAATATCCTGCTTTTCAATAAGGCGGCTGAACAGATTACAGGCTACCGCAAAGAAGATGTCTTAGGACAACAATGTACCATTCTTGATAGCGATACGTGTGTTGTTTACTACTGAATCAGGGAAACAGAAGAAGTGCGAACTTTTCGAAAAGGGTTCTGTCTGCAATAAAAAGTGCAGAATTCGCTCGCTTGACGGCAGGTCGGTATATTTATTAAAGAACGCCGTTGTCTTGAGGGACAGCAACGGTGAGATAGTAGGCGCTGTTGAATCCATGACGGATATCACTTCATTATATATGAAAGAGGTAGAACTCGAAGAACTGAAGCAGGAAATAAGGCAGGATTACTGGTTTATGGGATTGCTGGGGAAGAGCGTCCCGATGCAGAGATTGTACGAGCACATACGGAATGCTGCCACGAGTGAGGCCCCTGTCCTGATATTAGGAGAAAGCGGCTCCGGCAAAAACCTTGTTGCCAATGCACTGCACAAGCTGGGCAGACGCAAGGAAGGACCATTCATACAAATGAACTGCGCGTCGCTCAATGAGCAGCTTTTTGAAAGCGAGCTCTTCGGACACAAGAAGGGTTCTTTCACTGGTGCGGTAAGTGACCGGATAGGAAGATTCGAGGCCGCGCATGATGGAAGTATTTTCCTTGATGAGATCGGGGATATGCCGATGTCAATGCAGGTAAAACTCCTCAGGGTCCTTGAAGAAAAAGTAGTGGAACGCGTGGGAGACCATAAGCCGATACCGGTAAATATAAGACTTATCTCAGCCACAAACAAGGACCTCAATAATTTGACTCACCTGGGCAAATTCAGGGAAGATCTTCTCTACAGAATAAATTCTATTGTAATCAAAGTGCCGTCTTTAAGGGAAAGGAGCGAAGATATCCCGCTCATTGCCTTTCACTACCTGAAAAAGATATCCGCGGTAAATGACAAAGAGATCCGGAGTATAAGCTCCCCCGCGATGGAGATTTTAAAAAACTTCCCATGGCCGGGCAATGTGCGCCGGCTCATTAATGCCCTTGAGTATAGCGCTGTCACCTGTAAGAATGATACCATTGAAGTTTCGGACCTGCCGGACTATCTCGTCCAGGAAAAACAGACAGAGGAGCACGAAGGTCTTATCGACGAGGAGAAACTGCGTTTGACTCTTTCTCTCTATAAAGGCAATAAAACCCTTGCTGCAAAACACCTTGGTATCAGCAGGGTCACTCTATGGAAAAAACTTAAGGCACTTGATATCGAATAATTATGTTGATTCTATTTGGCGATATATATATAAACTATGCCGGACCCGGCTGGAATAGCATTCCCAATATCATGAAAGTGAGAAGATGAAATGAAAGGTTATATTGTTATCATCGGTATTCTTGTGATCATAGTTTTATCTCTTATAGCCTTGAACGTCTCCTTTCAGAGGACACTCCAGATGGAGACGGCTGAACAGTTCAATAAGCAGCAGCTGCTCCTTGCAAATGCCGAGGCGTCGAACATGCAGGCGTATTTGGGCGGGACAGAGAGAGAAATGCTCCATATGGCCCAGATGGTCTCGAGGTTTCAGATTCTGACGGAAACGGATTTCGAGTTGCTTACAAACATAGTATTTAAGGGTATCCGTAACATAAAGAAGCGGATCGACTTTTTTGACCGACAAGGGAAAGTGCTCTTCGCCAGAGGGGACCTGGTAATCGAAGGTTCCGGTGGTAAGGATTTTATCGGAAAGGCAGAAACGTCTTGTCCTGGTGGTCTATTGATAAAGCAGGATACTAAGAGGGTTTATCTCATCGCTCCCATCTGCAGTCCCGGTTCCCTTATTGATACTGTAGTGATTTCTTTTGATATACAGGATATGGCCAAGTCATTCCTCGGTCCCTTAAAATCCGGTTCAAGAGGGTATGCATGGATGATGGATGAAAAAGGGGACCTTCTTTATCATCCTACTCAGCCTGAGATGGTCGGCAGAAATTTATACAAGACCGACTCTTCCTGCTTCAAATGTCATAAAACCTTTGATGTAGAGAAGAAGATCATTGAAGGGAGAGGCGATAATTTCGGAAGGTACGTTGCACCGACAGGTGAGGACAAAGTGCTTGCCTTTTCCACCGCGTCTGTTGGGGATTCAAAGTGGATCGTGGCGGTATCGGCCCCATATACCGAGGTCACGATGTCAATAAAGAAATCCATGAGGTATTACTCGTTGCTGATTATCGCTATTTTCCTGATCATGAGCGTTGGGTCTGTGCTTCTGATATTCTTTTACCGTAATAAGGCAAGGTCTGAAGAAATTGAAAGGCATGAGAAGGAACTCGAAAAATATGCCGGAGAGCTGGAACAGAAGGTGAGCCAGAGGACAGGAGAACTCACAGCAGAGAAGGAAAAGCTTAATACCATAGTCAGCGCAATAGGTATCGGTATCATGCTTGTTGATAATCAGGAGATAATACTGTGGATAAACCAGACCATGAAAGATATCGCGGGAAGGGACATCACAGGGACGCCTTGCAGGGAGATCTTCTACAGATTATTCCGTAATCAGTTGTTATGAAGATAATGATATGCAGACAGCGATACTGTCAAATCTTTTTGGCAAAAGTGACAGATGTTTTCAGATAACCACAGCACCGGTTAAGGCTGATGACGGCGGGGTACACGGCTACATCAAGCTGATACAGGATGTAACAGAGCTCAAAAGGCAGGAAGAACAGATGATGCACTCGGAAAAGCTGGCTTGTCTTGGCAGACTGACTGCCGGAATAGCCTACGAAATAGGGAACCCTTTGACCTCGGTTTTCTCGTTTATCCAGATATTAAAGAACATGGAGAAGGATGAGTTTAAAAAGGAGACCATCGAAACCATCTATTTCCATATGAACAGTATTGCGGATATACTGACGCAGCTTTCAGCTTTTTCGAAGATACCGCCTATGGAACTCAAGCCATCAAAGGTAAATAGCCTTATAGAGGAATCCCTTTCCCTCATCCAGTATGACAAGAGGACACAGGACATTACCATTATAAAAGATCTCGCGTCTGACATGCCTATGATCACCACAGATGCAAGCCAGCTTTCCCATGTTTTGGTGAACATGGTATTGAACGCGGCTGATGCAATGCCGGAGGGGGGGACTCTCACTATACGAAGCAGGGTAAAGAATAATAGTATTGTCATTGATTTTGAGGATACTGGAGTCGGCATCGACAGTGATAATCTCAGCAAGGTATTCGATCCTTTATTTACAACAAAGGAGAAGGGAACGGGACTGGGCCTCGCGGTAAGCTATCGCATTATTAAAAAACTCAATGGGAGCATCACGGTAGAAAGCGAACCTGACAAGGGTTCTAAATTTGTAATAACCCTTCCTATATCTGTAAAAATATGAAATGTACCCTATTTTCCTGAAGAATTACTATAAATAACCTCTTAATTGTCCTCACCCATTCATAAAACAAACCTTTGTGGAGTTGTTTTTTCTTTCCTCACACATAATGATTGAATCTCTGAATATTGATAAGCGCTATTTTATAATTTACTTTATAGTTTGTTTATGTTATTTATATAAACTAAAAAATCTCAGATTAAGAATTTTTATTTCTTAAGAGCTAAGACTGGTTTTAATGAACTATTTGAGACTGAACTATTATTTTTGACAAAGTGTATTTGCAGCAAAAAATATCAAAGGAGGTAGATAAATGAAACTCGGTATTTTTGTAAACACGAACAGGCATCTTGACCACGTTGTCGGATTGGTCAAGGCTGCGCTCTCAAAAGGGCATGAGGTTATTATGTTCAACATGGACGACGGCACGAAACTGCTGGGCACTCCGGAATTTGCTGAACTTTGCAAAATGAAGGGTGTTACCTTGAGTTTCTGCGACCACAGCGCAAAGGGAATGAATGTTAGTACAGCAGGTCTGGCTCCTGAAATAGTCTGCGGCAGCCAGTACAATAATGCGGTTATGAACCACAATGCCGACAGGGTTATAATTCTCTAAACAATTAAACTTAATAAATACAAGGAGGAGTTTGATGAAGGTTCTCCATATACTTAACGACGGTCCCACAAAATTATCAGATCAGATTATATCAGTACAGGCAAAGGACAACGAAGTAAAGGTTATTGATCTTTCAAAGAAGGAAGCCTCATATGAAAGCATTATAGATGATATTTTTTCATATGACAGGGTCATATCCTGGTAATAAGGAGGTGTTGAAGCTCCGGGAGTCTTGCAACGGGCCGGAAGAAGAACATTATTTACCAAAACTTTATCGAAGGGAGATTTTGAAATGAAAAGGTTATCGGTAATTTTATTTGCAGTTGTTCTTTCTGTTTCACTGGCAGTATCTGCCTCTTACGCAGCAGACGATATGGCGGCAAAACTTAACACAGTTCTTTCCAAGGCAGCGGCAGAGAAGTTCTGGCAGGTGTCTGCCGACGATGTTAAGGCCATGATTGATTCAAAGAAAACAGATTTCGTAGTCGTTGATGTCAGGCCCGATATCAGTTTGTTTAAAGCAGGCCATATCCCCGGAGCCATCTTCATAGCTACTCAGGACGTACTTAAACCTGAGAGCCTTAAAAAACTTCCCAAAGACAAAAAAATTATCCTTGTGTGTGTTTCAGGTCAGACCCAGAACCTGCCGGTGGTGGCTTTAAGGGCGCTCGGTTATAATGCCTTGACAATGAAATTCGGCATGGCAGCGTGGGACAAGAATTCTCTGGGTGTCAAGTTTATGAAGGAAGCCATAAGTGGAGCGGAGACAAAGAACTATCCTCTTCAGAAATAACCGCTTTTAATTCAATGTCAAATATTTCGGGGGCGTCACTGACGCCCCCTGATTCATAAAGAATATGGGTAATAATAAGCCCTTCCTCAAAAATAATTACAGCTTCCTGATTATTTTCCTGCTTGCACTTTTTACGTATCTTGTTCAGTTTATCTTCAGATCTTTTGATGACAACAGGCTGACAAGCTGGCAATGGGCTTTCCAGAATACTGATGCCACCATTATTTTCCTTATTCTCATGGCAGGCATTATCCCGGCTTTTTTTATCGCCAGGATCCCCTTTTCCGTCCGGTCATATCGCCTGTTTCTTTTTTTGACTGCATTCATTACTTCTGCATTTTTCTGGACAGAGCCGGAGGTTATCGTGGATGCGTCAAGATATTTTACACAGGCCAAGCATCTTGAATTGTACGGGGTGAAATATTTTGTCAGGGAATGGGGGAGGGACATCAATGCGTGGACGGATATGCCGCTGGTCCCTTTTCTGTACGGCCTGGTATTCAGGATTTTCGGGGAGACGAGAATATATATCCAGATACTGACGACAACGCTTTTTTCTTTAACAGTAGTGCTTACCTGCGAACTTGGCAAGACCCTGTGGGACGAAGAAACAGGTTTTTTGGCCGGTGTGTTTCTCCTTGGCATGCCTTATCTTCTGACGCAGGTGCCGCTCATGCTTGTGGATGTCCCGACTATGTTCTTTCTGATGCTGGCTGTTGTTACTTTAATCAGGGCAATTGAAAAAGGTGCTGCCTGGAGGATCATAACAGCATCAATTTCGATTGCTTTGGCCTTCTTTACAAAATATTCGATATGGCTGATGTTTTCCGTGCTTTTAATCGCATTACTGGTTTATATCATTGCAGGGGGCAGGGGGCAGAACAAAAAGACTTGAAATATTTTCAAGAGGCTTATCAATAGCATTAATAGCTGCTATTTTTATCGGAGTGGTTTTTTTATATAAATACGATGTATTCAGAGATCAGCTGAGATTATTGATTGATTATCAGAAGCCCGGACTGGGCAGGTGGCAGGAGTCTTTTGTATCGACGTTTTTTTTCCAGATACATCCTTTCATTACTCTGGCAGCCTTGTATTCAGCATATGCAGCAATCAGAAAGAAAGACCTCAGGTACGCTGTTATCGCATGGTTGGTCCTGCTTGTGGTCCTGATGCAGATAAAGAGGATACGGTATATCATAATGGTTTTTCCGATGCTTGCCTTAATGGCCGCTTACGGCATTCACGAGATCAGGGAGAAGGAATATAAAAAGATTCTTTGTCTTATCTGTTTTTATCTCTTCATTTATAGTAGGTGTTTTTGTATACCTGCCTTTCCTTCAGAGGTTAAGCACGGTCAATTTGAAGGACGCAGGCACATTCGTGAATTCTCTGGATGGATCGAATATCGAGGTTTTTACATTAATGCCTGAAGATCCGGTCATGAATCCTGCGGTTTCAGTGCCTATCCTGGACCTGTTTACCAGAAAGAATATTATCTATAAGTACAACAGGGAAAGTTTTTTGCAGCCGAGGGAGACTGTCGAGAAATCATCGCTCAGATTTACATGGGAATATAAGAACCCCGTTTATTACAGCGCCGATAATTATGGCAATAAAGATGCGGCTGTTGTAGTTATCTCGGAGAGTCCCCAGGATGCGCTGCCCGGGGATATCCGTCAAAGGGTCGCAGGTTATCAGTTGTCTGCTGTATTTAAAATGTCCGATGACATATTCAGTTACAGGCCATGCGTAAGGGTTTATCAGAAGACTAAATGAGCAAACAGGTTATGCGTCTGTAAGGAATAGTCATAATCCACTGATGCATGCCAAATCAATGCAATCTAAAGTTGTAATTATAGGTTGATTTTTGGCTATATTTTTGTGTATACATACAGTCATAAACATAGTTTTATGGATATTTTGCCTGGCAGGTCAGGTTGCGGAAGACTTGAGCAATTTCAGATGGTACAAATTTATTACTGAAAGGAGGAATGGAATTTATCTGAGATAAAAAAACTTAAGATCCCTTTACTGACTTTAAAAAATAAATAATAAAGAAGGGGAGAAAAACTGTGGAAGAAAAAAAGAATCAAATTTGGGCCTTTATCGTCACCGGTATGATGCTGCTGGTCAGTGCGATATACTATTCAGTAAATCCATATTACATTTATGTCGTAGCCTACATCTGGTTTGGGTTTGCATACGGCATGATGCTTCAGTACGGAAGATTTTGTTTTGCCTCAGCCTCAAGGGACCTTTTTGCTGCAGGTGTTCCGAGAATGGCCGTCGGAGTTCTGGTGGCCCTGATGTTCTTCAGTGTTATCCAGGCAACCCTGGCTTCAACCAATATGAGTACTTTCCATCCTGCTCCATTTGGGATACATACGTTTATTGCAGGTCTGATCTTCGGTGTTGGAATGGTGCTTTCCGGCGGATGCGCTTCAGGGTCTCTTTATAAGATCGGCGAAGGCAATATGACGTCTTTCCTGGCCGCATTTTTTGGACTTTGTATCGGACAGGCGGTCTTTGTAGATGTCAAGTGGTTCAACTTTATGATTCCGCAGAAATGGGTGGATGCAGCTGTGGTAAATGCAGCTGCGAGAGATATCCCTGTTGAAAAAATGACCTCCTCTTTTGACACCTATCTTGCCGGATATATCTTCGGTCGGCCAACGGTCCAGTTGTCGCATACAGAGGTCTTTTCCAATGCCCTGCCGGGAATATCAAAGTATTTCATCGCTGACACCCTGATAAACACCCTTATCCCTGCGGCTGTTGTGATCTGTGTTATTTACTATTTCTACAGCAGAAAGGGTTTTATCAAAAAGCGGGCGAAACAGAAGGGCGGGCAAACCGGCTTTAGTGACGAGCTTGCAGGCATCTGGAACATGATAACCGCATCCAAGAGAACGACCACTTATGGGCGTTATCATAGGTATGGTCGCAGGACTTCATATCTTTGTCATGAAGGGCATGCAAAACAGATTCGAGATCTCAAATTTCGGAGAGCTTCTCACAAGGATGGGACATACAAAGCGATGTGTCCATAAGGGGCACGGTCTTTGATCCTGGCTACTGGTATATCACCAGCCAGGAAGGACAGTTTGGGGCCTGGATACTCGAAAAATTCGGCTGGAATATGCACGACAATATCTTTTTCGGAGTAAATAACGGACTGCCTGTGCCATGGCATAACCCTGCCCTCTGGATGTCCTTCGGCATTATCTTCGGCGCAATGGTAATGGCCCGGCTGAGCAATGAATTCAAGTTCAAACTGCCCAAAGGCGAACTTATCGTATGGGGCCTTATGGGCGGGTTGCTGATGGGCTTTGGGTCAAGACCCGCGCTTGGCTGCAATATCGGTGCATTCTTTATAAGGGTTGCAGGCGGCGATCCCAGCGGATGGCTGTACGGAGTAGGCATGGTAGGCGGAGCCTTTTTTGGGGTCAAGTTCTTCAACTGGTGGTCTGAGAGAAAGATGGCAAAGGAAATGGAGTCATTTTGATCTTACATACAAATATAAACAATTTAAAGGAGGAAGTTTATTATGGCCATGAAATTCGAAAAAACAGGTGATAATACTTACATGCTGGATGTCTGCGGATATGTCTGTCCTCATCCCCAGATCTACTGCAAAAAATCCATTGAGAAGATCGCAGAGGGCGATGTCCTTCAGGTTGTTCTTGATAATCCTTCATCAGTTGAGACTATAGTCCAGATGTGTGATCAGGTAGGCAATGAAGTTCTGGAAAGAAAAACTGAAGGCGGCAAAATATATCTGAAGATCCAAAAGGGATAATAATATTATCCATAAAAGGAGAGGACAATGAAAACACCTTTGGTAATAGTGCTTGTTATCGTTGCAGGCATGCTCGGCTTTTTGACAATCTATAGCCAGCAGCAAGGTCTGTTGCACAGGTAACTCAGGGACAAGGACCAGCAGCAGGCGGGCGACGCATGCAGCAGCGCCCAGCAGCAGGCGGGAATCGCGGCAGCACCGGCACCGGCAGCAGAGGCGGTACGGCAAATAATGCCTCATGTGCACTAACTAACACAGCAGGTGGGAAAATGAAAAAAATACTGGTTGCAGTAGACGATACGAAGGGCACTAAAAATGCGTTTGACATGTACACCAAGGCATGTAACAGTATGCGTCCTGAGACAATCATACTGGTTTATGTCGAGAAGCTCGAAGGCAGGTCCTTAATGGACGATCAGTTGCTGAGCGTTTCGGAGATGAAGACCCTTAAGGAAGTCCTTGGAGGGGACTGAATATCAGGAGGCGTTGGACAAAAAGGCGAACGCAGTCGTGAGTTACTATAAGAAGAGGCTGGAAGACAGCGGTTTGACCGGTATCAAGACTGTAATTAGAAAAGGGCATCCTGCTGAAGAGATCCTTGCGACGGCCAAGGAAGAAGGGGCTGATTTGATAGTTATCGGCTCCAGGAGCAGGCAGACAACCCATCTCTTTATGGGCAGCGTCAGCAGGGAAGTGGCAAATAGCTTCAGAGATACCGGTACTGTTGGTAAAGTAATTTTAGTTTGAAGCTACCTCCCTGTTTCTCATCCGGTACGCTGGAAGGGAAGCAGGGAGGTTGGATTTCATGCACTGCTTGCGATCATTAACAATCAGCTTATTTTTTCAACATGCATGTCATAATTGCTGGTGTCTCATAATTTATATTGCCCTGTGGTTTTGTACTATAAAATGTCAAACGTGAGGAAATTTCTTGCAGAATTACATTGAAGGATTTGGTCCTCTCCGATTATTATAATCCTATGGTGAAAACAGCATGAGTGATCCGGAAAACGATATATTAATTTTAGGCGGTGGTCTTACAGGCCTCTCTGCAGGCAAAGTATTGGCATGCGGGGGGCACAGGGTCAAGGTATTTGAAAGTGATTCAACTGTGGGCGGACTCTCAAAGACTATCGAAAAGGACGGATTCCGCTTTGATCTTGGCGGTCACAGATTTTTCACGAGGGATGAGAAGATCGATAACTTTGTGAGAAGTCTTATGGATGGTGAACTGCTTACAGTTCATCGTACAAGCAAGATATATATGCAGAATAAATTCTTCGATTATCCCCTTAGGCCCTTAAACGCGATGTTCGGACTAGGCATACCTACCACCATGAAGATAATGGCTGACTATGGATTGGAAAAGGTAAAGAGACTTATGAAGAAGACTGACACAGTCTCTCTTGAAGACTGGGTAGTAAGCAACTTCGGACGCACAATGTTCAACATCTATTTCAAGGGATACAGTGAGAAGGTATGGGGCATTGACTGCAGCAGGATAAGCGCGGAATGGGTTGCGCAACGCATCAAGGGGCTTTCACTTGCAAAGGCTGTCAAGAATGCCTTCTTTAAATTCACTGGAAAGGATATACCGACACTCGCAGACAGATTTATATATCCGGAGTTGGGCATAGGACGTATCTCTGAAAGGCTGAAAGAGGAGATCGAGAAGGACAATGATGTATTTACCGATACAAGGGTTGAGCGCATCAACCATTCAAACGGCAGGGTGGACAGTATCGTGGTAAAAAACCAGGGGCATACCAGTGTTGTATATGGGAAAGAATTCATTTCAAGCATGCCGATTACACAGCTGGTCAGGATGCTTAACCCCTTGCCGCCTGCAGATGTCCTGGAAGCAGCCTCGAAACTCAAATTCAGGGACCTTGTTGTAGTGGCGTTAATGATAGACAGGAGAAGGGTCACTGACCAGACATGGATCTATATCCCTGAGCAGAGGATCCCCTTCGGGAGAATACACGAGCCGACCAACTGGAGCGGGAAAATGGCCCCTGAAGGCAAAACTATAATCGTGATGGAATTCTTCAGTTTCAGGGGTGATCAGATCTGGAACTCGACAGATGAAATGCTGACGAATATCACTATTGATAACCTTGAAGCCCTCGGTTTTATTAAGAGGGACGAGGTCATTGACAGTGCAGTGGTCAGGGCCCCGAAGGCGTATCCCCTGTTTGAGGTTGGATATGAAAGGCTCTGCGATGAGATATATGATTATCTCGGCGAGGTTCAGGAACCTTCATATAGCAGGCAGGGGCGGAATGTTCAGGTACTATAATATGGACCATGCAATAGAATCCGGCATTGAAACCGCGGAAAAGATAATAAAGAAAAGAAGTCAGAAGTCAGCAGTCAAAAGTCAGAAGGAAAATGAAGACGTGAAGGAACTCTCTGAGATTTTTGAAAAGACCGGCTTTGTCGAAACACTGTCTGTTGACTCCTGAATTTCTGAAACGAGGTAAATCTGTAATGAAATGCGCACTGGTAATACCTGCCTGGGTACCTGAAGATATCTTCTCGTCAAAGACAGCAAGTTCACAGATAAATTACTGGCAGCCGCTGGGGACCTTATATGTCGCTGCCGTGCTTCAGAAGGCAGGCCATGACGTCAGGTTCTTTAACGGTGCATTCACAACCCATGAGCAGATACTCAGGGACCTGAAGGATTTCAATCCCGGATTCATAGGCATCTATTCGACAACCTTCGGCTGGAAAAAGGCAAAGAAGACGGCTGCTGATTTCAGAAAAATATTTCAGAATAATGTCTTTATCTGTGCCGGCGGCCCTTATCCTATCGCCATGCAGGAGGCCTGTCTTGCAGACGGGGGAAAATCCTTTGATGCAATTGTATACGGAGAAGGAGAGATGGCCTCACTGGAAATCGTTGAGAGGCTGGAAAGCGGCAAAGGCCTCGATGGAGTAAATGGCGTAATCTACCGTGATGGCGAAAGGATCATAAGAAATCCTGAGAGGCCTTTGATCACTGATCTTGATTCTCTGCCCTTTCCTGCACGGGAGCTTCTCGGAGATTCGAACAAATATATCCCTCCTCCGGCCACGTATAAAAGAAAACCTGTTGCAGTACTGATGACCTCAAGGGGTTGCAACAGAAGATGCATTTACTGCTTTCAGATAGACAAAGACAGAAAGAGCGGAATTCGTTACCGTAGTGTCGAGAATGTACTGGCAGAGATAGAATACTGCATTGAGCAGGGATACCGGGAGATAAAATTCATTGACGATACCCTGGCCGCTGATTATGACAGGGCGATGAGTCTGGCCAAGGGGATAAAGGCAAGAGGCCTGGATTTTACCTGGTTTGCCTCTGCCTGTGTCAACCAGGTGGACAAGCCTTTGCTTCAGGCTTTCAAGGACGCAGGATGCTGGGCGATACTCTTCGGCGCTGAGAGCGGGGTACAGAAAAATCTCAATGCAATACGAAAAGGTACGACTCTGGAGCAGATCAGAAATGCTGTCAGGGCTGCACAGGATGTGGGGATAAAGGTCAATACGCCATTTCTGTTCGGCATCCCCGGCGAAACCTTTGAAGAGGGGCTTCAGACTATAGATTTTGCGATAGCCCTTAATCCTGATATGGCCAACTTCCATGCCATCACTCCGTTTCCCGGCACCTATCTCTATGATAACCTTGAAAAATACGGGACAATGTCTGACGAGCTTTCTGACTTTACCTACCAGGGTGCTGCATTTATCCCCTATACTATGACCAGAGAATGAGATATTGAAGCTTCGGCAGATAGCATTTAAACGATTTTATTCCAGACCTTCTTTTATTTTCAAAAAACTCCTTGAATTAAGAAGTCTTCATGATTTTTCTGTTGCCTTTGAAAAGTCTGCGAAGCCTCTTCTGGATATGGACAAAGAGCGACCTGTTCAGGAAGAAAGACTACGAGCCCCCCTCACTTTGAGTCCTGATTTTTCTTAATGCGCTATGAAACAGTGATCGAAAAAAGGGGCTCCTGTATATGTTCTTCATGACATACAGGGCATCTTCCCGGAGTTTTGAGCCTGTCACGTTTTGTAAAAACAAAACCGCATTTCAGGCATTCGGCTGGTTTAATATTGAGATGCTGCCCGGTTTTGCTGAGCGATTTCTGTATATGCTCAAGATGTCCGTATACTTCTTTTTCAGGTATCCTGACCTCTGCAGAAACGTCTTTTGCAGTGAGAAACTGACTTTCCTCCAGCAATGTAATTATCTCCTGGCGGATAGTGCCTTTTCTCTCTGGCGGCACAACAGGCATTTTATCTTTTTTCATCAACAGCAACCTCCAGGGGAAAGTATGATACATTTCAAAGCATGCTACATATTTTGGCTACCATCTGTTATGGTGTATTTTATTGACATTGTAGCGGTCGGGCCTCGGCGGCTTTGACTCGGCAGGATAACCGACCGGTATCAGGGATAATGGTATTACATGGTCCGGGATATCAAGTAGTTTTCTGAGACCCTCAACCCTTTCTTCCCGAGGGAATATGCCCAGCCAGACAGCTCCCAATCCCTTTGCATGTATTGCAAGCAGGAGATTTTCCGTGGCAGCAGAACAGTCCTGGACCCAGTAGCCGATATGTTTTTCGAGCGTAAGGTCGCCGCAGACAAGGATGGCAACAGGTGCTTCTTTCAGCATCTGAGAGTGAGGATGAAATGAAGGGATATAATCGAGAATTTTCCGGTCATTGATAATAACAAAATGCCACGGCTGCTGATTGCCTGCTGAAGGTGCGCTCATCGCTGCCTCCAGTATTTCCCTGAGGACTTCTTCTGTTATGGGTCCTGTGGTATATTTACGAATACTCCTCCTTGAAAATAATGCATCCATCGTGTCCATATAAAGTTCTCCTTATGAAAAAATGCCTGTTAACAGTATAGCAAAACCTTGTCTTGTTGCATATCGCCACGAAGGCTGATTGCATTATAATAAATAATAATTCGTAAATGCCGTGTTCAGGAGGAAACATGATACTGGCTGATATCAACAAAGAAAGGCTTCTGAAAACCTTTACTGAGCTGCTTCAGGTAAATTCCCCTTCATTTCTCGAAAAAGAAATAGGGGCGCTGCTGGTGAAAAAGCTGAGGGAAAGAGGCTGCAGGGTCACTATTCAGAAATATGATAAATCTTTCAATCTAATCGCCTTTAAAAAGGGGAATGCTCCCGGAGTTCAGTCCCTTCTTCTAAGCGGTCATATGGATACCATTGAGCCTACAGAAGGGATTCAGTTCAGTATTCAGGCTGACAGGGTAAGTTCAACAGGAAACACGGTGCTTGGCGCTGATGACAAAAGCGCTCTTGCACAGATACTGGAGGCGCTTTCTGTCTTGCAGGAGATGAATTTGCCGCACGGTGACATCGAGATTGTTTTTACCTCGGCTGAGGAAAAGGGCCTGTTTGGAGCCAAGAACCTGGATTTTAAAAGTATCAGGAGCAGGTACGGCCTTGTACTGGACTCAGGCGGGAGTGTTGGGAAACTGGTTGTTGCAGCGCCGACGCATATTACCTATGAAATGAGGATTATCGGCAAGGCCGCACATGCGGGTATTGAACCGGAAAAAGGAATCAATGCGATACGGGTTGCTGCTGAAGTCATCTCTGCTGTCCCCAATGGAAGGATAAGCCGGGAGACAACCGCCAATATCGGCATAATCAAAGGCGGCACAGCAACGAATGTCGTGCCGAAGGAGGTTGTCATTAACGGCGAACTGAGAAGCCATGACGATAAAACTCTTCAAAATATCAAGCGGGATATCTTCGATACAGCCAGGAGAATTGTGAAAAAAAACAAGGCCGGAATCAAGATTTCAGAGCATGAGGAATATAAATCATTCAGGATCGATGAATTTGACAGTTTCCTGCAGTTTATGGATGGTGTGGCTAAAAGCTGCAGGATAACACCGTCACATGTGATTACAGGAGGAGGGTCGGATGCCAATATATTCAACAAGCAGGCAATAAAGACCATCAATCTTTCGACAGGCATGCAGAAGGTCCACTCCAATGAGGAATATATTCTCCTCAAAGACCTCTATAAAGGAAGTCTTCTGGTATTGAATGCGATAACGGAATTCGTGAAATTTTCAGGAGAATAGTTTTTTTGTATCAGTGAGAGCATAACTGCTCCGGTGAGTAGCTATACTTATTCAGGAATATGTTCGATACTGCAGTTTATTGATAAAAATATACCCTGGGCTAGTGCAACCATGACACTTTTATAAGTGGGTGCCTCGTTAGATGCTTTAGGCTTCCTCCTTACTGCTGGAGGCCTGCTCACCACAGCTAAAACCTGGCTCCCTTTTTTCTTAATTCCAGTTCTCTGGTTACCCTAATCCAGGGTCTATATATTCTTCTTTAATCACAGACTATCACCCTTTGCATAAGCTGTCAAGGGGGTAACATACATTTTATTTTTTCGATAACGCAATTCTTTCTATTTATTGAAAATGCTTCAGGATCTCGGATTTATTTGTTTTTGTTAAATTTGAATTGATATTCTTGTCTATCTTTGCCTTTATATCCGGATCAAGGTTTTCCATGATGAGGCTGTTCAATTTATTGGCAGCCGCAAACCACCATTTTTTTATTCCTTCCCTCCCGATTATGGCAACAATATCTTTTGCGATCAGCTTTGCGGCCTTTTTTTCTGCCTCCAACTCAATATTGTGGGGTTCGCCGTAGCCTTTTGCAGCGCCGTTTTTTCCCCCACCCTGACCGAATCTTCCTGCGCCGTCACTAACTTTTTCGCTTAATTTTCCGTGTCCTTCGATGGAATCATAACTTTCCACCAGTTGTATTTTCGGGCTTCCGGGAGAGTCTGTTGATACTTTATACGCCTTAAAGTGACCTAAATCAACCGCGATAATCAATCTGTCCATAGTTTTTCCTCCTTATGAAAAAAGTATATCAGGATTTGTGCTGATATTGAATTTATTTTTTGCGGGGTTGGATGAGGTTTTAACGTGATGTTTTTACAAAAAAAAAGGCTATGAAAAAAACATTGTATTCTTCTTTGGGGATATGACCATTAAGGAATATTTTTGAGGCATCTGAAGCCCATATCGTCGTCTCTTTCAACAATATATTCATGGCCTGGATCACCCGAACGGAGAGAAACCGGATTGCTGTACCAGGAACCTCCCTTGAGAATAAAATTGTCAACCCATTCCCGAACATTTCCTGCCATATCCATTACACCATAGGGAGAGGCCCCTTCAGGGAAGCGCCCTACAGGCGCGATTTTTTTGTAACCATCCAGCTTTCCTCCTTCGTCCCAGTTCGCTTTTTTGGCGTCCCATATGTTACCCCATGGGTATATTACTCCGGCAGTCCCTCGAGCGGCTTTTTCCCATTCAGCTGTTGACGGCAATCTTTCCCCTATCCATCGACAATATATTACAGCCTGCTTCCAGGTTAGCCCTACCACGGGATAGTCTCCCATGGTCTTGTCTTTGTACCAGACCTTCGAAAAAGGCTTTGGTAATCGGTTAACTCAGTCAAACTGTACTTGAGGAAAACAGGCTTAATCATGCAAGGCATGGAAATAAAATCCTGTTTTGAACATATCGAAATTGTTAAAATGAGATAGAAGCTGATGGAAGGGAATTCCCGGATAAAGTAGATAATTATAATGGAAGTCAGGGTAATTTAGTATGCCATAATCCCTGGAAAGAAAACCTGCTTTGAGTGGGTTGAAATTGTTAAAATAACAAAGAATTGTATTAACAAAGAATATCTCAGAAGGACTAACAGTCTTTCACATTTTGAGGTGAACATAATTTTGCCATGATAAAAGACAACAGCCTTTTTCTTTTGGAATTTCATAAGCTTCTGACGGTCATATCTGCGTTTGCCCACAGCGAAGGCACGAAAGAAGCGGTAGTAAACATTCGCCCTTTCCAAAACCGTGAAGGAGATCGAAAGTCGTTTCGGCCAGATACAGGAGATCCGCAGAATCTCTCAGGAAGGCAACGCGCTGAAACTGTCAGCATTTTCGGATATTTCACATTTCATCAGGAGGGCAAGGCCTGAAGGAGCGGTCCTCGAAGCAGTTGAGCTTTCTGCCTTTGTCCCTGTTTTAACTATTGCCTCTGAGTTAGCAGTCCAGATAATGGAGGACCCTGAACTTTCTTTTTTAAGGGACCTGGCAGGTGGCCTTACTGGTCACCCCGATATTCTGAAACAGCTCAGAAAATCGATTGACGCTGAGGGGAATATTCTTGATACGGCTTCAGCGCTGCTTTCAAGCCTGCGGGGCCAGAAAAGAAGGATTGAAAACAATATCCAGAAAAGCCTTGAAGAGATGACACGTGACAGCAGGACCGCGGTATTTCTCCAGGATGATTTTATTACAAAGAGGGCAGGCAGGTGGGTCATTCCTGTCAGGATGGATTCCAAGGGGCAGGTGCCGGGCGTTGTGCATGATGTTTCCAAGTCAGGTGAAACTGCTTTTGTAGAGCCCCTCGGAATATTGCATCAGTCCAACGAACTGGAAAACATCATTGCAGAGGAAAAAGCAGAAGAGATACGCATATTGAGGAATCTGTCAACGCGGATCAGGGAGAGCGCAGATGAGATTGCTGAAGATTATGAAATTATTATAAAGCTCGATCTCCTTCATTGTATCGCCGGATTTTCTGACCTCATGCAAATGCAGATTCCCCTGATCCTGGATTCCGGCAAGATTCATCTTGTGCAGGGAAGACATCCTCTGTTGTCTTTGGCCCTTCTTAAGTCCGGTCCGGACCAAAAGGTGGTTCCTCTTGATGTAACGTTGGGCGGAGACAACACTGTAATGGTCATAACCGGTTCCAATGCAGGAGGGAAGACTATCGCGTTAAAGACCATAGGGCTGCTCTTAGTCATGGCCCTTTCAGGGATGCCGGTCCCTGCTGATTCCTCGTCGGTTTTTCCCCTCATAGATAAACTGCTAATTGATATCGGCGACGAACAATCCATAGAAAACAGTCTTTCCACATTTTCCGCACATGTGTCCCATATCTCGGAGATCATCCGGAATGCGGATGAAAACACATTGGTGCTTATCGACGAGCTTGGCACAGGCACTGATCCTGATGAAGGGGCAGCGCTTTCCTGCGCTGTTTTAAAAGAGGTGCAGCAGAGAGGGGCGCTGGTTTTTGCCACAACGCACCTTACCGGGATAAAGGGGTTTGTGCACAGGACAGCAGGCATGATGAACGCGTCGATGGAATTTGACCAGAAGTCCTTGACCCCTTTGTACAGGATGAGGATGGGAGATCCCGGCCAATCACATGCCCTTGATATCGCAAAGAAATATGGCCTGCCGGAGCAGTGTACTCGAGGCAGCCAGGGAACTGCTTGGCGGAATAAGTATCGAGTTTGACAACCTGATAGCCGACCTGAACGAAAAAAGGGCGAGATATGAAAAGGCCCTTGCTGAATTGGACCGCAGGCAGACGGAAATTGAGAGAAAAGAGATAGAGCTTGAAGAAAAAACAGCGAAGGCCCGGCTGAAAGAGAACGAGGTCCTTGAAAATGCATACAGGGAGGCCTCGGATATTGTCTCGAACCTGAAAAGACAGTTGCATCTGCAGCTTGATGAGATGAAGAAGATGGATAAGGAAAAAATCCGTGAAGAAATAAAACAGGCTGAAAAGGCGCAGAAGCATTTGCATGAAGAACGCAGGAGATTTGAAAGAGGTCATGGTGGAGTCCCTCAAAACAGAAGAAATCGCGAAGGGAGATGTTATTTTTGTAAGGTCTCTTGGTTACGATGCTACTGTTTTAGAGGTTTTGCCACGGCATGACAGGGTAAGGGTAAGGGCCGGGAATATGGAGATTGAAGTGCCGATTTCTGATACCGGCAAAAAGAAAGGAACGGGTCTTTCTTTGAGTCAGGCCGCTACTGTCAATTCCGGGACCCCGGATGAGGAAGCTGCGACGAGAATAAAACTTATAGGATTAAGGGTTGATGAGGCTATCTCAAAGCTGGAGCCGTTTCTCAACCATGCGGCGCTGGCTGGTTTTCATGAGGTTGTTATTATCCATGGAATAGGAAAGGGACTCCTGGCCCGCGCTGTCAGAGAGCATCTCGAAGGACATCCCCTTGTGGCGAATTTCAGACGGGGTGAACAGACTGAAGGGGGCGCCGGAGTTACTGTAGCAATACTTGTTTGATATGCCTGTTTTAAAGATAGTTTTAATATGGAGAGGTGACGGGTGGGAATAGCCGATTATTTTAAACCTGTAAGTGTCTATGACCGCTGAAGAGGTCAGGGAATTTTTAAAAAACAAAAATCCTGATGAGTATAATCTTGTTGATGTGCGTCAGCCGAAAGAGTATGAGAGAGGGCATATCCCTGGCGCACGCCTTATCCCTGTCGGAGAACTCCGTGAACACATTCAGGAACTTGATCCTGATAAACCTACGATAACCTATTGAGGCTCAGGTGTCCGCAGTCGTGCTGCTGCGTCGCTTTTAGAGGGAGAAGGGCTTAAGAATGTTTACAGTATGGAGGGAGGTATTCGCGCGTGGGAAGGCGGTGTGGCTGAGGGTCTTCCTGATGCGGGCATAGCCTACTTTACCACTGCAGGCAAGCCGGAAGAGTTCATAGCGCTTGCATGGATGCTGGAGGAAGGCTCAAGGAGGTTCTATTCAGAGATTCCGGCGCTGGTTGCTGATGAAGGGACAAAGAAACTGTTTCGCTACCTTACCACCGCCGAAGAGCATCACAAAGCCTCGCTGGTCAAGCTCTACAAGACGTTTGCCGGTGAGGAACCAGGACAGGGTTTTCCGGGATCGATTATCCCAGCCGAAGCAACCGGCGATATCATGGAAGGCGGAATGCGCGTCAGCGAGGCCCTGAAATGGGTAAAAGGTAAAAACTCAGAAGCAATATTTGAATTATCTATGGCCCTTGAAACTAACTCTTATGATCTTTATATCAAAATGAGTCGACAGATGAAGGATGATAAGTCCAGACAGGTCTTTGATCAGCTTTCAAAAGAGGAAAAGAAACATCTTCAACTGCTTGCAGAACTTTTCGAGAGAAAGATTTAACGTTTCCCAACGCTCGATGACAAGAAGCGGAAACCCGTCTCTGCCGTGCCGCGGCTGGACCGGAAGAGATGGGACGATAGTTCTGGACAGCCCGGCACAAAGTCTTATAACGCCTTGAAAGTTTCATCCCGGATTGTCCGGAATCTTTTTGCCCACCGTGTAACAAAAACTGCAGATATACCCCGCCTTATTCTGGTCTGATTTGTCTGAAATTTATTAATTACGTCGGCCAGTTGCATAATTTTTCTCAATAAAGGACTGTCGATTTCGCTTTACTTATTTTTTTGTGCATAAAAAGACCTTTTTTTTCACTAAAGAATTTGCATCTATTCAGAGTTGACAAATATTAGTGAGTTGATATAATGCCTTTAAGGCAAGTTGTTATACATATATATTTGAGAAATTGATCTGACAAAATCACGAGAGGAGGGATTTAGACATGGGAAGTTTCTTTCGCGCAGTTGTAGTAGTGTGTTTTCTGGCTTTATCGCCGGTGATCGCGTCAGCCGTTACGCTATCCGGTGAATCGAAGACCTACCTGCTGGACAGGGAGGCCTTTGATAATTCAAACCTCGTTCCCCTTTATGAATATCTTGATTTCCAGCTCGAGGGGATAGGGCGGTATGATGTCTCCTTTCATTTCGGTGGATGGCTCTCGCAGGACTTGGCGGACAAGAGCTTTGACAAGAGATTTGACGGAGACCTCCAATACGCCTACCTCAGTTTTCGCAGGGACACAAGCAACACAATAGTAAACCTTGGACGTCTGATGGTATTTGAGGGAGTAGCTGCTGAGCATGTCGACGGCATATATGCAAAGACCGATCTTCAGCGTGGCTTTGCTGTTTCAGGTTATGCAGGAAGCCCTGTGGAAACTGATTTTCTCGATGGCAACGGTGACTTCATCTACGGGGCACGCGTGAGCCACGGAATCCGCAACCTTTACGAAATCGGGTTTTCCTATCTCAGGGAAAACGGCGACGGTTCCTTTGATAGGGAAGAGGAAGGGGTAGACTTTTGGTACAGGCCGGTCAATAAGGTCCAACTGTTCGGCAAATCCTCTTACAGCTCGGAGCAATCGGGATGGCTGGAGCATTCCTATAAGCTCGCTCTCGGGCCTTTCAGCGGATTTAGGATAACTCCAACGGTGTCGTGGATTAATTATGAGACCTTTTTTTCTGCGGCTACTTCGGGGGCGTTCAGATTTAGACCTGACATGATAGACCCTGAGGAGGAGGCGCTAATTATCGGAGCGGAAGCTGAATACACCATAAACAGCAAACTTTCATTGGCGGCCGACTATAAGAATTTCGGTTATGATATTGCCGGCTCTGCTAATTATTATGGTGGGAAGCTGACCTATAAGGTGTTTGAACCGACCAGTTTAGGTCTTGGATTCCATAGAATGGAGGGCGATAACGAGCGGTTGAAATATAATGAATACAGGGCCTATGTGCATAACCGTACCGGTAAATTCGATGTTGTTCTGGATTCATTTTTCGTGACTTACGACGAGGAGATCAACGGACGAGATACCGCCACTTCGGTTTCGGGCATGGTTGGCTACGACGTGTCAAAACAGTTCAGGCTGGAGGCCGATGCCGTATACTCCAGAAATCCTTATTATGACAAAGATATCAGGGGATTTTTTAAGCTTATCTACAAATTCAACATAATGCCGCAGGCAAAGAAGGGGGTGTAACCAATGATACATGCAGCGCTGAAGAATTTTATACTTTTCATACTCCTGGTTCTTATACCGGTGGTTTATGCGTGTGCCCCTGAGAAGAGCATCTCCAAGTGGCATCCTATGGATGTAACGGCCCCGGTCATATGCAGCGAGTGCCACAAAGACGGCAGGGACGCTTTAGACCATTCATCTGATTTTATTACCAGACATAAATTAATAGCTGCACAGCAGGGAAATGTCTGTGTTATGTGCCATAAAGAATCTTTTTGTGCAGACTGTCATGCCCACAAGGAAGAAATTGCACCAAGCGATAAATATAAAGGCTCTCCGGCAAGATCGATGCCACACAGGGGGGACTACCTTACCCAGCATCAGATCGATGGAAAGATCAACCCGGCACCCTGCTTCAAGTGCCATGGCCGTAATAACAACCGGAGGTGTCTAACATGTCACAGATAAATAACAGGTGGCCGATTATTGCGATATTAATGGCTCTTCTCATTACCGTCGCAGGATGCAGCAGCGGCTCAAATGCAAGTTCGGGCATAAATCCTGACACAGGCAAACATACTGACAACTGGGTTACGGTACATGGGGGCGAGTTCATCAAGACGTTTTTCTCCGACCCTGGGTTATGTGAAAAATGTCATGGAAGCGACCCTGTATTGCAGGGGGGGACTTCAGATGTCAGCTGTTTTAACGCCAAATGCCACAATTCATCCAACGGGGCTCCTATCGCTCACCCCAATACAGATGCATGGAAGAGGCCGGCCTCTCACGGGGCACGCGCAAAGATGGCTCCAGGCAATGAGAGTGGATTCTCTGTATGCCAGGTCTGCCACGGCACCCCCAATGCCCCATTTTTTGGCGGCGGGGTCTTTGGCCCTACCTGTTTCCTTGGCTGCCATGGCCCAGAGCCTTCTCCGCATCCTAATGCCTGGCTGATTGATGATGCTCACACACATTCTACGACCGATCCCGGCAATGCACCTGTCTGCTCGAATTGCCATTTCCACAGGAACAAATTACCTGCGGACGCTGCTTCCGATCTTCCGCCATTTATTCCGGCGCCTGATGGAACTTCACCTGGGTGCTTTAACAGCACTCTTTGCCATGGTGCTGTCGGGGTGCATCCGGACAACTGGCCGACTCCGACAGTCCACGGGCCTGTAGCGAAGGCTGCTCCTGGATCAACCTCAGGATTCTTCTATTGCGAGGCATGTCACGGAACGAACTTTGACGACGGTTCTGCGGGGGTCGCATGTCAATCCTGTCACGGTGTAGCCGCGCCCCATCCGTCAGCCTGGCTGCCGGGAGATACCTATGTTCACACTACAACAGATCAGGGTAATGCGCCGGTATGCGCCCAGTGCCACAGAAACACCAATCCAGGCACGCCGGGGTGCTTTAATAACACTCTTTGCCACGGTGCGGTGGGGGTACATCCGCCCAACTGGCCCACTCCAACAGTCCACGGTCCTGTGGCGAAGGCTGCGCCTGGATCAACAACCGGATTCCTCTACTGTGAGGCCTGTCACGGAGCGAGCTTCGGCGGTGGTACTGCGGGGGTTGCATGTCAATCGTGTCATGGCATAGCCGCGCCCCATCCGTCAGCCTGGCTGCCGGGAGATACCTATGTTCACACTACAACAGATCAGGGTAATGCGCCGGTATGCGCCCAGTGCCACAGAAACACCAATCCAGGCACGCCGGGGTGCTTTAATAACACTCTTTGCCACGGTGCGGTGGGGGTACATCCGCCCAACTGGCCCACTCCAACAGTCCACGGTCCTGTGGCGAAGGCTGCGCCTGGAGCAACAGCCGGATTCCTCTACTGTGAGGCCTGTCACGGAGCGAGCTTCGGAGGTGGTACTTCGGGGGTTGCATGTCAATCGTGTCATGGCATAGCCGCGCCTCATCCGTCAGCCTGGCTGCCGGGCGATACCTATGTTCACACTACAACAGATCCCGGTAATGCGCCGGTATGCGCCCAGTGCCACACTTTGAACCAGGGAACTCCGGGTTGTTTTAACAACACTCTTTGCCACGGTGCGGTGGGGGTACATCCGCCCAACTGGCCCACTCCAACAGTACACGGTCCTGTGGCGAAGGCTGCGCCTGGAGCAACAACCGGATTCCTCTACTGCGAGGCCTGTCACGGAGCGAGCTTCGGCGGCGGTACTTCGGGGGTTGCATGTCAATCATGTCACGGCATAGCCGCGCCTCATCCGTCAGCCTGGCTGCCGGGAAATACATACACCCACACTACAACTAATGCGTTGAATGCGCCGGTATGCGCACAGTGCCACAGAAACACTAATCCAGGCACACCGGGTTGCTTTAACAACACGCTCTGTCACGGTGAATGTCAGTCCTCATCCGGCTAATTGGCCCACTCCAACAGTCCACGGTCCTGTGGCGAAGGCTGCGCCTGGAGCAACAACCGGATTCCTCTACTGTGAGGCCTGTCACGGAGCGAGCTTCGGCGGTGGTACTTCGGGGCTTGCATGCCAATCGTGTCATGGCATAGCCGCGCCTCATCCGTCAGCCTGGCTGCCGGGAGATACCTATGTTCACACTACAACAGATCCGGGTAATGCGCCGGTATGCGCCCAGTGCCACAGAAACACCAATCCAGGCACACCGGGGTGCTTTAACAACACTCTTTGCCACGGTGTGGTTGGGGTACATCCGCCCAACTGGCCCACTCCAACAGTCCACGGTCCTGTGGCCAAGGCTGCTCCTGGAGCAACAACCGGATTCCTCTACTGTGAGGCCTGTCACGGGGCGAGCTTCGGCGGTGGTACTGCGGGGGTTGCATGTCAATCGTGTCACGGCATAGCCGCGCCTCATCCGTCAGCCTGGCTGCCTGGCGATACATACAGGCACACTACAACAGATCCCGGTAATGCGCCGGTATGCGCCCAGTGCCACAGAAACACCAATCCAGGTACGGCCGGATGCTTTAACAACACTCTCTGTCACGGAAATTGAACTGACTTATCAATGCATTATCTTCACAGGGGCTTGGCGTGCACCAAGCCCCTGTTTCCTTCAACGTGCTGTATGATCGGTTTTTATGCACCGTTAAGGTTATCTTTTCCTGGATCGTTGCCTTTTCATACATAAAATCTTCGAACCGTACAGATGAAAGTCTATTGATATTTAGCATAACCATCATAGTTGTCAACGTGGTAAATCAGCAGGTAATATAAAGGTACAGTTTTTTTGCTAAGACGTATGAGAAGCGGGCTTCTGGTCGTTTCTGCAATAGCGTATGTCCAACCGGCTGAAGGCGCACGTTGTACGGACAAAATATTCTGCAATAATATTAAAGTTGTATATATTCCCTTGCAAGTGCGGGATAGAGCGAGGGGTTAAAAAGGATATTGGTCATAAAATAGCATTCGTGAGTGCAATAACATTTCTTATTCATGATCGAATCAATGATTTTTTTTGCATTATCCGACCGGATCACCTTTCTCATATCATAATCAAAGTCCTTCACATTTCCGAAAGTTTCAGTCAGGATCTCGCACGGATAGACATTACCGCTTTCCGAGATAACAAGGTTCAATCTGCCTGCGTAACAGGGTATAAGCCTTTTTTGATCGAGCATCGTCCGGTTAATAAGGCGTCGCTGAAGAATGTCCTGTGCTGCCTTGATCTTGGCGCCTTTGAATCTGTAGATGCTCGATATGTCAGCCTTCAGGTTATTCTCAAGTCTTTCTATTGCGTGACAATATTTCCTGTAATCAATGTTTTTAAAGCTCCTGTCCGAGAGATTCCCGCGTATCAGGGAGATGGTGTGGGTCTTTATACCTTCCATGCTGTTTGCAAAATCTATAATTTCATCCATCTTTTCCTGGTTTTCAGAGCAGAATACTGTATTGATGCCGAGTTCAAAGTTCGGATAAGCGTCAAGGAGTCCTTTGAGCAGGTGGTAGGTTGCCATGGTTTTTTCAAAACTGCCGGGTGTATTTCTCAGTGCGTCGTGGTCCTGGTAGAGCCCGTCCATGGAAAGCTTGACTGCGATGATGCTCTGAGGACACTGTTTGAGGACCTGTTCTGTCCTGTCTCTTATCAGTTCAGGAAGGAGGCCGTTTGTCGGAAAAAGCATGACAGCAGGTTTGTTGTTCCTGTAGAAGATCCTGCTTATTTCAACAAGGTCTTCCCTGAGATATATCTCACCTCCTGAAAAGGCGAGCCAGAGAAGCGAGTCCATTGATCCTGAAATCTTCTCTATTTCATCCAGGGAAAGCTCTGTGTTTTGTGTAACGCTATTAGTATCTGTCTTCAGATAAAAGCAAAACGGACATTTTGCGTTGCATCTTCTGGTCAAAAAGAACGTCAGGTGGATGGGCCTTTTTTTCCGGAAAATAGAACTTATATGTCTGAACGGAGAATACATTATTCCGAGTTTATCTCCTGGCCGAATTTCTGTAATATTGTATCATGCCGGTAAAAGATCCTGCACCTACAGCCAGGGGATAGATAAGGGTGTAATAAAGTGAAGCCAGTATGGCAAAAAAAGCACCTTTTGCACGGTAAAAAGCTCTCAATAAATTTTTGTTTATGTAAAGATTGAAGCAGGCTGTTATCAGGGGCAATATAAGAAAAATCCTGTTGGTAAAGGAGGAGTAAAGCAGCAGGGAAAGCATGATCAGGGAATACGAAAGGACATTGATTTTCAGTTCCTGTGACGCTGTCCCGGAGTCTTTGAATACATCCCTGTTGCCCAGTGAATACATGACCCAGTAGCGTGATTTTCTGAAGGCATTTCTGAGCGACTTTCTGAGCGTAAAATTAAATATATGCCTGACAAGTATGTCCGGGGCCATGAGAAGCTTATATCCGGACCTCCGGAGCCTGTGGCTGAATTCTACATCTTCTATGATAGGCAGAAACTTTTCAGGAAACCCGCCGTTTTTTTCGAAAATACTTTTTTCTATTGCCATGGAATGTGTAGCGATATAATCAGGCTCCTTCCGCTTCAGTTCAAAATAATTGATAAATACAGATTGAAATACGCTGAAAAAATTGCTGTCATAGGGCAATGGAGTATAACTTCCGCCGATAACAGTGTTTTTCTGAGCTGTAATAGCCTTATGAACGAGGGAAAGCGTATCTTCCGACACAATGCAGTCGGCATCGATGAAGAAGATGATTTCACCGGAGCTTTCTTCTGCCCCGGTGTTTCTGGCCTTGGATGCCCCTGCGTGTTTTTCGAGTCTTATCAGTCTGCAGGGGAATTTACTGATTATATCAACAGAGCTGTCAGAGGAGGCATCATCTACGACAATGACCTCAAAACAGTCATATTTTGATGACAGCACAGCATTAAGGCATTTCCCGATTGTTTTGCTGCTGTTGTAGTTTGGAATTACGACTGAAATAAATTTATCCATTTTTGTATTATGTAGTAAATGAAAGATATATTCCATATGGAATTACTATGGAAACTACCGGCAGATATATATTGACTAAGCATAAATTAGTGTGATATAAAACATTTGCCTTAAAAAGGTAATGTTGTTTGGTAATTTCAGAAAAAATTGTGTGAAGGGGGATGTATTATGTCGAAGAAAATTGCTGTGATGGTCAGGGACAGACAGGCAGAAGCATTCAGGATGGCTGTAGGGCTAACCCTTGAAGATGACGAGGTAAATGTCTTTGTCATGGACAATAAACTTGATGATAGCGATGAAGCTGTCAGCCTGAATGTCGAGACCTGCAATGATCTCGATGTCAAAATATATTCCAACAACCCTGAAAACAATTTCGAGCAAATGAGCACAGATGATATTGCACGTGCTCTTGTGAATTACGATACCGTACTGCCTTATTAACATTACCTGGTCTTTAATACCTAACAGAATTGATCATAAACAGGGCAGAACTTCTAATCTGCCCTGTCTGGTTTCTTTATTGTTTTCCGCTGACGTACCCCTATCATAAGTTTTCTATTTCTGTAGTGCATAAGTCTTCTAAAGTTAGAATTTGAAGTTGACAAACAGCTTCGGTCAAAATGCTTAATAAGTATATGAAGTATTAAAAGATTCAATAGAATCAAGAAGATATATAAAAAGGAGGTGGAGAAATAGGAACATAGTGTTTAAATTTGCAATGGAAGATAATAATCTCTTTTTCGAAGAATTCTAAAAAAGCTGTTTACGGGGAGAAAATATGAAGAAAATATTATTTATTGCTTTGATTGTATCAGTTGCCTTTGGCGGATACCTTGCCTTTACCACAGTAGATTCCAAAACACCTACAGTTATGGCCGGAAAGGCTTATACAGCAACAGTTTATGTAGCAGGGCACGGCGGTCATTTTGCAAAGGCTGATGTGACGGTTGATCCGAACAACTCTGAGAACCCGATTAAGGTAAATAGTCTTGACATGGTGAATATCGGGACGACGGCCACCCATAAGACCCACGATGCTCGTATCGATGCCAATGACAGCAATGTGCTTTTCTGGTCGACATACGCATTGGACAAAGACGGCAAGCAGCATGTCGGCAAATCCGACCTGAAGACCGGCAAGGTGATAAAGGACGTTGCTATGGACCCTGATCCAAGGGCGCCTGGCAAGACCGGACCGCTTTATTGCGCTTCAGGGCAGTCCAAAAATAACTATATGCCTGTTTTCATGGGCAGTGAGGGTTATATCGATGTGCTTGACAAGAAGACACTCGACAAGAAGCACAGGATGTTCATAAGCGACATCGGATATAAGGCCGGGACCTATCAGTTTGTCCACGGCACCAACTCTAATGATCTGAAGAAATTCCTGGTTGCAGTCACCATGAAGGGCGAAGACGGAAAGATGAACGGCAAACAGGACCTGATTCTGGTAGACCTCCCTGCGCTTGATAAGGGTGAATGGAAGGTCCTTGCCAAGGCCACACTTACCGGTGAGCCTTCAAAGACCATCACCTTCAGGCAGTATTTCAGCACTGATGACAAGTATATATTCCAGTCAGGCGGCGACAGGTTCTATCTGCTTGATGCCGCTACACTCAAGATTGCTGATGAGAAGATGACAAAATCAACCGGCTATGGTGAAAACCATGATGTCAATGCCTTCACCTGACGGCAAGTATGCACTTCTGACCCTGAGGACTTCTGATACATCAGGATGCGATGCAGAAGGCAAACCGGTCATGGACAAGGAAGGCAAACCGTTAAAAGTTACTGACGGTGTGCTTGCGCTCTATGATGTCAGCGCCAAAAAGCTTGTAGGCAAAACCGTTTCAGTCTGTTTTGATTGCCACAAGGGGATGGGCAAAGGCGACAAGAATGCTGTACTCTGCGGCTTAGACGCCAACTGGAAAAAGTAAATTATATCACTGTATTTTTAATTCATACTATGCGGCCAAAAGCCGCATAGTATGAATTTTCTTCTTCTAATCCTATATAATAAAAATATTATGACAAAAGAATTCACGCTGTTTTCTCTTGCGCTCAGGAACCTCAAAAGAAAACCTTTAAGGTCAGGGATTCTGATTGTCGCAATCGGACTGCTGGTCTCAGTTTTCGTATTTGCATTATCTTTTGTCAAACGTGTTGACTCAGGCATAAAAATCACCTCCGACAGGCTTGGCGCTGACCTGCTTATCGTGCCTACCGGTTCGAGGGGGGCTGCAGAGGATGTTCTGCTGGAAAACAAGGTCAAGACCTTTTATATGGATAAAGGCATTATTGAACGGGTGCGCCAGGTCGAGGGCATAGATAAAGTAACGGACCAGACCTATCTGGCCACCATTACAGGCGCCTGTTGTGATGTGCCGGAGTCTGTGGTCGTTGCTTTCAATCAGGATTCTGATTTTGTTATCAGTCCGTGGCTGAACAAAGCTCTCAACAGGAGACTTCAAAAAGGCGAGGCCATTGTTGGGAACGAGTCGGCCTTTAATATCAATATCGGCCTTACTGAAGTGGACACTGTCATGTTCGGCAATATGTTTAAGATGGTCGGGATTCTCGAAAAGACCGGGACCGGGCTTGATACTGCAATCTTTATTGACGAGGCGAATATCGGGGACATATTAAAAAACGGAAAAGCGGACTTGAAACCCGGACAGATATCCGTCATCTTTGCAAAGGTCAAAAAGGGGGCTGATCCTTATCTGGTCGCGGGCAAGATCGAGGATGCGATCGTCGAGGTGGACGTTGTAGCAAGAAAGGACATAGGCAAGAACCTTATTGCGGCCCTTAAAGACATCAACCGCATATTCTCTTTTACGGTGCTTCTGGTCTCCATACTCTCTGCGTTCCTTGCATGGTCCGTGTTTTCCGCCATCGCAAACGAAAGATCAAGGGAGATCGGTATTATGAGGGCCATCGGCGCAAAGGAGACCCATATTGTAAAGCTCTTTTTGCTTGAGGTTTTTGTTATCGGCAGCATCGGCAGTGTCGTCGGTATAATGTCCGGTACCGTTGTTTCCCTGCTGCTTGGAAAGAGTTTTGTTATGCTCAAAAACCTCTCTACAGACCTGAGCATACCAGAACGGATTTACATAGCTCTGATAAGCTTCGTCTTTGGGGCAGGGGTATGTATTCTGGGCGCGCTGGCGCCGCTCCAGAGGGTTAAAAAGATGGAGCCTCTGGTCGTCATAAAGGGAGAATGATATAATGCCTCAGATAGAACTAGAGAATGTTGTGAAGAACTACACTGTCGGAGAGCAGACCATCAGTGCTGTAAATAATGTGTCCCTGAGAATAAACAGGGGAGAGTTTATATCCATTGTCGGGCATTCAGGTTCAGGCAAGACAACGCTGCTCTCTATGGTCGGCGGCATAGTAGTGCCGACATCAGGCAGGATAAGGTTCGACGGTGCGGACATTTATTCACTTGACAGTAACGGTCTTTCAGAATACCGGTCTCACAAAATAGGCTTCATGTTCCAGTTCGCGAGCCTTCTGCCCATTCTTACCGCAAAAGAAAATCTGCTCCTGCCGGGTCTGTTCAAATCAGGCAGCAGTCCGGCTGACGTTAAGCGGGCCGAAGAATACCTTGAGATCGTCGGTCTGAAAGATAAAATAGAAGCGTACCCATCACAGCTATCAGGTGGTCAGCAAAGGAGAGTTGCTATTGCGAGGGCGTTTATGAATGATCCTGAGCTGATACTTGCTGATGAGCCTACAGGAGACCTTGATGAAGAGACAGAGGCAGAGATAATGTCGCTCTTCAGGAGGCTCAATGAAGAGAAGAGGATTACCTTCATATTCATAACGCACAACCTCGAACTCGCACGTTACGCCCAAAGACAGCTCAAGATGAACCAGGGCGCGGTCCAGGAAATATAAGCGCCGTAAGACCTCCGTATTCAACGATTCTCACAGCGATTTTTTCAGCATTTGCAGAAATTTTTTTCGGGTGACTTCTTTTGCCCCGAGACTCTTGAGGTGTTCTGTTGTTACCTGGCAGTCTATGAAGTTGAAATTTAACTTTTTCAGGTTTTCAACAAGCGTGACAAAGGCCACCTTTGATGCGTTGCTCTTTATTGAGAACATTGATTCGCCGAAGAACGCCTTGCCAAGAGCGATGCCGTAAAGTCCTCCGACGAGCTCTCCGCTGTACCAGCTTTCAACAGAATGCGCATGGCCTGCAGAGTGCAGACTGATATAGGCCCCGATCATCTCCTCAGTGATCCAGGTCCCCTGCTGTCTCTTGCGGTTTATTTCAGCGCAGTTTCTGATGACCCTGTCAAAGGCAGTGTCCATTGTCACACTGAATACTCCCTTTTTGATCACCTGACTGAGACTCCTTGAGACCTTCAGTTCCTCAGGTATCAGAACAAGACGCGGGTCAGGAGACCACCATAGGATCGGCGAGCCGTCTGAATACCACGGGAAGATCCCCATTGAGTAGGCAAGCAGGATGCGGTCTTTGCTCAGGTCCCCGCCAACAGCCAAAAGGCCGTCCTCCTCGGCCAGCTGCCGGCGGAGGAAACAGCAAATCTTCTGTTAACGAAATACCGGCATTATGGTTCTCGTGATAAGCGCACAACAGAAAAAGCAGGATCAGTTGTCTGAATAGGTAAAGCTGAGCCTGTCTTTATCCAGAGCTATCAGGACCTTTCCGCCTTTTCTCAGTTTGCCAAAGAGCACCTCTTCAGACAAAACATCCTTTATCTCTGTCTGTATGAGCCGTGCCAGCGGACGCGCGCCAAAGGCCTGGTCATGGCCCTTTAAGGCCAGCCATGTCCTTGCCTCGCTGGAAAGTGTGATCCGGACCTTCTTCCTGCTGAGCGAGCGCTGGAACTCAGAGATGAATTTGTCGACCACCTTCTTCATGATCTCCTGATTCAGCGCGTTAAAAGTGATCGTGGAATCGAGACGGTTCCGGAACTCAGGACTGAAGAGGCTGTTTGATCGCGTCCTTTCCCTTTGCCCTTGTATCGCCTGCCCTGTCGCCAAATCCGATGACGCTCCTGTCCATGTCCTTTGCGCCTGCGTTAGAGGTCATAATCAGTATGACGTTCCTGAAGTCGGCTTTTTTGCCGTTGTTGTCTGTCAGGGTCGCGTAGTCCATTACCTGGAGCAGGATGTTGAAGATGTCAGGATGCGCTTTTTCGATCTCATCCAGGAGAAGGACGCTGTAAGGGTGTTTCCGTATCGCGTCTGTCAGAAGGCCTCCCTGATCAAAGCCCACGTATCCCGGAGGCGCACCGATCAGGCGTGAGACAGTATGTTTTTCCATATATTCGCTCATGTCGAACCTGATGAACTTGACGCCCAAAACAGAGGCGAGCTGTTTCGATACCTCTGTCTTGCCGACGCCTGTAGGCCCAAGCAGGAGAAACGAACCGATCGGTCTGTCAGGTGAACCGAGGCCTGCGCGTATCCGCTTGATTGCCGCAGTGAGTGAAGAGATAGCGTCATCCTGACCGTAATACCACCTTCTTCAGATCGTCCTGGAGCTCCATGAGCTTTTTTATGTCCGAGGTAGAGATCGTCTGCGGAGGTATCTTGGCGATGCTGGCTACGATCTTTTCTATCTCTGTTGTTCCTACGGTCTTATGCGTCTTGTAAGATTCGGAGAGCTTCAGTTCCGCTCCTGCTTCGTCGATCACATCGATGGCCTTGTCCGGAAGATACTTGTCGTTGATGTATTTAGCGGAGAGCTCAACAGCGGCCTTGAGCGCGCCTTTGGTGAATTTGACCCCGTGAAAGTCTTCATAGCGGGACCTCAGTCCTTCGAGGATATGTATGGTTTCTGTTATGCCGGGTTCCTGGATCTCTATTTTCTGGAACCTCCTTGACAGGGCACGGTCTTTTTCAAAATAGTTTTTGTATTCTTCGTAGGTGCTTGCGCCAATGCACCGCAGGTTGCCTGAATTCAGTATCGGCTTCAGTATGTTTGAAGCATCCATCGAACCCCCGCTTGTTGCGCCTGCCCCGACTATTGTATGGATCTCGTCGATAAAGAGGATCGCGTACGGTATACCCTCCAGTTCCTTGATCGTTGACTTGAGTCGTGCCTCGAAATCACCGCGGTATTTCGTGCCTGCAAGCAGCGCACCCATATCGAGTGAAAATATCTGTGTTTTTTGGAGGGCCGCAGGCACTTGTTTTTGATGGATCTTCAATGCGAGGCCTTCGACGATCGCGGTCTTGCCTACGCCGGGCTCACCGACAAAGATGACATTATTTTTTCTTCTCCTGCTTAAGACCTGGATCGTCCTCTGCAGTTCCGCGTCCCTGCCGATCAGCGGATCGATTTTGTTTTCAGCCGCCTTTTCGTTAAGGTTCACAGTGAAGGTCCTGAGAGGGTTTTCAAGCGGAACCTCCCTGTCCCCCTGATGGGGATAAGCTCCGGGCTTACTGCCAGGGATGGATGCGTTGTCAGTGAGTTTTGATATGCCGTGTGAAATGTATTCGAGCACATCGAGACGATGTATGCCTTCTGCCTCAAGGATATGTACGGCAGGGGAATCCTCCTCCAGAAAAATTGCAGCCAGGATATCGCTGGAATCAACCGCCTGCTTCCCCGCAGACTGGATGTGGTTAAAGGCCCTCTGCAGCACCCGCTGGAAACCGATAGTCGGTTCAGGGGTGATGTTATCATTCTCCCCGTTTTTCAGAAAAGTTTCCCTGAAATAAATTTCAAGTGACGTGAGCATCCTCTGGATGTTGCCGCCGCAGTTTGTTATGATGGACATGCCAAGGTCATTATGCAGGATCGCATACAGCAGATGTTCGACTGTAAGGTATTCGTGTTTCCTGCTTTTAGCGTCCTGTATGGTTGCTTCAATGATGATTCCCAGTTCTTTGTTAATCATTTTTCTTCTCCATGATGCACTTCAGAGGGAACTCGTTTTCCCTGGACATCCTGTGTACGGCTTCGACCTTTGTTTCCGCAATCTCTCTCGGATAAACGCCTGCCAATCCAACGCCTTTTTTATGGACCTGGAGCATGATCTGCGTTGCTTCTGTGAGGTTTTTCCCGAATATCCTTTCGAGGATATTGACGACGAATTCCATGGTCGTATAGTCATCATTTAAAAGAAAGACATTGTAGCGGGATGGTTTCCCGATCTTCAGCTCTGTCTTTTCTTCTGTCTGCTGGCTGTTTTTTTCTCTGCCGTTACTCATTGCCTGTGCCTTTAACTTAAGATAATAATCTTTGATCTATTTTACCATATTGGCCACGACCGATTCCCGGATATGAGTGGATGGCTTCCTGATTATCCAACCATTTCAAACTCATATTATTCATAAACATGGATGCCTGCCTGGGATCAATTTCAATGTTTTTGTTTGACAGTGCATTGGTTTTTATATACACTTTTGCGATGAAGACAGTTTTATCCCTGATTTTCATGTTTTTGTTGCCTTTTTCCGCAATCGCCCATCCAGGCAAGACAGATTACAGGGGAGGCCATAAGTGCTGGAAGAATTGCGGCCAATGGGAACTGAGACGCGGCGAGTATCATCTGCATGATAAGGACTGGAACCCGATACGATTTGATCAGAAAGGTAATGTTGTGGAAGCGGAAAAGTCGAAAGGGGTCCCAACACCTGACAAAAGGTTTCTTCTGGAAGAACCTGCTGAGAAGGCATCAACACCAGATACAGGGCCTGCATCAGGTCTGCAGAAAAACAGCGGGAACAAAATGCCGGACCAGCATGTTATTGTCGAAAAAAACCAGACGCTGACAGTTTATGAAGAGAGTGTCCTGCCGTTAAATACCATCCTGTTGATTCTTCTGGCCCTTCTGATGCTTATTGTCCTGATATTTGTAAGGAAGAGGCGGGAGAAGGAGTAATTCAGATTCGTCTTCTGCCTTCAAGCGCCTTGCTGAGAGTAACTTCATCGGCAAATTCTATATCGCTTCCCATCGGGAGGCCGTAGGCGATACGGGAGACGGTAACGCCGAGGGGGCTGAGCAGTTCGTTTATGTACTGCGCTGTAATCTCGCCTTTTGTATTTGGATTTGTGGCAACTATGATTTCCTGAATGCCGTTGTTTTTTACCCTGTCGAGGAGTTCCTGTATCTTGAGCTTTTCAGGCGTGATACCGTCAATGGGTGACAATGCGCCGAGCAGTACATGGTAGAGGCAGTGGAAACTCTTTACCCTTTCTATGACGATTATATTGCTGGGCTCTTCGACAACAACCACCCTGCTTTTGTCCCGTGAATCATCGCTGCAGATCTCGCATATCTCTTTTTCCGTGATGTTGAAGCACTGTCTGCAGAAGCGCGCCTTCTCCTTGACCTTCTGAATCGCCTCTGCCAAAGAGAGCGCCTCTGAATTGGGCATGGAGAGTATGAAAAAAGCAAGCCTCTGCGCTGTCTTCCTGCCGATCCCAGGAAGCCGCGTTAATTCATGTATCAGATTTTCTATAATGCTTAGTGTCATATAATAGTAACCAGTTAGAATAAAGTTTAGAACATTTCATTGTCAACTTTTTGTCATTGCACCGCTGATTAATAGTACCTCGCTCATTCGTTGCCAACTCAGCGGCGGATGCACTGTCCATCCTGTCTGGATGAAGATAAGGGAAATAGTTGAGAAGGAATTAAGGAAAAAAAACTTTGCAGAGCTGTCTGAAAAGCGATAGACTTTTATTAAGGCATAATAATGTATTCGTAACAAAAGGAGGAAATGTTTTATGGACGCGTTAATGCTAAGCAGGATCCAGTTTGCGGTAACTGCTATGTTTCACTTCATCTTTGTGCCCCTTACACTCGGCCTTTCCATTTTGGTTGCTTATATGGAAAGCAGATATGTAAGCTCCGGTGACGAGACGTACCTTAAAATGACAAAGTTCTGGGGCAAGCTGTTCCTCATCAACTTCGCTCTGGGTATTGTTACAGGCATTACCATGGAGTTCCAGTTCGGCATGAACTGGGCTGAGTATTCCAGGTATGTCGGTGATATCTTTGGCGCACCGCTTGCTATTGAAGCAACAGTGGCCTTTTTTCTTGAATCGACCTTTATAGGGCTCTGGATATTCGGCTGGAACAAGATTTCGAAAAAAGCCCATGCCTTATCCATATGGCTGGTGGCCCTTGCGACCAACCTCTCTGCCCTATGGATTCTCCTTGCCAACGGCTGGATGCAGCATCCTGTAGGTTATGTCCTGAGAAACAACAGGGCAGAGATGGTGGACTTTTCCGCCATGCTTACAAACACTACGGGTGGCTCAAATTCTTCCATACGCTCTTTTCAGGATATGTTGTAGCAGCTTTTTTCGTTATGGGAATATCGGCCTATCATCTGCTTAAAAAGAACAATCCGGAGTTCTTTAAAAAGTCCTTCAGGATTGCCGCAACCTTCGGACTGATAAGTTCCCTGCTCGTATTTTTCGTAGGCGATTTCCATGCAGTAGAAGTGGCAAAGACCCAGCCGGCAAAATTCGCTGCCATGGAGTCTGTCTGGGAAACACAGAAGGCCTTGCCATACAACCTGATGGTAGTCCCTGATGTGCAAAATGAAAAGAATTCCGTCGAGGCAATAGGAATCCCGGGTATGTTGAGTTATCTTGCATTTCACGACAGCAATGCCGAAATAACAGGTTTAAAGGCATTTTCAAAAGACAACAGGCCCCCTGTTCTCCCGACATTTTTGAGCTTCAGGGGGATGGCCGCTATGGGCATGCTCTTTATGCTCCTTACCCTCATCGCCTTTATTCTTTCGCTGACGAACAGGCTCGAATCCAGTACGACCTTTCTCAGGATCATGTTCTACGCGATACCTCTTCCCTACATCGCAGCCCAGCTGGGCTGGATTGTGGCTGAAGTCGGCCGTCAGCCCTGGATTGTCTATGGTGTGCTGAAGACATCAGATGCAGTGTCGAAGGCCAGTCACTCCTTTGCAGGTATGGGGGTCCTTGATAGGATTTACCCTTCTCTACGGTACACTGGCTCTCGTTGATATTTATCTGTTAACCAAATTCGCAAAGAAGGGTCCTGAGGCAGATCTCTCATCCATCATCAGACCGTCTAAAGGTCAGGAGGTGTAATATGGAATTTCAAATTATATGGTTTATTCTCTGGGGTGTACTATGGGCTGTCTATTTTATGCTCGACGGCTTTGATTTCGGAGCAGGTATACTGCTTGGCGTTCTCGGTAAAAATGAAAATGAAAGAAGGACCATTATTCATACCATAGGTCCTGTCTGGAACGGAAACGAGGTCTGGCTGATAACAGCAGGAGGGGCCACGTTCGCTGCCTTTCCTACTACGTACGCCTTGATGTTCAGCTATCTCTATACAGCGCTGCTGCTGGTCCTCTTTTCACTTATCTTCAGAGGGGTTGCGCTGGAATTCAGGGGAATGGGATCAACGGAAAACTGGAAGAAAAACTGGGACAGGACACTCATTGTCAGCAGTTTTCTGCCTGCCCTGCTCTTCGGCGTAGCATTCGGGAACATCTTCGAGGGACTTCCGATGGATGCAAACGGCTATCACGGGAACCTCTTTACCTTACTCAATCCTTACGGCCTGCTGACCGGATTATTGTTTGTCCTTCTCTTTCTTGTCCACGGTTCATTGTGGATCTCGCTTAAAACAGAAGGTGATCTGGGTGCCCGTGCGTCCGGTCTTGCGGGAAAGATATGGTTCGTTCTTCTGGCAGTCGCTGTTTCTTTTTTGGTGTATACTGCCTTTGCCACAAATCTTTACGCCAATTATCTCAATAACGTTGTATGGCTCTTTGTCCCGGCCCTTGCGGTCTTCTCTTTGCTTGGCATAAAACTTTTCGTATCAAAGGGGCAAGAATCTCGCTGCCTTTTATGCCTCATGTCTCACTATTTTAATGGTGACCTTTACAGGGGTAATCGGGCTTTTCCCTAATCTCATTCCATCCAGCATCGATCCGAATTACAGCCTGACCATCTATAATTCTTCTTCCAGCGTTTACACTCTCAAGATAATGACAGTTGTGGCGCTGGTCTTTGTTCCAATTGTAATAGCCTATCAGATCTGGAGTTACAGGGTTTTCAGACAGAAATTGACAGTGGATGAGATATCAGGAGATAAAGAATCGTATTGAGTCAAATCTGTAAGATTTTTGACAGCATAAAGGAGGTGTATTTTGGCAATAGAATGGACTGAGGATCTGGCTACAGGAGTGAAGGAGATTGATAATCAGCACAAGGAACTTTTTCAGAGGATCAATAATCTGCTTGATGCCTGTAACCATGGAAAAGGCAAAGAGGAGGTCAAGAAAGTAATAAGTTTTCTGGAAGATTATGTAATAACACATTTCTCTGAGGAAGAGAAATATATGGGCAAGTATGATTATCCTGATTTCATGAGCCATAAAAAACAGCATTTGGAATTTATGGAAAACTTTTTCAGAATAAAAACACAATTCGAAGCAGAGGGGCCGGGTGTTCATATTGTTGTAATTACAAATAATCTGATAGTTGACTGGTTGAGAAATCATATACGCAAAACGGACAGGGCGTTAGGCTCATTTCTCAAGACAAAAATCTGATCAGAAAAAATCCATATAGCGTGCTCAAAGCTGAATGAGGCTCTTATAAAAGTCTGATGGTCATTCCCATGTTTTTTATCAGGAATCCGGAATTCTCTGAAATCTGCCACTTCCGGATTCCAGCTTTTGCGGGTATGACTTCAAAAACAAATTCAGAAAAGCTTGCCAAGGCCGCCCATGCCAGGTATCTGCAAGCCGCCTGTTAATTTTGACATTTCATCGGAGACCAGTTCCTGGGCCCTTCTGAGGGCTTCGTTTGAAGCAGCCAGTATGAGGTCCTGCAGCATTTCAACGTCTTCAGGGTTTACGACATCTTTTTCGATTTTTATGGATATGATCTCATCTGCGCCGCTGGCAACAACAGTGACCATCCCGCCGCCTGCAGTGGCTTCAACGGTTTTTTTCTTTGCCTCTTCCTGGGCCTTCATCATCTCTTCCTGCATCTTCTGGGCCTGACGCATCAGGTCTCCAAGCATTTTTTTAGACATGCTCTCCTCCATTTTTTGTATTTTCTATTTGCGTTACATCGACGACCCTTCCTTCAAAGAGCTCCAGCGCCTCCCTGACAACAGGCTCGTTCATGGCCTTTTCTTTCAGGTCTTTTTTCCTGGGGTGCCTTTTTCTGCGAGGTAACCAGCTTTATTCTGACTTTTTTGCCGTACTCAGCGGACACAATATTTTCCAGGGACTTCAGGCTTTTCTTTATCGCATCTTCAAACACAGCGTGACCTCCGTCAAGGGTAAGCAAAAGTTCCGTCGTCCTTAAACTCAACGCTGGCCTGAGAGATTTTTGAAGCAAGAGGGGCTTCTATTTTATCGAGGGCCTTTGTCCAGGCAGAGGATAAATCCCCGCTTGTGACCATTACTGAAACGGATGGAATATCCTCAAGAGGTTCATCATCTTCTGTATCCTCAATAGGATCTGCTGCAAGGGCATTTTCCGGTTTTTCCTGTATATTTTCTTCAGAAGGCTCTTCAGAGGCATATATCATCTCAGGCTCCCGGATTTTTTCCGGCATGATATCAGGTGTTTCAGTTTGAAAAGTTTGAACGGGCTGAATGTGTTTCTCTGACGTCTTGCTCGCAGGAGCTGCATTGGCCGGCCCTGCTATCTGCCTGCTGTAAAGTTCGATATTCTCTATTACTGTTTTAAGCGGCTTCATGCTGCTGAGGAAGCTGGCCCGAATCAGCGCCATCTCAAGCGCAAGCCTTGGAGAGGATGCGTTTCTGACATCGGTTTCAGCCTTCATGATTTCAGAGAGCATCAGGGTCAACTGGTCTTCAGAGGACCCGGAGATGATCTCCTTTACAGCGGACAGCTCTTCAGTATTGAGGTCAAGCATGTCTTCAGGCCTCTTAACAACACTTGCCACAAGCAGGTCACGGAAGAACTGCACCAGTTCTTTTGTAAAGGACCTGAAGTCAGTGCCTTTTTCTGAAAGGAGATTGACTGTATCGATGATATCAACCCTGTTGCCTTTGATTAAGGCCTCTGAGAGTTTTGAAAGAAGGCCGAAATCAGCCATGCCCAGAAGACTCTGGACATGCTCTTCCATTATCTCGGATGTAAATGAAGAAAGCTGGTCGAGTATGGTCAGAGAATCGCGCACACTGCCGTCAGCTGCCTTTGCAACAAGGCCCAGGGCAGGTGAAGATATGCTGATGCCTTCTGCCTCCGATATTTGTTTGAGCCTTGTCTTTATCATGCTGCTCGATACCCTCCTGAAAGGCATATGCTGGCAGCGGGAAAGCACTGTGGCCGGTATCTTTTTCATCTCTGTTGTCGCCAAAACGAAAATAACATGGGAAGGCGGTTCCTCAAGGGTTTTTAGCAGCGCGTTGAATGCTGATGTCGAGAGCATATGCACTTCATCAATGATATAGACCTTATACTTCCCTCCCGTGGGGGCGTATTTGACCCGCTCCCTCAGGTCCCTGATGTCGTCAACACTGTTGTTTGAGGCGCCGTCTATCTCTGTGACATCCACGGATGAACCATCGGTTATCGAGATGCATGAGGCGCATTTTCCGCAGGGCGACGGTGTAGGCCCTTCCTTGCAGTTCAGCGCCTTGGCGAGAATCCTGGCTGTGGTCGTCTTGCCAACTCCCCTTGGGCCTGAGAATATGTAGGCATGGGAGATCTTCGACTGTGCAAGGGCGTTCCTGAGGATATGCATTATCGGCTCCTGGCCGATAAGATCCTCAAAACTCTGTGGTCTCCATTTTCTTGCTAATACTAGGTAGCTCATAATTTGGTAACGAGTAATCAGTAAGGCAATAAGCCTGCTGCCGGTCCTGCCATTTATTAATCACTGCTTACTGTGAACTGTTCACGATCTTTTTGCAGCCCGGGAACGACTTGCTGCGGCACACATACATAATGCTTATCGCTGCTTCCTTCCGGACCTGACGAAGTTCACACCTGCCTGTTGCGCAGGGCCGCTCCCAGACTGCAAAAAAAACGTGAATAATGAAACACCCTCATTGTTCAGATAACCGGGAAATCATTCACCTGCAGTACAATGCCCTGTATTTTAGCATATCTTTGTTTTATTTTGTGACAGTACAGGGCGTACCTTTAATACTGTCTTCGGCAGTCTGCTATTGCCCTCAATCTGACTGCTCATTACAGTGAAATCCGCTACCACTCTTTTATCTTATTACATAATTACGCCCTATAAGCCTGATATCAAACGATTATTTTTTAGCGTCGCAATTGCTTTTTATTTCAAAAAGAGTACAATTCCGTTATAAGGAGGTGATTAAACAGCGGTATGAAGGCATTAAGGCATTCATTAACGGGAATAGGGAAGGAGGTACTAAACAGTGCATAAGGTTAGAGAATTAAAGGTGTTGTCTGTATTGATAGCAGTATTTGTTTTTGCTGTTGCCTCGGCATATGGAGCAGAGTATGCGAATCCGAAATTGCTGGTGACGCCGGCTGATATAGAGAAAAACGCGGGGAAATGGGTCGTAATCGACTGCAGGGATTACAAGGAATACGCGGCCGGTCATATTCCCGGCGCGATAAACCTGGGCGGCGCCTGCGCCAAGGTCATGCGGGACACTACGATAAGGGTGAAGAAGACAGGGGCCCTCGAAAAGCTGCTTGGAGAGGCAGGGGTCAGCATGGACAAACCCGTGGTTGTTTATGCCGACGCTAAGCTTGTAACAGGTTCTTCAGTTGCATTCTGGATACTCGAATATCTCGGACACAACAACGTTCATTTCTTAAACGGCGGAATAGAGGAATGGAATTCGACCGGCAAGCCTCTCGAAAAGAACCCGACAAAGCTCCCGGCTGTGACATTCAAGGCAAATGTCGTAAAAAGCAGGATAGCCACTTCCGATGAGATGGTCAAGATCGCCAAGGCAGAGATCAAGGATGTGAATGTCATTGATTCAAGGTCTGAAAAGGAGCATAAAGGAGACGACATACGGTCACTGAGAGGCGGTCATATTCCGAACACAACGCTTAACGTATCCCATGCGGACACCTACCATGTCGAGACAGGTGAACTTTTCTCCATGGACAGCCTGGAAGTGCTCTTCGGTAAAATTGACAAGAGCAAGAGAACAATAGCGTACTGCCAGACCGGGACCCGTTCCACGCTCATCTATCTTGAGTTAAGGCTGATGGGCTTTAAGGACGCGGCAAACTATGATGACTCGTGGATAATTTACGGCAGCAATGTTGATTATCCTGTGGCGAATGAGAACTGGTATGACTTTGTAAAGGTTAACGATGCCCTAAAGGCGGTGGATGCCCTGAAGAAGGAGCTTGAGGAACTCAGGAAGTGACAGGGTTACCGGGTTGTCGCCCACAGGGCCTTTTGTGATCTTATATCCCAAAATTCAAGAGAAGGAGGCGAAGGGTACATGAAATCCATAATAGTGGTTGTTAGTCTGGTATTTCTGATCGGATTTCCGGTCGCGGGTTTTTCCGACCATCAGGTGGAGAAGGCAGCCCCGAAAGGTAAAGTGACGAAAATAGAGGTGTCCGAATACGAGGTGACGATCAAAGACGACAAGGGGAAAGAGACGAAGGTGAAGGCGAAGGACATTTCGGACGTAAAGGCCGGTGACAGCGTTATAGTGACGAAGGACGGCAAGGTAAAGAAGGCGGTCATGCCGAAGACCGGCGGCTATTAAGGGTGAAAGGCGTGTCTTTTCTCGACGAAGAGTAGGCCCGCCCCAGCCGCGGGGTGGTAAGGATCCAGGAGAGGTGTCTCGGACGTCAAACTGTTGAGTCGAAGAAAATATGAAGGGATGACTCCAGGTATCTTCAGGTCCCCAGTAGCAGATTAAGACAGGTATTTTAGGGAGAGGATATAAGATTAGAGATACATCAGATGAAAATATATTTGTTGATTTCTTAATATAGCATAGCCATACGGCTCACCTGTAGCCGGTCAAATACAAGCTAAGGCTTTTTAGGCAAAGTGAAATAAAATGTCGCTCCCTCATTGAGTTTCCCTTCTGCCCAGATACGTCCGCCATGCTTATTAATGATCCTCTTGCTGATAGCGAGTCCGATACCCGTACCTTCGAATTCCTTCGATGAATGAAGACGTTTAAAGGGCCTGAACAGTTTGTCCGTCTGCGCGCTATCGAATCCCACTCCGTTGTCTTTAACAAAATAAATATTCTCCTTTTCTTTCTCCTCGCCGCCACTTTCAATTTTGCTCAGCTCGCGGGGAAAAGAGTACTTGAGTGCATTGGATAACAGGTTTACAAACACCTGGCGTATGAGGGCTTCGTCACCCCACGCGACCGGGAGGTCTTTAGTCTCAAATTCGACGGTTTTTTTAGCAGTTCCAATTTTCATCTCTTCGATCACATTGTGCAAAAGTACGTTCATATCGATGTCAGATTTCCGAATTTCCCTGGTGCTTGCGTGGCTGAAATCAAGAAGGTCTTTGATGAGATGGGTCATCTTTGCTGCCTGGTCCCCGATGACTGAAAGCTTTTCCTTTGCATTATCGTCAAGCTTGTCGCCGGATTTTTTCAGCAGATTACTGGTAAACCCCTCTATCACCACAAGTGGCTGCCGCAGGTCGTGTGATACTGAATAACTGAAACTCTCCAAATCCTTATAAGACTCCTTCAACTGCTTATTGGCCTGCTCCAGTTCTTCTGTTCTCAGCTTTACAGTGGCTTCAAGTTGCTGACGATATTTTCTCTGCTCTTCCTCCTCCCTTTTGCGCCAGATTAAAAGCACCCCTGAACCTGCTGAAAGCAGGCAAAGACCTATCACCAGCATAACATTCCATAAACGCTCTCTGATGGGAGCATAGAGCTCTTCTTTGTCGACCTTTGAGACAATGCCCCATGAAGAATCAGGAATAGAACTTATCGCTGCAAGGACACCTGTCCCCCGATAGTCTATACCCTCAACAATCCCTTCCCTGCCTTTTGCCAGCATGGCTGCGGGAAGATGAGGGGCACTTATCGGCAATCGGAGTGTGAGAGCAGTACCTTTGAGGTGACGGACATCGTTTAGATAGACCACTTCGCTGCCTTCGCGACGTATCAGCATGGTCTCTGCGGTAAGGCTGGGAGTTGGCCATTTTTCAATAAGGGGATATAGAAAAAGATACGGATCGATCTGTAACAGGAAGAATCCCAATGTATTATCTTTATCTTCACTCAGGATTGGCACAATAATGCTCAGATGGATCCTGTCCTCTACCTTGCTCCGATAGAGATCAGAAAAGACAATTTTCCCTGTTTCCATAGCTTCTGAAGCCAGTTTCTTTACCTCAGGCCCGATGACCGCGCCCTTGTTTGCTACTGACAGAAGTAAAGTCCCCTCTTTATTGAGGAGAAGAATGTCATCATATTGAAAGGTCTCCCTGAAAGACTCCATCCAGGTCAGAATGCCCTCCTTCCATTTGCCTCCCTTTGGATTGTGGAGGAAGCGTCTTATTTGGGGGACCAGCAAGAAATTACCACGAATAGTTGCAGCGTCTGCTAAACGTTCCTTACGCCAGTTTGCGATCTGGCCCACTTTCAGGTCGGCGATGGCTAAGAGTTCATCCTGTTTGTCCTTCTTGATCTCTTTCTTCTGACTCTCATAATAAAAAAGTCCTACTGAACATATCGCAATAACCAGGATGAAGAAGATGAGGAGCAACTGCCATGGTGTTTTACGGAATATTTGTAGCAGCGGCATCGCTGTCACATGGGGAAAGCATTATTATTTGATTGCTTTTGGCTCATCGCCACTTCTGCCCCAATCGAACTTATCATAGCATTCTCCTCTTATAGGCTGCGGTATTAAAATTATATCATATTCACTTCTTGCGAACTACGAATAAGCGTCATTCAGATTGTTTGTGTGAAACAGACAATAAGCGGCCTGTTTGACGTTAGCCGGCCCTCAGCGCTTCCACGATATTCATCCTGGCTGCCCTGAAGGCAGGGAGCACTCCGCCGACAAGTCCCATGATGAGTGAAAAGAGCAGGGACTTCCAGGCGATCTCAAAGGTGAGGGCAAAGGAAAAGGCAAGCTCTGAAAAGGTCTGGAAATTGAGTGTTGAAATGGTGAAGAGCTGGAGGAAGGACGCAAAGAAGAGGCCTGATGCAGCCGCCTGTCAGGCCAAGGAGCATGGCCTCTGCAATGAAGGAGTAGAGGATATTCCTCCTTTGGAACCCCAGCGCGCGCAGGGTGCCTATTTCTGCTGTGCGGTTTGAGACAGACGCGTACATGGTTATCATCGCTCCGATGACGGCCCCAATAGAGAATATGAGGGTCAGGGACATGCCGAGAATTCTGAGGAATTTGGCCATCATCTCTGACTGGTCCGCGTAATATTTAGTCTCTCTCTTTGCCTCAAGGGTAAGACGGGGGTCATTTTCAATGCGCGTCTTGACCTTCTCAAACTCTGAGGGGTTCCTTAATCTGAATATTATGGATGAATAAACAGGTCTGCGGAAGGACTGCATGAGCTGATCAACATCCCCCCATATCTCTGAGTTGAAACCTGTATTGCCTGCGTCAAAGACACCCACGACCTTCCAGTCACGCATGCTGAAATGCAGTGTTTCGCCTAAGTCCTCCGCCCTGGAACCTCTCTGCTATGCTCAGGCCTGTCACGAGTTCTGAAGACCCTGGTTTAGGCAGCCGTCCTTTTACCAGCCTGACCTGCGGCCTCAGGATAAATGAGTTTTCAGTGATCCCCCTGATGACCACCTGGCCTGGTTTGGTGCTCCCGCGCTTCTGGAGGTTGATGAGGACTACGAGTTCCTTGGCTACCAGTTTCCGGCCGTCTGTGCCTGTGGCGATTTCAGGCTGGGTCTCTACCAGCGAGGCTGCCAGACGGTCTATGCCGCTTTGCACCTCAGCCCCGGCAGCCTTCCGGATGACCACGACATTGTCATAAGAGCCTGTTTCAACAAGGGTCTTTTTCAGGCCTTCAGAGAGCATGAGGATCGAGGCAAAGACAAACACAACAAGCGCCATGCCCGAGGCTGTGAATATTGTTGTAAGCCGCCGTGTCCAGAGGTTGCGGAAGCTGTATGAAAGGGTATCTTCATCTAGGTGATCTTCCTGAGGCCTTCGGCGATCCTGATATTTACAGAGCGGCAGGTCGGGATTATGGCGGCTGCGATCGCAACGATAACAGAGGCGAGGATGTCGAGATATATGGTCTGTGTCGAGACATTAAAGATCGGCAGAAAGTCGCTCATCGCGTCACCGAAGGCCTTTGCAGCAGGAAAGGTCGCGAGGATGCCGAGGCCGCAGCCTGTCATTGTGATGAAGAAGGATTCACCGAAGATAAGGCCCGCGATATGCCACTTTCCAAAACCAAGTGTCTTGAATATTGCGTACTCGCCGGTCCGTTCCCGCGCTGACATTGCCATGGTGTTTGCCACTACAGCCATGATTATGATGATCACCACAAAAGAGACGAGCCGGATCGCTATGACGATCGCCTCTGTCATGGAGACAAAGCCGAGCTGGAAGGCCTTTTCAGTCTCGGTCAGGGTCTCAGCCATGGAGTTTTTGAACATCTTGTCGATTGCAGCTGCAACATCAGTGGCCATCGTCCGGACTCTTTCACCCCCACCAGGTACCACCCGACCTTGTCGGCCCTGCGCGGATTGGTTTTTTTCATGGCTTCATTGAGATAGTCCCAGTGAAAGAAAAACTGGGTCTCATCCGTGCTCTTTTGTGCCCCGTGATATATGGCGCGGATCACGAATTCCCAGTTTCCCGGGAATATGGTGCCCTTGAGCGTGACTGTATCGCCAAGCTTCCAGCCGAACCTCTCAGCTGTCTTTCCTGCCTACACACAGCGCCTTTTCTGTCGCGGAAAAAGGCCTGTTTCTGGTCCTCGGGAAGAGTGAAATTCAGGAAAGAGTTCCATGGCAGGTCCGGGCTCAGTCGCGAAGTTTGGGAAAAAATTCTTCTCTCGAATATACAGTCCCCCGAACCAGTCCGAGTACCCGACCTCTGTCACCCCTGAGACCTGGCGGATTTTTTCCCTGTAGGGAAAGCAGAAGGTAAAATACGAGAGAGACGGCGTTTCTGGTAATAAGCCGCGTAGCAGAGGACGCCTCGACTCCAGCGTACCAGGCGCTGATAACAGTCCTGAGCAGTCCGAAGGCGAGGATCGCGACCGTGAGTCCGAGGATGGTGAGAAAGGTGCGCAGCTTGTGGCGCAGGGTATTTCTATAGAGAAGCTTGACTATCTGCATTGAGATACCCTTTATCAAGGTGCCTGATGCTGTGCGCCTTCTCAGCAGCCCTGGGATCGTGTGTCACCATGATGATCGTCTTTCCAAGTTCGGTGTTCAGCCTCTCCATAAGGTCGAGTATCTCGCCGGCTGATACACGGTCAAGGTCACCTGTTGGTTCGTCTGCAACAAGGATCGTCGGGTCTGTAACAATCGCACGGGATATGGCCACCCGCTGCTGCTGGCCTCCTGAGAGCTGGGAAGGGAAATGATCTTTCCTGTCAGTTAGGCTCACCATCTCAAGGGCCATTTCCACGTGCTCCCTCCGCTCTTTTTTTGAAAGGTCTGAAAGCAGCAGCGGGAGTTCTATATTTTCGTAAGCTGTCAGTACAGGTATCAGGTTATAGAACTGGAAGATGAACCCCACGTGCAGGCCGCGCCAGCGGGCAAGGTCTGTCTCTGACAGGGTGGTGATATCGACCCTGCCGATTGTAATTGACCCGCAGTCTGCCTTGTCAATCCCTGCGATCAGGTTCAGCAGCGTGCTCTTGCCTGAGCCTGAAGGACCCATCAAGGCAAAAAAATCCCCTTCGAGGATATCGAGGTTGATGTCCTGCAAAACAGGGATAGTCTGGCTGCCCCGTCGATAGGTCTTGCAGACATCCTTTAAAGTTACGATCGGCAGTCTGTTTTCCATCTATTTCCATCTATCGTTTCATAATGCAAGCAGGAGTCATAAGGCCTTCAAGACACAGAAGAAATATTGGAATGCAAAGCTCCACAGGTGATTTCTCTGCGCTTCTCCAGTGCTTGAATTCGCAGGCAAGCTTTTTCTCATTCTCTCTGGGGAATTTTTCAGCTTAGGTTTCATTTATTTTTCAGCAGCTTTATCCTGGTATTGTTTTTGATCCTGTCTGCTGGTTTCAGGACAATCTTGTCCCCGGGTTTAATGCCCTCCAGTATTTCGGTCATCTCCCCTGACTGTTTGCCGGTCGAGACAGGCGTTTCAATCGCTTTGTCTCCCTTTATGAGAAAGACGTATTTTTGGCTGCCGCGTGTCACTATTGAGGATGTATTGACGCCTATGCGCGGCTTCAGTTCTTCAGGATTCAGAGGCCTTTCAAGAAAGGCGACCTTTGCGCTCATCTCAGGCAGGATCCTCTTGTCCTTGTCGAGGAATTTCACCTTTACCAGTACAGAGGCCCTTGTGCGGTCAGCTGTAGGCACGATCATGTGCACCTGTCCCCGGAAGCGTATGTCAGGGAACGCGTCCAGCTGTATTTCGCAGGCCTGTCCTGTATGCACCTGCTTGAGGTTTGATTCTGAAACATCAGCCTCTACCAGAAGGGAGTCCATGTCAGCTATGGTAACAACAGCCGCCTTTGCCTCAGCTGCCGCTCCTATAGGCGTGATTATGTCGCCGATGTCGGCGTTTTTCGTTAGCACCACAGCGTCGAAGGGAGCGCGTATGAAGGTGTATCCCAGAGACACCTCAGCGTTTTGCAGGGCTGCTGCATTGGCCCTGATAGCTGCCTCAGCGCCTGCAACAGCTGCCGCGTCCATTTTATATCTTGCCTCAGCAGAATCATATTCGAGCCTGGATATGTAGTCTTTTGCCAGCAAATCCTTCTGCCTCTTGAGGTTAACGGCTGCATCATTTAGTTCAGCCTTTGTTCTTTCGAGTTCTGCACGTGTGACCTCCAGGTTGGCCGAGGCCTGGTTCTTCAATGCTGCCGTGTCCTCGTTTTCGAGCCTTGCGACCACATCGCCTTTTTTTACAACATCGCCTTCCTCGACATTTATCGCAACAAGGCGTCCGGTCACCTTTGATGCAAGGGCAGCCTTGCGTTGGGCCACAACATAACCGCTGGCGTTCAAAAGCGTGATTGTCTGTGAAGGATATATCTGCCCGACTGTTGAGACCTCAACCGTGACAGCAGGGGAAATAATTGTCCTGATAAGACACTATGCCGATGATGAGTATGAAGATTATCGCCACAACAGCATATAAGGTCTTCTTTTTTCCTGTGCGCGAAGGAGTTGCTCCGGATTTATCTATTCTTAATTTTGAGAGGTCTTCATTTGCCATGTTTGTCTGCCCCCTGTGAAATGATCTTCGGTCAATTATAACAAAGTTGATGATTAGAGTGTTTTGTTTCTAGTACACTAAGCGGGATTCCCTAAGACCACTGTTCGGACTGTCCGGTTATCACGAAAAAAATATTTTCCAGTCTGATACTTCATAATTTCTTCAAAATTAAGTAGTAACTTTTATTCAAGGGTAAGAGAAAAACCCTTGTTAGATCCCTCCATAAGGCAGCCGGTCCCCTCACCGGCTGCCTTCTTTGTTTCATATGAGGATACAGGCCCTAAATGAATCTGTTTCTTTTTGACAGGCTGCCCTGACTCACGGTGAAGTCATTTCTGTAAAATAGGGCCGATATTTGATAACATGGTAAATATACAGTCTGATGTAGTCCGAAAGAGAACTTTATGAAAGAGAACGAAACTAAGACAGGAGAAGACCTCATCAGGGAAGCCGCGGCATTAAGACAGCGTGTCCGTGAGCTGGAAGCAGAGAAGTCTTCATGCAAGCATACGGAAAAGGAATTGCTGAGGGTGACACGTGCGCTCAAGGCTTTCAGCAGCTGCAGCCATACCCTTGTCCGTGCGAAGGATGTATCGGCATTTCTGCAGGAGATCTGCCTCAATATCGTCGAGTTCGGGGGGTATCGTATGGCATGGATCGGTTTTGCGGAGCAGGATGAGCAAAAAATCGTGCGTCCGGTGGCACAGTTCGGATATGAAGATGGATATCTTGATGTGGTGAAAATCACCTGGGCTGATACGGAGAGGGGGAAAGGGCCGGTCGGGACAGCCATCAGATCAGGAAAGCCGGTTATTTCACAGGATATCCTTACTGATCAGAGTTTTACCCCGTGGCGGGCGGAAGCCTCAAAACGTGGTTATGCAGCATTGATTGCGCTTCCTCTTATCAGGAAAGAGAGGACCATTGGTACCTTGAATATCTATGCAGCAGAGCCTGATGCCTTTGATGAAGAGGAGGTGAAGCTCCTGACTGAACTGGCAGCTGACGTAGCCTACGGAATCAGGGCTCTGGAAATGCGCACTGAACGCGATAAGGCAGAAAAAGAACTCGAGGAGAGCTTCGGAAAACTGAGAAAGGCTTTGAATGGAACAGTCAATGCATTGACAGAGATTTTACAGCGGAGAGATCCCTATACAGCAGGCCATCAAATTCGCGTTGCTAAACTGGCCTGCGCGATAGCCCAGGAGATGGGGCTTTCAGAGGACCGGATAGAGGGGATCCGCATTGCAGGACTGTTACATGATATCGGAAAGATAACTCTGCCTTCTGATATCCTTGCCAGATCAGGCCAGATAAGCACCCTGGAGACCGATATCATAGAGACTCATGCACAGGTTGGTTACGAAATAATAAAAACAATAGAATTCCCCTGGCCGGTTTTAGACGCCGTGCTTCAGCACCAGGAAAGGCTGGACGGGTCAGGATACCCCTCAGGCCTGTCCGGGGATAAGATCATCCTGGAGGCAAGGATACTCGCTGTTGCTGATGTCATCGAGGCAATGTCCTCCCACCGGCCCTATCGTCCGACGCTTGGCATGGATATGGCCTTAAAGGAAATCACGGAGAACAGGGGTGTTCGCTACGACCCTGATGTGGTGGATGCATGCCTGCGGCTTATCAATGAGCAGGGATACACAATTGAATAACCGGATAGCACTTTCTGACATAATGGTTTAAAGGCACTAATTTCTTAATTATTAAAAATAGTCAGCCTGCTTCATATTTTCTTCAAAATTCAGGAGTAATCTATTTTCAAAGGGAAAGAAAAACCCTTGATATATCCCTCCATAAGGCAGCCGGTCCCCTCACCGGCTGCCTTCTTTGTTTAAGAGGATAGCGCGAAATTCCCCGTGGTCTTGCCGGGGGGATTCTTCAAATGAAGATGTGAGGATACAGGCTCTAAATGAATTTTTCCTGAATAAAAGCTGTATGAAAAAAGCTTTGTGAGGAGTAAAATATTCTTTAGTAAAACTATTTGATTCAGTGGAGAATGCATGAAAAAGATATTGCTTGCTTTAGTGGTGATAATCGCTCTGAGCGCTGGAGCTTATTTCATATTCAGATCAAATGAAAACGAACAGAAGTTCAGGACTGAAAAAATATCAAAAGGCGATATCGTACAATCTATTACTGCAACAGGCACGGTGAATGCCGTCACCACGGTCCTTGTCGGCACCCAGGTCTCAGGCACGATCAAAAATATCTTTGTTGATTTCAATTCTGTTGTAAAAAAGGGGCAGCTCATAGCACAGATTGATCCGGCGATCTTCGATGCGCAGGTGGAACAGGCAAGGGCGAATGTGCTTTCCGCAAAGGCAAACGTTGAAAAGGCGGTTGTGGCGCTTGCAGATTCAAAGAGGACCCTGAGCAGGCAGAAAGAGCTCTTTGCAAAGAACCTGATAGCAAGGAGCGACGTTGATGCTGCCGAGACAGCCTATGATACTGCCGGCACACAGGTGTCCGCCGCAAAGGCACAGCTCAGCCAGACCGAGGCTGCCTTAAGTATAGCAGAGACGAACCTGAGATATACGAGGATCGTATCACCGGTAAACGGCACCGTCGTATCCAGGAACGTCGATACAGGCCAGACAGTCGCCGCCAGTTTCCAGACCCCGACACTCTTTAACATCGCGCAGGACCTTACGAAGATGCAGATAGACAGCAGCGTTGCCGAGGCTGATATAGGGAAGATACAGGTCGGTCAGCCAGTTGAATTCACAGTGGACGCCTATCCTGACAGCCCTTTCCAGGGCAAGGTCTCTGAGATAAGAAATGCGCCGATTAATGTGCAGAACGTTGTCACCTATGATGTGGTTGTAAAGGTGGAAAACCCTGAACTGAAGCTCAAACCCGGTATGACCGCCAATGTATCCATAATTGTTTCAAGCAAGAAGGACGTCCTCAGGATATCCAATACAGCCCTCCGCTTCCGTCCGCCTACTGAAAAGAAGGACGTGACTGCAAAGAAGGGGAAGGGCAGCGGGGTCTGGGTCCTTGAGAACAAGAAACCAAAACGCATAGCAATAACTACCGGCATAAGCGACGGCACATATACTGAACTGCTTTCAGGCGAAATAAGGGAGGGACAGGAAATAATCGTCGAGTCCCTTGCAAAACCGAAAAACCAGTCCCAGTCCCAGTCTTCAGCCCCGCGCATGCGTTTCTGATATGGCCCTCATCGAAACACAGGAGATCACCAAGACCTACAGGCTCGGTGATATAGCGCTCAATGCCCTCAATAATGTTTCACTAAATATTGAAAAAGGCGAATTCATAGCCATCATGGGGCCTTCAGGCTCAGGCAAGTCCACGTTTATGAACATCCTCGGCTGTCTTGATAAGCCGACAAGCGGAAGGTATCTGCTTGAAGGGGTCGATGTGGCGCATATGGACAGGGATGAACTTGCATCCATACGGAGCAAAAAGCTGGGTTTTGTGTTTCAGGGGTTCAATCTTCTGCCGAGGACTTCAGCGATGGAGAACGTTGAGCTCCCGCTGCTCTATGACGGCATTGCTGCGCATGAGAGGGCGGAGCGCTCAGCAGCGGCACTTGCAAAAGTCGGGCTTGCAGGAAGGGAAAACCACCACCCCAACCAGCTTTCAGGAGGCCAGCAGCAGAGGGTGGCCATCGCGCGGGCGCTGGTAAACAACTCGCCCATAATCCTCGCGGATGAGCCGACCGGAAACCTTGATACAAAGACCAGCTTTGAGATAATGGAGCTTTTTGTGAGACTCAACAAAGAGTCAAATATCACGATCATTCTTGTGACCCATGAAAAGGACATAGCTGATTTCAGCAGGAGGCTGATATTCTTCAGAGACGGCGTTGTCCTCAGTGATGAATTGTCAGGAAAGTCATGATTAATATACCTTCAACAATACGCATATCCTTCAGGGCGCTCAGGGTCAACAAGATGCGCTCCGCCCTTACAATGCTCGGAATTATCATCGGTGTCGGCGCTGTCATCACCATGCTTGCTGTTGGAACAGGCGCGAAGCAGAAGCTTGGTGACCAACTCGCAAGCATCGGAAGCAATCTCATCATGGTAGTGCCTGGGTGCAAGCACTGCAGGCGGGGTCAGGATGGGGGCAGGGACCCAGTCCACGCTTTCCATAGGTGATGCAGATGCAATACAGAAGGACTGTCCGGCTGTATTGTATGTTGCGCCGGTACACAGCGGGACGGCCCAGGTGGTCTACGGCAACCAGAACTGGTCTACCGGCATTACCGGGACCACTACGAATATGCTTTCTGTGAGGGACTGGCCCCTGACAGAGGGAAGGCCTTTCAGTGATGAAGAGGTCAGGAGCGCGGCAAAGGTCTGTCTTCTGGGGCAGACAGTTGTTGATAATCTCTTCGGAGGCATCAACCCCATCGGCCAGATTATCAGGATAAAGAATGTGCCCTTTACGGTCATAGGGGTCCTTGATACCAAAGGCCAGGACCCGGGTGGACATGACCAGGACGATATTATCTATGTCCCTGTATCAGCAGCACAGAAGAAGCTCTTCGGCACTGCATTCCCGGGCATGGTGAGGATGATCATGGTGAAGGCAAAAAGCACTGAGGATCTTCCTGCAGCCGAAAAACAGATAAACGAACTGCTGAGACAGAGGCACCATATCGGCCAGAAGCAGGATGATGACTTTACAGTGCGTAACCTTACCCAGATGATGCAGGCTGCCGAGCAGCAAACACAGGTAATGACCCTTCTGCTTGCAGCCATCGCCTCTGTTTCCCTGCTCGTTGGAGGCATCGGCATCATGAACATCATGCTTGTTTCGGTCACTGAACGGACCAGGGAGATCGGCATCAGGATGGCGATCGGCGCAAAGACCTGGGACATCAGGCTCCAGTTCATCATAGAGGCGCTTATCCTCTCTATGATCGGCGGTGTTGTCGGGATCATCATAGGCATATCCAGGCTCAGAGATATTGTCTGTGCTGGCAGGCTGGAGCACTGTAGTTTCTCCCCTTTCTATCCTGCTGGCCTTTGGCTTTTCCGGACTGGTAGGGATATTCTTCGGATTTTATCCTGCCTACAAGGCCTCTTTGCTTGACCCCATAGACGCGTTGAGATACGAGTGAAGTCATGATACTGAGAAGATCGCCTTTGCCGCAGTGAAGGCCTGCCCCTCATGGATATACGTATCTGTTTTCGGTTGTTCCGGGAATCTTAGCAGTGCCACATTACTTGTAAACTCCTCTCTATGCACTGCTCCATCCATATTCCAATTGAAATAAATATTATAAAAAGGCCCGGTCTCTGTCATGAACCGGGCCTCTTGCTCAACCCAAAAATTTTAGTGCCCGCTGGGGAAAAACGTTACGCTGACCCAGTAGAGGACAACGAGCAGCACGGTCCCCAGACCTATACTCCATCCTATCAGCTTTTTCTCAACCGGAAGAAGTGGTTCGTATTCCATCTTTTTTAATTCTTCGGCCAATTTCGGTTTTTCTGCCATATATGACTCCTTATTGTGTAAATATATTTTTACAGATGTTCATTGCCTCTCACCCTACGACAGGCGGCTTTACTCCATGGAAAAAGAGCCATGAGATAAACAGACCGACCCAGATTATAAACCCGAACAGACAGAGGACATATACCGCCGCAAGTTTTCCGATTCCTTCTTCCCACAACTTCTTGAAGTTGGAAACTATCCCTATGGTAAAGAAGGTAAAGACAAAGAACATTACCCTGAAGACATTGCTCTCGGCGGTTGCAGTATTGGCTGCATCCATGGTTGCCCTTTGAGCCTTGACCTGATCATTCAACCCCTTGATCTTGTCCTTGGCGCTTTTGATCTTTTCGTTCAACGCAGGCAGTGTTATCGGATCTGTTGCCGCTGTTACCTGTTTTTCCGTACTGGAAATCTCCTTTTTCAGTGCCTTAATCTCTCCATCAACAGGCCCGAGAGCACGCGAGGCAGGCCAGCAGACCATAAGGAGTATGAAAAATGTAAGGACATAACCGATCACAAATTTTGGGAACCTGTGCCAGATTTCTATCGGCTGGGCCTTCTGTCCGGGCTTGCATTCGATCTTCGTGCACCATAATACCGCAAGGATAAATGCCCAGATGCCGATAAAGATATCAATGAAAAGCTTGACTGTCGTTGCCGTCATGGTTATCCAGCCGGATTCATACATCACGCCGGTCATTTCAAGGTTCTTAGCCCTTATCAGCGCATCTGTAACTGCGCCGCTCGCAACCGCACCTCCGTCTGTCTTGACTGCAAGCCCCATCCAGGCGCCTGACACCAGCGGCTCGCTCCAGAGGAAGACCTGCGCAGCAAAGGGGAGGATGATCATCTCGACCACAGCAAAAATAACAACAAGGGAAGAAACCATTATCGGGATAACAGGCCTCGCCCGTATTGCACCGCCTGTTGCTATGGCAGCTGATACGCCGCATATCGATATGCCTGATGCAAGAGGGGCCGCCCATTCCCTGCTGAATTTGAAGTATTTCCGGGCAACATAATAGACGACCGCCCAATAGATAAGATATGCCTCTACGATCGCGCAGAGTCCCCTGAACATGATATTGCTTGCAAGACTGAAAGACTGCGCGGCCTTCAGCCCGAGCAGTGCGCCCATAATAACAATCGCTGTCTTGATATACAGTTCAGGACGGGACGCTTCCTTCAATTTCTCCGCGAACTTAGGGAAGAAGTTCCCGATGATGAGCCCGGCAAGCAGCGCAATGATGAATCCAGACTCACCTGTCAGGCTTAATGACCAGGGATCTTGAAGGCCTCAAGCTTGTCCTTTGTGGCTGCTATATACGCATAGTTTCCCAGAAACCAGCATAGATAGCTCAGCCAGAAGATTATCGTAAAGCCGAACACAAACTTCCCTATATTCGCATTGAGAAATTTTGCGCCTACACTCATGATTATCAGCATGGCAAGATATGTCAGAAACAGGGAGGCAAAACCTGAGATGCCCTTTTTCTCGTACTTGTCGCCGACCTTAAGTGTAGAGGTGTCTTCTTTTACGGTTATCGTCTCTTCCTTGCCGTCTGCCTTTTTGAGCGTGACCTTCTGGCCCTCGATCTTGGTGATCTCACCCTTTACCCCCTGAAATGTCTTTGATACAGCCTGCATGGCCTTTGACGAATCAGTCCATTCCTTTGTGCTTATGCCCCACCCGAGGATATCAACGCCTCCGAAGACCCCGAGGGAAAGCACAAAAATAAATAGACCGAGCCATAGGGCCAGCCAGTCCTCGCTTATCCCCTTTTTCTTTTCGACCGCGCATGTCTCAGGGCTGTCACACTGACCTTCAGTCAGCTTGTCCTCATCAATACGTTTGGCTTCATCCATACACTTACCTCCTTAAATGTTGGCAATCGACTGCCTGAAATAGCAGACCGCATTCTCATGCAGTTGGACGCGACCAGAAAAAGAATATTCTCACCTCCTTAATGTCTGATTGGTTACATGCCCTTCACGTATTAAGCACCAAGCAATTGAAGTGCCATAATATAACTGATTGATTTTTAAGTGATTTTGACTCTCAGTGGCAAGATGTGTACCCTTGAGGGAACACTGATATAGTTAAAACGTTGCGATAGGGGAACTATTCAACACCGTAATCCTTGAGTTTTTTCCAGAGGACCTTCCTGCTTATTCCAAGCCTTTTTGCTGCCTCTATCTTCTTCCCCTCGGATTCTGTAAGGGCAATAAGGATCCTTTGCTTTTCAAAACACCTGACACTCTCATCCAAAGAGAGGTCTTCTTTTACGCAGGGCGCCCTGTCTGCGCCGCCTGAGAACTCCTCAGGCAGACATCTGATATCGATGGCCCCGTTCTTTGAAAGCAAAACCGCCTGCTCAATCGCATGCTTCAGCTGACGAACATTTCCTGGATAGCCATATGCCATCATGGCTTCATATGCGGAAGGTGTCAGTTTCAGGTCGGACTTTGCATATTTACCGGAGAAGTGCCTCAGAAAATGATCTATCAGCCCCGCGATATCATCCTTCCGGTCCCGTAAAGGCGGAACCACGATGGGCACTCCGTTTATCCTGTAAAAAAGATCTTCCCTGAATCTGCCTGTTTTGATGATCTCCTTGAGATTATTAGTGGTTGCGTAGATCCCCCGCACATCGACCTTGATGTTTTCATTTCCGCCCAGTCTGGTGATCGACTGGTCCTCGATTACTCTTAGCAGTTTTGGCTGGAGGCCGATCGGCATGTCCCCAATTTCGTCCAGAAAGAGACTGCCGCCGTCAGCTATCTCAAATTTTCCTTTTTTCGTTTCTGAAGCTCCGGTATAAGCCCCCCGTTCATGGCCGAAGAGCTCTGATTCAAAGAGATTCTCAGGGATGGCGGCACAGTTGATCTTTATAAAAGGCCTCTCCCTTCGCGAACTCAGGTTGTGTATAGCATTGGCAACAAGCTCCTTGCCTGTGCCGCTTTCTCCCAGAATCAGGACAGATACATCGGCATCCGCTATGGCAGTGATACGGTCAAAGACATCCTGCATGGAAGGGGATGTCCCCAGCATATTCTGGCACCCTATTTTTTCCGACAGGGATTCCCTGAGACAGTTCAACTCGATCTCAAGATTGCGGAACTTCACGAGCCGTTCTATGGTTATAAGGAGTTCCTCATTCGAGAAGGGTTTTGCGAGGTAGTCAAAGGCGCCGTCCTTTATGGCCTGAACAGCGTTTTTCACCTCCGCGTAAGCGGTCATGATGATAACACTGGTATCGGGCGCAGTTGTTTTTACGTGTTTCAGAATGGCCAGTCCATCGTATTTGGGGAGTTTGAGATCGGTTATGACAATATCAAAGCGTTCTTTCCTGATGGCGGTTATGCCTTCTCCGCCGTCGGAACACGTCTTGACCATATAGCCTGACGATGAAAGCAGGTGGCCCATTCCGAGTCTCATGGAGGGCTCGTCTTCGATTATGAGTATTTTGATTTTCATGCGTTCAAGGGTAGCTCGATCGTAAAGTCCGTACCGTTCTTTGATGTTTTTACGCTTAGTTTACCATTGTGCTGTTCAATTATCGACTTGCTCACTGAGAGACCGAGGCCGGTACCTCCTCCAACCCCTTTTGTCGTGAAAAAGGGATCGAAAATATGAGGAAGGTCTTCTTCTGAAATGCCGCACCCTGTATCAGCAAAAGAGATCCTGCGATACCCGTTTTCTTTCGATGTCTGTATCGTAATCGTTCCGCCGGACCCCTCAATTGCCTGTATAGCGTTCAGGATGATATTCAAAAATACCTGCTCCATTTTGTTTTTGTCCACCATGATGTCCGGAATGTTGGCAGGAAGGTCCTTGATAACCATGATCTTTTTTTTTGGTGATCAGATAGTCGGTGAGTTTCAGGACATTCTCTATGAGCTGGTTTATGGCCTCCGGCGACATGCTAATGGCTGTTTTTTTTGAGAAATCCATGAGGTGCTGAATGATATCCTGGATCTTTTCGAGTCCTGAATTGATCACCTCTATATGCAGCTTTTTTGTATTGCTATCCATGGACGTGACCATGAGATTATTGAAACAGAGCCTGATCCCTCCGAGGGGATTGTTGATTTCATGGGCTATGCCTGCTGAGAGCTGTCCCACAGCGGCCAGTTTTTCTGTTATTCTCATCTGCTCGTCCATATGCCTTCTCTCGGTAACGTCTTTCACATAATGCACTACCTTGATGACAGCTCCGGTTTCATCAAAGACAGGATAAAAATGGACGTAGTAATAACGACCATTGTCTTCCCAGTATTCGGCGAGCGCTCTTTTCTCTTCTTTGACTTTTTTGAGAAAACATATGGGGCAGAGGGTATCTGCGTCACAGTTGTCTGTATGGCATTCCTTCGTAAAGACCGCGTTGATCCCCCGCGAGGCCCATTCCTGATACGCTGAGTTGGTTGTCTCTACTGAACAGTCGGGGTTCACAAGGGCGAGCGGGTCGCTGATGCTCTCAAATATGGAACGGAGTGTTTCAGCGTTTTTTTGGAGTTTTCTCTGCGCCTCGTAGAGATGCTCGGCCATAAGGTTGAATGAGGCGGTCAACTCCCCGATCTCGTCGTTTGCAGTGATCGGCAGAGATTGACTCAGAGGTTCAGTCCCTTTGACGATACCTCTGAATATGGTGGTGAGCCTGTTTAGAGGCCTGCTCACGAGGCTCCAGAATATGCCCTGGAGCGAGAGAAACAGGAGCAGCAGGGTAGTTGCGCCTAAAATAAAAGTCGAGATGGCAATATCCTTAATCTTCCTGAAGGTGACTGCAAGGGGTATCTCAACTGATTCAACGCCGATGACATCTCCTTCTTTCCATCCAAAGCCGATTGATCTGCCATACTGCCTGACGAGACCCTTCGGGGCACGGGCAGGATCTCCATGGCATACCAGGCAGCCCTTTGTCGATATTACAGCCCGCGCCCTGATGATCACGTCCTCGCCGTTAATTTTGGTGATGGTGTCCCATGTTTGCTGTCCCCTGTTTTTACGAAAGTAGTTGATGAGGTCCGTATGCAGGGGGTCCGCCCTGTTTTTGGGGTTGAGTGGATTGTCCGATACCCTTTTGTACACATAATCCCTGAACTCCGTATTAAACCTTTTCATGACCTCATGGGTAACATGGGTGGAAGACATCGCTTCAACGATAAATTCACTGTTTGAATCCGGGGGGATGATCTTGAACATCTTCGGCCTGAGATCATTCTTGATGTAATCTCCTACTGCACCTATCTGGGTCAGGATTATTAAGGTTTTTTCTTTCGCTTCGATTATCGCCCGGTCCCTGAGATTGATATACAGGAGCAACGAAAAAATAATGCAGAACAAGAGCAGTATCACGCCTATGCCGAGACTGAATTTGATGCCCAGCTTCAAATTTCTGAATCGCATACTAGCGCATCATCCGGTAAAGCTCATCGTATTGTTCTTTGAGACTTTTCCATCTCAATAACGCCTCATACTGCTCGTACCAGTCTGAAAAATCTTTGCTGTTTGTCCGTTCGCCTTTCCGGTACTCCTCGACGAAAATCTTTGTTTTCAGATCGTACTGATTCTCCATTTTGATAAGAAAGCGCCGGATCTCTTTTAATTTCTGGTCGCAGATATGCACTTCACGCGACAACGTGATGCCGTATTCATCAGTGTGCACTATATTACCTGCCTTTCAAAACCGGCCCTGTCATGATTTCCCACTCTAATTGCCTTCCATACTGTAAAGAATACTCTTCTCCAACATTTATAGACAGATAGAGGATTTAATATTAACCATAATGCCATGATTGCAGAGTAATTGCAAAGGGGTTTATTATCCTGACCTCCGGCTTTTCAGACTGGCTGATAAAGACTTGCTGTTATCTGTCCTTTTGGTCTAGGGTTTTTCAGGACTGGCAGGATATTCTTCGGCTTTTATCTGTGCGTTCGCTCAGAAGCGCCTTACTGTGGTCAGTTCTTTTTTACATACTTTCCGAACCCTGCGAGGACTTTTAATCCGAGTTCCTGGCTTTTTTCAGGGTGGAACTGGGTCGCAAAGACGTTGTCTTTCCATACCATCGAGGTGAACGTTGTGCCGTAATCGGTCGTTGTCGCTATGATCCCTTTGTCTTCAGGGACCACATAAAAGGAATGCACAAAATAGAAGAAGGCGTTGTCCTCTATATCGGAGAGTATCGGCGGCCTGTTTATGATCTTCACTGTATTCCAGCCCATGTGAGGGACTTTCAGCCCTTTTTGGAACCTGACGACCTTGCCCCTGAAAATATCCAGTCCCTTGCAGGTGCCGAATTCTTCTGATTCGCTGAAGAGGACCTGCAGCCCCAGACATATGCCGAGAAAGGGCTTCCCCTTGTTTATTGAAGCGATGACAGACTCTGTCAGAGAAAGGTCAGTGAGGTTCCTTATGCAGTCCCTGAAGGCCCCTACTCCCGGAAGCACAATGGCTTCGGCATCATCCACAGCCCTGGGGCTCGAGGTTACGATCGCGTCAATGCCGACTTTCTTGAAGCCCTTTTCAACGCTTTTGAGGTTCCCCATTCCATAATCAACTATCGCTATCATCATTTAAATTACTTTTCCGGCAATGGAATTGTCAACAAATCGGGAGTGGTTTTCAAGGGCGTGGAGATGAGACTTTTGTTGAAAGGGTATATGTCGCTTACGATGAGGACAGATATCGTTATTTTCTCTTTTTTCAGGAGGGAGTGGGGAAATCCGGTTGGGTTGACCATAGGTTTAGCGAGGCCAACAGAATAAAAATCCTTCTATTAAGATTCCCTGCAATCATGACTCAGGTAGTCTTTAATTTTGTTCTAAGTCATTGACACTCTTGAATTTTTCCTGATATACTCGACTGTAAAACACAGGTTTGTATCAGGCAGGACAACAGTTTTTCTGCAATAGTCTGATGCAATAAAAATGTACGTGTTATTTCTTATCTTTAAACTGGGTTGAAATGAAGTGCAGGGGCAGAGGCATGGGAAAGGTGATGAAAGATGTTCCGGCGCTTATCCTTGCCTGAGAGGGAAGGGGGAGCGGCTTCATCCTGACTATTCACAGTGCGAAGCCCGCGTGTATCTATCTTTTCAATGCAAGTGATATTATATATATACACGAATTTATGGATAAATACAGGAAAGAGGAAAAATACTGGCATGATCTCTGGGCGGTGTTGTGGTGATATCCGATGTTGAGGGGCTGAAGTCAAATGAGTCTTGCAGGCAAATTAGAAGATCTTGGCCTCGCTGATATCTTTCAGATATTGAGTGTCGGCAGGAAAACAGGGACCTTGACGATCAAAGGCACTAAGGGGACAGCGCTTATCGTGTTTAAAAACGGCATGATTGTCAGGGCTGAAACTGATGACCTTGAAAATAGCCTGGCGGATAATATGTTAAAGGCAGGACTGATAAAGGACACGGTCCTTTATCTGGCTGAAGAGGTAAAAAAAGAGCTGCCCTCAAAATCAATGGCTGAAATCCTTTTTGACCTGGGCGCGGTCAACAAGAGCATTCTCGAACAGGTGACAAGAAAAAGGATAGAAAATGTCGTATACCATATTCTCCTTTGGAAAGACGGAGATTTCCAGTTCGAACTCGATGACCTGGATATTGAAGAAAAGACACATTTGACCGACCTGGGCTGGGAGTTGGGAAAGGGGATGAGTCCGGAATATCTCCTTATGGAGGGCGCCCGCGTACAGGATGAATCAACCCAGTCGTCTTTTGTCCCGACAGAGCAATTTTCCCTGGAAGGGTCCGGGGTAGAAGAAAAAGAGGAAGAAGGCTGGGCCGATGACTGGGGAGCTCCCCAGGCGGAGAGGAAGGACATCTCCTCACTGAAGGCCCTTACTCAGGAACTCAGGTTCCCCAACTCAGCCTCTGAAATAACCCTTCTTATTCTCAGATTCGCAAGTGATATCTTCCAGCGGGGGGTCCTTTTTATGGCCGGCAAGAAGGAGATCGTGGGGCTTGGGCAGTTCGGACTCGGGATTGAAAGCGCTGATGAGAAGATCAGGTCGATTGTCCTTGATTTGGAAAAAAGCGCTTTTCTGAAAAGGATTGTAACTGAGCAGATGCCATATAAAGGGGCCATCGAAAAAGATGAAGTCACCAAGTATCTGATAGATGAACTGGGCGGGACCTGGCCTTCGGAAGCAGCGTTTTTCCCTGTTATTGCAGAGGGGAAGGTTGTCGCGCTCCTCTTTGCCGACAATGTTCTGACGCTGCAATGCCTGAAACAGAGGGGCTTGAAATATTCATCAGCCATGCCGGGCTTGCGCTTGAGAAGTCATTGCTTCAGCGAAAACTTCTGGAAATGGAAAAAGGAAGCGGCGCGCTTTGACATCTGTAGAGATTTATTTTACAGTATTTGCTAGAATGTTACGTGAAGAGAAAGAGGTTTTTTGAAAACTATTCTCATTGTTGAAGATTCATCTACGACAAGGGCCCTGATCAGGGCTGTTATAGACGAACTCGGTGATTTTGAGACTGTTGAGGCATCAACGGGATTCGAGGCCCTTAAGATCCTGCCGCAGCAGCAGTATGACCTCATTATTACCGATATAAACATGCCTGATATCAACGGTCTTGAACTCATAAGCTTTTTGCGGAGCAATGCCAGATACAGTCATGTGCCGATAATCATCGTCAGCACCGAAAGAAGCGAGGAAGACAAAAAAAGGGGGATGGCCCTCGGCGCTTCAGCTTATGTTACAAAGCCGTTTAAGTCTGTTGAATTGCAGGAAACCATCAAGAAGATCATTGGTACATGAAAGCCTCTAAAAAGGAATTCATCGCTGAAGCAGAAGACCTTCTCGAAGAATCACAGAAGCTGATTCTCGAAATCCAGGACACCGTTTCCTCAGGCCTTAATCCTGATACCATAAACGCCCTTTTCAGGGCCATGCATACGCTGAAAGGTGTTTCAGGTCTCTTCGGGCTGCAGGGAATAATGAGCATCAGCCATGCCCTGGAGTCCCTGATGGATGAAGTCAGGCTCGGCAAAATTCCTGTGAACGATATTGTAGCAGGCTTCCTTTTTAACAACCTTGATATCATGAAAAATCTTGTCGAGAAGATCAGCAGGGATGAGGAAGAAGGCGATGTATCGGCTTTTCTTAAGGACATCGAGTCTTTCAGAAATTCCCAGAAAGGCCTGGCTGAGGGGCCTTCGGCTGAGGAGGCCATAGACGAGTCCATAATGAGGGTCCTCTCCGAGTATGAGGAACACAGATTAAAGGCCAATATCAGGGAAGGCAAGTGGGTCTGTCTTGCTAAGGCTGTTTTTTCACTCGATGTTTTTGACACGTCTCTGGAAGAACTCACAAAGTTAATAAAGACAAAGGGTGAACTTATTTCGACGCTTCCGACTTCTTCGGATGTGCCTGACGGTTCCATAGGGTTCAATCTGATGTTTGGGACCACCTGTCCCATTGAAGAGATAAAAAATGCTGCTAAGGTTGATGTAGACGTGCTTGTCCGGCCAAAGGCTGCGCAGCAACCGGCAGCGCCCTTGCCGTCAACTTCGAAAACTCCGGATACCCATTTAAAGAGCACGTCTACGACAGTAAGAGTTGATATAGACAAGCTCGACAGGATCCTCAATACTATCGGAGAACTGACGCTCGCAAAAGGGGCGATAAAAAGGATTGGGACAGAACTTTTTGAGACTTACGGCAATTCCAATCTGGTCTATGATGTCCACAAGATCAGCCAGACTCTTGAGCGGAGGCTGGCAGAACTTCAGAATCAGGTCCTTGAGGTACGCATGGTCCCGATCGGGCAGATATTTACCAGGCTTGCGCAGATCGTCAGGCGTTATTCCCATGAGATAGGCAAACAGATAGAACTCTCGGTCTTTGGCGAGGATACAGAACTTGATAAATACCTTGCGGAAGAGATTGTTGACCCCCTTATGCACCTTATCCGCAATGCGATTGATCACGGGATAGAATCTCCTGAAGAGAGGAAGAGAAAAGGGAAAAAAGAATCCGGGACAATAATATTGAAGGCCTATCAGAAAGGAAACCATGTTGTTATAGAGGTCAAAGACGACGGCCAGGGCATTGATACCGACAGAGTGAGGAAAAAGGCGATAGAAAAAGGCCTTATTGCTGCTGATGAGGAACTTTCGGAAAAAGAGATTATTGATTTTATTTTTGTCCCTGGGTTCAGCACGAAGGATGTCGTGACCGAGGTCTCCGGCAGGGGCGTGGGAATGGATGTGGTCAAGGACAAACTTTCCGCCCTCGGCGGATTTGCTGAAGTAGAGACGGCCAGGAATGCCGGGACCACATTTATGCTGACGCTTCCGATCACGCTTGCGATCATAAAGGCCCTTATAGTGCGTGTCGGACAGGAAAAATTCACAGTCCCGCTTACCTCAATGTCCGAAACACTCATAGTCGAGCACAAGGACATTCAGACGATAGAGTGGAAGGAAGTGTATTATCTCAGGGGTGAGATGCTGCCGATGGTAAGGGCAAACAGGTTTTTCGGAATAGAAGGGGACAGCGCTGAGAGGTCTTTTGCGGTCGTGGTCGGTTTCGGGCAAAGAAGGGTCGGCCTGATGGTCGATGAACTCTTCGGACAGCATGAAATTGTCATCAAAGCACTCGGTGATTACCTGAAAGAACTGCGCGGCTTTGCAGGGGCGGCGGAGATAGGCAAGCATGAGGTTGTACTGGTGATCGATGCCGAATCCATTATCGACGATTCTGTCCTGAAGCAGAAAGGAGGATTTTATGTATGAGGAATTTTACAGCTTAACGGCCCGGCCGTTCAGCAAAACGCCTGATCCAAAATTCCTTTTCCTCAGCAGAAACCACGAAGAAGCTCTTGCCAGACTGCAGTACGCTGTAGAAGAGAAAGAGACGATAATGCTTACCGGTGATATAGGATGCGGCAAGACAACACTGACGAGGGCATTGATGGATATGCTCGGCTCCCAGTACAGGATAATAAATATTATAAATCCCATACTCAGTCCGGCACAGTTCCTGAGGACCATAGCCAAAAGAATGGAAATCACTATCCCTTCCAACTTCAAGGCTGACCTGCTGGATGCCATTTACGAGAAGGTCTATCAGGACTATGAAGCCGGCACCTCTGTTGTTATCATTATTGATGAGGCCCAGCTCATACCGGCAAAAGAGACCTTTGAAGAGATACGACTGCTTACCAATTTCCAGCTGGATTATACCAACCTGATCAGTCTCATCCTTGTCGGTCAGACTGATCTGAGGAAGAGGCTGAACCATAAGGCGTATTTGCCTTTGAAACAGCGCATAGGACTCTTTTATCATCTCGGTCCTATTACCGAAGGAGAGATAAAAAACTATATGGAATACAGGCTGAAAATGGCAGGCAGGGAAGACGTATTGTTTACTGAGGGAGCGTTGAAGCTTCTGTACAGATATTCAGGCGGGGTGCCGCGGGTGATAAACAGCGTTGCAACCTCGGCGCTGCTCGACGGATTCTCAAAAGAGGAACATATCATAGATGAAGCGCTCATAGAAGGTGCTGCCAGGGAATTGGGGTTAAATGGATATCGCGAAAATTAGGAAGAAGGCGCTTTCAAAAGATGCCGGCAGCAAGCCCATGGAAAAGCTTGGGGAAAAACCTGTCTCAGGTCCGGCAGAAGATGATAATAGAGAAGATGAAAAGAAACAGGCAGTGGTCGAAGAAAAAGGCGCTCCGCAGGAAGAAATGCCTGCAGAAGAAATTGCGGCCAGGGATGTGGTCAGGTGCTGAGGACAAGGCGGCCATCCCGGCTGCTGATGATATCCCTGAAGACAAATGCCGGGGAACTGGTTGAATTGCTCACATTCAGTCTTTCCAATGAAGAGTATGCCTTCAGGGTCAGCGATGTAGAGGAGGTTTTACGGATGCAGAGAATCACCATGGTCCCTACCATGCCTGATTATGTGCTCGGCATTACGTCCCTGCGCGGGAAAATCATCCCGGTCATAGATCTCAAGACACGCTTGAATCTTCAGGAAAAGTCTTTGAGCACCGACAGTCCTGGTGCTGATTCTGGTGCCAGTCCGGCTGATAATCCTGAAACCGGGAGAAGCATGGGGGATGGAAAATAAGATACTGATTATTTCAGGGCCTAAGGGGATGATAGGCGCTACTATTGACAAGGTTATGGGGGTTGTGAGATTGCCCCTCAGCGGGATGCTTCAGCCTCCGGGCCATTTAGACGAAAAGGAACTTAAATTTATCGAGGGTATTGTTGTGATTGAAAAACGTTTTATCTCCATAATTCATTCTGATGCTGCGATGGACATAGAGGCCGGTTAAAGGAGGTTGTATGCGCGAGAAACTTGAATTAAAGATCCTTGCCATTGTGGTTGTTCTTCTGCTGGTAGGGATCTCCGCTGCCAGTTTTATGGTGCTGACAATCGAGAAAAAGAGTTTATACAGCACGACCAGGATGGGTGCGGAGGCCACTGCAAAGATCATTGCAAAGGACGTGGAAAGGGTAATGCTTGAGGGACGCGCTGACCTTACAAAGACACTCCTGGATGACCTCAAGGGTGCAAGCGGGATTGAAGAGATAGCGGTCCTGAACTTTCAGGGGCGTGAGGCCTTCAAAAAGGACGCCCCTGCTACTGAGTCGGAGATCATGAAAAAAATATCCGGGACTAAGACGTCTTATGATATCCAGGACGTAAAAAGGTTCGTCTTCTATGAGCCGCTGGAAAATAAAGAGCAGTGCAGGGCGTGTCACGCGACAGATCCGGAAATCATCGGGGCTGTAAAGGTATCTGTATCAATAGAAAAAGAATACGCAAGATCTATGAATCTGATCAAGATAGTTATCCTGCTGACTGTCTTTGCCTGCTTCTGCTTCAGTATCATCCTCTGGCTGATGATCAGAAAAATGGTGATTTCTCCCATAAAATCACTGGAAAAAGCAGCGCACGAGCTGTCCCGGGGTGATCTGTCTTTTGATATCGACCTGAAGAGCAATGACGAGATAGGAAGGTTCAGCAGGGCGATAAAGGATTCCATGATTTCGGTATCCGGCATACTTAAAAGGATCAGGGACATATCAACGCGTATCGTATACGTTGCAGAAGAGGTTGAAGTCGAGTCAAGAAAGGTTGTTGACGGCACTAGCCTTGAGAGCGAGGCGATCTCGGATATTTCTGCTTCGGTAGAGGAAATGAATGCTGCGATCTCTGAGGTGGCGGACAGCACGGAAGGTCTTGCGTCGTCGGCTGAAGAGGCGGTGGTGTCGATGGCCGAGATGGTGACGAGCATTGAGCAGATCAACGGGAGCACTCAGGACCTTTCCGTGGCTGTGGAATCCTCCTCAGCTTCTTTAGAGGAATTGTCCGCTACCATCAAAGAAGTTGCAAACAATTCTGCGGAACTGGCCAGTGCGGCCCAGGAGACCCAGTCAGCCATTATGGAGATCGCCTCATCGGTCAAAGAGGTTGAGCAGAGGGCCAAGGAATCTTCAGTACTTTCAGACAAGGTCAAGACCGACGCAACTACCTTCGGAATGTCTTCCATAGGAAAGGCCATTGACGGCATGAAGGACATAAAGGTTTCTGTTGAAAAGACAGCCGGATATATCAAGAAATTGGGCGGCAGGTCTGAGGAAATCGGGAAGATCCTGAATATCATTGACGAGGTAACGGACCAGACAACGCTTCTTGCGCTTAATGCAGCGATTCTCGCGGCACAGGCAGGTGAGCATGGGAAAGGTTTTTCAGTAGTTGCGGATGAGATAAAAAATCTTGCTGAGCGGACATCGGTGTCAACGCAGGAAATCGGAGAGCTTATCCAGTCAGTTCAGCAGGAGGTCGCCGATGCTGTGGAGGCCATGGACCTGGGCTTGAAGTCAGTGGATACAGGCTTCAAGGTCACGGGCGAGGCGGCTGATGCCCTGAGAAAAATAGTAGAAAGCTCAAAACAGTCATCCGATATGTCTGCCGCGATCGAGCGTTCTACGGCAGAGCAGGCGCAGGCCACGAGGCTGGTTTCAAAGGCGATGGAAAAGGTGCTGCTGATGGTTGGAGAGATAGCAAAGGCCACTACGGAACAAAGCAGGGGCATACAGCTTATCGTGCAGGCGACCGAGAAGATAAGTGATGTTTCAATCCATGTCAGGACAGCCACGAATGAACAGTCGATCAACAGCAAACAGGTTTCTCAGGCAATAGAGCTTGTCTCTGACAAAAGCCGGCAGATATCAAGGTCTATGCATGAGCAGAAAATTGGGGCGACCCAGATTTGGGAATCAATAGAAAGGATCAAGGACATCCCGAGGGACAACAAGGGAAGGGCTTTCAACCTGAATCAGCGCGTCAAGGATTTGATGAAAGACGCCGAACTGACGTCCACGGAGATGGAGCGCTTCAAGTTCACTGAGGACGCTTCATCTGATCTCCTGCGGATGGGGATCATCCCTCTGGAGTCTCCGGCCATCATGTTTCAGAAAGTTCAGTCCCCTTGCGGAATATCTCAGCAGAAAACTGGGCAGAAGGGTTGACCTGAAGGTCGCTGTAGATTTCCAGGGTGCGATAGAAGACATCGGAAAGGGTGTAACACAGTTCTGCTTTATGACGCCTTCAACGTATATTGAGGCACACATGAAATACGGTGTCAGTGTTCTGGGAAAGGCGCTCAGAGACGGCAAGCCATTCCAGCACTCGGTAATCATTGCAAGGAACGACAGCCCTGTTAATGAAATCAAGGACATTAAAAGGCCGTTCCTTTGCGTTCGGTGACATTCATTCAACGTCAAGCCACATTGTCCCAAGGGCCATGCTGCTTGATGAAGGTGTAGATGTGAAGGACCTCCAGTCCTACAATTATCTCGGCCACCATGACGATGTTGTAAAGGCTGTTTTAAAAGGTGATTTCGACGCAGGCGCTGTTATGGAATCAATAGCATACAAATATAAGGGCCAGGGAATAAAATTTGTTAAAGTTTCTGACGAGATACCGGAATTTAACATATGTATATCCAAAAACATTGATGTTACAATACTGGACAAACTGAAGGACGCGTTTGTTTCCCTGACCCCTGATTCCGCTGAAGGGGCGGCAATATTAAAGTCTATCAATGAAAGTTATACCGGATTTGTAGGATCTTCAGATGAAGAATATGACGGAATTAAAAAAATGATGATCAGGTTGGGGCTGATTTAAATAAGGAGTAATCGCTATGAAGAAAATGATGTCCCTGACTTTTTTTGCCTTTACCCCTGCTTATGGTCCATATGTGGCGGACAAGGTCATGACAGCAGAGCCGGTGGAGGATGCTTCAGCAGCGAAGTTGCCTGCAAAGGCCTTTATGGCTGATGAAAACAGATCTGGTTGTAACAAGATGATATTCAAAAAATCCATAACAGCCAGGTTTATAGCTACTGTATTTGCCGTACTGCTGGCAGGTCAGATCCTCGGCACTGTTTTATTTATACTGAATGCCAGGTCGTCCCTCTTCGATTCGCTTGAAGCAAGGATACGGAGGATATCGGCGATTGCTGCAGGGGTCAGCGCAGGGCCGCTCCTGAGTTATGACTATTCACTGATTGATACCTATCTGGCTGAGATTATAAATGATGAGGAAATAACCTCTGTCCGGGTCCTCGACAGCACCGGGAATATGCTGAAGGAAAGAACAAAGACCGGGTCTGTCGGCAAGGAGAGCATCAACCCTTTTTTTATCAGAAAAACACTGTCTATGAAAACCCCTGTGATCTCTTCAGGACAAAAAATAGGAGAAGTTGTAATCGAGTATAATGCCTTTAAAATAAACAAAGACATGTCCAAAAGCATGATCGTTATATCGCTCTATCAGCTCGCTCTTCTCGTTTGTGTTGCATTTGTCATGATGCTCCTTTTCAGAAGGAATATTACGAACCCTGTTTTGTCCATTAACAGGGCCATAGAAAAGATCACCTCAGGGGACCTGTCAACCCCGGTGCCTGATATCGGGGAAAACGAGATCGGCGTCATAGCCAAAGGAGTGGCTCTTTCTTGAGGAAAGGCTTTCCATGATTATTGGAAAACTGAATTCAACGGCAGTAAATGTATCGATGGCCACAAAACAGGTCGACCAGACATATACAAATGTGATAGAGGGGATAACAACCCAGGTGAATTCGGTCAATGACATAATCAGGTCTATTGAAAATGCTACAAAATCACAGGCCGAACTGGGCGACAGCACTGAAAAGCTGTTGAGTTTTTCTGCTGAGAATGTTGCGTCGCTGTTTGAGATGAAGGAGACATCTGAGGAGATAGCTTCCAATACTGAAAGGCTTTTTAAGGCAACAGAAAATTCCTACTCCGTGGTATTGCAGATGAACCAGACTGCCAAGGCGATATCGGACAATGCCGGCAAGGCGTCCTCTGCGGTGGAGGACACCTCGGCCTCTGTGGAAGAGGTCGGGGCGTCGATCAGGGAGGTAGAGGAAAATGCAAGAAAATCATCCGGGCTGGCTGAAAAAGTCCAGGAGATTACCTCTGGCGAGGGTATGATGTCTGTTGTCAATGCTATTGAAGGCATGGACAATATCTCTGAGGAAGTAAGAAAGTCGGCCGAGATAATCCAGAAGCTTGGCATAAGGTCTGTTGATATCGAGAAAGTCCTCTCTGTCATAAAGGACGTAGCCGAGCAGACGAACCTTTTAAGCCTTAATGCTGCTATCCTGGCAGCCCAGGCAGGTGAGTACGGAAAGAGTTTTTCTGTTGTTGCGGATGAAATCAGAGGGTTGTCCGAGAGGACCTCGAGTTCAACCAGGGAGATAGGCGGGATAGTCAAGACCATCCAGAAGGACATCAAGGACGCTGTTTATACCATCGATTCCGCACAGGGGAAGGTGGAAGAAGGGAATTCCCTTGTCATGAAAGCAGGAGAAGCCCTCAGAGAGATCCTCAATGCCTCTATCCAGTCAACCGAGATGACAAAGGCCATTGAACGTGCCACTGAGGAGCAGTCGGTCGGGTTGAAGCAGATCACCCTGGCTGTTGATGATATCCGGAAGATGATGAGCAGTGTTGCGAAATCCACGAAAGAGCAGGACAATGCCCTCGGCTATCTGCTGGAGGGGACAGGAGAGGTCAAGGAAGTAGCTGAACTGAGCAAACGGAGCAGCCTTGAGCAGGCTGAAGGGACAAAGTTGATATCCCGGAATATAGAACTTGCAAACGAAAGGATAAATTATATCAACGAGGCGATTCTGAATCAGAAGGAACTCAATGACAGTATCCTTTCTGCAATGGCCCGGATAAGCACTACCGGAACATCTACCAGACGGGACATGGAAGATGTTTCCGTATCTCTGAAAACCCTTATACCAGGAGATTGAAACGCTCAAGCAGGGCATGGAAGTCTTTAAAATCAAATAATATGCGGAAATTCACGATATTTAAAATAGGGGATGAAATATTCGGAATCGGGATAGAAAGGGTCGTTGAGATCCTGAAGGTCCAGAAAATATTCACTATTCCGGGACTTCCGGAATTCCTTTCCGGTGTTATGAGCGTGAGGGGGAATATTGTTCCTGTAATAGATTTGAGGCGGCGTTTTGGCATTAAGCCTTCAGGAAATAAGGAACGGATTATCATTGTACGCTACGGGCAGGAAAAAATAAGTTTTCTGGTAGATGACATAAAAGAAATCCTGTCTTTATCTCCCGAGGAAATAAGAACTCCGCCTTCGATCTTCAAAGGTTTTAAGACAGAGTACCTGACAGGCCTTGGCAAACATGGCGAAAGAATAATCATTCTTCTGAATATCGACAATCTTCTTACTTCCGAGGAGAAGATTATACTCAGGGAATCCATAGGACTTTTGGAGGAAAAAGGTGCAGGAGCCGGCAAAGCAACTCAGTGACAGCAATATAGAGATCAGAAGAGAGGCCGTCGAAAAACTGAGCGGGACAAAGGACCTCTCCTGTATTCCTCTTTTGCTGACAGCCATGAAAGACAGCAGCTGGCGTGTAAGGAAGACGGCAGTGGATATCCTGTTTAAGGATTATTCGGTAGATGAGTATATCGACGGGCTCATCAATCTCCTGCATATTGAAGACAATGCCGGCGCAAGGAACTCTGCAATTGAGGCCCTCATAAGGCTGGGCAAGAAGGCGACTGTTTATCTTATAGAAGCTTTCAAGACCCCCAATAAAGATGTAAGAAAGTTTATCATAGATGTGCTTGGCGAACTGATGGACAACCGGTCACTCGGCCTGATGCTGGAGGCGATCAGGGATGAGGACGAGAATGTCAGGGCGACTGCCGTGGAACACCTGGGAAAAGTCGGAGAACCTTCAGTAGTTGATGCGCTGATAGACATACTTGAAAACGGCGATCTCTGGACCGCTTATCCTGCTGCCGATGCCCTGGGCAGGATAGGAAACAAAAAGGCTGTACCCCATTTACTGCAGGCACTCAAGAGAAAGCCTCTGAGAGAACCGGTGCTGAAGGCCCTGGGGTTGCTGGCAGATAGCTTCAACCCTCGAAAATATCATCTCCTTTCTGGAAGACAGTTCAAGGAATATCCGGGAACAGGCGCTCAGAACAATAGAAAAGATGTACCATAACGGTGTAGACGCCGGACTGATTACCGGTGAGCTCAGGAGGATCCTCGGCGATAAGGCCATTGATTTGCTGGTGGACTATGCCTGGTCGAACAAACGCGAGGTCAGGATCTCGGCGATATTGCTGCTGGGCCTGATGAAGGATGAAGCTGCCTATGCCCCGCTGCTGGATATTTCGCATGAGGAAGAGTTTGCAGAAGATGTAAAAAAGGCGCTTGTTTTTATCGGCAGGGAGAATCCGGAATCCCTCTTGAAGCTTTTCAATACAGACAAGCCGCACCAGTTGCGCTTTATCTGTGAGGTTGCAGGAGAGATCGTATCCCCTGCGTATTACGATGTCCTTGAAGGGATTCTGAGTAATGAAGATGGTCATGTCCGTTCCATAGCTGCGCGCAGCATATCAAAACTCGGTAACGGGAAAGCCAAAGAAAAGCTGATGGAGCTTTTGACAGACCCTTATGAAGACGTGCAGGAAGCAGCTGTCGATGCCCTGAAGAACCTGCAAAACACACTGAATATCAATGAGCTTGTCGGCATGCTGAAATCTGAAAATCATTTTCTCAGACGTAATATCGCATGTCTTTTGGGAAAGATAAAAGCCGTGGATGCGGTTGCGGCACTGGGGTTTGCCCTGAAGGATGCAAAGGTCATGGTCAGAAAGGCGGTCGTTGAGGCCCTTTCCTCGATAGGCACGTCTGAGGCGGTGCGTTATCTGACCTACGCCTTAACGGATGAAGATCCTGGCATACGAATTTCCGCAGCCCTGAGTCTTGGCGCTATCGGCGGCGAAGGGACACTCGATTCACTGCTTATACTGACGTCTGATCCTGATGATTTTGTGCGGGTTTCTGCGGCAAAGGCCTTAGGCATTCTGAAGGACAGGGGCGCAGTCAAGACCCTGATGACCCTGCTTTCTGACAGGAGCGGGTTTGTAGTCACCACTGCTATCGAATCTTTGCAGGCCCTTGGCGGCAATGAAGCCAGAGACGCTGTTTTGAAAATGTTGTCTTCCGACGATGACGAGATCAGAACGGACTGCGATATCCGCGCTTGAGGGGTTTGAAGATGTGGAAGACAGGCTTATTCCCTTTCTGACAGACCCTGATTGGGCCAGCAGGATTGCGGCAGTCAGGGTGCTCGGGAGAAGTTCCGGGCAGAGGGCGAGAAGGGAGCTTGAAAAAATGCTTGATACTGAGGAAGACCCTACAGTAATTAAGGCTGTCGAGGAGATCCTGAGTGTTTGAGGCTGAAAAGGTCATCCCTCTGTCAGAAGATGTATTCAGGCTGATAAGAGATATCATAAAGGACTACTGCGGACTTTATTTCGATGACAGTTCCCTTTACCTCATTGAAAAAAGGCTCTCCCGCCGGGTGAAAAGCCATAATCTGAATGATTTCAGGGACTACTACAGGTTTATCAGGTATGATAAAAATACTGAAGAAGAGCTCTCTGCCATCATGGATATCCTTACTGTCAACGAAACTTATTTTTTCAGGGAGCAGAACCAGCTTAAGGCCTTCAGCGAGGAGATACTGGAGGAACTGAAAGTAACGCTGAAAGACAGAAAGACCTTGAGGATATGGTCTGCCGGTTGTTCCACAGGAGAAGAACCCTATACCATCACAATGCTCATAAATGAAAAAGACAGCTTTAACGGGTGGAACATCGAGATCCACGGGAGTGATATAAACCAGCGGGTACTGCAGACCGCCCGCAAAGGGACATACATGAAAAACTCATTCAGGACTACAGACCCGTATTATTTAAGGAAATACTTTTCTGAAGAGAACGGCGCTTTTACCATCAATGACAGGATAAAAAAGCATGTAAACTTCAGTTATCTGAATCTTCTCGATCCGGTAAAAACAAGGTTTATGGGCAAAATGGATGTAATATTCTGCAGAAATGTTTTAATATATTTTGATAATGAATCAAGAAGAAGGGTCATTGAAAATTTCTATGACAGGCTTGTTGACGGAGGGTATCTTTTACTCGGCCATGCCGAGTCCCTGATAAATATTTCAACCGCCTTTAAACTGAAGCATCTGAAAAATGATATGGTATATCAGAAACCCTATGCAAAGGATATATTAGGAAAAAATTTAATATGAAAACAAAGGTCCTTATTGTTGACGACTCTGCCTATACAAGGCAGACTATGAAGAAGATACTTGAAGAGGTTTCAAGTCTGGAGGTGGTCGGTATTGCTTCTGACGGCATAGATGCAATGGCCAAGACCCTGAGACTGCAGCCTGATATCATAACACTCGATTTCGAGATGCCTGAGATGGACGGTTTCAGCTTCCTGCGGTGGCTGATGAAGGAAAGGCCGACCCCGGTAATCATGGTCAGCTCACATGCTGATTCAAAAACCGTATTCAAGGCCCTTGAACTCGGAGCTGTTGATTTTATAGCTAAACCTACCAGACGCGCCTCAGTAGAACTTCAGACCATCGAAAAAGACCTTATCAGGAAGATCAGAGGGATCAAAGATATACGGCTTGATGTTCTGAGCAGGAACCTTGAGCTTCTTGAAAGCGAGGAAATAGTAGCCATCACCTGAGGTCACGGGAAAACAGCATGCGATAGATGTTGTGGCTATCGGTTCATCTACAGGAGGTCCGGCTGCACTCCAGATCATTCTTACGAGACTTCCTGCTGATTTCCAGGCTGCAATACTTATCAGTCAGCATATGCCGAAGGGCTTTACAGGCCCTCTTGCAGAGCGGCTGGACAAGCTGTCGCCAGTTAAGATCAAGGAAGCGGAAGAAGGAGATCAGATAAGTAAAGGGACGGTTTATGTCTGCCCGGGAGGGGTCCATCTCGGCATCAGCCGGAAAAAACAGAAGCTGGTTATTGCCTTGAAGGAGGGAAAACTTACTGACAAGTATACCCCCTCTGTCGACTATATGATGACATCCGCGGCTGAACATTACGGCTCAAGCTCTATGGGAGTCATACTCACAGGCATGGGAAATGACGGCAGGAATGGTATGCTGGAAATTAAAACAAAAGGCGGTTATACTATTGCAGAAGCGGAATCGAGCGCTGTGGTATTTGGCATGCCTGCAGAGGCCATAAAAAACGGTGCGGTAGAAACAGTTCTTCCAATTTCAGAAATTCCGTCAGCAATAATCAAGATGGTCAATAATCCTCATAACAGAGGGAGGAATTAGTGGAAAAAGATACGAGTTATACAAGCAAGGCAGATGAATTTATTCAGATGTTCAAAAAAGGTGAGGAATTCACAAAAGAACTCCTGAAGGAAAATGAAAAGCTAAGATATAAAATTGTGGAACTTGAAGGCTCGATCGAAAAATCGGGTGATAATGCCAGGACCAGGCTTTATGAAGAAAGAATCAAACTGCTTGAGGACGACCTGAATTCATTAAAGGAAAAATACAGTGAGGTTGAGAAAGAAAACAAGGATTTTGCATCTAAATATCTGGAGGTTGAGGAGGAAAACAACAACCTGGCCAATCTGTATGTCGCCAGTTATCAGCTCCATTCAACCCTTGATTTTTCCGAAGTCCTGCGCATAGTCCTTGAGATCGTGATAAACCTGATCGGGGCGGAAAAATTTTCGATTATTCTCATCGATGACAAAACAAATGAACTTGTCCCTGTTGCAACAGAAGGCATGGATATAGCGGATGCGCCGAAAGTTAAAATCGGTGTCGGTATTATCGGAAAGGTTGCAAGAGAAGGCGAGAGCTTTTTTGCTGAAAATCTCATGGATGCAGTTGAGTATAATCCCAATGAACCTATAGTATGCATACCGCTTAAAATAAAGGAACATGTAATAGGTGTTCTAGCGATTTATAAGCTTTTTACCCAGAAGGCAGGTTTTTCAAATGTGGATTATGAACTGTTTAATCTGCTTGCAGGGCATGCAGCCACAGCGATCTTCTCTTCAAGGCTCTATACGCAATCGGAGAGGAAACTGACTACAATTCAGAGTTTCCTTGATCTTCTCAAAGAGAAACCGAAGAAATAGGAGAATATATAATGGCGAATATTCTTGTTGTTGAAGATTCACCTACGATGAGACAGCTTATCAGTTTCGCGATGAAGAGAATACCCAATTCCCGCGTCATCGAAGCTACAGACGGTGTTGATGCCCTGAAGAAGCTTTCTTCTGAAAAAATTGATCTTATCCTTGCTGATATAAACATGCCTGTCATGGATGGTCTGAAACTGGTAAGCCTTGTGCGCGGCAATTCTGCTTTTAAAGACATCCCGATCATTATGGTAACTACGGAAGGGGCTGAGGAAGACAGGAAAAGAGCAATTGCCATAGGTGCAAATGCCTATCTTCCAAAACCGATCCAGACACAGGAATTGCTTAAGCTTGTAACAAGCTTTCTGTCCGGTCAGCGCAAATAATCAGCCTCGTCCCGGGCTATTCGGGACCCCTGGGCTTTACCCCTGTTTTAAATAAGCAAACTGCCGGAATTTCTGCAGAATACGTCTGTAATCAGAAAAAATTCTTTGCAATTTATCTCAGACCATGGGATTATTGTTGATAATAAACACCTCCTTTAGTCTGATGATGGCTATGATGCGTAGTTGGGTTGACTAACAGTTTAATATATATTAAACTAATCTAATTGATGGAAAGTGGAAGGTTGTCAGGAATATCCTGTTCAACCATGGAATTAGCAAAAATTTAACCTTTTTTAAAAGGAGATTGTATGGCAACACAGAAATTGGATTTTAAAGGTATGTCATGTCCTATGCCGATTATGAAAACAGCTATGGCACTGAAAAAAGCGGCTTCAGGTGATGTGTTCGAGGTTGTATGTGATGATGCGGGTTTTGGACCTGACGTTACAGCATGGTGCAAAGAGACAGGGAATACTTTAAACAGCGTATCGACAACCGGCAAAGATATTACCGCTGTTATCACAAAAAAATAGGTTTAAGAGGAGTATAACGTGGAAAATCAGGAACTAGCCAAGACAGTCCAGGAGCTCCAGGAACGTGTTGATAAGCTTGAGGCAAAGAATTCCAAACTTACGATGGTGCTTTTCAGCGGAGACTTCGATAAGGTAATGGCAGCCTTTATTATTGCAAATGGCGCGCTGGCGATGGGTAAAGAGGTCACCATATTTGTCACATTCTGGGGGCTTGATGCGATTAAGAAGCCGGCGATGGGGACTGCAGGAAAAAATATCCTTGAAAAAATGGTCACCTGGATGAGGCCAAAAGGCCCTGCCAAGCTTCCGACCTCCAAGATGAATTTCGGAGGGATAGGGCCGAAGCTTTTCCATTACATGATGGGGAAGAAGAATATTGAACCCCTTTCATCCCTCATTGAAATGGCAAGAGAATTCGGACTGAGAATTGTTGCCTGTCAGATGTCGATGGATGTAATGGGGATAAAGCAGGAAGATCTGATCGATGGTATAGAATTCGGTGGCGTTGCAGTTTTTCTCAGTGAATCATACGCATCTAACACAACTTTGTTTGTGTAACCCGAAAAAGGCATTAAATAAAACCTCAGAGTTCACAGAGATATCTTTAGAGGTTAACAACCAACTTTCAAACATTTCTCTGTGTTCTCAGGTTTTTAGCTCTTTAATGAATATAAAGCTGTATTGCATAAAAGAGTGCACAGAGGATAAAGGAAAAAATAAGTCCTCTCCCTTTATAGATCAATGAATTTCTCTGAGTTCTCAGTGGTTAATTGCATTATTTGGGTCAATTTTTTTGGTCGGCAAAGTAAAATAGAACGTCGATCCCTTTCCGAACTCCGATCTTAGCCATATCCGCCCACCGAGACGCTCAACGATCCTTTTACAGACCGCGAGTCCTATGCCGGTGCCGGGGTATTCGTCCCTTCCGTGTATACGCTGGAATATCTTGAATATGCGGTCAAGGTATTGGGGCTCGATGCCGATGCCGTTGTCACTCACCGAGAAAACCCATTCCTTCCCGGAGCGTTCAGCAGAGACATGAATGAGGGGCGGCCCACTGCCCCTGAATTTTATTGCGTTAGAGATAAGGTTCTGGAACAATTGGATTATCTGCGTCTCATCAGCCAACAGGGAAGGCATTGCGTCATGGGTCACGACGAGCACCGCTTTCTTCGATAGATATGCTTATGTTTTCCAGTGACGCATAGAGGGCAGCCTCGAAGTCAACCTGCCTTAATTCACCTTCGCGCGTGCCAATACGCGCATATGTCAAAAGGCCTGTTATCATGTTCTGCATCCGCTTGGCCCCGTCAACGGCATAGGCTATGAATACGTCTGCGTCAGCATCGAGGTTTCCCTTATAGCGCCTTGCCAGCAGTTGCACATAGCTTGATATCATACGCAGGGGTTCCTGCAGGTCATGGGACGCCACATACGCAAAATGCTGAAGCTCCTGATTTGAACGCAACAGGTCTTCAGCAAGTTTTTTGAGTTCCTCTTCCGTCTTTTTGCGTTCAGTGATGTCTCTGAAGGTCACAACCGCCCCTATAATGGTGTTGCCTTTGATTAGCGGATTCGAGGAATAGGTAGCCGGGAAAGAAGACCTGTCCCTGCGCCACAGTACCTCGGTATCGACCAGGCATTTCTGCCCCAGTTTAAAGGCCTGGAAAATCGGACATTCGGAAACCGGATAGGGTGAATTGTCGGGCCTGCTGTGATGTATCATATCGTGCATGTTCTTGCCCAGAAGTTCTTCCGGTTCATGCCCGAGCATCTCTGCGGCGGCTTTGTTGATAAAAGTACATAACCCTTCCAGGTCAATTCCATAAATACCTTCGTCTGTGGACTCCAGCAGAAGGCCCATCTCATTTGCCAGTCTGTCTCTCTCCTCTTGCATCAGCTTGCGTTGGGTAATGTCCCTGATATTGCACTGTATGACTTTCTTTTCATTGACCTGATAGACATTGCTGATAAATTCAACGGCGATATGTCTTCCATCCTTTGTCTGCAGAGGCAGATCTTCGTAACGGACATATCCTTTCCTTTGAAGTTCAAGAAAAGCAAACCTGTTTGCCGCCATGTCTTTAAAGGGAGAGATCTCCCAGAGTTCCCTTCCCAGCAGTTCTTCGGGAGGATAGCCCAGCAGGTCGGTCATAAACGGGTTGGAATCAATAATCCGTCCTGTCACCGCATCCAGCAGAAAAATACCGTCTTTGGCAGCCTCAAAAAGCCGCCGGTATCTGCTTTCAGATGCCTGCATTGCCTCCTCAGCCTTTCTGATTGCGGCTATGTCTTCGAGCAGTCTTGCGTTGGCAATGGAAAGTTCGGCGGTCCTTTCAGCAAGCTGTTTTTCAAACCTTTCAATCTCATGCTGCTGAGACTCTGCAAAGGCGTTTACGGTGCGGTAAAGGGTCCTGAATTCATCCTTCACGTCGCTTTCCGCAACGCGTACAGTCAAGTCGCCGTTTTCCATCTTTCCGGCTGTTTCGGCAAGCTTTATGACCGGTGAGAGGATATTTTTGGAGACAAGGGTAGAAATTATCAGGATCGAAAAAACAGTGATGAGCATGCCTGCAAGTACCATGGTGTTTCTGGCAGAATTGATGTTATTTAGCGCCAGTGCGTCGGAGACATTGAAAAATATCGCCCAGTAGCGGGCCTTGTTTGAAGGATCAAAAAAAATCTTCCTGAAGCCGTCGACATGGCTGTCATGTTTATGATACCTCACCAGAACATCTTTGTATTTCAACGCCGGCGCAATTTCCGGCTCGAGGTCCCTGACAGTATATTCAGAGCCTGAATCATAACCGAACTCTTTGGATTTATCAGGGTGAAGAAGGAAGTAGCCGTCCTGATTGACAATGTATCTCCTGAAGCCCGTACTTTCAGGCGTAACACGTTCGAAAACAGACGTGGCATACAGCTTGATAACAACAACCCCCCTTACCCGGTCCCCGGCGTCATATACAGGAGTAGCTATCCTGAAGACAGGGGTATGAGGGACCTTTATCCTGTTGTGTTCGCGATCAAGGCTGACTTCGGAATAATAGATTTCTCTTTTTTTCAGTTTCATGCTTTCAATAAAATAAGGGTCCTGGGACCTGTCCTTGAGAGCCTCTTCCGGAGTCACCCTTGCGCTGCTGCCATAGGAATCCACCCGCATGATCTCATTGCCCTTTTCATCGATAAACCCGATCTGGTAATACTGGGGATGATTTTTCAAAAAGGAGGCATAAATCTGTTGAAGCCTGCTGATCCAGAGCTGCAAACTGTCTTTGGTTAATGGATCTGTTCCTTTATTGTCCCTTGCCCTGATAATACCCTGAACAGGCGGCATATCCTCCATGACCTTTAGGTCAGCCTTTGACTCTGAAAGCAAATCCTGGATCTCGGTGCAGTCTGTTTCAATCTTCTGGCCTGTTGTCTCCAGAAGCTGCGTTATTGCAAGGTACCTGCCCTGATAATAAATGGTGAACCCCATTATCAGAAGGGAGCATAGGATTAGCGCGCCGATACCGATAACGGACTTTCCCCAAAGCCCGAACGTAAACTTCTGAAGGCCGGCAAATCTTTTCAACATCATACTCCTTTAAAAATAGCTGTTCCGCAAAAACTTAAACAGGTCTGTCGATAAAGCAAGAAGTTGTCATCCTCGGGCCCTGGTCGCCTCTGGCGCCGCCCAAGGCGGGTAAACTTGACCCGGGGACCCAGAACCTATTGAAAAGACTGGATTCCCCGATCAAGTCGGGGAATGACAGATACTAAAAGTCATAGTTTATATACAGATACTAAATAAGGGGCCAACATAAAATAAGAATATCATGATTGACAGGAAATGTGCAGTTTTTTTGTGCTATGATTATCAGCAAGGGAAGAAACATAATGGACAAGAAATTTATAAAAGCCCTTTTGATTGAGGACAATGACGGAGACGCCTTTCTTGTCAGAAACATGCTTGCCGATGAAAAGGCCGTTAAAATAGACCTCATACATGTATCAAGTCTTACGGCTGGCATTGGACGGATCAGGGAAGGCAGTATCGACCTCGTGCTGCTTGACCTTGGTCTGCCGGAAAGCCATGGGCTTGACACCCTCAAATTACTTTTGCCGGAGACAGGTAATCTTCCGGTGATTGTTCTGACCGGACTCTATGATCAGGATATTGGCGCTCAAGCAGTTTATAACGGCGCACAGGATTATCTTATCAAGGGAGATGTCAGCAGCGGCCTGCTTGTCCGGTCGATCTTGTACGCCATAGAGCGCAAGAAGATGGAAAATGAAAAAGAAAAGCTTCTGCAGGAACTCAGAGAGGCGCTTGCCAAAGTGAAACTGCTTTCAGGATTTCTGCCTATCTGTTCTTCCTGCAAGAAAATCAGGAATGACAAGGGATACTGGCAGCAGATTGAGGCGTATATAAGCGAGCATTCTGATACCAAGTTCAGCCACGGCCTCTGCAATGAATGCGCAAAGAAATTGTATCCGGAATATTACAAAGGGGAGTGAGCTGAATTTCTTTTTTCAACCCGAATGCCGCGGCTGAAATTGCAGAGGCTGTTATGTTAAAATTTCAGGTGACCTGTCTCACTTATGCGTCTTGTTCAAGGAGGAAAAGGATGAACGACTTTGCTAAAAGCAAACCCATAGAGATTCTCTTGGTCGAGGACAACCCCGGTGATGTACGCCTTACGGTAGAGGCGCTGAAGGAAGCCAAAGTCGGCAACAACCTGCATGTGGCGGAGGATGGTGTAGAGGCTATGGCATTTCTCAGGCGTGAGGGGAAATATGCCGAGGTCCCGCGTCCTGACCTTATTTTGCTGGACCTCAACCTGCCCAAAAAGGACGGCCGCGAAGTGCTTGCAGAGGTCAAGGCCGATGCTGCGCTTAAACGCATCCCTGTTGTAGTTATGACCACTTCAAAGGCTGAAGAGGACATTCTCAGGTCATACGATCTCCACGCAAACTGTTATATCACAAAGCCGGTAGACCTTGATCAGTTCATGGCGGTCGTCAAGTCCATTGAGGATTTCTGGCTGACTATTGTAAAGTTGCCGTCCAGGTAAGCCCCTTGATTTATTTGCGTCATCCTGGTAAGAGTTAAGCAATTATGCTCGCTAAGTCCATAAAAGTCCTGCTCATAGAAGACAACCCGGGTGATGCCCGCCTGATAAGTGAGATGCTGAAAGACGCGAAGGACTTCTCCTTTGATCTGGCACACTCCGATTCAGTACTGAAGGGCAAGGAATACCTCTCCCAAAATGGCCCGGATGTCATCCTCCTGGATCTGTCCCTGCCCGACAGCAGCGGACTTGAAACGCTTCTATTCTGTCCTCGGACAGACTGCAACGGTCCCTATAATCCTTATGACAGGCCTTGAGGATGAAGACCTGGCAGCAAGGGCGGTAAGGGAGGGCGCTCAGGATTATCTGGTAAAGGGCCAGACAGACGGACGACTGCTGACACGGTCAATCCTCTATGCCATTGAGCGCAAGAACTCTGAAGAGGGGAAGCGGAGACTGGAAGAGGAAATCAAAAAAACGGAGCAGTTGAAGCTGGAGGCCAGGGCCCAGAAGGAGTGGCAGTCTACGTTTGACAATATCACCGACCTGATTTCCATACATGACAGGGATTTCAACATAATCAGATTCAACCGGGCCTTTGCCGACCACTTCGGCCTCAGCTGCGAAAAGCGCATGGAAAAGAAGTGTTACGAGCTCTTTCACGGAACGCGCTCGCCCTATTGTGAATTGCCCGCACCAAAGGACATTGCAGACCTTTAAGCCTGAGACTGAAAATCTCATGCAGCCCAACTCACAAAAAATACTCAGGGTTTCCACCTTTCCATACTATTCTCTCGAAGGGGAACTGATCGGCTCGGTCCACATCGTTAAGGACATTACCGAAGAAAGGGAAAAAGAAATGAGGCTCATCATGAGCGAACGGCTTGCAGCCCTGGGACAGATGGTTTCAGGAGTGGCACATGAAATCAACAACCCCCTTGCCTCTATAGCAGGATGCGCAGAAGGTCTTTTAAACAGGGTGAAGAAGGAAAAATATGATCCTGATCTGTTCGGGAATTATTTGAATATTATCGAGGAGGAGATCATCAGGTGCAAGGGGATCGTCAAGAGCGTACTCTCTTTTGCCAGCAAAGGCACGTACGAAAAGAAGGAGATCGATGTACATAAGGTGCTGGACAAGACGCTTGAGATCATTGCTTTTCAGGGCAGATCCGGCAATGTTGAGATAATCAGGAATTACAGTGACAAAATACCGCTCATTCAGGGGAGCGAAGGGGACTTGAGACAGGTATTTATGGCCTTGATAATAAACGCCTTTGACGCCATGGAGGACAAGGGGAAATTTACGATAGGAACGCTTATTGAGGGAAATGAGCTTTTGATAAAGTTCATTGACTCCGGCCCCGGCATAGAGGAAGAATGCGTCAAGAGGATCTTTGACCCCTTCTTTACTACAAAATCTGAAAGGGGGGGGACAGGCCTGGGACTCTCGATCGCAAGGAAGATCATAGAAAACCACAGGGGGAAGCGTCGATGTCTCAAGCGAGAAAGGAAAAGGCACCACCTTCAGCATCTCGCTGCCTGTTGAATAACGGTAGATGGATAGCGGGCGAATATAATGAAAAAATATGCTTTGCACGGAGACTTCGGAGAGGCGGTAGGAGTGTTAACAGCCAAATCCTGTGGCAGCAGACATCATGAATTTCAAACCCTGTACTCAGGCAAGGACAGCTATTCCTTGTTCAGATCTTCCTTGAGCGCTTTTCCGACCTTAAAATAGAGGACCTTTTTACCGGGAACTTCTACTGTCTCTCCGGTTTTGGGATTTCTGGCCTTGCGCGGATTTCTTGTCTTTAACCGGAAGTTCCCAAACCCTCTGATTTCAATCTTTTCACCCTGAATGAGGGCCTTTTTTATGCTTTCAAAAACGGTCTCGACAACAATCTCTGTCTGGTTTTTTGTAAGCCCTTCAACTTTTTCAGTAACTTTTTCTATCAGAACTGATTTTGTCATAAAACCTCCTTAGGGTGAATACAGGTATTTTATCTTTACCGTCGGGAAAATATCAGTCATTTCCTTCGGGAACTTGTTTCTCAGGAGGTCGATGACCGAGAGCTTGTCTTTTTTGGAAACAACCACCGGCTCTTCCTTGATCCCGGCAAGTGTTGCCGCTGTTTTTATAGCGTCCTCAAGGGTCCCCAGGTCATCAACAAGGCCATGAGTTTTGGCCTGTTCTCCGGTGAAAATCCGGCCGTCCGCGATCTTCCTGACCTCTTCCATCTTGATCTTTCTTCCTTCTGCTACAGCTTTCATGAATTGCTCATGGACGTTGTCCATAACGCCCTGCAGTATCTCCCGCTCTTCCTTACCCATGGTGCGGAACGCAGAGGCGATGTCCTTATGCCTGCCGCTTTTGATGACCTCGGTCTTGATTCCTATCTTGTTCATGAGGCCTTCTATGTTCGGTATTTCCATTATAACACCTATGGAGCCGGTGAGTGTGCCCGGATTTGCAATAATCTTTGTTGCCGGCGCAGCAATGTAGTACCCGCCTGAGGCCGCAACCGAGCCCATTGATACTATGACTTTCTTTTGTGCGACAGCCTTCTTTACTTCTTCGTAGATTTCCTGGGATGGTGCAACCGCTCCCCCGGGGCTGTCGATCCTTAAAACAATAGCTTTTATGGATTTGTCTTTTGTGTATTCCTTGATCTCATCTGCAGCGTCTTTTGAATCAATTATGGGACCTTCTATCCTGATAAGCGCCAGCCTGCTTCCCAGTGGTATATTCTTCTGGAACAGGGTGAGAAACAGACTGATAAACAGGAGAAGAACAAGCAGCCCTGTTATGATAAAACAGGTTTTTTTCATTCATCAGTCCTTTTTATCCCGTTTGGAGATGGGTCTTTAACGGGATTTATGTGTTTCATGCTCAGACCGATTTTTCTTTCCTCAAGGTCTATCCTGATAATCCTTGACCTTATCTCGTCGCCTTCTTTTATCGGCTCTTCTGCTTCAGAAGGCTGAACAATCTCTGAGGAATATATGAGCCCCTCAACACTGCCTTCTATCTCTATGAAAATGCCGAAATCGGTTATCCTCAATACTTTTCCGGCAACCTCGTCTCCGAGCTTGAATTTGGAAGGAATAACCTCAATCCAGGGGTCCTGCTCCAGTTGTTTGAGCCCAAGCGCTATTTTTTCATTCTCAGAGTCTATACTGAGGATGACTGCTTCGATTTTCTGACCTTTCTTCAGGAGTTCCGAAGGATGCTTGATATGCTTTGTCCAGGAAAGATCAGATATGTGAATAAGACCGTCAATGCCTTCCGGGAGTCCGACAAAGGCCCCGAAATCAGTAATGCTCTTGACCTTCCCGGAAATCTTCTGTCCCACCTGATAACGCTGGCTTATCAGTTCCCAGGGACTTGGTTTTGTCTGCTTTATGCTCAGGGAAAGTTTTCTCTCTTCTTTGTCGACTTTCAATACAACTGCCTCAAGCATTTCGCCAATGGAGAGATATTTTGACGGGTGCTTCGGCCTGGGCAGCCAGTCGATTTCAGATATATGGACAAGGCCTTCAAGACCTTCCTCGAGTTCTATGAATGCGCCGTAATCGGTTATGCTTACAACCTTTCCTGTTACAGACTTCCCTGCAGGATACTTTTCGTCGATATTCATCCATGGATCAGGTTTTTTCTGTTTAAACCCGAGGGTCACCCGTTCTTTTTCAGCATCATATTTCAGGACCAGGACCTCTATCTGGTCGCCGACAGCAAAAAACTCTGAAGGATGGGTTATTCTGCCCCATGATATATCTGAAATATGCAGGAGTCCGTCGATCCCTCCAAGGTCTACGAAAACACCGTAATCAATGATATTCTTTACTGTTCCGGTGAGGAGCGCGCCTTCCCTGATCATCGTGAGTGTTTCCACTTTTTTAACAGCCCGCTCCTCTTCTATAATCGCCCTTCTGGAGACTATCACATTGGAGCGTTTATTGTTGATTTTCAGGATCCGAAATGAAAGTTTCTGGCCTATCAGACTGTCGAGGTCTTTTATTATCTTGGTATCTATCTGAGAGCCCGGCAGAAATGCCTTAACTCCGCCGATGTCCACATTCATGCCGCCCTTTGTTTTTTCGACGATCTTCCCTTCAACATCAGAGCCTTCCTCAAGCGATTTTTCGAGTATGTCCCAGGTTTTTATCTTTGAGGCCCGTTCCTTGGAAAGCTTTATCACGCCTTCAGAGTCCCGCATGTTTTCGACATAAACCTCCAGCTTAGCACCGGGCTTTAATGTCCTGAGTTCCTCTTCAGTGAATTCATCGATTCTGATATATCCTTCGGATTTATATCCTATATCTACGATGATTACATTTTGCTTTATGACAAGTACTTTGCCGGACAGCAAGGACCCTTCCGAGATAGTTTGAAAAGTTTCTGCATAAAGCCTGTCCATTTCGTTGTTATTAGTTTCCATTACAGGAATTCCCTCCTATATCTCTAATTCTTTTTTCTACTTTTTTAATGATCCAGTCAGGTGTTGAAGCGCCGGCGGTAATGCCGATCTTTTGTGTATCTTTAAACCATTCTTTTTTGAGCTCTTCCTCGGTCTCTATATGGTATGTCCTGACAGACAGGGACGTGCAAAGATGTGCGAGTTGTGTTGTATTTGCACTGTTCTTGCCCCCAACCACTATCATAACATCAACCTTTCGGGCCATATTAGCGGTCTCTTTCAACCGTAGAGCTGTAGAATTGCATATTGTATTATATACTTTTACCTCTTTTACATGTTCTATGATATTTGAAAGCACCTTTTTCAGGGCTTCAACAGGCTGAGTGGTCTGAACAACTATCCCTACTTTTGTCTTGAGCCTGGGAAGCCGGGTATTTTCATCAATGACTACGACATCATCACCTGCATAGCTCATAATCCCCTTTACCTCGGGGTGACTTTTGTCACCAAGGATCACTACCTGATACCCGTTTTCCTTCAGCAGTTGCGCATAGTGCTGTGCATTTTTCACAAAAGGACAGGTGGCATCGATCAACCTGAAACTCTGCGTAGATATCGTATCATAAAGTTGATGAGGTATACCATGTGTCCGTACGATAAGGGCATTGATTTCTTTGCCCTTAAGGGCATTGATATCCTCCAGGGGAAATATGCCTTCGTTTTTTAATTTTTCGATGACCTGAGGGTTGTGAATGATCGGGCCCAAAGTATAGACCCCATTCCGTATCTCTTTGGCTATGTCAAAGGAGATATCAATGGCCCTTTTTACCCCAAAGCAGAAGCCTGCCCTTTTTGCGGTAATAATATCCACCTGCCCGGATACTTTGTCTTTTTTACTGGTCATTGCTTTCTTCATTGATTATATCAAGAATTTTCCGAAAAACATCATCTATGGAGAGACCTGTGGAATCAACAAGATACGCGTCATCAGTTTTTTTCAGGGGCGCTATGTCCCTGTTTGAGTCCCTGGCGTCTCTTTCCATGATATCCAGGCGTATCCTGTCGCAGTCGGCTTCAAACCCCCTGGATATCAGCTCCAGGGTGCGTCTGCCGGAACGTTCTTCCACAGAGGCATCAAGATAAAATTTCTTGTATGCGTCAGGAAATACAACTGTGGTCATGTCACGTCCTTCAGCCACGAGGTCCGAGTGGAGTGCTGCAGCTCTCTGGATGTTCATGAGATGTTCGCGCACCGGTCTCTTTGCAGAAAATACGGACGCATAATGCCCTGCCTCCGGTGAACGTATCTCACGGGAGACGTCCCTGCCATTGAGCAGTACCAGTCCCTTTCCTGAATTCGACCTTTGTTTTCTTCAAAGCTTCGACCAGATCTTCGTCCGATGCTGTTTCGTTTATTCCGAGACCCATAAGGTCCAGGGCCACAGCCCTGTAAAGTGCGCCGGTATCGAGATATTCAAAGCCGAGTTCTCTGGCGAGAAGCTTCGCAAGGGTGCTCTTTCCTGCTCCTGAAGGACCGTCTATGGCGATTACCTTTTTCAAGATGAAAGCCTTCCTGTGATTTCAAAGAATCCAGGGAACGATATATCAACAGCGGATGCGTTGTTTATCACTGTCCTGCCCTCTGCTGCGAGTGCTGCAACAGCCATGGACATTGCGATCCTGTGGTCTCCGTGGCTTTCCACCTCTGCTCCGCGCAGTCTTTCCGCGCCTTTTATGCTGAGACCGTCGGGGTATTCATCGATCTCCACTCCCATTTTTCTCAGTTCAGCGGCTATTGTATTAATCCTGTCTGATTCCTTCACCCGCAGCTCTTCAGCTCCTCTTATCGTAGTCGTCCCTTCTGCCAGGGATGCGGCAACGCATAAAATCGGGAATTCATCGATCAGGGACGGTACCATATCTCCTGTTATCGTGACTGCCTTCAAGGCTGCCTTCCCTTTGCAGTATATATCACCAACAGGCTCTCCGGAGACATCGTGCAAGTTTGAAACCTCTATGGCTGCCCCCATGTCTTTCAGCACCTCAAGGAGCCCTGTCCGCGTGGGGTTTAGACCGACATTCCTTGCTGTGATTTCAGCACCTGGTATGAGCAGAGCCGCGACGATGAAGAAGGCGGCCGATGAAAAATCTCCAGGCACATACGTATCCAGAGGTCCGAGCTCTCTGCCGCCTCTGACAATGATCCGCAGGCCTTCAACTATTATTTCAGCGCCGAAGGCAGGGAGCATCTTCTCCGAGTGGTCGCGTGATCTTACCGGCTCTATGATTTCCGTATCTCCTTCAGTATAAAGGCCGGCGAGCATAAGCGATGATTTTACCTGTGCGCTTGCAACAGGCATCCGGTATGTGACGGGTCTCAGATGTCCGCCTTTTATAGCCAGCGGCGGATAATGGTCATTGTCTCTTGCCATGATACGGGCTCCCATAAGGCTGAGAGGTTTGATCACCCTTCCCATCGGTCTTGTCCTGAGGGAGCTGTCCCCGGTTAAAACCGAGAAAAAGGGATTGCCGGAAAGGACCCCTGAAAGTAGTCGTATAGTTGTCCCGGAATTCCCGCAGTCTATAACATCATGCGGTTCAGACAAGCCATGAATTCCCCTGCCGTGTATAGTCAAAGAGGGACCTTCATCGATGATATCTATCCCGAGGCCCCTGAAGGCGTTTATGGTGCTGAGCGTATCATTTGCCCTGAGAAAATTCCTGACCGTGCTGGTCCCCTTTGCTAAAGAGGAAAACATGACCGCCCTGTGGGATATTGATTTGTCAGGCGGAGGGGCAAACTCGCCTTTAAATACCCTGGCCCTGCTGAGTTCTATCCTATCCAATTTTTTCCCTCAGAGCCAATATTTTCTCTCAGTATTCTGGCCTTCCGGAATTCAGCTTTCAGTGAATCCGAATCACCGGCCTTGAGATACTGGTCCAGCATGTCCAGGTTCTTCTGAAATACAGCAAGCACCTCTATAAGATTGTCCCTGTTGAAAAGACATATATCATTCCACAACTCTTCTGAGCTGCATGCGATCCTTGTAGAGTCCATGAACCCCTTGCCGCTGAAGTCAAGATATGCTCTGTCCATTTCTGCCACTGTATTGACCATGGCATATGCTATCAGGTGCGGCAGGTGGCTCACTGACGCATAAATCCTGTCATGCTCTTCGGGGTTGAGGATTATAATCTCTGAACCGAGGGCCTTCCACAGGTTTTGTATTTTATCGAGAGCAGAAGGGTCTGAATTTTCAGTAGGAGTGATTACGCACCTGGCATTTCTGAAGAGTTCGGCGTTTGCTGAATCAATACCCGAACGGTCACTGCCTGCTATGGGATGTCCTCCGATATAATGGACATCTTTCGGCATCATCTTTTCTATTTCCCTCACCAGCTTGCCTTTTACGCTGCCGACATCTGTCAGCAGAGCTCCTTTTTTCAGGGCAGGGGCGATTGCTTTTGCAAGCCCGGGAAATGAGCCTACTGGCGCTGAGAGCATTATCAGGTCTGAGTCCTTGCAGGCTGAAGCAGGGTCAGTTTCAAAAGAGTCTATGATATTGCGCTCTTTCGCCCTCTGAAGATTTTCCCTGTTTCTCCCGTAGCCTGTAATGGCACTGCAAAGCCCGTTTTTCTTCAGCGCGAGCGCAAAGGATGCGCCGAGCAGGCCTACTCCGAGTATGGTTATTCTGTCAAACATGTCTTTTGTCTTTATGTCCTGTTCCTTGGCTTTTCTCTCATTGTGTATAGCTTATGGTTTATAACTCACAGATCACGGTCAAGGGAAATTGCCGGTCATTCTGCCCTGAGCAAACAGTTATGGGCTGATAACTGTCTTGAAGGCTTCTATAAACCGTTTGTTTTCCTCCGGCAGTCCGATGGTCACCCGTATGGCATTTGGCCCCATCGGCCTTATGATAACACCCATCTTCATGAGGCCTTCGTAAACAGCCATCGCCTTTTCAACAGGTATGTAAACAAAGTTTGCCTCAGTGGGGACGTACTTCACCCCGATCGAACCAAGTTCTTTGTACAGGTATTTTTTGCCTGCCTCGTTGATATTTCTCGAATGCGATACATGTTCAGAGTCATTCAGCGCTGCCAGCGCAGCCCTCTGTGCCAGCGTGTTTGTATTAAAAGGCTCTCTCAGTCTGTTCATGTCGTTCAGGATTTCCTTTTTCGCGATGCCATAGCCGATCCTGAGGCCTGCAAGCCCGTATATTTTTGAGAATGTCCTGAGAATAAGCACGTTCTTTTCACTGTGCAGATATTTCATGCTGTCAGCATAATCAGGGGCTGACACATACTCATAATAGGCCTCGTCCAGGACAACGAGTATGTTCTCCGGGACCTTTTCCATCATCCTGTCAAACTCGTCTTTTCTGTTGATCGTACCGGTAGGGTTGTTAGGGTTTCCGATAAAAACCATCTTTGTCCTGGACGTGATAGCAGCAGCCATTGCTTCCAGGTCGTGGGTGTAATTTTTCAGGGGGACCTGGATGGATTTTCCTCCCACACTCTGCACAGCCATCGAATATACAACAAATGAAGGGACCGCCATAACAGCCTCGTCGCCATCCTGCATAAAGGTCTTTACCGCTATATCAAGCAGTTCGTTGGAGCCGTTGCCCAGTATGAGTTCATCTTCACTTATCAGATTCACTGGCAGACAGTTTTTCAGACAGAGCTTTTTTCAGATAATAACCCGCGCCGTCAGGATACCGGTTGATATCATGGAAGGAGTCCCTGATCGCCTCAAGCGCTGCAGGAGAGGGGCCGACCGGGTTTTCATTCGAGGCGAGCTTTATGGAATTCGATATGCCGAGTTCCCTTTCGAGTTCCTCGATAGGCTTCCCGGGCACATACGGCTGTATGCCGAGCACATAATCAGGCGGTTTGATCACTGTATCTTACCCTGGGGGTAGGAACCGAGAATCTTCAGATAAAGACAACCTTCCTTCAGGGATTCGATCGCCTTCTTTACTTTTTTATCTTCGATATGTCCTTCCATATCCGCAAAGAATATATATTCCCATGCCTTTCTCTTTGAAGGCCTTGACTCTATCTTTGTGAGATTTATCTTCGCCCTCTTGAAGGGAAGCAGGATGGAATAGAGAGAGCCCGGCCTGTCCTTTATCGAGAACATTATCGAGGTCTTGTCATTGCCTGTTTTGGGAGGAAAGTCCCTGGAGATGACGAGGAACCTCGTAACATTGCTGCTGCTGTCTTCAATGTTCTTCTCCAGTACCGAAAGATCGTACATCCTGGCAGCAAGTTCGCTTGCTATCGCAGCTGTGTCTTTCTCCTTTGCAGCAAGCTCTGCAGCCTTTGCTGTGCTCGTGGCCTCTTTAGCAGGCACTCCAGGCATATTGGATTCAAGCCATCCCCTGCACTGCGCGAGCGCCTGGGGATGCGAATATATCTTCTTTATCTTTGCCCTGTCGGTCTGTTTCGAAACAAGATTGTGCGATACATTGAGGATGATCTCAGCGACAACCTTCAGGTCAGAGTCCATGAACATGTCAAGGGTGTAGCTGACAACGCCTTCATTGGAATTTTCTATAGGCACTACGCCGTATTCCGCCTTTCCGCTCTCGACGTTTTCAAAGACCTTCTTGATGCTGTCAACAGGCACGAAGGCAGACGAGGAACCGAAGTGGCGTAGGGCGGCAAGGTGCGTGAATGTTCCAAGAGGCCCGAGGCAGGAGACCTTCAGAGGTTCTTCAAGGGAAACGGAAGCAGATAGAATTTCCCTGTATATCGCCTTCAGGGCGTCATTGGGGAAGGGGCCTTTATTCCGGCTGGTGAGCCGTTCGAGAATCTGGCGTTCACGGTCCGGCTTGTAAAACCTCGACTTCTGTGTGCGTTTGATATTGCCGACTTCTATAACGATTTCAGAGCGCCTGTTTAGCAGGGCCAGGATCTCGTCGTCGAGCTTGTCGATATTTTTTCTGAGCCTGTCTAGTTCTTTCACGTTTGACCTTTAAGAAAAATTACAGAAACCCTGTGTCCCCAGCGATAGGAAAGGTTTATGTTGAATGTTAATATTACTGAATTATCCCCTTTTTTTTCAAGGGGTTTGGGTTTTTTGGGGTTCTTGCGGGTCCTATTTCAATTTCAAGGTGAAGCTATAACGGGTGGTTTCGGGTTTACTGAAAATACATACGGAGGTTCAGACCTCATAGATGATCGGCATGATCATCGGCATCCTCTCCATGGTGTTTCTGAGATATTTTTTCAGGACGCTCCGTATCTTGGCCTGGACAAGGGACTTGTCTGCTATCAGTTCGCTGTCGAGGTCCTTTACCGTGATGTAGACAAGTTCCCTGACATCATTTAATATCTCCTGCGATGCGTCCTCGAAGATAAAGCCCCTGGATATGATGTCAGGGCCTGAAACAATATTTCCTGTTAGCTTTTCGATAGCCATGATTACGATCACAATGCCGTCGTGCGCGAGCCTTCTCCTGTCCCTCAGCACCATGTCTTCGACGTCCCCGACTCCTTTGCCGTCCACAAAGATCCTGCCTGACGTTACGCTGCCGTTGAGATTTACGGTCTCCTCTGATACCTCAAGCACATTGCCGTTGTCGAGGATAAAGATATTTTCTTTGGGTATCCCTGTTTTTTCGGCAAGCCGCGCGTGATAGACCTTGTGCCGGTGTTCTCCGTGGATGGGCATGAAGTACTTGGGCTTGACGAGGTTGAGCATAAGCTTCAGTTCTTCTTTTGATGCGTGGCCGGAGACATGGATCTCCGAGACCTTTTCGTAGATCACGTCAGCCCCGCGTCTGAAAAGATGGTTGATGATCGTGCCGATCGCATTTTCATTGCCGGGTATCACTTTAGCGGAAAGTATGACGACATCGCCTTCCTTTATCTTGATGGTTTTATGTTCGTCTATGGCGATCCGTGAAAGAACGCTCATGGGTTCTCCCTGACTGCCGGTGGTTATGATGACCACTTCGTTGTCGTTGAGGTTCTTCATGTCCTCGAGTTTCAGCCAGGTGTTTTCCGGTATCCTGAGATATCCGAGGTCAAGGGCTATCTGGGCGTTCTTTACAATGCTCCTGCCCGAGAGGATCACCTTCCTGCCAAACATGACCGCGACATCGATCGCCTGCTGAATACGATGTATGTTGGAGGCAAAGGTGGACATGATGATCCGCCCTTTTGCATCAGCAGAACACCTCCTCAAAGGCCCTCCTGACTTCCTTTTCAGAAAATGTGTATCCGCCTTTTTCAGCGTTTGTGCTGTCTGAAAGCAGGAGCACAGTGCCTCTTTCCCCGTATTCCGAGAACCTGTGGAAGTCCATCAGCTGTCCGTCAACAGGAGTGGGATCGAGCTTGAAATCTCCGGTATGCACAATATTGCCGACCGGGGTTTTAATGCCGAACCCGACGCCGTCGACGATGCTGTGGGTGACACGGATGAATTCTACTGAAAAGACGCCGAGATCGACTATCTCCCTCGGCATTTTCGAGATGAGTTCAACGTTGTCGAGTTTGTGTTCCTTAAGTTTTTCCTTTACCAGGCCGATGGTGAGGGGAGTGCCATAGACCGGAACATTGACTGCTTTCAGAAGGAAAGGGAGCGCGCCTGTATGGTCTTCGTGCCCGTGGGTCAGGAGTATGCCCCTGAGCTTTTCCCTGTTTTCCAGGACATAGCTGAAGTCAGGGATGACGAAATCAATGCCGAGCATATCTTCTTTCGGGAACATGAGACCGGCATCGATGATGATCATGTCATCACCGTATTCCAAGACGGTCATATTCATGCCGATCTCTTCGAGACCGCCAAGAGGTATGACAGAAAGCAGGTTTTCCATTAATGCAGATTATAGCAGATTTTCCTCTAAAAAATATCCGAAGTTGTATTTTGTGCAGAAAGCTCCAAAATTACGGCTTTGCAGCAACTATAATAATTTGAGCATTGGTATCATATGAAATGTCTTGCATGACGGATAATTTATTTGGAAAAGGAGTTCATATGAAAACAGGATGGATAGCAAATTTGGTTGTTCTGCTTTTTTTTAGCGATAGGTATTAGGGACAGATGGACCGAAGTGCCAAAAAATCCGTCGTAAAAAGTCATTTTAGCCACCGAGGTCACAGAGGACCCTAAGAAAAGCTTTTGTTTGTAGAGACGACCCGCAGGGTTGTTTCTAATCAGTGCGCTCTGTGGCTGATCTGCTTTTTACGCCTTTAGCACCCCGGCTTCCCGCGTATTACCTCTGACTTATATGTCTTCCCTTCCAATGTTTTCTTATCCAGAGTACTTCTTTCAGCATGAGCCAGGTGTCGCGTACGGGACTTACTTTGCTCTTTTCCCCGTAATACCAGTTCACAGGCACTTCAATAATGCGGTATCCTTTTAACTGAGCTATGCATAGAACCTCTGCGTCGAAACTCCAGCCATTGATTCTGCCCGCTGCAAAGAGTTCATGCGCAACATCACGCCGGAAGCATTTAAAGCCGCATTGCGTATCACGAAGACCTGAAATAAGCAGCACCCTGACAATAAGATTGAAAACACGGCCCATGATGTGTCTGTGAAAGGGCTCGTCATAGCGTCTTGAGCCCTCTGCCTCACGGGACCCTATTGCGACATCATAATCCTGAAGCCGGGGAGGGAGGAAATTTAAGACCTCATCTATAGGCACTGCCAGGTCCGCATCACAGATAAGCAGATATTCTCCCTGCGCAGCCAGCATACCCGTTCTCACGGCAGCTCCTTTGCCGCGGGTTGCCTCATACATATATTTCACAAATTGATATCGGGAACAGAATTCCATGACAATCTCTTTTGTCTCGTCAGTGCTTGCGTTATCGACAACTATTATTTCAGTTGCAGCCTTTTCCCGGGCTTCGGAGAATGCAACTATTCGTTTTAATGTCTCAGGCAGTCTCTCAGCTTCATTGAATGCAGGGACAATAATAGACAGATAAGGAGTTTTGTTGCTGTTAAATTCTTCTGGCATACTGGTTTTTATTATATATGATAACCACTCTAATGCGCGACATTAGGGCATCATTGCTTGATGAGGAAAAATTCAATCGATAGTAGTTTTTCTTGATGAAAAGACCTTGTATTTGATGCCCAATGCAAAAGCCGTTAGTCCTAACAGCGCTTCTGCCACAAGATACATGATACGGGACAGGATCGGGAAAATCAGAGCAGTTTGAACATTTACGATTTTGTTCAACATCAGCAACATTGTACCTTCACGAATACCCAGTCCGCCGGGAGAGATTATCGCGAGAGAACCAATGAGCCATGATATAGACATTGACGCAAGGATTGCAAACATACTCTCTGAGGGAATGTCTAACCCAATTCCTTTGGCCAGAAAATAGCCTCCAAAACCCATGAACGCCCAACTGCACATATAAACAAACTCAATAAAAAGGACCAGTGATTTTGAATTATTCAATGGCTGTATTTCCTTTTTGAGAAGTCTCCCTGCCAGGACAATTAATTTATTCATCAATAGAGAATTCCAGGTAATGTATACGACGTTGAGCAGCATTAATGCGATGGACAGGAGAATAATCACTTTTATACTTATCAGGTTGGTATATAAAGCCAGATAAATAAGACCGAGATATAGCGACACAATAATTGAGCCGGCAATGCATATTAAATTAACATAAAGGATTACAGGTTTGGAGATGTCGTATTTTTTCAGCCATGCTAATTGCGCTGTAAATGTCCATATCCGCCCGGGCAGATATTTTAAAAGACCGCTTGCATTCACTACAGCGATACTCTGGAGAAAATTAAGTTCATTCCGGCCAAGGTGCTTATTGATGCAGACCTGCCAGATATATGTTTCGAGAAGATATGAAAGGAGATATAAAGACAAAGAAATGATCAAATAGTATATGTTTATGATTAATTTGAAATTCTGCAGCGACGCCCAATTTTTTGCGACTTCCAGCGAATAAAAATAGCCGATCAAGAGATAATTAGGGCTGAAGCAATTATTCTTAATGTCTTTCTGATATTTAACATCCTATCACCTGTAGGCCGTCTTTGACACATTCCGAAACTATCCGCACTTCGTCCAGGGTGATATTCGGGCCGAGTGGAAGAGTGATCACCTCGTCGGCTGCGTTGGCAGCGTTAGGGTAGCGGG
>CAWEYN010000004.1:0-187941 GCA_963813295.1 uncultured Nitrospira sp.
CCGATGATAGACAACGGACACAGGGAACTTATAAACAGGCTCTATGGCCTGCGGGCTGCAATTAAGAAACAGGTCTGCAGATACACGATTGAGGATACGCTGGCTTTTCTCGAAGAATACACAGAGGTCCATTTCTGCGAAGAAGAACACTATATGAAGCATTATGGATATTCGGATTACGCATTGCATATGGAGAAGCACGAAGACTTCATAATGGAACTGCACTTTCTTATGGAAGAATTACGAAATATCCGGGCACTGGGGTTAAAGGGCTCTTATGAGCTTTCTGTAGATACTGTGCAAGTTGTAGTCGACTGGCTTCGTGACCACGTTATGATATATGACAAGGAGCTCGGCAACTTCCTGAAGCAACAGTCTAATATGACCCATGATGTTATATCATGCCTCTGCGGAGGCAGGGAGCATATTATTATTTCAGTAAAAGAGATAGTGAAAGCCTAATGGGGGATTCTTCTTCGTAATTTAACGTCGTTTTAATAATGCTGTAACATTCTGCGTGTTATCGTAAATCATGCTTTTAATAGCACTGAGTCTCGCAATCTGCATAATCGCACTGGTCTTACTTTTCAAAGGAAAGCCTAATTTATTTGTCTTCCGGCTGATAGAGAAGGTTTTCGGAGAACGGACATATCACAGAAGATGCGGGTAAACACCGTTGGACGGCCTTCGGTCTTCTCACGGGGTAAACATACAGATGAAAGGGGGTTTAAAAAAATATGTAACATAAATTTAATTTTTCTGTAACACAGTTGTAACAAAAGATGTATATTCTAAATATAACAAACAAGTATTACAAACAAGGAGGAACTATGAAAGTATTTTTGAAAATAGCTTTGGTATTGGCAGTCATGCTGTCTTTCACCCATGTCTATGCGGCGGAAACCCTTAACGGAGCGGGCGCTTCTTTTCCCTATCCGGTATATTCAGCGTGGGCGTTTGACTATAACAAGGTGACGGGAGTACAGCTCAATTATCAGTCCATCGGTTCCGGTGGCGGGATCAAACAGATCAGTGCGAGGACGGTCGATTTCGGAGCGTCGGATGCGCCGCTTAAGGCCGATCAGCTCCAGAAAGACAAGCTGCTGCAGTTCCCGGCAGTAATCGGCGGCGTTGTGCCGGTTGCAAACCTGGAAAATGTGAAGCCGGGTGAATTAAAGCTTGATTCTGACACACTCTGCAAGATTTATCTTGGCGAAATCAAGACCTGGAATGATAACCACATTACGAAATTGAACCCGGGGCTCAAGCTTCCTTCTACGGAGATCACTGTGGTGTATCGTTCAGACGGTTCCGGGACGACGGCCATATTTACGAATTACCTGAGCGAGGTCTGTCCTGCATGGAAAGAGAAGGTCGGGGCCGGCACAGCAGTAAAATTCCCTGTCGGCATCGGCGGCAAGGGGAACGAAGGAGTGGCAAACTATGTGAAGAGGACCAACGGCGGCTTCGGATATGTAGAGTTTGCATACGCAAAGCAGAACAAACTCGACCATGTCCAGATGAAGAACAAGGCCGGCCACTTTGTCCAGCCCAGTTTCGAGTCTTTCGAGGATGCAGCAGCAACCGGTGATTTCGACGCCAAAAAAGACTTTTATCTCTGGCTTGTCAACGCTCCAGGCAAGGACTCCTGGCCGATCGCAGGGGCGACCTTTATACTCCTGGCAAAGGAGAAGGCCGAATCAAACAAGAAAGTCGTGAAATTCTTTGACTGGTCATTCAAAAACGGCGATAATAAGGCAAAAGAGCTGGTCTATGTTCCACTCCCCAAAAGCTTAAAAGAGAAGGTCAGAGGATACTGGAAAACCAACGGTCTGCAATAGGATATCTTTAACAAAGGGGCAGGAATAAACTGCCCCTTTATTTTACTCTTACCTGATGATAGGAAAAAGGTTAAATAATTAATGGCTGAAACCTCTAAAAAGAATCCGATGGATATGGTCTTTGCCTCTGTCACGGCCATAGCCTCATTTACTGTCATCTTCTTTATCATCGGCATTCTCTACGTGCTCATTGCAGAGTCCTCACTCGCAATCAGACAGTTTGGCGTCATTAAGTTTCTCACTTCAACAGACTGGAACCCGGTAAAGGAGTCCTTCGGCGCCCTTACAAATATCTACGGGACTATTTTAACAACCCTTCTTTCCATGGTTTTTGCAATACCGGTTGCCATCGGTATAGCCATTTTTGTCACTGAGATATCACCGAATATTCTGAAAGGTCCGATCGGAATTGCCATAGAGCTTCTGGCCGCCATTCCGAGCATCATATACGGTATGTGGGGGCTTTTCACCCTTTCACCGATCATGAGCAATTATGTAGAACCATTTCTCAAGAAGATCACTTCCGGACTCCCTTTTGTGAGTGTCCTTTTTCAGGGGACACCGATGGGTATTGATATCCTGACGGCGAGTGTCATTTTGAGCATCATGATAATTCCCTTTACGGCGAGCATAGCGAGAGATTCCTTTAATCTGACTCCATCAGTTGTGAAAGAGTCCGCCTATGCCATCGGGGCCACAAAGTGGGAGGTCGTAAAGAATGTTGTTGTCCCCTACTCAAAAATCGGTGTTTTTGGAGGCGTCGTTTTGTCACTGGGAAGGGCACTGGGAGAGACCATGGCGGTGGCCTTTGTGCTTGGAAACAACCACCGGATCACCACCTCCCTGCTCGATGCAGCCGCTACCATAACCGTAACCCTGGCAAATGAATTTGCCGAGGCGGACACTGATCTGTATCTGTCGTCCCTGTTTTATCTGGCGCTTGTGCTTTTTGTGATGAGCTTCGTCACCCTTGCCATAGCAAAGTTCTTCCTCCTTAAGGCAGAGAGGAAATATTCGCGATGATGACACGTGAGAGGAAACGAAAAATAGAAGGGATTATCGCCCTGACCTTCAGCACCCTGGCTGCATTCCTGGGACTCTTCTGGCTGGTCTTCATCCTGGGAGATGTCTTAATTCATGGCGTGAAGGCCTTGAACCTTAGTCTGTTCATAAATGACCCTGCACCGGCAGGGGTAGATGGCGGAGGTTTAAGAAACGCCTTTATAGGCCAGCTTATGATCACGATATGCGCGACCCTGATCGGTGTCCCTGTCGGAGTGCTTGGCGGGACATTTCTAGCCGAGTATGCGCAGAGGCAGGACGATTGCGAGGATTATCAGTATTCTGGCTGATATTATGGTGAGCGTCCCTTCGATAGTTATTGGTACCTTCATCTATGCAATACTCGTAAAACCTGTCGGCCACTTTAACGGATGGGCAGGTGCTGTTGCGCTTGCGATCATCATGGTCCCGGTTGTCCTCAGGACAACAGAGGATATGCTCTCCCTTGTACCGTGGACAATAAGGGAGGCAGCCTTTGCCCTCGGTGCTCCTTACTATAAAGTGATTACCCAGGTGGTCTACCGTGCTGCTGCAACCGGTATCCTGACCGGCATTCTCCTTTCAATTGCCCGTGTTGCCGGAGAGACGGCGCCGCTGCTGTTTACGTCCTTCAACAATTCTTTTTACAGCCTCAATATGAATCAGCCGATCTCTTCTCTTACAGTAACCATATTCCAGTATGCCATGGGACCTTATGACAGCTGGCATTCCCAGGCCTGGGCTGCAGCATTTGTTATCACGATATTCATTCTGTTCCTTACAATCACAGGACGCTTAATCATAAAATGGAGGTATAAGTAGTGGCCGAATCAATTGAACTTGAGGTAAAGGATCTCGATTTTCATTATGCCGGAAATATCCATGCCCTCAAAAAAATAAATCTTAAGGTTTATAAAAACACGGTAACGTCATTGATCGGCCCTTCCGGATGCGGGAAGACAACACTTCTTAGGTGTTTCAACCGGATGCATGATCTATATCCCAATAACCGGTATGAAGGGGAGATACTCTTTCAAAGTGAGAATATCCTTGAAAAAAGGATTGACCTTATCAAGCTCAGGAGCAGGGTAGGAATGGTCTTTCAAAAGCCGACCCCTTTTCCGATGAGTATCTTTGATAATATCGCCTATGGGCTGAAACTCAAGGGTATTTCAAAAAGGTCTGACCTGTCAGAAAAGGTCGAACGGGCGCTTAAACATTCGGCGCTATGGGACGAGGTAAAAGACAAACTCCATGCCAGCGCCTATGACCTTTCAGGCGGACAGCAGCAGAGACTTGTTATTGCACGGGCACTGGCGGTAAATCCTGAGGTGCTTCTCTTTGACGAGCCTACATCTGCACTTGACCCAATATCTACGGCCAAGATCGAGGAGCTGACTGAAACCCTGAAAAAAGAAGTGACAATAGTCATCGTGACCCATAATATGCAGCAGGCTGCCAGGATTTCAGACTGGACAGGCTTCCTTATGCTGGGTGAACTGATAGAATACGACAGGACAGATAAAATATTTACCGCACCTTCGGAAAAACTGACCGAAGACTATGTTACGGGGAGGTTTGGCTAATGAGTGTTTTTGATGAAGAACTGCAAGGGCTAAAGGATAAGATTCTTAAAATGGGCTCCATGGTTGAGGACGCGATAAAGAATTCCAGTTCAGGCCCTTGTAGACAGGGACAATACCCTTGCCATAAATGTAATTGACAATGACCGGATTGTAAATACGCTCGATGTTGAGATAGACGAAGAAGCGATACGTCTTATCGCCTTGCGGCAGCCAAAGGCAGGTGACCTCAGATTTATAACAATGGCCATGAAGATAACGACTGACCTTGAAAGAATGGGAGATCTTGCCGTCAACATAGCGGAACGGGCACTGGAACTTAATGATGAACCGATTTTGAAACCCTATATTGACATTCCAAAAATGAGATCGATTGCCCAGCGTATGACGCAGGACGCGCTTGATGCCTTTGTGCGTAAGGATAAACGACTCGCAAGGGACGTCATAATAAGAGATGATGAGGTGGACGACCTAAAGCAGATCGTATTGCATGAACTTGCCTTATTCATGGTCAAGGACCCTACTACAGTGAACAGGGCGATGAAGATCAGCTTTGTCGCGCAGTATCTTGAACGTATTGCTGATCATGCAACAAATATTGCTGAAATGGTCATTTACCTTGTTGATGGAAAGATAATCAGGCATATGGCTGATGCCTCCTGAAAATATGTAAGGTAATAGTTCAGCCAGACTTCAACGGTCAGCTTTCAGCAAGGAAAGGCTAAAAAGAAAATTACCAAGTTTTTCCAGAATACATGGAGCCTTCAATGGCGGGTCACCCATGCAGGGATAATCGTAAAGTGCTGAGAGTCCGATTGCCAATCCTATTCATGCCGGTGTTGATGTTTGTGTGGATAAAAAGAGGAAGGCCAGAAAGGGAATCTAAATAATGCTGAAATACCGTTGCCCGTAAATAGAGCAGACGGCTTCCGGGGGCATGTCTTTCTTATTGCAGGATCGTTTCGAGCTTATTCTTATTATTATTTCCAGTTGCAACCTGCATTAATTCTATCCCCTTGTTTCGTATCAAGTTCTGTGAGGATGTCATTTTGTGGTGAACACCTGAAAGTCCGCAGTCATGCGGAAGAGAACTGTCGGACTGCACGGGTTAGAATTTCCTAAAGAAGTCCTTCGATACATAGCGATTCCAGGGCGGATACCAGGTTATAGTGGTTGATGCGGATGCTTACCGGGTAACTTACTTGATCAATATCCGGTCCATGATGACCGTGCCTCTGCTGACGGTCACCGGGCCGGAAATGATCGAAAGTGAAGACGGGCTGCTGTAGCCGCAGCCATATCCGCCTTGAAGTGTTATCGTAATGTCGGGGCTGCGGTCAAAATCCAGAGTGTCGCCAAAGGTCGTAGCTATGAGCCAGAGCGTATCGCCAGAATCTGCTGAAGCATAAGCATTTGAGGCGCCTCCGATGAAATCAAATGTGGCATTGGTGCGCGCGTTCTGCACCGGCTTATCGCCACAGGCCGAGAAAGAGGCCGAACAGGACTTAGGGCCGTCCAGTGTGAGCGTGGTGGTTAGATCTGTGCCTGCGCAATTGCCGCCCCAGGAGCTTAGGACATAGCCGCTGTCAGGTATGGCTGTCAGCTGAAGCGACACGCCGCTGTTGTGCCAGCATCCTGCAAAACAGTCCGGAGCTATCGTGCCGTTGCTGCCGGCCGAGGTTGTCAGTGTATACTGCGTTGTGAAGTTAGCTGTATATGTCGTATCGACCAGAGGTGTAACATTGTGGCCCTGCGCACCGCCGTCGCTCCACGACGAAAAGACGTACCGGGTCCCCGCCGCCGTCCGCTTTGGGGAGAGTCCACGTTGACAGAGTGAGTGGAGGCCGTATCCCAGGTCGTGGACCATGGCGCAGCATGAGAACCGCCGTCAACAATTACATCCCTGCCCGTTGGAGATGAATTAAACTGCACATTGACGGTAAGTGTCGAGCTGGCCGTTGCCCCCTGTGAGATGTTGCCTGCCGTGTCGTAGGCACAGACCCGGAAATAATAGGTCTGCCCGTTGGTCAGGCCGGTGGCGGTGGTCGAGGTACCTGTACCGAGATAGACCTGTGTGCCGTTGGTACACTGAGCATTGGGAGCGCTCCCGGTATTCCGCTTGACTATATACCTATTGGAGGATGCAAGGCCGCTTCCGCCGGTGTCGTAGGCAGCGTTCCAGCTCAGCGATGCCGACCCATTCCCCTTCGTAGCTGTCAGCGTGCCGTCAGTTGGAGCCGTACCGTCATAATAAAGAATAGTTGAACTGCGGTTTGCGCGGCTCTTGTTACCTGCGCCGTCTTGCAGCCAGACATAAATGGTCTGGCCGCCCTGGGCGGTTGTGGCGGCATTGAAGGGTTTGCTGGTGGTGTATGTGCCGTCGGTATCAATCGTCGGTACTGCTCCAATCTTGTACCATGCACCGGCGATATCCGATGGGTCTGAAGGATTCGTCCAGTTGATCGAGAAGTTATTGATATTCGTCCATGAACCGGGTGTCGCAGTGAGGCTGATGGGGGCAGGAGGAGGAGTCGAATCGGTTGCCATTATCCAACCGATGTCCTCAAGGATGCCGAGGGTGACCGGACCGGGATCATGGTCAGCTTCGTTTGAGCTAATGGAATACGTCATAAGGGCATTGGCTGTTCCGTTAAATATATCATCCAGATGGGCATAGCTTGATCCCGAAGACCAGGCAGCCGGAGCATAAAGTTTCACATTGGAGCCGACATTTGCCGCCACAGCGTTAGGACCGTTGAAAAAAACGTTCCCGCTTCTCAGTTGGGTCCCCAGAGCGCTAGAGGGGTTCCCGAAATACGAGGGATTGATCAGGCTTCGGCCGAGATTGTCGACAGCGAAAAGGTCATACGACAGCCGGTCTGGAGCTCCAGCCCCAGCAGCCATATCCGCTTGTACCATTGCATTCAACACCATTGCCTGCATTGCCATCATCATAATCCATTGTCCCAAGAAACCCAAGCCCGTGGCATATCTCATGCAAGACAACGCTCACAAAGTCAATATTCCCTGATCCAGGGTTGCCGTCAGTTCCATGGTACCAGTTGGTTCTGACGCTGTTAAAGGTCACGGCGATTTCGGGAGTCCCGGAGCCATAATATGCGTCATTGATGTCAACCCCGCTCATGTCATTGGCGAGGGCCGCCGGATAGAAAGTATTTGCTAAAGGCGCGCCCGCAAAATTTATAAAATTGCCTATAGCCCCTCCATGACCGAGGATAGATCCACTGCCCATATTAGACCAGCAGGCCTCAATTACGATAGGCGCCGAAGAGTCCAGATATTCTGCCCAAATCCCAACCGCATAATTAAAGGCTGTTTGTGCGTCAGAAGGGAAGGTCAGGCATGCGTCACCCCAAAAACCGATCGAACCATTTGTTTTATATACTACCGTGATATTGGCAGCCATAGGCCGGATGACATCAGGGTGCTCCTTGCGCGGAACACGGTGAGGCACTTCAATCGGGTCAAGCACCAGCGGTACAGGACTGATGCCTGGCAGCATCACCGGCGCTCCCGCAGCAAAGGCTGATGCTGCGGGCATGATGAGCATACCAGAGACTATGAGAGCCAGCAGAAGGAAAAACTGTTTGGTCGATTTCACTAAGCGCCTCCAAAATCCTTATCTCGAGTTTAACATAAACAAAGCAATTTATATATTATCTTTATCGGCAACTTTCGGTCGGGCCTAAGTTATCAATCGGGCCTAAGCTATCAATAATGGGTGACCCCGCCATGCAACTGTAAGGTAAAAGCAATGGGTGGCTTCTTCGGTCTGTCCGCCAATTTACAGTGAGGACTGTCGATTACTTCCCTGCGCTGGGCCGCCGCCATTTTGTGAAGGCAAAGCCCAGGTCGTCCAAAAGTGAATAGACGACAGGAGTGGCGATAAGGGTGAGAAGCAGAGAGAGCGTCTGTCCGCCGATCACAACGACTGCTATCACACGGCGCTCCTCTGAGCCAGGGCCGGTGCCTAAAGCCAGAGGGACCATACCGGCCACAAAGGTCAGCGTGGTCATGAGGATCGGCCTGAGCCGGTCGCGGTTGCCCTGCAAGATGGCAGCGGCACGTTCCATGCCGGCAGCCCGCAGGTTGTTCATGTGGTCGATCTGCAAGATGGCATTTTTCTTTACCACTCCGAATAGCACCAGTATGCCAAGGGCGGAATAAAGGTTAAGCGAGTTGCCTGTGAGCCAGAGTGACAGAAGGGCAAAGGGAATTGTCAGCGGCAGCGACAGCAGAATAGTGAAGGGGTGGATGAGGTTTTCAAACTGGGAGGCAAGCATCATGTACATAAAGACCATTGAAAGGGCAAAGGCCCAGATGAATTCGCTGAATGTCCGTTCGAGCTCCCTTCCCCGGCCGGATACTGCTGTTGTGTAGGCAGAAGGCAGATTCATCTCTGAAACAGCAGCCCTCAGGGCCGCCAACCGGTCCGCCAGACCGTACCCCGGCGCAACCGATGCACGCAGGCGGACTTCCCTCTGCCGGTCGAGGCGGTCGATGCGTGAGGCGCTCTTGATCTGTTCGATCCGCGCCACGTTGTCAAGACGCACAAGACTGCCGTCATCACGGGACAAAAACAGCCGGCCTATGGTAGCGGGATTCGCGCGGTCCTCTTCCCGCAGCCGTAACTCAACGTCATAATCTTCGTTTAAAGCAGTATCCCGGAACCGTGATACCTCCTGATCGCCCCCAACCAGGAGCCTGATCGCAGTGCCTACCCGGCCGGGATCGACTCCAAGATCGTCGGCCCTGGCCCTGTCGAGCTGGATACGCAGCTCCGGCTTGTCCAGCTTGAGGGTCGTGTCTGCGTCCATGATGCCGAGGGCATCGGCCCTGGTCCGCAGGCTTTCAGCATAGGAATAGAGCGCATTGAGGTCCGGCCCGCGCAGCACGAAGTCTATTTCGGCGTTGCCGCCGCCAATATTAAATCCTGTCAGGTTACGCACAGAGATCCTCAGGTCCCGGAATTTTTTCAGCCGTTTCCGCACCTCCTGCATTATTTCTCCCTGGGAGATAATCTGCCGGAATGTGGCGAGGGGCCTGCCGGCAAGAGTGTTTTTTACAAGCAGCCCAAGGGAAAAGACACGCTCCTCGTGGGGTGCGAGCCGCACGTAGGTCCTGCCTTCGTTGACTCCTCCAATGAAGCCGCCTCCTGCAGTAGTCAGTACAATCTGAACTCCCGGTATGTTCCGGATTTCTTTTCCTATTGCGAGCATGATCTCGTCCATAGCAGCCAGACTTGTGCCCTGGGGAGCTGTGACATTAACGTTAAACTCGCCTTCATCTACATTGCCCGGCAGATAATCCTGTTTAAGGACTTTATAAAGCGGTATGACAGACATGATGACCAGCAAGTGAAATCAGGACAACGCGCAGCCGGTTACGCATGGCAAGGGCCAGCACCTTGCCGTACCCCTCGTCGAGCCATCGATAGAACCCGGACCGGGAGCGGGGGGGCTCTTCCTTTTTATCGCTATCACCGGATTGGGGTTTAACAGCGCGCAGCAGTCGCGCGCTCATCATCGGAGTGAGGGTAAAGGAAACGAGCAGGCTTACCATGACAGCCACCGCGGCTGTGATCCCGAACTGATAGAGAAAGCGGCCCGAGATGCTCGACATAAAAGAAACCGGTATAAAGATAACAACGAGTGAAAGCGTTGTGGTCATGACAGCAAGGCCGATGTCAGCAGTCGCAGCCTTTGCGGCCTCAAAGGGCTTCATGCCTTTTTCCTCTATAAAACGGAATATATTTTCAAGGACAACAATGGCGTCATCGATCACAACCCCTACCATCAGCACAAGTGCGAGCATGGTTACGCTGTTGAGCGTAAAATCCAGCGCGGCCATCATGCCGAAGGTCGAGACCAGCGAAGCCGGGATAGCCACAGCTGCGATCACGGTTGAACGCCAGTTGCGCATGAAGGCTAGTACGACCAGGGAGGCAAGGATGCTGCCGAGGATCAGGTGCACGTTGATTTCGTGAAGCGCTGCATAGATATAGCGCGACTGGTCCTGGATCACTGTCAGCTCAAGCCCGGCCGGCAGTTCTCCCATGGAGGCCTTAAGATTTTTCTTGACGCTCTCGATGACTGCAACTGTATTGGCCCCCGACTGTCTCCGGACTTCGAGGACGACTGTGGGAATACCGTTTAGTCTGGCTGTTGAGCGCTGCTCCTTGGAGCCGTCCTCTGCCCACCCGATATCGCGCAGCCTGATCGGTGCGCCATCAATGTTGGCTATTTCGAGGCTGTTAAAGGCCTGGGCGTCTTTCAGCCGGCCGATTGTCCGAAGTGTCTCTTCACGTGGGCCGCGGGTCACGTTGCCGCCGGCAGAATCAGTGTTTTGGCGGACTATGGCGTCGCGCACGAGGGTAATCGGGAGCCTGTAAGCCTCCAGCCGGTCCGCCTCCACCCAGATGTTCATGGCACGGTTCAGGCCGCCAACAAGCCGCACCTCGCCCACCCCGTCAGAACGCTCCAGACGCACCTTTACGACCTTGTCGGCCAGTTCGGTCAGCTCACGCAGTGTACGTTCACCCGAAAGGGCGATAGTAAGCACAGGCTGAGAGTCATTATCTGATTTGGCTATGAGAGGCGGTGTTGCGTCATCAGGAAGGTCTCTGAGAACTGTAGCTACGCGGTCCCTTACGTCCTGCGTCAGCTGTGTCTATGTCACGGTTGAGGTTGAAGGTAACAATAACATTGGAAGTTCCGGGCCCGGAGATCGAACGCAGTTCATCGATGCCTTCGATGGTGTTGACCGCCTCCTCTATGCGCTTGGAGATTTCGGTCTCAATCTCTTCTGTAGAGGCCCCTGGCAGTTGCGTGCGGATACTGACGGTCGGGAGATCGACAGAGGGAAAGCGGTCGACACCGAGACGGACGTAGCTTGCTCCACCAACAACACAGAGCGCCAAAATAAGCATTGCCGCAAAGATCGGGCGGCGTATACAGATTTCAGCAAGTTTCTGCACAAACGTCCTATTGTTTCACTGAAACAGGTTCTCCGCCGCTGAGATTTCCCGGCTCGGCCACTATCAGATCTCCGGCGAGCCAGGCCTTCAAGGACTTCCACCTTGTCTGCTGCACGGCGTCCTGAACGGATTCTGCGTTCTATTGCGCGGCCCTGTTTCTCTGCAAGCACCTTTTCGATGCCGGCAAAGGTGACGATCGCAGAGGCAGGAGCCAGAACAACCTGCTGTTGTGCATCGATAAGTATTTCGGCTGTTGCGAATGAGCCGGCCCTGAGTCTGCCTTGTCTGTTGTCCACCTCGGCTTCAACAGTGAGCGTGCGGTTCTGTTTCTCAAGCACAGGACTTAAACGTACCACGCGCCCTGTATGTTCGGCCGGGTCTCCTTCGACCCTGACGCGGGTCACCTGCCCGACCCGTATGACTGCTGCATCCCGTTCCGGCACTGAGACTTTGAGACGCAGGGGGTGAGTCCGGACTATAACAGCTATGGGCGAACCTGCGGGCAGAAACTCGCCAACCGAGGTCTTTCGCTCCCTGACAGCGCCATCTATGGGAGCGTAGAGCGTGGCATCTGCCAACTGCTGGCGGGACAGTGCAAGCTCGCTTTTCCGCTGCCCCAGGAGGGCCTGACGGTCGCGGACCTCCTCGATACTTGCCTGATAGCGGCTTTCTGCCACGAGCAGACGTGATACTGCCGAGTCAAAGTCCATCTTTGAGATATAATTCTTCTCATGCAGTTTTTCCGCGCGTTCACGGTTCAGACGGGCCTCATCCAGGACTGCCCGGGCCTCCCTGACAGGCGCTGTTTTTTCAGGGTCCACACGGTCGTCGGACCCGTCAGGAGAAAGTCCCAGCCTCGCACGCGTCTGACGCAGGGCAGCCTCTGCCTGTTCAATCCTGAGCAGAAAATCAGTCGGGTCGAGCCGCGCAATTACCTGGTTCTTGCTTATTGCACTGCCAAGGTCAAATGCAATTTCGCTGATCCTTCCCGAGACCTTGAAACTGGCGACCACCTCTTCATCGGCGGCGAGTGTGCCGGTAACGGTAACTGTGCGGGGCAGGCTTCCTCTTTCGACCGAAACAAGACGGACCGACCGCGGGGCCCTGGTTTTTGGGGCTTCGGTGGCTTTTGTTTTTCCGCATCCGACGACGGTTAACCCAACCACCAGGATGGCTGACAGCCCAATAAATATGTTTTTTCGCATTTTACTTTTTTCAGACCTCGCCGGATTATTTCCGGCTGACGATATAGCAACGACTAAAGGTTAATCGGCTGGTTCTTCACCTGAAATAGGAAGCCATTTCCCAAATGCAAGTGAAATTTAGCATGGCGGAACACGAAAAAGCAAGACTGTTTCCCGTTATTATCGCGGTGAATCCTGTTGACTTGATTTTCGGGAGTGTTTATACTGAACAATGGTTCAGGTGAACAAGCGTTCAGGCTTAAAAACAAAGGAAAAGATCCTCGATGTGGCCATGCAGGTCTTTTCGACCCACGGGTACGAAGGCGCCAGTATCAGGGCTATCGCCAAGGCAGCCGGCATCAGCATCGGAGGGGTGTACCTTTATTTCAGGAACAAGGAAGAACTCTACCTCAATCTGATCAAGGACCGGATTGAAGAACAGGTCCTGTATGACAAAGGAGGCGGTCGCATCTGCCGGGTCACCCGAGGACGGGCTCCGGGCTTTTCTTTCTCTTCATCTCCAATACGGCATCAAAAATAAGGAACTGATTCTGATAAATATCAGGGAGCACGGGTTTGGCTTTGGCAGGGACGTTAAGCGGAAGTTCTTGCGCAGCCAGATCGAGCTGCTGATGAATATCCTTAATAAAGGGATCACTGAACGGGTATTTCGGGAATGTAATACTGAAGAGGCCTCAAGGATCATTATGGCAACACTAAGGGGCATTGTGCTTTCGATGGTTTTGGAAGGCGAGAGTGTCATAACGGAAAGCGGTCTTGGTGATCTTATAATCAGGGGGCTTTTAAGGACTGACAAGGAAGATTTCCGTGGCAAGATTAGCAGAGAATCAGAAGAAAGAAGATTGATGAGTTCTCAAAGGAATCGTACATTTTTAAAGCATAATAGGACTATTTGTGAAACTATCAAAATTTATATACAGTGAAAGAACGAGGTTATCTATGAAAGATTATAACAGGAGAAATCAAACACCCTCTGCTTCAAACCAGCAGACAGGAGGTATATGGCAGGGCCTGTTCGCTGGAATCTTCCTTGCCTTATGCGTGGTGTCTTTTCTGTCCGGCTGTTCAAAGAAGGCAGAGCCGCCCAAGATGATGCCTGCGGCACCGGTGACTGTTGAGACAGCCTCCAAAAGGAGTGTGCCGATGCAGCTGCACGCAATAGGCAATGTCGAGCCCAATACAACAGTTGGCATAAAGGCCCAGATAGGCGGGACCCTGGCCAAGGTCCACTTTACAGAGGGGCAGGACGTGCAGAAGGGGAGCCTCCTCTTTACTATAGACCCCCGGCCTTTTCAGGCTGCCTTGAAGACAGTCTGAGGCCACCCTTGCAAGAGACAGGGCGCAATACGAAAACACGAAAAAGGATGCCAGCCGCTATGCAGAACTGGTCAAAAAGGGATACGTCTCCCAGGAGCAGTACGAGCAGCTCAGGACGAATGCCGATGCGCTTGAATCAGTTGTCCAGGCTGACTTGGAACAGGTAGAAAATGCGAAACTCCAGCTGCAGTACTGTTTTATCCATGCGCCTGTCAGCGGCCGCACAGGCAACCTGCTTTTACATGAGGGCAATCTCGTCAAGGCCAATGCCGATACCCCGATGGTGGTGATCAACCAGATACAGCCGGTAAACGTGACCTTTTCAGTGCCTGAGAAATACCTCACCGAGGTCAGGAAGTACATGACCGGGAGGAAGCTCGGGGTTGAGGCCTTTCTCTCGGCAGAAGACAAGGACCCTGCAAAGGGCAGTCTGAGTTTTATTGACAATACAGTGGATACGTCAACAGGGACGATCATGATGAAGGCCTCCTTCCCCAACCAGGACAGGCGTCTGTGGCCCGGCCAGTTTGTCAATGTGGTCATGACCCTTACAGTACAGCAGGACGCGATTGTTGTCCCCTCGGCAGCGGTGCAGACCGGCCAGCAGGGCCAGTTTGTGTATGTGGTGAAGGGGGACAAGGCAGAGCTTCGGCCGGTCACTGCAGGGGTTGACTACGAGGGGATGACGGTCATAGACAAAGGAATTGCCTCTGGTGAGCAGGTGGTCACCGATGGCCAGATCCGGCTTTCGCCGGGTGCGAAGATTGCGATCAGGACGCCAGGCCAGCAGGGACAGGCTGCTCCGGCAGCAGGTCCCGGCGTCGACCCAGCGCCTGCGCACAGGATCAACGCCTGCGGCATCAGACCAACGCCTGCGGCACCAGGACCAGCACCTGCGGCACCCGGCCCAGCGCAGAAGGGCAGCACCAAACCATGAATATTTCCCATCTCTTTATAAAACGGCCGATCATGACCAGCCTGGTCATGATGGCGGTGATGATCTTTGGAGTATTTGCCTACAGGATACTTCCGGTGAATGATCTGCCGAATATCGATTTCCCTTCGATTCAGGTCAGTGCCAATCTCCCCGGCGCAAGCCCGGAGACTATGGCCAGTGCGGTGGCAACTCCGCTTGAGCGGCAGTTTTCGACCATAGCAGGCCTTGATTCCATGACGTCTACCAACGGACAGGGGATATCTATCATCACCCTGAAGTTCACCCTGGAGCGCAACATCGACGCTGCTGCACAGGACGTGCAGGCGGCCATTTCAAAGGCCGCCAAACAGCTCCCCCAGGATATGCCGAACCCGCCTTCCTACCAGAAGGTAAACCCTGCAGACCAGCCGGTCCTCTACCTTGCACTGAGTTCCCAGACCCTTCCGCTTTCGCAGGTCAACGAATACGCAGACACCATTATCTCCCCCCGCATCTCGATGATCAACGGCGTGGCGCAGGTGCTGGTATATGGGTCACAGAAATATGCGGTGCGCGTGCAGCTTGACCCGCTTGCCCTTGCCACCAGGAAGATCGGCACTGATGAAGTGATGGCGGCCCTGGCCCGATCAAACGTGAACCTCCCTACCGGTGACCTCCAGGGTAACCGGCAGGCCTTCACCATCCAGGCGACCGGCCAGCTCTATAATGCTGCGGCCTTCAGGCCGATGGTTGTTGCCTACCGTGAGAATTCGCCGGTACGGCTGCAGGACATCGCCCAGGTAACAGACAGCGTGGAAAATGACAAGGTCGCTGCCTGGTACAACTCAGGAGGCAAGTCTACAAGGGCCATTGTTCTGGCCATTCAGCGGCAGCCCGGAACAAACACCATCGAGGTGGTCGACAGGATCAAGGACCAGATCCCGGACTTCCGCAATCAGCTGCCCGGCGCCGTTGAACTCAATACCCTTTTTGACCGCACGGAAACGATCAGAGATTCGGTGCATGATGTGAAGTTCACCCTGGTGCTTACCATCGCGCTGGTTATTCTGGTGATCTTTCTCTTTCTGCGGAATATGTCTGCAACGATCATCCCGAGTCTTGCGCTGCCGCTTTCGATCATCGGTACATTTGCAGCGATGTATGGCCTTGGTTTTTCGGTCAACAACATTACCCTGATGGCACTGACCCTGTCGGTCGGCTTTGTAGTTGACGACGCCATCGTCATGCTTGAAAATATCGTCCGCCATATGGAGCACGGTGAGAAACCCATGGATGCCGCCCTTCTGGGCTCCAAAGAGATAGGGTTTACGATCATTTCAATGACCCTATCCCTCGTGGCGGTCTTTATACCTGTTCTCTTTATGGCCGGGATGCTGGGCCGGATGCTTCACGAGTTCGCGGTGACGATAACCGTGGCGATACTCATCTCAGGACTGGTTTCCCTGACACTCACCCCCATGCTCTCAAGCAGATTTCTGAGGCCGCCCGGCGAAGAACGGCACGGACGTTTGTATAACTTCATGGAGCGGTTCTTTGACGGCATGCGCAATCTCTATGAGCGTACCCTGACGCGGGTGCTCCACTTCCGTCGCACGGTCCTGGCAGTGACCTTTGTAATGACGGTGGCGACTGTCTGGCTCTTTGCCCATATGCCTATGGGCCTGCTTCCTTCTGATGACATCGGAGCAATTTTTGCCATCACTGAAGGAGCACAAGGGGTCTCCTTTGATGATATGAAACAGCATCAGCAGAAACTGGCGGATATTGTTTTGCAGGACCCTAATGTTGAGGCCTTTATGTCTGCGGTCAGGCGCAGGAGGCGCGCGGGTGGCATCAAACGGCGGCTTTATGTTCATGAAGCTCAAGCCCCGCAAGGAGCGGAAGCTGAACGCTGACCAGATCATCCAGGCGCTCAGACCGAAGGTGATGGGGGTGCCCGGCATTATGATGTTCATGCAGAACCCGCCTCCCATCCGGCTGGAGGCGACCCTTTCGAAGGCCCAGTACCAGTTTGTGCTGCAGAGCCCTGACACAGAGGACCTCTATACCAACGCCGCTGCGTTTGAGGCAAAGCTGCGGGGACTGCCGATGATCCAGGACGTGACGAGCGACCTGCAGATCAAGAACCCCCAGGTCAACCTGGAGATCAACCGGGACAGGGCCGCGGCCCTCGGCATTTCCGCTGCGCAGATCGAAGACACCCTCTATTCAGCTTACGGCGCCCGGCAGGTCTCGACCATATACTCTCCCAGCAACCAATACCAGGTGCTCATGGAAGTCGCCCCCCAGTACCAGATGGACCCTGCGGCACTTGGCATGCTTTACGTCCGCTCCAACACCGGGCAGCTGGCGCCGCTGTATTCTTTGGCGACGCTTCAGAAAGGGCTGGGGCCCCTGTCTGTCAACCACCTGGGCCAGATCACCGCAGTCACTATATCGTTTAACCTTAAACCCGGCACTCCTCTGGGTGACGCGGTGGCTGCTGTCGAAAAGGAGGCGAGGGCGCTGCCTGCCACCATCACCACCGGATTTCAGGGCACAGCGCAGGTCTATCAGGCCTCTACAAAAGGTTTGGCAGCACTTCTGATTCTGGCCATTGTGGTTATCTATATCGTGCTTGGTATCCTGTATGAAAGTTACATCCATCCCCTCACTATACTTTCCGGTCTTCCGGCTGCAGGCTTCGGGGCGCTGATCACCCTGCTTCTCTTTGGCAAGGACCTGAACCTCTACGCCTTTGTCGGTATCATCATGCTCGTGGGAATAGTAAAAAAGAACGCCATCATGATGATAGATTTTGCCCTGGAGGCCCAGCGCAAGGAGGGGAAAGTCGCCGCTGGATGCGATATTCGAAGGCGCGCTTGTCCGTTTCAGGCCGATTATGATGACTACCATGGCAGCGCTTATGGGCACACTGCCGATAGCCATAGGATTCGGAGCAGGCGCGGATTCACGCCGTTCTCTCGGACTTGCGGTTGTCGGCGGCCTGCTTGTCTCACAGCTCCTGACACTTTATATTACACCTGTTGTTTACTACTATATGGACAGGATCCAGCAGATCGCGGTGCAGCGCTTCCATATCGGCCTGAACCGCAGCAGAAAATAAGGGGTACAAGCACAGGAAGAATTCGGGTACAATACTGAGAAGAATATTCAGTTATCCCCTTAATCAGGGTTTTCAATATTAAACATTCAGAAGCTTTGGAGGATTCTATATCATGAAAAGACTTTGTTTTTTTCTCGCTGTACTCATCATTGTTTTTCCTGTTGTTGTCAGGGCTGAAGAAATTATTCAGAAGGACGAGGTCCTTACCCTCCAGCGGTGTGTGGAGATCGCCCTGAAGAGGCAGCCCAGCATCGTGGCTGCACAGGGAAATGTAGATGTTTTTTACGCCAGAAAAGGCCAGGCAGAGGCAGGATATTATCCCCTTGTGGATGCATCGGCAGGGTATTCACGGTTCAAACCTTCGACGATTTCAACCGGCACCGGTACAGTATCGGGGTTTAGGCAGGATTACGTCCACACACTCCTTTGATCAGTATGCAACAGGCATAAACGCATCCCAGACGATCTTTGACTTCTGGAAGACAGCGCACCCAGGTTGAATATCCAGCAGTTCAGTGCAGATTCGGCAAAGGCGGACCTCAGCTGAACACCGAAGACCTGGTCGTCCTGAATGTCAAACAGGCCTATTATCAGGTGCTCAAGACAAAGCGGAACCTGGTGGTCGCCGGCGAGACAGTCAAACAGTTTCAGCAGCATCTGGAGCAGGCAAAGGCCTTCTACGAGGTCGGGACCAAACCGAAGTTTGACGTGACAAAGGCTGAGGTCGATCTTGGCAACGCACAGCTTGAACCTTATCAGTGTCACGTAACAGTCTGAAGATGGCGATGGTCATACTCAATAATGCACTCGGCGTACCTGAGGCCCCTGAATATCAGATTGAGGACAACCTTTCCTTTTCTCAATACAGCATCGGGCTTCAGGAGGCTGTTGACAAGGCCTATGAAAACAGGCCTGAACTGAAGATCAATCGCCTTGAAAATGAAGGCGACCGAGGAGTCGGTGAGCCTCGCAAAAAAGGGCTATTTCCCTGTGCTGACCGGCAACGCCTCCTATTCATGGGCCGGAGAGAAGTTCTCCGTGGAAGACGGCGGCTGGAGCGCAGGCGTTGCACTTTCGATTCCGATATTCAGCGGTTTTTCGACCAAACACCAGATATCCGAGGCAAAGGCCAACCTGCTTGTGCTGACCGCAAATGAAGAGACGCAGCGGCAGAGCGTCTTACTGGATGTGCAGCAGGCGTTTCTGAACCTTACCGAGGCGGGCGAACGGATCACTGTGGCTGAGCTGACTGCCAAGCAGGCGCAGGAGAACTTTGATATCGCCAACGGCAGATATGCGGCCGGTGTTGGCAACCCTATCGAGGTCACAGATGCTGACGTTGCCCTGAGCAACGCAAAGACAGCGCATAACCAGGCCCTCTACGATTATAAGGTCGCCCGCGCAAGCCTTGAAAAGGCGATGGGTGTCAGGTAATAGAGCGAAAAGTAAATAGTGAATGTGAATGACAGATCCTTGGAATACTCACAACTGAATAGCCTCAAAACAAGTGCAGGTTAATATCGGAATCAACGACTGGGATAACACTGATTTTAACTAATCAAATAGTAACATAACAAGTAACATGGCCTTCATGAAGCAGAATTATAAAAACACTCCATTTTGCGTATGTTTGTCTCCTGCTCCTGTCCGGCTGCGCCGGTGTTCTAATCGCAGGTGCAAGCGGTGGAGTTGCATATAGCGTTACAAATATCGCTTATAAAACTATTCCACGTCCGATTGACCAGGTTGACTTAGCGAACCGTCTCGCACTCATGAAAATGGGAATCAAATATGTTGAAGTAATAAAAACAGAAAATCGAGCAAGAATTTTCGCAAAAACCTCTGAATTAAAAATTTATATCGACCTCAACAAGATTAGCCGAAATCCACAAAGATAAGTGTGGATGCAAAAAAGAACTTTTTAGTGAAGGATAAATCAACGGCAGAAGCCATAATAGATGAAACTGAAGCCATGCTTGCGAAGGATTGAAGTGCGAAAAACATCGTCTTTTCATAGCAGCGTTTTTCTTAGGTATTGTCGAGATTTCAGGACTCTCGCATCTTTTGTCATAAGGTTCTCGGCGCAATGCCGTAGTACGAGAACGAACCTCAATGTCGATACTTAGCGGCTTCGGCCTTGTCCGCGGGATCACCAAACTCATAGATTGGGTGAGTTTTATTCTTAAGACAAGTGGAGCCGGTGAATTCAAGGTATTGATAATATTTTCCCAGTCATGCTTAATCACTATATGCCGTTTTTGGAGGACTTGCTGTTGAACCAATCCTAGGGCTTCCCATACAGCTTTTCAGGGCAGTCTGTGCGTTAACCATTGCCGTTTGTACTCTTTTGCTATCCTCAAAGTCCTAAAGGTATCTAAATAGTGGATTTTTAGAGGGGGCAGAGTTTAAAAGCCCTCACCTGCTTACTCCCCATTTCCTTCGGAAATCAGCAATAGTTTAGAACCACCTTAACTATCAAGTTGTCGGTATTTTTTGCATCCTGCCTACGAGCATATTTCTTCCGGCATCCCTCACATTTACATCTTTTTTAAGAACGTTGGTTTGGAGGTGAAGCCGAGCCCGCTTGTTGCCCCTTGGACTTGACACTTTAAACGGTCAAAGGAATAGGCTCAATTTCTTCCTGTACCCGCCTGCAATCGTCTAGTCAGAGCTGAAGGGTTCAATCATGGATAGTCAGGATAATGGCTGACATCTCAACTTCTAAAGGAACTAAACTAACTTAGACGGAACAGAGTTCGGCTTGACAAGTCTAATTACCACAAATAACGTTGACGGACATTATGCTGACCGCTAATCGGATGAGCGGCAGCAAATCAAAAGGGCCGGGAATATTTCCCGGCCCCCCTGAATCTTTACTGGATCGCTATTTCAATTTTTGGAGATAACCTTCAGGCCATCTCTACCCTATACCAATTTAGTCTTTTGATTCAATACGTATTGCGCCGTCTGCTTCGAGGGCAGACTGCACGTCCGGGACAAACCTGAATACCTTCGTGCGTCTAGACGATAGATCACGGAAGACCATCCAAGACAGGCCGCCTATGGCTGCGCTTATAAAAAGCATACCGAATGAAACGTAGGCCGCCATAAGATTGGCAGTATACGGTGCATAAAGATCCTTCATCAATCCCGGTAATACACCAACAGCGATTAAACCAAGAGTTGGCAGCACTGCTGGTCTCCAGTCTGTCCCTGCCTTGACTACCTCCCCGACTAATTTCTCATCCTTTACCATACTCTTTATCCTTTCCGGGCCTTAGCCCTTTTAATTTAGGCCTATAAGCATTACTAATTAACTTATAAGCTATTTACAATAAGTATATCTTATTAGTTTATAAGTACCTTGTCAAGTTTTAATTTTAGGTTTGCCCATAATCGAGGAATCAGCCTCTATTTCTCTATAAATATTTTTTCAGAGACGTATAACTGAGTCTTTGTCTGTGTTCACTATCAGATGCTCGGAGCCCCTCATCAGCTGATGGATAGTTTTCTGTTTCGACTTCCTGAGTAATTCTATATGTGAGGGCCTCAAGAGTATTGAACCTGAGAAGGGCTTTACCTTCGCCTTCTGTGAGTGCTTCAATGGCGTCTGAGATGTTGTGGTCTTTGAGGAGCTGAGTGATTTATTTTTCACTGAATCTCTACTTTATAAGGTTGATAGTTGCGGACTTTATAATGACTGATTCAGAATACCGATCAGCAAGAATCTCCATCAAGAAAATCACTCGACTCGCCCTGCTTGGGCGGTGCATATTAAAGTATCTTGGGGATAAAGGAGAGCTCCAGCTGGTTTTCTATGATATGTCGAAATCGACTCGAAGAAGCCTGTATGATGTATTTGCTATAAATGCCTTTATGGGAACCTTATGGAACTATTTCAGGGGTAAAGTTATTGATATTAAAGAAACAAATGGCGGAGAGAGGGATTTGAAACGTGTCTTTTTAGTTGTAAAGCATTAAAAAACAGATAGTTACAAATTAAAAAGGTGTCACCAGAGTGTCGATTGATCGGGTCAAAAAGCAAATAACGGAATTCTTCACAAAGACAAGTAAAAAAGGTAGTTCTCTTTTGTCTTCCTTTAATCCTCACTCGTGCTATACTGATTTATTACAACCAGCAATAAATATCAATGAAGGAAATGCCTTGGTACGGGACTACAGTGGACTGAAGAGAGAATAATCCAGAAGGGATTTGAATCCTCATCAAAATGCTGAAATTAATACGGAATAAGCTTAGGAGGATGAATAAGGCCTCAGAGACCTTAGAGAAATATTGGGAGTTGAAATATAAATACCTCGAATCCCGATATGAAGCTTTAAAAGACCAAAAGTCCAATCAGCAAGAAAAGAAAAATATACGGGAATCTGAGTACGAAAGCCTTAAAAGGGAAATGCAGGATTTACGGTCTGCTTTCTATGAAAAGATAGAAGAGAATCTCTTGCTCAGGGATAATCTTGCGTCACTTAACTCCCTTATTGTAACAAAGGAAGCCGAGAAGGAAATTATCTCTGCACAGCTCAAGGATGCTGAGTCGCTGCGGGAGTCCTATGATGCTCTCGCTGGTGCGATGCTGGAAGAGGCACTCTTGAGAGAAGAAGAGATTAGGGCTAAATTTAAAAACGCTCTCAGACTCAAGGATGTGAGTATTGCAATCTTGAAAGAGCGCCATGCATCTGAGACTCAAAGGCATAACACTGAAAAAGAAAAGGTCGTATCGGACTCGGCCGACTCGCTGATGGAAGCTGAAGGTAGCAATATAATTAATTCGTAATAATTATTGAACGGCGAATTGGCGTCAAGAATCTTTTCCCCTATTCGGTAGCATTTATTGCGACTCAATTTGACCCGATTATTCTAATTACGGAACTTATGCAGTCAGACGAGGGATTAAGAAACAGCCTGTTATATGGCCGAAAGCATGAGGATGAATCCTCTGAGCCTTTCGGCCTGGGCATCATCCATGGCTGTAAACTCAAAGCCGATATGATATTTTTTTTCTGATTCAGACTTCACGGGTCTGCAGGAAGTCCCCTTTGCTAGGCATTTGATAGGTTTTTGGTTGTCAGGCAGGAAAATTCTTAAGATTATCTCGGTCCCTGGCTTCAGCGGATTCAATGATTCGGCGAACAACCCCCCGCAGCTGAGGGTTAATACTGTAAACGCTTCGACATAGCTCAGGCGCACAGTCGTGTCTGACGCATTGACACGGACCGTCCGGACATCATCGCAGTTGTTGCCGCAGACGCGTGTCATGAGATCCTGAATTTCGTCATCAAACCGTATCCCCGCAAAAAAGAACGCATCCGCCTGTCCGAGTGGATTGGCGACCCATCCTGCAAAACGCTCCCATACCGACGTCCCGTGAAGGATCACGGGCGAACCGTTGTTGCCGACCGTAACTGTGCACGGGCTCCCTGGCCTCAGCCGTTTCGGAGCCTTCAGGCCGATTCCACATTTGCCCAGATCAGTCAGTTGTGCGCTTGTTTCGGTCATCATCTCGACACGGATTTCATCTCCCCTCAGGGGAATTCTCTTATATTGCCTTCGCATGTTCAGTAAAAGACTGCCTTTCGGTTGAGGGTATTCCTGACAGTGCCTTTCCCGAATGGCATGTGGGTCTTTGTCCCACTTTTGCTGCGAAAAAAATTCCTCCAGACCATTCTCCCATCATGATAAAAATAGGATACTCCAAAAGATTCCAGAGTTCAATGGAAAAACGGAAGATTATAACTCTTTCGGACAGAGTTATGACTAACGCTTATGCAGCATTCGGAAGGCGAAGCGCAGACTATTCAATAAACATTAGTCCTATCTTGTAGAGATCCGCTGCATCTTTCTTAGCCCATTTTACCGCTGCCCACAAATATGACACGGGAAGTGAACTCCTGATTTCTATAATTTCACCTTCGCTGTGGTTGGCGTCTGAATAGATACACATTCCAGAATCACTTATATTAGTAATTATACCAATCTGTATGCCGGAGACATCAAGTGGGCCACGGTACGCAAAAGGGGTGATAGATTTTTTCCGCTGATGTCTCCTTTTGTCTCCACTAAGGGGCAACATAATGTCTCTTCGCTTATTATATCACGGTAGAAGGCTGAGCATTTCAGAAAGATCTTTCTGCGTGACATGCCAATTGTCAAGGCGAAACTGCAGCTTGTCTCTAGGTAGGCATGAATCTAACCTTGAGACAGTTGCGCCTTCTGAGGCCTCTGGTTGTCGGTGTTCTTCGCCCCCTGTCAAAGGGGACTTCTCACTGTAGTGTTTATGGGAGGTTTATGGAACTATTTCAGGGGTAAAGTTATTGATATTAAAGAAACAAATGGCGGAGAGAGAGGGATTCGAACCCTCGGTGAGTTTAACCCCACACACGCTTTCCAGGCGTGCGCCTTCAGCCGCTCGGCCATCTCTCCATAGAAAAGGAAATAAAAGTTTAACTGATAAAACAGTATTAAATCAACTTGCCAAGACAATGTATTTGCCCGGCAAAAACAGTTAGTTTCGTAAATGGCTGGCAAGTGATATTCACCGTGGTCTTGCCCCGGCGTTAGCGCCAGAAGTAGGTGCCATAAGCAAGCGAATATAATTAAAAACTGCCAGGACATTCTGCTGCTTGCAGGCGTGGCGATTATTCCAGCAGCGTCATGACAAAGATGATGCAGATAGTCAGTTTACAGTGATCGAGACGCAGGAAGGGTCGGCGGTTATAATGTCTTCGATGACTGACATGGCCTCTTTGACATAAGCGTCTGCCGAGGTCTCCTTTATAAATGCCTCTTTTTTCTCTTCAGGGGTCTTGGCTTCGCTTTTTAGTTTTGAAATGGCCGTGGGAGGATTCAGGGTCTTTTTCTGTTTTGCGCGCTTCCTCTATTTCCTTGCGCACGTCGTCTATATTCAGGGACTTCAGAGTGTTCTTCTTTTTTTCCTCAAACCTTATGGACTCGTTTTTCATGTCGATTAAGCCCTGGTCTGATACGGACCTCTTTAGGCTTTTTTCTCTCAGTTGCGAAATATCAGGTCTGCATTTAGGCCATTTTGTGAAGGCCACTGGATTGACAGTGTCCCAGGGCATGGCAAAGTCGAGGTATTGCTCCCCGGTCTTGAGGCCGCTCATCACGTCCGGCAGGACCAAATCCGGTATTACTCCCCGGTATTGCGTGGAGTCTCCGCTTATGCGATAGAACTTCTGGATAGTAAGTTTGAGCGCGCCGAGGGGTTTGTACTCTTCCATGTTCAGGAACGGGACATTTTCGTCAAGGTCTATTACTGTCTGGACTGTGCCCTTACCATGGGTATGCTCTCCGCCCATGATCAGTGCGCGGCTGTAGTCCTGTAGGGCTCCGGCGAGTATTTCCGAGGCAGAGGCGCTGAGCCTGTTTACCAGAATTACCACAGGGCCGGTATAGGTTATATCCGGATCGTAGTCTGCCAGGGTGGTTGTCTTGCCGTCGCTGCTTTTTATCTGGACTACAGGCCCTGTTTTGATGAACAGTCCGGCGATTTTTACAGCGTCGGTCAGAGCGCCGCCCCCGTTGTTCCTGAGGTCGATGATCATGCCCTTGATATTTTGGGACTTTAAATTAGTCAGTTCAGCCTTGACATCATCCGTGGAGTTCCGGCCTCCGTTGCCGTTTCTGGTTTTTTCAAAGTCCCTGTAAAAGGAAGGGACTTTGATATATCCGAAATTATCGCCGGTTTTTTCGTTTTTGATGGTTGTGCCTTTTACGAACGTTTCTTCGATCTGGATAATGTCGCGCACTATCGGTATGATCAGTACTTTGCCGTCCGGTTTACTGATCGTGAGTCTTACCTCGGTCCCTTTCTTTCCCCTGATCAGCTTGACAGCGTCCTTTACCCTCATGCCGATTACGTCTATTGGTTCGCCGGCGCCTTCACCGACCTTTAGGATAATGTCTTCGGCCTGAAGCTGTCCCTGCCTCGAAGCAGGGCTGCCTGCTATTATGCTCACGACTTTTATGTGGTTTTCGTCTTCTTTCAGGGTTGCGCCTATTCCTTCGAGAGAACCGCTCATGCTGATGTCAAAGTCCTCTTTGTTCATGGGCGGCATATAGTCTGTATGCGGATCGAATACGTGAGCTACCGCGGTAAAGAAGCGTTCATAGCTTTCGGCTTCTTTTTCCTGGGCGATCCTCGAAAAAAATTGGTCGTAAGTCTTCAATACCTTGTTGCGGGCAGCTTTCCTGAGGTCTTCATCCGTCTGCTGTTTCTTGTCCTCAGGCTTTTCAGCGAGCTTTGACGTGTCCCCTGCAATGGGTGCATGCTCTTCCGGCTGGTTAAGGTACTGGCGCAGGACCTGGTATTTAAGTAACTTCCTCCAGCGTTCTTTTAATTCAGCATCGGTCTTGCAGTAATCTATCTTCTCGACGTCGGTTTCGATAAACTCTTTTGTCGAAAAATCGAAATCCTCTGAAAGGATTTTCTTGACCATCTCATAAACAACGGCCGCCCTTGCAGAGAGTGTTGCCGAGCCTGTTACCGCAAGCTCAAGTTTGCCCGAGTTCATTTCATCGTCAATGAGCTTAGAATATTTTCTCAGTTTTTCGACGTCTTCCTGCAGCAGGACTGTTTTTTGGAAATCGAGCTGTTTGAGATAAAGTCCGAAGGCCGCCTCAGAGACAGTGTCATCGATAATTTTATGGCTGAAGTGGTTTGTTTCAAGACGTTCGCGAATCATGTACGACAGAAGCTTGGCCTTGTTGGCCTCATATTTGGCAGGCTGGTCAAGACCCTGGGCATGACCTGCGCCAAAAAGCAGTGAAAACAGGAATGAGAATACAAAGAAGCGCTTCAATAAATTATGTTTCATTGATGGCATGGACAATAAACGGTTAGAGCTGCAAAAAGGCACGAACCTATACCTGATATCGAATAGTTCATTGTTTATTCTACTATTAAAGTTTAGTTTTGGGCAAATATGATGCATTCGCAAAGAATGAAAATCGTGACAGTGAATTATTGTAACTGCTCAGGTGTTTAGGCTTAAGACTGAAGGATATCAATCAGTCACCGCCGCCTTCAGCTATTTCTGATGTCCGAAGTTTTATTTGATTAAGCAGCAGTTGTTCCTAAAAGCCTTACACCTGTCGATTCTATCTACCTGAGTAGTTACGAATTATTTCAATACTACCGAGGCGTTCCTGTCAAAGGGGTTGGTCCTGACAGCAAGGGAAAAGAGATAGGGATAGTTTTTTTTCAGGTACTTCATATAATCGAGCCACTCATGGACCAATAATACGTATGCCCTTCGCATATCTCCTGAAAGGTGTTTGTAGTCTTCATCAGGCAGGTTTTCCAGCGATTTCCTGTGGAGAAGTTCTTCCTTGACGTGCAGGACCGCCCTGAGGAGTTCTGTGAAGGACTGATGTTCAAGCAGATAGGGGTTTTCAAAGAGCCTCAGCACAAGCTCCCTTTTTTCCTGAAGAAATCCGCTTAATTCTTTGAGGTCTGCCAGCGTGCTGTCAATCCTGTAATCGTAATTCCTGAGCCGTTTACTTTCGCTTTCGAACTTCTTGTCAGACCATTCATTTGTCACGATGAGGTCCTTTCTGAGCGCGTCGGCACTGGTGTCGCAGGAGAAAAAGAGTCTCATGAGGTCTGTACCGACTTCGCTGAAGAAGACACCGATGACCATGTTCAGTTTTTCCTTTCTTATCAGCTTTTCTCTCCTGTTCATGAGCATGTCTGTCGAGTTTGCCACAACGCCCAGAAAGGTGCCGACACCGGTGATAATAAGGACCATGGCCAGAAATTTACCCGCCTCTGTCTTGGGGGTGATATCCCCGTACCCGACTGTCGTGACAGTCGCGACGGTGAAATATACCGCGTCAGACAGTGACAGGCCCTCCAGCTTCATAAAACCGAGAGTCCCTGTCACCATGACTATAAAAAACAGTACAAGTAAAATCTGTAATCTCAAGCGTATTGTGTCCATAGTAATATCCTTAGCAGACCCCGGAGAACTTTAAAGCTATGAAAGCTTTTTCTTCATGAGGTCGTTGAGCATCTGGGGGTTTGCCTTTCCCTTTGTTGTCTTCATCACCTGGCCTACAAAAAAGCCCAGGAGCTTTTCCTCACCTGCTTTGAACCTTTCGACCTCTGCCGGATGTTTTGCGATGATCTCATCTACAGCCTTTTCTATGGCAGACTCATCGCTGATCTGAAGAAGTCCTTTTTCTTTTACGATGCTCTCAGCATCCTTGCCGGTCTTGTACATCTCCATGAATACGGTCTTTGCAATCTTGCCGCTGATGGTGCCTTTCCCGATGAGGGTAAGCATGTCAGCAAGCTGTTTTGGCTTTATGGGACAGCTGTCGATGGCGGTGTTCTCTTCATTGAGCATCTTCATCAGTTCTCCCATCACCCAGTTTGCTACTGCCTTGGGCTGTCCGCCTGCCTGCACAGCCTCTTCGAACCATGCAGCAACTGCCTTTTCTGTTGTAAGGAGTTCTGCGTCATATTCCGGGAGGCCATATCCGGCAACAAAGCGCTTTCTCTTTGCATCAGGCAATTCAGGCAGTCCGGACCGTATTTCATCGATCACGGATTTTTCAACTGTAATGGGTGTAAGGTCAGGCTCAGGGAAATACCTGTAGTCGTGCGCCTCTTCCTTGGAGCGCATTGACTCTGTTATCCCTTTGTTGGAATCCCAGAGCCTTGTTTCCTGGATTATCTTTGCCCCCGTCTTCTAAGACGTTTGATCTGCCTTTTTATTTCATATTCTATGGCCTTTTCAACGAATTTGAAGGAGTTTATGTTCTTGATCTCCGCCCTTGTCCCGTATTCCTTCTGGCCTTCAGGCCTTACAGAGACGTTAGCGTCGCACCGCAGAGAACCCTGTTCCATGTTCCCGTCACAGACACCAAGATATATGAGGATCGCCCTCAGTTTTTTCATGTACTCAACTGCTTCCTGAGGTGAACGTATGTCGGGCTCTGAGACTATCTCCATAAGCGGGACCCCTGTCCTGTTAAGGTCGACAAAACTGTATTTGCCTCCGCCTTCATGGATATTCTTCCCTGCATCCTCCTCCATATGGATCCTTGTGATGCCAATTTTTTTCACATTCCCGTCTACGACAACCTCGATATAACCGTGTTCGCATATCGGGTGTTCGAACTGGCTTATCTGATAGCCCTTCGGAAGGTCGGGATAGAAATAATTTTTCCTGGCAAAGCGGCTGTAGGGAGATATTGTGCAGTGCGTAGCAAGGCCGGTCCTGATCGCAAATTCAAGCGCCTTCTTATTTAAAACCGGAAGCACACCAGGCATGCCTATGCATACAGGGCAGGTCTGGGTGTTTGGCTCAGAGCCGAATTTTGTCGAGCAGCCGCAGAATATCTTTGTGTCAGTGAGCATCTGCGCGTGCACTTCAAGTCCTATGACAGCTTCGTATTTCATATATTGGAACTCCTTATTCTTCCCATAGTGTAACACCAGGCCTGATGGCAACTCTCCCCTGTTTCCAGCGTCCGTAAAGGAATATCAAGCAATTTCGACATGGCTATATAAGACGAACCATAAAAACTAATGTTATATTTTCTGCTGACAGCAAAGGCCCCTTTTATTCACCGGGACGATTCTTTACCTTTTCTTTTTAGTTTCTTCAGGTACTCTGAGAGAAACAATTTTCATCTAAATATGTTACTTTTTGTTAAACAGACTGTCAAACATAATCAAATAATTTGTAGTTGCAACTAATTGACCCTGCAACAGGTCCGTGCATTCTGCTGCTGTTAAGTACTCCCCGAAGTTTGAGCAGATAAAGTATTTGTGTTACGGAGGGATACTCACAGGAATTTGCGCAAGTTTTATTTTCGATAAATGAGGGGTACGCCTTGTCATTGATACGGTAAACTTCAAGACATGTTTGCTTAGTTCTTCCTGTACCTGAGACTCCTAATTTATTTACTATATCTGAAGTATTCAAATGGAAAACATAAGGGTAGTTTCCTTTTTTGCCGGAGAAGGACTTTCGCATCTCAACTCGAGCTCCTAACCCTCGTATTAAATAGAGAAAAGAATAACAGCTGAAGGGAAAAAGAGAGCCTCCTTTTCCCTTCATGCTGATAGGGCTATCGGTCAGGTGGGGTAGGTGCTTATTCTCTTCTTTCCTTTCAGGGGGGGTGTTCGCATTTTCTGGGGGCTGCGGCCACACATTTATTTTCCAATCGGATTTGTGTTCAGATTCAGTGGTTTTCCCCTTTTCTAAGGACTCATCCTGCAGCTTCTCATCCCTGCCTGCCGGACCGCCCTGCGGCGTATCTGCATCTGCATCAGCAACAACGTATACACCGCTTGTATCAGGCATTACTATAACCTCCGGAGGTGCCTCAAATACGATGGGTGGCGGCAGAGAAATTCCGGCATTTATATCTACCCCTGCCATTGTTGGCATTAGAACGATAATTGCAAACGTAAAAAATATCGATACCAATAGTAACTTTTTCATTTTGCTGCCTCCTTCCTTTATTTTATCACTTATTTAGCACTTTTCATATTCACCCCTGCGCCTGTAAGTTTGCCTAAAAAGTAGACACCTCATACGTAGCGCTTTCTTGCAACAATCGAGTGAAAAAGGATAGTTCATATTAGGGAATCTACTGTCTAAACCCGCTTGTTTCAATCCCTTAGAGTTTATCTCTTGACAGCGAACGATCGTTCGCCTATAATTCATATATGAAACAACTCCGGGCAGAAGACAAGCTAAAGTCCAGAATCAGGGATATTTCCGCCTTTTATCATCAAAATAATCGAATGCCCAGCTTCTCGGAAATCGGCGAGATGTTCAAGCTCAGTTCAAAGAGCTCAGTGCATAAGGTTGTCGGCAAACTTGAAACCATCGGGGTGATCAGTAAAGACAAGAAGGGCAGACTGATACCAGGATCTATAAAATCTCCGGTTAAAGTACTGGGAACAGTTGAGGCAGGCTTTCCGAGTCCTGCAGAGGAAGAACTGGTTGACACCATCTCCTTTGACGATCTCCTTATAAAGAACCGGGAGGCCACGTTCCTTTTGAAGGTTTCCGGGGACTCCATGTCAGAGGCTGGAATTTTGCCGGGGGATATGGTCATTGTGGATAAAGGACAGACCCCCAAGAGCGGGGATATTGTCATAGCAGAGGTCGATGGAGCATGGACGATGAAGTATCTGATAAAGCGAGGGGAAAGTGTGACCCTACTGCCGGCCAATCCAAAATACCAACCAATCAGGCCGAAGGATGAGCTCAAGATCGCGGGTGTGGTGACAGCGGTAGTTAGGACGTATAGGTGACAGGAACAACAAATAATAAGGAGGAACAATAAAATGGTTAATGTATTTATGCTGAAATTTCTAGGAGAACTTTTTTACCTGATCGTCTCGCTCTTTGCACTTTATGGCCTATGGGACCTTTTTCGCGCATACAGGGCAATAAATTCAACGGTCATTAAGACCCATATCACTGCATATGAGCTTCGGAAGATGGTAGAGAGCCGCGCCCGACAGGTGTAGGGGCTTACGGGGCAGACATTCCATGACTACCCAGCCCCTCACCATACATTCCTGGCCCCAGGCTATCCTGCACGTTGATGCCGATGCCTTCTTTGCATCCTGCGAACAGGCAATACACCCTGAACTCAAGGGAAGGCCGGTCATAACAGGAAAAGAGAGGGGCATAGTGGCTGCTGCCAGTTATGAGGCAAAGGCAAAAGGCGTAAAGAGGGGCATGAGGCTCTTTGAGGTCAGGCAGGTATGCAAGGACGCTGTTGTCCTCCCTTCGGATTACGAGACATACAGCCTTTTTTCATTGCGGATGTTCGAAATATTCAGGCGCTTCTCTCCGGACGTTGAGGAGTACTCCATTGACGAAGCCTTTGTTGACCTGACCGGTCTCAGGAGAAGTTTCCATGGTCCTTACGGCATGATAGCCGACAAGATTCAACTGGCAATCGAAAAGGAACTCGGAATTACCGTATCTATCGGTGTAAGTCTATCGAAGGTCCTGGCTAAAATAGGCTCCAAACATAATAAACCACACGGTTGCACCATTATTCCGGGAGGAGATATACACCTTTATCTCGAAAATCTCCCTGTAGAGAAGGTCTGGGGAATAGGAGCGAACACAGCAGCATATCTAAACAAGCACAGAATTACCACAGCACTGCAATTTGCCAGGAAGGACGAGAAATTCATTAAGAAGTATCTTTCCAAGCCTTATCAGGAAATCTGGCATGAGCTAAACGGCAGAAGCGTTTATCCTGTGGTAACCGAGACAAAGAGCAGTTACCAATCGATAAGCAAGGCAAAGACCTTTACTCCTCCATCGACTGATGAGACGTTCATCTTCGCCCAGCTTTCCAAAAACCTTGAGAATGCCTGTATCAAGGCAAGGAGGTATATTCTTGCTGCCACAAGGCTTATTGTATTTCTCAGAGGGCAGGATTTCAGGAGCTTTGGAGTAGAGGTCAAGTTAAGCCTGCCGAGTGCCTATCCTTATTGTCTTATGGGGCCATTGAAAGAGGGATTCAGTAATATATACAGGCCAGACACCCCTTTTCGGCAGACAGGTGTTGTCCTTGCAGGTCTTGTTCCTGATGACGGCTCCCGTTACACTCTTTTTGACGACACGACAAAAATCGAGAAGATGGCAAAGATCTACGAGGCGGTTGACAGGCTTTCGGAAAAGTACGGGAAACATACGGTACAGCATGGATCGAGCCTGCCGACAAAGCAGCAGGCCCAGCATGAGGGAGACAGAGGAGACATACCGGCAAGGCAATCAGAGTTGTTCAAGGGAGAAAACAGGAGACAGAGGATAGGGTTACCTGTATTGGATATTAAGGTTTGATTGGATTTTTGAACTTGCGGCAACCCCTGTCACAAATTATTCCGCTATGGGCTTTTTGGGCTCGCCTTTTGTCTTTGATGCCGGGAGCTTGGCCCAGAAGGATGCTGCAGGGGCCTCCTGGCCTGTCAGGTCATAAAAGTTGCGAGGCGACGGTTGTGCCTGTATCCTCTTGTATGCACTTTGCACAGAGTAGCGCACCCGGTATCTGTAAAAAGACAGTTTCCTGTGAGCAGGATAAAGTTCCTTGAAATTCGTTAAGGCCCTCAGCCTTTCACTCCACGACATGATAACATCCGTAGCCTGTTCGACCGGGACGCCGGTCTCACGGCATATAAGCCCGACCAGGTAAGCAATATCCTGGATACCTCTTCCTGACTTCGGTAAAATGTTCAGCAGAATCTCAAGCGCATACTTCGCAGTTTTTTTGTCTTCTTTATTAATAGCAGCCATACATACTCCTCATCGTCATACTATACAATAATAAAAGGTAACTGCACAGGTGTTTAGGCTGAAGACTGTCCGCCACCTTATTTTCATTGAGGATATTGTAACATCAGCATTCGCTATTTTGTAAAAAGACATGACCAGACAGTTAGATGCTTGACAACCCTTTCTTTCCCGGTATACTGAAGCTAGAGTTATGCTCTCAGTAACTAGGGGAGAAGTTATGACTTATAAATCGTTATGCAGAACTCTATTGATGGTGACAGTGGCAGCGGTGGCGCTGCTTACGCTTGCTCCGGCGGCATGGTCAAGGTTTCCCGGCATCAGATTCATCCCTGTTTCCGGAGGCTTTAGGGCCCCTGTTCATCTGGCTAACGCAGGAGACGGAAGCGGTCGCCTTTTTGTCGTGGAGCAGGGAGGCACTGTCAGGGTCATAAACGGAAGCTCGGTGCTGTCCTTCCCCTTTCTTGACATTTCAGCGAAGGTCCTCTCCGGCGGGGAGCGGGGGCTTCTGAACATCACTTTTCCACCTGAGTTCGGCACTAAACAATATTTCTACGTAAACTACACGAGGGCCCCTGATGGGGCCACGGTGATTGCACGCTACCGCGTAACAGCAGATCAGAATATCGCAGATCCGGCATCGGAGGAGGTCCTCTTGGTGGTCATCCAGCCCTTTGCCAACCACAACGGAGGCATGATGGCCTTCAGCCCTGTTGATGGTTATCTTTATATAGGCATGGGCGACGGTGGATCAGGGGGAGACCCGAACAATTTTGCCCAGAATGTCAACCCGCTTCCCGGAAATCAGCACCTGCTCGGCAAGCTCCTCCGCATTGACGTGGAATCAGGCGTTGTTCCTTATGCAATCCCGCCAACTAATCCTCTTTTTAACGGCGTGCGGAGCGAGATTTGGGCCAAAGGGCTCAGGAATCCCTGGAAGTTTTCTTTCGACAGGCGGACTGGAGCTCTGTACATCGCGGATGTCGGACAGAACAGACAAGAGGAGATCAATTTCCGGCCTGCCACAAGCACGGGAGAGGAGAATTACGGATGGAGAATCCTTGAAGGTTCACTCTGTTTCAATCCAACTGTTGGATGCGTCCCGCCCCCCAGTATGTTCCTCCTGTTACCGAGTATTCCCACGACAGCGGATGCGCCGTAACAGGTGGGTATGTTTACACGGGAACTGAATTCCGGGTCTTAACCCGTACCTATTTCTTCGGAGATTATTGCTCGGGAATCGTCTGGGGGCTGCAAAGAGCCGGCACCGGCTTTGAGCGGCAGCAACTTGCCGATACTTCCTTTGCGATCTCGACCTTCGGTGAGGGCGAAGACGGAAGCGTCTTCGTGGCTGATCTTGTCCTGGGAAACGTCTTCAAGATCGCCCCGGCAGTGACCGTGATTTTTCCCAATGGCGGGGAGGTGATTCCTGCCGGCTCTCAACAGACAATAAGCTGGATTGCAGCTCCGGACATCGGGTCCTTTAATGTCCAATTGTCGCTTGATAACGGGCTAACATGGATTCCAGTCGGCCGAAGGGTAACTGGAAAGAAGATTCTTTGGAATGTACCGCCCCAAGCCGTAACGAACTCCAGATGCCGGGTCCGCATTATCGGCTTCGACGCTGCCGGCGTCAGGGTCGGCGACGACAGATCGGACAACACCTTCACGATCACAGCAGGACCATAGCATCGTACCTTGCGCTGGAGAACGGACATCAGGAGACTGCAGATATACTCAGGAAGCAATTGAAAAGCGTTAAAATCCGCTGCTGTGATACATGCGGCAGCAATGCCTGCCATGTGAAAAGGAAGATTCCTCGGTGAGTCTCAGCAGTTTCCGCGTTCAATAGAAACAACGGCTCTATTGCCTTTTGGCCGCCATATATGCTCCCGGTCGAAGACCTTGCCACTTTGCATCTTGATTATATTGCTGAGCACCGCGGATACTGGGCAAGGAGATGAAGCAATACAGCATCCGGTTCCTTGTGGATTCCCCTGTCAAACCGTTGAATGACGGCTTTAAGGTATTTTATCGCCGGAGTAATAATTAAGATAAGACAAGCATGTGCAAATCCTGCCCCTCCTGCGTCAGGGTTTCTTATCAGGAGTGAACTCGATTGAGACTTCCGGGTCCGTCGTGATCTTGAGGCCCTTGATTCCCTTCAAGGACTCCATCATCTTTCGGTCGTCTCCCTTGGCTGTCTCCATTTTCCCGCTCAAGGCCTTGAGACCCTTCTCGTTAGACAGGAGCGGATCAAAGTCAATGTCCATCAGCGTGACCTTTGATCCATCGACATAGGGACTGTTTGTCTTGACGACTTGGCCCTCGACATTGACGGCTATGCCTATATGCAGGCCTTTGAACATCTGCATGATCATCATTGACATACTCCTGGTCCGGTTCCCCCGGCGAAGCTGCAGGAGGCGGTGTGGCTGTTTGTTCCTTCGGAGCCTCCGGGCTTGGACTCGGGCAGAACTACAGTGAGGACCGAGTTGCCGTTTTGCATGCGGTTGAACCGGAACTTCAGGGCGTCTTTAGAGGAAGCACCTGCGCCCTCTGTTCCCATCGCAGCACCGGGTTTTGGATTGACGGCCAGCAGGTTGATGTCCTTAAAGGCATAGGTTACGCGGATTCCGGCTGCTGTCTTCGTGTCGATCTTCTCCGCGGACACGAACGTTACGCCTGTGCCCAGGTCCATGGCCTTGCCCTTTAGGTCGTCTTCTTTGAGTTGGCCCACCTCCGGTTCTGCTGCAGGCTTATTTTTTGTCTCCTCTTTCGGCTCAGTCGTTTTTGCGCCCATCTGCTTTGCTACGCCTTCCATCGATTCCTTTATCTGCTCCGGGTTCATGGTTATCGTCTGGACCATCGTCCCGCTGCCGTCACCCCTGACGTTGATCTGGGTCAGAAAGGTGATGCAGCCTGTCAGTGATGCCGCCGCAACCACGCTCAGCAAAACAGGTACGATCCTCTTCATAAATGGATAGCGAGCGTATTCCCTGCAGCTTGCTGCAGGGTCAAGTGAGCGAATATAAAAATAAAAATTCATTGCATTGAGATTCCCAGTAGCTTGCTGCGGGGAGTTTTCAATCTCTGATAGGCAACAGGAAATTGTTCTTTTAGCATGTAGAAGAATAGCACGGACAATGGAATTTCTCAATCCTTGAGATGGGACAAATGTAATGGCCGTAAGGCAAAATGGAGTGCCTGAAGAAATACCAGGAAAGATCTTTCCTGTGCGGCCCTGAAAAAGGGATATGTCCCTGTTTACCTTTATTCACGGTTAACTCAGCAAAAATCTTGTGAATATTACAGAGCGGGTTTCCTCTTGTGCCATTCGGTTGACTGCTCAAAGGCATATGACGCCTTCAGCAATGATTCCTCATCAAAGTGTTTTCCTATCAGTTGCAGACCGATCGGCAGGCTGCCCGAGGTGAAACCGCAGGGGATTGATATGGCCGGAACACCGGCGAGGTTTACAGAGATCGTGAATATATCAGCAAGGTACATCTGAAGCGGGTCGTCTGTCTTTTCCCCGGCTTTAAACGCAGGAGTTGGAGCAGTTGGCGTTACGATGAGATCAACAGACTTGAAGGCGTTTTCGAAATCATTCTTGATAAGGGTCCTGACCTGCTGGGCCTTTTTGTAGTATGCATCGTAATAACCCGAGGAAAGCGTATACGTACCGAGCATAATCCTCCTCTTTACCTCTGCTCCGAACCCCTGTGCCCTTGATTTCATATACATATCCAGAAGGTCTTTGCCTTCAGCCCTGAAACCGTACTTTACCCCGTCGTACCGGGCCAGATTTGAACTCGCCTCTGATGTGGCAAGGACATAATATGCGGCAACAGCATGGCCTGTATGGGGTAAGGAGATTTCTAGTGGTATAGCGCCGAGTGATTCAAAATGCCTTATGGCTTTACGAACGGACTGTTCTACTTCAGGGTCTATGCCTTCGATAAAGTATTCTTTGGGGATCCCTATTTTAAGCCCTTTTATGTCTTTGCCCAGCACAGAGGTGAAATCAGGCACGTCAACAGGCGCTGATGTTGAATCCAGCGGGTCCCTGCCGGCTATGATGTTCATTAAAATTGCGGCGTCAGTTATATTTTTTGTTATCGGGCCTATCTGGTCTAAAGATGAGGCAAAGGCAACGAGCCCGTATCTTGAAACCCTTCCATATGTCGGCTTCAGGCCTACTACACCGCAGAATGACGCAGGTTGTCTAATCGAACCGCCTGTGTCGGAGCCGAGGGCTGCTATGCATTCGTCTGCTGCAACCGCTGCTGCAGAGCCGCCGCTTGACCCTCCCGGAATTCTGTCAATATCCCAGGGATTACGTGTTGTATGGAACCCTGAGTTTTCTGTTGACGAACCCATCGCAAACTCATCCATATTTGTTTTGCCTGAAAGCACGTAGCCGCTGTCCAGGAGCTTTGAGGTGACTGAACTCTCATAGGGCGGGATGAAATTCGACAATATCTTCGATGCGCAGGTTGTGAGTATCCCCTTTGTGCACATATTGTCTTTTATAGCAATAGGGATTCCGGAAAGTGTTTTCCTGCTCCCTGCTGATAATTCTTTGTCAGACTGCTCAGACATTTCAAGGGCCTTTTCGCGCGTCACTGTTACATATGCCCTGATCCTGCCTTCAACCGCGTCTATCCTCTTATATACTGAGTCATGAATGTCCCTGGCCGAAACCTCGCGCTTTTGCAGCTTTTTGTTTAATTCCGCAATCCCCAGACTGAAAAGTTCCAAAAATCCTCCGGATAAATAATAAAGTCTTAAGCCCAGCAAGCTTCGCTTGAGTTTAGCACTAAGTTTAGCACTGGGGGTTTGGAGTTTGCAAGTTGGTGACGGTTGATAAAATAACAGAGGATAAGGTCCTGAAAACGTGATAAAGTGTTTTTTATTGGGGTCTTCCCGCAGCAGATATGTATATTAAATTCATACACTGGAGAAGCGCGGGTTTTTGAATATTGCCGCAGATTATGGTACTTATAAGTTTATAAATTAAAAAAATTTCCAAATGGCTGGAAATATATGTTATCTTTTTTAATCTTTATTTGAATTGATTATAGTCTCCATAAAAATAATTTAATTTATAAATTCATTAGAATAGCTTATAGTCTTAAAGATTATGTTTCCGGGTGTGTTCAGGGACCAGATTTCGATGAAGTCTTAAATTACAAAAAATTTTAATAAGAAAGGAGTATTTGATGCTTATTATTGGAGAGAAATTGAGCATTATAGCCAAGAGGGTGAGAGAGGCTATGATGAAAAAAGATAAAGGACCGATACAAGAGATCGCCACCAGGCAGTGGAAGGAAGGTTCCGGTATAATTGACGCCAATATCGGTCCTGCTGAGGACGGTGGTGAGGACATGATGCAATGGATGGTCACCACAATTCAGGAGGTTGTTCCCCTGCCGGTATGCCTTGATACAACAAATGCAAAGGCGATAGAGGCCGGACTTCAAGTCCATAACAATCAATGGGGGAGGCCGCTGATAAATTCAACGTCCAATGACCCTGAGAGGTTCTCTATCCTCGAACTCGGGGCCAAGTATAACTCCCAGGTCATCGGCCTGACTGTCGGCAAGGGCGGGCTTCCTGCCGATGCTGAGGAGAGATGTGCCATTGCTGCAGAGATCATGGGACGCGCCATGGAGTACGGCGTTCCCCTCGAAGACCTCTATCTTGACCCTCTTGTTCTGCAGATTGCAACCTCGCAGGACCATGCGCGTCATGTCATCAAAGCGATCAGCATGTTTCAGGAAATGAACGATCCTCCGATGAAGACCGTTGTCGGCCTGAGCAATATTTCCAACGGATGCCCTAAACACATAAGGCCGATATTGAATAAGTATTATTTTATAATGCTGATGAACGCAGGTTTGACTGCCGCAATAGCTGATGCTCATGAGATGGCGGAAGCACTGAATGAGAAGAAACTGATAGATGATGTTTTGGCCGGAAAAAAGATTGATGACGCTAAGAAGATGGCAGAGATAACAAAGACGCTTGATGTTATCAAGGGCAATACCTTGTATGCCCATTCATATTTGGAAATGTAAATAATAGGGTTTGGGGATTAGGGTTTGGGGATTGGCATTTTTTTACTAACCCCTAACTCCTAATCCCTAACCCCTAATTAAACGGAGGTTATTAATATGGCTTTTACACCAACCAAAGAGACTTACTCTGGTAAGGTATACGCGGTAACTGTCGGGACAGGTGACAGCGCAGTCACCTTTGGCGGTGAGAATGTGCCGCCATTTCATTCTTTCGAGGGAGCTACTCCCAACAGACCGCTCATAGCTTTCGAGATACAGGATGTTCCGCCTTCAGACTGGCCTGAGAATGTACAAAAGGCATTCGAGGGTGTTTCTGATGATCCTGTTAAATGGGCGAAATATTGCCAGGATGAGCTTAAGGCAAAGGCGATCGCATTACGGTTGATCGGCACGCATCCTGACAGGGAGAACCGTTCTCCTGAAGATGCTGTTAAAACAGTAAAGGACGTGCTGGCTGCTATCCATGTTCCGCTTATAATCCTCGGCAGCAACCACGCGGAGAAGGACGCCTCAATACTGGTCGCTGCAGCTGAGGCCGCAAAGGACCGAAACTGCATAATCGGAAAGGCCCAGGAGGCCAATTACAAGACTATTGCTGCTGCAGCAATGGCGAATAACCATAAATTAATAGCCATGTCCGAACTCGACATAAACCTCTCGAAACAGCTCAATATCCTGATTACCCAGATGGGTTTTGACAAGGAAAGGGTGATAACTGACCCTATGTGTTCGGCCCTTGGATACGGCCTTGAATATACATATTCTGTTATGGAGAGGATACGGCTTGCAGCGCTTACCCAGAACGATGTCACGATGCAGCAGCCTCTTATGGGTGATATTGGAATGTATGTATGGAAGGTGAAGGAAACGACAGCATCTGAAGCAGACCTGCCGCATTGGGGTGCATCTGAGGAGAGGGGCATCGCATGGGAGGCTGAAACAGCAGCCGCGCTTCTTGTCTCAGGAGCAGAGCTCCTGATCATGCGGCATCCAAAGGCTGTCAGCGCATTGGAAAAACTCATTGAGGAACTAATATAAATAGGGCTTAGGGCTTAGGGCCTAGGGGTTAGTAAATGAAAACTAATCCCCAATCCCAAACCCCCAGCCCCTGAAAGAGGAGATAAAAAATGGCTTTATCAGGCGTTGAAATATTCAAGCTTTTACCGAAAACAAACTGTAAGAAGTGCGGGCATCCCACCTGTCTTGCCTTTGCTATGAAACTTGCACAGAGACAGGCCTCTCTCGATTCCTGTCCCGATGTATCTGAGGAGGCGAAGAAAATACTCGGTGAGGCATCTGCTCCTCCTGTAAGACCGATAACCTTCGGCTCAGGGGACAAGGCGGTCAAGATGGGGGAGGAGACTGTCCTCTTCAGGCATGATAAGAAATTTGTAAACCCCTGTGCCTTTGCAATCGAGGTCAAAGACACACTTTCAGAGGATGAGATATCAAACCTCTGCCAACAGGTGCTGAACTCGGAGATGGACAGGGTAGGCCAGAAACTCAGGATTGACGCGATCATTATTACCAATGCATCAGGCGATGCCGCCAGGCTGGAGTCTGCGGCCAAGATCGTTGCAGCAAAGGCGCCGGAGGTCCCTGTAATAATCAATACTGAAAATCCCCAGGCTGCAGAGGCTGCGGTGAAGCTGTTCTCCGGCAAAAAGCCGATAATCTATGGCGCAAACGCATCCAATGCAGAGGCGATGGCAGGGATAGCAAAAAACAACAAGGCAATACTCGGTGTTGTTGCAAACGGTCTTGACGAACTCTCTGACCTCACTGAAAAAGTGAAGGGTCTCGGTGTTGAGGACATGGTCATCGACTCAGGCGCGCGGAAGGCCAGGGACATCATAGAGAACAATACACTGATACGGAGGGCAGCGGTTAAAAAGAACTTCAAACCTCTCGGATATCCTGTAATCAATTTCATGCAGCGTCAAGACAGTCTTCATGAGACCCTCCTGGCAGGAATCGGCGTGACGAAATACGCATCTATTGTCGTTATGAGCAGCATAGAAAAATGGAAAAACCTTGTGCTCTTTACCCTGAGACAGAACATCTACACAGACCCTCAGGTCCCCATGCAGGTGGAGCAGAAGATCTACAACATCGGAGAGCCGACGCCGCAATCCCCTTTCCTTATTACAACCAATTTCTCCCTGACGTATTTTATTGTCTCCGGTGAAGTTGAAAACAGCAAGGTGCCATGCAGGCTTGCTGTCATGGATTGCGAAGGTCTCTCGGTACTGACCGCATGGGCTGCCGGCAAGTTCACTGCCACGAAGATAGCCCAGTTCATAGCCGATAGCGGTATTGAAAAGGATATAGCAAACAAGGAATTGATTTTGCCGGGATATGTCGCTATCCTGAGCGGTTCTATTGAGGACAAGTTGCCTGGTTGGAAGGTGACGGTCGGGCCGCGTGAGGCAAATGCATTACCTGCTTTCTTAAAGTCGAAGATGGCGTAGAAAAAATTGAGTTGATTTTATATAGTAAACAGTTTCAAAATATAAACATGTAACAGGTTTGGGTAAGACAATCAGGTAACAATCTAACCTTAAGATCTCACCCATACTACGAGGAGGTCAGTATGTCCAAGTTAATAGCCTCGGCGGCTATAAGAGCGTCGCATGAGCTTGTGAAACGTGCAGATGAGATGTTGCAGAAGGCCATTTCAGCACACGGTGAAAATTTTGTCTTTGAATTTCCTGATACCGCTTTTTATCTCCCCATGATATATGCGATGACAGGTTTTCCGGTCAAGACTATCGGCGATATGAAGGAGGCACTTGAAAGGACTAAGGGCCTGCTGCATGATGAGCCGGATGAAGTATTGTGGAAACCCTATCTGGGTGAGGCACTTGATTCAGGCATGGCAACCCTTTTTGCAGAGGAGATCATAATGGCCCTCCGTTATATCGAGGGGCTTGAACCGGTCAAAGACCCGGATACAGGCTTTGAATATAACGGGTTTATTACGGATACGATACAGCGCAATCTCGGTATACAGCTTGTTGACGGCACCATGCCCGGGTTTGCCGCGATTATCGGGGCCGCACCTGATGACGAGACAGCGGTTAAAATAGTCAGGGAACTTCAGGAGAAGAACATACTCACCTTTCTTTCAGGAAATACGAATGGCAACAGCGTAACGAAGCAGCTGCTGAGACAGGGCGTTCCGCTGGGCTGGGACTCAAGGATTGTGCCACTCGGCCCGGACACCGAGCATACCCTTTATGCCCTTGACTGGGCGATCAGGGCCTCCCTGATATTTGGCAATAAAAAGCCGGGGGACTTCAAGGAGCATCTCAAATACCAGAAAGACAGGGTCTTTGCCTTTGCCATGGTGCTTGGCCCGCTCAACGACATCATCTGGTCGACAGGAGCTGGCGCCATCAATATGGGCTTTCCTGCAGTTGCTGATACTGACATCCCTGTCATACATCCTACAGGTGTCTGTATATATGAGGAGGTTGATAAGGAATTTGACCACAGCAAGATCGTGCAGAAGGCGATAGAGGTCAGGGGGCTTAAGATTGTGGTTGAGAAACCGCCGATTCCTGTTGCCTACGGGCCTGCTTTTGAAGGAGAGAGGATCAGGAAAGAAGACATGTTCATCGAGTTCGGTGGACAAAGGACCCCTGCATTTGAGTGGGTCAGGACAAAGGAACTTGAAGAGATAGAGGACAACAAAGTCATCATCGTCGGCGAGAACTGGCAGGAGAGGTTCGAAAAGGGCGGAATGATGCCGCTTGGCATGGTCATCGATGTTGCAGGACGAAAGATGCAGAAGGACTTTGAATCTGTTATTGAAAGAAAGATACATCACAACCTCAATGAGGCCCAGGGGCTTTGGCATATGGGCCAGCGTGACATCAACTGGGTCAGGATCAGCAACCAGGCAAAAAAGGACGGCCTTACCCTTGAGCATGTCGGTCTCGTCCAGTCGACGATGACCCATGCAAGGTTCAAATCTATTGTAGACAAGGTCCAGGTGACGCTTTATGTTGATGAAAAGGATGTGCTTGCAATGCAGGAGGAGGCCCGGAAGTCGTATAAGGAGCGTGACCAGAGAGTCGGAAGCATGACTGACGAGTCGGTGGATACCTTCTATTCCTGTCTGCTCTGCCAGTCATTCGCACCGAGCCATACATGCGTTATCACCCCGGAGAGGCTCGGCCTCTGCGGCGCCTACAACTGGCTCGACGGAAAGGCGGCCTACGAGATCGATCCAACAGGCGGCAACCAGCCGATCAAAAAGGGAGAGGTCGTAGACGCACAGAAGGGTCGCTGGACAGGCGTTGATGCATATATTAAGACTGCCACCGGTGGCGCGGTCGAGACGATGAACGCCTATACGATCATGGACAACCCGATGACGTCATGCGGATGTTTTGAGTGCATCATTGCCATTGTGCCTGAGGCAAACGGAGTAATGCTTGTTCAGCGCGGTCATACCGGTATGACCCCTGCCGGCATGAAATTTTCCACTCTGGCAGGCAGTGTTGGCGGCGGAGTGCAGGCGCCGGGATTTATGGGCGTCGGAAGAAACTTTATAACAAGTAAAAAGTTTCTTTTTGGCGACGGAGGTCTTAAAAGAATAGTTTGGATGACCAAGAACCTGAAGGAAAGTCTGAAGGACGCCTTTATCCAGAGGGCCACAGAGGCAGGGGTTCCCGACCTTCTCGATAAGATCGCGGACGAAACAAATTGCGAGGATTCCGAGAAACTCCTTGAATTTCTCTCAAGCGTAGGACATCCTGCCCTTGAGATGGACCCGATGTTTTAAAGGCAGCGAATAGTAGTTGGAGATTAGGGGTTTAAAACCAATCCCTAATGCCGAATAACAACAATAGGGAGGATGTTATGTTAGAGAATATAAAAAGTGATGCCAGCGGTGCAGAAAAGATCATAAAGTGGGGTGAAGCCCACAAGATAGAGACCTGTTTCGACAGGGCTGAGAAGATGAAGCCATGTCCTATAGGAGCTGTCGGGGCCTGCTGCAAGGTATGTCATATGGGGCCATGCAGGCTTGTCGGAAAGAATGCTGAAGAAGATGCAAGGGGCGTATGCGGAGCAACTCTTTCTACTGTTGCCGCGAGGAATTTCCTCAGGATGATCGCAGCAGGAACTGCCGCGCATTCCGACCATGCAAGAGGCATGGCCTTCACCTTGCTGGCTGTTGCTAACGGAGAGGTAAAGGACTTCAAGATCAAAGACGTGAGAAAGCTCTACCGGGTTGCCGGATATCTGAATATAGAGTTTGAAGGCAGGGAAGTGAATGCTGTTGCAAAAGATGTCGCTGAAAAACTGATAGAAGACTTCGGCAGACAAAAGGGAGAAGGCAACTTTATAACAAGGGCGCCCAAGAAGACGCAGGAACGCTGGAGAAAGTGGGGGATCGTTCCCCGCGGCGTTGACAGGGAGGTCTGCGAGGCGATGCACCGCACCAATATCGGGGTTGACCATGACCCTGATCATCTCCTTACGCAGGGTCTCAGGACAGCGCTTGCTGACGGATGGATGGGCAGTATGATTTCAACCGATGTCAGCGATATCCTCTTTGGGACACCGAAACCCATAAAGGCAGAGGCGAGCTTCGGCATATTCAAAGAAGACGAGGTCAATCTCATCGTGCACGGCCATGAACCATTGCTTGCCGAGATTATGGTTGATGTTGTGGGCGAGCCTGAAATGATCGCATATGCAAAAACAAAGGGCGCCAAAGGGATCAATCTGGGCGGCATGTGCTGTACAGCCAATGAGGTCCTGATGAGGCATGGCATACCTACTGCCGGAGGGTTTACCAACCAGGAACTCGGGATCATGACCGGTCTTGTTGATGCGATGACTGTCGATGTCCAGTGCATCATGCCTGCGATAGCTGAACTGTCTAAGAAGTTCCATACAAAGGTCATTACCACCTCTGAAAAGGCAAAGATGCAGGGCGCGATGCATATAGAGTTCGATGAGCACAGGGCAAAGGAAGTAGCCAGGGAGATCGTAAAGATCGCTGTAGACAACTACCCCAACAGGACTGCTACAGGCAGCCATATTACTGAAAAAGCGCCTCTTATCGGAGGTTTTTCTCACGAATATATCGAATACATGCAGGGCGGTACCTGGAGGGGTTCCTTCAGGCCCCTCAATGACGCCATCATGGCAGGAAGGGTCCGCGGTGTTGTCGGCCTAGCAGGCTGTGACAACCCCAGGGTGCCTTCAACAGGACTGCATCATTTCCTTGCAAAAGAACTGATAAAGAATGACGTGCTGATTGTATCTACCGGCTGCGGCTCTGCTGCCTGCGGTTCAGCAGGATTTCTTACCCCTGAGATGGCGCTTGAGAATGCCGGCCCTGGATTAAGGGAGGTATGTGAAGCAATAGGCATACCGCCGATCCTGCATCTTGGCGCGTGTGTAGACAATTCAAGGATACTTACGATTGCCAGCGCAATGGCGGCTGAAGGCGGTCTGTCTGACGAGATAGGCGGAATGCCTGCTGTCGGCATCGCCCCTGAGTGGATGAGTGAGAAGGCGATAGCGATCGGAGCTTATTTTGCAGCATCAGGAGTGCCTGTTATATTCGGAGGAGACTCACCTGTTGAGGCCAGCACTGAAGTTACGAGGATAATGACAGAGGTGTGGATGGAGAGGTTTATGGGTGCCTTCCATTTTGAACCTGACCCTGAAAAGATACTTGCCCTTGCTCTGAAGTATATCGATGCAGCAAGGGAAAGGCTCAAACTCAGGAAATATGAGCCAGGCAAGTTCGGGGCAGAACGTGTGCTCATGGATATGGCTGCAAGACGCACTATCGAAAGTTCGGCAAAACCGCATATCGGGATTTATTAAGCAGTCCATTTCCCCGGGATTCAAAAAACCCCCCGCCGGGCTTCCGACGGGGGGTTTTTATTTGTCGTCGCTGGTTCGCTGTTATTCCCAGGTCGCCTCGTCTTTAAGGAACTTGTTGATGTCGGCGGCAGCGCGTTTTCCGGCACCCATGGCGCTTATAACCGTAGCAGCACCGGTGACAACGTCTCCGCCAGCCCATACACGCTTTTTCTTCGTCCTGCCGGTTTCGACGTCTGCGACTGCAGTACCATGCTTCGTGCGATCGAGACCGTCGGCACCAATGAATACGAGGGGATTAGGGCTTGTCCCGAGGGCCATAATCACCGTGTCCATTTCCATCTCGAATTCCGACCCCGTGATCGGCACCGGCTGTTTTCGTCCCGACTTGTCGGGTTCGCCAAGCTGCATGCGAATGCAGCGGAGGGCCCGGACATTCCCCTTTTCATCGCCCAATATCTCAACAGGATTTGTGAGGAAGTCAAAGATGACACCCTCCTCTTCCGCATGATGGAACTCTTCTGCTCTCGCCGGGACTTCATCACGGGAACGCCGGTAGATGATATGAGCCTCTCCCTGATTTCCCGCCGTACCTTCTGCCTGAATGCTCTGCAGCCTGAGGCTGCAGCGGGCCGAATCCATTGCCACATTACCTGCCCCAAGGACAGCAACCTTATTTCCGACTTTTACCGGGGTATCGTATTCAGGGAAACGGTAGGCTTTCATAAGATTGACGCGGGTGAGAAATTCATTTGCGGACATGACGCCATTGAGGTTTATGCCTGGTATGCGCATAAAGGATGGGAGTCCGGCCCCTGTCCCGAGGAATACGGCATCATATTCAGAGAGGAGTTCGTCAAGGGTGTATGTACGTCCGATGATGTGGTCCTTCTGTATCTTTATTCCCAGACATTCCGTCGCGTAGCTGATTTCGCCGTGCACCACTCCCTTGGGGAGACGGAATTCAGGAATGCCATAGACGAGTACGCCGCCCGGACCGTGAAGAGACTCGAAGATGGTGATATCATGACCTTCCCTGCCGAGATCGACCGCACAGGTCAGACCCGCCGGACCTGATCCGACTACCGCGACTCGCTTGCCTGTGGCAGGAGCCTTTACCAGGGGGCAGGTACGGTGGGACAGCTCATAGTCACCAACGAAGCGTTCGAGTCTGCCGATAGCGACCGCCTCTCCTTTTTTGGCGAGCATGCAACTGCCTTCACATTGAACTTCCTGCGGACAGACCCTGCCGCAGATGGCGGGAAGGTTGTTCTTCACCTTCATCCATTCCACAGCCTTCACCATGTCCCCTTCTCTGAGGGCCTTGATAAACTGGGGTATGAGCACGCCGACAGGGCATCCTTTTGCGCAATTAGGGTCCTTGCACTGTAAGCAGCGCTCAGCCTCTCTCTGCGCTGTTTCCAAGGAATAGCCGAGAGCGACTTCCTCAAAATTTACCCTTCTTTCTGCGGGAATCTGGTTTGGCATGTCGTGACGCTTTATCTTTAAGCGATCTTTTTGGGTCATTTCTGCCATTATTTGCCCCCTGCCTTGATAGCCGCATCCAGATTGCATTTATGTTCCCAGTGCTTCATGGCCTGTTTCTCTTCTTCACGGTAGTACTGGAGCCGTGAGAGAAGACTGCTCCAGTCCACCTTGTGACCGTCGAATTCAGGGCCGTCAACGCATACGAACTGCGCGCCGTCTTCCAGAAGCACGCGGCATCCGCCGCACATGCCGGTTCCGTCTATCATTATGGTGTTGAGGCTGACGGTGGTAGGCACGCTGTATGGTTTCGTTGTCTGGGCCACGAATTTCATCATTATGGCCGGCCCTATCGCCCAGACATGGGAGATTTTCTTTTGCTGATTCTCAAGGAGTTCTTTGAGGGGTTCGGTTACAAGGGTCTTTCTGCCGCGAGAGCCATCATCAGTGCAAACGAAGATTTCATCTGAAACTGCCTCCATCTTGTCCTCCCAGAACAGGAGATCTTTGTTTCGTGCACCGATGATGGAAATGACCTCATTGCCGGCTTCCTTCAGGGAACGGGCTATGGGGAAGATGGGAGCTATGCCGACTCCGCCGCCCATGCAGACCACTGTGCCGTAGTTCCTGATTTCCGTCGGATGTCCGAGAGGTCCCGCAAAGGTTGCTACACTGTCTCCCGGCTGAAGTTTCCCCAGGTGGATAGTCGTTTTCCCGACTTCCTGGAAGATGATGGTAATGGTCCCTGTTTCCCGGCTGTAATCCGCGATCGTCAGAGGAATCCGTTCCCCCTGATCATCGATGCGCAGGATCACGAATTGACCTGCCTTAGCTTTTCCCGCAATGTGTGGGGCCTGAATTTCCATGAGTTTTGTCGTTTCACTGAGTGCTTCTTTTTTTACTATCTTGTACACTCTTTTCTTCCTCACATCCCCTATCCTTGGATAAAAGATGCCTTTCTATTAATATCATTTATATTATCATAAATAAGTTCGGTTTTAGCAATGAGAAGATAAATTTTTCCAGGATTTTTTGCGGGCGGTCTGTTCCGGGCTAATAACATCGGATTTCAGTCTTCTGATCTTCCGCGAGACGGAGGCCAGCTATAATGCGCTGATCATATAGCTTAATCTTATTGATCTTATAAGTTTATAAAATTAAAAAATAGGACAAGAAGAAATTTTTGTGTTAAACTGAAAATCCTTAAAATTCGGTTGGATAAGACTTTATATAACCTTTTGCAGCTGGACAGGATAACGGTTATATCGTACGGATTACCGGGGCTGATCTGCCGAATGCAATGGTAACAAAAAAGACCGCTGAGGAGGTTTGATGAAGATCGAAGAAATTGATTTCGATGAAAAGATAGGCAATGTGGGGGAAGTTCTTACGGATGCCCAGAAGAAGAGGGGCGTCCTCATCCATGCCTTTCAGAGCATACAGAAGGAATACAACTATCTGCCTGAAGATGTATTAAATGCACTGGCCAGGAAACTTGACATCCCTTTGGCGGAAGTCTACAGTACAGCTTCTTTTTACAAACACTTTTATTTCAAACCGAGGGGCAGAAATGTTCTCTGCGTGTGTGTGGGCACAGCATGTCATGTAAGGGGGGCCGGCAAGGTGCTCGAGAAGATAGAGGAGTCCTTCGGGATAAAGGAGGGTGAGACAACACCCGACATGTCCCTGACCCTTGAGACAGTGGGCTGCGTTGGCTGCTGCGGCCTTGCACCTGTTGTTACGGTCAACGAAGAAGTCGTAGGCGACCTCAATCCAAAGAAGGTCAACGAGATCATAAAAATGGTCGAAGGAAAGTAAGCCATGGAGAGATTACATACAATAGCAGACCTTAAGAAAATTAAGAAAACAGCTTACAGAAGAGACCTTCAGACCCGAGGTCCCGAGGATCAGGCTCTGCAGCGGGACAGCCTGCACAGCAACAGGCACCAATAAGGTCGTTGCCGCCATTGAGGAAGAGTCAGGCACAAGGGGGCTTGAGGTAGATGTTGTAAAGACAGGCTGCCAGGGTCTGTGCCAGAAGGGGCCGGTCATGAAGGTGGAGCCCCAGGGCATATTCTACCAGAAGGTAAAGCCTGAGCACGCGAAATCGATTCTGGCCTATACTGTGCAGGGCGGTCAGCCTTTCCGACAGAGCCTTTACAGGGACAGCTTTTTAAGCGAACCGGTCCCTGAGATGATGAATGTGCCGTTTTATAAAAAGCAGCTCAGGATCGCCCTTAGGAACAACGGGCTTATAGATCCGCGTAATATATCACATTATATCGCGGTCGGGGGCTATGCTGCGCTTGAAAAGGCTCTTGGCTCAATGACCCCGGATGACGTACTTAACGAAGTTGACAGGGCGAATCTCAGAGGCAGGGGCGGAGCAGGATTTCCAGCCGGAAGGAAATGGCACCATACAAAAAGCGCCAAAGGCAAAGTCAAGTTTGTTATTGCAAACGGTGACGAGGGAGACCCGGGGGCCTTTATGGACAGGTCAGTTATGGAAGGCGACCCCCACAGCCTTTTTGAAGGGATGATGCTCTGTGCGTACGCTATTGGCGCTGAATACGGGATTGTTTACGTCAGACATGAATATCCCCTGGCAGTGAAAAACCTCGAAATCGCGATAAGGCAGGCAGAGGAAGCCGGAATTCTTGGCAAGAACATACTCGGTTCAGGATTTAATTTTACCATGGATATCCGCGAGGGCGCGGGGGCATTTGTCTGTGGCGAGTCTACAGCGCTGGTTGCGTCGATCGAAGGTGAAAGGGGTTTCCCCAGACCGAGGCCGCCAAGGCTTTCCGAGGCTGGAGGAGGGGCATGGGGGTATCCGAGCAACCTCAATAATATAGAGACATATGCATGTGTACCTCCTATTATAGAGAAGGGTTCAGACTGGTTTCTCGGCATCGGCACGAAAACATCACCTGGCACGAAGGTCTTTGCACTGACTGGCAAGGTAAAGAATACAGGGCTTGTCGAGGTCCCGATGGGTATGACTCTCCGCGAAATTATCTTCGATATCGGAGGTGGCATCATCGGCGATAAGGAGATTAAAGCTGTTCAGACCGGAGGTCCGTCGGGAGGATGTATCCCCAAGAGTTATCTCGACCTGCCGGTGGATTTCGATTCTCTCACAAAGGTGGGCTCCATGATGGGCTCAGGCGGAATGGTTGTCCTGGATGAAGATACATGCATGGTCGATGTGGCCAAATACTTCCTCTCCTTCACCCAGTCGGAGTCTTGCGGAAAGTGCCCTCCCTGCAGGATTGGAACATATCAGATGCTCCAGATACTTGAGAGGATCACCTCCGGCGGCGGCCAAGCAGGGGATATCACAAAGCTGGTGGAATTGGGCAAACATATTCAGAAGGGGGCCCTTTGCGGTCTTGGCCAAAGCGCGCCCAACCCTGTCCTGAGCACGATCAAGTATTTCAGGGAAGAATATGAAGAACATATCCACGACAAGTTCTGCCGGGCAAACGCCTGCAGCGGTCTTGGCGTATTTCTGATAAATCAGGCCGAATGCATCAAGTGCGGTCTTTGCAAGCAGGCATGCGCCTTTGATGCGGTAGTGGAGACAAGGGACATTTATTATATTGACCGGGAATACTGCACAAAGTGCAAGGCATGTCACACGGCTTGCCCCGTAGGGGCGGTGAAGATAAGGAAACAGAGGCATCTTAAGCTTGAAGAGGAGTTTAAGATCCCATCGGAGAGTATTGAAATAATGGAAAGGAGGGCCAGAATGACCCTAAATGATATTTTGGAATCTAAGCCATCTGTTGGTGTCATAACAGTGTCGCAGGAAACCACTGCTGCAGAGGCAATCCGGATCATGACAGACCGGAACATAAGCGCTGTTATTGTCGTGGACAAAAACGACACACTGACTGGTATGTTCACCGAGAGGGACGTGGTCCACTGCGTGGAGAAGAACATTGCGCTTGATAAAGTGCCTGTAAAGGATGTGATGGGCCGGGACATAATCACGTTTGAGCCGTCCACTGAGATAAGCGCCGCAATCTCGGTCATCGCAAGGAAAAAGGTGCGGCATATCCCTGTTGTCGAAGGCGGCAAGATTATGGGAATCGTGACTTACAGAGACCTTGTCTCCTATGTGCTGCCGGAGTTAATTTACATGGCAGAAGACATGTAGTGAGGGAAGATATGGCAGAACTGAAAGAAGACAAGACGAATGAACCAAAAGTAGATGATATCAAGGCAGCTGCCGAGGAAAAGGGGTGCCCTGTTCAAAAGGCGAAGTATTACGTCACGGAGTTTCTCGCTGGTCCGATGTGCGGCAAGTGTCTTCCCTGCGCCCTGGGCAGTTATGAGGCAGCGGTGAGGCTGGATAGGCTGGTTGAAGGCAGAGGAGGGGAGGCTGATATTGTTGCCCTCAGAAGGATAGCGACTGAGATGCTTGAGGGGTCGAGGTGCAAGAAGGGAAAAGATACGGCCAAGTTTATCCTCGATTGGATGGAGACCGGCGTGTTCAGGGAACATATCGAGGGCAGATGTCCTGACCAAAAATGCCTCGCCTTTATCGAGTACCGGGTTGTTCCTGAGAAATGCACGATGTGCGGACTCTGCAAGGATGCTTGCCATCATGGGGCTGTCCATGGGGACAAGAGAAAACCGTTTCTCAGCGGCTACCGGCCTTTTGAGATAAGACAGAAGAAATGCGTGAAGTGCGATGAATGCAGGAAGGTCTGCCCTGAAGAGGCTATTGTGATCCTGGATATAAAGAAGAAAGAACCTGTAGGAGTTTAGCTGTTCCGGACAGCAGCAGGGAGAAGACATTTTTACGGGATCTGAGATCCTGAATTAACAAGTGAATAGAAATTGATAATATCGACAACGCGGAGGTTTCAATGGCAAAGGTGATAAATCTTACGATAGACGGGAAAGAGGCGCAAGCCCCGGAGGGATCGACACTGATCGATGCTGCGGAGATGAACGGGATACATATTCCCAATCTCTGCTATCTGAAGGGGATGAAGGGCATAGGTGCCTGCCGGCTCTGCCTTGTGGAGATCGAGGGGATGAAGGCGCCGATGATATCCTGCACCACGAAGGTGAAGGAAGGAATGGTTGTCAATACCCGGACTGAAAAGGTGCAGGAGGTCAGAAAATTTGTCATCGACCTTATCCTCTCTATGCATCCCCTGGATTGCATGACATGTACAAAGGCCGGCGTATGCAACCTTCAGCAGTATGCATATGACTTCGAGATAAAGGAGTCGAACTTCACGAGAAAGAAATTCGGTTATCCGGTTGATCAGTCAAACCCCTTTATAAAGAGAGACCCTGAATACTGCGTTCTCTGCAGCAGGTGCATAAGGATCTGCAAGGCCCAGGGTACGAATGTGCTCGAATTCTCAGGCAGGGGTGTTGGCGCCAAAGTTGTAACGGCAAAAGACACGCCGCTTCAGGAATCGGACTGCACCTTCTGCGGAAACTGTATTGATGTATGTCCTGTCAATGCACTTTTGGAATCTGACCGCTGGAGAAAGGGCAGGGAATGGGAGTATACGAAGACCGCCTCAGTGTGCCTTTCCTGCGGCAATGGCTGCAGCACCATCGTCAGCACAAAAGACGGAGAGGTGATGAAGATAAACTCTGGCGCAGCTGAAGGTGCAGCTGAGCGTTTTCTGTGTGCTGTCGGCAGGTTCGGCTTTGACAGCATAAAAGGAGATATGCGTGTGACCGTGCCGATGAAGAGGGTAGACGGCAAACTTATAGAGACCTCCTGGGAGGACGCGATAGCTACGGCTGCTGAAAAACTCAAGGCTGCCGGAACTGAAGCCGCCTTTATCAGCAGCGGCAACATTCTCAATGAGGATGCTGCATTGATGAAAAAACTGGCTGCTGATGTTGTAAAGACAAAAAATATTGATTCAACTGTCAGCCTGTATTCTGAATATGATGCTATGAACACCGCGACCGCAGACCTTGAAAATGCAGACCTCTTTGTCCTGGTCGGGCTTGCGCCGGACCAGTGGAAGAGGGTCCTGCCTGCCCTTGACGCGATCGTGAGAAAGCGGATGAACGAAGGTGGGGCCAAGCTCCTGGTGCTCAATTCCGGTGAGCCTAAGATAGCGTCTGTTGCAACCGCTTTTCTGAAAGGCGACGAGATCAGCATGCTTGAGCAACTCGGACAGGCCGTTATCTCTAAGGGTGTAAAGGCCCCGAAGGAGATGATAGAGGCCCTGGCGCATGTGAATCCTTCTGACTGCTGCCATGAACGCGGCTGATATCTTTCAGGCAGCAAAGGCTCCTGTAATACTGGCGTCACCGTCATTATACAAAGCAGCAGCGAACCTTTCTCTTATCAGGGGTGCAGCTGTCGCAATCCCCCTTGAGGCCAATGCAAAGGGAGTGGTGCTCACAGGCATGACAACAGAGGGAAAGAAATTCAGCGAGATCGTTTCTTCCAAGACAGATGTTCTTTACGCTGTCGGAGAAATGCCGGTGAAAACCAGACCTGATACCGGGTTTCTGGTAGTGCAGACATCGTACATGACCGATCTTGCAATACAGGCTGATCTGATATTGCCGTCTGCAGCCGCCCTTGAATCTGATGGAACGATCATTGATTTCCTCGGAAGGATCAAAGAGGTGAACAAAACCTGTGAGCCTGCCGGCGCATCAAGACAGAACTCTGATATCTTCATGGCTGTGGCAGCTGCGATGGGGACACCGCTGAAAATGGTGAAGGACACTGACATCAAAAAGGCGGCAAAGGCAAAAGTCAAAGTCGCTTTCTCGCCATTCAAGAGGGACAAAGGACTGGACATCGATGTCGAACAGTTCATAGACGATATGAGGATATCGACGATCAACGGTTCAAGACTGCTTTGGCTGAAGGAGTTGGAGAAGACTGTAGCTGTGTAAGAAGCTGAGAATTTCTTAGAATTTTTTTAAAGGGGCACCCAGATCTCTGGATGCCCTTTTTTTATGTTATAAAATTGTGAAGTATCATAATAATGCAGTCTTGGTTTCCGTGCCATACCGCAGTGGCTAATCCCGAATACCTCGAAATAATGGATAGGGTCTGTAAACTGTATGGACTGGCGGAAGAAGAGATTACAGCCGGCGGGAAGCAGAGATATCCATCAGAGTCTGTGGAATGATCGCTCATTTGGTTCGGGAAGTGGGCGGATTGTCGCTGATTTGGGCAGACGGATTAATCGAGACGTAAGCAGTCTGAGAGCGGCTGCTGCTGAGAGTGTATTAAGCCGATCAAGAGAGGACCGCCATATCGGAAAAAGTAAGCAATTACTTGAAAAAGTTTTACTGTAAATACTAAAGAATGTTTGACTCCAGCCACTTTGACAGGGAATCTTAAACACTAAGCAAGACCATATTGCGCTGGTTTTTATTTCTGTCTATCAATATTTTATCGATTAATACTGATTTTCTTGCTATGATTAATTTAAGGGATTTAAGAAAATGGATAGGCCTGACTTGGAAAATACTAAACGAATCAGCACTGAAGATGAGGTCTGATGAAGCTCAACAAAAATCCTTTTGACAAAGAGCTTGTTGACTTTATCTTTTCGGAGATGCCTCTGGGAGTAATTGTGTTTGATGCTGCAATGAACATTACCTACCAAAACAGGAGGGCCGGGAACTTCCTCCAGCGCTATCACCTTCCTGCCGAAGTAACGAACGTCTGCGGAAGAATATTTGAAGCGATGAAAGCCGGAAAGATCGAGGCATTGTTTCCTGGAGAGGTTATTATGTACCAGAATATAGACGGCGCGCCGAACAGATGGATCATCAGCCTTCATATCTGCAAAGAACCCAGACAGTTTGTCTCTGTTTTCATGAGCGAAGAAAAGATGTCCAATAAAATCAACGTCAATAAAGCGAGAATGCAATACAGGCTCACCAGAAGGGAAACAGATGTAGTCAGACGCGTTATCGATGGCCGCAGTAATGAAGAAATAGCCGAAGATTTAGGCATAGCAACGCAGACGGTAAAAGATCACCTGAGCAATATCTACATGAAATGCATGGTCGGCAACAGATTCGGACTGATATGCAAACTCACGAACTATCAGGAGCCGGAAACAGTCCCGCCTGTGTTCCCGGAGGATTGAAACTTTTTCTCTGTCCCGCCGATATTTTCTCCTGGCCTGGAGGAGTCTTCAATCTTTCCTGAAAGTGGTAATATGTTAATAAGGCAGTATGCGCTGACTCTCTGGTGAAAGGAGAAAGACATGGAGAAAGAAAGTTTCTCGAGGAAAATAAGTTTTTTAAGGTCTGGTTGGTGGGTTATACATTTTTTAGGAATATCTTTTGTATATGCCCTCGGCCATATTCTTTGGAGATAACATGCTGAGGCATTTCATGAGATACAAGCCCGGATGGTGGATTCTCCATATCATTGTTGTTTCACTAACCTTTTATCTGGGTCACATGATGACTTTTTCGTTTTAGGCTTGACATGAAGAAGAACACATTACTTCTGGCATTGTTCCTGTTGGCGTTATCAGGGTTGATGCTTCATTACCGGGTCCATAATTTTATGGTTGCCGACAAATTGCATCCAGGCAATTTCATATTCAACAGCACGAAATTCTTTGCCACGCTCTTTCCATTAATCGATGTCATATTGGTTACTGTCCTTTTCATGTCGCGGAGGACTGCAGTGTACGGCTACCTACTGAATGGTCTCATTGTTATTTATGGGACAATTTTTATGGCCCATTTCAGCGTTGCAGAGATGACTGCCAGGACCATCCCGCTCCAGGCCATGTTCCTGAAGTCAACTCTCCCGGATATCGGAATTGCATGGGCAGACTTTTTCATTGGCAAGGCACTCTATAATCTGTACATGAAAGGACCGGCACAGTAAAGCTCCTAATATAGCTCATGAAGAAAATCAGAAAATAAGTCCTACTCCCGGTGTCCCTCATTTCCGCGAAAACCGGAATCCAGGATCTGCTGGAAACACCGGGTTCCTGCTTCAGCGGGAATTGCAGGGAGCGGGCCTCAGCGCAGACTAAAAAGATGTTATAATACCCTGGCGTTACAGTCTTTGAAACAATGCTGTTGTACAGGAGGGCAAATGTCGGCTTTCGTAGAATCGCTAAAAATATCGTCTTCTCCCTATATAAACGCTTTGATTTCAGTGCTTGCCTTTGTCATTATCGCAAAGCTCGCGGATTTTTTCGTCGACAGGGTGCTCAGGAGATTCACAAAGTCCACAAAGACGGACATAGACGACAGAATCATAGATTTTATTCATAAACCGGTATTTTTTACGGTTATTATAATAGGTATCGTACTGGCGATCTCTGATCTCAGGCCGTCTCCTGAAGTTTTTTTTTACAGCAGCGGTGTTTTGTATTCCATACTGACTGTGCTCTGGTGCGTTACAATTATCAGGATCAGCAATTCAGTTATAGAACACGGGATCAGGAGGGTTTCGGATGTAACAGGACTGAGCAATGACATCATCCCTCTCGCAGAAAATATTTCAAAGATTGCAATTATCATTGCCGGCCTCATGGTTATCCTCTCTCTGTGGAAGGTGAACATCACCCCGCTCATCGCATCAGCGGGTATCGCAGGAGCTGCCGTTGCCTTTGCTGCAAAGGACACCATCGCCAACTTTTTCGGCGGGATAAGTGTATTCGTGGACAAACCGTTTATCAATCGGAGACTATATTGTTCTGGACAAAGGCGAAAGAGGGGAGGTAGTGGCGATAGGTGTGAGAAGCACGCGCATCAAAACAAGGGATGATATCCAGATTACCGTCCCGAACTCGGTGATAGCTAACACTAAAATTATCAATGAAAGCGCGCCGGAGCCGAACTTCAGGGTGCGTATCCCGGTCTCTGTTGCCTATGGCAGCGACATCGATCAGTTGGATAAAATACTGCTGGATATCGCAACAGGGAATGAAAATGTCCTTTTATCGCCTGCCCCTGCTGTGAGGTTCAGGGAATTTGGAGAGTCGTCCCTTAATATTGAACTCCTCTGTTGGGCAAAAGAGCCGGCTATCAGAGGGCTTATAGTGCATCAATTAAACTGCACGATCTATAAAAAGTTTAATGAAGCAGGCATAAAGATCCCGTTTCCGCAGAGGGACGTACATCTGCATAAAACATAGTTCTTGGCTCAATGAGAAGGTGTTGAGCAGAGAGTGTGCATGAAAACATGCTGAGATGGAAGACAAACATGAGGTCTTTTAGCGCGGTAGGAGAATGCTCTTTCAAAAGAGCTGGGATTACTCCATGAAAAAATATTACGGCTCTGTTATTTCTCTATCTTTGCTTTATCATCATCCGGATCTGCAGCTATACCCTTCTTGAAACCCCTGATGGCCTCTCCAAGGCTTTTGCCTAGAGACGGGAGTTTACTGGGACCGAAGAAAACAAGAGCGATAATCAGTACAATCATCATTTCAGGCAAACCCATACCAAACATTTTATTCCTCCTGTTAATGCTTCTTGCCGAATTCTGTTAAAGATCCAACAACAATTTAATACTAGCATCCTGACTGGAATTTATCAAATGTATGCCGAACAGCACCTGTGATTGATCAGCAGACCAAAATAATCATCGGCGGCCTGAATTGAGATGGCGGACAGAATCAATGCGCCGGCTTTTTTACTTGTCCAAGAATAACATCATTATAGTATGCTAAAGAAAACTCATATGACAGGCCTGGAAGATAGATGAAGACACTCATAAAATTGTTTGTTCTGCTGTTGCTGCTTTTGGTATCTGCAGAGGCAGGGGCTGCCGGCGAAAGTTATGAAAAGGCGCTCAAGCTGTTTAAGGGCAGGGATTATAAAAATGCTGTTGTTTCCCTCGAGCAATATGTTGCACAGAGGCCGGACCCGGCTGCGTATTATATGCTCGGATATGCCTGTTATAAGCTTCGCGAGTTTCATAAGGCCCGGGAATATTTTAATGCAGCCTTTCTGATTGACCCTGATTTTACCTATCATAAGATCTTTGAGCATTCCGCTCTCTGGGATGAAGAGTTTAAACTCATTCACGAAGTGCTCGAAATGTCAGGGGCAAAGGAGCAGATTAACTATTATGCAGATGTGGTCGGCAGCGGTCTGCCGCAGCTGCAGGGCAATCTGGACGAACAGAAGATTAAGGAAGAACTGCTCAGGCTTATCAGGGAATCTTACAGGTTTGATAAAATTTATCCGTCTGTTGTGCAGGTATTCCATACAAGGTTTCACAAAGAGCATCTTCTGTCAGTGCTTTCATGGCTGAAAGCGCCTGTCGGGCAGAAGATGACGAAGCTCGAGATAGAGGCAAACAGTCCGGAGGGGATTAAAAGGATCAGGGCCTTTGCCGGCGAGTATCAAAAGATCGGTGAGGACCGGAAAAAGCTCTTAATAAGGTTCGAGAAAGCCATCAGTGCAACAGATATGAATATAGAGGTTGTTTCCGTGTCCCTGCTTGAGATGCTGATGGCCATGCAGTCGCAGGTTGCCGGAAGAAACAGGATGAGTTCAGGAGAGATTGACGCTATTGTTGGAAATATACGGAATATGCCGAGAGATCAGCTCAAGAGTAATGTCATGGTATCTTTGGCCTGCACGTACAGGGATCTCACAGATGAAGAACTGGAGTCTGCGATACATTTTTATGAAGCACCAGCGGGCAAATGGTATACTGACACCAGTATCAGGGCGCTTACCTCTGCGATAGGCAAGGCGTCAAGGGAGATCGGGGAGAAGTTAGGAAAGTCCCTTATGGCAAAGGATATCCCTATATGAAATGCCGCTTAATATTAATTGCTACCTAACCCGCATTATTCATAAACCATGGCAAGAATAAAACGAAATATAGTACTCTTGCGTTCGCCTGGCGAATTCGCCGGGGAGGACATTCTCGCCCCCTTATCTAGTCAAGACCCCGAGGCCTTTGCCTCATGATCTCAGAGAAAATGCTGTCGGAATATCAGCTAAAAAAATCCGCTCCAATACTATACCCGCCTTATTCTGATTCGATTTTTCTGAAATTTATGAATTATGCGGGCTAATGCTACCCCGCTGTCTCTGCGGCGGGGGGTCTTCATTTCTTACTGAAAAAAGATTCCCTGTTTTGAAGCGCTAGCCCGTATTCTGTAGCTCTGTCATAGGCGTCGATTCTCTTTTTGAGGTCTTTCACCCATGCGCTGCCTATAGACCCCGTCTCTTTCTTTATGAATGTTTCTACTGCCTTTTGTATGTCGATGTCGATGGAAGCGTCGAAGTTCATGTAATCCAGCTCTCTGAATTTCTTGAGCAGCTCCGCCTTCGCATCATTGTCGCGGATTATACTTGCATGGTCGTGTTCGTATTGAACCAGGTTGCGATAATAGTTTTTCCATAAAGTTTTTTCAGAAGGATTCAGTACTGTATCATCTATCAGGGTAGGCAATGTTATCTTGATATTGTATTTTATGCGGACATTGTCCAACTCTATGTCTGTATCAATGGAATTGTCCTCTTCGTCCAGCTCAGTGGAATAGTCGATTTTGTAACTCCAGCCTACTGACCATTCAAATCTTGAAGGCAGACGTTTTTTGCTCTTTATATCAACCGGACTGTTTTCCTCTGCCGACCGGACGATCTCGGAGAAGGTCTTGCCGAATACAGGATAGAATTCATACCTTATGTCATTCTGAAGCTCTATCCCTTCAGGGACGGAGTGTCTCTGAATTCTGCCGGACAGGCTGTCTTCACTGCTTTTTTTGTCTGATGAAATGGAATTCCCGTTGCTGTCAAAATTCTGGGATATCTCCGGATACGAGATGCTGTAATACAGAAAGACAAATACCATGGAAAGCGGAATGGTATATCGTAATTTCATGTTTTTTAATATACTATGACTTAAAATTTTAAGCAAATCAGCTAAATTGATCTGCAATCTGTTAAAATACCATTGAAATTTTTTCAGACGCGTTATGGAACAACTTTATAATATAAAAATTCCAGAATTCGAAGGTCCCCTTGACCTCCTTTTACATCTCATCAGGGAGAACAAGGTAGATATCTACGATATCCCGATATCCCTGATTACAGGTCAGTATCTTCAGTATATAGAGTTTATGAAGGAGCTTGACCTTGAGATAGCAGGGGAATTTCTTGTCATGGCTGCCACCCTGATTCAGATAAAATCAAGGATGATGCTGCCCCCTGATGAAGAGGCTCCTCCTGAAGAGCTGGAAGACCCTAGGTTTGAGCTGGTACAGCGCCTGCTTGAATACCAGGCTTATAAAGACGCTGCAGCAATATTAAAGGAAAGGGAAGAAGAGTCGTTGAAGATTTTCGGGAGGCAACCCGGGGAACTGGAAGAAGAGAGAGTCCCGGAGCCTGAACTCTATCTTTTCGATGTCAATCTCTTTGACCTTCTTGCTGCCTTTCGGAAGCTCCTTGAGAACGCCCCTCCTGAAATGCGCACTATTACAAGGGAGACGCTTACTGTAAAAGACAAGATGATGCATATTGCTGAAATCATAGAGAACCTGGACAGTATACGTTTTGAAGAGCTCTTTAAAGACAGTTTCACTAGAGTCCAGCTCATTGTCACTTTTCTGGCGCTTCTGGAACTCCTCAGACTTGGACTGGCAAGGGTCTATCAGGAGCGGGAATTCGGAAACATCTGGGTAATAAACCCTCAAAAACAGGATTCCGCCGCTGCTGAACAGCCTGCTCTGTAAGCTCTGTAACGAAGATGAAATTCAGGATTGATCTGCACGTGCATTCGAAATACAGCGGGGACACTGATTCCGAGCCTGAGGAAACAGTTGAATATGCTATCAACCTTGACCTCCAGGGGATCGTATTTACAGAGCATTATTCATATGCTGCTTCGGAACATGCCGAAGGCTTGAAGGAAAAGTACAATGACAGAATTCTGATTTTAAGAGGCGTTGAATTCTCCACTGAAGAGGGCCATTGTCTTATATTTGGAGTGGACACGGACAGTCTGGCACTCAGGTATGCACCTGTCGACGATGTGGTAAGGATCGTGACCCGGCAAGGAGGAGTGATAATCCCATCGCATCCATACAGGAGAGGGAACAGCCTGGGCGACAGAATCCATGATCTCAATGGCATAACAGCTCTTGAGGGTTATAATGGAAACAATATGCACGCATTTAACGTCAGGGCGATTGAAGCTGCCAGGGTTTTGAACCTGCCCTTCACCGGAGGCTCTGATTCCCATGAGGCCGGTGAAGCAGGCTCCTGCTATACTGAATTTAACGATAAAGTGACCTCTGATAATTTTATAGAATTGCTAAAGAAGGGTAATTATAAGGGGGTGGATACCAGAAAGGTCAGCAGATGGGTATTTTGAATAATGTAACTGACCAGTATGCAGGCCGAAGACTGAAGTATGTCAATTGCTGGCCGGCATCTCATCAGCCATCTTGAATGCCGGGTTGTGCTGGGTAACCGGGAAAAAACAGAGCTCTGTTTTTAAATGTAGTTCTTTAGGTTTACCAGCAAACTTGCTGATTTTAAGTAGTTTTTGTTGAACTTTTCTTTAAACATACTTATGATAAACTGCGTAAGGAGCGTGGACTCATGAAATCTGAAATAAAGATAACTTCCAGCAGAGAAACTGAGTTTTACAACAAGTTTCAGCTTGGCAATGAAACATACGAGGTTATTACCGAAGACCTTGGCGTCAAGAAAGCCCAAATCGTTACCAGGATATACCTCAAGGGAGAGATTCTTTCCACAGCAACTACAGCTTATGCTGATCAGTCCGGGCTCTCTGACAACTCCCTCAGGACTATGATGGAGGAACAGCATAAGTCTGCTGTTGAAACGTTTATCAGGGAACAATCCAAACCGCCGGCCAAACCGTAAAAAGCGAAGGCCGAATATGCGGAGGCAATAAGACTGGATTTGAAGGACGACAACAAAAAGGCAGCTCCGGGCTCTGCGCGAGAGACGCTTGAAAACTTTCCCTCCGATCCTTTCTTCCTCTCCTACTGTGGCTATTTGACGGCCGCGCGCTGCTTTCCGAGATAAAGGGGATTGGGGCCAGGAAGGCGCCTGTCATCCCTTTTCTGAAACGGAGTAATCCAATAAATAAGTCCCTGGGAAAGCTTAAGCACGACTTGAAAAAGAGAGGGTGATATTTTCCGGCTTACCCGTATCTGCTCGGGCTGTTTAGACTGAAGGCATTCCCAGAAGATTAAAGTCTGTGCGGAAATTAAGGATAAGCTCAGGCTCATAATTGGTCTCACGAAACGGCGAAGAGTCTTCAACGTTATAAAACTGCCAGAAGGACCTTTGCGTGTATCCAAACCAGAGGTCCGCATCCTTGCCGAGGATATCCTGCCAGAGTTTTACCTTCATGCTTATCTGGAACGCGACCTCAGTATCCAGCACATCCTCGTCACGCCCGGTATGCTGGAAAGGTTCCTCGTTTGGATGGCTGTTGTATGTCACAGGCAGAAGGTATGTAGATCTGTGAGGCAGGATGTAATATATGTTTCGGGGCTTATCCGTATCTAGTTCCCACAATTTTGACAGATAGGAAGATCGGTCTTCCGGTTTTTTGATATCCTCTTCATTATTAGGCGGAGATTGTTCCGGTTTACGGCCTGCAATGTCATCGTAACATTTCAACCTTTCCTTATCATTTTCAATCCTTGAACACTCAGAAATGCTCTGCTGGCCAAATGAAGATCGGATCTGCCCTGCGTCGAGGAGACCCGACTCAGGCTGGAGGCCTGCAAATTAACTATCCTGCATCCTGCTAAAAATGTGTTTCAGCAGCAGTGCTCATCAACAAATCTTTTTAAGTTCCCGATGGTATTATTTTTTATATTGTTCCTCACAAAATAGCTGAAGATCTCGCAGTTTGAGCACTGCATGCCAATCATCCAGATGAAACTTGCAGCGCCGAAGTAAGGCATCAACGCGAGCTCCAGTTCACTCAGTTTTCGTATTTCCTGATACCCTCTCAGAAAGGAACCCATTATCTTTTTTGCATTTTTATAAGTGCGGACAATCCAGTAATAAAACGTGGCGATATCATACGCAAAGTAACCCACGCAGCAGGAGTCGAAATCATATATCGTAATTTCATTGCCTTCCGAAATATGATAATTCGCAGGATGAAAGTCACCATGGCAGATCCCGTAGTCCAGCTCATTTAATGCAACTGACGCAAACTTCTCCTTTAACCTCATGATAACTTCGCTCAAATTCGTCAAATCATTGTTTTTGTCGTCAATAAATGGTTCGATCATAAAGGAAGAACTATCCAACAAGGCGATGAGGTCAAGCAGGGACCGTTGATTTTTCAGTTGTCTGTTTTTCGTCAGCATATGGATTTTTGCGAACTCTTTCCCTGTAATACGGCTTTGTTCCATAGTCATGTCAGCCATAAGAGAGCTGCCCTCCGCATAGGAAAACAACGCCGCATACCGCTCCCCCTCGGGAGCGCATATCGTCTGAATCGCATTGCCTTGTTTGTCCGCAATGGGAAATGATACGGAGGCCCCATTTGATTTGAGGTATTGGAGCAGATCGATTTCACTTTCGACATCGACGAGACTTCTCCATGAATGCCGGTAGACCTTAAAAAGATACTGCGAGGACAAATCCTTTACCAGATAACTGTCATTCATGCCCCTGTATAAAAATTCGCAGAGGGGCAACCCATTGAAATGATACCTTGTTAATATCTTCTCCTGCAGGGCGCAGGACAAAAGTGTTGAATAGTGTACTGGAAATGGCTCAAGACATTTCGCCGGGTCTAATTTACATGTATCATAAGGTTCATTCATTTTAACTCACAAAGAAAAAAGTCCCTATCGACCTTATTTAATCTACACTGTTTTAAATAGAACTTTCAAACATGCTGTCCCTGGGGTGACGATTAACGGTTCACGTTTTTACTCTTTAGCCAGACGATAGACAGATATCCCCATCGGCTCCAGAAACTTCTCTTTAAGCACCGCGCCAGGATATATATTCTTTAATGTTCTCATAGTATCAACTCTGATATTTTCCTGATGCGGTTCTAGTGCCCGGATGTTTTAACGGAACTTATTTTAAGCCTTTTGTCTTCCAGTATGAAATTGACATAAAGCCGCTGCGAGATGATTTTAAAGTCATCTGATTTTACACGGGCCATCTCCATGTCCCAGGTTACGCTTGCGCTTGCAGAATCCGGCCCTATCTTCAGGTCGGCAATTATATATTCCAGTGACCTGAAGTTATATTTCTGCCATTGTTCTGTTAAAGCTGTTTTTTTCTTTGCAAGTTCAGGGTAGTTTTTTGAGTATCTCGATTCCCATAGGCCAAGGTCTTTTGAGAGGTTTGCTTTTTTTATGTCTTCGAGTACCCGCAGGATATTTTTTTCGCTGATCTCCTCTGTTTTCTGCGGGGCGTTTTGGCCGGCAGGGATACGGGAAGGGCTTATACGGTCTTTATAGGTGTAATTGAATACAGACCATGATATGGCCAGCGAAAGCAGAACGGTCAGACCGATCAGTATGTATATTTTCCTGAGCTGTTTTGTTTTAAGATAGGACTGTGATTTCTTTTTCTGTAGGACTTCCAGCAGGTCTTTTTTTGTTTCTAATTCAGATGACAGCATCCTGTAATAACGGCCGCTGCCTTTGAGAAACCAGAGAATCCCCGGGTCTTTCAGCTCTTTGACCTTTGATTCAAGACCCTCTATATCAGTTTCTATCTTCTTCCTGAGGTTGTCGATTACAGTTTCAAGTTTAGCGGTTTTAACTATTATCTCTTCGACCTCTGATTCAGCCTTCCTGTGTTTTGCCAGAAAGTCCGGAAGTTTCAGGTCTGCTTCCCTGGCCTCAAGCTCTGCCAGGGATTTTTCCCTGGCAGAGAGTTTCTTTTTCAATTGTTCCATTTCTGTCAGGATGGTAAAAATAAACTTATTTTCTATGTCCGCCTTCATAGTATCGAGTTCCGCTTCCTCGATACTTTCGGCGCTGTCTGTTCACTTGGTTTGTCTTGAGGCGGAGTATCTTTTACTGGTCCGACAGGGCCGCTGCTTTCAATCTCATAAGGTTCCAGCATGACAGAACACGCTTCGCAATAAGATGCATCAGGAGGAAAGTCCTTTCCGCACTTCGGGCACCGCATTATGATATTGAAAGAGTCTTCCATGTGCTACATCGGGCTTATTTCATCAGCAGGAGGGGCGGGTTTTATGTCCTTTTTGTATTTTTTTTGTGTTTTGGGCGAGGTATCAGTTTTTGGCTGTTCTTCGGTTTTTGGCTGATGCTTTGCAGGCGCAATAACAGGTTTATCCTTAGTGCCGATGTGCTCAATAAGAGTAGAGAGCATTTTGGAAAGAAGGGCCTTTTGCTGGTCCTCAACAGCAGTACCATCTTTCATGCTGAAGTCAGCGGCCTGCCACCAGAGTATTCGCGAGTCTTTTGAAGAAAGAAGTTGAAGCACCAGTTCAGACCTGTTGTCTTTGGTAAGGACCATACCGTTTATGACAGCGTCAGTGCGGAGTGATTTCCCGATCTGGCCCAGATAATCAGCCCTCTCCTGAGGAGACAGAAGCGATAATTTTTTCTTTCCTGCGCCTATGGACTGCTCTGTTTTTTCAGACGGAACAATATTTATCTTTGCAAACAAAAGGCTTTCATATGTTAACTGTCTCCAGTTGTTGTTGTCATTATAAAATGCAGGTATTGAGACAGAATGAGTTTCTTCAACAGCCTCCTTGTCGAACAACGGCAGGCTGTTTTTCATCTCGCCTGCGCTGAATTTTGAAACGACTCCGGTTGAAGCACAGGCGCTCATTGACAAGAGCAGACACGCAAGAGCTAAAGAAAGCAGGGATTTATATTTACGATATTTTCTTGTCATGGTTACCTTAAATAATGCTATTTTCCGCAGGAAATTGCAAACTGAAAAAGATTAATGATGTGGTATATTGACTATTGATTTTAGAGCTTCCGCTTTTTTCGCTTGCGAACTTCCGGGCTTCCTGTCTTGCTCGCTTCTGCACTAACGAGAGTAGTCAGGGTTGGGGTGGCCCCGGTATTTGAAAATAATAAGGGGTAACTTTTTTGTTTTTGCATCAAATGCAACAATGCAAAGACAGACCCAGCCACGATTCACGGGATCACGATTCACGTTTAGTACGCCTCAAATTGTGGAAACACTCACGGGAATTTGCTCGCCAGTTTCAATTTTTGATAAATGAGGCGTCCCCCTTGAAATCTGGCGTGTCATAGTATGTCATTATCGTGTGGAGTACTAATGAAATTTTTATATCAGTCTTGTGTCCCAATTCAAGCTATTGACTTGAACCACCCTGACACCCCTACCTTGGTAGGATTGACGTTTGCTTTATATTCTCTTAATCTTTCCATAATGATACCAGATGGGGTGAGAACATAAGGTTTTATCTTTCATGAGAAGTATATAACAACAAGAAATCTTCAATGAGGGGAGCAGATTGTGAATCCAAAGATTGAGGTGCTAACTAATATTTTATCTGGGGGTATCAAGGCATGAAAAAAAATTGCTGGGAAGTAAGAGCCTGTGAGAGATGTACAACAATTTTAGGGGCTGACGCCTGTCCTGCTTGTAAAGAAGTCAAATTGGATGGAGTACACGGGGGAGTTAACGGTGGCAGGGCCTGCTGGATTATTCCCCACACCAACTGCGGGGGCATTACACAAAAAAATTATGGCAGTAAGTTCGCTAAATGCAAGGTATGTAATTTTTACAACATGGTAAAGGAAGAGGAGAACGGATCATTTAAGTTTTCTGCCACGTTACTGTCTAAACTAAGGGAATAGTACTGTGAACAACATACAGGATACGTTCTTATTTAAAGATACTTTAATATAATTAAAGTTCAGTTACTGTGGAGATAGATAGAAAGGCAATCCATGGGACAGGAATGCAGGAAATTCAAATGATTTGCCACACATTTATGAAGATCAACGGCAAATTGATGTTTGCAAGCACTGTTGATATTATAGACATCAGTTTGGGGGGAATTGCTCTGCAAACCAACAGGGCGCTGAAGATCGGCAGAATAGAGTATTAATCAATAATTTTTATTTGTCAGAAAACAACCGCATTACGGCTTCCCGTCAATGTTTTTCTCCTCCCAACTGCTTTACATCGACGAGATTTTTTTTGAGATAACACTGACTGCTATTGTCTTTCCATCTGGCCCATTAATAGGACTGAATGTCCGCAGGAAATGTTTATTATCCCTCTCACTTGGATGTCCATGCCGTAAGCACTTGGCTCCCTGGAATACGGTGTCGACCTTTTCAATAAAATCTCTTGTTTCTTTGTCTGAATGAAACTCACTGAAACACCGGCCTACATATTCTCTTCCCGAAAACCCCATTCTTTTCCGATGTTTTTCATTCATGTAAAGATATTTGTAATTTCCATCTACCAGATATATTGAATCATCGGTACTCTCTACGATTGACCTGTACCTCTCCTCACTCATCAGGAGTGCCTCTTCAGATCTCTTGAGAGTTTCAATGCTCGACTGAAGTGTTTTTTCTGACCACTTGAGTGCTTCAATTTGTGATGCGAAGGGCTTGAACACAAGATAATATATCACTGGGACTAATATTAATGAGAGCAGCCAGGCGTCTAAAAAAATCTCCCTGATCATGGATAAAGGAGAAAAAAATGACAAAATAAACATAACCAGGGCTTCTGTCAAGAATATTGAAAATAGAATAATCAGCGCAAGGGTAATAGGATTAATAAAAACCTTTGTGTATGTGTTATTGTTCTTCAACTTACATATCCTGACCGGAGAAGTTAGATCTAATTTGAACAAGAGGATTCGAATATATATATATTAGCATATAATAAGTATACCATTTTTTTGCTTAGCCCTCAACTATTTGACAATACTATTGATTCAACTGTAAATCTTTATCTCGACGGCTTGCTGCTTTTGTGTGTTCGCAAGTGTTGTTTGCACCCTGCCAGCAAGCATATTTCTTCCGGGATCCCTCATAGTTTCATCTTTTTGAAACGCGTTTAGTTGAGGTGAACTGCTCACGATTGGCTGGGGGGAAATGGTATTGGTTATCAGATAGCACTTATATACACCTTGTATCTTCAACAGTTCCTAAAAATCTGCTTTTTAAACTATATAAAAAATAGGTCTATTCTTCATTCACCCTGTTTCTTCTGGCGTTTGGAAAATAAAGAGGAGATCAATGAATCGATCTCGTTGTCTTTTATTTCGTTGCCTTCTGTTTCGAGATCAGTCTTCCGGATGGCTGCGGGTGGGCTTTTCGGACGGGGAACAGGTCTGCTCTCTTGAGGGGCGATGTGCCCGATCTTTGCAGCAGGAGGCGCCGGCACAGCCTTCTTGTGTTCTTTATAAAGTATCTGTCCCTCGGGGGGCAACAAGGTGTTGAGGAAATTGACATAATGGCGGTCATTTTCGCTGATCTCGATCCCCATACCCGACCTCGAGGCCGTCCCCCTCTGCGAAGACTTCAAGCTCCAGCGGACCGTGCCCTTAAGTTTTGAGATAGTATTATCAGGCAGTTGAATGCTGACTTCCACCTGAGTGTCAACAGGTAACGGTTTAATTGTCCGCAGAAAGAGGCCGCTTTCGGAGAGGTTGCTGGATGTGCCACGGAAGCTTGAACCCTCCGAAGAAAACTCGGTATTAAGACGCTTAATGATCCTTTTGTGTCGTCTCTTTCCTGCCATAATACCCGTCCTATTTCCCTATATTTAAAAAATATCATTGCGCAGAGGAAAGGTCAACAGGAAATATGAGACGGTGACTAGTGAATCGTGAATCGTGAATCGTGAATTGTCCGGCTTCGCTGGGAGCAACTGGGAAAAAGGATTGACTTTGCTTCGGAACACGCTATCATGGAACCAGAAGAGGAAGGAAGGGGGCATCATGGCGTATTCGGACGATCAATTGAAAACAAAAATTCTGGAGATGTATCCTGAAATCACGAAGCACAACATATCTTTCAGCCTTAGCTTAAATGCTCAGAAGAATGCCTATAATCTCGATTTCAAAAAAGACAAGCATGGACTTACGACGCATCTCGACAAAAAGGCCGCGGACGACTGCATGAACAATATCAAGTGTTTATATCTCGGGACCCAGATCGGCCAGTTCCTCAAATATTTCGAAGAAGGATAAATAAAAGTTGAGAGCCACGGCGAGTCGTTAGTGGAGACAGGGGAGAAAAGCCTGAAGTATCGAGGTATTATTTTCTGAAAAGCTTTGGACGGCTGCAGGAACAAGTTGTGCATGTTTATGTCGGCAAATTTGTGTAACACAAATTGTTGATTGGTAGCATTGTTATAGGTGGTATAATGGGATATAATAAATCGCGATGATCCATGAACATAACAGAGAGGACTTCTTGGCCGTCCAGTCTGCAATAGAGGGGCTCTCAGCCATATCAGTTGAATTCTATGATGAAGCCGGAATGCTGCTGCTTGCCTCGCCGCATCAGGAACCCGTTGTCTCGCTCTTGAGCGGGACCGAGCAAGGGAAGGAAGAGTACCTGAAGTTCATCACCGAGACCGTTAGCACCGCCATATCACGGAAAGACACAACCATTGCGCGGTCGCCTTTTGAGCAGTACCATTTCTTCATACCCTGTAGTGTGGGAGATGTATCACTGGTTCTGGCCGCAGGGGCATTTTATCTTTCCGAAGATGAATTCAGCAAATTCATCAGCCGGTCAGGCTGCCGGCACCGCCTTTCGCACCATCAGATCGAAAAAATCTCGAAGCAGATCCGGATACGTGACTATGAAGAGATAAAGAAACTGTCAGAAGATATCCGGCAGCTTTACCACCTGACCATACGAAATGGGGCGGAAAACAGACAGATGAAGAAGAAGTACGGCCGGATACAGACGATTATGCGACTTCTTGCGAACATGGAAGAGCAGAGTTCAGAGGGCCGGCTCCATGCGCTTTTTTCGGAGATTCTGATATTTCTGTTCAATGCAGAATCATTGTCGATAATGGCACAACAGGGAGACCATTTCGAGAGCATCTTCAGCGCTGGAAGACTCAAGGAATCTTTTATCTCGGTACGTTTCAGTCAAAGTAACTGGGTTGTAGCTGAAGCGTTGAAGAAGCGGCAGCCCAAGTACTGCGATGACCCGGTAGATATCAGAGGGCTCGGCCTTGGCGAAGAAATAACATCGCTCCGGCTCTTTCCCTGTTTTAACGGAAACGACACGTGCCAGCTTTTATGCCTGTATAACACAGAACTGAGCAGGGAGGAAGAAGAGGAGATACTCGAGGTCTTTCATCTCATCGCTGCCTTGGCTACGACTGTATCGGTCAAGGACAGCTACAACGCAAGGCTGAAAGAGATGACTTTGCTCAATTTCGCGACATCAGGACTGGACTTTGCATTTGACCAGCCCGAAGTCCTTTACAACTCGATCGTGAATACGGCCGTTAGGATCTCAAAGGCAGAGAAGGGATCGCTTATGCTCGCCGAAGACGGAGGGGGGGATCTGAGCGTCAAGGCAGTCCGCGGCCTCAATAAGTGGCTTCTTAAGGACCTGAAGATCAGGGCTGGGGAAGGCATAGCAGGGAAAGTTTTCCAGGAGAGCGTCCCGGTAATATCCAAAAACATAGAAAAGGAATTCTCGATGCAGAACAGGCCTATCTATAAGACGTCTTCCTTCATGAGTATCCCCATGAAGGTCGGAGATGAGACCATCGGGGTGCTGAACATCTCAGACAAGATAACAGGGGAGGTGTTCCTGGAAGAAGACCTCGCCTTTATCCACTATTTTGCCAACTACGCCTCGATAGCCCTGAAAGGATCGAACTATTACAACCTGGCAGAAAATATGAAGGAGCTGTCGATTACAGATCCGCTGACGAACCTCTATAACAGGCGGTATTTTCAGGAGAGGCTTGCCGAGGAAATAGACCGTTCGGAACGGCACAACCTGAAATTATCGCTCTGCATTATAGACATAGACAATTTTAAGCTCTTTAACGACACCGAGGGCCACCCGGCAGGAGATGATATCCTCATAAGATTTTCACGGCTGATCCATGAATCCCTGAGGACGATCGATGTGCTGGCGAGGATCGGGGGGGAGGAGTTTGCTGTCATCATGCCGCAGTCTGACAGGGACGAGGCTTTTTCCGTGGCTGAGAGGATACGCAACATGGTGAAGCATAAGCTGGACCGGACGTGGAAGCAGTTCCAGAAGGAGCAGATAACGGTCAGTATCGGCGTTTCGACATTTCCTGTAGACGGCACAGAAGTGAAACGGCTCATAAGTAATGCAGACAAGGCCCTGTACCGGGCGAAGATGCACGGCAAGGACAAGACCTTTGCATGGGAAGAGCATACTTCATTCTGATAGGCCGGCCAGTCCGGACATCTCAATAGCTGCCTTTATAATCATAGAAAACTGCAGGAAAAAGATCCTCCTGCTTCTATCGGCAAAGAGAATTACGTTGCTTGACAATGAAACGGCACTCGGGGACGCAGGCAATTCCGAGTGCTCCAATGTCTGGATGCTTTGCCTTTAGCCTTCTGAAGAGCTTCTCCTGGTCTATCGTTACAGATATATAGGGCTGGATCCCGTATTTCCTAAGTAGCTGGCTGCCGAGACGAATGAAACAATCCTCGGTGCAACCCATACAGACATACTCCATGTCTCCAGGGACTGCATCGCACCGTGACCTGAAATCTCTCAGACAGTGGGGAAGAAGTGCAAACTTGTAAGCGCTCTTCTGGAAAGCCTTCCGGTATATCCGGTTAACAAGTTCGATTTCAAGCATATAAAGATGATATCCTTCCTCTTTTGTTCGAATCGTCTTGTCAAACCTCTGAGAAAACGGGATGCTTTCAAGATGCTCTTTGACTGCCCGGGTATACGGTTGAAGTGCATCGTGTAATGTCTTTCGTATATGATCAGTGAGCGTATCATCCGGGGCGTAGCCTGACCCTTTCTTGAACCTCATGCCGCCTGCTTTTTGAACATGAAGAAGGAGATTTCGTTGGTCAGGATAATGGCTTAACAGGCTATCGGCAATAGCACGCATGGTTCTGAAGTATCGGTCAGTGGACATATCGACGCCGAAAAGGGAGTAAGTCTTGCCCGAAACTGCCTTATATGGTACGGCCATACTTTTATTATAACCCGTAGGAGGAACTCTGAGTAAGAAGCGAAACCAAAAACGTTTGTGAGCCTTAGTGGAAAGATGAACGGAATCGAGGTTTCAACCGGAAATCGTTAACTGATGCGAATTCGAATACCTGCGGACTCTCAGGTGACAGAGAGACTCTTTGCTGTGGGTATCAGGTTTCAAGTTTAGGAAGAACCCTATGTTCTTCCCTCGTCAATTCTAATTCTTTGTCTTTCTTTGCGACCTTTGCGTCCGATTATGTCATCGAACTGAGCACTGGTGTGCTATTCGAAGCTTACAAACCTCTTGGGGTCGGTCTTTCTTGCGACCCTCGAAGGTATCAGCCCGGCCAGGAGTGTCGTAAGGAACAGGATGCCGCAGACGATGAGGAGATACAGGAAGGGAGGGCGGAAATGTATCTCCCAGCCGAAGGATATCTTGTTTATCACATTGATGAAGATCAGGCTCATTGCCCAGCCGAGCAGGGCGCCGTAAACTATGCCTCCGATCCCCAGGATGCCGGCTGACAGGACGAGGATGTTCCTTATCTGTTTCCAGCTCCCCCCGAGATATCTTATTATGCTGATCTCCCTCTTTCTTTCCAAAACGAGGGCAAGAAGCATGTTTATCACCCCGATCAAAGAAACAATGATCGATATCAGCTCTATTGCATAGGTGATAGCGAAGGTCTTGTTGAAGATCGACAAGACCCGCTGCCTCAGCTCATCCATGTTCATGATATCGACCGAATACCGGGGCAGAAGCGTATGTTTCAGTTTTTCGATGAACCGGCCTGCGTCGACGCCCTGCTTTACATAAACTATAATCTGGGTGGCATCGTCAAGCCCCCAATACTTCTTCAGCCACTTCCTGTCCATAAAGATAAAGCCTGAAGTAGTCGAGTAGCTGCTGAAAACTTCGCTTACGATGAACTTGACCGGTCCCTTCGGAGTCGGCAGTTCGATAGTATCGCCAGGCTTGAGCCCGAACTTTATGCTCAGATATCTCGAAATGCCGGCATGGGGTGCAGCGTCTTCTTCATCTCCGTTATCACCGGCATGGCCGGCATGTCCGGACGGCTGTCTCAGCTCAGTGTCGTCGAACCCGGCAACAACCTTTTTCCCCTGGTAGTCTATATATAACGTCCTGAACCTCTCAACAGCCTCGACCTCGGGGAACTTCTTCACTTCTCCTGATGAGCTCCTCTGAGAGCGGATAAAAACAAAAATTGGACTTGCAGGCCGACGGCTTGATGTATATGTCAGAGGAGATATTCTTGCCCATCCAATCGGTGAGGGAGGCCCTGAGGGAAAAAATGAGCGTCAAAAGCGCTATGATCAGGGCGCTGCTGACAGCGACACTCATGAGCGCCACCGAAAAACGATAGACGTTTCCGGACATATCTCCTGCTGCCAGCTTTCCCGTGGCGCCTGTTATCCCGCGTGAGGGTCTTCCGGAATAATGAGAGGACGAGGGAGAGATAAAAGGGAGAGCAGAGGGCAAACCCGAGGATGATTAAGAGTATGCCTGCATATGCAAGAAAGGGGAAATCAAAGGGGGTGAAGCGGTAATCGATATACGACGACAGCGCCTCCCGAGACTGCCAAGAGCAGGCCGAGGAAGAACAAGGGCTTCATATACCTGAGCCGCTTCATTTCGAACGAGCCCTCGGAATAGCCTTCCCTTGGCCTGATCCGGGAGGCCTCATAAGCAGGAACAGCCGATGCGACAATCGAAATGAATATCCCGAGTGCAAGGGCCGTAACCGCGTCTCCTAAATGAATGTAATAGTCTGAGATGGCCGTCGAGGTATAAATCGTCGAAATGGTTTTTTGGACGGCAATGACAGCGAAATAGGCTGTAACCTGACCGATAGCTATGCCTGCCAAAGAACCGGCAAGACCGATAACCGAACCCTGAATGATCGAGAGGACCACCATATCTCTCTTGCCGGCCCCGAGGCCCCTCAATATGCCTATCTCCGTTCTTCTCTTCACTACCGAGATAAAGACGGTGTTATAAAGAAGGAACATACCGACAAGGATGGCGATAAGGCTGACGAACTGCAGATTGTACCGGAATGATTTGAGCAGGCCCTTCCTGTTTTCTATGATCTCGCTTTTCTTCTCCACCGCAAGACCGGGAGGCAGAATCTTTTGTATCTCCTCAGCGGTCTTGTCGTCTGTTTCGAGGTCTATTCTCGAAAGAAAGCCTGTCTTGCCGAAATACTCCTGGAAGTTGCCGAGGTCCATCAAAATGGTGTCGGGCGGCAGATAGTCGAAGTCTGCGATGTCTACGACCTTAAGGGCGTATTGCCTGTCATATACCTGGGCCGTGAAAGCTACTGCCCCTCTTTAATGAATTGGCCTCTGCAAATTTCTTTGTGACGATGACGCCGTTTAGCTCCCTGAAAAAATCTTCGAGGTGGTATTGCCCTTCCTGAGCAGGTCCCAGCGCTTTCCATGGCCCTGACCGTATAGATGCCCTCTATCACCACTTCCCTGTTCCACGAGGGAATGAACCCGTCAGCTCTCAGGGCGGGCATGCTCTCTTCGTTGAGCAGCCGCACATTGCGGTAAATGGTCTCATCAAAGTCCACGCCTGAGACGTCGAGGACCTCATAATTGGCCTGTCTGTCCAGTCCCCTCACATCAGACTCGAAGGATGTGATCGCCCTGTCCGAAGCGACTTTCACTCCTATGAAGAGGCCGATCCCGAGGGCCACGCCGAGTATGGAAAGCAGGGTGAGAAACTTCTCCTCCCGCATGTTCCTCCATACGAAGAAGCGTATGAGCTTAAGGGTCCTTTTCAACCGGCAAGCATCCCGTCTTTAATGCGAACAATCCTTCGGGCGCACCTCGCAATGTAATCTTCATGAGTGACCAGAAGGACCGTCTTTTCCGTCTCATCCGAGAGTTCCTTTAGAAGCTCCATGATAGCCGCGCCTGTACTGCTGTCGAGACTTCCTGTCGGCTCGTCTGCAAGAATGATTTCAGGATCGTGTATGAGTGCCCTTGCTATCGCGACCCTCTGCTGTTCGCCTCCCGAGAGCTGATAAGGGCGATCATTTCCCTTTCCTTCGAGGCCGACGCGCCTTAAGTACCTGTTGACCTTTTCTTCATCGTCTATCCCGTTGAGGAGCAGGGGCATTGCGATATTCTCCAGAGACGGAAATGTTTGGGAAGAGGTTGAAGAACTGGAATACGAAACCTATCTTCTTTCTCCTGTATGCGGTCAGCTGTTCGTCCGTATAGGATGTGATATCTTCGCCTCCCACAGTGATCCTGCCCTTTTCGGGCCTGTCCATACCGCCTATGAGGTTGAGAAGCGTGGATTTCCCCGACCCGGAGCTTCCCATGACAGAGATGAAATCCCCTTTTTCGATCACCATTGTTATGTCCTTGAGGATATGGCTGCTCCCGTAATACTTATCGACGTTTTCGAGCCTGATCATTTTCAGTACCCCACCAGCTCGACATATGCCCGGCCGACGGCTGTGCCTGCGACCGAACACGTGCCTTCCCAATAGTTGTTTCCTGTTATCGCACTGCCCTGAAATTCCTGATCTTCTATAAGAGGAGTTACCGTGAGGTCAAGGTTTTCAGAAGGGATTGCAATCTGCCATTTCGAAGGATATTCGGCCCCTGTCTTTGCAGAACGGTAATGGCTAAGGACAGTGACTTTGAAGTCCGGGAGGGAAAGATGTCTCGAGCTTCCGTCCTTGTAAACGAAGGTGCCTGAGGAATATCTATCGACTGATCCGTCTTTTTTTCTGATCAGGTAAAGCATCACTTCTCTTTCGTCATCGAGTTGTATCGAAAACCAGTCCCATCCCCGCTCGCCTCGCATCGAGACCTCTTGAAGAGATCTCCCTGTCGAACCAGCTCCTGCCTTTGACCCTGAATGTCCTGTTGCCAATGCTCAGCGTGCCGTGTGTGTCGAGGTCCGTAAAGGAGAAATAGAGAGATGCTATGAGAGGAGATTCCTCTGATTTCCTCGAATAACCGGCATCTCCATTCAGCACGACGGGTTTGGCAGGCGAAAGGAGGAGGTCGAGGTCTATCCCCTTGTCCTTGTCAGATGCCCTGATCTGCATCTTTTCCTGGGTCCCTTTGAGCGAATTATTACCCACCCATACATCGAGACCCTTTTCAGCGGCGCCCGCAAATCCGAAGACTCCGGCATCGGCCGATTCAGAGGAGAGAAATCTCCTGTTTTTAACGTCCGACAGGGCGAAATGGGAGATGTAGATGTTGCGCACGCCGAACCTGGATTTATATTCTCTTTTCTGCACGCCGACGGCGAAGAAGGTAAGTTCATAACCGAACTCTCTCCCTGCTTCATCCAAAAGATGGCCTGTGAGATACCACCACTGCACCCTGTAGTCTTTCCTGTAATAAAAATCATCCGGCAATTTGGGCCGGGAATTCTCCGTAACGTCACTAAACTCCAGCCCGAAGGCAGAGGACGTGAAGGACAGAAAAAACAATATGATATAAAAAAGCCTTTTTCTCATTTTCGTTATACATATACGTTATCACGGATAGGTTTGTTTTGTGATAGCTGCATCAACGGGAATACGGTATGCAATGATTTCAATAGGGTGCTTAATGGCGAGACAATGTCATCTCAACCTGCCCACAGGCATTGCAGAAGAGAAACTCAAGTATTCAAATCAAATGCAATTTTTCCGGCTGCGTTACAACAGCTTGACCTGCTTGCCATTGCTTGACAATGAAACCTCTCAACTGGTAATTTTAAGGTTATGAGTAAAGACTATAAAGACACTTTAAACCTTCCGCAGACAGACTTTCCGATGAAGGCCAACCTTTCGCAGAGGGAGCCTGAAATGCTGAAGGCATGGGACGAAAAACGGATATATCAGAAGATCCAGGAAAAGAACAAATCAAAAACCCCTTATATCCTTCATGACGGTCCTCCATACGCAAACGGCCATATACATATGGGCCATGCCCTCAACAAGATATTGAAGGACATCATCGTCAAGTACAAGACAATGAAAGGGTTTTATGCGCCTTATATCCCGGGATGGGACTGCCACGGACTTCCTATTGAACTCCAGGTGGACAAAAATCTCGGAGATAAAAAAGACAAGGTCGGCATTATCGAAAAAAGAAAGCTTTGCAAGGAATACGCTGCAGAGTTTGTTGATATACAGAGGGAAGAATTCAAACGCCTCGGGGTATTTGGGGACTGGGCAAGACCCTACCTGACGATGAACTACGGTTACGAGGCATCGATTGTCAGGGAGTTCAATGCCTTTGTCAGGAACAAATATGTACATAGAAGAAAAAAGCCTGTGCACTGGTGCCCCTCCTGCGTGACCGCGCTTGCAGAGGCAGAGGTGGAATATGCTGACAAGGAATCCCCTTCTGTATTTGTGAAGTTCGGTCTTGACGAGGAAAATACAGCGAAATATTTCCCTGCTCTGAAGGGCAGAAAAATATTTGTTATCATATGGACTACAACACCCTGGACCCTTCCTGCAAACCTCGCAATAGCCTTTCACCCTGACCTTGAGTATGCTGCTGTGGAACATGCTGATGAGGTCTATGTTGTTGCAGAAGGCAGGATTGAGGCGCTGAGAGAAAGGATAGGGCTTGAAGGCAAAGTTGTTGCTAAGGTTTTGGGTAAAGACCTTGAAGGCATGCTTGCAGACCATCCTTTTATCGACAGAAAATCACAGGCAGTACTTGGCGAATTCGTTTCCCTTGAAGAAGGCTCAGGTATTGTCCATATAGCGCCGGGTCATGGTGAGGACGACTATCAGACAGGCCTTAAATACGGGCTGGAGATATACGCGCCTGTTGACGACAGGGGCAAGTTCACAAAACAAGCCGGAGAGCTTGAGGGCCAGTTTGTCTTCAAGGCCAACGCCCTGATCATCGAGACACTGAAAAACAATAATCACCTGATAAAGGAAGAAAAGATATCACACTCCTACCCCCACTGCTGGAGGTGCAAGAAGCCAGTAATATTCCGCGCGACCGAGCAGTGGTTTATCTCTGTTGAGCATAATGATTTGAGAAAGAAATGCCTTGAAGAGATAGACAGGGTGAGCTGGGTCCCGAGATGGGGAAGGGAGAGGATCCACGGCATGGTCTCAAACAGGCCTGACTGGTGCGTCTCCCGCCAGAGGAGCTGGGGCGTGCCGATCACGATCATCAAGTGCAATGACTGCGGAGAGTTTATCGATGATGGGGCAATTCTTGATTCCATAGTCAGGCTTGTTGAAGAAAACGGGGCTGACATATGGTTTATAAAAGAAGTTGAAGAGCTTCTTCCAGCAGGCTATACCTGCAAAAAATGCGGACACAATAAATTCTCCAAGGAAAAGGACATACTCGATGTCTGGTTTGATTCAGGAGTCAGCCATGCTGCTGTTATGGAAAATGACGAAAGGCTCAGCTGGCCTGCTGATATGTATCTTGAGGGCAGCGACCAGCACAGGGGCTGGTTCCAGAGCTCTCTCCTTGCGTCTGTTGGTACCCGTGGGAAGGCCCCTTACAGGACTGTCCTGACGCACGGCTTTGTTGTCGACGGCTCAGGCAAGAAGATGTCGAAGTCCCTCGGGAATGTTATCGCTCCGCAGGAGATCATCAAAAACTTCGGGGCTGAGATACTGCGCATATGGGTCTCTGCAGAGGATTACAAGGACGATATCAGGATATCCAAAGAGATCCTCAACAGACTGACCGAGGCCTACAGGAAGATCAGGAATACCTGCAGGTTTCTCCTTGGCAATACCGCTGACTTTGATCACCGGGACTACAGCGACGGGCTCCAGGAGATGGACAGATGGGCCATGAGCAGACTCCAGGGACTGATCGGGAAGGTGACGAACTCTTACGAAAATTATGACTTTCATGAGGTGTTTCACGCAATACATAATTTCTGTGTTGTTGATATGAGCTCTATCTATCTGGATATTCTCAAGGACAGGCTCTATACAGCGAAGGCTGACTCTGCTGAAAGGCGTGCAAGCCAGTGGGTCCTTTTTGAGGTACTTTCGGTCCTGACAAGACTTATGGCGCCGGTGCTCTCTTTTACTTCAGAGGAGGTTTGGGGATACGTTGTCAGGGAAAGCGCAAAGGGCAAAGACATGAGTGCTGGGGAATCCGTATTCTTCTCTTCATTCCCTGAAGTGCAGGAGAGGTTCCAAGACAGCGAACTTGAAGAAAGATGGAAAAAACTCCTCAGTCTGCGTAATGAGGTGAACAAGGCGCTTGAACTCAAGAGGGCTGAAAAGTTCATCGGGAATTCCCTTGAGGCAAAGGTACAAATATTTCTTCCGGAAGAATACCGGTCCCTTGCCAAATCCTACATCGATTTTCTGCCGGCGTTTTTTCTTGTATCCTCTCTGAAGCTGACCAGGGAAAGCCTTGCCAGTGCATATGAGAGTGCATATGAGGGTACTGATATCCAGGGTCTTCAGGTCCTTGTTGAAAAGGCCTCCGGGAGCAAATGCCAGCGGTGCTGGAACTGGAGCGAGAGCGTTGGCAGTTTTGAGGAATCACCGGACCTCTGCGGCAAATGTTACAGCGTCCTTCAATGAAAAAAAGAATATCCTACTCTCTTCTTTTAATTTCGTTCATAGTTCTGCTTGATCAAATCACAAAGTATCTTGCCAGGACATATATCAATCCCCTTGAGTCGATCCAACTGCTCCCCATACTGAACCTTGTGAGTGTTCGCAACCAGGGCGCGGCCTTCGGCATGTTCAGAAGCCTCGGCAATAATTTTTTTATTATCATCTCTGTTGCAGCTATCCTCTTTATGCTCTGGGTTATAGTGACTGCAAAGGAAGACTACAGGGTATTTTCCCTGCTTGCCGGCGGCGCAATAGGGAATCTGATTGACCGTTTGACACTCGGATATGTTGTGGATTTCATAGATGTTACGGTTTCAGGCCATCACTGGCCGGCATTCAATGTCGCTGATTCCGCGCTAACAATCGGCATAGCATTCATGATGGTCATTATTGTCATAAAGAGGAACTGATGTTTCCTGTATTGATTAAAATAGGGCCGCTTACCATCCATACCTACGGATTTCTCATCGCAACAGGCTTCCTCGTTGCCCTGGCTCTGGCATCCAGAGAGGCCAAAAGAGAAGATATCTCTAATGAGAGTATTATTGATGTCGGTTTCTACGCACTGTTTGCAGGCATCATAGGTTCCCGGCTGTTTTTTATCTTGACGAACTGGCAGCACTATTCGGAACATCCGATCGATATGGTAAAGATATGGGAAGGCGGCCTTGTCTTTTACGGGGGCATGCTCTTTGCCCTGCCTACGGTCATCTGGTATGCCAGGAAGAAGAGACTCCCGCTCTGGCAGACAGCAGACATCTGGGCGCCTTCGATAGCCATAGGACATGCCATAGGGAGGCTTGGCTGCTTCTGCGCAGGGTGCTGCTACGGAAGACCTGCTGAAGGCCTGCCCTGGGCGGTCACCTTCACCAATCCTGATTCCCTCGCTATCATCGGTACGCCGCTGCATCCTACGCAGCTTTATGAATCTGCCGCTGAATTTCTGAACTTTCTCATTCTCATAATATTCAGGAGATATCAGACCTTTAAAGGACAGCTCTTCTGGATATACATTCTCAACTACTCGGTCATCAGGTCTGTTGTAGAGATGTTCAGAGGCGACGAGGTCAGGGGTTTTCTCTTCCCTGGATTCTCCTACTCACAGGCTATAAGCGTCGCCATGTTCATAACCGCTCTTTCTTTTCTCATAATATTGCGAAGAAAAAAGAATCAATAACTGTCTTGCCTTCTGCGATTGGGAAGTACCATCTGCCTGCAGAGTCTCATATCATCTAACTCACATTGCACCACTGGGAGAGCATTTCTCCAAGGTCCATCAGGGTCATATGGATAAGGCGCACGATCAGCAGGAGAAGATCAGGTTCTGAAAATTTTCAGGGTCAGCATAGCGTTCACTTTAGCATATATGACAGGAGATTAAAGGCCTGAAAAGATCGGTCCTCAGATCTTTTTTATTCGGCTAAAAAAAATAAACGGCGACTTAATATTTTAAAAACAGTATGAATAAAAATATCTTATTAGCCTATATGCAAATATATAGTAACCTCTTATTTCTAAATATAATTTTCCTTATATATTCTTCTTGACAACGAATTTCTGCCTGTGCTATTGTTCCTAAGTTTTTTAGCAAAATCCAAACTTCGAGGGAATTAAGATGCTTGACATTGATAAGTTTTGGCTTTTGGTTTTGACTGCCAACTTCCTTGGCCTTATGTATATTCTCAATATCATCCTTTTCAGACCCCTTCTTAAAGTATTTCAGGAAAGAGAAAACACGATTAAGGGTTCTATTGATGCTGCAAAAGAGATGAACAGCAGAAAGGAAGAAGGCATCGAGCGCATGAATAAAGAAATATCGGATGCCAGAGGCAAGGCAAAAGAGGTCTTTGAGGGCAACAGGAACGCAGGCCTTGAGGTCCAGAAAAAACTTCTGTCTGATGCTGAGGCAACAGCAGCCGGAATGCTTCAGAAAGCAAGGGAAGAATTAAGAAGCGAGGGAGAAAAGGCACGGAAGTCCCTCAAGGCTGACATAGAAAAATTCTCTGATGAAATTGTCAGAAAGCTGGTAAATGCATGATGAAAAGAAGTCAGCAAGTCAAGAATCAAGGGGCAGGGGTTTAAATCTTTATTTTCAAGCTATTCACTGTTCATTATTCACTGTTCACTGTTGTTTGCTTCTGTGGCTTTTGCCAGTGAGGGCGGCGGTGAGGAATCTGCCTCAGTATTAAAGGCATATCTGTGGCCGGTCATCAACTTTCTGATCCTTGTCGGGGTCATGGTTTATGCGCTTAAGAAGATGGACATCAAGGGCTTTTTCAAAAAGAGGACTGAGCTTATTGAACAGTCTATTCGCGAATCACGTGAGGCAAAAGAACTGGCCCAGAAGGCGCTCTCTGAAGTTGAAGAAAGGCTTAAGTTAAAGGACTCGGAGATCGCAGACATAATCGCGGGAGCTAAACTGTCGGGTGAAAATGAAAAGGCACGGCTTATGGCAGAGGGAGACAAGTTAAAGGCAAGGATCCTTGAACAGGCCAGGACCAATATCGATTACGAGGTAAAGAGGGCCAAAGGAGTCTATAAAGCAAGAGGCTGTAGAGATAGCGATGGAGCTTGCAGAGAAAAAGCTGAAAGAAAGACTGTCAAAAGATGAACAGTTAAAATTACTTGAAGAATCTTTAGCGAAGATCGAGGGTAAAAATTGAAACCAGTAAAAGAAGCCAAAAAATACGCAAAGACTTTTATCAATATTGTGGGCGTTGAAGAGGCCCCCAAGGCATTAGCTGAACTCGCGCTTCTGGAGAACCTGATGACAAAGAGCAGGGAGTTTCGGAGCCTTCTGGTCAATCCTGGGTTCTCTTCAGTTGAGCGGGAGAGCGGACTGAAACAGGTGGCTGCCAGCTTGGGCATGTCTGAGAAGGTGGTCAAGGTTGTAATACATCTTACGCAGATCGGGGTTGTTTCCGCGCTTTCTGAAATCATAAAGGCAGCAACAGTGATCTATCTGGAAAAGAAGAAAAGGGCGAAGGCCACTGTGATGACCCCTGTAGAGATCAGCGCAAAGAATGAAGAAAGGCTTAAGGCCTCTCTGAAAAAGCTTTTGGAGAAGGATGTTGATATAGAGTATGTCATGGACCCTTCACTCCTTGGCGGTATTTTGGTCAAGGTGGGAAGCACTATGTATGACAGCAGTGTTAAAGGTCAGCTCAGACTGTTAAAAGATGAACTTATAAAGGGGTGATTCAATGGAGATTAAGGTAGACGAAATCAGTGAACTTTTAAGAAAACAGATAGCAGATTTCGAAAAGAAGGTCGATGTGAGCGAGGTCGGTTCTGTTATATCTGTCGGTGACGGTATCGCGAGAATCTATGGTCTCGACAAATGTATGGCATCAGAGCTTCTGGAGTTCCCCAACGGTGTTATGGGTATGGCGCTGAACCTCGAGGAGGATTCCGTCGGTGCAGTTCTCTTTGGTGAGGACTCCTTTGTCCATGAAGGCGACATTGTAAAGCGCACAGGCAGGATTATGTCTGTTCCTGCGGGCAACGAACTGCGCGGACGCGTTGTCAATGCTATTGGACAGCCTATTGACGGCAAAGGACCGATCAACACCAAGGAGATGCGCATTGTTGACATTGTCGCCCCTGGTATTATTGAAAGAAAATCCGTTCACGAGCCTCTCCAGACCGGTCTTAAGGCCATTGACGCCATGATCCCCATTGGCAGAGGCCAGAGAGAACTTATCATCGGTGACCGTCAGACAGGAAAGACAGCGGTAGCACTCGACGCAATCATCAATCAAAAGGGCGGCGACGTTACCTGCATCTACGTTGCTATCGGACAGAAGCGGTCGAATGTCGCCAACATTATGAAGATACTTGAAGAGAACGGCGCCATGGAACATACCATCATTGTTTCAGCAACTGCCAGTGAGCCTGCGCCTCTCCAGTATATAGCTCCTTACACCGGCTGCACCATGGGTGAGTTCTTCAGAGACAACGGCAAGCATGCACTGATCGTATATGATGACCTGAGCAAACAGGCAACAGCCTACAGGCAGCTTTCACTGCTCCTGAGGCGTCCACCAGGCCGTGAGGCCTTCCCCGGAGACGTCTTCTATCTCCATTCAAGACTGCTTGAAAGGTCCGCAAAACTCTCTGATGAGCTCGGGGCCGGTTCATTGACCGCTCTTCCGATCATCGAGACGCAGGCCGGTGACGTTTCCGGTTATATCCCTACTAACGTTATCTCGATTACCGACGGTCAGATATATCTTGAACCCGAACTCTTTTATGCTGGTGTCAGGCCTGCTGTTAACGTTGGTCTTTCAGTCAGCCGGGTCGGCGGCGCTGCACAGACAAAGGCGATGAAGCAGGTCGCAGGAACTCTCAGGCTCGATCTTGCGCAGTTCAGGGAACTGGCTGCATTTGCACAGTTCGGCAGCGACCTTGATAAGTCTACGCTGGCCCAGATCGAAAGAGGAAAGAGGATGGTCGAGCTCCTCAAGCAGGACCAGTATGTGCCGATGTCGATGGTCGAACAGGTTTTGGTCCTGTTTGCAGCCACCCAGGGCTTCCTTGACGACATCCCGGTGGAATCAGTGAAAAAGTTTGAGCAAGAGGTCCTCCGTTTCATGAGAGACAGCAAGGCAGACGTTATGAAGGAACTGGGAGACAAGAAGGCCATTGACGACGAACTCAAGCCGAAGATGATCGCGGCCCTGGATCAATTCAAAAAGGCCTTTCAGGCATAATCCTGTTTGATATAAAGGAATAACATGGCTACATTAAGAGATATAAAGAGAAGAATAAAGGCCGTACAGAGCACCAGCAAAATCACCAAGGCTATGAAGATGGTATCAGCTGCGAAGTTCAGAAAGGCCCAGCAGAGGATGTTTGAACTCAGGCCCTATGCTGAACGGATGGGCAATATTCTCTCAAGTCTTGCTGGCGGAGCTCGAAGGGGAATCCATCCCCTCCTTGCGGTAAGACCGCGTAAAAATATCGAAGTCCTGATTATTACCAGTGACCGTGGACTCTGCGGGGCCTTTAATACCAATATTCTGAAGGCCGGCACAAAACATATCGCCGAGCTGCAAAAAGAAGGCTTTGACGTTGCGATCAGTTGCGTAGGCAGAAAGGCCAGGGATTATTTCAAACGCAGAAATGTCGAGCTGAAAAAAGCCTGGACAGGGATCTCCGGAAAGATCTCCTATGCAAACGCCCAGGAGATTGCCGGCGAGATCATCGAAAAATATACGGATGAATCAGTAGATGAGGTTATCCTTATCTACAATGAGTTCAAATCCGCAATTGCTCAGAAAGTGGTTATTGCAAAACTTCTTCCTCTGGCCCCGATTGAGTCTTCGGAAGAAGCGCTGCCTGTCTATAATTTTATCTACGAACCTACGAAGCAGGAGATATTCAGCAGGCTGATTCCAAAGAACGTTGAAATACAGATCTTCAGGGCGCTCATTGAGTCACAGGCCTCCGAGGAGGCGGCAAGGATGGCGGCCATGGAGAACGCGACCAAGAGCGCAAATGATATGATATCAAGCCTGACGCTCCAGTACAACAAGGCAAGGCAGGCTACAATCACCAAGGAACTCATGGACATCGTCGGCGGTGTCGAGGCCCTTAAAGGATAAAAAGGAGAAGGAAAAAATGAAAATATATTCGGGGGTTAACCAATGAGCAATACAGGAAAGATCTCTCAGGTTATCGGTGCGGTTGTGGACGTTGAGTTTGAAGAAAAGATGCCGGACATCCTTAATGCCTTGAAGATTGAACAGAAAGGCGATCCAGCTAAAGGCACTCTTGATTTTGACATTACGCTTGAGGTCGCTCTGCACCTCGGCGATGGCAAGGTCAGGACTGTTGCCATGCAGGCAACTGACGGTCTTGTCAGGGGAATGTCGGTTGTCGACACCGGACTGCCGATAACCGTGCCTGTCGGGACCGGAGCGCTTGGAAGGATCCTGAATGTTGTCGGTGATCCTATCGACAAGCTGGGCCCTGTGAAATCCGACAAGAGACTTCCTATACACAGACTTGCCCCTGACTTTGCCTCACAGGAACCGGTCACTCAGGTGTTTGAGACAGGTGTTAAGGTTTTTGACCTCCTCGTCCCCTTTGTCCGCGGCGGCAAGATGGGAATGTTCGGCGGCGCGGGTGTTGGAAAGACTGTTGTTATTATGGAGATGATCCATAACATTGCCATGAAACACGGTGGCGTCTCGGTCTTCGCAGGAGTTGGTGAGAGAACGAGAGAGGGAAATGACCTCTACGGTGAAATGAAGCACTCCGGAGTTCTCCCGAAGGTTGCGCTCATATACGGCCAGATGAACGAGCCGCCCGGAGCAAGGGCGAGGGTCGCGCTCACAGCGCTTACTGCTGCTGAATACTTCAGGGATGAAGGACAGGACGTTCTTATCTTTATCGACAATATCTTCAGATATACTCTCGCAGGCGCGGAACTTTCAGCACTGCTTGGCAGAATGCCTTCCTCTGTTGGATACCAGCCTACGCTCGGCACTGACATGGGTATCTTGCAGGAGAGAATCACGACAACTAAAAAAGGCGCTATCACATCCATGCAGGCGATCTACGTTCCTGCTGACGACCTTACGGACCCTGCTGTTGCGACTGCCTTTACACACCTTGACGGCACAGTCGTTCTTTCCAGACAGATCTCAGAACTCGGGATTTATCCTGCTGTTGACCCGCTTGATTCAACATCCCGGATCCTCGATCCCAAGGTCATCGGCGAGGAGCATTATGCTGTTGCAAGAAGTGTTCAGAAGGTCCTCCAGAGGTACAAGGAACTTCAGGACATCATCGCGATACTTGGTATGGAAGAGCTTTCAGAAGACGACAAGATAACGGTTTCCAGGGCAAGAAAGATCCAGAGGTTCCTCAGCCAGCCCTTCCATGTTGCTGAAGTCTTTACAGGCAGGCCGGGCAAATATGTAAAGGTTGAAGAAACCATAAAGAGCTTTAAGGCGCTTGTCAACGGAGAATACGATGACGTGCCTGAGCAGGCATTCTATATGACCGGCGCTATCGAAGAGGTCGAGGAGAACGCAAAGAAACTCGGCTGGTCGAGGTAAGAACAATGGCAGAAGGAAAACTTCTTCTTGAAATAGTAACACCTCAGGGACTTGTTTTCAGTGAAGAGGTCGATGAGGTCACTGCAACGCGGGAGCGAGGGAGAGTTCGGGATACTTCCCGGACACGTGCCCTTTGTGACCACACTGAAGGTTGGCATTCTTGTCAGCAAGACGGGCAACACAACAAAATACTTCTTTGTAAACTGGGGTTATGCAGAAGTCGGAGCCGAGAAAGTCCTTATACTTGCAGACAGCGCTGAACTCTCTGATGAGATCGATCTCGAGAGGGCAAAGGCAGCGATGAAGAGGGCTGAGGAAAGACTCAAGCAGGCTGAACATATTGACTTTCACCGGGCGGAGACTGCACTTGAAAGGGCTGTCACCAGGATCCAGCTCTCTGAGCTGAGAAGAATAAAGTAGAGTAACGTATTTACTCGGAATTATTCTAAGGCACTATTCTGCAGGAAGCAGGATAGTGCCTTTTTTATATGCAAATTAACAGTTTCTTTAGGACTACACCACAGATAATATTTTATATCCAATTGAATCGGCAAGGGCCTTGTTCTTAACCTTCCCTTTATAGGTATTCAGACTGCTCATAATCGCAGGTTCTTCTTCAATCGCATCTTCTATGCCGATTTCAGCTATTTTTTTAATGTATGGCAGTGTGGCGTTTGTGAGCGCCAGGGTGGAGGTCCTTGGATATGCTCCGGGCATATTGGCTACTGCGTAATGGATAATCCCGTCGACCACATAGACAGGATTGTCATGCGTAGTCGGTCTTGAGGTCTCGGCACAGCCTCCCTGGTCTACTGAGACGTCTACGATCACTGCACCGGGTTTCATGGTCTTGAGCATCTCCCTGGTTATAATAACAGGCGTCCTGCTGCCAGGCACCAGGATAGCGCCTATTACCAGGTCAGCATCCTTTATCTCTTCTGCCACCTGATGCAATGTAAACGAAAGCGTCTTGACCCTTCCCATGAACATCTCGTCTATCCGCTGCAATCTTTCAACACCCGTGCTTATCACGACCGTGTCCATCCCAATGCCAACAGAAACACGGGCTGCATTACTTCCAACAACGCCTGCGCCTAAAATCAGTGCCTTTGCAGGCCTCACAGTCGTCGCACCAGAGGGAAGAACACCTGTTCCATTATGGATCTTTTGAAGATAAAATGAACCGACAAGCGGGGCCATCCTGCCTGCTATCTCGCTCATCGGAGACAGAAGAGGAAGGGTCCCGTCTTTTTCAAGGGTTTCATAGGCGAGTCCTGTTATCCGTTTTCTGAGCAGGAATTCAGTAAGCTGGCGGTTTGGCGCCAGATGCAGATAGGTAAATACTGCCTGTCCTTCTCTGATGAAGTCGTATTCATCAGGGAGCGGCTCTTTCACCTTCACTATCAGTTCCGACTTTTTAAATAGCGTCTCCTTGTCGACAATATCAGCGTCAGCAGCCAGATAGTCATCATCAGAAAACCCGCTGCCTTTGCCGGCATCTGTCTCTATCAGGACTGTATGTCCGTCCTGTTTCAGCTCTGTGACTCCGGCTGGCGTTATCGCAACGCGGTACTCCTCTTTCTTGATCTCTTTAGGAATGCCTATGATCATCGGGCCTCCCCCTCATTTGCCGGGATTTGATTCCATATTATCACACTTATTACAGTGATTCATTAATTAGTGTCTCTGTATAAAGTTAAGAAGTTAGTCATCCTCGGGCTTGACCCGGGGATCCAAAATCTCTTGAAAGCAATGGATTCTGATTAAAGATTTCGGGCCAACAGTAGGCGCCTCAAGCGAATGACGAAGAGGAAGAGAGAATTATACACAAACTCTATTTAAGCAAAACTCTACCTGTCCTCCAGATTAATCAAGGCCCAATAGACTCCTTTTACAACCTCCTTCATCTTGTCAAAGTTCAGGGTATAGATCGTATCGGACACTGAATGATAATTAAAGTTGCGGTAGAAGGCTGTGTCTGTGAGCATGATCGCCGGATACCCGAACTTCCAGTAGTTCATATGGTCTGAAAAGTCTATGCCGATAAGACAGGCAGGGGCCTTGAGACTCTCAACATCAATGGCTGTGAGCTTCATTGTATTTTTGAAATGTTTAATCAGCTTTGAACTGGCAAAGTTGCCTACGACCCCGATGAAATCAGCCTTTGTCGGATAAAAAAGCTTCATAAACGGCAAAGGATAGAATTGAGATTTCGGGGAATCTGAATAGTATCCTATCATCTCAAGGCTCAGCATGCCCAGTACATTGACCTTGTTGTCATGCAATGACTTTGCATGGATAAAACTTCCCATTTCTTTTGTTCTGAAAAAAGGAGGCTCCTCAAGGGTGTACGCAACAAAGTCTATCCTTAAGTTCATTTTTGGAGAATGTTTTTTAAAAAGTTCTGCCACGGCCAGGAGACCGGCAATTCCTGAGGCATTGTCGTCAGCGCCCGGCTGTTCGCCTGCTACGTCATAGTGTGCGCCTACGATGAACCTTGGCGCAGTTTCTGGCCCATAAGATGCAATGATGTTTCTATATTCAAAACCTCTGATGATGTATCTCTGTTCAACCGGGCTGTAACCATATCTAAGAAATTCGCCTTTAATGAAATCAGCCGCCTTATTGAGGGAGTCGATGTTCTCGTAATTTCTAGGTGGACTGAGAGAGGTAAGTTTTTCAACAGAAAAGTACAATTGCTTTTTATCAACTGAAATTTCGGTTTTATTATATGCTCTGTCAGCGGCCATACAGATACCTGGAAACATTAACATTATAGTCAGAACAATGCATGTTCTCATATCAGTAAGCCTTTATAGATCTCTGAATATAATTCTGACAGAGACGCAGTCAACAGCAGTCCAAAAGTAGGTAAGCGTCCGTAAGTCGCATCAGAGATTCGAATCGGATGACTTATCGCATTCTAAGCGAAGACGCAGAGAAATGATTTTTGTATCAAGACATACATTTTTTGCAGAACTGTAGAGATGCATCGTAATTTGTAACCATTCCCGAATTCAAGGTCAGCGATCCTGCAGCCGGACCGCAGTTTAGATCTTGTCCAATGCCTGCTTCAGGTCAGTGATCAGGTCCTCTACATCCTCCAGGCCAAGGGCGAGTCTGACGAGGTTGTCCACCATGCCGATGTCCTTGCGGAACTGTTCCGGGTAGTCGAAGAAGGACATGGCCCACATCTGCGTGACCAGGCTCTCGCTGCCGCCGAGACTCGGCGTGATCAGGAAAAGTTCGAGGGCGTCGATGAACTTCCTTGTTTCAGTGTTGCCGCCCCTGACAAGAAAACTGATGACGCTGCCAAAGCCCTTCATCTGCTCTGTCGCGAGCTTGTGGTCAGGGTGCGACTCAAGGGCAGGGTACCAGACCTTCTCGATCTTCGGATGGGCCTCCAGCATTTGGGCGACGGCCAGTCCTGCCTTGTTGTGGTGCTCCATGCGCATCCCGAAGGTCTTCATCCCGCGCTCAAGCAGGAAACACGTCAGCGGCCCGGGAGTTGCGCCTATCATGCGCTGCATCTTGTAAAGGTCGTTCATCAGTTTATCTGAACCGAGCGCCACGCCTGCCATGAGGTCGTTGTGGCCTCCCAGATACTTGGTGGCTGAGTGCAGCACAACATCCACTCCCATCTCTATCGGCTTGATGTTGTAAGGTGTAGCCAGCGTAGCGTCAATGATGGTCAGGATATTACGCTCTTTGGCAACCTTTACGATGGCAGGGATGTCCAGCACACGCAGGTAAGGGTTCGTGGGCGACTCTGTGAAAATGATGTTCGTGTTCGGTTTGATCGCATGTTCGATGGCCTCGGCAGTCGGGTCAACAATAGAGTGCTCTATGCCGAACTTCCCAAGGAAGTTCGTTGCAAAGTCACGCGTCTGGCGGTAGCAATCACCGGTGAAGATGATGTGTCCGTCAGGCTTCATATAGGTCATTATAACAAGCAGCACCGCTGCCATGCCGGAGGAATATAGTACAGCTCTCTCTGCCCCTTCGATGGCAGCAAGCTTGCGTTCTGTCTCTATCTGGGTGGGGTTGCCGTAGCGGGCGTATTCGTGCTCGCGGATTACCTTGCCCTGTCCCTTGGCACGCATGAAATCTTCAACCTCGTCAGCAGTGTCGAAGTAGTAATTGGAGGTGTGCATGATCGGAGTGGAAACCGCATGGTGGGCCTTGGGAAGCCTGCCCATGCCGTGGATGGCGAGCGTGGCTGGTTTCCAGTTCTTTGCGTTTGAATTTTTGTTAGCCATTTATTTCTCCCCTTTTCTTCAATGCGTTGTGGAGCGCTTCTTTGACAGCATCAACACGCGCCGGCAGCTCAATCGGTTTATTGGCGTATTGGCAGGGGAAATCCAGCGTCCCCTCGTGATATTTGACCTTGAAGTCAGTGAACTTGAGTCCATGGGCTGTTGATATGACAACAACGTGCTCGGACTTGTCGATTTTGCCTGCCTTGAGCAGTTTTATCAATGCAGCAAGCGCGACTCCTGTATGAGGGCAGTTGAACATGCCTGTGTTATCGCCGAGGGCTGCTGCGTCTGAGAGCTCCTGCTCTGTTGCGTCCATGACAATGCCGTTGAACTGTTTAAGCGTGCGGATCGCCTTTTCGAATACTGACCGGGTTTCCGATCTGGATCGCACTGGCCAGCGTCTTTTGGGCTTCCATAGGCTCAAAGGTTTCAAAGTTCTTCAGATAGGAGCGGTAGAGCGGATTTGCGCGCTCTGCCTGGGCAACAACAATGCGCGGCAGCCTGGAGATCAGCCCCAGGTCACGCATCATGAGCAGGCCGCTGCCCAGGGCTGAGACATTCCCGAGGTTGCCGCCTGGAATGATTATAACGTCCGGTATCTCCCAGTCGAACTGCTGGACTATCTCGATGCCGACTGTCTTTTGCCCCTCTATGCGCAGGGAGTTCATGGAATTGGCCAGGTAGATTGTCTCGTCTTTGGTGATCTCCCTCACAATGCGCATGCAGCCGTCAAAGTCAGTGTCCAAAGACAACACCAGTGCGCCGTTTGCTATCGGCTGAACGAGCTGCGCGATAGAGATCTTGCCCTTTGGCAGAAGTACTATGGACTGTATGCCGGCAGCTGCGCAATATACTGCCAGAGCTGCGGAGGTGTCTCCTGTTGAGGCGCAGGCCACGGCCTGGATAGGCGCGCCCTCGCTGATCATCTGCTTTACCTGCGAAACGAGTACTGTCATGCCCAGGTCTTTAAATGAGCCGCTGTGGGAGTTGCCGCAGAGTTTGATCCAGAGATTATCGATGCCGATTAGCTTGCCGAAACGCTCGGCCCAGAAAAGGTTGGTGCCGCCCTCATAGAGCGAGACTATGTTGTCGTCTGCTATCTGCGGGAGTATCCATTCCTTTTTGCCCCATACGCCTGAGCCGTAGGGCCACTGGGTGGACTTGTAGCGGTCCTCAAAGAGCTTCATCCACGCCTTTGCATCGCGGCGGGCCAGGGCATTAATGTCGTGCTGTACTTCAAGCAGCGAGTCGCAGGTCTTGCAGCGGTAGATTATTGTGTTGAGCGGATAGCGCTCTTTGCACTTTTCGTTGATGCATTGAAACCAGGCTTTGTATTGCATATGCTCTATCCTCTTGTTGTTCGTATTGACCGGCGTATCCCTTGACGGCCGGTTGGCGTAAGGAAACTATCATGAGGAAATCTCGTGAATAAGAATGCCCCTCTGACACGGAAAATATATCATAATGACCTGCTGTTAATCAACAGATAGAAATGGGCTGAAATTCTGGGCATGGACAAGTCAGGAATGGGGAGCAGCCATATATTATCAGTGAAGCACTCCGGAAGTAATTTCTTGAAGTTGGCGGTCAGATCTCGATAAGCTGGAGTTGTTTCGGTGTCACTTCTGTGTTGACAATTTCCTTTGCCTTGGTATACTGATCTTATGCTGAATTCCTATCGAAAGGAGGCGAGTCAGGAAAGAGGAGACGATGGTAATGACGGAGTCTGCGCAGGTTTGCTGCGCGGATCTTTTTTTAGATCATTACTTTGTGAAACAGGAGGGTTGCTATGAAAAAGGTGGTTTATCTGATGCTGCTCATGGTGATGGTGATGTCTTTGCAGGCAGCACAGGCAGAGGCGAGCGTATTTTTGGGTGATATTGTGTTTGACAGCCACTAGCTCACAAACTGTGGATACGTTCTTTGATTTGCGTCTCGGGCTGACCGATGTAGGAGGCGGGCACTTGCCCTGCAAGGTCTTTCAATCAGACCTGAGGGCTGGAAATCGGCAATCAACGGCAACGCAGAGAATAAGGTCTGACGGCTCGATTGTTATGACACTTGTTAATGCCAGACAAGATGAGGTGCGAGCTGGTGACAGCAACATTTCCGCATTCAGCTTCAGCGCTTGGCGACAGGGGCTATCACTCCATAAAAGAGACAAAGTGTTGTTGGAGTATCGGAATTACGCACGACTATGATAATGGAATAGTGACATTTATGGCAGTGTGAATGACCCTGCAGTGGCGGGGGCTATGGTATGGATAGTGTAACGGTGCGTATCGTCAGTTCATTAGGTTGAGCCTCTTTAGCAGCACCCGGGAGTGAATCTGGATCAGAGGTGTGCGGCATGCAGGTCGCTACGCCTCAGAGGCCCTCGACATCGATGCATTGCCGTACGTGTCAGGGCTGAGGCGGCCGCATTCCTGCGGTGCAGTTCGTTACATTCAGTTAAAATTGTTGCTACAGTCTTGAATAAGCTGCGTCCGCCTCTGCCTGCCGCGCAGGTCTGTCAGTTCCGCCACTTTCGCATGATTGATTTTAAGGAACATTTTTCAGGTGGTCAAACATTCGCTGCATACAGGGCGCTTCACAGGCAAACCAACAGCAGAATCAGTTATAATGAACACAACGAATAATCAGGCAAAAGGAGAAAACATTGAAAGTAGCTATTATAGGACTTGCCAATACAGGGAAGACAACGATATTCAACGCACTTACCGGCCTGAATGTTGAGACCACCATATACCCTTCACAGGCAGCAGAGCCTCATGTTGGAGTGGTCAGGGTGCCCGATAGCAGACTGGAGAGGCTTTCTGAGATATATAAACCCAAGAAAACCACATATGCGACAGTGGAGTATATTGATTATATAGGTCTCACAAAAGGAGATATAGAACAAAACAAGAAGGTCTTTGAGCTTATAAAGGACACTGACGCGATTGTCCATGTGATAAGGGCCTTTGAAGATGAGGTGATAGTCCATCCTCTTGGGGATATAGATCCCGGAAGAGACGCTCAGACTGTTGAGCTGGAGATGATATTTGGGGACCTCGAACTGATTGATAAACGGCTGGAGAGGATGGAGCAGGGGGCAAAGAGAGGGAAAAAACCTGATGAGGCTGAAAAGAAGCTTCTCCTTAAATGCAAGGAGAGCCTTGAACAGGAAATTCCTCTTAGGGACCTGGATTTTTCAGAAGAAGAACAAAAGGCGATGAGGCATCTGCAGTTTATGTCCATAAAGCCTGAGGTCATTGTGCTGAATGTGGCTGAATCTGATATAACCTCTGAAAGTACTGCAAAGACTATTTCTGAACTGGAGGGGATTTTCAAAGGCAGACAGGTCAAGATCCTGAGTCTGTGCGGAAAGATAGAGATGGAAATAGCGCAGCTTTCTCCTGAAGAGGCGCAGTGTTTTTCTGGAGGACCTCGGGATTGCAGAGCCTGCCTTAAACAGATTGATCAGGGTTTCCTATGATCTCCTCGGTCTTATTTCTTTTCTCACAGCAGGTGAAGATGAGGTCAGGGCATGGACCATCAACAGGGGAATGAACGCGCAAAAGGCCGCAGGGAAGATCCATTCTGATATAGAAAGAGGGTTCATACGCGCTGAGCTTGTCTCTTACGATGACTTTATGGCCTGCGGGGGCATGGCCGGCGCGCGCGAAAAGGGGCTTTTAAGGCTGGAAGGCAAGACTTATGAAGTAAAGGACGGGGACATTATAAATTTCAGGTTTAATGTTTGAGATTTGACTTGCAAATGGTTATTGTAAGCGTTCATGTCCGTCAGCAATAAGCTATCAGCTGAAAGCATAATTTAAGCGGCTCATAAGCGAGTGAAAGCACTGATTATTCGACTTTTTAGCCATTTCTGGCTGAAAGCTGATCCGCTGAAGGCTGATATTGACTAGACTGGTTATTTACTCTGTATCATATGATATTAGTAGAATACAAATGAATAAGAGGAGACAATGAAGGCAGAAGAGATATTCGAAAAAAGCGTAAAGGTGATGAAGGAGATTTTGACGCCGGAAGGTATGATAGCTTCCATAAAGCAGGGCCAAAAACAGGACAGAGGAAGAGAACCTCGGGTTGCTCATAAAAGAGCGTGAAAACATCAATGAGCTGGTAAGAAAGATAGCGGAGGGTCATGACAGCGAATTATTGCAGTCCGTCCCCATGGAATTGCTGGACGCTATGGTATTGCGTTATCTGAAGAACAGGGACATCTTCATGAAGACCTTCCCTGAGGGGATTGACGACATAAATCCGGACCCGTTTTCGCTGTGGGCTGCGATTATGATATCGCCCCAGGATGATAAACCTATATAATGGTCATGATATAATCATAAGAAATCTGGATGGGCAGGACTGGTTTACTGTGGAAGAAATAGATGAACTGGTAAGGCGTTATAATCTTGAGGAGGATATTGAGCATATCATTATTCCACTGCCTGAGAAGGACGGGCATGCAAGGCGCTGTTTTTTGCTTAAGAGGCATTTTCTGCTGATTCAATTCCCTGACGGGCATGTATGCAGATTTTCCTCTTGCCGAGATCATCGAGGCGACAGTAAAATACCCTGAGCTTTTATTGAGCGAATCCATACATTTTGTGCATAAAACTCCGGAATTCAGTATCATAACTGAAAATTCCGGCAATGAAAATAAAAACGATTAATTAAGGAAAAATATGAAAAAAAAGATATTGATAAACGCGCTGCACGCGGAAGAAAAAAGGGTCGCTATAGTTGAAGGCGACCTGCTGGTTGATTTTTATGTAGAGGCCTCAGGCAGAGAGCATCTCAGGGGGAATGTATACAAGGCCTCAGTAGTCCGCATAGAGCCCGGCCTTCAGGCGGCCTTTCTGGATTTCGGCCAGAAAAAGCAGGGCTTTCTGCAGATGAGGGAGATCAATCCGGAATTTTTCCAGAAGAAGGCCGAAGGCAAAAGGGCGAGGATACAGGATGTCCTGACAAAAGGCCAGGAACTTATTGTGCAGGTCGAAAAAGACGAGAGGGACACTAAGGGGGCCAGCCTGACGACATATATATCCATACCCGGCAGGTATATCGTCATGATGCCCGGACAGCAGCGTGTCGGCATATCCAGAAAGATCGAGGACAGGGAGGACAGGGAAAGGCTGAAGGAGATATTCAGCAGCCTGAAGCTCCCGGCAGACATGGGGTTTATTCTCAGGACCGCCTGCAGCGAAAAGACGAGCGAGGAACTCTCCAATGACCTGAAGTATCTCACCAAACTCTGGAGCAAGATCCAGGCAGAATCGAAAAAAGTCTCTGCCCCTGCGCTTATATACAAAGAGCAGGATATTGCAGTGAGGACTGTGCGTGACTACCTGACCGACGACGTTACTGAGGTGCTTATTGACGATCAGACAGCCTACAAAAATACGAAGCAGTTTCTGACAAAGACCCTGCCGTGGCGCAAAATAAATATAAAGTTCTACAAGGAAAGGAAGCCCATATTTCTCAATCATAACATTGAAGAGCAGATCGCGAGGCTCAATGAAAGACATGTGTATCTGCCTTCAAAAGGCTACCTTGTGATAGACAAGACAGAGGCCCTTACTGCTATAGACGTTAATTCAGGCAGGAGCAGGAAGGAAGAAAATGTTGAGGCAACAGCCCTCAAGACCAATGTCGAGGCAGCAGACGAAGTGGCCAGGCAGTTTCGGCTCAGGGACATAGGCGGGCTGATCGTTATAGATTTCATCGACATGGAATCCTCAAAAAACAGGAGGACTGTAGAAACAACGCTCAAGACAGCGCTGAGTCTGGACAAGGCACACACTGAGATCAGCGGCATATCAAAGTTCGGGATGGTCGAGCTGACGAGGGAGCGGATGAGGACCGCCTATTTCGAATCGATCAACAGGAAATGCGAGGCCTGCAGCGGCGCCGGCATTGTTATGACAGACGAGATGGTCGCTATTACAGCCTTCAGGGAAATCAATACAAGGGCTGCCAAGGGAGGCATAAAGGCCATAACCTGCAAACTGCCGGTTGAGAGCATGAATTACCTTGTTAATATGAAGAGGGACGAGATAGCCCAGATCGAAAAAGAGGACAAGGTATCTGTCAGGCTGATAGCCGACACGAAACTTTTCCCTGGCCAGTATACTATAACAGTTGAAAAGATAGGGGAAGAAAAGACCTCTGCAGCAGAAGAGAAAAGGACTGAATTCAGGGCAGAACATAAAACAGAGCGAAAGGCTGAACATAAGGCCGGGCATAAGACTGAGCGAAGACCTGAACATAAGCCTGAACCTGAACATAAAGTCGAACACAAAACCGAGGACATGGCTGAGGCTGAAACAGGCCATAAGCCTGAGGATGAAACCGGGCAGAAGACCGAGTCTGAGAGGAAACCAAAGCGCAGTACAGGTCACGGGGAGACGTCGGCCCAAGTATGGTCAGAAAACAGGCCCGGCTGACGAGACAGGGGGCACACCTGCGGTAGCGCCTATGCAGACGGAGGCCGGGAACGAAGAGACATCAGCGAAACCTTTCCCTGAGCAACAGTCGGGGGCAGGGGGAGAGAAAAGAGCGGAGCACGGGAGCGAACATGACAGAGATCATCAGGCTGATCATACATCCGAGTTCAGGCCCGAGGCTGAGAGGCGCACTAAAAGACCAAGGTCGTGGGGTAGACGCCGGCCAAAGCCCGGAGCAAAAACCGGGACTTCTTCGGAGACCGAGTCCACAGATGCTGAAAAGACGCCGAAGAATGAGACTGAATTGACGAACGAAGGGTCATCATCGGATTGAACTGTATTGTAATAGCCCACTCAGTGACCTAACGTATGTTTATGACAAGGCGCAAACTGAGGCTGCTTCTTTGCAAGGGTTAGCACTGCCGGGAGATAGGGCTGTTCCCAGTAAGTCACGGTCTGCCTGAGGATGCTTGTCCTTTACGTTTCACCTGATAACCTCCACCTTTGCTGCTCTGGGAGACGGTGCGCGATTCACCCTCCGACTCCGCAGTTATTGGGAAATGAAATTATTGAGGATTACCTAATGAAACAGGTATAACGCTGACCATCAGCCGCACGGGAAACCAGCTCGTTCCAAAACCAAAAAACGCTTAACCCGTGTCAGGCTGGATGGATTTGGTCGCCATTCATTTTCGTTGCCCGAATTTCTTAGTGTCGAAGTATTCTAATGGATCGTCTTTCCAGCCCGACCTGAAGTAGCGTGTAAAAACACCATGCTTGGATGAAAAGTTTTGAATAAAAGTATCTGCATTTTCAAAACCAGTAGCTGGCAGCATGTGCTCGAGGAACCGCCTGCTTTCCGATTTCAATATGTAAACTGGCGGCCGATCAAGCCAAACGCAGGCTCTAGGACACCAGACATCACTGAGATATTCTAAATCTTCCTGATGTGAGACCGTTCTCATGAATAAAAAATAATCCGCTTCAAGAAATTCCTGATGGCTTATCAATTCCTTTAACTGGCTATTGGAATACCTGTCTTTAAGCATATCCGCCATAATACTGATGCGGCGAGCGTCCAAGCGCTTGTTTCGGATATTGTCTAACGACGCGACATATCGATTAATCCTCGTAAAAGGATAATATCCGCCATCATATTTTTTATCTACAAAAATATCTTGCGAGAGTAGTTGCCCCAATAAAATCCAATGATCATTGCGAATAAGCGTTGCAACAAAGGTGACGAACATCTCATAACCAATAAAACGAAACCCGTCAAAATCTGTCTCTCTGTAACTTCCCGAAAAACCATCAGGCACAGTATATGTCGTAAGAACTTTACCAAAAAATGAATAGAGCTCTTCAGCTGCGCCAGCATTTGCGTATTTTGCGGCTAAGAGGGCAGCATCAATAAAGCGTTGTGATAAGGGAAGACCTCGACTGATTTGATCCACGATTGCCTCATCATAATCTGAAAACTGTGTGAAATCCGGACTGCTGGTTTGAAGATCAGAAAATAAGTGACAAGAAACTCTGAAAAGACTGGTACTACGGGCTCTTCGGACGTAGCAAGAGCTCTCCGCACATCAGGTATGGTTGGTGATATGCCAGTAGTGGGGGCTATGCTTTCTAGGCGGCCAAGAAGCTCAATATAATCCTGGATGAACTTTGCGGCACTCTTGCAATGAATATATGTGTAGTCGCCTCTCTTTAAGATCTCCTCAATTTGTCCTTTTGGCTGGTTTGGGTCAACCCAAAAAAGTGGATATAGATTGGATCGTCGTCCCTCGAAAATTTTTTGTATGTCTAAATCTGTCCCCGCGTAGCCGAGAACGATGATACCGTGGTCACTCATAACTCGGATTAGTTCTGTCTCCATTAAAGGAGACAATCTTTCCAACTCTTTTGGCGTATTTTTAAGGGCTCCACGACCGAGCGTTCCATGAGGTTTATATACTCGTATTGCCTTGCAGTGGATCAAAGGTCTCAGTGTTTTCCAAATCCTCATCGGTAGATATCACCTGGACTTCAAGTCCACGCTTTTCGAGAGCCTTTTCAACAGTAAAATGATCAAAGTTCGTTGTAACTATCGCACGAATGATGCCGCGCCTTGCCATTTCAGCGATAGCCAAGTGCGAGTCCGCCGATTTCATGATCCATTAGATATTGCTTAAGAAAATGTTGCTGGTCCGGGGAATGAGGATAAATCAGTCTGATTAATTCTGCATATTCCAGTGCGGCGTACTTACTGTTAGTAAACCATTTTTCGAGGTTAATATTCCGATCAACTTCGTTTGGTATCGGCTGCGTACAGAAGGCCTGCCGTCTTCAGCATTAGATCCCATGCCGTAGGGATGCCAGCATCCTTTGACACTCCAGCACCAGCAAATGGATATCTCTTTCTCGCCGGGAGAGCGCTTGCTGCAAGTCGAACTATTGGGTTCATATCATTTCAGCGTGGCGAACGAAAAACATCAGCCGCCGGGGAACCGGCAAAAGGCTGAAACCAAAAAGCGCATATTCCCGGTCGGCCTGGATGTGCGTGTTCTGTGGCCGTTCATTTTATTTTCTTCTTTGTCGTCTGTGATTCGGATTCTTTCCCGGTTTCTGCAGCGGGCGAAGAAGGAGAAGTCATGCTCTTGTTGTTATGCTCAGGTAATTGAGACTTGGTGGTTTCTTGTTGTGTATGAGATATGGTCTTTTCTTGTAGTGGAATTTGGGTTTTGGATTTATAGAGGATGCCGAATATGGTAGCAGAAGCCCCTATTAAAGCAATGACCGCTAACCACCGTAGATTGCGGTATAATTTCTTTTTGTCTAATTCGTGTGTTGCGAATTGGTACTGGGGACTATCTTCGGGAAACGCAGACCGCCACAAAATCAATTGGCTTTCATTCTTTTTACTTATTTGTTTAAGGTCAAGCTTTTCAAAATCACGTCGATATTTATTTTTTATTGCCCGTGCTTTCACTTCATCCATTCCGTCATGGAGCCATTTGTGGGCATCGTTTAAGAATTCATCTTTCATTTATTTATTTGCACCGAACATATTACTATACGAACTTCCTGTTTTCTGCGATCATGGACAGAATATAGCATAAACAATGGATTGAAGAAAGAAAATAATTCAATAAAATCAATGAGGCAATATTTGTAGCATTTCGTATTTTGTCGTTATTACCGTTAATATACGAAGTTCGTATAGCAAGGGCAATTTCGTCTTTCGGCGTTGATTAGCAGTTAAAACATGCACTACTACTCAAGATCATCCCAGTGTTTATTACAAGGGGACACAAATATTATCGCAACCCTGCGTTCATGCGCTGATTCCAAACTAAGTACGGGACGAAATCTATCATCTGTCAAAACTATCCGGCTCCAGGCTAGGTCCTCTCTCTGTCCACTTGAAGTCATCACTTTTCAATATCTTTAAAATGGTGTAAGTTATTATTGATATCTACTAAGAGTGAAATCGAGCCTTTCCGAATAATCAGTCCCGAAGGAGGAATTTATGATTCAGTTTAGTATCAACGAAGAAATCTGTACCCAGTGCGGCGAGTGCGCGGCCGATTGTCCGGCCGGTATAATCGCCATGGATGGTTACCCCAAGATTACCGACGAGGCGCGTTGCTACCGATGCCAGCACTGTCTGGCCGTCTGTCCGACTGGTGCGGTCTCGATCCTCGGCAAGGATCCCGGAGCCAGCACCAAGTTATCTGGCAATATGGTGGACCCCGGTCAGTTGGAAATCCTGATCAAGGGGCGGCGGGCAGTCCGCCGATATACCGGCAAAGATCTTTCGCAATCCCTGATTGATGAACTCCTGGCCATCGCCTGCTATGCTCCCACTGGGGTTAACAGCCAGTCGGTGTTGTTCACCGTTGTCAGGGAGGCCAAGGTCATGGCTAGACTACGGGAAGAGGTGATGAGTGGACTTGCCAAACTGAAAGAAGTAGGCAAACTGCCGGAAGGTTTCGTCGGCCAATATATGGGCATGGCACTCAAGGGCTGGCAGGACGAAGGTAAGGACATCATTTTTCGTGGCGCTCCCCATCTGCTGCTGACTAGTGCCCCCAAGAATTCACCCTGCCCGGTCCAGGATACCCATATCGCCCTGGCTACCTTCCAGCTTATGGCCCACGCTCGCGGGGTTGGAACGGTCTGGGACGGGCTGTTTATGATGGTTCTCTCGCTACTGCCAGACCTGTCCGGGCGGCTCGGTATTCCCGATGATCATATGCTCGGTTACGCCATGGCATTTGGCGAGCCGGCGGTAGATTATCATCGCACCGTGCAGCGCGGCCCAGCCCAAGTGAACGTGGTCAAATAAGGGCAGGACAGCCACTTGTAAACCTGCGACACGATGCTATACTTGAATTGTGAGCGTTTAGCAGTCAGCAATTAGCTGGCAGCGGGAATAGGTACACAGGAGGATCAAGCCATGAAGGTCATTGTTATAGGTGCAACAGGAACAATAGGCAGGGCTATCGTGCAGGCCATTGGCAACCGTCACGAAGTGGTCCCGGTAAGCTTCAGCAAATCCGTGATCAAGGTCGATATTGCTGACAAGGCATCCATTGCAAGGATGTTTGAGACCATAGGACGGGTCGATGCAGTGATCAGTGCAACGGGGCTTGCGAAATTCGGTCCAATGACCTCCCTTACTGATGCAGACTTTGCACTCGGCCTTGACAGCAAACTGATGGGGCAGGTGAATTTGGTCAGGCTCGGGATAGATTACGTTAATGACAATGGTTCAATTACGTTAACGAGCGGCATATTAAGCCGCAAGCCCATGATAGGATCGACTGCGATCAGTCTGGTAAACTCGGCGCTCGAAGGTTTCGGACGAGCTGCAGGGCTGGAGATGCCCCGAACATCCGCATAAACATCGTAAGCCCCAATTGGGTAATCGATACGCTCAAGGCCTTCAATATGGACCCGGCCATCGGTACTCCTGTTGAAGTGGTTGCGGCCGCGTATGTGAAGGCCCTCGAGGGCTCCATGAACGGAGAGGTGCTTGATGCAATTAAGTAGTGTCAATGTTAACGTTGCATAATAGTCGAGGCAAAAGCGCTGAAAAAACGAAATCATACCGGGAGACCGGACAGGCAATCTGACAACGCGGCCGGCATATACTCCTACATGGATATCGTGGCCAGGGAGGCGGAAGAGTATGCATCAGACCATACAACTCCCCTGTCGGCTCTCATCGAGGAGGTCGAAGACTTTACCCTCACAAGGACACCCTATCCCAATATGCTCACCGGACGTGTCGAAGGCCGTTTTCTGCAGTTAATAGTCCAGCTCTCCGGAGCGCAGCGAATCGTGGAAATCGGCACCTTCACCGGTTATTCAGCCCTTGCCATGGCAGAGGCTCTGCCCGAGGGAGGCGAAATCCTGACTATTGAGCATAATCCTGATCACGCGAAGATCGCTCAGGAATTCTTTGATCAAAGCCCCAGCGGCTCTAAAATCACCCTGTACCTGGGTGAGGCAATAGGCATCCTGAAGACCCTGCCGGATGCAGAGACCGACCTTGTCTTTATCGATGCCGACAAACAAAATTACAGCGCCTATTACAGAGAATCAATGCGGATTTTACGAAATAACGGATTAATACTTGCCGACAATGCCTTGTGGTACGGCAGGATCTTCGATCCGAAGGACGATGAAAGCCGCGCAATGGCAGACTTCAACGAAATGGTGAAGGCAGATAGCCGGGCCGAGAAGCTGTTTCTGACAATCCGCGACGGCATCTATTTAATAAGGAAGTCGTGTCAGCTGACCTGCCCGGCCACTTCTTCAACCTTTACCTTCTTTATTTCTTTGGTCTTCCGGTCCTTTATTTCTACAAGTCCTTCCTTGAGGTTTTTCTCACCCAGTATTATCTGAAAAGGGATGCCGATAAGGTCAGCATCTTTGAACTTGACGCCTGCCCTTTCATCCCTGTCATCCATCAGGACATCCAGTCCTTTTTCAGATAATTCCCTGTATAGTTTTTCAGCGGCCTCTGTTGTTGCCGGGTCTTTCATATTAAGCGGAAGGATTTCAACGTCAAAAGGAGATATGCTTTTGGGCCAGATTATGCCGTCTTTGTCATTGTTCTGCTCAATCGCAGCAGCAGCTATGCGGGCAGGGCCGATGCCGTAGCTGCCCATGATGATCGGTTTTTCCAGTCCGTTTTCATCAAGAAATAAGGCCTTTAGGGCGCTTGAGTATTTTGTGCCGAGCTTGAATATATTGCCGATCTCTATGACCTGCTCTATTTTCAGGGCATTGCCGCATTTCACGCAGGAGTCTCCTGCCTTTGCAATATGTATGTCATGCCATTCAGCGGAAAAGTCTGTCTCTGCCTTTATGCCCCTGATGTGATAATGGGGCTTATTTGCCCCGCTGACATACACACCTTCCTTAAGGCAGTTGTCAGCTACTATCCTCAGCTTGTGGCCCATGGGGCCGATAAAACCGGCCTCCACCCCGAGTATCTCTTTTACCTCTGTCTTTTGCGCAGGCCTGTGGGTTCCAATGACCATGGAGAGTTTCTTTTCGTGGAGTTCCTGATCTCCCCTTACGACTGCCAGAACTGGTCCGTTATCGCTGATCACCAGTATGCTCTTAATGAAATATTCAGGAGTCAGTTTCAGAAAGTTCGAAACTTCCTTTACAGTCCTTTTTTCAGGTGTATGGATCTCCTCTTTTTCCCAGGCCTTTGCTTCTGTTTGAGTGGGATTTGACAAGGCAAGCTCGGTATTGGCGGAATATCCGCATTTAGCGCAGAGGGCAACCTTATCTTCACCTGCAGGGCTTGGCGCCATGAACTCGTGTGAGACCCCGCCTCCCATCATGCCAGGGTCTGATTCGACCATAAAGAAATTGAGGCCGCACCTTTGAAATATCCTGTGGTATGCCCCGGCATGCAGCTGGTAGTTTTTGTCGAGGGCCTCTTCTGATACGTCAAAGCTGTAGCTGTCCTTCATCGCGAATTCTCTTGTCCTTAATATACCGCTTTTAGGTCTGGCCTCATCCCTGAGCTTGGTCTGTATCTGGTACCATACCTGCGGCATGTCCCTGTAAGAGCGGATTTCACGTGAGGCAAGCCAGGTCATTATCTCTTCATGCGTCATGCCGAGACACATGTCACGGCCTGTCCTGTCTTTGAGCCTGAACATCTCGTCGCCTATGGCGTCCCATCTGCCGGTCTGCTGCCATATTTCAGCAGGATGCAGCACAGGCAGGGATATCTCCTGTCCGCCTATGGCGTTCATTTCTTCCTTTAGGACATTATTGATTTTGTTGATGACCCTCAGGCCAAGGGGCAGATACATGTAAAGACCTGAGGCAAGCTGCCGAACATACCCGGCCCTGAGCATCAGGATATGGCTTATCGCCTCTGCGTCAGCAGGCACCTCTCTGAGGGTCGGTATAAACATTTTCGAAAAAAGCATATTTTCCTCCGGAAATAGATCTGCACCGTTTAACAAGGGTGAAAACATTGATCAACAATAATTGTCGTCTTTGTCTGCGGTTTACTGATGCAGCGTATATTTAGTAAACCCAGTTTAGGTAATGAATAGTGAACTAGTCAACCCCAAGGCGGTGAATAGTAATTGTGCTACTCAACAACAAACTACCAACGATTTATGCCTCAATGCCAGCTTGAACTCGGGTTTTCTTTAATCCTAAAACAAGGCAGTTGCTCTCAACTACAGAATTGTGCTCTGAATTCAGCGAAGGACTGCTTCAGTTCCTCCAGTTCGCTTCTGAGCCTTGAAGTCTCTTCCTCCAGCCTGCTGATCCTCTCCTGTACTGTCTCCTGAGGCGCTGCTGACTCAGTAGATAAAGCAGATACCAGATAAATCATGCGAAGGTCTGCCTGAAAAAAGGTGCATGTGTCTGCACTCCTTCCTTCCTGCCTCCCTCGGCAGCTTTATCACAAGCGCAGGGTCGTAATCCATCAGGGCCTGCAGGTTTTTTTCGACCTCTTCCAGGCCCTCAAGTGGCGACATCCTTTCAGCATGGGTGCGGATCTCCCCCATTGTCTGCGGACCGCGCAGCATAAGCTCGCAGAGAATGCCGATTTCCTGCTTTGACAGATCAAACCTCTCAAGTATTGTATGCAGGTATTTTGTGACACGGCTCCCTGCTGTGATTGTTTTTCTTACAAGGCCTTTTTCCTGAAGGCCCTCCAGCCCCTGAGCTACATCAGCTTCATCATAGGAAACAACAGGGCTGCGGTTGGATTTCTGGTTGCAGGCGTTTGTAAGGCTGTTGAGCGACAGCGGGTAATACTCCGGGGTGGTCAGCTCCTTTTCAATAAGACAGCCGAGAATGCGGACCTCTGTGTCATCAAGTATGATATCCATTTTGGGACCTCCAAATGTTCTTTGCAAGGACCGGGTTAACAAACATGCTTTATATTTTAGAACATTTTCAGTCTGAATATGCAAAAGGCCTGATTCTCCTGAGTGGCAAGGAACTCGGAAGATTCTTAGATACCGTTGACGGCATACGCAAAGTTTTAAGTATATATATGCCTAACCGGATTTCCGGGTCGTGGGTACATTGACACTGCCTGCCGGAATGATAGAATGTAAAGAAGGGTCCGGAACAAGAGGATATCATGGGACAGGGCTCCCACGATATGAACCTGCAAGACTTCTTGCGCTGCCCCTTATTATTAAAAAAGGAGGAAGGGTTATGATTTTAAAGAGAACAATATTTATCTGGTGTTTTTTGGCAGTGCTTCTTGCGATCAGCGGTGTTTCATGGGCGGCGGATGCATCTCTGAAGCCCTTTGTGCTTGCATATCGCGGAGCAGGGACTATTGATGCGAAACTGGGTGAGGTGAAAGCTGCTGTTGAGAGGGAAGGTTTCCAGGTTGTTGGACAGTACACTCCGTACAAGGGGACGCATATCATTGTTGTGACAAGCGAGGAACTTAAGAACAATGCGACGAAGTCCAAATTCGGCGCATATGGGGCGGTCCTGCGCATTTCAATAACAGAAAAGGCCAAAGACCTTCAGGTTTCCTACATCAATCCCCTCTACATCGCCCAGGCATACAGAATGAAGGATGGTCTTGCAGATACAGCAGCAAAGATGGAGAAGGCCCTTGGCAAGCAGGAAATGTTCGGATCGAAAAACGGGGTCAAGGCTGACAAACTGCGCAATTATCATTATATGATGTTAATGCCCTATTTTACAGATCAGGTCGAGCTTGCCAAGTATAAATCCCATGACAAGGCGCTCCAGACTGTTGAGGCCAACCTGACAGCAGGCAGGGGCAATACGGTCAGGGTGTATCGTGTTGATCTGCCCGGGAAAAAGGAGTCGGTCTTTGGCGTGGGCATCAAAGACGGAGAGGGAGCTGATGAGGCGGTAATGAAGACAGTTGATTACGGTGACCTTAAGCAGGCAGCGCATCTGCCATATGAACTGATAGTATCAGACGGCATAGTGTATATGCTGCACGGCAAGTTCCGCATTGCAGTAGATTTCCCTGATCTTACCATGGGTACGTTCATGAAAATATCAGGAGCCCCTTCTGCTATTGAAAATACTCTAAGGCAGGTGGCAGGAGGGGAGTAGTCTGATTATTGTGATCAAGAAAATAAACGTAGGGGGTGGTTTCCAATTAGCCACCCCCTTTTTTTATTTCCTGTTGAAGCTGTATACTCTGTAAGCCACAGCTGTCAGTTTCAGAGCAGCATTCCCGGCGGCCTGAAACTATTTTCTGGTTCCCCTCCCTTTTGAATCATCTTCTGTTTTTGTGATATCCCGGGGTTGACATGCTTAAAATCAGGTATAAAACTCCGACAAGGAGCAGTCCGAGTATGAAAACAGAGAAGAAAAATAAAGGCTTCCTGTATATGAGATAGGCAAGATGAGCAGTATTGCAAGCGCTATAAGAGGCTTCGCCTGCGCGAAATCCGAGATTCGGCCTGTAAGATCGTTAATGATAGCAGTAAAATCCATTAAAGCCCCTTAAAAAAAGTATGCACATACATTGACCTGCAATAAGCAGGTAAGCCCCCCTCAAAAAAAGATCAATCTCAATCCTCGATATAATTCAGTTCTTTAGAGAATGTTTCTTCAAGTCCGTACAGGGCGTAGAATGCTATGGCAAGGCATACGCTGCCGACAATTATGGCGGCCTGCATAATGCCGAACTGCCTTTTGGCCATCTGGAAAAAGAAGGTTATGGGAATAACAGCCCCCCTGATGAAATTGGGGACTGTTGAGGCCACGGTTGCCCTGAGGTTTGTGCCGAACTGCTCGGCAGCTATGGTTATGAAAATCGCCCAGTAACCTACTGCAATCCCCAGCGCAAGGCAGGTGAGATAGAACCTGGAAGCGGACAAATTATGCTGTGTGAAATAATAAGCTGTAACAGCGCAGGTCATAAGGAGAAACAGCAGGACGATTTTTTTCCTGCTCCTGAAATACTGGCTCAGAAACCCGCTCAGAAAATCTCCAAAGACCAGACCTATGTAGCAAAACATGACAGCCTCTCCTGCATTGACAGGGCCTGAAATAGAAAGCGCCTTTGCGAATTCAGGCGAAAAGGTGATCAGGATGCCTACGCAAAACCATATCGGAAGTCCGATAAGCACGGACCTCATGTATTTAAAGAATCTTGCCCTGCTGGTAAAAAGGCTGATGAAGTTTCCCTTGCTGATATTAAGCCGGCAGGCTATCTCACTGTACATGCCGGACTCATATACGCTGACACGGGCAATCAGGAGCATTAACCCGAGGCCGCCGCCGATAAAATATGCGACCCTCCACTGAAAATACCTGGACACAAAGTTGGCCAGTATCGCGCCTGTCACGCCAACTGAGGCGACCACCATGGTGCCGTATCCCCTGGTTTGCTGCGGCAGATTTTCCAGCACAAGGGTTATGCCGGCGCCCAGTTCCCCTGCCAGGCCTATGCCTGCGATAAACCGCCAGAGAGCATATGACCAGATTGAATCAACTGTACCGTTTGCTATGTTTGCAAGGGAATAGAGGAAGATCGAGCCAAAGAGTATCTTTACTCTGCCTTTTTTGTCCCCCAGTATCCCCCAGAATATGCCGCCCAGGAGCATGCCTGCCATCTGCATATTTAAAAGAAAGACGCCCTGATCAAGCAGTGCCTGTCCTTCAAGGCCTAAGGATTTAAGGCTCGGCACCCGCACGATGCTAAAGAGGATCAGGTCGTAGATATCTACAAAATACCCTAATGCCGAGACTATAACAGGGATTGTGAATATATCACGACTTATGCTGCTTTTTGATAATTTACCCATGTTCCGTCCTTGCTGATTCAGCTTTTCAGATACGCGTAGGCCGAAGCTTCAGGCTAAGAATATATCAGTTTTCGTTCCAGGTCTGTTGAGCGGGAAGTCCTCTTGGCCTCATCAAGGGTTATGATTTCCTGCCTGCAAAGTTGAATCAGATGCTGGTCCAGGGTCTGCATGTGATATTCATCGCGGCCTTTTTCAATGTATTGTTCAATCTCTTCGAGGTGATTGTCCCGGATGCATGCCTTGATGGATGATGTCGCGTACATTACCTCCATGGCAGGAAGTACGGTTTCACCGTTTTTCGCCCGTACGAGCCTCAGGGAAACAGTTGCCACGAGGATCTCTGCGAGTCTGTGGCGGATATTCTCCTGATTCTGGGAGGGAAAGTATCCCACAATGCGGTTGATTGTGGAAACAGCGCTATGCGTATGCAGGGTCGAGAGGACCAGATGTCCTGTCTCGGCAGCTTTTATGCAGGCGTCGATTGTCTCCAGATCACGCATTTCTCCGACCATGATGACATCAGGGTCCATACGCATGGAGGCTTTTAAGGCCCCTGCGAAACTTTCGGTATCTATGCCGACTTCCCTCTGGATAATGCAGCTTTTATTTGAAGGGAAGATATACTCTATCGGATCTTCGATGGTAATAACACTGTAGTTGAAATTGTCGTTGATATACCGGATCATTGAGGCGAGGGTCGTTGATTTACCGTTGCCAGTGGGCCCGCAGACAAGGATCAGGCCGTTTGGAGACTTTGTGATGTCCCCCAAAACAGGGGGGAGATTCAGTTCCTCAAAAGTGCCGATATGGTGCGGGATGACCCGCATAACAAGGCCGATACTGCCCTTCTGACGGAAGATGCTGACCCTGAAGCGGCCTACGTTTGACAAATTATAGGAAGTATCAAATTCCATTAAGTGGTCAGGCAGCTTCCTGCCGTGCTGCTCCATGACAGCAGACGCTATAAACTCGGTATCTTTTGAGGTCAGTTTACTCAGTTTTGAGTGGATCAGGTGACCACGGGCCCTGAAAATAGGGGGATTGTCCACCTCAAAGTGGATATCAGATACCCTCTTTTCAAAAGCGATTTCGAGAATCTGTGTAAGCGTGGCGATGTCCATAAGTAGTTACCCCCTTAAATTATAGTTCTTTGCATACTGTTGTTAATGCTGCTGCTTGTGAGACGCCTTATTGAGCTGTTTTCGGTAAAGCATGTTTTCCAAAACCAGACCGGCCTCATCAGCCAGGATTTCCAATACATCACTTTGCAGGGTGGATGGCTCTTTCCTGCCGAAATCTCCATATGTCAGGGTCACGGTCTTTCCGAGACTTTTTACAGGAAGAAGGATTATCGTTGGCTTCAGGGGCTGTCCGATAGCCTCATAGAGATGATTCAGCAGGACTTCATCGTCGCTCTCTCCATAAAATAACCGCCCTTTTCTACCACCTCACTTAAGACCGAGGACTTTGACAGAGGGACCTTCAGGCTTGTTACTGAAGTCGGTCCTGCGGTCTTCTCATCATATACGCCTATTGCTTTTTCTCCTGCGAGTTCCTTAGGACGGACAATAAAGGTAATGGCCCTTTCGCATATCTCAGAGACATACTGAAGCATTGCAAGGGGTACAGCTGAGGGTTCGTTAAGGTTTCGAAGGTAGGATATGCGCTCTTTGAGCCTGTTCATTTGGCTGTCTGCTGCAAAGAGGTCTTTCTGCTGATGAAAAATACCTTTGATATAGGATTTGAATATTTCCAGAAATCTTATTGTATCTGTAATGAACGTTGCTTTTCCGGCTGTTTTCGAGGGCTTTGGAAATACAGCCCTGATTCCGTCATTAAAAGATTCTAACATGAAGGTGTAATCCAGCAAAGAGGCCATCAGAATAATGGAAAGCAGCGGATATTTTTTTCTTAACTGCTGAAGCAGGCCTGTTATTTTTTCCCGGGAAAGCGCTCCTTCCGCTGTCTCAGGGGCATCAAGAACAACAATGGGCAGGACGTTTATTGTGAGGCACTGGTCTATAATGCGGTCAAGCTCCTCCTGACTGTCTGTCGCAAATACAAGCACTCCCTCATCCTTGCAGATGGTCATTACCGAATGCTTGAGGAGTTCGTCTTCGCTAAACATGATAAGGCCTTTTGCCCGGCCTTCCGGTCTTTGAGGTCCATCATAGGCGGACCTGCTTTCCGATGATTTTTCCAGGAAAGAGACAAAGGTCTCCTGTTCTTCAGCCGAAAAATCTGCCAGTATCTCCCTTATTTTCTGGCGGTGGATCTCAGCAGGGTCAAAAGTTTCATCCACTGGCAAAAACTTGGGTATTTTTCTCTCCAGGTGGTCGAGATCAGCCAGTCCCAGGTCATCCGCTGTAAGGACTGAACTCTTCTCCCAGTCTTCACCGGCCTCTTCTGAAGCGATAACGTCTGCGAACAGTTCTTCGTCTGAAATGACTGTTTTCCCTGCCTGACGGTCACGTTCCAGTTCATCAAAAATGCGGAGGGCATCCATTAATACCATTTGGGCATCCAGGCTTATTTCCTGCTCCATATTGCTGATGAGATAACTGCATTCAGGAGACACAGTGATAGCATCAGTATCAAGTGTGAAGGTCCCCTCAGTCCAGCCTATCAATTCAACAAGGGTCATCTCAATCAGTTTACTCAGTCCCCTGGCAGCCTCGTCACGCCCCAGCCTGCCCAGTTCTATAAGGGTAGCAATCAGGGGTTTGCGGTTCCGACCGGCTTTTTTCTGGACTTCCAGCGCCTGCGCGAGATCTTCGAGGGTTATGGCGTTCATTTTTACCAGGACTGTGCCGATGCGGACCCTGTTGTTGAGATGATTTGCACCGACAATATGGCCGTTACTGAAAATGAATCTGCTTTCGCCCTTGTTTCCCTTAACAGAAAATGTCCCGGACTTCCGCGTCGTATTGAGCAGCTGAATTATGTCAACTATGTGTAGTAATTCTAAGTTTCCAGTAAGGGCCATCGGTATCTAACTTAACAATAAGCAATTTTTTTGTATATGAAGAATAACATAAGAAATGCAGGACGGTAAATACATCACAGTAAAAAATAGTGACTTTACTGAAAACATTTCCTGATTTGACATTGAACATCGCTGAGGATACACTTTGATTACAGGCCAAAACGGAGGTTTATGATGCAGACGAATGAATTGCACCCTGATTTGTCATTGATCCAGAACGCTGACCTAAACGGCAAGATAGTCCTTGTGAGGTTCGATCACAATGTTGTGAAGGCCGGTGAGATCAGGGACCCCTACCGCATCGACCGGACCATAGGCACGCTATTCCATATTGTAGAGAGGGGCGGCAGGCCGATCATGATGACCCATGTTGGCAGGCCAAGGGACAAGAAGACCGGAATTATAGACTGCAGGAATGAGGAGTCGGTAGAGCCTATCGTCCAGTATCTTGAACAGAAACTTCACACGAGGCTCCATGTCCCGGCTTTCCCTGTTGAATCTGAAAAGGGCATTGCAGGGATAGATACCTCGATCAACCTCGCGATCAGGGAACTTAGGGAAAGAAAGACAGGAGGGATATATCTGCCCAATACGCGGTGGTTTAACGGAGAGGAAGGCAAGGGCAGGATAAGGGAGAATTTCGCGCTCCAGCTCGCAGGCCTGGCTGACATATATATCAATGATGCCTTTGGTTCATGGCAGGCCCACGCGTCGACCTTTGATATTACGAGACACCTTCCGTCTTATGCAGGTTTTCTGATGCAGCAGGAGATCATGAACCTAAGCAGGGTGCTCAACCCTGAAAGGCCTTTTATAGCTGTGGTCGCAGGCGCAAAGTATGACACCAAGATAAAGCCCCTCTATGCGATCTATGAAAAGGTAGACCGCCTCATCCTCGGAGGAGTGATTTACAACACCTTCCTGTGCGCTAAATATGACATTAAGATAAAAGGTGTTTCTGAGGATGATATAAAACTGGCAAAAGAGCTTGTTGAAAAGGACAGGTCGGACAATAAGATAGTGGAGCTCCCTTATATTGTTGAGTCTGATATTCTTCAGGAGCGCATTGATGGCAGGTACAGGACCATCTCGACAGGGGATTTCAGGCCCGGCAAGTCATATAACTATATCCTTGATATTGACCCGAGGTCCTTTGAGGATGCTGCTGTATCAAATGCAATAGGCACAGCAAAGACCATATTCGTAAATGCTGTGATGGGCTATACGCCACATTTTTCAGCAGGCTCGCAGGCGCTGGACCACACTATAGACCGCAACAGCACAGGCATGAAGATGTACGGCGGCGGTGACACGCTCCAGGAGTTCAAGAGTCTCTGTCCAGGGCTTTATCTCTCGGTGATGGACAATGCCAATTATTATTTCTTTACAGGCGGCGGCACAGTGCTCACAGCGATAGAGCAGGGCAGCCCATACGGACTGAAACCGGTCCAGGCGCTTATGGGGACGGGGAAAACGCAATAAAAGTGTAGTCATAATAGTTTGCCATCAGCCTTCAGCGGTCAGCTTTCAGCAAGAAAAGCCTAAAAAGAGATTGAGCAAGACCGTAACTCGCTTATGGGCCACAAATTATGTTTTTCGCTGATGGCTTATTGCTGACGGCTGAACGCTTACGTTTAATTCCCTAGTTGTTTGACCCCTCTGAATATTCAATATAAAATACCCTATGCTGAAGATCGGTTCATTGACTCTTAATCTACCTTTTATCCTTGCACCCATGGCAGGCATAACTGACCTGCCGTTTCGCATGATCTGCCGCAGGCTCGGCTGTGAACTGGCCTTTATCGAGATGACCAGCGCCAAGGCCCTTGTCTATGAGAACAGGAAGACAGAGAAGATGGTCGCGAACGAGTCCTGGAGGACAGGCCCCTGGGCATACAGCTTCTGGGTACAGACGTGGAGTTTATACTCAGGGCGCTCGATATTATCCGGAAATATGAATACGATATCATAGATTTCAACGCTGCCTGTCCTGTGTCAAAGGTGACGTCCAAAGGGCGAGGGCTCAGGCATGATGAAAGAACCCCGCAAGCTCGGCCAGGTGCTCAAGGCGATCGTAGATCATACTGATATTCCGGTGACTGTGAAGATCCGGGCTGGATGGAATGAAAAGTCCGTCAATGCCAGAGAGGTGGCGCTTTATGCTCAGGATGCAGGAATAAAGGGGCTGTTTATACACGGCAGGACAAGGGCAGCAGGGCTACAGCGGCAGGGTTGATTATAATGTCATCAGGGAGGTGAAGGAGGCACTGGATATCCCTGTTATCGGCAGCGGCGATGTTTTTTCCCCCCTGCATGTCAAGAAGATGTTCGATGAGACAGGATGCGATGGTGTTGCCATAGCGCGGGGTGCGCTCGGGAACCCCTGGATATTCCGTGAGACAGCCGAGTTTCTGAAAACCGGCATAGTCCCTCCGAGGCCGGACAATCAGGAGGTGGCGGATATTATGACAGCGCACCTCAGAGCAATTGTCTCAATACCACGGTCCTGTGATGGCGCCTGTGGTATTCCGGAAGTTCTTTGCCTGGTACACAAAGGGGTTCCGTGATGTGAAGCCTTTAAGGAAAGGGCCTTCAGGGCAAAGACTGAAGAGGAGATGCTGGAGTTGATAACAGAATTCAGGGAGAATGCATCTTATTTTCAAAAAGCTGTATCTGTCAGCGATAATCTGCTGGAATTGTAGTTTCTATTCTTTTGGTTTTACAACATGTTACGAATTGCCTGTTTTCCGTCTTGCTGCTGTAAAAAGCTGCGCCAAGAATGTAGAGTCTGAGCTTATCGTTTGCGAATTCAGAATATCGAAGGCTGTGAACTCATTAAAAAAAAGAATATCCCTCATAAAAGACTCGGCAAGCTGATGTCCCGGAAACCTTCCGCTTTTTTCTGAAGTATAGGCCTTATGCCGGACGTGTCAGGACAACTGTAATTAAACTGCTGAGATAATCACTGCCTGTTTCATCGAAACAAGTTCCCCGTGGATCTGGTAATATAGATACCTATGAAAATCAAACTTATCATCTTTGATCTTGACGGCACGCTTGTGAATTCGATTGCCGATATAACGAACGCGCTCAATTACGCCATAGGACCTTACGGGTTTGAACAATTGACTGTAGAGAGGACGACCAGCCTGGTTGGGGAGGGCGTTACAAGACTTATAGAAAAGCTTGTCGGCCAGAAGGCAGCAGACCTGAAGGATGTTGTGCTTAAGAGGTTCCTGGATTACTACAGCGAACATCTTACTGACCTTACAGTCCCCTATCCGGGAGTTCGTGAAACGCTTGAGATGCTCGGGAACTACAGGAAGGCGGTGATCTCAAACAAAAGAGAGGACCTCTCAAGACGCCTGCTTGAAGACCTTGGGCTTTCCGGTTATTTTGACATTATCTGGGGGAGCGACAGTGTGCCTGAGAAAAAACCTTCACCAGTGCCTGTGTTGGAGATGCTTAAGAAAGTCTCCTGCGGGCCTGATGAGGCTGTTATGGTCGGTGACAGCAATTATGACATAGAGGCAGGCAGGGCTGCAGGGGTGAGGACAGTGGCTGTTTCTTACGGCTACAGGCACGTAAGCCTCCTGAAGGACGCTGATTTTATCATAGACAATATGAAGGAGTTAATATTTAAACTGGACCTGCTCAATGCAACCTGATATGGAAACTAAGAGGGAAACTACCCTCGATGGCATACGCGATATAAAGGTTTATCAAAACAGGAAAGGCTACAGGTTTTCTGTTGATGCGCTTTTGCTCTATTCTTTTGTGAATGTGAAGCATGCTGACAATATCGCGGATCTTGGAACAGGTTCAGGGATTATCGGCCTGCTGCTGGGCAGGAAGTATTCAGATGCAAAGGTCATGCTTGTGGAACTTCAGGAGTCTTTGTACAGCCTGGCTGAAAAGAATATTATTATAAACGGTCTGGAAGACAGGGTTGAAGTAGTGCTTGCCGACATAAAAGATATGAAAAAGAAAACACTCCTGCGGCAATATGATCTGGTTGTTTCCAACCCGCCTTTTCGGAAGCCGACAACAGGTCTTCTCAGCATTGGAGAAGAAAAGGCTGTGGCAAGGCACGAACTGAGACTGGAGCTTGCTGATCTGGCAGAGGCTGCATCGCATCTTCTGAAGGCGCGGGGGCGGTTCTGCATGATATTTCATCCTGAAAGGCTTTTTGAAGTGATTGATACACTCAGGAGAAACCGGCTGGAGCCAAAGAGGATCAGGTTTGTTCATAATGATATCAATGCAGCCTCCAAGATAGTGCTGATAGAGGCTGTAAAGGATGGACGCGCAGGCATCAAAGTGGAAAACCCTCTTTTTATGTACAATGAAAAAGGAGAATATACAGCCGAGGTCAGTGAAATGTACGGAAAAAACAAGTCAGAGACAAGGCCGATTGACTATAAATGCACGGAGACCTTGTATATTTGAAGACTCTTCAGTTGCAATTAGTTTATTTATTTGTATATTTTATGGTCCCATCCGTTATAATACAGCAATACTTTTAAAGAAGGGATTTTTATGAGATTTATCAGGAATTTTTTCAGGCTCATGATTATCGCTCTTTTTGTCCCTGCATATGCAGCCCCCAAAAAAGAAATGAATAGGTAATGATTAGAAATACTTTCTGCATCCTTGAAGGAATAGGCGAAAAACTCGAGAAACGGATATGGAAAGAAGGGATTTTAACCTGGGAAGACTTCACCAACGCATCCGATTTGTTTGGATTCAGTAAAGAAAGAAAGCGGCTGTTTGACGAGAGCCTGTTCCGGCATAAAACCGAACTGGATGCAGGCAACGCAGGTTATTTCAGCAAAAAACTGAAACGCCGGGAACACTGGCGGCTCTATGATTCCTTCAAAAAAGACGCTGTATGTCTTGATATCGAAACCAACGGGTTGCAGCCCCAAAGCGGCGGCTATGTGACTGTTGTAGGTCTTTACGACGGCTATGATTACAAATCCCTTGTCAGGGGCGAAAACCTCAGCGCTGAAAATATCAAGAAAAGAACTGCAGCAATATAAATGCCTTATAACGTTTTATGGGTCAGCCTTTGATATCCCATTTTTATTAAGGTCTTTCAGCGGAATAGAGTTTAATATCCCACATTTTGATCTTTGTTTCGGGGTAAAAAGGCTTGGATTCAAGGGAGGGTTGAAAAAACTCGAACATGACCTTGGTATTGAGCGTGATGAAGCAGTAGTCGGACTGGATGGATATGATGCGGTCAAACTCTGGGATTCAGCAAGAAAAGGTTCCCCCGAGCGCACTGGAGAGGCTTATTAAATACAACAGGGAAGATACTGTAAATCTTATGCAGATTGCGACCATACTCTATGAAAGACTTAAACATTCAACCGGAATAGAGGAATATCTGTCCTGTGGAGTTGCTTGAGAGTTTTTTTACCTATCTGTCCGTAGAAAAAGGGCTTTCGAAAAATACCCTTAGTTCATATGCTGCCGACCTCAAGAGGTATAGCTCTTTTTTTAAAGGAAAGAGAAAAAGATATAGCCTCTGCACTTCGAAGCGATATCATAGACTTTAACGAGGCCTTAAGGAACGATGGCTATTCCTTGCCGAGCATCTGCAGGTACCTCTCATCAATCAAGGCGGTCTATAAATATCTGCTTATAGAGAATATCCTGGACACCGACCCCTCCGATAATATACATATGCCGAAGAAATGGGAAAGACTTCCGAAGGCCTTAAGCATCTCTGAGGTTATGGAGCTGCTCCAGGCCAGTTTCTCAGAAAAGACCATATTGAGAGACTCTGCGATGCTTGAACTCCTTTATTCCTCAGGCCTGCGCGTCAGCGAACTGGTGAAGATAAAGCTTGGCGACATCCATTTTGACGCCGGTTTTGTAAGGATTATGGGGAAGGGGGCCAAGGAGCGTGTTGTTCCGGTCAATACGCGGGCGCTTGAAAAGGTGAAGAGATATATGGAGGAAGAGAGGCCGGAAACACTTAAGAAAAGACAATCCCCTTATCTGTTTGTGACAAGGATGGGCAAGCCGATGAGCAGGCAGCGGTTCTGGCAGACGCTGAAGGCCATCGGAAAACAGTCGGGTCTGGAGATTTCACCCCATACGATACGCCATTGTTTTGCCACACATCTTCTTGAAGGAGGGGCTGATCTCAGGTCTGTTCAGAAGATGCTGGGACATTCTGATATTTCAACCACCCAGATTTATACAAAGGTAACTACTGACAGGATCAAAAAGGTCTTCAAAACATATCATCCCAGGGCATGAATCGTGAAATGTGAATCGTGAATGGCCAATGGTGAGTCACACTAGCAAGGTGGCGCAATTCACCCTGTCAGAAAAGGAGTATCCTTGTCATCCTCCAATGTATACTGAATGTATGCCGACTATTGACTTTGGTCCTGAGCCTTTGGCTATTATTTCAACAGTAAAGGGGAGTAGCTGAGTCAGTGGCTATCGTCAACACGGCCTAAAAATCCGGTACCACTGGTTAGATAAAACTAACAAGCGAGACTTTTACCACGGAAATTATTTTCGAGGTAAAGGTCTTTTTTATTTTGGGACAAAATCCCAGGGAGGTTTGAAATGAACAGTTTGAAAACAATGATGCTTATGGTGACGTTGACCCTCATGCTGGTGTTTGTAGGAGGGTTGCTTGGAGGCAAAACAGGGATGACCTTTGCCCTGGTTATGGCCTTTGGAATGAACTTTGTTACCTATTGGTTCAGCGACAAGATCGTCCTGAAAATGTACAGGGCAAAACCAGTGACCGAGACCGAAGCCCCGGAACTCTACAGCATAGTCAGAAGACTTGCCCAGAGGGCCGGACTTCCGATGCCGAAGGTCTGCATCATGGAGCAGGACCAGCCGAATGCCTTTGCCACGGGCAGGAATCCGGAACATGGTGTCGTTGCAGTTACAACAGGCATCATGAGGATCCTCTCAAGGGAAGAGCTTGAAGGTGTGATAGCCCATGAGCTGGCACACATCAGAAACAGGGACATCCTTGTGAGCACTGTAGCGGCTTCGATCGCCGGCGCTATCAGCTACCTTGCGCAGATGGCACAGTGGGCAATGATATTCGGAGGAAGAAGGGATGAAGAAGGCGGCGGAAATCCGATAGCTGCGCTGGTCATGATGATCGTAGGCCCTATTGCAGCCATGATGGTGCAGATGGCCATTTCCAGGTCACGCGAGTATGGTGCTGACGCAGGCGGTGCGCAAATTTCAGGCAACCCGCTTTATCTTGCCAATGCGCTAAAAAAACTCCATATGGCTGCTCAGAGGATCCCCATGAACGCAAGCCCTGCAACAGCTCACCTGTTTATTGTGAGTCCTCTTTCAGGTGGTGGTCTCCTTAAACTCTTCAGCACTCATCCGCCGATGGAAGAGAGGGTCGCAAGACTGGAATCAATGAGGTCAAGAGCCTAATATGCCCATTGTGAAGTATAAGTCACCATTAGGATATGCGACTATAATTATTATTCTCACAGCGATGGTTGCTGAGGGCATAGGCATGCTGATAATACATCACACTGGTACGCCGCATAGCGCCCTCGTCTATCTTGATTCGCTTTTGATAGTAGGGATTCTCTTGCCGGTGGTCTATTTCGTTATTTACCAGCCTATGACAACTTACATCAATACGATCCTACGATTGAATTCGGAAAATGAACGTGCCTTAGAACAGCTTCAGATCGCAATACAGGAAATTAAGGTGTTAAAGGGAATACTTCCCATCTGTGCAAACTGCAAGAAGATTCGTGATGATCAGGGATATTGGAGGCAGATCGAGCAGTATATCAGTGATCACTCGGATGCTCGCTTTTCTCATGGTATATGTCAGGAATGTGCAAAACTACTTTATCCTGAATTCTATTCTGACAGGGCCGAAGAGTAAAAGAGGTCATGGCTGTGCTTTTCCTGAGTGAAGTCAAGGGTGGAAAGCGGTGGTAATCGCAATTGGGATTTCCGCTTGCTTCTCGTATCGCTATGCTTATTTTGTCGAGTCCGGCATTTGTAGTGATACTCTCTTTTTTCCTTTTCATATGGCGGCGGAAGAGCTATTATAAAACTAACATGGATTCTATTATATTAAGAAGATTATTTGTGGCTGTGCTGCTGATGTATTGTTGTCTAACAGTGACATTACCCCTGTCCAATATCCACATTGAGAGCATTCCAGACGAATACGGCTATGTTTGCGGGCAGGCTAACCAGGCAGGTGACATCCATATCCGTCTCCACGAACTGCTTTTCTCGCATTTTAACAACAAATCCGACCACATCAGAAATATCTCCTCTGTCCAACTGATAAAACATAAGGCTGGGAGTAATAAAGATCATCTCCAGCTCGCAATAGCTACAGATACTTCTGATTTTGCAAGGTGTTTTGGCAGTCATCCCCTGACTCCGTATTGTGACTGGCACCATTTCAAACATTGCCTCTACTTTTCAGTATCCGGTTTATCTCCCCCATCTGCATAAGCCTGTTGGCTGACAACAAATCTGCTGGCTGACATGCTGAATATATGGACCGATTTCGCATTCCTGAAAATTGGTATATATGCGATGCTCCGTTCAATAATAAACGGTTATTTGTGATATGCAACAGTACGGTTCGACAAAGGAGAATTGCAATGAGGAAGACATATATCTTTCTAAGCATATGCTGTATAGTCCTGATCATGGCAGGTTGTGAAAACTATGACAAGGCGATACAAGGGATTGAAAAAGGCCGGGCGTTTATAGGCAATGCTGAAAAAAAGGTTGCAGAGACCAGGAAAGAAGCTGAAAAAAGCATGGAAAACATTCTTGGAAAAGAAACCGCTAAGGCTGATGATAAAAAAGCTGATGAACAGGAACGTAAAGGAGGCAGAACAGAAAAGGATAAAGAAAAAGATTAAGATTAATATGCGGCAGGATATACTTTTTTTAGCGCCGTTAGAGGATCGAAGGTCTTCTAACGGGGTTTACTGAACAACAGGGTATTAAAGAAGAGTCCAAAAAAACTTTCAACAAGAGGAGGACGTACTTATGAATTGCCCGATTTGCAATGTTGCATTACAGATGACTGAAAGACAAGGTATTGAAATAGACTATTGTTCCCAGTGCCGTGGGGTCTGGCTTGACCGTGGAGAGCTTGACAAGATAATCGAGCGGTCTGTATCACAGCCATCTCCACAAGCATATCCTGAAAGACATGATCAGCAAGAAAACAAACACCATGATGACAAACATCAGGAATATGGACATAAAGGCCATAAACGCAAATCTTTTCTTTCGGATTTGTTTGACTGACAAGGGAAAGTCACTTGTTAAAAACTGACTTTGACATAAAAAGTTTTCCCGGGCTTTCAGAGTCAGATGCGGTAGAAAGACTGGAAAAAGAAGGATATAACGAACTTCCATCAGACAAAAAGAGAAGTGTTATTGACATTGCACTCGATGTTGTTAGAGAACCTATGTTTATCCTTCTCATCGCCGGAGGCTTGATTTACCTGCTCCTCGGGGATGTGCAGGAGGCGCTCATGTTGCTCGGGTTTGTGTTCATTGTAATGGGCATTACCCTCTATCAGGAACGCAAAACCGAGCGTGCGCTTGAGGCCTTGCGTGATCTTGCCAGTCCCAGGGCGTTAGTCATTCGGGATAGCATGCAAAAAAGAATACCGGGGCGGGAAGTGGTAAGAGGAGATATTATAGTGCTTTCAGAGGGAGATCGAGTACCGACTGATGCAGTTATTCTTTATTGTGTAAACCTTTCAGTCGACGAGTCTCTGCTCACCGGCGAATCAGTTCCTGTGCGTAAATCGTCCTCCAAAGATTTAATTCAGATGTCCCGTCCTGGTGGTGATGACCTGCCCTTTGTCTTCTCAGGTACTTTAGTTGTTCAGGGCTTTGGCGTCGCGCAAACTCTTGCAACCGGTGGAAATACCGAGATAGGGAAAATCGGAACAGCCCTCAACACCATTGAACAGGAAGAAACCCTTTTACAAAAGGAGACTGGAAAGCTTGTCCGCAATCTCGCATTCATAGGTCTGTCCCTTTGCATACTCGTCATTGTGGCCTACGGGCTCACAAGAGGAAACTGGCTGAATGGCTTCCTTGCCGGGATAACACTTGCAATGGCCATACTGCCTGAGGAACTCCCGGTGGTACTCACCATATTCCTTGCCTTGGGGGCATGGAGGATCTCCCAAAAAAATGTACTGACAAGGCGGGTCCCTGCAATAGAAACACTTGGATCAGTTTCTGTCCTCTGTGTCGACAAAACCGGGACGCTGACCCTGAATCAGATGTCTGTCAAAAAGATTTATTCCGGCACGAAACTCTTTGATGTAGCCCATCGCACAGATTCACTCCATGACGCTCTGCACGAAATAGTCGAATTCAGCATACTGGCGAGCCAGGCAGACCCTTTTGATCCGATGGAAAAGGCTATGCGCGAGCTCGGCAGCGAAACCCTGTCAAAAACTGAACATCTCCATGACGATTGGACGCTGATAGAGGAATATCCGCTGTCTCACAATCTGCTGGCAATGTCACGTGTATGGAAATCGCCTGACAATGACAGCTTTATCATTGCATCAAAAGGATCTCCCGAGGCGATTGCAGACATATGCCATCTTGATGACAAACAGAGGGAATCCTCTACAGAAGCTATAAATTCTATGGCTAAAGAAGGGCTTCGGGTCATCGGAGTGGCCAGATCGGCATTTTCAGAGTCATCCCTGCCCGAAGGTCAACATGATTTTACTTTTGAGTTTATGGGACTTATCGGCCTGGCCGATCCTGTGCGCCCTGCTGTCAAGAGAGCAATACAGGAGTGCTATAGTGCGGGAATAAGGGTTGTGATGATAACCGGGGATTATCCTGTCACGGCCCAGAACATAGCCTCGGAAATCGGTCTCATGAACGTGACAGAAGTCATCACAGGGCCGGAGCTTGAGAGAATGGACCCGTCAGAACTTCAGCAAAGGATCAGGAAGGTAAACATATTTGCGAGGGTCGTACCTCAACAGAAGCTGCTTATCGTCAACGCGCTGAAGGCAAACGGAGAGATAGTAGCGATGACCGGGGACGGTGTCAATGACGCGGCAGCCATTAAATCAGCACATATCGGCATCGCAATGGGGGGAAGAGGGACTGATGTTGCACGTGAGGCTTCAGCAATAGTGCTGCTTGACGATGATTTTTCGTCAATCGTGCAGGCTGTCAGAATGGGCAGACGGATCTTCGATAATCTCAAGAAAGCCATGGCCTATATATTTGCGATACATGTGCCGATTGCGGGCATGTCTCTGCTGCCGGTCCTTTTCAACACACCTCTGGTGCTGTTGCCGGTCCATATTGCGTTTCTTCAACTTATCATTGATCCTGCCTGTTCAGTGATTTTTGAGGCAGAAGAGGAGAACCCCAAAATCATGACACGTCCACCACGAAATCTCGCTGCTCCCCTCTTTGACAGACGTATGATTACTCTCAGCCTGCTCCAGGGAGCAGCCGTACTATCTATCGTTCTTTCGGTATACGCAATATCTCTTTATCGGGGGCAGGGAGAGCTTGATGCGCGAACACTCTGCTTTACTACCCTTATCGTAGCCAATATCGGGCTGATCCTGACAAACCGCTCCTGGTCCCGGAGCATTTTGAGCACCTTCCGCTCACCGAACGCTGCCCTCTGGTGGGTTCTCGGAGGAGCGGTATTGTTCCTGGGCGCAGTGCTCTATCTGCCTTTTCTAAAAGAGCTCTTCCGGTTCGGAGTTTTGCACACTATTGATATATTGATCTGTCTTGCCGCAGGAATCACGAGTGTCCTCTGGTTTGAAGCGCTCAAAATATTCAGAAATAAGTGGGGTGTGCGTGGACACATTTAAAGCTGTCTGCTCCAGGTTAGAACGTAAGGCAATATTCCTTAATATGCTGCATATATTGCATATCATTATGAACAGTATCGAAAAAGGAGGCTTTCAATGAAAAAGAAATGGTTAGGAATATCTCTTGTTGTTATCTTGTGTTCCGGACTTATGTCAGCATATGTTTTTTGTGATGATGACCATTCCAACGGCCACGAGGACGAGCACCACAGCAAATCACACGATGGGAAAAACAACAAAAAACTTTATGTAGTGCAGAACCAGGCCTATCTGAAAACCTGCGGCTCCTGTCACTTTGCATATCAGCCGGGTTTGCTCCCTGCAGCTTCATGGGACAAGATTATGACAGCAGGACACTTCGGAGAAATTGACAAGATGATCAGAAAGGAAATAACAGACTATCTGAAAGCAAACAGCGCAGATAAAAGCACGTCGAAAGTATCAAGGAAAATACTCTCATCCCTAAATGGTAATGCTCCTGAAAAAATTACGGATGTGCCTTATATCCAGAAAAAACACCGGGAGCTTAATAAGGATATTTTCAAGAGACCATCAATCGGGTCAGCTGCCAACTGCAAGGCATGTCACCAGAAGGCAGAACAGGGGATATACGAAGATGATGATGTGGTTATTCCGGCAAAGTAACTGAGCTATCTGTTGCAGATGGTCATAAGATGGCCCATATTGCTGAAGAAAGGATAAAGGGCAATATAAGGGTGGAAGCTGACATTGTTGTCCATATTGAACCGCTGGGGAGTGAAGCGGATAGTTAATAATAACGATGAAATATTTGGTTATGACATTTTGTTTCTGTATGCTTTTGCTGTTCGGGTGCGAAAATACCGATATGCAGATAGCTACGGATGCGGGGTTGGATGCTGTAAAGGCACTGGCACTTTCTGAAAAGGATGTGCAGGCGATTGCCTCACAATCAGCTCAGTATTCAGACAAAAAGCATACCCTTGCGACAACTGAAAACAAATACGCAAAACGCCTTAATCAGCTGGTTGGTCAAAACTTTCAGGATGGTAACATGAAGTTTAACTATAGGGTCTATATATTCTCCGAGGTTAATGCTTTTGCGATGGCAAACGGAACTATCCGCATATATAGCGGTCTTATGGACATGCTTGATGATGGTGAGTTACGGTTTGTTATTGGTCACGAAATGGGGCATGTAATGAAAAACCATATCCGGAAGAAAATACAGCTTGCCTATGCCGCGAGTGCTGTCCGTAAAGGTATCGCATCCCAGAATAGCACCGCTGGAGAGGTAGCTCGGTCATTGTTCGGAGGTCTTGCAGAATCCCTAATGAATGCCCAGTTCTCCCAACTGGAGGAGAAAGAGGCTGATGATTATGGATTGGTATTCCTCAAGCGTGAGAAGTTTGAACCGCAGGATGCAGTATCAGCTCTAAAGAAGATTGCCAAATTGGGCAAAGGACATTCCTTTCTTTCAAGTCACCCAGACCCTGAAAAAAGGGCTGAAAGATTACAGGCTCAATTAGAAGGCAGGGCCTTGTCTATAGAGGATAAACAGCAGAATATTATCGGCAAGGTTAAAGCATTTCTCGATAACATCGTTTCGTCCTTATACAGACAACTGAGAAAGTGGCTTCCATGGTTGACTGAAAACACACAAAATGCGGCATGGAGTTGATAGAAATAGATTACAGGAATATCAAAATTGATAAGTGTTCCAAATGCGAAGGGAGATGGCTTGACCCCGGCGAGTTGGAAACAGTCTCAAAGCTCGAAAAGTCGGGCCTTGATAAATTATTTAGTATGTTTAAAAAGTAGTATGATTGTTATGGAGCTTAAACAATGGAAACTTTAATAGGAAAGCACTGGCATCACCTGCCAGCAGATGAAGTAACTGACCTCCTCGAGAGTGATCGGGAAAAGGGGCTGGATCTGTTCGAGGTCGAGAATCGTCATAAACAATTCGGCCTTAATGTGATCACAGGGAAAAAAGGAAAAGGGCCTCTGTTGCGCTTTCTGTTCCAGTTTAATCAGCCGCTGATATATATTCTGATTGCGGCCGGAACAGTTACGGCCTTTCTTCAGGAATGGGTCGATACCGGAGTTATTTTCGGAGTTGTGCTGGTCAATGCGTTCATAGGATTTATCCAGGAGGCGAAGGCGGGCAAAGCCATAGAATCTTTGGCCGGGACAATGACAACCGAGGCAACGGTGCTGCGTGCGGGAGAGAAACAACGCAGCTCCTCGGCAGAAGTGGTCCCGGGAGACATCGTCCTTCTGCAGTCTGGTGACAAAGTGCCCGCCGATTTGCGCCTGTTTCAAACACGGGATATTCAGGTCGATGAATCTGCTCTAACCGGAGAGTCGGTTCCCGTTGATAAAAAGCCGGAGCCCCTCGATCATGATACGGGCCTGGCCGACAGGAAGAACATGGTGTACGCTTCGACGCTGGTCACATATGAACTGTTGGACATATTTGGCATGTTTTTGCTGGTCTTGATAGCAGACTCGGCTCAAAACATGCGGAAGATAGTTCTTCATAACATGAGATGTCCCAAGTGAGGAATGGAACTGATCAAGATAGATTACAAAGGAATAAAGGTGGACAAGTGTTCTGAGTGTGCAGGCATATGGCTTGACGCAGGAGAGCTTGAGGCAGTAGCAAAACTTGAAAAGGGCGGATTGGACAAGTTGTTCAGAGTATTCAAAAAATAATCAGGAAAATTCAAAACATAAGAGGCCAGAGCCGGGGAATGTTTTCATTGCCCCGGCTCTTTTAGACCCGGGAACTCGATAAGGGAGATATATGCGCTGGCACCAAAAAACAGTTGAAGATGTTATTGAAGAACTGAACACGTCTTTAAAGGGTATATCATCAGAAGAGGCGCAAAAACGTCTGCTGGAATACGGCCCGAATGAATTAAAGGAGAAAACAGAAGAAGACCCCGCTTCATGATGTTCCTTGACCAGTTCAGGGACTTCATGATTCTTGTCCTTATTGCAGCTGCTCTAATTTCAGGATTTATCGGCGAGTTGTCGGACACCATCGCCATCATTGTCATTGTTGTCCTGAACGCGGTTATCGGTTTTATACAGGAATACAGGGCTGAAAAGGCCATGGCTGCCCTTAAAAAAATGGCTGCGCCGTCTGCAACGGTCATGAGAAACGGCATGCCTGAAACCATCCCGGCTTCTGAGCTTGTGCCCGGTGATATTGTAATGCTTGAGGCAGGGAAAATTGTCCCTGCTGATATGAGATTGATTGAGGCTGCACACTTTAAGGTTGAAGAGGCTGCTCTTACCGGTGAATCCGTGCCTGTTGAAAAAAATACCAAGGCACTGCATGACGAACACCTGCCTATGGGCGACAGAAAGAATATGGCATACAAAGGCACGTTTGTGACCTATGGCCGCGGAGCAGGAGTTATTGTGGCAACAGGCATGGATACAGAGCTTGGCAGGATTGCCGCCATGCTTCAGGAAGAAGAGGAGGTAAAGACACCTCTTCAAAAAAGGCTTGCCACCTTCGGTCAGAAACTCGCCATTGCTGTGCTTGCCATTTGCGCTATTGTTTTCGGCATCGGCATAATGAGAGGGGAACCGCCTATGTTAATGCTCCTCACGGCTATTTCCCTTGCAGTTGCTGCAATCCCGGAGGCGCTTCCGGCTGTAATAACCATATCCCTTGCGCTTGGGGCAAAGAAACTCATAACGCAGCATGCCCTGATAAGAAAACTTCCTGCGGTTGAGACCCTCGGCTCAGTGACATATATCTGTTCTGACAAGACAGGCACTCTTACACTGAATAAGATGACTGTTGAGGAGATTTATGTTGATGGAAAAATCTTAGGGGTTAGTGATTAGGGGTTAAGGGTCAGGAAAAAATACAATGCCAATCCTCTGACCAATCCCTCTACCCCCAGCCCCCAATCCCTGCTGTTTATCGCCCTTGCTTTGAGCAATGATGCGCAGGCAGGCGCTGACGGCACGGTCATAGGCGACCCGACAGAAATTGCACTTTATGACATGGCAAAGAAACAGGGTTTTGACAAAAAAGAACTGGAAGAAAAATTTCGCCAAGAGTAGCGGAAATCCCGTTTGATTCTGACAGAAAATGCATGACTACATTTCATCAAATGGCCTGACGGCAAGTATCATCTCTTTTACCAAGGGGGCAATAGATGTTCTGATCGAAAAGTCAGATAATATTTTAACATCTGAAGGATTAAGTCCTGTTGATATTCAAGTGATGCACAGGGTGAATGAAAGGATGGCTGCTGATGGCCTGAGGGTCCTCTGTATTGCCATGAGAAAGTGGGACACCCTGCCTGATGATATGTCTGCCGGAGAATGTTGAAACAGGACTTACTGTTATAGGTCTTACCGGCATGATGGACCCGCCGAGGGAAGAGGCCAGGGAAGCTGTTGCCATGTGCAAGACAGCGGGGATAAGGCCTGTGATGATAACCGGCGACCATCCCATTACAGCAAGGGCAATAGCCAGAAGGCTGGGCATCATGGAAGATGACTCAAAGGCAATAATCACAGGAAGAGAGCTTGAGAAATTATCATTGGAGGAATTTGAGGAAAGGGTTGAGCATATCAGGGTTTACGCAAGGGTCGCACCTGAGCAGAAGCTGAAGATAGTAAAGGCGCTTCAGGACAAGGGACAGTTCGTTGCCATGACCGGAGACGGGGTGAATGATGCACCTGCGTTAAAAAGGGCTGACATAGGCGTTGCAATGGGCATTACCGGGACGGATGTCTCAAAAGAAGCTGCCCATATGATACTCCTCGATGACAATTTTGCCACTATCGTAAAGGCAGTAAAGGAAGGCAGAAAGATATATGACAACATCAGAAAATTCATAAAATATCTCCTGACAACAAACTCAGGCGAGATATGGACCCTCTTCCTTGCGCCGCTGGTCGGACTGCCGATACCTCTTCTGCCGATCCATATACTCTGGATCAATCTGGTGACGGACGGACTCCCTGCGCTTGCCCTTGTCTGTCTGAACCTGCAGAAGGCGATGTCATGAGCAGACCGCCACGGCATCCAAAAGAAAGCATATTCTGCTCACGGACTCGGCGCTCATGCGATATGGGTTGGTCTCCTGATGGGCGGAATTGTTCTCTTTGTGCAGGCATGGTCCATCAGGACAGGACATGCCCATTGGCAGACCATGGTATTTACGGTGCTCTGTCTGACCCAGCTGGGCCACGTGCTTGCCATAAGATCGGAAAAAGAATCATTGTTCAAGATGGGATTATTCTCCAATAAATACCTCCTTGGTGCAGTCGTATTGACCTTTGTCCTTCAGATGGCAACGATATACGTGCCGGTTTTAAACCCGATATTCAAGACAGAGCCCCTGTCCTTGAATGAACTGGCACTTACACTTGTGATGTCATCAGTAGTATTTTTTGCAGTTGAGATTGAGAAATTCGTAAAGCGAAGAAGGGACGAATTGTCTAAGATAAAGGCATAATGCCCGTTATTGATTTATCACAAATTCATTCGCATTTTTGCAGCGGACAGTATCTCCTTCAGGAATACAAATATGTGAGATTTGAACAGGCTGCATCATAAATTTTCCGTCGTCATTCAAGGCTTTTGCTTCTCCTCGCGTTATTCAACGATAGGGTTAACTTTTCTTGCTGAAGTCGACCTTGATAACTTTTTGTTTCGATATGGAATGCACCTTTTTCACCACATGTTTCCTTTGGCCAGCTTCCTGTGCAGCAGGGGAGACTGAAAACTGAGCGTTCAGATCAGGGGAGAAAACTGATATGATGCTCTCAGGAGGGATAAAACACTTTTCTGTTTTTGGGCCGAAGCCGAGTGTTGCTGAGATGCCCTGCTCGTTCCACTCGAATTTCATCTTGGCATTGAATACCAGTACGAGACCTTTTTCTTTTTCTTCTGCCAGAAAGCCCCTGTCTCCGATCAGAACGTCCTCAGAGTATTTCACGTGAATAAAAACCCTGCCTGCCATATCAAGCAGTTCAAAGAAAACATGTTTCTTAAGGTCAGTTAAATTCCGGGCCAAGATAATTCTCCTTTTTTTGTTTCCTGGTCTGCCGAGCTCATGGCAAAATCAAAATGGCATATATATTCTGACTCCGTTAAAAGCATAATATGGGGATGATAAATATGTCAAAACTCATGAACTGTAAGGACAATAGTGGGAAGGTCTGTTTGGCAATAATGGCCTGAAAAAGTTAATATAAACAGATGAAAAAACATGATGGAAAGTCTTTTGTTGAAATATTTGCCGACGGCGCCTGCAGCGGAAATCCCGGCATGGGAGGATATGGGGCGATATTGCGGTCAGGTGAAAAATGCAGGGAATTATCCGGCTGCGAGAAATTAACAACGAACAACAGGATGGAGATGATGGCTGTTATCGCAGCTCTTGAGGCCCTGAAAAGACCCTGCAGCGTCAGAATTACGACAGATTCGAATTATATTGTAAAGGGCATGACAGAGTGGATAGATGGCTGGATAAAAAATAACTGGAAAAATTCCCAGAGAAAAGATGTGCTCAACAGGGACCTGTGGGAAAGGCTTTTGCATGCCGCAGAGGACCATGAGATTAGAATGGGAATGGATAAAGGGCCATAACGGGCATTATGAGAATGAGAGATGCGATCTCCTTGCCAGAGAGGCGATAATAAAATACAGGATGGCAACAGAAGATGAAAAAGCCTGAATTGCTCGCGCCTGCAGGCGATTTTGAAAAGCTCAGGACAGCCCTGCACTATGGCGCAGATGCTGTCTATATCGGTGACTCCAGATTCAGCCTCAGGGGAAAGGCAGGAAATTTTCAGGATGAGCAATTGAGGGATGCTGTAGCGTATGCGCATGCCCACAATGCCAGGGCATATGTGACAGCTAACATATTCGCCCATAACAGGGACCTTATGGCAGTGGAAGAGCATGCCAGGCTGCTTAAGGACATCAGGCCTGATGCGGTGATTGTTTCGGACCCCGGCATATTCAGCATATTCAGAAGGATTGCGCCGGAGATCGATATCCATATCAGTACCCAGGCTAACATCACCAATGTTGAAACAGCAGGATTCTGGGAAGAACTCGGCGCCAGAAGAATTATTCTTGCGAGGGAGCTCTCTATTGAAGAGATAAGGGAGATCCGTGCAAAGACCAGGATAGAACTTGAGGTGTTTGTTCATGGCTCGATATGCATATCCTATTCCGGCAGATGCTATATAAGCAGCTTTCTGGCTTCGAGAAGCGCAAATAGCGGGGAATGCACCAATTCGTGCAGATGGAACTACAGCCTCATGGAGGAGAAAAGACAGGGTGAATATCTCCCGGTCTTTGAAGATGAGAGGGGTACGTATATCATGAGTTCCAGGGACCTCTGCATGATAGACCACCTGCCTCTCCTTCTGGAGGCAGGGATTGACAGCTTCAAGATAGAGGGAAGGATGAAAGGAATAAACTATGTTGCAGGTGTTGTAAAGACATACCGGGAGGCTGTTGATGCTATAGGAAAAGAGGATTACGCAGGACTCCGTGCAAAATGGCGGCAGGAACTCTCAATGTTTAGCAGCAGGGGCTATACAACAGGGATGTTTTTTGGGACACAGCCTGATGCTGATTATAATTTTGACGGTGAGAGCTACAGGATGAGCCATGAACTTGTGGGGGTTGTCCTTAAGATATATGGCAACACAGCACAGGTTGCGCTGAGAAACAGACTGGATCTGGGAGATGAGGTGGAATTTCTTTCTCCAGGCCTTGAAGGAAAAAAATATGAGGTAGAAGCAATGCATGATTCAGAGGGTTTTGCTATTACTTCTGCCAGGAACGAGGAGCTGATATCCATGCACGTCCCTGAGGGTGTGAGGGAGAATGACCTGATCAGAAGGGACAAGGATTTCAGGGGAGCAAAAGACATGCACTCACTGTTGCCGGAGATGCGCATTGCTGAGTAAATTTTTTCTTTTCTATCTTTTGTACTGGTTATTGGGAAATCCATTTCTCGCGATCCTGGTTATTCTGATACTTTATTTTACTATCGACAGGACTTTTTTTGGTTTTATCCCTGACCCCTTCAAGGCCTTTAAAAAGGCCGGAAGGATCAGGGAACTGCAGAAAACCATATTAATAAATCCCCATGACGCAAGGTCCCTAAAAGAGCTGGGCATATTCATGATCGAGAAAAAAGATTACAGAAAAGCCCGTGATTTTCTGGAAAAAGCCGCAAACAAGTTCTCCGATGACCCTGAGTTCAACTATTATTACGGTCTTTCCATGGCAAGATGCGGAGACATACAGAAAGGCAGGGCCTTAGTTGACGCTGCCATAAAGAATTCCCCTGGCCTCAAATACGGCGAACCCTTTATGATGATGGCAGAGGTTTATATTGATAACGGAGACTACAGCAGCGCACTGCCGCTTCTGAAGAACTTTGAAAATATCCATTCGTCAAGCTCAAGGGGATTTTATCAGATGGGATTGGTAAGATTAAAGCTTGGTATGAAAGAGGAAGGTACAGAATACCTGAAAAAAGCGATAGAGGCATTCAAGGCCTCTCCGCGCTTTAAACGTAAAGTGGACAGAAAATGGGCATGGAAGGCAAGGGCGCTGTTAAGGAAGGCTCTGTAGAGGACAGGTGAGCAATGGATAAACAGGGGTAAAGATATGCTGAAAAGACCTTTGGAAAACCAGGAAGATCTGGACAGGTGTCCTGTATGTGAACATTACTTTAAAAGAGATGAAGGGTTCACCTGCATTAGGTGCAGGAGAGGGCTTTTATGTAAAAGACACAAGGTCGCAGGGACAAAAGAATGTGCAAGCTGTGTCATTGAACGCAGGCATAAGGAACTCTCTGACCTCAAAGCGCAGGAGATGAGCCTTAAAAGCTTTCTCAGATTTCTTCAGTTTATCTTTCTCGTGTTTGCCGTGCTTTTTATTGCATTGAAAATAGGACTGGAAGATACTGGTGGAATTTCTGCAATACAGCTTCATTAAAGAGATCCTGCCATATATCGGAGGCGGTGCTTTTTTAGGTTATATAGTTATTTATTTTGTCCTGCATAACCAAAAGGTCAAAAACCCTTGAGCTTGAAAACGTGATCAGGAAAATGAGATTAGCAGGCAAATGAATATATCTGAAGAGAGTATTACAGCCAGCTATATTCCGCGAATTTGCGTAGGGAGTCTCAATTCTGAAATCACAGCTATTGAAAATATTCTTTTCCGGAATAGGCGGCAGCGGGGTCTCAGCCATAGCAGGTTTTATGGCTGAAAAAGGCCATTTTATTGCCGGCTCTGACCGGCTTTTTGACTTATCATTCGATCATCCGGTCCGTAAAAGACTGGAGAGAAAATGGTGTTATCATATTTCCCCAGAACGGTCAGGGGCTTGATGGGTCTTTTGATTTTGCTGTTTTCAGCACCTCGGTCGAAAAAAGCAATCCTGATTTCAGAAAAGCTGAAATGCTCGGAATTCCCCTGAAAACCCGTCCGGAATATCTGTCGCAAATTGTATCTCAGTACAGGACAATAGCTGTGGCAGGAACGAGCGGCAAGTCTACTACCTCCGGCATGCTGGCCTTTCTCATGCAGAGACTCGGGATGTCGCCGAATTTTATCGGCGGCGGGCGGGTCAAGCAGTTTAGGACATCTGAGGAATTCAGGAAATTATTTTGCTGACTCTTCAGACCTCCTGATTATTGAGGCCTGTGAGTCTGACGGGACTATAGTAAACTATAAGCCTTTCTATTCGATTATTTTAAACCTTGACCTGGACCATCATTCTATTGAGCAGACTGCCGGCATGTTTGAGAAACTTTCAGATAATACCTCAGGGTTTGTGCTTGTTTGCGCTGACGATAAAAACCTGGCATCCTGTAACATCAGAAACGCACGCTTTTTTTCTATCTGGCTGGACTCTGAATATCAGGCAAGGGATATCGTCTACCATCCGCTCAGCACTGTTTTCAAGGTCAATGGCCAGGAGTTCAAACTCTCTTTGCCAGGGGAGTACAACCTCTACAACGCACTGGCATGCATCTCACTGCTTTCTGAACTCGGAATAAGCCTGGAGGCTATAGCCGCCATACTCCCTGAATTTACGGGCATTGAAAGAAGGTTTGATATACATCGCAATGACGGCAGGTATCTGGTCATAGACGATTATGCCCACAACCCCCACAAGATCCGGAGTCTTATCGGAGCTGTAAAGAAGATCAGCGATAAAGTCTGTTATATTTTCCAGCCCCATGGTTACGGACCGACAAGGCTTATGAAAGAGGGGTATATTGAGACATTTGCAAAGGGTTTGAGAAGTTCCGACCACCTGGTGCTTTTACCGATTTATTATGCAGGGGGGACGGCTGCAAAGGACATTTCAAGTAAAGACCTTGCAGAAGGAGTGGCAGCCTCAGGCAGATCAGTCGAGGTCATTGAGGACCGCTCTGAAGTCCTGAATAAGGCCGGCCTGTGGGACACCTATGTTGTCCTTGGCGCAAGGGATGATACGCTCTCTGAGCTTGCGGAGCAGATAGCAGAGAGATTGAGGTAATATAAATAGATAGCGAGCGATATTCCCGTGGTCCAGAATCGGGTCTTCTCTGAGGGTCGCTCCGACTTGCCAAGGGATAAGCGAGCTAATATGATGAAGAAATATACCTTGTTCCTGCGGTCTTGCCAGAGGAAAGCTGGGAAATCGCCGGTATTTTTCTATTGTTCAAGTGAAATATCAGCTGCTAATAATGCTTCTTCAGTTCTGTCAGCACCTGTTTTGCAACATTCTTTAATGTCTCAAAGACACCCGGGCCTGTAACTGCAACAGCTTCAAAATACGGAACATTTCCGGGATTCAGCAGTTTGTTCATGTTTTCAACAGGTGCGACATTGGGCAGGTCTCTTTTGTTGTATTGGACTGTGTAGGGCAGTTTGTCGAGATCATATCCCTGATCATTGAGATTAATTCTTAAGTCATCGAGGCTTTCGATATTTGCTTCCATTCTTTCTATCTGACTGTCTGCAACGAAAACAACTCCATCGACGCCCTTTAAAATAAGCTTCCGGCTGGCAGCGTAGAAGACCTGTCCTGGAACAGTGTAGAGATGAAACCTGATCTTGAATCCCTTTATGTCGCCGAGGGCAAGGGGAAGAAAATCGAAGAACAGGGTCCTTTCTGTTTCGGTTGCAAGAGATATGAGTTTGCCCTTCTGGTCGGGGTTTGTCTTTTTGAAGACAAACTGCAGGTTTGTTGTTTTTCCGCACAGACCCGGCCCGTAGTAAACGATCTTGCAGTTTATTTCACGTGACGAATAGTTTATAAAAGACACGTAATAGGATACCTACCTGAAAAGGTTGTCGATGTCTTCATCGCTGATTTCTGCAAAAGGTGATTCATCCAGTTTTCCCTCGGTTTTTTCCTGTTCTGACTTGCTGGTGATTTCATTGAATATTGTTACAAGCGCTTCCGAGGCTTTTTTTACTCTAAGCCGAACAAGTCCCAGAGAGGACCTCTTGTCGAAGATGACAACAAGGATCACTCTCTGGCCGATAAGCGAAATATGAATATTGTCTTTTTCCCCTTCATGGAAGAGTATTGTGAACTCTTTTTCTCCAAGAAGCCGTGCAATCCCGCCTGTTGCAGCAATGTTGCCTGCAGTCAACGATGCGAGCGAGGTTGTGTCGATGTCGCGTGTTTCACCAGCAGAGGCGATCAGCTGTCCATTCTTGTCTACAAGAAAGACAACCATAGCGTTTGTCTGCTGATGCAGTTTCTGGAGTTCCTCATCGATTTTACGGAACTCCTCTTCATACATTACAAGATCTGAGCTACTCATAACTCCTTAGAAAATATCATAGTTGCCAACTCTTTAGCAACCGCATTCTGCCTGTTTTTTCAATTTTTCCCATTCTTTGTCAACTTCTTCCTGTACCTTGTTTCAGCAACCATTCGTTGGCCGGGGCGAAAAGATGCTTGAATCTGCCCTGCGGTTTCATGAAATCAGCTACAGGGACCTTGTCTTTTGGCGTATAAGTGATCTTTGTGACTCCGTCCTCGATTTCATAGAGGGGCCAGTAACATGAATTTACAGCAAGCCTGCTGAGGGTGATTGCGTCATTTGTCTGTGAACGCCATCCGCGGTTGCATCCAGACAGTACATTCATGAATTTGGGACCATTAAACTCATGCGCCTTTCTGACTTTTTTCATCAGGTCCATCCAGTGCGACGGCGAGGCCTGGGCAGCATAGGGGATATTATGCGCTGCCATAATCTTTGTAAGGTTCTTTCTCACCCGGAGCTTGCCCGGGATTACGTCTCCTGCCGGGCATGTTGTGGTATCCGCGCCGAGCGGTGTTGCGCTTGAACGCTGGATGCCTGTGTTCATGTATGCGCCGTTGTCATAGCAGACGTAGAGCATATCATGCCCGCGTTCCATAGCGCCTGAAAGACTCTGTAAGCCGATATCGTACGTGCCTCCGTCGCCGCCAAAGGCGATGAACTTTATGTCTTTGTCTATTTTGCCCTGTTTTTTCAGTGAGCGGTACATGGTTTCAACCCCTGATAGGGTTGCAGCAGCGTTTTCAAAGGCTGTGTGGATCCAGGGGATCTTCCATGCCGTATACTCCGAGATACAGGTGGAGACCTCAAGGCATCCGGTTGCATTGGAAGCGATGACCGGGTAGTCTGTTGCGAGGAGCACCATTTTTACTATGGTAGGGGCCCCGCAGCCGGAGCACATCCTGTGGCCGTGTGTCAGAAGGTCTTCTTTTTTTGAAAGCTCTTTTAACGTTAGTCCTGTCGCCATATTATTCCCTCACTCCTAAATATTCTTTAATTATTCTTATCTTCCCGCCCTTTGCTATCTCGTTAAGTTCATTCAGGACAAGTTCCGCGTGAGAAGGCATGTAGTCCCTGCCGCCGAGTCCGTATATTTTGTTTATCAGGGCCGGTCTTTCCTTCAGATGATAAAGGGCCGAGGTTATCTCCATAAAGAGAGGGCCGTATCCGCCGAAAGAATCCGCCCTGTCCATGACACAGACTGCTTTTGTATTTTTCAGCGCTTCAGCCACTTCTTCATACGGGAAAGGCCTGAAGAGCCTCGGTTTCAGCAGTCCGGCCTTGATGCCTTTATTTCTGAAATCGTCTATTACATCCTTTGAGGTGCCTGCAGCAGAGTTCAGGATAACGAGGGCTATGTCAGCATCCTCCAGTCTGTATGTTTCAAACAGACCGTATTTTCTTCCGCTTAGCTTCTCGAAATCCTTTGCAACATCAAGGACCACGTCTTTGACCTTTGTCATGACCTCGTGCTGTGCCCTCTTGTATTCGTGATAGAGGTCTGTCAGGATCAGCGGGCCGTAACTCTTTGGTTTATCAAGGTCGAGCAGCGGGAGGAAATTTTTGAAATCCCCGACAAAATCCCTGACCTCTGCATCTTCGAGGTATTCCATCCTCTCTATGGAATGGCTTATGATAAAGCCGTCGAGACATACCATTACCGGAAGTCTGATATCCATATGCTCGCCGACCCTGAATGCCTGTATGGTATTGTCATATGCTTCCTGTGCATCCTCAGACCAGATCTGTATCCATCCCGTGTCTCTTGCACCCATGGCATCCGAATGGTCGCCGTGGATATTGAGGGGCGCTGAAAGCGCACGGTTTACAACAGGCATGATTATAGGGAGCCTGTCTCCTGAAGCGATATGCAGCATCTCCCACATCAGGGCAAGACCCTGTGAAGATGTTGCTGTCACCACTCTCCCTCCTGCAGCAGAAGCGCCTATGCAGGCGCTCATGGAACTATGCTCGCTCTCCACCAGGATCGGTTCTGTAGTGACTTTTCCGTTAGCAATATACGATGCATATCTCTGCATCATGTCTGTTTGCGGAGTAATAGGGTAAATCCCGCAGACATCAGGATTTACCTGGCGGAGCGCATTGGCAACCGCTTCATTCCCTGTAACAGCGACAACCTTTGCCATCTATTTGCCCTCCTCTATCATTTCAATCGCTTTTTTACCTTTTTTCCCGGGGCATTCAAGGGCGCAGATGCCGCATCCCTTGCAGTAATCGTAATCAAATTCCCCTCTTTTGCCGTCTTTCACCTTTATCGACATATCCGGGCAGTAAATCCAGCATAAAAGGCATTGTATGCAGTTTTCTTCATGCCATACAGGTCTGAAGGCCCTCCAGGAACCTGTTTTAAACCGGACCGCGCTTCCCCCTTCGAGGACAACAGAGCCTGGCGGCAGATCTTTCCATCCCTTTGGTTTCATCCTTCTTTTACCTCCTCGTATCCTCTTTTTGTTGCCTCAAGATTCCCGTCAATGATCTTCTGTGAGAATTTTTTGCCGAAACTCTTCTTTACATCCTCCAGAAGATGCTCCAGGGTTATGAGTCCCGTGACTTTACAGACAGCACCGAGCATCGGCGCATTGGGCATCGCCCTGCCGAAGCATTCGATAGCTATCTTTGTTGCATCGACACAGAAGACTTTCTGATTTTTACCGGCTTTCAGTTTTTCTCTGATTTCTTTTGCGTCCTTTGTGGTATTAACAATAAAAATGGTATTTTCCTTTGCGCCTTCAGCAGTGTTTATGCTGTCAAGCAGCGTGGCATCAGCCACAGCAACAATATCAGGCTCCAGAACAGGGCAGTGCATCCGCAGCTTATTTGAGCTTATCCTGTTATATGCCCGTAACGGTGCACCGGCTCTTTCAGGGCCGTACTCAGGAAACGCCTGCACATATCTTCCGCCGCTCAGGCAGGTGTCTGCAAGCACTTTTGCGGCCGTTACTGTTCCCTGGCCGCCTCTTCCATGCCATCTGATTTCAACTGTTTCAGCCATATTTTCCTCCAGAATTAAATTGAACTTCCATTTTAGTAGATTAAACGCTGATTTTTCAATAAATATCCTATTTGTTTAATTTATAGATATATTTGACTAAAAACAGCAGCTGTTTTATATTTATTAATGGTCCAGAGCATGACAGGATTCGGCAGCGCTGAAAAAAACGGCTACAGGGTCGAGATCAGGTCTTTAAACAGCAGGTTTCTGGATATTCATATCAAAGCCCCGTCTTTTCTCAATCAGTTTGATATACCGTTTCGGAACCTTCTGAAAGAGCGTTTTGCGCGCGGGAAGTTTGATGTAGCGATCTCTGCTTCAGAGAATGTTTCGGCTGACCTGAAGGTCAATACAGCGGTAGTCGGCAGATTATATTCAGCGTTTAAAAAGCTGCAGGAGGACCTGTCCCTCTCAGGCGATATAGATATCAATCTGATAGCAGGCTTTCATCAAATGTATCTGGATTCGGAGATCGCCTATGATGCAGATTCTTTATATCAGGTTTTCGGACTGGCCATGGAAAGCCTGGCTGAGATGCGTAACAGGGAGGGAGACATCCTTGCGGCTGAACTCCTGAAACTTGTGGATTCCCTCTGCAGGATGAATGATCAGGTCAGAGATATAAAAGGCGATGTTCTAAGGGAGATGACTGAAAAGTTCAATGAAAAACTTAAGGCCCTTCTTTCAGATAAGGATTTTGACAGCAACAGGGTACTGCAGGAGGCTGCGCTCATGGCCATAAAACTTGATATATCCGAAGAAATCGCCAGGATTGACAGTCATTTAAGGCAATTCAGGGAAATACTCTCCCAGCATGATATAATTGGAAGAAAACTGGATTTCATTGTCCAGGAGTTAAACAGGGAAATTAACACGATAACATCGAAGTCCAGCGACTATGCCCTTACCAGCCTGACGGTTGATATGAAGGCTGTGATAGAAATGATCAAGGAACAGGTCCAGAATATACAGTAAGCAACTTTGGCACGGAGAAGGGACCTGTAAGTTTCTGGTTGTTATCAGTCTACGAGGAGAAAATGAAGAAAAATGATGTAAGTCCCATACTGGTTAATATTGGTTTTGGAAATGTTGTGGCTTCCTCCAGGGTCGTTGCAATTGTGACCCCTGGCTCGGCGCCTATCAAGAGGATCCGTGAGGAGGCCAAAAAAACAGGGAAACTGGTTGATGCGACCCAGGGAAGGCGCACGCGATCAATTATAGTAACTGACAGCAATCATATTATACTTTCCGCCTTGCAGGCAGAAACGATTACGCAGAGATTTCTAGAAGGTAAGGGACCTGTTGGAGAAGATGAATAAGGGAAGCATATTCATCGTTTCTGCGCCATCAGGGGCCGGCAAGACAACGATGTGCAAGCAGATAATCAGGATTGTGGACAATGTAAAGCCTTCAGTATCTTTTACAACAAGACCACCGAGGGCAGGTGAGGTGCCGGATGAAGATTATTGCTTTGTCAGCGAGGCGGAATTCAGGACCATGACCGACAGAGGAGATTTTGTCGAATGGGCACTGGTGCACGGCAACTTTTACGGGACGTCGAGGCTGAAACTCGAGGAGCTTATCAGCGCAGGGTATGATGTCCTCCTGGATATCGATACCCAGGGCGCCAGGCAGATCAGAAAGTCCTTCAATAACGGTGTCTATATATTCATTCTGCCCCCTTCCATGATGGAGCTGAAGCACAGACTGGAAGGCCGCATGAGCAATTCTCTCGAGGACATGAACAGGCGGTTGGAGCGTGCGGTTGATGAAATTAAGGAATATAAAATGTATGATTATGTTATAGTTAACGACATACTTGAAAATTCGCTTAAAAAACTTGAGGCGATTATAATAGCCGAAAGGCTCAGAAGCAGCAAAATAGATCCGCAATGGATTGAGAATAATTAATGGAGGTACAAAAAATGGATATAATCTCTCTGCCTGTAGAGTATGATCATAAGAAGATCGACGGAAAGTTCAGGCTGGTGACCATTGCCGCTCAGAGGGCAAAGGAGCTTTCCCTGGGTGCAAAACCAAAGATATCAACTAAGATCAAGGAAGGTAACGACAATAGCAATCGAAGAAGCCATCAGTAACGTGCTTGAATTTGTTACAGGAGAAGAAGCGGTCATTGCCAGGGAAAAGGCGGGCAAATTTGATTACAGAAAACAGCTTGAGGCAAGCAAGAAAGTAGCAGCGGTTGAGGACCTCAGCGAACTTGAAAAAGATCTGAAGGTATACCTGCACGAAAAAGGCGCATACGACAAAAAGGCCTTTGAAGAGCTTTTTACTGATAAAAAGCCGGAAGATGCCGGGGAAGCTGAAGAATAAATCCATACTCCTTGGAGTTTCCGGGGGAGTTGCTGCATACAAAGCCGTCGAACTTGTCAGAAGATTAAAGGACGAAGGCGCCTCGGTGACTGTGATTATGACCGGGGCTGCCGCAAATTTTATAACACCTCTTTCTTTGGAGGTCGCCTCCCAAAACAGGGTATATTCCTCTCTCTTTGATGTACCCATGGCCCATATTGATCTGCCGTCAAAAGCAGATGTCTTTGTGATCGCGCCTGCTACAGCAAACATCATAGCAAAATTGGCCCATGGCATAGCCGATGACCTCCTGAGCACCTGTTTTCTTTCTTATCAGGGAAGTATGGTCATAGCACCTTCGATGAACTGGAAAATGTATGAAAACCGGATTTTTCAGGAGAATCTGCAGAAGATAAAATCCCTTGGCGTTTTACAGGTTGGGCCTGAAAAAGGCAGCCTTGCCTGTGGTGAAGAAGGGCTGGGCAGGTTGTCTGATATCCAGGACATCATAGAAGCTGTCAAGTCGGCGGTAACCAGAAAGGACCTGAGCAAAGAAAAGATCGTCGTGACTGCCGGTCCTACAAGGGAATATATTGATCCTGTGAGATTCATTTCCAACAGGTCTTCAGGCAAGATGGGGTATGCATTGGCAAAGGCTGCAAGGGACAGGGGCGCTGAGGTTACTCTTATCAGCGGTCCTTCGTCATTGCAAAGGCCTTTTGGTCTCAAATTCGTTGCTGTCGAAACATCTGAAGAAATGCTTGGTGCTGTAGAAAAAGAGACTGCAGATGACACGACTGTCCTCATAATGTCTGCGGCTGTAGCTGATTTTAAGCCGCAGGAGAGATCGTCAACCAAGATAGAAAAAAGTGAAAGCATGACTTTAACGCTGCTTAAAGCTGATGATATAATTTCTCATATAACCTGCAGGAGCAAACGGCCGTTTGTTATCGGCTTTGCCGCTGAAACAGGGAGTAATGTTGACCGGGCCGAAAAAAAAATGCAGAAGAAAAATATGGATATGATTGTATTTAACAATGTCTCCGAGCCCGGGGCAGGCTTTGAAGTGGATACGAACAGTGTTGTGATTATAGACAAAAAGGGTAAAACAGTCACGGGACTTCTCAGCAAGGATTCTGTTGCAGATACTGTTTTAGACCGGTTGATAGAAAACAAATCTTGACATTCACTGTGATTTTAGAGGAAAATTTGAACAAGCCATGTCAATAACAGAAATCGACAAACTCAGGGAAAAGGTTGAGAAAGATCCCAATTCCAGACTTTATGTGCCTCTTGCAGAGGAATACAGGAAGGAAGGAATGATGGATGAAGCTATAGAAGTTCTCCAGAAGGGACTGGAAAGACACCCCGGTTATATGAGTGCAAGGGTATCGCTGGGTAAAATCTATCACGCAAAGGGTCAGATGGATGAGGCCCGCATAGAGTTTGAAAGTGTGGTAAAGTCGATACCTGACAACCTTTACGCCCACAAAAAACTTGCAGAAATCTACAGGGACACAGGAAAAAGGGACCTTGCGATAAAGGCGTTTCAGAACGGTCCTGAAGCTCAATCCGATGGATGAGGAGACCCTCAACAGCCTTCGCGACCTTGAAGGGAAATATACCGAGCAACTTCTGGAAAAGCAGCAAGGGCCGGTGGCTCCATCTGAAGCTATGGTTTTAGAGCAGTCCACACATGATCAGCCAGAGGTTGAGGAGCCGAAGGTTGAGGAGCCTGAAGGTTGAGGAGACGAAGGTTGAGGAGAATGAAGGGTCAGTGGAAGAGATGGATGCCTTTAAAGAGTCGCTTTTTGGATTTAAAGCTGAAACAGAAGAAGAAATCCCGGAAGAGATACTTGCTGTTGAGGAAGAAGTTAGCGCAGACGCAGAGGAACTGCCGGAAGAGGCTGAGGACGAATGGTCTTTTGGTGACGTGGAAACCGCTCCTGGTATTGAGGCTGTTGAAGAAGAAGTTAGTGCGGAAACTGAGATACCGAGAGGCTGAGGACGAATGGTCTTTTGGGACGTGGAGCCCTGATATTGAGGCTGTTGGAAGAAGTCATGCGAAACAATAGAGATACCGGAAGAGACAGAGGAAAATTGTCCTTTGCTGATATGGCTGATGTTCTGAGGGCTGAAGATTTGAAAGCTGCCGGAAAGGTGGAAGCTGTACCAGAAGATATGTTTGCCCCGCCTGCAGATAAATCTCTAACAGGGGTTACTGCTGAAATGCCCCCTGAAGCTGATTCCGGAAGTCAAAAGGATAAAGGTCTGCTTTTGCAGACAGCTGACAGGTTTATATCGGAAGGGAAATACCTGGGAGCTATAAATGTATATCAGCAGATTCTTGCTGCTGGTGCTGGTGATAAGCAGACACTCCAGCGCATAGAAGAACTGAGGTCCCTGTTGAAGCTTATGGGTAAGGATAAAGAGGTCCTTATATCAAAATTGGACGCGTTTCTGAGCGCTTTAAAAAAGAGGGGCGATGAATTTCATAGAAGTTCTTAAAGATACTGTCGATAAGGTCGAAGGTGCGGTATCCGCGATGATTATTGCATCTGACGGAATAGCTGTAGAGGAATATGTATCCGAAAAGATAATAGATCTTACCGGGCTCGGGGCAGAAGCCTCGGCAATGATAAGGGATGTAGGCTTTGCAGCGGAAAATCTCGGACTTGGAGAAGCAAGAGAATTTTCTATTATATCGGACAAATGCGGCATCATTATGCGTAAGATCAACGAAGACTACTATATCGCGCTGATCATAAAACCTGAAGGTAATTATGGCAAGGGCCGATTTGTTTTAAAGACTACAGTCCCCAAAATAGAAGGCGAATTTTAGCCCGGTTCTCATCATTCAGAAAGTAAATAAATTTGCAAGTTTGAGGATATGAAGATACTCGTTATACATGGACCTAACTTGAATATGCTCGGCAGCAGAGAGGCAGGCATTTACGGCAATACTACCCTTGCTGATGTGAACACCCAGATACTTGACCTCTCCAAGGCGCTTGAAATGGAGGCTGAGGTTTTTCAGTCAAACAGCGAAGGTGCGATCGTCGATGCCATACAGGCAAAGGATTATGACGTTCTTATCATAAATCCGGCTGCGTATACGCATACCAGTGTGGCGATAAGGGATGCAATAGCAGCTGTCGGAAAACCTGCCATAGAGGTGCACATTTCCAATATCTACAAACGTGAAGAATTCAGGAAGGAATCTTACATATCAGGGGTTGCCACAGGACAGATAAGCGGGCTCGGGACAGAAGGGTATCTCCTTGCTGTCAGGGCTGCAAAGAAAATCATCCTGCAATGAACCATGCTAAGGCGATAGCCGATTCCCTGGAATCAAAGGGGATCGATGGATTCCTCATATCCAATATTACTAATGTCAGGTATATAACCGGCTTCAGCGGTTCATCCGGCTGTCTTCTTATTACAAAAAAAGACAAGATCTTCTGCACTGATTGCAGATACGAGGAGCAGGCTAAACAGGAAATAAAAGATTTCGATATCTTTATTGAAAAAGAGGAACGTCCGAAGGAGGTTGTTGAAAGGGCGAAATTATTGGGGATAAAGACCCTCGGTTTCGAGTCAACTGCTTCATATTATTTTTACCGTTCGCTGTTAAGAAAAGGGATAAAGATAAAAGCTGTCAGCAATTTCATTGAGGACATGCGTAAAATAAAAGACGCTGATGAAATTGTCATGATCAGAAAGGCGATTGCAAGGGCGGAAAATGCTTTTCTGAAGGTAAAGGAATATATAAAACCTGGTTTTTCTGAAAGGCAGGTTGCTTTGCGGCTGGAGGAAAACCTGAAAAAAGAGGGGTGTTATTCCATCCCTTTTGATATAATAGTTGCGTCAGGGCTGAACTCGGCTTTGCCCCACGCAAAACCAACAGAGAAAAAAATAAAACCAGGAGACCTTGTTGTGGTTGACTGGGGAGGTGAAGCCGGTGGATATTTCTCTGACATGACAAGATCTTTCCTGATACAGGGCAGGGATATTTCGAGGAAAAAGGAGATATACGAGACAGTATTGCAGGCCAATATTCAGGCAATACATTCAGTTGCATCAGGTCTGAGCAGCAGAATGGTTGACAAGGCTGCGAGAGATAGTATAAAAAAAGCCGGGTATGCTGATTTTTTCGGCCATGGAACAGGTCACGGGGTCGGGCTTGACGTGCATGAACTGCCTCGTATCTCGAGGCTTGGAAGGGAGTATGTGAAAACCGGGATGGTATTTACCATAGAGCCTGGTGTGTATATCCCGGAAATCGGCGGAGTGCGAATAGAAGATATGGTCCTTGTTGAAAAAAGCGGCTGCAGGGTTTTGACTGCGCTACCCAAGGGACTTGAGATACTACATTAGTGTACTGTCTCCGGATTAGCTTCACAATGTTGTCATTCCCGCTTCTCGGGAATCCTTCTTAGAGAGGGAAAAGATTCTCGCCCCGGCGAGTCGCTGAGGAGACCGGACAAGCCGGAATGACAGACAAACGGTAACTGCTCGAGTTTATATAAGGACACTAATTAATATATCGAAAAATGGTTTCAGGAGGAATACATGGTAATTTCAACAAGTGATTTTAGAAAGGGGTTGAAACTCGAATTTAAGGGCGATCCCTATGAAATAGTGGATTTCCAGCATGTAAAGATGGGCAGGGGCGGCGCTACATGTCAAGACAAAGATGAAGAACCTTAAGACAGGCGGTGTTGTTGAGGAAACCATACGGTCCGGTGAAAAGTTCCCTACTCCCGAGCTTGAGGAAAAGAAGATGCAGTTTCTTTATATGCAGGACGGCCAGTATTATTTCATGGACCAGGAAACATTCGAACAGCTGCCTCTTACCTCTGAGCAACTGGGTGACAAGAAACTGTTTCTTAAAGAGAATATAGAGGTGAAGATACTGAATTATAAGGGCACGCCGCTGAACGTTGAACTTCCCACGTTCATCGAACTTGTTGTGGCACAGACAGACCCGGGATATAAAGGAGACACTGCCTCAGGCGGAGGAAAACCGGCAACGCTTGAAACCGGCGCGGTTATCAGGGTCCCTTTCCACATAAATGAAGGGGACACTGTAAAGGTGGACACGAGGACGTCTGAATATATAGAAAGGGTAAGATAATGGAACTTGAGGATTTAAAGCAGTTGATTGAGCTTCTCAAGGAAACCGATATTACTGAGATTCAGGTCGAAAAAGAAGGAACAAAGGTAAAGATCAAAAGGGAAAAGTTTTTTCAGTCACTTGAGATAGCAACCCAGAAGGTGCCGTCTGTCCAGCAGGAAGCTGCTATCAAAAAGGAGATCGAGGAAGAGACGCAGAGACTGATTACTGTTACATCTCCTATTGTCGGGACATTCTACAGGTCTCCTTCTCCTGAGGCCGCTATTTTTGTTGAAACAGGACGGCAGGTCAAAAAGGGACAGGTGCTTTGTATTATCGAGGCGATGAAACTCATGAATGAAATAGAGAGCGAAGTTGACGGCATTCTGATTAAGGCCCTTGTTGAGAACGGGCAACCCGTAGAATACGGCGAGCCGCTTTTCCTGATCGAACCTGTATGAAATTATTTAAAAAGATTTTAGTCGCCAACAGGGGAGAGATCGCTGTCAGGATAATGCGGGCTTGCAAGGAACTCGACATAAAGACCGTCGCAGTTTACTCTGACGTTGATAAGGAGTCTCTGCATACAAAATTAGCCGACGAGTCTGTCTGTATCGGGCCTGCAAACTCAGCACAGAGCTACAACAATATCCCGAGCATACTCACAGCAGCAGAGATAACAGACTCTGAGGCCATTCATCCCGGCTACGGCTTTTTATCTGAGAATCCTCAATTTGCCGAGGCATGCCTTTCGTCAGGGATCGTGTTCATCGGTCCTTCAGCAGACTCGATAAGGCTCGGAGGGGACAAGGCAAAGGCAAGACAGACGATGAAACGGCGGGGGGTCCCTGTTGTCCCGGGCAGTGACGGTCCTGTTATAACCGAGGAAGCTGCATTGAAGATCGCCAAAAAAATAGGGTTCCCGGTGATCATAAAGGCTTCGGCAGGCGGCGGCGGCCGGGGTATGCGCGTTGCAAAAGATGAGACGGAATTCGAAAAGATGTATTATATGGCACAGCGGGAGGCCCTGACCGCCTTCGGCAATGGCGAACTCTATATAGAAAAATATATAACTGAAATGAGGCATATAGAGGTCCAGATACTGGGCGACGCAAAAGGGAATATCATACATCTCGGCGAGAGGGACTGTTCCATCCAGAGAAGGCATCAGAAGCTGATAGAGGAATCTCCATCGATTATCGCAACACAAAAATTCAGAAAGAAGATAGGGGACTATGCTGTCAAGGCTGCACGGGCGCTGAAATACAGAAATGCTGGTACCGTAGAATTTATCGTTGACTCTGATAATAATATATTTTTCATGGAGATGAATACGCGTCTTCAGGTCGAACACCCTGTTACCGAATATGTAAGCGGAGTAGATATAGTGAAAGAACAGATTAAAATAGCTGCCGGCTTGCCCCTTGAATGGAAACAGATACAGATCAAGCTCTCCGGACATTCTATCGAGTGCAGGATCAATGCAGAGGACCCTGAGAGGTTTATCCCCTGCCCCGGGAAGATCACTTTTCTGGCGCTGCCCGGCGGTCCGGGGGTGAGGGTCGATACAGCAGCCTATAACGGCTGTGTGATTCCTTCGTCATTATGATTCACTGATCGCTAAACTTATTGTCCATGGAAGAGACAGGTCAGAGGCCATTGCAAGGATGAAAAGGGCGCTCGATGAATTCATTGTCGAGGGGATAAAGACCACGATACCATTTCATAAAAAAGTACTGAATTCGCCGGTCTTCATTAAAGGCGATTTTAATACCAGTTTTATTGAAAAGATGAACGCACCTGTTCAGAATGCGGTCAAGGAGACTGCCTGACCTCTAAGCGATTTTATATGACAGAGTTGGAGTGACCTGGAACGGATGTATGTATTTTAACGGGATCTGCTTTATTACTGACAGTAAATATAGTGACCTGCCTTTGTATGATATGATCAATATTGTTCTCCGTGCCGGCGTGAAATGTATCCAGTACAGGGAAAAAGACCTTTCGAGACGGGAGATTTACGACAATGCAGTTACACTCAGAGAATTGACACGGTTATTCGATGCAACGCTCATCATTAACGACCACGCAGATATCGCGCTTGCTGTCGGGGCTGACGGCGTGCATCTGGGACAGGACGACCTGCCTCTGAAAGAGGCGAGGAAAATTATGGGAGGCAGGATAGTAGGCATCTCAACCCATAACCTTGAGCAGGCAAAGGAGGCTGAACTCGGAGGCGCTGATTATATAGGATTCGGCCCTGTTTTTCATACGACCACAAAAGACGCCGGGACCCCAAAAGGGATTGATAATCTAAGGACTATTAAAGAAAATGTCAGAATTCCTGTTGTGGCAATAGGGGGAATAAGTCTCGATAACATCTCATCGGTGATTAGATGCAGGGGCTGATGCTGTAGCTGTTGGCTACAGCGATCTGCAAGGGGGATATAGCTGTAAATGCGGAGAAGTTTGTTCGTTTCTTTAAGGATAACATATTAATTGATAAGGAGCTGGAAGATGAAAAAAATTTGTATGGTATTTTTTCTCTTGGGACTCATTGCGCTTGCCGGATCCGGCTGTCAGAAAAAAAATGATGTTATCAGGATAGGCATAGCAGGGCCTATGACCGGTGATCAGAGCAAGATGGGTATGGATTTCAAAAACGGAGTTTCTCTGGCAGTTGAAGAATGGAATTCCAAGGGAGGCGTGCTGGGGAAAAAGATTGAATTGTTGATCGGTGACGACCAGCATGATCCCAAGCAGGCTGTCTCAGTTGCCAATAAAATGGTGAACGAGGGAGCAATAGGGGTCATCGGACATTTTAACTCAAGCTGTTCGATCCCTGCTTCAGATGTTTATGACAGGGCTGGAATCCCTGTGATTTCTCCTGGTTCAACCAACCCGCAGCTTACGGAAAAAGGATATAAGGGAGTATTCAGGGTTTGCGGACGTGATGACCAGCAGGGCAAGGTTGCGGCTGAATTTGTCACAGGTCGGCTCAAACTCAAAAGAGTTGCTGTCATTCATGATAAGACAACCTATGGCCAGGGCCTGGCTGATGAATTCAAAAAGGCCCTTGGTGATAAGGTGGAGGTCGTTTTTTACGCCGGAATAGTGCAGGGAGACAGGGACTTCAAGGGTGTTCTGACTACGATCAAGGAAAAGGACCCTGAATTGATCTTCTTCGGAGGCATCTACCCTGAGGCAGGACTTATGGTCAGGCAGGCTAAGGAGATCGGACTGAAGGCCCCATTTATGAGCGGCGATGGCTCTATTGATCCGAAATTCATAGAAATAGCCGGAGCTGAGGCAGCTGAGGGCACCTATCTGACTTTCAGTCCTGACCCTCAGAACATCCCTACTGCAAAGGAATTTGTCGAAAGATACAAGGCAAAATACGGTGAACTCGGTCCTTACTCAATATATGCATATGATGCTGCAAATATCATGCTTGCAGCGATTAAGGAGGCCAACAGCACCGAAGGCAAAATGATTATGGACAAGCTCCACAGCATGGAATTCAGCGGCGCACTCGGCATGATTAAATTTGACGAAAAGGGTGATGTAACTTCAGCGCCCTATGTCATCTGGATCACAAAAGACGGAAAGTTTGTGGAATATTGGAAGCCGTGATTAGCAATTTTGGATATTTTTAAAGAAATGAAACAGTCTCATCGCAGCCAAATAGCAGCCGACAGCTAGGTAATTGCATCCATAAATCGCATCATAGATGCGAATGGTACTGAACTGTAGCGCTTCTAAGCAGAGACGCTATTGAGGACAGCCTGGGCAGTTAATCAAATTTTATAACGAGGAGTAAAGATGTGTGAGTTCTGTACAAAGCATGGAGACGGACAGGTCTGGTATAAAAATGCTGCAAATTATTCCAATGACCTGCTTTCTGATCTGAGGAGAAGGGCTTTTATCGCGGACTTTCTTGAATCGACTTTCAGAAGCGGGTTTGACACCATCGGAAGGCTTGAGACCATTTACAGAAAAAAAGGCCGGTTGCCTGGTGCGATCAAACAGGAGATGGAAGAACGCGCCCAAAGAGAACATTTTGGTCAGGTCCTTCCTATCGAAGAGATCAGGGGACCTGGTCCTTAAGTCAGATACAATAGTACGAATGCCCTGCGCCTGCCGCTGGACTGCTGATAAAAAAGAGGTCAGGTGCTGTTATGGGATCAGCTTCGGCGCTGAGGCCTGGTATAAGGGCATTGATATGAGCTATTTCGGCAAGGCATCTGATGAAGGGCTTGAATCCCTGAAACGGCAAGAAGCGATATCCCAGATGGAGCAGATGGAAGACCAGGGCGCCATACATACCATCTGGACAATGGTGACCCCCTTTATCGGAGCAATCTGCAACTGTACACTCCGTGATTGTCTTGCAATGAGGACCCTTTCCATACATGTTGAGACTATGGCAAGGGCTGAATATGTTGCAACAGTAGATGAGGGACTTTGCACAGGATGCGGCGTCTGTGAAGGGGCTTGCCAGTTTGACGCTATTGAGAGCAGTCGTGAAGGCAGCGTTATTAGCGCTCAGATCAACAGCGCTAAATGTTATGGATGCGGTCTTTGCAGGAAGGCCTGCGATGCAGGGGCCATTTCGCTAATACAGAGATGAAGTTTACACTCCATTATAGATTGCAGGAAGATACGGTCGAAATTATCCGCCTTAAATTGTCCCGCGTGCTTTTGATGAATGACTCTTCCTTCCCCTGGCTTGTCCTTGTCCCTGAAAGACAAGGCGTGCAGGAGGTCCATGAACTCAGTGTCGAAGACAGGTCTTTTTTAATTGAAGAAATAGCCGCTGCCTCGGAAGTAATGCAGCAGCTTTATTCCCCTGACAAGATCAATATCGGCGCGCTGGGAAACCTGGTCCCCCAGTTGCATATTCACGTAATCGGCCGCTTCAGGACAGACCGTGCCTGGCCCGGCCCTGTATGGGGTACAGGTCCTGCAAGACCATATGCAGCCGAAGCTCTGGATACAGGTTTCCGCTGCAATCAAAAAAGCCTTTCAGCAAAAAGGAAGAGCATATGACAGACAATAAACACTATTCCCTGCTGGCAGTTCTCCATGAGATAAACAAAAGAGAGTTGAGAAGCAAGCTCGACCTGTTTCCTGAAGACCTGCGCTACTATGCGACAGTAGCCGGCAGCATTGTCGGTGCGGAAAACGCAAAAAGGATCAGGGAAACCCCTGCAGGTGTATCTGAAAACAGTGAAGAGTTTGTTTCAAAACTCCTTGAGCTCACGAGCTTTGAAGACAGTGCTTCGTTTAGAGAGGTCCTGGAGAAATTATCTCATCGAGACATTGAAGGATGAACTGAAATTCTGCTGTTTGAACTGCACACTTTTTGACAGATGTCTCGATATGGAGAACCTTCCTGTCGGAGAACTCTTCCTCAGGCGAGTAAATGGTGAAGAGACAGCTGACATCAGAGAGGATATTTCCCGCGAGGTAGAAAAGGCCCTCCGGAACACTCCGTATGTTGCAACTGATGAGGCCCACAGGCTGTGCAAGGATTTTATGCATCAGTACAATGCCTCAAATGTCGGAGAAGTCTTTGGACGCTATGCAAACATAGCCTCGTCCCTTCAAAAGCAGTTCGGCCTGGATTATAAAAAGTTCCTTCAACAAATGGTCTCTGTCAATATGGCCTTTTATCGAAAAATTCATTGAAAAGACAGTCTGGGTCGACACGAACCTTTAATCCGAGGGTGTAAAGAGAGGGGGTAGACATTGCCTGGAAGAACTACTTTGTGGACATGTGAGCTAGATAACGTGTCCTAAGTTTGACACAATTAGAGTCATTGCGACCTCAAATCATACAAGTCACAATCAATGAAACATGAGCCTCCTGTATAATCAGTTTATAGCATTCCTGATCGAATAATCGAGATAATCAACCAGATCCCCAGGATAAAAGCCATACCGAATGCAGTAATACCGAGGAGAGACATGCCGAAAACACTGGGCCCGGCGCCTGTGGCATGCATTATGGCTGAACTTAGCAGGATTGCACTTATGATCATGCTGAAGGCTATCCTGTTACTTGAACGGTCCAGATCCTTGATAAATTTCTCCATCCCAACATGAGTCATCTTGATGCCTATGTCGTCTTTGAGCATTTTCTGGATTATCTGTTTCATCTGTTTTGGGAAAAGGAAGGCAAAATCGCTTATCTCAAGGATGTTTTTTCTGGCTTTTTCATATAGCCGTCCAGGTTTTAGTTTTTCCTTTATCAGTTTTGAAGCATAGGGTTCCGCTGCTGATATAAAATCAAAATCCGGGTCCAGTTCCCGTCCGATGTTCTCCAGAAACAGCATTGCTTTATTTACCAGGAGAAGGTCGGAGGGGATTTTCATTCTATGTTTAATAGCGATATGCGTAACAGTGTCCAGGTAATCTGCAAAATTAATTTCTTTTATGGTCAGACCATATAGAGGCTCAAGAAAATCAGACAGGTCTGCCTTGAATTCCTTTCTGAATATGTCCAGGTCTATGTGTTCAGGCATAAGTCCGAGCTCCAGATACTGGTCAATCAGGCTGTCGAAATCTTTGTGAATAAGAGCGAGAAATGTGCCTGCCAGGGTTTCTCTGAGTTCAGAGGAGATCCTGCCTACAATCCCGAAATCCATAAACCCTATCATCCCTCCGGGCATGGCAAAGATATTGCCGGGATGGGGATCAGCATGGAAAAAACCGTCTTCAAGAACCATTTTGAAGTAGGCGTCAACTCCTATCTTTGCCAGGTGTTTCCTGTCGAGTCCCTGCCGGGTGATTTCGTTGATATTGTCTATCCTGACACCTTCTATTCGCTCCATGATGAGCACCTTGTCTGTTGTATGTTCCTCAAAAATCCTTGGGATATAGACATCAGGGTTATTCATGAAGTTATGCCTGAACCTGATACAGTTACGTGCCTCCTCAAGAAAATCAAGTTCCTTTCTGACGGTCTTTGAGAATTCCTCAACAATACCGGAAGGATTGAAAAAAGAACTTTCAGGGACGTATTTTTCCAGGAGGTTGGCCGCATAAATAAGGATGCCGATGTCTGTTTCAATCTGCTCCCGAATATGAGGACGCTGAACCTTGATGATTATATCGCTGCCGTCATTGAGCTTTCCCCTGAACACCTGGGCAATGGATGCAGCTGCAATGGGTGTTCTGTCGAACTCAGTAAAAATATCATGCAGTTTTCTGCCGGTCTCCTGCTCGATAATCCCGATTGCATCTTCAGCAGGAAAGGGCGGGACCCTGTCTTGCAGCTTTTTGAACTCATCTGCGTAATGTCTTGGTGATCAGATCAGGACGCGAGGAGAGTATCTGGGCAAGTTTGATAAAGCTGGGCCCGAGTTCGGCAAAGGCCTTCCTGAGCTGTTCGGGTGCGGAGGGGCTTTTTACCGGAGGCCACTGCCCAAAGGCCTTGATCCTCTTCCTGAAAGGAATGAACCTGCCAAGATGGATCTGGTCGATTACCTTTCCAAAGCCGTATTTGAGAAAGACGTTGGTAATCTGTCTGATTCTGTTGGCGCTCTTACGGAATCTGAGAAAACTGAAGGGCATGAAAGGGCCTTAAGTGTCTTTGCCTGTCAGTTTCCTCGAGTTTCTTGATTCTTTCAGAAAGAGCGTTGATCTGTTCTTTCAGTTTAGCGACTTCATCCTTTGACGGCAGGCTCATTTTTTCAAGGGCCTTCTGGACAAGTTCATTGAGGCTTTTAGATATGTCCTCAGCATTCTTGTCAGCTTTTTCAGACCATTCTTTGACCAGTTTGGCACCCTGGGATTCACTTAGCTCGCCTTTTTTTACGAGATCATCGATGAACTCCCTGACTTTTTCCTGCACACCGAATCCTGCAAGCATAGCACTTCTTATGATGTCCAATATAGCCATAAAGCCTCCTTTTTTAGTAATTGGGGTTTAGGGAATGGGGTTTGGCAAGCAAAAAAACTGTTTTTACCAACCCCAATCCCTAATCACTAACCCCTAATTACTGTTGTTTGATTATATCGTATAATGAATTTATCGCTTTGTCCAGCTTGTCGATCTCTTTTGTACCACCCTGGGCTATATCGGGTTTGCCGCCGCCTCTCCCTCCGGCAGAGGCAGCCACCTGCTTGAGAAGGTCTCCGGCTTTGTATTGTCCGGTAAGATCCTTTGTCACCATCGCAACCATTGCTGCCTGATCATCTTTTACCGAAGCGAGGAGAACAATGCCTGAGCCCAGGCTGTCCCTTACTTTATCGGCCAATTCTCTGAGGTCTTTTGAATCCATGCCGTCAATCCGGTGGGATATGACCTTTATGCCTTTGATATCATGCGCGGCAGCGAGTATCTTTGAGGAGCTTTCAGCTGCTGATCTGCCTTTGAATTTTTCGAGAGACTTTTCGAGTTCTTTTAAGTCCCCGAGAAGCTTCTTCACTTTTTCCGAGGGGTTTTCAGATGTCTTAAGTATAAAGGATATTTTTCTGAGTTCGTTTTCCTCAGTCCTGAAGGCATTAATGGCTTCCTTTCCTGTGACCGCCTCTATCCTTCTTATCCCGGATGCGACACTACCTTCGGAAATTATCTTAAAGAGGCCGATGTCGCCTGTAGCGCCAACATGCGTACCGCCGCACAGTTCAGCGCTGACATCAGCTACCCTGACTACCCTGACAGTGTCGCCGTACTTTTCACCGAAAAGCGCAGTGACGCCTGATTCGATCGCTTTTTTTGTGTCCATGAGAGTTGTATTGACCTTTATATTTTTGAGTATGACTTCGTTTACCTCGTCCTCAATGCCTTCTATGGTCTCTCTGTCCAGGGAATCGAAATGGGTAAAATCAAAACGGAGTCTCTCGGGCGCTACATAGGAACCGGCCTGTTTGACATGTTCTCCGAGAATGTTTTTCAGGGCTGTGTGCAGCAGATGTGTTGTTGTATGGTTTCTCATTGTTGCAGTCCTTCTGCTATGGTCAACAGCACAGAGGAGCTTTGAGCCGGTAATTAGTGTTCCTTTTTTAATGCTTATTTTATGGATATGTATACCTTCGACAGGTTTTTTTGTATCGGTCACTGCCACCTTAAGGCCATTGGCATTGAACTCTCCGCTATCTCCTGACTGACCTCCGGATTCAGCATAAAACGGAGTTCTGTCGAGCAGGACTTCGCCGGTATCTCCCTGAGTCAGTTCATGAACAATCTTTCCGTTTCTGATAATTGCAAGCACTGTTGCTTCGGCCTCAATAGCATCATAACCGACAAAAACTGTCTTTGGGAATTGCTGGAAAAGTTCCCTGTAAACAGAAGCAACAGCAACTTCTTCCGAAGACCATGAAGCCCTTGCCTTTGTCTTCTGAAGTTCCATTTCCCTGTGAAAGCCCGGCTCATCTATCTGAAGGTCATGTTCATCTGCTACATCCTTTGCGATGTCGAGAGGAAATCCGAAGGTGTCATACAGTTTGAAAAGCTCATCTCCAGGGATGATTTTGGCGCCTTTCTTCTTCATATCAGTGATGATGGTGTTCAGCATAACAAGCCCCAACTCGAGGGTCTTGTTGAACCTCTCTTCTTCGAGTTTGAGAATCTTCTGGACCCTTGATTTCTCATCAAGCAGTTCCGGATATACACTGCCCATTGAACCGGCCACTGAATCGCAGAGCTTAAACAGTACAGGTTCATCGATGCCGAGACTTTTGCAGTAGCGGGAAGCGCGTCGTATTATTCTTCTTAAAACATACCCTCTTCCTTCATTAGAGGGGACCAGTCCCTCTGAAAGCAGGAAAGTGATGGACCTGATATGGTCAGCGATGACCCGTATGGCGGTATCTGTTCCTTTGTCGGCGCCATAGGGCTTTTTCGCAAAAGAACATATGGCTGATATGATCTGTGAAAAAATATCTGTGTCAAAGTTATTATACTTTCCCTGAATTACCGCTGAAAGCCTTTCAAGCCCCATTCCGGTGTCTATGCTGGGTTTAGGAAGCGGAGTCAGTGTCCCTGATTTATCTCTGTCATACTGCATGAACACAAGATTCCAGATCTCCAGAAAACGGTCGCAATCACATCCTACTGCGCAGTCCGGTCTGCCGCATCCTATTTCACTGCCCTGATCGATGATGATTTCCGAGCATGGCCCGCATGGCCCTGTATCACCCATCTGCCAGAAATTGTCTTTTGCCCCGAGACGTACGATCTTTTGTGCTGAAATGTCTGTAAGGGTTTCCCATAAATGTGCAGCTTCGTCATCTTCTTCAAAAACAGAGACCCATAATCTGTCTTTGGGGAGTTTGAATATTTCCGTCAGCAGTTCCCAGGCAAAGAGTATAGCATCTTTTTTGAAATAATCTCCGAAGGAGAAGTTCCCGAGCATTTCGAAAAAAGTATGGTGTCGAGCTGTATGACCGACATTTTCCAGGTCGTTGTGTTTTCCACCCGCACGCATGCATTTCTGACTGGTTACCGCACGATTGTATGACCTGATATCCTCTCCGAGAAAGACAGACTTGAACTGCACCATCCCCGCATTTGTAAAAAGAAGGGAAGGGTCATTGCCTGGTATGAGTGATGAGCTCTGGACAACCTCATGTCCCTTGGACCTGAAAAACTCTAAGAAAGCATTTCGTATGTCGTTGTTTGTCATGCTCTATTTCGTAATCCCTATTGATTTTGCAGACGCTGAAAGAGAGATCATCAACACCGTGCCTGCAACGAGGACATATTTATTCATTTTCTTCTTCTTCCTCCTCAATCCGTATGAAGTTATGTAATGCGTTTCTTATGGTACTGAAACTGTAGCCTTTGCGTACAAGGAAATCCCAGAGTCTCTTTTCTTTTTTTTTATCAGGATAATTTCCAGTTGTTCTGAGTTTTTTTTCTATAAGTTTCTTAATTTTATCGGCTTCTGTTTCTTCGTTGTACTCCAGGGTTTCATCGATAATTTCATCCGGCACTCCTCTGTTTAGCAGGAACCTTTTTGCACTGTTATGCCCGAGCAGCTTATTATCAAAAGCCTGTCGCTTAAGATCCAGTGCAAGGGCATGATCATCCAGGTATCCAGCCTCTTTCAGGTGTCTTAGGGTACCGGATATATGATTTTCAGAAAACCCTTTTTTTTCAAGCCGTTCCCTTAATTCCTTTTCACTTCTGCTCCTGTAATTGAGAAGCAGAAAGGCATATTTTCTTGCGCTACCTTCCGAATCTGTCAATTTTCATCTCATCCTTTGACGATTGCTCATCAAAAGTAAGATCGCTGGTTGACTGTATGCCTTTTATCTTCAGCGCGAAATCATCAGGATTGGTTGCTCTTCTGAGGGCCTCTTCATAAGATATAAGACCTCCCTTGTAAAGGTTCAAGAGCGACTGGTCGAAGGTCTGCATCCCATAATGAAGCGCACCCTGGGCTATGACATCAGGGATCATCTTGCTCTTCTCAGGATCAAGGATGCAATCCTTGATCATTGCGGTAGCGATAAGAACTTCAACTGCAGGCACCCTGCCGTTTCCATCAATTTTCGGTACAAGTCTCATCGAGATAATAGCTTTAAGAACAGAGGCCAGCTGCATCCTTACCTGTTTATGCTGATAAGGAGGAAAGACAGATATTATCCTGTTGATAGTTTCTGCAGCATCTATGGTATGCAGCGTACTGAGGACGAGATGACCGGTTTCAGCTGCGGTCAGAGCTGTCTGGATGGTCTCAAAATCTCTCATTTCACCAACCAAAATGACGTCTGGATCCTGTCTCAAGGCTGCCCTTAAGGCTTTGCTGAAGGATTCCGTGTCATTGCCTATCTCTCTTTGGTTGACGATGGACCTCTTGTCCCTGTGAAGATATTCTATCGGGTCCTCGATAGTCATGATATGCTCGGTTTTGTTGGTGTTTATATTATCCAGCATGGAAGCAAGGGTAGTTGACTTACCGCTGCCTGTTGTCCCGGTGACCAGTATCAACCCACGGGACTCCATGGAAATCTTCTTGAGCACATCAGGCAGAAGCAGTTCCTCGATAGTCGGTATCCTCATCGGGATTACCCGAAACACAAGCCCGATAGTCCCCCTCTGGATAAAAATATTGCATCTGAATCGACCCAGCCCGGGCACGCTGTAAGCCAGGTCAATGTCGTTTTTCTTTTTGAAAACTTCCCGTTGTCCCGGGCTCATAACGGAAAACGCAATTTTTAACGTATCTTCCTGGCTGAGCCTGTTTTCGGTTGAAAACGGAGAGAGTTCCCCGTTTATTCTGAAAATGGGGTGGGAACCTACTTTCAGATGAAGATCCGAAGCTCCCTGCGAATGTGCGGCCTTTAATAATTCATTTACATCCATGTAATGTCTCCTGGAAGTTATTTCCTGAGGTTGTAAGCCTCTATGATTTTATCTCCGACCTCTGCAGCTATCGTTGGGTTATTTTTCAGGAATTCTTTCACATTTTCCCTGCCCTGTCCGATTCTGTTGCCGCCATAGCTGTACCATGCTCCTGATTTTTCTATTATATTCTTTTCAACCCCAAGGTCTACTATTTCACCTTCACGTGATATGCCCTGGTTGAAGAAGATATCATACTCAGCCTGTTTGAAGGGAGGCGCCATCTTGTTTTTTACTACCTTTACCCTTACCCTGCCTCCTATTATCTCCTGGTTTTCCTTGATATTTTCTATCTTTCTGATATCCAGCCTCATAGACGAATAAAATTTGAGCGCATTACCGCCTGTCGTTGTTTCAGGACTCCCGAACATTACCCCGATTTTCATCCTTATCTGATTAATGAAGACCACAGTGGTATTGGACTTGGATATTGAAGCTGTAAGCTTTCTCAAAGCCTGGCTCATAAGTCTTGCCTGAAGGCCCGGGAGTGAGTCTCCCATATCGCCTTCTATCTCTGCCTTTGGTACGAGGGCTGCCACAGAATCTATTACTATAATGTCCAGCGCGCCGCTCCTGACCAGGGACTCCGTAACCTCCAGTGCCTGCTCCCCTGTGTCAGGCTGTGAAATAAGCAGGTCTTCAACATTTACCCCAATTCTTTTTGCATAATTTATGTCCAGGGCATGCTCGGCATCTATGAACGCTGCAGTCCCTCCGGCAGCCTGCGCCTGAGCAACAGCGTTCAGTGCCAGTGTAGTTTTTCCCGAAGATTCCGGTCCGTATATTTCAACTACCCTGCCTCTGGGAAGCCCTCCTATGCCTGTTGCGATGTCAAGAGTGAGCGAGCCTGTAGGGATGACCTGTACCCCTTCTACAACGCTATTTTCACCAAGGCGCATGATAGAACCTTTTCCAAAGTTTTTTTCGATCTGAGATATGGCCATCTCAAGGGACTTCAGCTTGTTGTCTTTATCCTTATCTGTATCCTTATCCTTAGTTGCCATTATTACTCCCTCCAATTGGTATTTCCGCCAGGCAGTAATGTTTTGCCCCGGACGGTTTTAACTCACTTTTCATCAATCTTATGTTCTGAACTTCAAAAGCGGGAAAATCTGTAACCGTGAACTCCTCAAGTCTCTTGAGCAGTTCTCCCATGTTCCTGTTTGACTTTACTCTGCCGATCGTTAGATGAGGAGTAAATCCTCTCTCCTCTTTCTGATATCCGAACTTTACCATCTCGCTTGCGATATCCTTATAAAGGTTTATCAGGGATTGTGAATCTTCAATCCCCACCCATATGACCCTTGGTCGTCTTCCGGAGGGAAAACAACCGACTTTAGCTATTTTAATATAAAACGGGGAATAAGTTGCTAATATTTTATAGAGAGCTCCTTTTATATCGGGTATAAGGGATTCTTCAGTTTCCCCCAGAAATTGCAATGTTATGTGTATATTCTCATCTGATACCCATTTAACATCTGCTCCGGACTTTCTCAGGCTATCGATAATATCCAGGACAGATTTTTTTATAGTTTCCGGAATTTCAATCGCAATGAAGCACCTTAAAAACATATCGTGACACCTTAATTTATAATTATTACGCCCTGTGGTCTCTGGCACAGTCCCAAATTTCTGTCATTCCGGCTTGTCCGGAATCCTTTCGAAAGATTCCCGACGCGCTTTGCTTGCGGGAATGACATTCAAACGTTATGGTATTGCCCAAATCACATTCAGGTATCAGGCCTTGAAAATGACTAACCATATCTGCAAAATCATGTTTGTATAGATGCCGGCTAATATGTCGTCAGCCATTACACCTAATCCATTGCTTAAAGTTTTTTCCAGTTTTGATATGAAAAGTGGCTTTAGTATATCGAAAAACCTGAACAAAAGAAAGGCTGCAATGACGAAACCGAATGTTTTGGGCAGATAGAAGACTGAAACATAAAAACCTATGAATTCATCTATGATAATTTTTTTGCTGTCTTTTTCCTTCAGTATCTTTTCAGCAACTGTTGAGGCATGGATGCCAAGTAAAGCCCCTATTACAATAATTAAGAAGTGAGCGTACAGAGGCACATCAGTAAGGAGAAATAAGACAAGGGCAAATAGACTCCCTATTGTCCCTGGCGCAAACGGAAAGTAGCCGAGAAAACCGATTGTTGCTAATAAGGTAAGGGCGGCATTATATAAATTTCCGTACTTATAGTTATTCTTCAATGATTTTATATGTGTAATTTATTTTGGCTGAACCTTCAAGTGTGGCTTTCACAGAGCAGTATTTTTCCATGGAGAGCTGTATCGCTCTTTTTACCGCTTCCTCTGATATGTTTTTTCCTTTAATGATGAATTCTATATCAATTCCGGTAAATTTCTGGGGATAGCTTTCTGCTTTTTGCCCGTTTATGTTAATCTCAACGCCTGTTATGGCCTGTTTTTTCTTTTTGAGAATCGAAACAACATCCATTCCAGAGCAACCGCCTAGGCCGATAAGAAGAAGCTCCGTGGGACGCAATCCGGTGTCTTTTCCTCCTGTCTCAGGAGTACCGTCCATAACAATGGCATGTCCTGAATCAGCCTCTCCGACAAACTGCATTCCGTTTACGTATGTGACTTTTGCCTTTGGCATTTTTGCCCCCTTTTTAAAGTAATTTATATAACCAGCTTTTCTAATGTCAATAAATACTGCTGACCCAAAATCCGCGCTTGAGTTTTCCATTTCATAGAGGCCTGTCCTGTAAGCCGGTTTTTATAGAGCCTTTTGCGGAAGCCGGGCCATATGGGTACGCGAAGAGACAAAAATGATTCAGCATCAATCAGACAATAACCTCATCATTTTCGGGCAATACTCTCCGTGTCCTATGCATTTTCCGGATTCACTGGTGGATTTTATTATGTAACAGCAAAATGATAATGCTCTAAATGAGCAAAGCAGAAATGTCCTGTTTGGGGCGCGCTAAATTGTCTCAGGCTTAGATAAGGCTATTTATTTAAAGCCAACATGGCAGTGAGGTACGGACTGCCTGGCGATGATTTTTGGCTTGCGCTGGTCCTCACGGACAGCAGGACAAGCCAATAATCACCGCAAATATCAAAATCAGGACCTAACTGCACACCTGACAAACACTAGAATTCGACCGATGTTATCCAGAAATAATATTTAAGAAAGCTAATATCTCCAGCTGGAACGACCACCAGCCCGAACGTGTAAATACCAGGTGGCAGAAAAGACTTAGGGATTGTTCCGAAAACTTCGGCATCGACGGAAGACACGACGTTGGTCTTCCATGGGAATAACCCTTCGGAGAAATTCTTGAGTTCGCCGATCGAGGTCACCTGATAAATATTAACGGGATCTAAGACAGGGATGAAGAGAAGGAGATACATATCAACTGCGCCTGAAAAGCTGTTGGTCCCTACACGAAGTTCCAGGTTATCCCCCCCTAATGCAACCGAACCTACGCCGATTGGTTCGGCCACTGCCGGGTTGCTGTTTAGCAACGGGATTTCTACAGCTGCGTATGAAAAGATATCAGTAGTTGTCGGCAGAGGGATGTTTAAGGAAGGATTCACGAGAATCGTTCCTGTCATTCCTGAGAAACAATGAAGCATGCAGAAGTAGGGATATGTGCCGGCCTGACTGAACGTAACTGAGAACGTCTGACCATTGGAGAGGAGTCCCGAAGATGTCCAAACACCGCTGTTCTGACAGTTTGTCCCGCTTGTAACAGTATGAAATGTGCTGTCATTATTTGTCCAGTTCACCGTGTCTCCTGCATTTATCGTCAGTGTACCGGGCTGGAAAGATGTGTTACTCATTGTAACGTCATGCGTTACAGAAAATGCATTCGTTCCCAGGCAACAAAAGAAAATAACGGCAAGCAGGATAAATAGTTTTTTCACAATACGCCTCCTTGGTTTGTATTATTAAAACTGACTGTCTTAAATTAAATGTTATCTCTTGATTAACATGATTGCAAGAAATAAAATATTCAAGGCAATAATGTCAAAACCGGCGCAATTATGCCGTCATGACAACTGAAACAGCTCGGGACCTTTGGCCCGGCAGGTCAGGCCCGTGACAGGTGGTGCAGGCAATGGAAAAACTCCGGGCATATCCGCCGTGGAAATGAATGGGGTCGTTTTTCTGCGAAGACCAGCCGGGAGGATGACCGACAGTCCCATCGGGACCTTTATGACAGGCATAACATGATCTCCCGGATATTCCTCCATCAAAATCATCGCCGTGGCATTCGGTGCATACACTTGCCTGCACGTTTACAGGAGACGCCGTAGTACTGTCGAAAGGGGCTGAAAGGAATTGCGAGATCAGACTCAAGTATCTTCATCAGTCAAGGCGAGCTTAAGCCACTTCATATAGATGACATTTTCCATGCATATTTTTATAGCATCTGGAGTGCGCCCCTGAATGTTGGGTCCAATCTTCCCTGAACCGTCGCTGCCGTGGCAGGCCGCGCACCTCCTTGAGAATGCCGCAGCTCCCTCAGGAGCGCCCTTGGACGTTTTGACGAAAAAACCGTGGAAACCCTCAGTTCCGATAGAAAGAGGAGATACCCATTTCTCCGGATGCCCGGACTCTTTAGTGAAAAAAGAACCTGACCCGGAGCCGCTGCCGCATCCGGCAAGCATTATGATCAACAGGGAAAAAAGACATATGCTTTTTTTCATCTCTTGTGACAGCCCTTGCATATCATGTTGTTCTGTCTTCCATGACAGCGGAAACATGAGGTAGGATCAATCCTTCCGTCAATCCTGTGTTGATAAATATAGTTCCCCCTGTGCGGCAACCACCTCTCGGGTGAACCCGGATATTTTTCGCTCGGTTTCAGGTCCCCCTTATACGCGTGACAGTCGGTGCAGAAGGACACCGTATGGCAGGCATTGCAAAGGGTAAAGGTTTGCGAGGCATAATATCTGTGCCTCTTGCTCCAATCACTGCCGTGAACAAAGGCATTGATTGGTTTCAAAGCTGCGCCGGTCTCATCTGTGTGGCACTCGGTGCATACGGGTTTTTCAGCAAGTTCGATCGGATGGCTCTCCGGGATCTTTTTCTCTTCAGCGTGCAGCGTCAGTGTCGGATTCAATCCTAAAAGCAAAAGAGATACAAGAGTGAGGATAAAAAACTTCCGGCTTAAAATGGCTTTCATCTTACAATTCCCTCCTGAGCCTGTAAACCAGTTTCAGCATTGCCGTCGTCGTACCGGTGAAATCAGGCGTCTTGGCGTGATTGATGTCCGCCTCCAGCTGCAGGGAATTGCTTATCATGTATCCGAGGGCACCATTCAGGGCATATGCGTTGCTGAGGCCGTTGTACGGGCTGTCATAATGGATATTGACCATGTCTAAGGTAACAGTTGTCTTTTTTATTTTCCTTTGAGCATAGGCTCGTATCTCAATGTACCTGAGTCTTTCCGTCTCACCCTCCATTCTCCGGATAAACAGCCCGGATGATACTCCATATATCTCTGATGCGAAGTGTGCGCCATAATAACGCGCAGATCCTGATTTATTATATTCATATCCGGTAAATTGCAGCGATAAAGAAGTCTTGCCGGCCAAACGGTATTCGGCTGAAACACCTGTTTTTGTTATCTGTTCATCCTTACCGAGGATATCAGGGGAGAAGGCGCTAAGTGTCCTCGCCCAGAATGCATCCGTATAGTTCGAGCGGGTCAAAAATCCGGATACAGTGAGCCGGGCGGAGGGGAAGAAGCGGAGATCATATGAATGCTCAATCGCGCCTCCTGTAATATTATTAAAGAAAGAATGCCCCTGAAACTCGATCTGTCTGTCAGGCCTGAGCCAGAGGTCAACCCCATACTCCTCCCGATAGCGTGAGCCGCTGTTGTCTTCTCTTAGAAAGGACACCCCTGCTTCAGCCGTCTTTTCATACCTGTAAAATACCCTGCTTCCATAAATGAGGTCACCCCTCTTTCCATCGAATTCAGTCTCAACTGGCCGTCCGCCGTACAATGCAAATCCGATTCTGATGATTGACACCTGAGGCTTTCTATAATAAGATTTTATTAGATTCAATCAATTGTTTTATAAACAGGAGGAATCATGGATATTAATGTACTTTTTACAGATCATGCGGTTGAGATTGACGGCGTTAAATACCATCATCATCCCAATGGTGGAGGGATGGTTGCTGAGACAGCCTATGTTGCAAAAACTGCTTACGTAGGACCTTTTGCCAAAATCTGCGGCAAAGCAAGAGTTTTAGGCGAGGCCAGTGTCTTCGGCAATGCCTGGATCTTTGATAACGCTGAAGTATCCGGTCGGTCAGATGTCTTTGGCAATGCAAGAGTTTTTGGCAATGCAAAAATATACGATGACGCAAAAGTCTATGGCTTTGCTTCTGTTTTTGGAAATGCGAAGGTTTCAGATTTCGCGGAAGTGTATGACTTTGCAGAGGTATCAGGTAATTCTAAGGTCTGTTTTAAAACAAAGGTCTCAGGCAGTACAAAAATAACTGGTGATATAATAGTTGAAAAATAGGAATAAAGCCCGGAAACTGAGATAATGAAAACAGAGACCAAATGGGGGCGAAAATGGTGAAATGCCAAAGCAACTATCTCATCAGCAATCTGAATACCGATACAAGGCTGAGGAGCACTGCCGAGCCAGCGGCCACAAGGGATGGCGTCTGGTTTCCCAGTAACGCAAAGAAAAGCGCGGCAGTGGAGGCGTTCACTGTTAGAATAACGAGGAGCATCACGTCGGAGAGGGATGTGAGCTGCTTTGCGACACCCTGTATTTCGGTCTTACCGATCTTGAAAGAGAGTTCCCCCCTGTTGGCTTTCTTGAGGAATGCATAAGTCTGGGAAGGCAGATCGACTAGTTCCAACAACCTTTTCTTTAGTGTGCCGATGACCTGGTTTATGCTGTCTTCCTGTGAGCCGCTGAAGAATTCCTTGATATATGGCTTGCCTATCTCGATGATGTTCACCTCTGGGTTGAGACGGTATGCCATGCCATTGAGCATGCCTATTGTTCTGCCAAGGAGTATGAAATAGTTGGGCACCTGAAAGTTATTAATGACGCTGAGGATATTACTGATCTCCTCGCCTATATCGTCAACTGTGAGTGACTTCAGTTCCTCGGGGGTGCTGAACCTGTATTTGTCGATCAGGTCCTGGGTGACGTCAGCTATGGCCTTGTAATCAGCGCCTTCGATGAGAACCCCCATTTTTTCGAGGGCCTCGATGATGCCGTTCGTATCGTTTTCAACAATGGCAGTGGCATACCGTCGAAGATTCCTCCTTGTGGAGTCGGTTATTGCCTGTACCATCCCGAAATCTACGAATACGATTGTCGGCCCTTCACCTACGAAGATGTTTCCGGGATGAGGGTCACAGTGGAAAAAGCCGTGAACGAAAATCATCTTTGCATAGGTTTCTGCAAGGAGGTTGACCAGCATACGGCAGTCCATACCGGATGCCTTGATAGCTGCACATTCGCTTATCTTGATACCTCTGACAAACTCAAGGGTGAGGACCTTCCTTCTCGAATATTCCCAATACACCTGGGGTATGACGACCCGCTTGTCTGTGCTGAAATTCAGTCTGAACTTTTCGGCATTTTTTCCCTCCTGGACGTAATCCAGTTCGCCCCGTATAATCCTGGAGAACTCCTCGTGGAGCACCCTGAGATTGATCCAGCCCATTTTGCCGCGCATGAGGGTTATAAGCACCTCGAACATCTTGATGTCTGTTTCGATAATTTTTTCTATGCCCGGATACTGGACCTTGACTGCTGCTTCCCGTCCGTCTTTCAGGACGGCCCTGTGCACCTGGCCGAGGGATGCGGCAGCAATGGGTTCTCTGTCAAACTCAGAGAAAATGTCCTCGGGGAAAGAGCCGAGTTCATCAATTATCCGCTGTCTGATCTCACCGAAGTCATGGGGCGGGACCTGGTCCTGCAGTTCTGAGAGTTCTTCGATATATTCGTCAGGGAGGAAGTCCTTTCGCGAACTCAGGAACTGGCCGACTTTTATCATCACGCCTTTCATCTCCAGGGACTTTTCCCTTATGAGCACGGCGTTTCTCCTGTGGAGTTTCCTGAGGCGGGCCGCTTTCATCTCGCGAGAGAGGAATATCCCGATGAGCGGGGCAAGTTTATATGAGATCAGTATCCTAAGGGCTATGAGCAGCCCTTTGAGGAATCTTTTTCTGTAGTGTATTTTCGTCATAATCTTCAAGTAGAATATAACGGAATTCAGGGGAGAATGCAATTGCAGAATGCTTATTTTTCTGCATCGGCCCGCATTCGGTAGATTTTCCAAACCACTTCGGGGCAGTATAGAGGACCCTGGGACAATAAGAAAGTTCAATGATGAAAAGGGGCTTCTATGGAGAGGAGAAAGAGTACTGACAAATGCCGGATAGCGCGAAGGAAGACCATCGAAACCCACCAGGCCAGTTTATTGCAATATCTATCTCCCTCCAGTCCTCTGCAAATAAACGTTAACTGAACTGCTCAAAAGTGCAGAATATTTTTAGTATTCAACACATTAAAAGCCTGCTATAATTTAACATAACAATGGGCATTGCAAAGACATATCAGGCGGTGAAGAATGAGTAAGGTCGATGTATTGTGCGACACAGACAGAGAGATGATGCTGGAGTTCAGCAGACTCTGTGTAAGTCGTCTTAATAATTACCTTCCTTTAAAGCTCTTTCTTTCCCCCTTTCAGCATTTCCTCGATGCCAATGTTATAAAGGAGATAGAGAAGGACCGGCTCATTATCGAATATGCGGCAACGCATTTTGAAAGGGGCAGAGACAGGGATGACATGGACATAAACGACATTTTCGAAATGACAATAAAGGTCGATGATGAGTTTGTAAATAAATTATCAAACCCTTTTTTTTCAGTAGTGATCAGGTATGACGATTTCGCAGAGATACGAAAGAAGAGGATTGCTGCTTTCGTGAACATGGTATTTGACCTCCTGCGTAACTGGCAGGATGAGGTGCCTTTTCCACCACATCGTGAAGACTACTTTTGCGGAAGAAAGCTATCGGGAAGTCCTCAGGGAGGTCCTTCATCTCTACAATGTCGAGACGAGAATGCTGAGCAATTCCTTCACCTTTCATGGCCCGGCAGGCAAGGTGAAGGACCTTTTTGCGGAAAGGCTTTTTACGACTATGGAAAAGACAGCCGGAGAGATTGCTCTGAAATATTCGCGCAGAGTATATGTGGATAAAGACCGTCCATTCGTCAACCCGGTTTCGCAGCAGACGACCAATTAAGATGAAGATCTACAAAAAGGCACGGCTCCTCTGTACCTGGGCATTTACCAATACGAAGACCACGGCTGCCATAGACATAACCAACACCTGCAACCTTAAGTGTTCTCATTGCTACTGGTGGAAAGAGGAACGTCCGGCAGAACTTGGCGATGAGGCCATGGTCGCCTTTATGAAAGGTCTGCGTTCACGCGGGATGACCGCGGCGATTATTTACGGCGGCGAGCCTATGCTGCGCCCCGGGATGTGTGAGGCCGCCTCCAGGATTTTTGACCACCCCCTCATCTTTACCAACGGGACGCAGGGCTTTGCTCCATTCGATGCCCAGTGGATTCTGTCTCTTGACGGAACAAGAGAGGTCCATGACAGCATAAGGGGGAAGGGGGCCTATGACTGTTCAGTGGAAAACCTCAGAAAAGCCCCGCGCAAGCCTGTTGTCCATACAACTATTACCAGTCAGAACAAGCATAACCTTGAAGAGTTTCTTGATGAGCTGAGCGCACTGCCGATCAAGGGGGTCGGATTCAGTTTCTACACTCCCCATATAACAGGGGATGAAAACGACCTTTCCATCTCATTGGACGAAAGGGACCGGATACTGAACGAGCTTTTGAGGCTTAGGAAGAAGTACTGGCGAATACTGGGCCTGACCGCTAAAATGGCAAACCAGTTCAGGCAAGGCGGAGAATATTCTCAGTGGAACAGCATCGAAAAATGCCCGGTCAGCAAGGTATGTAATTGCTACAATTCAGACGGAACTCAGAAGCAGTGCACCTATGGAAACAAAGCAGATTGCGGGCGCTGTGGCTGCGCGAGTATCCCCCTTTATCGCGCCGCCATCAAGCACCTCGACCCCCTGGCCCTCTACATGATATACCGTATGGTCAATTGAGGCCTGAATCAGCTTTTTCGTGCTTCAAAAATCGTAGCAATGCCGAAGGTCATTGGATGAACAGTCACCTGCACTGAACCCGCAGGACTCCAAAATGTGTTTGAATTCTTCAGAAGCTGGAAATGCCTTAATCGACCTTGGCAGATAATTATACGGCACATCTGTTTTGAGCACCTTCATGGCAATAAATGGCATGACCTTGAAACAATATACCGTATATAGCGGTTTGACCCTGCGGTCTGTTGGAGGTGTAAGTTCAAGACAGCAGAATCTCCCCCCTGGCTTAAGGACCCTGTATGCTTCACGCAAGGCAGCGGCTGTATCGATGATATTTCTCATGCCGAAGGAAACTGTCACTGCATCGAAGGAATTATCAGGAAAGTTAAGATCTTTTGCATCTGAGAAGGCGAAACTGATGTTGGATGACCTGGGATTGAGCTTCTTTTCTGCCTCGCCGAGCATTTCTTTGCTGAAGTCAACTCCGGAGACCGATCCTTCCTTCCCGACTTTCTTAGATAGTAATAACGCTAATTTCCCGGTACCTGTACAGACATCCAGGACCTTCTCGCCTCCACGCAACTCAAGGAGCGAAACGAGTTTTTTCCTCCATAACTGGTCAAGGCCAAAACTGAAAAATGAACTCAAAAAATCAATATCTGTTGCTATAGATGCAAATATCTCCTGTACGAAAGTGTCCCTGTTGCGCTGTGTCATGCTTTCCATTTCAGCATTCACCTCCAGATTATTTGCTAATTTTATTTTCTCATAAAAAAAGGTTTTATGTAACAGCAAAATGCAAATGTCCTGTTTGAGGATGCTATATCTCCATTTTTTTGATAAGAATATAAAAGGGACATCAAAGGTGCTGCAAAAAAAGAGCCCCTGCAAGGTGCAGGGGCCCAGGGGAGGTAATCTTTAGAGATAATTTATTAGTTGTGGGCCTTCACCTCTGCGGTCTCTTTTGCCTTTCCAAGGTTGCCAACTACGTCAACCACATAACCCATGGCTGTGCCGAATACCGAACCAAGCACTATGCTGACTGCTCCTATGCAGAATATCCCCAGCATGATGCCCACTACCGTCAGCATCCTTACTATCGTCGTAGGCTCCATCGGTCCGCCTGCCAGATGGCTTAAGCAGCATCAGCGTCCCGTAGCTGCCAAAATAAAACCCCGGCACTATCCCAAATACCAGAAATGCCAACACCCCAATCCCTGCCCCTATCTTCGTCCCTACCTTCATTGTGTTCCTTCTTGCTTCTGTCATGACACTTCCTCCTTTTTCTTTTCGTTTAATTTGTTTATTTATGTTCTACTGTAGCCAGTTCCTTACTTTCCTGCCCTTAGGGTATCAACCACCGTGCCGATCAGCCACCCCAGGGTTGTCGAGGCCATGATCGACCATCGTCCCTGAGACCATCACCCCGATCACCATCGAGGCTGCCACGATCATCCTCGGAAGTAACCCTGCTCCTACCGGTGTGCCAAACAGTATTCCTGCCAATTTAAGCCCCATCACTCCGCCAAGAATGAACCCGGAAGCAAGTCCGAATACTGCAAAGAGTACCACTCCGCAGCCTGCTCCCATGTATGCCAGTTTCTTTGTGTAGGTTGTATCTTTCATCTTCGTATCCTCCTTCTTCATTGACTTTCTGCTTTATTCTGCACTATATAATGCAGTTGCCATGCCAACTGTAACTTATTGTTTTTATTGAATTGTCTTTTGCACTGCCTGCATTTCAGCGAATTCTTTTGCAGGGATGCAAAAAACTGAGGGGGAGATAGAAAAAAATGAAATCATTTGAACCTAAAAATGAAAGTGATAGTGAGCGCGCAAAGCCGCAAAGTTCGCAAAGAAAAACAAAGACTTGCAATAAAAACGTAATTCGACACTACGGTAGGCCCGGTTTTAACCCGAAATCTTTGATTTTCATCTGCTGTTCTCTACTTACATATTGGAGAGATTTCAACCTAAATAAAGATCGTGGGGCCATTATTCCTCTTCTTCGTATCCTGTGAACATCGCCTTTATATGTCCCATAGCCGTTGGGCCCAGCGTGGTCAGATAGACGTGAACGAAGAGGAACGCTGTGAAGACAAAGGAGATGACGACATGGACGATATCCACAAAGAGCAGGCCTCCCAGCATGCCAATTACTGGGGCGAATGTCTTTACGTCCCAAAGCAGGATTCCGGTTATTATCTGGACCGGCAGGAGAAGTAACATGATAAAGAAATACGAGGCCTGCTGGAGCGGATTAAACTTATGTTCAGGAGTTGGGTGATGGGGATTTTCCTCGTCCCTTAAAGAGGCCGTACCCATAATATTTTGCCTGTATCAGACAGCCCGTTAAGAACTTTATCGGGTTTAAGGGAGGAATATATATGCGTATCTTTCGGGTAGAAACGTAGTAGACTAACCACAACAGGAACTCCAGGCCCAGGATGACACCGATAGCGTTATGAAAGGTAACGGCGGTCTTGAACCTGGTGAGGCTTGTGAGTTCCTGGTATCTGATCTGTATCCCGGTGAAAATAAGGGCCAGGAAACAGAGAACGTTTACCCAGTGCCATATCCTTACTGGCAGCGGATGGAGGTAAATCCTCTTTCTTACTCCTTCAGTATGCGCTTTTTTTGTTTTTCTGAGCGGTAAAGTTAATGCCCTCAGGCTGATATGAACAATAGGGAAAAGAATGCCGCAAAATAATATAAGCAGACCAACCCAGTCGAACAAGGTGAGCCGGGTGCCGCCGAGGACATAGAATTGGCTGGATGCCCATGTTGATTTGAGCGACCCGAGAACTCCGGGCTGCGCACTGAAGCTGACGATGCGGCCGTCAGCCTTCACAATGGCGAGAGTGACGTTCTTTAAAAACTTTGAGTCCTTGCTATGACAGCTTTCGCATTCCCTGACAGCATTCTTCTTGATCGAAAGCTGGTGGGCCTCGGAGTACCTGCTCACATCCATCCTGCCGATATATGAGAGCTTCGCTTCAGCTCCCTTTTTATTTAACTGTTTTAAAATATAGGAAAGCTCCTCAGAATCGATCCCTTCGCCATGGGCGTTCAGCCTCTCTGACAGGCTGGCGGAATCCGTACCCAGGAGCTCCAGTATCTGCTCCTCGCTGATCGGTGCGCCGGTGTTTCTGTCAAAGAACTGCAGATAGATCCCCTTGCCGGAGGCTGGTGCGTGGCATGCGGCGCAGGCGACCATGCTCAGGTGGAGGTCGGCATTCGGAAGCCATTTTCTGTGCAGGGCCTCAGCATCCTTATGACAGCCGAGGCAGGCTGACTTCATCTTGTCGGTCATGGCAGTGAACTTCACCTCATGGGCGAAGTGACATGAAGAACACAAAGGCGCCTTATGCTCGCCCCTCGCCCGAGCCATGCCATGGACACTTTTTTCATAGATCCGGAAAATATTCTCATGGCATTTTCTGCAGGGGACGCCGCTGAGCGTCTCGTACGAGGTCTTTGGTCCGACGGTGTGAAAACCGTGGCAGTCAGTGCAGACAGGCGCCTTAAGGTTTCCCCGCTGCATCAGTGTATCCCCCCACGGAAACGAAAGATTATAATGGATGCTTCCCCGGACCTGCGAAGCCTTGTTCTCGTGGCATTTTCTGCATACCCCGGAGATGGCGATCGAGTGTTCCCGTCCGGTTGCGTAAGTCTTTTTGGGATGAGAGTCCTGAGAAAATTCTGAGTGACAGTCGTTGCAGGTATGCTTGTTGTGGACAGAGGCCGCAAGATTGGCAGGATCTACCTGGAGGGATAGCACTTCCCCGCTCGCAAGCGTTTTGCTGATCTTCAAACGGTGGCAGAAGAGGCAATAATCATTTCCTGACAATGAAGCTTTCAACGCAGAGACCCGTTTTACCGCATGTGAGGTGTGACACCCGGTGCATGGGGGAGCATCTGCATTCTCTACTACAAAGGCGTGATTTGGCATTGTTTTGAGCTTCTCATCTAATATGGCAGGTCATGCATGCGCGGGAAGCTTCCTGTACAAAGGCCATTTTGCTGTCGAACTTTTTGCCTGGATGGTTCTGCATCGAAATTTCCTGATGACAGTCAGTGCATTTCAGGGACCTGTGGACCGATTTCGCTGAGATCGCTGTAGCGGACTGTAACAGACATCTTTTCATTGTCTTTGAATACCATGAACTGTCCTTCACTTCCGTGGCAGGCCATGCATATCGCGGCATCTTCAGGAATACTGCCTTTGTCAGCAATGACGGGACCCGGAAGACTAAAGAGAAATAGCAAAACAGGAATGAGATACGTCAGCAGCGAGTGTGATTCAGACCTTTGTCTTTTTTTTCAACGTTTTTCCCATCTGTTCCTTCTTCTTACCCCCAACATATCACGGGATAACCATCAATACAACGAAAAAATCGCCAGCGCAGCCTGGGTTGTGACGATGAAGGCTGACATTAAAGGCCATATAAAAGATTACAGGTACCTGCAGAGCCTTGGTTCAGCGCCAAGCCGATAAAGCAGGTTCGCCATGATGCAGAACCCGGTGAAGGAAAAGACGATCGTTGCCGATCCGACGAAGCCGGTAAAGTAAAGCCAGTTGAAACTGTGGAACCTTGCAAACAGCGAGGTCCAGGAGAGATTGACACCCACGAAAAGATAGATGTAACGCTCCAGGAACCACCTGTCGGTCTGCATAAAGTAAAACCTGCTGTCTTTTTTCGCTCCCGGAATCGCAGTGCTTGGTATCATAGGTCGTGCGCCGAGGAGTACGAGGATATTCCCGACGATGCAGAAACCGGTGAACGCCACCATAAGGGAACATATACCCACAAAAAGAATCGAAAAGGCCCAGTTCGGATTTACATATGCCGTCAGGATGGAACTCACAACAACGTCTGTTCCTGCCACTAGCCATACGAGCCTCTCCACATACCATACATGCGTCTTTACGATATAAACTCCTGTACGCTTTTTCATGATGGACCTCCTGGAATGGATTGAATTCCTGATTTGAACCTCTTCAGACGGTAAAAGGCCTCGCGCTCGCGCTCTCCGATGTACTGCACTATCGTCTTTATATTGTCCCGAAGCTCGGGCAGTACCCGCTCTTCAATGACCCTTATCTTACGTGTGGTCCTGATAATCTCCTCACCAAGCCGTTTCAGCTTGCTCTCGAAGGCCGCTATCTCGACCATCGCTTCCACGATCTTCTCGAAGAGGTAGATGCCCTCTTCCAGGTGCGGGGTGGTCGGGAGATAGTCGTAGCCCCTCATCCCCGGGTCCCGGACAGCGGATTCATAGGCTGTGACTTCCTTGTACTTCAGTCCCCAGATGCTGTTTTCGGTTATCTCCACCCTGAAGTCCCGGGCAGTGACCGCTGCTATGGACTCAATGCTGTCTTTACCTTCATGACCGAGACTGAGTCTGAGTTCCTGGATGGCCTTCCCGTAGATATTTCGTATCTCTGCCCGCGACCGGAGGAAGGGCCTGGTAGTGTCGAGGAACTCCTTGATCAGGGCCTGTTTCCTCGCCTTCAGTATTTTCATGCTGTTGACCACTGACCTGGCCTTGTCCCTGAGCATAAGGAGGTTTGTGCGTGTCGGGTGTATCATCTCCCCACCTTGTACCTTTCTATCAGGGACAGTCCGATGTCGAGCGTTTCGCCCACTATCCTCCTGACGCTTCCCTGATGAACAAACTCCCTCTCGAAGGCGTCGGCGAAGCCGAGCATATGTTTGTCGTCTTCTGTCATGCCCTCTCTTCCCACAATCGCCTCGAGCCTCCGGAGGTCTCTTCCCCTGGCATAGTATTTATAGAGGTTATTCGCAATCTCCCTGTGGTCTTTTCTTGTGCGGCCTTCACCGATCCCCTTCTGCATGAGTCGTGAAAGGCTCGGCAGGACATCTACTGGCGGAAAGATGTCCCGCTGATGGATCTCCCTGCTCAGGACAATCTGTCCCTCAGTGATGTATCCGGTCAGGTCGGGGATCGGATGGGTGATGTCATCTTCCGGCATAGTCACGACCGGGAGCATGGTCACTGAGCCCTTCATTCCCCTGATCCTCCCGGCCCGTTCGTAAAGCGAGGCAAGGTCAGAGTACATATACCCTGGATAGCCCCTCCGGCCCGGAAGTTCCTCCCTTGCTGTGGAGATCTCCCGCAGGGCATCGCAGTAGTTTGTCATGTCGGTAATTATCACGAGCACGTCCATTCCCATCTCAAAGGCGAGATACTCGGCGACAGTCAGGGCGAACCTGGGGGCAAGGAGCCGTTCCATCACCGGTTCGTCGGCCAGGTTTACGAAGGCGACAAAGCCTGTTTTCATCTCCTTGATCGTCCTTAGGTAAAAGGAATACTCATGAAAGGTCAGGCCGAGGGCGGCAAAGACAACACAAAACCCGATATCTCCTGCAGTGAGCCTGGCATTCCTCAGGATACCTGCCACTAATTCTCTTGAGGGCAGTCCTGAGCAGGAGAAGACCGGAAGCTTCTGCCCCTTTACGAGTGTGTTAAGTCCGTCTATGGCCGAGAAGCCGGTTTCTATCGGCTCCTCAGGCCGCGCCCGTGCAGCAGGATTGATCGGAGAGCCTGTGACTGGCACCTGCTGGTCCGGAATGAACATGTCCATGCCATCGATCGGCTTACAGGAACCGTTAAAGACCCTTCCGAGCAGGTCCGGAGACAGGGGCGCTCTCATCAGCGCATCGGTAAATACGACCGACATCCCCTGAATATCCAGTCCCCGGCTGTCGCCGTAGAGTTCAACGAGGACTTTGTCTCCTTCAATGCCCAGTACCTCACCTGCGATTTCTCTTCCATCATCGGTGACTGACCCTGACCATCTCGCCGATCCTGGCAGCAAAGATATCCCTGACAAAGAGGAGCGGTCCTGCCAGGGAGGATACTGTCCTGTAGATATGCTCAGACAGCCTCATGTTCCCTCCTGAAGGCCTCTTCCAGGGAGATGCCCTGTCTGAGTTTTGCCTCAGCCTGATCATGAAAGGTCTTGATCTTTTTCATCTGCGAGAGGGTCTGTTCCGGAGTTGAAAAGGCGTCATCAGTAAAAGAGTTCTGACAGAGGAACTCGGTCCGGATCATCCCGGCCACGTGCATCAGGAGGCGGTCGGAATCCTGGAGGCCTTCGGCACCCACGATCTCTGCCACCTCGCGCAGGGACTCTTCCTTCTGGAGCATTTCCCGGCACCAGCGCTGCAGGTCGGTCCATTCCTGAGAATACTCTTTCTCGAACTGACCTGCCAGTTCCTCCGGCATAGAGCGAATAACTTTGAAACCAGTTTATGGCAGGGAAATGCCGTCTGTGCGCCAACGACGTGTCGAGCATGAGAAAGGCCCCTGTTGCCCGGAGGCATGCCTGTGTTACCGGTTCAGTAAAATCTCCTCCGGGCGGCGATACGGAAAGGATCATGCTGAGGGAGCCGGTCTTGCCGCCCAGAGTCTCAACAACCCCGGCCCGCTCGATAAAAGATGAAAGCCTCGACGAGAGATAGGTCGGGATAGCCCTCTTCTCCGGGCATCTCTTCGAGTGACGTTGATATTTCTCGCAGGGCCTCTGCCCAGCGAGAGGCTATCAGCGAGAAAGAGCACATGATATCCCATGTCACGGTAATATTCGGCCATTGTGACAGCTGTATAGATCGAGGCCTCCCTTGCGGCTACAGGCATATTTGATGTGTTAATAACGAGTATGGTCCGGTCTGTCAGAGGTCTTTCTGTCCACGGATCTTTCAGGGTCTGGAACTCCTCGATCATCTCCGCCATTTCATTACCCCGCTCGCCGCATCCGACGTAGACAACTATATCCACATCCGCAAACTTTGCGATAGCGTGCTCAAGTATTGTCTTGCCTGTGCCGAATCCTCCCGGCAGGATTGCCGTACCACCCTTTGCGAGGGAGTAGAGAAAGTCGATGCTCCGCTGACCTGTAATGAGAGGTAGCGAGGGCGCGTATTTCTCCGGAAAGACCTTGCATCCCGCACCGGCCATTCAATGCACCCAGGATTTCGTCTCCGCTCTCGAATTGACCGAGGGGGCTGTCAAGGCTCACTTCCCCTTCGGCAGACCATGCTAACTTCTGTTGTCTAATGGTGTTGTTCATTATGTAATGCCGGAAAGGCCCCTCCTCAAAGAACCCCACATCTTCACCCGGTTCCACAATTTCTCCCTGTTTTTCGAAGCGGATAATACCGCCACTTCTTCGGATAATAAAGGGGGAAGGAGTATCCCTGCCGATTTTGATGAAGGGGACCATCTCATCCCGCATCCGTTCGAGCGGTCTGTGGAGACCGTAGCGAACATGCCTGATATGAGACCTGCGCCCAGTCGGACGGTAAGCGGCATCCCGGCGGCCTTGACCGGCTCCCCGATCGCAAGACCGCGTGTATCCTCATAGACCTGGATCACAGACTTCTCCTGCTCAAGCCTGACCACTTCGCCTGTCAGCATGGCGTAGCCTGCATAGACCCGTTCATAAAGTTTCAGACCTTTCGCGTCGACACTCACTGTGGGTCCTGATATGCCAAGGATCCTGCCGGTCACGGCCGTATCCTCACATGGTAGCCGACAGCCCTTCTGATTAACCGTGCCGCATAGTCCTCTATCTCCGCAGGACCAGCCAGGGCAGACAACTATGACACCATGCCAGGCAGTTTCAATCTCTCTCATCCGTTTTTCGTCAATGCCGGCCGTCAAGCGCTCGTCGATGACGACCAGCCCGTTCTCCGAATCAGCCACGGCCCTGCAGAGGATATCCTCAAGCTCCTGTGGCTCCTCTGCGACATTCTGGGCGATGCCTGCCAGACTGAATCCAAGCCGCGCGGCAGGCTCTGTTATGAAAATCACTTTCTTCACTGTACCAGCTCCGCAGTCACAAGGTTTCTTTCCAGTCCCTGGGCATAGAAAAGGACGCTCAGGTTCATCGCCTCTATCGAACACCTCCATAGATACTCGAGAATCGGGCCTATACTTAGCGGGGATCTCCCTTCTTTTTTCAGCGACGTGGTAATTCCCCGGTAAATGGATGCCTCTAACTTTACATGATAGGCAGAAGCGGTTTCCTCCCCTGTTATTTCCCTTAGAACTCTCTCCAGATCAGGCTGTCTCCCTGCTTTCAAGAATCTCCTTTTGCTGAACTTGACTGTTTCAATCGTTCCCCCGGGGATAAAGCAGTGCTCTGCCGGTGTCTCCAGTTTCAGGAGCTTGGCGAGGGCAAGGGTATTTCTGGCATCGATCAAGCGCATGAAAAATGCCTGGAGGACCGGATCCAATCCAGCCCCGACAATAACAGTAAGATATCGTTTGGTCAGTTCATGTTCAAAACCGCTGAGGCCCTTTTGTTTCCTAATCTCTGTTATCCCGCTAATGCTGCGGGAAAGGCGCCTGAGTTTTGCTTCTATTGCCTGGACTGCTGCAAACTCATCAGCACTATCGGAAAGTATTTTTTTGAGCTCTTTCGGAGAGAAGGCTCGCAGAAAGCATTTCCCTCACCCTGGCCCTTTTCATCTCATTCAGGTTTCTGAGACAGATAAAGAGGGTCCTGAGGTCGGCATATACAAAAAAGGGCGCAAAAATACTCCTCAGACGTCCGTTCATCTGAAAATATACCCAGCGGTATTCGTTCAGTAGCGCACTCCAGATACCCTCGGGGGATCTGTTGCCGTGCAGATTCTCTGGTAATGACGCTCAGGGAGGTGCTCAAGAGGCGCCGGGGATGTGACCTAGGGGCGTCCAGTCCTGGATTAAGCGTGCTTTTCTCCCTCTGATACGCGACAGGAGATTCTGAGGGATATCCCCGGTCTTTTCCTTTCTCGAGGAGGTCTGTGGCATTAAACTGTTTCATAAAACTCTTTTATAATATGCGGAAGGATATCCGTCCAGACGCGTTCGAGCCTTTTTTCGAGAGTATTTATAACACGAATTTTACCATCATCAGTCATCACGTCCATGCCGCCGGATATACTGTCATCAGCGACAATTCCGGCTTCGGGAAAATGCTCTTGCGCAAGTCTGGCATCCTCAGGATTTACCCTGACGCTCTTCCAGGCCAGAGGTGGAAGTTCTTCCGCCATATCCCTGAAGGAACTCTGATAATCTCGGTCCCTCAACTTGCTAAGAGATGATTGAGATATTCTGTATAATCTTTCAGACAGCCTCAAGTCCTCCTCAATACTTATTAGCCGGGCCTTTTTTTCCGCCTCAGAAAGCGTCTCTTCTGTCCGCCTTCCTGAGGCCACAAAACAGCGCTGTTGACTGTCTTCCTTGAGGCGGCTGATTCTCAGTAGGGCATCCTTAGCGACTCCTGTTTCCTCTTCACCTGTCTCCCGGACGATCGCAGCAATTTTTTTCTCTGCCTCCTGCCAGAGGGATTCGATCAGTTCCTCACAGTTCATCGGCTATTTTCCTCCGAAAAGGATCATACTTGCGATAACAAATCCCAGGATTACCATTGTCTCAGGAATTGCAACGAGGACTACGATCGTTCCGGCAAGCTCCGGCTTCGGCCGAACGTTCCTGCTCCTGCAGCCCCGATGCGTGACTGGGCCCAGGCAGTTGCTATGGCGGTCAGACCGATCGCAAGGGCAGCGCAAAGCGCGACGAGAACTTTTTCCATGGCCATAATAGTTCCTCCTTTATGACATATTCACATCATATCACATTGAAATTGTAAGATATTCATTGTTTTTTTCCTCTATCGGGACCCAACGTTTTTATCTTTTTTCAGGGGTTCAAACTCTTTTCCCCCTTGCTCATAGAATTTACTGAAAAACTCTACGTAATGGAGACGCAGGGGATGGATGGCCGGAGAAAAGACTCCGAGGACGATATTGAGCAGGTGGAGCATCACAGCCACCGCAATCCCGATGACTATATTTCCGGTGCGTCCCGCGATATTGTTTGCCGTAAAGGCGAGAAGGACCGACGTGAGACCGATGGCCATAATCCTGACGTAGGAGATAATATTGCCGATGCTCTTCAGGAGTTCGAGCGGCGCCAGCAGTCCTCCTGTAAATAGCAGAAAGGGCATCAGGAAAAGGATCATCATTATGACCGGCTGGGCCATTATTTCCGAAAGACATCGAAGAATGATGCGAGTACGATGATCAGACAGACGATGATAAGGATGCTGAGGAGCTTAAAAAAACGCCTCTTTATTGGTCTTTTTCTTTACTGCGGTTATGATGCCGAGAAACAATCCAAGTATGATATGTGCCACACCTACGGCGAGCGTAAAGTAGAGCATCGGGATGACAGCGGTCCGTCGTTCGACAAATCGGCTGATCCCGAAGGAACGGCGCGGAGGTCGCCGAAAAACTCAGTGTAAAGGATGCCGAAGAGGATAGTATAAAGGGAGGAGATGAAGAGTATCTGTGCCGCGTCCCGGTACAACTTTATTTTTGAAAACCGTTTCTTCAGGATCAATGAAAGGACCAGGAGGAAGATGCCGTAACCCGCGTCTCCCAGGATCATGCCAAAGAAGACCGGAAAGAATATACCTATGAAGGGCGTCGGGTCAAGCGAAGTGTAGGCAGGCAGAGGAAAGACCCTTGTGAAAAGTTCAAAAGGCTTAAAGTATTCGGGGTTCTTCAGCATGACGGGGACCCGTTCAAGGTCCTCCTCCCTCATCTCCTTTTCTTCAACTACTACCTGATTGCCGAAGGAATGCGTGAGTTGTTTTCTTAGTCCGTCAATGTCGGTCGTAGAGACCTCATCCGTTAATAAAAAAACACATCTTTGTCTGAAAGGCAGAGGCTGAAGCAGACAACAGAGAGAGCCTCTCGCTGATCCACTCCAGTACACTGGCGTATATCGGTCTCCATCTCTGGCAGATCTTTTCGATACTCCGGTCTATCACTTCAATGCCAGCGAGGACTTCAGATGTTCTTTTATCAAGATAGGCAATCTTTCCTGTGAGCGATAATAATTCAAAGGATTCGGGCAGGGACATCTCAGGGATATGTTCGCTGCTGAGGGCCCTGCTCACCTTTTCCGAAACAGTTTTTTCAACAGTTATCAATCCGCCAAGCGTGCCGTCACCGGCCGGCACGGTAAAGAGTTTGAATTTGTCTCCTGTCAATCTCGCGAGGAGCGCACGTACCTGTTCAACAGCGCCGGGATCTTTTATGGTTAGGCCGATCACGTCAAGGTTAGGCGATGTCATGGTATCCCTGAAGAGAGCTTCCAGTGTGTCAAGGAACCCGGAATACCTTTTCAGATCCGCCATTTCCCGATACAGGACTTCCTTACGTTCCTCCAATTCCCTGCATGATGAGATGTGTTTTTCGACAGTATAGGCTATGGTGCCGATAATCGGACTGGGATCCAGATAGCTCTCTCTTACAGGCAGCGTCGGCAGATAAGAGAACAGTTTATTGATCTTTTCTCTGAGGTCTTCAAGGAAAAACTGTTCAAAAAGGTTTTTTTCATCGAGAGAGTAAGACCTGAGTTTTTCTTCCTGTCCTTTTTCAATAAAACCGACTGTAGAGGGTTCGATATGGAAGAGGCCCAGAAAACGGATCAGGGTGAGGACGTCTTGAAGCGAGTTGCTTTGGCCCCACGATCTCAATCTTTGACATTCTGACAATCAAGACGAGCCTCTGGGCAGGATGCTATCTATGTATTTCATAACGATTCTTTGCAGGGCTTCATCAGGCAGCCCCCTCAGGTTTTCCGCCCTCCGGGCAGCAGCATCCAGTGTCTGCGCAGCGCTTTTTTCAGCGATTTCCTCTGCTTCACGAACTGACTTTTCAAGCTGCCCGCAAAGCGCAGCCTCTTCCTGGAAGACCCTTTTCCTCAGCCTCTTTCCTGGCCTTTTCAAGCCTATCCTGGAGCCGTTTTTTTTCAGACTCGATCTTGGCCTGTATCTCCCGTTCGGCTTCGAGGACCTTGTCTAACAGGTTCTTTCCCATGGCCCATTGTAGCAGAATCCGGCTCGGAATATAATCCTGATGTTCCTTAATTTCAGCACAGATTAAAGATGAAAGAAGCTATCTGGAAGATCAATATCTGTCTCAAGATCATCCATCAAAACTTCTTCTATTACTCCTTCACTGTGATCATAGGAAATTATCTTGAGCGGCAGATAGGTCATCTTATCAAGCCAGAGGTCATACCGGTGTATGCCGCAGATGGTGAAATCCTCAATTCCAGTTACTCTTACAAGGACCGCCTTTCTGTCTGAGAGGATTTCATCTCCCATTATGTATGTCTTTCCATTTGTTTGGAGCTTTGTCACAATTTCCAGCAAGGAACCGATGTCCGATTCATTAACCTTATGCCCGGCTGAACTTTGAATTATTTCATTGTCGGGACTGAGTGTCACCACGTGATCTGTAAACCTGAAAGGTCTGAGTCTGACTTCTTTTTTGACCGGATTATAGGTGAGGATTACTCCAGGGAGAGGCTTGATGAATTCCATTCTAATATAGGCTGACTTATAATAATAGCGGATCTCTTCAAAGGATCCATGACTTTTCGACCTTAACGTCACCTGATATGTTGTGATGTTCCTGTAATTCCTGAAAGCTATGGCTACAGGATTGTCCTGGTCGTTTGTATTAACAAAAGACATGATATTTACCTCGGTGTCTTTACTATTTGATATCCCTGAGAGCCTGCTGATTCCATCTTTACATAAAAATTCGTTCTTGTCCAAAAGACTGGTTTTTTGAGGTTTAAAATAATTTGATTTTTTAAAAAAAAGTCCTTGAATAGATGATATGCACGTGATAAGCTTTTTTTAAAAGGAGTAACCAAAGGTAGCATGGATGACAATGAATGGCAATAAAGGTCGCAATATGGTGCAAATTTCCTATGAGTAGCTACAAAATTATTGGCATAATTAATGCTCTAATTAGTTTTATGTACAGGTCATGAGAAGATTGTAAATAATTAACGAAAGCTAATGCCTGAAAGGGGGTCGGATTATGAAAAATACCGAGCAAAATTTTTTCGAAGAGAAGCTTAGGGGTGTCTCCAGGAGAGACTTCCTTAAATTCTGTAGTGCCATGGCAGCTGCAATGGGACTGCCCCTGGGAATGGGTGAGCAGATTGCCGAGGCAGTAACGAGTCAGAAACGTCCCCCTGTTATATGGCTTTCTGCACAGGAATGCACGGGCTGCACAGAAACGTTATTAAGGTCCACTCATCCCACCCTGGAAAAGCTGATCCTCGAACTGATATCGCTTGAATATCATGAGACATTGAATGTAGGAGCTGGACATCAGGCAGAAACATGGCTTGCAAATTCTATAAAAGCAAACACAGGGAAGTATATTCTGGTCGTCGACGGATCTATACCTGTTAAGGATGGCGGCATTTACTGCAAGATTGGCGGGAAAACAGCTCAATCGCTTCTTGAGGAGATGGGGGCCCAGGCTGCGGCTGTTATTGCTATCGGTTCCTGCGCCTCATGGGGAGGTATCCCTTCTGCTGATCCAAACCCTACAGGCGCTACGCCTGCGCATGAAGTACTCAAGAACAAAGGCATAAAAACCCCTGTTGTTAATATTCCGGGCTGTCCACCAAACCCGTATAACTTTCTCTCCACGGTTCTTTACTTCCTTACCTTCAAAAAACTGCCTGAACTTGACGATCAGGCAAGACCGAAATTTGCCTACGGCAGAATCATACATGAAAACTGCGAACGCAGGCCGCATTTTGATGCAGGCAGGTTTGCTGTACAATTTGGAGATGAAGGACACAGGAAGGGCTATTGCCTTTACAAATTAGGGTGCAAAGGCCCTGAAACCTTTAATAACTGTCCCATACAGCTTTTTGGAGATGTTGGATCAGGAAGCTGGCCTGTTGGGACCGGTCATCCCTGTTTTGGATGTTCAGAGAAGGGTGTGGGATTTACCTTGCCACTCCATTCACCGGCCCGTCCAAAGTACATTACTCCTCCTGCTCTATTTACTGAAGTTTATCCTGGCAAAGAAGGTGTTAGCCCTGGAGTCAAGGCATTGGCTGCTGGCGCTGCAGGTGTTGCAATCGGCGCTGCAGGCGCAGCAGTGCTGACAGGGCTTGGCAAGAAGGACGAAGATAAAAAAGACAAGGAGGAATAGCCATGGCTATGAACAGGCGAGATTTTCTAAAGGTGGCCGCCGGCAGTGGATTACTCCTTGCGTCTGATATAGGATCTGCCAAGGCGTCTATGCCTGAGACTTTGCCTCCTCAGGCAGTGGGCATTCTTTATGACGCCACACTCTGCATCGGCTGCAAATCATGTATGGTCAACTGCAAGACATACAACAGTGTTCCCGGCGGCGCCCTCTACTTAAAGGGGCGGGACATACCCGTATGAGACAACTCATTATGAGAAGGGAATATGGGACGCACCGGTTGATCTTTCTTCAAGGACGCTCAATATTATCAAGGTCAGCAAGAGCGGTACTGCCGTGAATAAGGACAGTGTTGAAAACGGTTACTCATTTGTAAAGCAGCACTGTATGCACTGTATTTCTCCTGCATGCGTTTCCGTATGTCCTGTCGGGGCATTGAAGAAGGACCCTGTCAATGGAGTTGTATATTATGTAGAGGACCGGTGTATCGGTTGCCGTTATTGTATGATTGCCTGCCCGTTTAAAATACCAAGATATGAATATGAGTACGCATTGCCGCAGGTCAGGAAATGCCAGCTTTGTCACCACAGGTATGCAGAAGGAAAATATTCAGCCTGCTGTGAGTTCTGTCCGACAGGGGCCTCAATTTTTGGCAAGGTGGTTGATCTCAGGAAAGAGGCCCAGAAAAGGCTTTCGCTGAAAACCGGTGAGGAATATGACTTCCCTGTGCAGACTGTTGACTCTAAGGAAATAAAGCAGACGCCCTGTATCAAAGTATATCAACCATGTGTATGGCCAGTCCGAAGCAGGAGGCACCCAGTATCTCTTGCTTGCCGGTGTGCCGTTTGACTGGATTGGTTTTAATAAGAACATCGATAATACTTTTTTGCCGGAACTTACGTGGGCATATATAGCCAAGATACCGGCTGTGGCTGCAATTGTTATTGGAGCAGGTACGCTAACCTGGGCGATTACCAGCAGGAAAAACAAAGAGAAGGGAAACAAAGAGAAGGGGGAATCATAATGAACCAGAAAGAACATTAAAGTGATTACTCCGTTCAGCACGGTTTTGATCTTTATCATGGCAGCCGGTGCTTTAGTTGCTCTTTATCGACTGTTTTTTGGGCTCGGGGCCTCTACGCACCTCAATGATGCCTGGCCCTGGGGTTTATGGATAGCGTTTGATGTTGTCGGCGGTGTTGCGCTGGCTGCCGGCGGGTTCATCATTGCAGGCGCTGTCTATATCCTCAACTGGAAGAAGTACAAGCCGATTGTCAGGGCAGCTATCATGAACACCTTTTTGGGGTATCTGATGGCTGCCACGTCTATAACTCTGGACATCGGACACCCTTTCCGCATCTGGCATCCAATGGTCATGTGGCAGATCAATTCCATAATGTTTATCGTGGCCATACACGTTGTCCTCTACACATCGACGCTTGCCACAGAATCCAGCCCGATGTTCTTTGAAAAGTTGAATATGCCGAGGGCGCTGAAATTCGTTAATAAGATAATGGTCGGGGTCGTTATTTTCGGCGTGCTACTTTCTACTCTGCACCAGTCCTCACTCGGGGCTGTTTTCCTGATCGCGCCCACAAAGCTCTCCGCGCTCTGGAATGGCAAAATGCTTCCGTACATGTTTCTTGTGTCGGCTGTACTTCTGGGACTCAACATGGTCAGTTTTGAGACGATTTTAAGCGGAAAGGTATTCAAACACAAACATCCTATGGACATACTTTCAGGTCTTGCGAAAGGCTCTCTGATTGTTGCTGTTTTTTATTTTGTGATGAAGATATGGCAGCTGGCAACCGGCCCTGGCATAGGGGCCGCATTCGACGGCAGTACGGCAGGGAATATGTATCTTCTTGAAATGCTTGTAGGGGTGATTCTGCCGATGATACTGCTTTCGATGAAAGATTTGAGAAACCGTATAAGCAGCATATTTACGATTAACTTGCTCGTGATAACCGGCATTGTTTTGAATCGGTTTAATGTCGCAATTTTCGGACTGGCTGAGTATGCGGGCCGGAGCGGAATGGACTATTTCCCTTCAGTGATGGAATTCATCCTTACGTTGTCTATGGTATCTTTCGCGATTTTTGCCTTTAAGTTGTCGGTAAAATATCTCAATGTGTTCCCTGAAGGACAGCATTGATGCAGGTGGTAGCATATGAAAGGCAAAGTAATGAGTAAAGAGATTTTCCTGGAATTGTTCCGGTAAAGGTATAAATAATTTCAAGGGAGGTCCTTATGGCAAAAAGAATTACTGTTGATCCTGTAACAAGAATAGAAGGGCATCTGCGAATAGACTGTGAGGTTGATGGCGGCAAGGTGACAAAGGCCTGGTCATCCGGACAGATGTGGCGAGGAATAGAGACAATTCTTAAGGGACGTGATCCCCGCGACGCCTGGATTTTTACGCAACGTTTCTGCGGTGTTTGAACGACAGTCCACGCACTGGCTTCAGTGCGTACGGTAGAAAATGCTCTTGGTATGGAGATACCTTTGAATGCCCAGTATATCAGAAATATTATTATGGGGGCGCATACCACCCATGACCATATAGTGCATTTTTATCAGCTTGCGGCCCTTGACTGGGTCGATATTGTGTCGGCACTCAAGGCTGATGCCCGCGCGACGCGAACCTCGGACAGAAACTCTCGCCATGGGAAGGGAACAGCTATACTGCGGTGAAGGATTCCCAGGACAGACTGAAGACCTTTGTAGGTTCAGGCCAGTTGGGTGTTTACGGAAGCGGGTACTGGGGGCATCCTGCTATGAAACTTTCTCCTGAAGTAAATATGCTTGCCGCCCACCATTATCTGCAGGCCCTTGAATACCAAAGAGAGATAAACATGGTGGTCAGTATCCTTGGGTCCAAGACCCCGCATATCCAGAACCTTGCTGTCGGCGGAGTAGCCAACCCAATTAATCTTGACAGCCAGTCCACTCTGAATATGGAAAGACTCTATTATGTGAAAACTATTATCGATAAGGTCGGCGACTTTGTTGAAAACGTGCTGCTTGTCGATACAGCCGCTGTTGCTGCATTTTATGCTGACTGGACAAAGCATGGCGCCGGAGTCATGAACTACCTTTCCGCTCCTGATATGCCGATGGATACAAAGGGTACGGTTTTTGCGCTTCCAGGCGGATATATCCCAGATGGGGATGTCAGCAAATTCACTCCCATTAAAAGCTACAACGATCCTTTTTTCAGGGACAATGTCAAAGAGAGTATCAAGCATTCCTGGTACGACGGAGACTGGGACCGCCATCCTTACGAAGAAGACACCGTACCTAAGTATACGGATTTTCAGGACAACGGCAAATATTCATGGGTCAAATCCCCTACCTTCAAGGGAAAACCCGCACAGGTCGGACCGCTTGCAGATGTTCTTTGTATGTTTGCTGCCGGCCATGGGCCTACGAAAAAATATGCCACAACAATGCTTGATACAATTAGCGCCCTTGCAGGAGCAAAGGTCGGGATAGGGGCCTTGCACTCGACCATCGGAAGGATCGGCGCGCGTTCAATTCGCTGTGCCGTCCTGTACGATACCCTTAAGAACCAGTGGCAGACCCTTATTGAGAATATTGGAAAGGGTGATTTTAAAACATTCAATCAGCCTGTTTTCCGTCAAGGG
>CAWEYN010000005.1:0-411350 GCA_963813295.1 uncultured Nitrospira sp.
AACGCCGATTGACATGTCTTTTGTCCAGTGCATTTACATTCTCCTTTTGAGAAAGGCTTTCTTAAATGGAGGCCCTATTGGGGTTGCTTTCGGCCTGATTTACGCAAATGACCTCCCTTAAATAAAAGGGGCATTTCCTGTGGTCAATTGTCTTGCAGTACTCCCCGAGTTCAAACAGGCTTGGCAAATAAGGCTTGTCAAGGGCAGAACACGCCGATATGTATCTTCTTGCAATAAGATGCCTACATTTCATATGCCCCCTTGCGTGATGAGGAGCTTTTCCGGCCTGGTTACAGCGCGGCGTTTCTCCATCTTTTCCATACTCTTTAAAGGACATCTCTTATGATCGCCCTCACAGATGTAATGCCTGAATAGACGGGCAACCGGTATTCCTCGCTTGCAGCGAGAGGGCTCAGTCAAAAAGTCGGTGCATTTCATGTAACTCTCCTTTCTTTGATAAAATTAAAGATTTCCATAAACTAGGATAACAATCGAAGTGTTACATGGTGATGTCCTGAAGGTTAATTTAAGGTTAAATGAATAGCGAGCGTATTCCCTGCAGCTTGCTGCTGGAAGTCTTCAATTTATGGCCCCTTACTTTTGTCCTGATATTTCGATATACTTTAATCATACCGACCATACGGATCGAGAGGAGGCTAAGCGGCGTTATGGCTATGGATACGGAACTTTCAGCATGTAGTCAGGGAGATTGCGGAGAAGCTCTCCGGCAGAAATCTGAAGCTTGGCGTTGCAGAGTCATGCACGGGAGGCTTTTTATCGAACGCCATTACAAATCTCCCCGGCGCTTCAAAGTTCTTCAAACTCTCAGTGGTCTGCTATTCCGAGGATGTAAAAAAATCGGTCCTCGGGGTCAGTTCCTCAATCCTTAAGAAGCACGGCATGGTGAGCGAGGAGACAGCGGTCGCCATGACGGAAGGCGTGATGAAACTGGGTCATACGGATATAGGCCTTTCTGTTACCGGCGTTGCGGGTCCCGAACGGATAGAGGACAAGGATGTGGGCCTTGTTTTCATTGCAGCTGCCGTAAGAGACCGTGTAGAATCTCAGGGCTTTAAACTGTCTGGAGACAGAGAGGAGATCAAGCGGCAGGCATCACTGGAGGCCCTAAGGTTCTTGAAGCGGGTCTTGGATATATGGCTTTAAAGCGCTATATCGCAGCTTGACATGACAGAAAAGAAACGCGGTCTGTTTGTGCTATTTGCTGCAACTGTCAGGCGAGCGCTACATAGATACAAAAATGGATTTAAAAAGGGCGGGCGATGGGCTACAATTTCTTAACCGACCTCTTTCAGCCAGTCAGCAATCCTTTCCTTTATTTCATCCCGTATTTCTCTCGTCTGCTTTAGTTTTTCCTCATGGGTCCCCTCCAATGCTGAAGGGTCGGGGAAGTTCCAGTGCAGCCTTTTTGTATATCCGGGAAATATCGGACATCTGTTGCCGCTCGTCTCATCACAGACAGTAATTACGTAATTGAATAACTTCCCCGCCTTAATGAATTCAAAAACACCTTTTGTGCGATTCCCGGAAATATCTATTCCTATTTCCTTCATCACTTCAACGGCAAGGGGGTTGAGGCTGCCTGGTTCAAGTCCGGCGCTTTCTGCTTCGAACCTGTCACCGGCCAGCAAGTTCAGAAATGCCTCTGCCATCTGGCTGCGGGCGCTGTTATGGATGCATACAAAAAGGACCTTCTTCTTTTCCATGATTATTACTTCAGATCAGCGACAATGAAGTGCGAGTAAGATCCATATTCAATCATGTTCTGCAGTGACTGCATATACACAGAGCATGCCTCGTGACGCTGACTCATGCATAATTTGACTGTAAAGCCTTCCATATCCTTGATCAGACTGTTGGTGATGCTGCAAACAGTCCCTTCCATGCTGCCTTTAAGGTGCGGACAAAGAACAAAGCCAATTGTACCCATATCTTTTACCTCCTACTGTCTATTATAAAAAACAGATTGTTAAAATATTGTTACAGCAGTGTTAAAAATTGCTTAATATTGCAAATCACAGCCGGACCATCACCGTCTTCTCAGACTCTTGGCCAAAAATATCGGGCAATTGTCATAATTGTCATTAGAACAGTACTCCCGCCTGTTACTCGGGCCAATGACCATAGCTGACAATGAGGCCAAACAAATATTGGTCTCTGTTTCGCCAAAGGGACAAGCGTCAACGGCCGCTGAACTTCTGTATGTTTCAAGTTGAAGCGACAACATAATCCACCTCCTTTCCTATGTTTTTGACCATGCCAGCCTTGTCTTGATAGCTGTCACGATCCTCAGACCCCATACTGCTGTTCCTTTCTCAGGATATGGGGAAAGCATAGAGTCCTTTCCAATAATGTACCTGTTGCCTCTCCAGGCGACGGTGTTGCTCAGGATCGGCACAAACCATATGAATCCGATGATAAGGTCCTTGACAGGGGACAACAAATACAGCAGGGGATTCATATCAGCGCGAAGTTTATTGCCGATGTAGAAATCATGAACTATTTTCAGGGAACTGACAGTCGCAGCCAACAATAAAGACACTTTAGATATCGGCATTATGACCATCGGCATGAAGGACATGAATACGGCATTGCCGGCCAGTTCAGAAAAATACTTTGCGCCTCCGATTTGCCATCTCAGCTTTCCCCATCTTGTATGACGGTTTATAAACCTCTTTATCCCCCAGTATTCATTGACATTATTGATAAGATGGCCGGAAAGGACGACCCTCTTGCCGAGCGCGTGAATTCTTTCGCCGATGATGTAGTCCTCTGCAAGAAAGTCCTTGACAGACCTGAAGCCCCCTATGGCCTCAAGCTCGGCCTTTCTCATCAGCATTGATTTGCCCACCACACACGGCATCTTGAGATATTTATCGAGGAAGCAGACACTTCCCACAATAAAGGAATTCAGGTGAAGGTTTTCCATAAGGGCCCCAAGAGACCGACCGCTTACGCCCCTGATCATATTGCTGACAAGCCCCACAGATGGGTCATCCATGTGCTGAGAAATATCCGCCAGATAGTCTTTTTCCACACGGACATTACTGTCGCTGATCAATATCAGGTCATATTTGGCCCTTTTATATGCCGGAATCAGATTGTTGACCTTGGGGTTCAGCCCCTCATTGCAATGTTCAACGACAATTGTTATGTCTTTCGAAGGATATTTCTCCTTGATCTTCTTTACCACCTTATAGGCCGGATCATTCTGGTTCTGAAGCGCAAAGATGAGCTCATATTGAGGATAGTCAAGATTGCAGAAGCTTTCGAGGTTGTCGAACAGGCCATCGTCAAGACCTTTGAGCGGTTTAAGGATTGAGACAGGCTGAAAGGTGCGGGGAAGGCGGTTGCCTTCCCCTGAGTTGGGGGGAGCCGTATATGACCGCACAGCAATCATTTGAAGCAGATATCCGATTATCCCAAAGAAAGTAATGCCTGCAAAGAACCAGAATATAATCATGTTGACCTCCTAATTTCTGAAGAGCGTCAATGCAACGCCCTTGTTATGTTTGATGCACTGCTTTATGGAATCTATGTCTTTCGCGCAATTCAGAAGCGTCTTCCAGGAGTAAAGATGTCTTGGTTTATGGAAGTCGCTGTTTGCGATATACGGATACTTTTTCAGGCTTATAACATTGAAGACGTCATCCCTGTTGGCTATCTCCCAGGCGTCGATGTAGCGGGCATATTTTTCCCTGTTGTTCCAGAGAAAAAGTGTGTCCCGGTCACTCTTTGCCGACATATAATGCGGGTGGCAGGCTATCGTCAAGGCGTTTTGTTTTTTCGCCTCCAGGAATATCTCTTCATAACCTATGCAGGCGGGGATAAAGTCCTGGACATCGATGATCAGCATGTGGGCTGAGTTGTCTGAGGTGAGATGGTTCTTGGTTATTTCAATGCCGGGAATAACGAGCATGCCATATTTGTCCTGGGCCCTTTCAGCTTCTTCTTTTATGTGAGAGATATATTGGCTGAAGTTAGCGGCTGTCACAGAATACTTAAAACGATGTGCAAGCTTGCCCAGCGGATTATCACCATTGACCACATGGTCTGTTATTGCAATAACATCAAAGCCTGCCTGTCCGAATAGATCGATTGTCCTTCTCAGCTCTACCGAGCCGTCGGAATACGTCGTGTGAATATGGAAGTCACACAGCAGCATGGCCCCGCTTGGTTCGATATTTATTGGTCCGATATTTCTTCATCATTCTGTATATATCATAAGGATTGAACATTTCAGTATGATGAAATGACTGTTACATTACGGTTAAATGTGGAAAGGCGGATTTCAGAGAGCAGAAAGCTGATAAAGAAGAGATCAGAACTTCCTGTTTTTTATAATATAAGAATAATAGGCAGCTGCATTTGTAGGTATGCGTTCGAGGGTTTCAAAGTTGACCTTGTAAAGCCCGAAGCGGGCGTCGAGCCCCTGCAGCCACTCATAGTTGTCGATCAGGGACCAGTAGAAGTATCCCCTTATATCCATTCCCTGTTTTTTGCAATGCTCGACAACATCGATATGTTTTTTCATGAACCTGATCTTTTTCTGGCTGTCTTTTGTGGCGATCCCGTTTTCCGTGATTATGAGAGGGACATTCAGCCTGGAGGCGTATCGCAACACCTTTTCGAGTCCGCGCGGATGGATTTCCCAGCCCATATCAGTAAGTCCGTGGCCGTCGATGTCGCTGTGCCTCATCTCGACCCCCATTTTCTTCAGGGGATTGAAACGCATATGTATCCTTGTGTAGTAATTCACTCCGAAGAAGTCGAGCTTGCCTTTGATGGGCACAGGAATTACCAGTTCTTCTTTAAAAGGGAATTTTATCCTCAGTGACCCGGTCAGAAAGGCATCAAGCAGGGAGTGATTGTAGAAGTATTTCGCAACTCTCGCAAGGAGTTTGTCAAACGGGTTCCATTTCTTCCACGGCGCAAGCGCGGCCATATTATGGGCCACACTCACCCTTGCATGAGGGCAGGCCTTATGTATTATGTCATATGCCCCTGCATGGGCCTTAAGAATATTCGCCAGTGCCCTGATTCCCAGCGGGGCGCTCTTTATTGCCGGGGGTATGCATCCTTCAAAGTAGCCGGCAAGGACAAGGACATAGGGCTCGTTAAAGGTTATCCAATACGTCACATCGCTCATTGCAGCAACTACCTTCTTTACATAGGCAAGAAACTTATCCACTGATGCATCCTCATGCCAGGGATATTTCTTGATAAACCAAAGTGGATGCGTGAAATGATGGAGGGTCACCATCGGTTCGATGCCGTCTCTTCTGAGGATGGCAATAATTTCCTGATAATGTTCGATGGCCTTTTCGTCCCAGACATGTTCACGAGGCTGTATCCTGCTCCATTCAAGAGAAAAGCGGTACGCATTTACTCCAAGATTTTTCAGAAGTCCAAGATCTTCCCGGTACAGCTCATAATGGTTTGTTACATCAGGTTTTTCACTAAGGATAGTGTCCCATGATGACCAGTCGGCATGCGGCGAGCCCTCAAGCTGAAAGGCAGACGTCGCGACTCCCCACAGAAACGCCTCCTGCGAAGATGCTTTCATGCGGAAAACCGGCCGGGTGCTAATTCCTCTGGCCGGAAAAGACTAATCGCCCTCCGGAAGCGTGTCTTCAAAATAATATCCATGTCCCCTCCTCGTCTTCAGATAGACAGGATTTGCGGGGTCCTCTTCGATCTGTGTCCTGATCCTGCTGATATGGACATCAACTGTCCTCGGTTCAACATACCCTTCGTCTTTCCATACGGCATTAAGGAGATGCTCACGGTTGAATATCTTGCCCCTCCGTTCAACAAGATATAGCAGTAGCCTGAATTCCGTAGGACTGAGATTCAGAGGGACATTATTTTTTGCAACGGAATAAGTCTCGGTATTTATCGTAAGTTCTCCTACGGTAATGTATTTTCCTTCCGGCAAAGCCCTTGCCGAGCGTCGCAGCACAGCCTTTATCCGGGCGATCAATTCCCTCGGACTGAAAGGCTTTGTGATGTAGTCGTCAGCGCCCATTTCAAGGCCGAGGATCCTGTCCACCTCTTCGGTCTTTGCTGTAAGCATGATAATCGGAAGGTCCTTTGTTCTTGGGGTCATTCCTCAGAATCCGGCAGAGTTCCATTCCCTTGTATGCCGGGCATCATGAGGTCAAGGATGACGAGATCAAAGCTCTTCGCCCTGATTTTCTTCAGCGCTTCCTCGCCGTCCATTGCAGTAGTGACCTCAAATCCTTCTCTGGAAAGGTTATAGGAAAGCAGTTCTATGATGTCCTGCTCATCGTCGACTGCAAGTATTTTCTGGGCGTCCGGTCTTGACATAGCTGTACCTTTGTTATTGATGTAATGAGGAAAGTATAACGGGGGAAGTGTTACTACAATATGAAAAGAATGTTACATTTCGGTTAAATGATGATCTTCACTCTGGTGCCCTTGCCGTGTATGCTCTCAATCTGCATGTTCCATCCATGGGCCTTCACAAGATGTTTGACGATTGCAAGCCCGAGCCCGGTCCCTCCCATTTTTCTCGATCTGGCAGGGTCCACCCTGAAGAACCTCTCCCCGAGTCTTGATACGAACTTTGCAGGAACTCCTATGCCGGTGTCTTCAACAAAGATAAACTTCTTTCCGTCCTCCCTGTCGATGCCGAAGGTCACGCCTCCTGTCTCCGTGAACTTTATCGCATTGTCGACCAGGTTGGTGAGTATCTGGATGAGGCGGTTTCTGTCAGCCTCGATCTGCCTGATGTCCTGTCTCTTCTCGCACTTTATATAAAGATTCTTTGAAGCAGCTTTCGCTTTAAACAGTTCCATAATGTTTTCACAAACGCCTTCGATATCAATCAAAGACTTTTCGACTTTTATGACACCCATTTCGATCTTGGAGATGGTCATGAGGTCATCAACCAGAGCGTTGATACGCTCGCTGTTGGATTTGATGGTCTGAACAAACCGTGTCGCATTTTCGTGATCACTGAGGGCGCCGTCAAGCAGCGTGTCGGCAAAGCCCTTGATCGCGGTAATCGGGGTCTTCAGCTCATGAGATACGTTGGCAACAAAGTCTTTCCTGACCTGTTCGAGTTTCCTGATGTCGGTTATATCGTGGAACACGGCGACAAAGCCCGAAAGGTCACTTTCCCTGTAAAAAAGTGGGGACACCCTGACTGTCAGATACTTCTCCTCCGGGGTTTCGATGCTGAATTCGGTCATCCCCGGCAAGAGGTTCTTCCGCACTTCTTCAATAAGGCCCGAAAACTCATGGTTCCGCACAACTTCGGCAAAACGAACGCCTGCTGCAGGAATATCACCGAAAAAATCTTTTACAGAAGAACTTGAAAGAGTCACTATGCCTTTTGCATCGATTATGAGAAGCGCGTCAGGAACACTCTTGAGAATGACATTCAGCCGGTTTCTCTCCTCTTCGCTTTGTGACATCATGCCCTGCAAGGTGACAGACATGGAGGTCAGATTGTCTGCAATCTCGCTGAATTCTCCGGCCTCCTTCAGAAACAGTCTCTTGTCTATATCTCCCCTGGAGAGCGACCGTGAGAAATCCGTGATCTGTTTGAGAAGTCTTCTCAGGTGGTCGGTTTGCCATACTGATACTCCCCAGGTTACAAGCAGAACTATCATAACAACAAGGATTATCTTCACCCTGAGAAGATTTACCGAACGATCAATATCCTGCAGAGGCACCGCAAGCCTTATGAAGCCTTCGTCAACCCCGCCATGAGTTATCTTCCTTGCAACATAAAGAAAGTCATATTTCAGGGTATCGCTGTAGCGTATCGCCATGCCGGTCCTGAGATCAGCCGCCTGCTGGATCTCCGTTCGATTCGCATGATTATCCATGGTTGCCGCTTCATGGTCTGAATCGCCGATGACTCTTCCATCATTCAGTATGATGGTGACACGCGCATGTATTTCCTCTTTTATTTTTTTGCAGAAGCTGTCAAGGTTGCTCTCAGTAAAGGATATGTCATTTGAGAGCAGAGCTATTTTATCTTCAAGGTGCTGTTTCAGATTGCTGATATGATTTTCTCTGACGGCCGAGGTGATATAGATCTCGGTAATGAGCCCGGCGAGCAGGACTATGACTGCATAGATTATAAAAATGCGCCTGAAGATTCTAATGGTCATGCTTCAGCGTCCACGTAATAACCGATGCCTCTTTTGGTTTTGACATATCTGGGATTTGCCGGGTCGTCTTCAATTTGAGTGCGCAGTCTTCTTATATGAACATCAACCGTCCTTGGTTCTACAAAGGCCTCATCCTTCCAGACAGCGTCAAGAAGCTGATCACGATTGAAGACCTTTCCCCTTTTTTCAACAAGGTAGAGGAGAAGCCTGAATTCGGTGGAGCTTAGTTCCAGGGGTTTATCATCCTTTGTCACAGTATATGTCTCTTTGTTGATGGCCAGTTTTCCTATGCGAACAACCGTCTCATCCGCTGTTTTTTCTGATGTTCTTCTCATGACGGTTTTAATTCGTGCCAGGAGTTCCCTCGGACTGAAAGGCTTCGTCATGTAATCATCTGCGCCCATCTCAAGTCCGAGTATCTTGTCTATCTCTTCTCCTTTTGCCGTGAGCATTATAATCGGTATGTTCTTCATCTGCGGATCACTTCTCATGATGCGGCAGATTTCCATCCCCTGTATGCCCGGAAGCATAAGATCGAGAATAATAAAGTCGAATTTCTCTTTCCTGATTTTGGCAAGGGCATCCTCTCCGTCAAATGCCGAGGAAACGTCAAAACCTTCTTTCTTCAGATTGTATGTAACAAGCTCGACTATGTCCGGCTCATCATCGACTACAAGCATCTTCTTCATACTCATAGGATAAGTATTACATGTACTCAACAAAGGATTCAATACAAATTCAGATCATGGTCACTGGAGATGCAGCCGGCAGGAGGGCAGAAAACAGGGTGAAACACTTGATGCAGGTCCGGATACTCAGGAAACTCCGAATTCGTTATTGCTGTCGATAAACTCTTTATATGATTCCGGGTCATTTTTCTGCAGACATTCAGGACATATGCCGTGTGTAAATGAAGCATCTGAATGTTCTTCGATATAGGTTTCTACTTTTTTCCAGTAGCCATCATCATCGCGTACTTTCCTGCACCAGGCACAAGTAGGAAGTAAACCGCTTAATGTTTTTATCCTGGACATGGCATCCTGGAGTTCGCTGATAAGCTTTTCCCTCTCCTGCTCAGCCAGCTTGCGCATGGCGATATCATCTTGAAGCTGTGCATTGACTTTTCCAAGTTCGGCTGTGCGTTCCTTTACCAATTTCTCCAGATGTTCACTGTATTTACTTAATGCCTTCTCTGCCTGCTTCCGCTCTGTGGTATCATGCCATATGGTTTGAAAAACGCTGCTTCCGGATAAATTCACTACCCGTGTAATAACATTAACATCTCTTATATAACCCGCTTTGGTCCTGTGCCTGACTTCGAATTCAGCTTCGCCCTTCTCCAAAACTTTCCGCATACTGTCCTGTATTTCTTCAGGGCTCTGATATGCGTCGATGTCAGAGATGCTGAGCTTTGCAAACTCCTCCTTTGAATAACCCAGGTCACGGTGGGCAGCTTCATTGAATTCAAGCAGCTTTCCGTTTGTATCTATGATCACGATTCCGTAAGGGGCCTGTTCGAATATGGCCCGATAACGCAGCTCTGCTTCACAGGGCTTACTCCCGATTTCCCGTTTGTCTATGTGTTTATGATTTTTTTTCTCGTCTTTTTTATTCATAAGGCTAAAACAGAGCATGGCCTTGGCCCGGCGCAAAAAGAAAACCCGGATGGCAGTGGTTTTCATGCCCACTGAAATACAATTTTTCTTCTGCAGCAGGTGATTTCTCAATGATACCTTCGCTATCAGGCACTCATCCGGCTCAAACCGCTAGTGTATCTGCCGTGACTCATGGAGTCTTGATAGGAAACTAGCAAAGCATGTGCCAATTGACAGTTGATACCGGTCTGACTTTTTTACCCTTAAATTTCAGATAGTTACAGGGGATATGCCATAATGAATCACAATCCTGCAAAACGCGCCATATTGGTTAAAAGACCATAACTTAGTGAAATTCCATATTTGTACCAGTGCAACGCGTCATAAATCTTTTTAGTTTGATTGTCATTTTCAGCAATATGCAGACAACCTTACAAAACACTGCCTGCAAACTCACGCTTTGCGTTGCGGGATCTCATGCACCTTTACAGGTGCCTTCCTCTAGATATATATTAGAAAGACATAAGCCATGAAAAAAGTAATTATCGCAGAAGACCTGATTACAATTGTCGAAAAGGACAAGAGTTTTTTTAACAGGAATGACATCAGAACCGTCTCTGCATCTACAAATGAGGAAATACTTGCTTTCCACAGGACTGAGAGAGCTGACCTTATTATTACAAGCCTCGACATGCCGGACATGAATGCTGAAAACCTGTGTGCACTGATACGTAATGACGACGAATTGCGCAACGTATCCATTATTATTGTCTGCCCCGAAACTGCAGCGAACAGATGCATTCAGTGCAGGGCAAATGCATTTGTTACCACTCCTGTAAACCATGCTGTTTTGCTGCAGGAGGCCTACCTTCTCCTCCATGTCACCCCGAGAAGGTCATGCAGGATTGACCTGAAACTAAAAATGGAAGGTAAATCAAAAGAAAAACCTTTTACCGGACGTACAGAAAATATCAGCGCCTCAGGCATGCTCTTCCGGTCTGCTGCAATTTTTTTCGAAGGCGACAGCATAAAGTGCTCATTCTCTCTTCCCGGACCCATTCGCATATCAGCAAGCGCTGATATTGTGCGGGTGCTTAAAAATGAGAACGAACCTTTTGCAAAACATCTTTACGGAGTCATATTCTCCGATATCAGTGATACTGATATTTCCGCAATAAATGCATTTGTCGAAAAGCACTGAAGTACAGGTAGATAGGCTGAAGGTTTGAAGCTTTTAGGTGATCCTACAAAACACTTGCTGCTTGATATACTTTAGCCCTCGTCTACTGTTTGGGCTGCCGGAGGCAGGACAACCTTCAGACGCTTAAGGCGCCTACTGTTGGCTTCAGTCTAAACACCTGTAGGTTTCCTGTCCGGCTTATTTGATCATCCCGAGCAAATCTATGGTCAGTATAAAGTCGTCCCCTTCTTCTTCCCTGACCGCGTTATAAAAATCGCATAGCCCGCAGTCTTTATATTTCTGGGCAAAAGACCCCTGAATCTCTCCACCGCACATGGTGCCGGCCACTGCCCAGCAGGTCCTTCCGGCGCAAATGCCACTATGGACACCTTCAAGCATTGTATTCATGGAAGCAGGGCATATTCCCAGCTCAACAGCCTTATCTCCTCCCAGTTCCCTTCCGCATTTCTTGAATTCCCAGCAGTTGATTCTTTTCATTTGAATTACCTCCCTTTTTAGCAAACATACGTCCAGAGAGTTGATTATCATGTACCTGGTTTAATTCATATCAGGAACAGGACCTTATGTCAATTAGCTAATTTCAAATATCAATCAGCCTGAATTTGCTGTTATAGAGTGAAGAAACCTGCGGCAAAAACCGCAGGGTGTCTATTATTTGAACGTTATTTTTCATTGTCATTCCCGCAAGTGAAGCGCGCCGGGAATCCTTCTGCAAAGCCGGCAGACAGATTCTCGCCCCGGCGAGTCGCTGAGGAGACCGGACAAGGCGGAATGACAAACCTACGGCAAAAATGCCGACTTTGTAAACAGGCACTAATTATCGGCATGCTTTTCCTTATCATCACTGCATATCATAGTTGACCAGCCAGAGAAGAGTTGACTTTCATATCAAAATTTGTTTATATGTTAGTATAGCATCAAGAAAACAGGAGATGGAATTTGTTAAAAGAACTTGCCTCATACATTACGTATGACCTTTTAAGTCTTTCAAAGGACTCCCGCATCGCTGATGCCCTTAATTTCTTTATATACGATACGATAAAGATATTTCTGCTCCTTACAGTCATCATTTTTGTTATATCAGTTATCAGGAGTTATTTTCCGCCTGAAAAGACAAAACGCATTCTATCCCATAAAAAAGAGTTTATAGGAAATATACTTGCTGCCCTGCTCGGGATCGTTACACCATTCTGCTCATGTTCAGCAGTTCCCCTCTTTATCGGATTTGTTGAAGCAGGCGTTCCGCTCGGAGTGACATTCTCTTTTCTGATATCATCCCCCATGGTCAATGAAGTGGCGATTGTGCTGCTCTGGGGCCTTTTCGGATGGAAAGTGACCGCTATCTATATCGGGACAGGACTTTTCGTGGCCTTCTTCGGAGGTCTGATCATAGGAAAGCTGAAACTGGAAAAATGGATAGAAGAGTATGTCTTTAAAATCCAAATCGGTCAGGGGCAGGAAGCTGCCAGGCCGACATTCAGTGAGAGGCTTGAAGGGGCAAGGTGGAATACGGCTGACATACTGAAAAAGGTATGGCTGTACATTATTATAGCCATCGGCATCGGAGGGTTCATACATGGTTATGTGCCGCAGGACTTCCTGACGCATTACGCGGGCAAGGGGAACCCTTTTGCAGTCCCTGTTGCGGTCGCAATCGGAGTGCCGCTTTATTCCAATGCAGCAGGCGTCATACCGATCGTATATGCCTTAATGGAAAAGGGAATGAGCATGGGGACCGTGCTCGCCTTTATGATGGCGGTCACGGCACTGTCGCTTCCTGAGATGATAATCCTTAGAAAGGTCTTAAAGCTTCCTTTGCTTGGAGTGTTTGCAGGAATAATGACAATAACGATTATAGCTGTAGGGTATTTATTTAACGCGATTCTATAGGAGGTTTATTCATGATGGAGATCAAGGTATTAGGCCCCGGATGTGCGAACTGCCACAAGATGGAGGAACTGGCACAGACTGCGGTAAAGGAACTTGGCATCGAAGCACAGATCGAAAAGATCTCGGAAATTCAGGAGATTATGAAGTACACGATGTCAACGCCGGGACTTGTAGTCAACGGCAAACTCAAACATTCGGGCAAGCCGCTGCCGAACATTGAAAAAGTAAAAGCCCTGATAAAGGAAGAGGTGTAGCTATGCAGGAACTTGCGAACATCTTCAAGGCGCTTTCTGACGAGACAAGACTCAGGGTGATCAAACTCCTTGAGAGCGGCGAACTCTGTGTCTGTGACCTCTTTACTGCCCTGGACATGAGCCAGCCGAAGGTCTCTTTTCATCTGAATGTATTAAAAGAGGCAGGTTTTTTGAAAGACAGAAAGCAGGGCCGCTGGACACATTACCGACTTGATGATTCGGATTTCTTCAGGCGGTTTTTGCTTATGTCTGTCCTGGAAAGGATATCGGCAGAAGCGGTATCAGAGGACAAAGAAAGGCTTAATACATTTTTACAGGCAAAGACCGCGAAAGGGAATGTAGTTGCGATTCAAAGCAGGAAAAGATGCTGTGGAGAGACCAATGCTTAAGGTAATGTTTTTATGTACAGGCAACTCCTGTAGAAGCCAGATGGCTGAAGGTTTTGCCAGGGAATTCGGCAAAGGACTCTTAGAGCCTTACAGCGCAGGGCTTATTGCTGCGGGCGTCAATAGCAGGGCCATCGTTGTCATGAAGGAGGCAGGAATCGATATTTCAGGACAGAAATCAGAGGAAATAAATGAAGACCTGCTGAGAACAATGGACATCGTCATAACCCTTTGCGGAAATGCCGAGGAAGCGTGTCCCTATACCCCTCCGGAGATAAAGCGCATCCACTGGCCTATAAAAGACCCTGTCGGGACAATCGGGACAGAAGAAGAGATCATGAAGGAGTTCCGCAGGGCGCGGGATGAGATAAAGAATAAAATGCTCGAGTTTATAAATTCATTAAAAACAAAGGAGGGTATCCGTGACTGAAAAAACAGGCAAAAGGCTTTCTTTTCTTGACCGATTTCTCACCCTGTGGATATTCACCGCAATGGCCCTTGGTGTCGGACTCGGCTATTTCATTCCTGGAACTGAAAATCTGATTAACAGCTTTCAGGTTGGTACAACAAATATTCCAATTGCCATCGGGCTTATTCTCATGATGTATCCTCCACTTGCGAAGGTCAAATATGAAGAGCTTGGAGAGGTCTTCAGAAATAAAAAAGTGCTTGGCCTGTCCCTTGTCCAAAACTGGGTAATCGGTCCTCTTCTTATGTTTTTCCTCGCGATTGTGTTCCTTCATAATTACCCGGAATATATGGTAGGACTCATCATGATCGGCCTTGCCCGCTGTATTGCAATGGTCATTGTCTGGAACGATCTTGCCTGTGGTGATGCAGAATATGCTGCAGGTCTTGTGGCCTTCAATTCCATATTTCAGGTCCTCTTCTTCTCAGTCTATGCATATGTCTTCATAACCGTTCTGCCCGCATGGTTCGGACTCAAGGGAGTGGTTGTCAATGTAACAATCGGCCAGATCGCAGAGAGCGTCTTTATCTATCTCGGCATCCCCTTTCTTGCCGGGATGATAACTCGCTTCAGCCTGCTCAAAATCAGAGAACCGTGAGTGGTACGAAAAGGTATTCATCCCGAGGATAAGCCCGATCACACTCATCTTCCTGCTCTTTACAATCCTTGTTATGTTCTCGCTGAAGGGCAATTACATTGTAAGACTCCCCCTGGACGTCGTGCGCATAGCAATCCCGCTTCTTATCTATTTTGTAGTCATGTTCCTTGTTTCGTTCTATTTAGGGAAAAAGATCGGGGCTGATTATCCGAAGACGGCCACGCTTTCTTTTACTGCAGCGAGCAATAACTTTGAACTTGCCATAGCAGTAGCGGTCGCGGTCTTCGGCATAAACTCCGGCGCTGCCTTTGCCGCAGTAATCGGTCCACTGGTTGAAGTGCCGGTTTTAATTGGCCTGGTAAATGTTGCTCTCTATTTTCAGAAGAGATTTTTTACAGTTGAATACTGCAGAGTAAAAAATATTGGACCGTCATAAAATGTTCAAAAAATCTACGTCTTACGGAGGAGTAATTATGAAGAGGATGCTGGTTTTCGTTATTCTGACCTTTCTTGCGCTGTCCGGATACAGTAATGCAAGTGAGGTTGATACCACACTGAGCAATGCAAAAAGAGACGGCAAGGTGGTCATGCTTGAACTGGGCTCCGTCGGCTGCATCCCCTGCGAGCAGATGAAGCCGGTAATGGAAAAACTCAGGACAAACTTCAAAGGCAAGCTGGAGGTCTTTTTTGTTGATGTCAGAAAAGACAAAGATACAGCAAGAAGGTTCGGGGTTTACGCCATACCGACCCAGGTGTTTTTGGATAAGAACGGCAAAGAGTTTCACCGGCACATAGGCTTTTACGCTTATGAAGAGATTGAGCCGATGCTGAAAAAAGCAGGCCTGTAGAGGGTATTCAATGGAAAAGAAACTCATCTGTTACTGTTTTGGATACTCTGAAGAGGACATTATCAGGGATGTACTGGAAAACAACGGCACTTCATTAATCCTGGAAAGGATACTGAATGAAAAGAAAAATGGGACATGCAACTGCAAATTCAATCACCCTGAAGGCAGGTGATGCCTCGCAGATGTCCGCCGTGTCGCGGACAAGGCAAGAGAACAGATGAAACCAAGTTCGGTGGATAAGGGAGAATAGATTTACGATGGAAGGACTATTAGAAAATATTCAGGGCATTGTCCAGAACCAGCACGGACTGGCTTTCATCGCTGTTTTTATCGGCGGACTGATTTCTGCGGCAAGCCCCTGCGTGCTTGCTGCCATCCCCCTGATCATCGGCTATGTCGGCGGTTATTCAGAAGGAAACAGGAAGAAGGCAGCCCTTTTCTCTCTGGTATTCGTCCTTGGGCTCTCGATCACCTTTACCCTTCTTGGCGCTGCCGCTTCAGTCATGGGACAGTTCCTTGGATTTATGGGAAGATGGCCTTATCTCGGTCTGGCTCTCATAGCCATATTGATGGGTCTTCAGCTCATGGGGGTCATTTCAATCCCCTTGCCCTTTCAAAAGACAAGGGCGGTCAAAACAAAAGGACTCCTCGGGGCTTTCCTGCTTGGCATGTTGACCGGCACGGTCTCATCTCCCTGCGCAACACCGGTACTTGCAGTCATCCTGGCCTATGTTTCGACGCAGGGCGATATGGTATACGGCGGATCGCTTCTCTTTGTCTATGCCCTCGGACATTGCGCGCTTATATTCGTCGCAGGGCTCTCGATCGGATTTACAGAGAGCATTGTCAGTTCAAGAGGAGTAAAGAACTTTTCTCTCTATGCAAAAAAATTCAGCGGTGCTTTGCTTGTAGCTGGTCGGCATATATTTCGGGATAACGAATTTTTAAGGAAAAAACATGAAAAGATTTTCGGTTGTATGCAAGTGTTGGTGGCACGGAGGATAATAGTGATGCTTGTACGGTTCATATATGCCGGAATCATACTGAATATAACACAATCAAACGACTAAGGAGGACTATCATGAAAGAATTCAAAGAATATCTTGACGTAGCGTGGGAATTTCACGGTCACAAATGCCCTGCCATGCCGATGGGACTGAAGGCCGGTCTTGCGGCAATGAAGGCGCTCGGGGTGGAAAGATCGAAAGACAAGGAGCTATTTGTGGAGGCCGAAACAGGCAAAGGACATGCGGCGGGCTGCTTTCTTGGACGGGATCATGACTGCTACGGGTTGCACCTACGGAAAATCCAACATTCAGAAACTCTATTACAGCAAGATGGCTTTTACCCTCATCGATACGAAGACGGGACGATGCGGTGAGAGTTTCGCTAAAACCAGAGTTCTTCGAAAAGGCCCTGAGCTCGCCTTTGTCCAGGAACGGAAAAAGGGTGTGCCGCCTCAGGATATTCCGGCTGCGATCACTGACCCTCTTGTGGAGCGGGTTCTGGGTCTTCGCTGAAACCGAATTTCTGAATATCAGCGACGTGTTCCAGAAAGACATGAAGAAGGGATCTGCAAACTTTGAGGTCAAACGCTGCGCGAAATGCGGAGAAGCGGTATTCACTGACAAATTGACAACTGCTCCTGACGGACGGATGCTCTGCATCCCCTGCTCCGGGGCCGAGAAATAGAGAACAGGGCTTCGGCCCTGTCTTCTCTGTAAGGCGATATGGCAACGCCTATATTAGCGGCAGCGCTTGTGTTTGTTTTCACGACGGTCCTGACAATAGCCGGAGTCGGAGCCGCGTTCATCGTGATCCCGACCTTCTACTGGCTTGGCGTGCCGCTGACCGAAGCTATGGCGATCGGCCTTTTGCTGAACGCAATCAGCATGACCTTTGCGTCAGCCAACTATATCCGCTACAAACTCGTTCTGTTCCGAGCAGCCGTACCCATCATTGCACTCGCCATTGTCTTTTCCCCTCTTGGAGCCTGGTCAACGCGGTTCTTTCCGAAGAAAGTGCTTATCCTCTTATTCGTGATCTTTCTGGTCTTCGCTGCCTCAATGATGCTCTTTTATAAGCCGAAGAAGAAAGAGGAAGGTCCGTCGTCCGGAAGAAAGGAATTGAGGGCAGGCATCGGACTGGGCATCGGGGCCGGATATCTGGGCGGCCTTCTGGGTGTGGGTGGTGGCAATATCATCGTTCCTGCGCTCGTCTGGCTCGGCTTTGACCCGAAAAAGGCGTCAGCTACTACAGCCTTTATTGTCGTCTTTTCGTCGCTCGCAGGTTTTTTCGGCCATGCGGCCATGGAAACGATCAACTGGAATTTGCTTACATTCGCGGCAGTCGGATCAGTGGCAGGAGCCCTCCTCGGCTCCTGGCTTATGCACCGAAAACTCGACGCCGGGCAGGTAAAGAAGATCATCGGCATCGTGCTTTACGCCATAGCAGCAAAGATGGTGTGGGGACTGTTGTGAGGCTTGGTGAATGAATCGGCTTAAAACAAATATTATCCGGCTCAAGGAGGTTGTAGCAGCTGCTGCAAGCATATAGAGAAACTTCACAGGAGGATATTATGAAAAGAAGTTCAGAAGGCAAACCGGAGTTTCAGGATATCTACACGGCCTTCAATGAGAAAGTACGCCGCTATATTGCACGCCTTGTCGGTGATGCTGAATCCGAAGATTTGACCCATGAGGTTTTCATAAAGGCCTCTAAAGCGCTCGAGGATTTCAGAGGTGAATCCAGTCTGTCTACCTGGATATATCGAATTGCGACCAATACCGCACTGGACAGGTTACGAAGTCCGGATTTTAAACGATCTGCTGAGGAAAGGCATTTAATTGGCGAAGATGAATTGGCAATTGAAGATAAAGATGTATGGACAGGCAGGAAAACTCCCCTGCCTGATCAACAGCTTATTCGTAAGGAAATGAATGCATGTATTCGCAGTTTTATTGATAGTCTGCCTGCAGACTATCGTTTTGTAATCGTACTTGGCGACATGGAGGAATTCAAGAACCATGAAATTGCAGAAATACTCGGCATCAGCCTGGATGTGGTCAAAATCAGACTGCATCGTGCCAGAGCCAGGTTAAGAAAACAACTGGAGGCCCACTGTAGTTTTTACCGTGATGAACAGAATGAGTTCGCGTGTGACCTCAAGAGCGCCTTAATTGAATTCAGAAAGAGATAAATACTCAGGTATTTAGGCTTAAGGCCGAGGGCTGAAGTATGTCAATCATTTCTGCTGCTTTTGCACAATCTCAATGGCCCGAAGTTTTCAGTGATAATCTAAAAACCTTCCACCTTCAGTCTATCCACCTGAGTGGTCACAGAAAAAACAATAAAGTGTGTATCTTTTTCCTCCTCAGGCTCGTCTATAGAATCGAAAGGAGGTGATATACAATGAAGCTTGATAATCGCATTGCGGAATTAATAGCGATCGGGTCATCTGTAACAGCAAACTGTCAACCCTGCCTGCAGTATCATGTTGATAAGGCCCTGGAAAACGGGGCCAGTGACCTCGAAATTGCACAGGCAATTGAAGTTGCAAAGATGGTCAGAAAAGGCGCAACAGCAAAGATGGATAAGTTTGCATCAAGTATGAACAAAACTGTACCTGCTAATGCCGGCGCACCTGCTGAGGGGTGCGGATGTAGTTAAAAACGGTCACAAGGAAACGGCCTTGCAGTGGAGTGCAATAGATGCACCCGCTGCAAGGCCTCAAATTACGGGGGAAAACGAATGTTCAATACAATTCACCGGGCATCGAAATCTGACAGCGAGCTTGCCAGACTCCTGGATGAAGTTAAGGAATTCGCCCAAGTCTATGTGCTCGCAAGACAGAGACAAAAGGGCTGCGACGGCATGGGTGAACTGGCGACCATGAAGGAAGAATTCAGAGATGTTGTTGATAAGGTGATACAATACTGTAAGGAGAAGAAATATATCTCTGAAGTCATATCATATGATATTGATTCGATTGCGGACGAAATCGTCAAGGGTCAGTAGCTAATATGAAGATAGAGCTTACGCCTATAAATCATTATTACCTCTCAAGTGTTTCTCTCACCTTTCGTGCAAACTCGTTCGGCGAGACCGGCTTGAGGATGAACACCGCTTCTTCCTGCGGAATTTCGTCTTTCGTAAATATGTCATCTGCATAGCCGCTCATGAAAATAACCTTGATATTGGGACACAGTGTCTTTATTGCCCGATATGCCTCTTTTCCGTTCTTTTTCGGCATTATACCGTCGAGTATTACTAATTTTATGTTGTCCCTGTTTTCAGTAAATTTAAGTATTGCATCTTCCCCATCAACAGCCTCAAGCACCGTATAACCATAATGCTTCAACACGACTGAAGAAAGTTTTCTCAGGGACTGCATCATCCTCTGCTATTAATATTGTCTCTGTTCCACCCCTGATCTCAACAGCAGATTTAATTTCAGCTTTTTCAGTAACATGCTTTGTCATTGGAAGATAGATTTTAAAAATGGTCCCCTTCTCAACCTCGCTGTAAACGTCTATATAGCCGCCATGTTGCTTCACTATCCCATGTACAACAGCAAGTCCGAGACCTGTGCCCATGCCTACCTCTTTTGTGGTGAAAAAAGGTTCGAACATTTTCGCCCTGGTTTCAGCGTCCATGCCACTTCCTGTGTCCGAAACCGTAAGAAGGGCATATTCTCCGGGACTGCCGTAGCCGTGCATAGCAACATACTCTTCATCCATGACAAAAGGCCCAGTTGCAATGCTCAGTCTGCCGCCCATTGGCAAGGCGTCGCGGGCATTGGTGACAAAATTAATTAATACCTGATCTATCTGGCTTGCATCAGCCAGAACTACAAGGTCTTTGTCGAAAAGGTTTATTTCAATGCTTATGTCCTCCCGGAGAAGTCTGCGCAGCATTTTTTCGAGGTTTTTTATAATCTCATTCAGATTCACAGGTTGCATATCCAGCACCTGCTTCCTGCTGAAGGCAAGTATCTGGCGAGTAAGCGATACGCCTCTTTGCCCTGCTGCAGCGATCTCATCCACATAGTGTTTCAATGGATCAGACTTGACCATCTGCATTTGAAGCAGTTCTGAATAGCCGACGACTGCAGTGAGCACATTATTGAAATCGTGGGCGATTCCGCCGGCAAGCTGACCGATTCCTTCCAGTTTCTGGGCATGGCGGATCTGTTCTTCGAGCCTGCGGCGCTCGGTGATGTCGCGGACTGACAGCTGAAAAGCGGGCCGCTTCTGCCACTGCACCTGAACCACGCGCAATTCCGCTTCACAAAGCGTATCACCTTTTCTGATAACGAGCGAATCTACAGCCTTATCCGCTGAAACGGGAAAACCGAATGGGTAGCCGAGAAACTCCTCTTTTCTTTTGCCGAAAAGCTTCTCAGCGGCAGGATTCACATAGAGAACGGTGCCGTCCGTGTCCACAATAACGATGCCATCGGCATTACTCTCCAAAATAGCGGACAGATTCTGCTCGGATGCGCTCAGAGCATCTTCAGTCTGCCTTTGGGCCGCTACTGTTTTTTCAAGACCGTTTATTTTCTCTTGCAGGGCACTTATCTGCTTAAGGAGTTGTTCTTTTGTCAAATCATTATTTTTCATTTTATGCGTCCGTCACATATTGCCTATTCGTAACTGCACAGGTACATACGCATTACAGTAACCCCACCTGACCTTCCCTTGTAAAGGGGAGGAATGTCGTAGCCCCTCCTTGACAAGGAGGGGTTGGGTAGTTACGTCTATTCTTCGTACCTTTCTCCAAATGTGATCCCATCCTTGTTGACCTCATACTGGAATATATCATTGGAATGCCAGGAACCCCTCAACTTCAAGACATTCAATATCCTTTTTACCCTTTGCCCCCGTTCCACATAAAGCAGAACTATTATCCCGTCCACAATGGGGCTTAGTCGCATGATATTCGTATCCAGCGCAGCCAAAAGCTGCCCCTTGGCTGCCCCGAAATTAGCTCCGGAAAGATAATTCATCACGCAGGCAATGCCTTTGTTTTTAAAAAAACCGGATGCCTGAATCAGAAATTGGCGTACGGACTCTTCATCCATCGTGGCAGACTTCAAGCTTGAAACAGAATCGATCACTACCCTTTTTGCCCCGATTTTGTTTACGGCGTTCACGATCTCGTAGAGCAGTTTATCGTTGGAAATATCAATCAAACTCGGGCAGACAAAAAACAATTTTCCTTCCTTCTCATATTTGTCAAAGTCAAAGCCGAATTCTCTTGCCGTCTTTTTAACCTGCTCAATGGGCTCATCCAAAGCAATATAGACCGCGCTTTTGCCGTCTTTGATGCCTTGAACTACAAAATGCATGCCGAATAAGGTTTTGCCGGTCCCGGTGTTTCCGGAAATTAAAACCATATGCCCTTGCGGAATACCGCCCCCCATCGCCTCATCTACGCCTTTTATTCCCAGCTTCTCCCGATTTTTGAAATCAGTCTTGGAAACCCTGCGGTTAACCTGTATTTTCGGAAAAATCTCCAATCCCCTGTTGGTAATATCAAACTCCGCCACACCGCTTCGGTAACCAACCCCCCTTATTTTCTTGATAAACATTTTACGCAGGAATTGCTGCTGCCCTGGTTCCAAAGCCAGCTCCACCACTCCGTCCACCACATACTCCTCCACCCCGTAGCGTGAAAGTGCATTCTCATCGCCACCGCCTTTTTCCGCGGTAATTACACTCGTTACGCCAAGGCTTTTTAATTCATCACAGATATGGTAGATCACTTCGCGGATCGCATCCTTATTGGAAAATCTTGAAAAAAGCATGCTTAAGGCGTCAACGGCTACGCGTTTTGCCTTTACCTTCTTTACGGCATACTTTATCCTTTCGACCAGGGCGGAGAGGTCGTATTCTCCGGACTCCCTGGCCGGAGTATTGTCAGGAGAGGCATCCACAAAGACCAACTTTTTCTGCCTGATCAGAAGATCAAAATCCCAGCCGAAATTCCTCACATTCTTGATGATATCAACGGGGTGCTCCTCAAAGGTTACATACACGCCATTCTCATTATAATCAGTGATGCCCCGATACAGAAACTCATTGGTAAATACTGTCTTTCCGGTCCCGGTTGATCCTGTTATCAATAAAGCCCTGGCCTTCGGGACCCCGCCTTCCAACACTGCATCAAAACCCGGGATGCCGGTCGGGATCTTTGCCACTCCGCCATGCACTGCCGGAGACTTATCAGTTGATCTTGCTTTACCTGGGATGCCTTTCATTTTTGCGGTCACCTGAAGCTCCTTTCATACGTTCGTGCGATCTTCCTTGACTGCGATCAGCTCCAACCCCAGGAGGACCTTCTCCTTGTCCGATAGATCACCAATGATCTTTCTTAACGGCGGAGGCAGCTTCCTTATCAACGTGGGAACAGCCAGGATCTTATCGTCCTCCGCCAACTGCGGATACTTTTTCACGTCTATCACTTCTAATTGAAAGACGGTTGATGATTCCTGCGCAATAAGCTCTCTTAAATTTTTCAATGCCGCAACGCCGGCGGAGCTGGAGCCTACCACATAGAGTTTCAAGATATATTGCTGCGACATGATCCCCTCCTTTTGTCATGTGCGTTTTTATTAACTTATTTCATCGGCATAAGCCGCATGGCCCTCCGGAGATAAAAACAGCTACGATTATGAAACAGGCTTTTATCCTCATCTGTCACCCCGTACGCCGATAATGCTTTCTGTGAGCAAATTGTATCATACGCAAATTCTAACAGCAATATTTAAATTGCCAAAGAAGCGCCTCTCTGGCGGCGTGCACGGTTGTAGTTCTTCCCTGCTTCCGTTAGAATTAAGTATGTTTCTGCTTGAAACAAGACAACTCGCCTACACTGCCGGGAACAGGGTGATCCTTAACAGCGTCTCATTGGGCGTGATGCCATCAGAAGTCCATGCCCTTCTCGGCACAAACGGCACAGGTAAGAGCACGCTTGCCTATCTTGTCATGGGCTGTGGAGGATACAGTCCGACATCCGGACAGATAATATTTGAAGGCAGGGAAATAAATAATCTAAAAATTCATGAGCGAGCGCATCTCGGTATAACTATGGCCTGGCAGGAGCCGGTGAGGTTCGAGGGGATATCGGTCAGGGATTATCTAACGCTCAACAACAAGGAAATCGATCCGGCCCATTACATCGAGATGGTTGGCCTTCATCCTGAGCTTTATCTGCACAGGATGGTCGACAAGTCCCTGAGCGGTGGGGAGAGAAAGAGGATTGAGCTGGCATCCATACTTGCACTTCATCCAAAACTTGCCATCCTCGATGAGCCTGACTCGGGGATCGACATGCTCTCCACTCAGGATATTGTCAATGTTATCAATGCATTCAAAGAACATGGTTCCTCTGTGCTGCTCATTACCCATCGCGAAGAGATTGTCATCATTGCAGATAAGGCGTCGCAGATATGCAATGGCAAAGTAATCTGTTCAGGTCGCCCTGCCAAAGTTGCCGAATACTACAAGTCGAGGAAATGTCTTGTCTGTAATGGGGAGGTATGCGCCTATGTCTGAGCTCGATGCATTGATGAAGGCATATGGAGAAGCAGGAGGTGATAAGGCTATCCTTGAAAATAATGAGATAGCGCATCTTGCTGCAGACGGTCATAAATTGCTGAGCATGAAAAGTGTTGAAGGTCTTGAGGTTGACGCAAAAGAGACGCTGACAGGCATCAGCGCTAAGGTTACTGTAAAAGAAGGCGTAAAGTTAAAGAACCCTGTGCATCTATGCTTCGGAGTGCTTCACAAAAGGGGAACGCAGAAGATCAAAATGGATGTTAGACTCGAAAAGAATTCATCTGCACATTTTATCGCACACTGCATATTTCCGAATGCTGAGAAGGTACGGCATATCATGGACGCAGTGGTTGATATCGGAGAAGGCGCAGAGATGAGATACTCTGAAACGCATTATCACGGGCTTTACGGAGGCATCGAGGTCATTCCAAAGTCAGTCGTAAAGATCGGAAAGGACGGCCGTTATTTTACGGATTTTACCCTGACCACAGGGAGGGTCGGAAAACTCGGCATGGACTATACGGTCGAGGCTGGAGAAAATGCAGTGACCGAATTGACGGCCCGGGTCTTCGGCCATGCTAATGACGATATAAATATAAAAGAGAAAGTCGTTCTGGCTGGTAAAAACTCACGAAGTATCATAAAAACCAGGGTTGCCATTGAAGACGATGCACAGGCGGAAGTCACTGGCATTACCGAAGGCAACGCGGCAGGAGCTCGCGGACACGTAGATTGCATGGAGATTATTAAAGACAATGCTGTGGCAAAGGCGATACCCATTGTTACTGTCACCAATCCCCTCGCAAAGGTGACCCATGAGGCTGCAATCGGCAGCGTTGACAAACGACAGATGGAAACCCTTATGGCGCATGGGCTGACGCCTGAAGAGGCAGTGGATGTGATCGTTAAGGGGATATTGAAATAATTTTATTGTATGTTAGCCAAACGCTGAAGACTGCTGGAGTCAGCGGAAGTTTCATGAAGATCTATGTCCTGCCTTCATCAAGTGTGCTTCTTACTTTATTCAGAAGATCCATCGAAGAAAATGGTTTGTAGATTATGGCCTCGGGATCTTCTATGGAAGCCCTTACACGGACAATATCAGGTGAATATCCGGTCACAAAGAGTATTTTCATATCAGGTGTCATCTTTCTGATCTCGTCGTAGGCCTCATTCCCACTTTTCCCGGGCATGATGAGGTCAAAAATAAGAAGCTCTATACGGTCTTTATGCTCCCGGTATTTGTGCACCGCGTCTTCGCCATCTGTCGCTTCAATCACTGTATAACCAAAGTTTTTCAATCCGGTCAATAAAAGGTTTCTTACTTTTTCATCGTCCTCTGCAATCAGGATCGTTTCCGTTCCGCGCTTCGGGGCCTCAGTTACAGGCTGCTCTTTCTCTCCTTTTGGCAAGGACTCGATGATTGGCAGGTATATCCTGAACGTTGTGCCAATTTCAGGCTCACTGTAGACATTTATATATCCCTCATGCTGTTTGATAATGCCGTAGGCAACTGAAAGCCCTAACCCGGTTCCTTTCCCCACCTCTTTAGTAGTAAAAAAAGGCTCGAATATCCGTTGTCTCGTTGCAGCGTCCATTCCACCTCCGGTATCTGATACGCTGATCATGGCATACCTGCCGGGCTGCCCCAGCCCGCGAATAGAGGTGAACTCTTCATCCAGCATAACAGGTTCAGTCGAGATCGAAAAGGCTCCCCCCTTTGGCATGGAGTCGCGAGCGTTCGTGGCAAGGTTCATCATTACCTGTTCAAGCTGATGCGCATCTGCAAAGACAAGAAGCTCTCCGCCGTGAAGTCTCGTGTTACAGGAGATATCCTCTCCAATGACATTTACGAGAAAGCTCTCCAGTTTTTTTATTATTTTATTCAGATCAACGGGCTTTCTGTCGAGGGCCTGTTTCCTGCTGAAAAGGAGGAGGTCCTTTGTCAGATGCGCTGCACGGTCCCCTGCTTCGATCATATACTCGAGATTCAAGCGCAGAGGGTCGTCCTTTGACATTTCCGCAAGGAGAATTTCCCCGTACCCCAGGATAACGGAAAGAATGTTGTTGAAGTCATGGGCGATTCCGCCGGCAAACTGCCCGATGGATTCCATCTTCTGTGATTGCAGGAGCTGGGCCTCGAGCCGCTTGTTCTCGGTGATGTCGATAAAGGCTGTGACCGCCCCGATTGGGGCTCCGTCCCGCATGATAGGCTGCGCCCAGTATTCCACAGGAAAGCTTGTCCCGTCAGAACGCCAGAACGCCTCGTTGTCGACATGACAGCCAACCCCGGTTTTAAAGCAGTTGCAAATAGCACATTCTTCCTGATCATAGGGCAATCCATCAGGCCGCGTATTATGCATTAGTTTGTGGATGTTCCTGCCGATAACTTCCTCTTCCCGCTCATATCCGAAAGCCTTGAGAGCAGCAGGGTTGCAAAATGTACAATCCCCCTGGAGATCAACGCCATAGATGCCCTCAGCGACGGAGTTGAGGATCAGGGCAATATGCTCCTTGCGTTCCCTGAGCGCTTCCTCAACACTAATGCGTTCTGATATCTCCTGTTGCAGCTCCTGGTTGGCAGCTGAAAGCGCGCGGGTCCGCTCATTGACCATATCCTCAAGCGGAGCAAGCGCAAGTTTCCGGAAGGTCAGCCAGAGCGCTGCCCCAAGCAATGAAGTAATGATAAACGCCGCAAAGATCAGGCGGTTCCGCAGCTGTGACGCGAGCATTTCGGCGTACTGGTAATCCCCGACAAGATGGATAGTTGCCAGCGGTTGGTTCTCAATCAACACAGCTTTTGACAGCACATAGGTCTCTCCGGTTTTCTTGTCTGGCTTTCGGTATTCTGCTATCACAAAGCCGTTCTCGGCAACTACCCATAGGGCATGAATATCATCGTGGCTTTCTCCCCATCGCTCCACGAACGTCCGCACCGTCACATAGTCTGATTTGAGAAGGGATTCGAATGCGGCGTCGGCCATAAGATCGAGGTTCTGAACAGCGTGGTTGTAGATATCTGCATGCAGCAGATTCCGTTGCTGGAAAGCCACCAGGAAAGCGGTGACGGTCAGAAAACAAAACAGCACCAAAATGAAGATGCTGATGATGCGTGTATGATTGAACTTCTCTATGGCTTCACCCCTGCCTTGGCAAGAAAATCAAGAAGCCTCCGGAGAGGGGCGTAGTCCCCGTCCCGGGCAGGAACAAGGGCGGTCAAATTTTTCTGGATAGAACTTAGGACCAGGCGTCCATCTTCAGTAGCCTTGAGTGTAAGAAGAATTTCAGCAACCTTGCGGGCCGTATCCTCCGGCAGGCCTGCGCTGGCGACAAAAATATGGTCGGGTATCGGGTCGCTTATGGCCAGGGCTCTGAGCCCCTGTTGAGCGTATTTGTCATAGATGTCTTCCTTAAGAGCTCCAGCATCAAAGTTTCCGGACAAAACACCCAGGGCGATGTTGTCGTGGTTGGTCAGAAAATCGGCCTTTCCGAGATGTTTCACATCCACCCCGGCCTTCAGAAGCATATAACGAGGCACAAGATGACTCATGGTAGAATTGACGTCGCCGAAGGCAAACTTTTTTCCCCGGAGCTGCGAAAGCGTTTTGATCTGGCTGTCCCTCCTGACAACTATGACACCCCTGAACGTCCTGTTCCCATTTGTCTCAAACGCCGCAAGCAGAGGTACCCTGCCAAAACTTCTGGTCAGCTTGACATAGGACGCCGGCCCCATAAAGGCAATGTCAACCTTGCCTTTGCCGACCATGGTCACATGAGATTCATAGGAACTTTCAATATGGATCTGTACCGGTCTGTCCAGTTCCCTGCTGAGATAGTCGGCAAGAGGGCTGAAGCGCCGGTATAATTCGGTCGATGAAAGGAAGGGATGAATGCCCAGGATGAGAGGCTTTTGCGCATTGGTCTTAACAGGGAAGGACATAAAAATGATAACAATCGCGAGAGCTGTACTGATAATACTCACGGTCCGCTGTCGCATATGCATCTCCTTATGGATGTTCAATTCTTTGCGCCAACAGTATTGTATCAAGTTTGACAGTCCGTACTATAACATAATGTCACCCGATAACGTAAGGTTCAGATGATGATACATCCATACATACTTTTTCCTCATTATCGATATGTGAAGATCCCCTTATCCCCCGATCCTCGACATGTTCTTAAGCGAGGACAGGTCATCGCGTTGATCGATTTTATGCCCCTCAGGCTTTACCTCAATTGCCAGCCGCAAAAGGCGCTCTATCTCCTTGTCCGAGGACTGCATTCTTAAGGCCGGCTTCAGGTCTATCTCTGTTTCTGAAAAAAGGCAGGGTCTCAGACTTCCGTCTGCAGTGAGACGTAGCCGGTTGCAGTCTCCGCAGAAATGATGGGTCAGGGCGCTGATAAACCCTATTACTCCGGAGGCTCCGTCAAACCTGAAATACTTTGCAGGCCCTCTCTTGCGCAGCCGCACGGGGATGAGCGGTCCGATCTTTTCGATGGTCTTTTTTAATTCATCTGTCGAAATATATCGCTCATCGCTCCAGAGGTCCCTTGATCCTATGGGCATGAATTCGATGAATCTCACGTGACGGTGCGTTGTGAGGGTCATGCGTGCAAAATCAGGGATTTCATCGTCATTGAGCTTCCGGATCGGCACCATGTTTATTTTTATCGGCAACAAACCTGCCTCTTCCGCAGCATCAATCCCTTTGAGCACAAGACTTATGTCTCCGCCCCGGGTGATTTCCCTGTACCGCTCCGGTCTAAGCGTATCGAGGCTGATATTGATTCTGTTGAGACCTGCGTCCGCGAGTCCCCTTGCATACTTCTCAAGTAGTATGCCGTTTGTAGTCAGACTGATATCCTCTATCCCTTTTATGGCCTTCATGGAAGCAATAAGATAGGAGATATCCTTTCGTATCAGAGGCTCTCCGCCGGTAAGACGAATCTTCTTTACGCCAAGAGAGACAGCAATGCCGACTATCCTTAGTATCTCTTCATAAGAGAGTATATCCCGGTGCTCGAAAAGCTTTACTCCTTTTTCAGGCATGCAGTAGACGCATCTGAGATTACACCTGTCGGTGATCGAAATACGTATGTAATCAATGACCCGCTCGTATTTGTCTTTCAGTTCCATGGCATTTGAGAAATTATCACTCCTTTATCGATATCTTGTTCCAGCTTTGTGCGATATGGTAGTTTACAATATGAGTGGAAAGATAGTCTCTCTCAAAATCAGTGCGAAAAAAGGCGTGAGTAAAAAGCCGGTTAAGGAGGCATCTCTGAAAACCGAATACGGGATTGAAGAAGACGGGCGGCGGAGTCATTATGGAGGGAGATCAGATAGCGGTGAGCACGTAGAGTGCCGGAAGAACATCCAGCCACTATCCTGAATTTATGAATTCACTTTGTATCATCGGCATTTCAGGTTTCTCGGGCTCGGGCAAGACAACGCTGATCAAAAAGATACTGCCTGAGCTGAAAAAACAGGGGCTTTTTGTAGGCGTCCTCAAGCATATCCATCATAAGCTGAATATCGATATCAGGGGAAAAGATACGGACCAGTTCTATCGCGCAGGGGCTGATTGTGTTTTTGCCCACGACTCACGGCAGGGCTTTGCGAGATACCGAAGCGCTGATGAAAACCTTTCCGATCTTGTCAGAAAATTTCCAGCTGCATTAGACCTCATTATCGTTGAGGGGCATAAAGATATTGACGTGCCAGGCATCTGGTTGGGGGCGAAAGCTGCAGGGGAAAGGACTGTCAGCAAAATCCACAACACCAAAACAGTAATATTCAGAGACGATCCGGAATATCAGCAGCAGGTCCTCATGTATATCCGCCATGAATTGAATAGGCATCATTCAACGAGACCTATTAATGCAGGACTGCTTATCGGAGGGAAAAGCTCCCGCATGGAAACGCCGAAGTCCCTCCTGAAGATAAAAGGCAGAACACTGGTCGCAAGGTCTTTCGATACCCTTTCAGCAGTTACCAAAAATATTGTATTGCTTGGTTCCGGACAGCTTCCCAAGAGTTTGCTTTCTGCCGACCGCCTTTCTGATGTACCCGAATTAAAAGGCCCTATGGCCGGCATGCTCAGCGCCTTCAGATGGTCGCCTGACAGCGCGTGGCTCATATCCTCCGTGGATATGCCGTTGATGAGGCGTGAGGCATGGCAATGGCTTCTGGCACAGAGACAGCCTGGAGCATGGGCCGTATTGCCCAAAATACGGGGAAGCAAGGGAGTAGAGACTACCGGCGCAGTATATGAACCGATGATCTTTGATCATATAGAATCTCTTGCAGGAAATGGGAACGCAAAACTTCAGGACATCGCGGCACATCCAAAGGTCATAACCCCGATAATCCCGGATTCTCTCGTCAAAGCATGGAAAAATGTTAATACCCCGGGAGAATGGAAAAAGGTGATCGCTGTCTGCCGAAAACGTGCATATCCTCAATGTCCATAAGCCGGTCCCACTGAACGAGACACTCGATGCTGAGCCTTGGAAAAATAATGAATGCGTATAGGAACATAACCCCTCCAAACCTCCCCTTACCTCAAGGGGAGGAAAAACCTACTCTTCACAGGAGGGCATTAACTCCTGTAATCACAATAACCTCAAGGGGGAAGAGCTTCCCCTCTTAAGGTAGGAGGTCAGGGGGAGTTATGAGGAAATCTCGGGAAAGATAAGGGACATTAAGGGACATGATTAAGGGACAGGTTCTAGGATGAGTACATTTAAATGGATAGTGCTCGGCAAATCATCACTGAGATTAAAAACCTTAATAATAGCGGATTCTAATTGTTCTTTAGCCTACATAACGGCCATGCAGAGGTTTTGATGAAAGAAAACAGGAAATTCTTCGGCTTCGGAAAAAATGTGACCATTACCGGCCTGGTCAGCTTCTTCATGGATATCAGCTCGGAGATGATTTATCCTCTTGTCCCTCTTTTTCTTGCCAATGTCCTTGGGGTGAATAAGTCCGTCATAGGACTGATAGAGGGAGTGGCAGAATCAACCGCCAGCCTGCTTAAGGTCTTTTCAGGCTGGTTTTCTGACAGGATAGGAAACCGGAAGTGGCTCATGGCTGTGGGATATGGGATATCCACATTGAGCAGGCCGTTAGTCGCTCTCGCCTCAGGGTGGCATCAGGTGATGGGTTCCCGCTTTATCGACAGGTTCGGAAAAGGTATTCGTACAGCGCCGCGCGATGCCATTATTGCAGAATCTGCGGACAAGGCATACCTTGGAAGGGCTTTTGGTTTTCATCGTTCCATGGACACAATGGGTGCCGTGGTCGGGCCTGCCTTGGCATTTTTCCTCCTCGGTATCTTCTCAAATGATTACCGCAAGGTCTTCTGGCTCTCCATGATACCCGGCGTTATTGCCGTACTCCTGATTGTCTTTTTTATCACTGAAAAAAAGAAGACCGCTACAGCTCATGCAGACAGGCCGAAATTGACCATGAAACACTTTGACTGGAAGTTCAAGTGCTTTGTACTTATTGCAGGCTTGTTTGCCGTCGGCAATTCGAGCGATGTGTTTCTGATATTGAGGGCGCAGCAGGTCGGTGTTTCAACGGTCATGATCCCGGTGGTCTATCTGCTGTTTAATCTCGTCTATTCCCTCTCGTCCATTCCAGCAGGCATGACTGCGGACAAGTTCGGCAAAAAGAGGGTTATCCTCTCAGGATTTGTCCTGTTTGCCTTCCTGTATTATGGTTTTGGAGTGGCCTCCGGCACAAAAGCTATCTGGGTCCTTTTCGGTCTCTACGGTCTTTTTATGGGACTTACGGAAGGGATACAGAAAGCGTTCCTTGCTACAATCATACCACAGGATTTCAAGGCAACCGCCTTTGGGGTCTACAACACAGTAGTGGGGCTTGCGATGTTTCCTGCAAGCCTCATCGGAGGATGGTTGTGGGACCATGTGTCGCCTTCAGCAACATTTTATTTCGGCGCAATAACTGCGGCAGCATCTGCTATACTATTTATTGTTTTTATAACAGTGGTCAGGAGAAACGATGCGGCGCGGACTTAAGACAACAGGCTTATCGCTTTTACTGATCGCAGGCCAATACAGTTATTGAGTAGATGAAAGATTATGTCAATAATCAGCAAGGGAGATTATGGATTCAGGAAGCAATCCTGACAGTTGAGATGGATGTTGCACTTGACAGCGGAAATGGAAAAGCCTTGCTTGAAACTAAATGCCAGTTCCCCTAGATTGACAAAAGCCGGATGGTTTATTTATGATTTTTTCTCACACTCTGGAGGTAATCATTGTATTTTCAGGAACTGATTTTATCGCTGCAGAATTTCTGGGCCAAAAAAGGCTGCGCACTGCTTCAGCCTTATGATACAGAAGTCGGCGCAGGCACATTCCATCCCGCGACATTCCTGCGGGTACTCGGGCCCGAACCATGGAAAACAGCCTATGTGGAGCCATCCAGAAGACCGACTGACGGCAGGTACGGAGAAAATCCCAACAGGCTTCAGCATTACTACCAGTATCAGGTAATCATCAAGCCTTCGCCTGAGGACAGCCAGGGGCTGTATCTCGAGAGCCTTGCATCCTTGGGAATAGACCCTACCAAACACGATATCAGGTTTGTAGAAGACGACTGGGAATCTCCCACACTCGGGGCCTGGGGGCTCGGATGGGAGGTCTGGCTCGATGGCATGGAGGTAACACAGTTCACCTATTTCCAGCAGGTGGGCGGGATTGACCTCAAGCCTGTAACGCTGGAGATAACCTACGGGCTCGAAAGAATAGCCATGTACCTTCAGGGCGTCGACAACATTTTTCAGCTGAAATGGAACAAGGAACTGACATACGGAGATGTCCATCACATGACAGAGGTTGAAGGGTCTAAATATAATTTCGATCATTCCAATGCCGGAATGCTCGCGCGGCATTTCGATGACTGTGAAAAAGAATCCATCAGGATGAACAAACTGGGGCTCGTTATACCTTCCTACGAATTCTGCCTGAAATGTTCTCATCTGTTTAATCTCCTGGACGCACGGGGAGCGATATCAGTAACAGAAAGGACGAAATATATCGCACGGGTAAGGAACCTCGCAAAGCTCGCAGCAGAGGCCTATTTCAGACAGCGGGAAGAACTCGGTTTTCCGCTTTTGAGGCCCAATAAATGAACGACCAGCAGTCATCCAGTCAGCAGAAGCAGGAACTCCTCTCAGCGACATCGCTGCTGATCGAAATCGGTACAGAGGAGATACCCGCAAGATTTTTACCTCCGGCTATCGCAAATCTGAAAGAAATTGCGGCAAAGATATTCGACGAATACCGTATCGGCTACAATAATATATATGCCTACGCAACGCCCAGAAGGCTCTCTCTGATCATTGCCGGAGTGGACCCGGCGCAGAGAGACAATGTCAGGGAAGTCTTCGGACCTTCAAAAAAAGTCGCCTTCGACGAAGCTGGCAATCCTTCAAAGGCAGCTGTCGGATTCGCACATTCCGTTGGAATAGATGTCTCTGATCTGAAGATAAAAATGAAGGGCAAGGCAGAATATATCGCTGCGGTCATCGAGGAAAAAGGGCTTGAGACAAAGACAGTGCTGCCTGAGATGGCAAAAAAGATCATCCTCTCCCTGCATTTCCCCAAATCAATGCGGTGGGGAAACGGCAGTCTGCATTTTGCCCGGCCGATATGCTGGATACTCGCGCTTTTCGGCACAGAAACCGTACATTTCGAACTCGACGGCATCAAGAGCAGCAATCTGACAAAGGGGCACAGGTTCCTTTCTCCTGCTGCATTTCAGGTCAAAGAAATCACCTCATATATGAACCTGCTTGAAAACAACTATGTCATCCTTGATCAGGAAAAAAGGAAAAAGAGCATACAAAAAAATATCTCCGCTCTTTTTAGCGATCCGGACATACAGCCTATTATAGACGAAGAATTGCTGGAGATGGTCACCTATATCGTGGAATACCCTGTCCCTGTGCTTTGCAGCTTCAGGGCTGAATATCTCAAACTTCCCAAAGAGCTTCTGATCACTGTCATGAAGGACCATCAGAAATATTTCGGGGTACAGGACAGCAACGGCAATCTTCTGAATCATTTCGTTGTCATAAGCAATACAAAGGCTGAAAACGCCGAAACAGTAAGAATAGGCGCGGAGCGTGTTATAAAGGCCCGGTTTGACGACGCGAAGTTTTATTTTCATGAGGACACCGCAAAACCCCTTGCTGAAAGGGTCGAAGGCCTGAAGGATGTGACCTTCCATGATAAACTCGGGAGCCTGTATGAAAAAACAGAGCGCATTATGGCGATAGCAGACTTTCTGTCCGGAAAGATAGCACCGTCCCTTAAGGACAAAGTATCGAGGGCCGCCAGGTTGTCAAAAACCGACCTTATCACAGGGGTCGTAAGAGAGTTCCCGGAACTTCAGGGCATAATGGGTAAATATTATGCGACCCATGATAAAGAAGACAGCGAAGTAGCCGTTGCGCTTGAGGAGCAGTATCTGCCCAAAAATTACGGCGACAGGGTCCCGCAGACTGATACAGGTTCAATCTTAAGCCTGGCCGACAGGATCGACAATATCTCTTCGTTCTTCTCTATCGGACTGGTCCCTACAGGCTCTGAGGACCCTTTCGCCTTAAGAAGACAGGCCATGGGAATCATCCAGATCATCCTTGACAAGGGCTATGCCTTCAGTCTCAGGGAAATTTTCGGGTATGCGCTGAAAAATCTCCGGAGATGCACAGTCTGCAGAAAAGACACTCGAAAACATTATCAGCTTCATGGAGCAGAGGACTGAATTTATTCTTTCATCCTCAGGCTATGAGCAGGACCTCATAAAATCCGTAATCCCGCTCTCATCCGTGCAGCCGCTGAAACTGATCGCTAAACGTCTGGAGGCAATACAGGAACTCAGGAAAGAAGAGGTCTTCCAGGACTTTCTGCTTGCAATAAAGAGGGTGAATAATATTACGCCCAAAACACCTCTCCCTCCGGTGAACACTGAACTGTTCACACAGGAAGAAGAAAAGCAGCTTTACTCCTCTTTTGCTGCCTTGAGGAATGAATGCATGCCCCTGCTTGACAAAGAAGACTTCGCCGGCAGCATACGCGTTTTCCTTCAAATAACCCCCCATATCAATACCTTCTTTGACAAGGTAATGGTAATGGACAAGCAGGAAGAAATCAGGACAAACAGACTGGCCCTTTTAAAGGGCATATGGGAAACGCTCTCCCTGATAGCGGATTTTTCGAAAATCCAGTAAAATTAATGACCGAAATATTGACAATTACCCCTGAGTTTATTTATTCTATCTAATTCCAAATCTTATAAAGGAAGGTAAAAAGCGACGTATGAAGACCCAGTTTGCTAAAAAAAGTGATATTGACCGCAAATGGTATGTAGTCGATGCCAAGGATATAGTCTTGGGGAAACTCGCTGTAAAAGTGGCCGTGCATCTCAGAGGCAAGAACAAACCAGTCTTCACCCCGAATTCGGACACAGGTGATTTCATAATTGTTATCAATGCCGAGAAGGTCAAACTCACCGGCAATAAAGTAAACGATAAGATGTATTACCACCATTCCGGCTATATCGGCGGCATAAAGGCCCAGACAGCAAAAGAGCTTCTCGAAAAAAAGCCGGAGACAATCATTGAAAAGGCTGTATGGGGAATGCTCCCGAAAAACAGGCTCGGCAGGGCTATGATCAAGAAATTAAAAGTATACAGGGGGGCTGAACATCCGCATCAGGCCCAGGCCCCTGTAATTTTACAATAAAGGAGTTTACATGGCTGAAATCAAATATATCGCTGTAGGCAGAAGAAAATCTTCAATTGCCAGAGTAAATATAGGTGCAGGCAGCGGCAAGATTATCGTAAACAGCAAACCTGTTGATACCTATTTCCCGAGAGAAACACTGCGCATGATAATCAGGCAGCCGATTGAACTGATCGGGGCAACAGGCAAACATGACATATCGGTAAAAGTCGACGGCGGCGGATTGACAGGACAGGCAGGGGCCATCAGGCTCGGCATTTCAAGGGCACTGCTAAAGATGGATGCCGACGTGAGAAGCAAACTCAAAAAAGAAGGTTTTCTCACAAGGGACCCCAGAGAAGTAGAGAGAAAGAAATACGGCCTCAAAGGCGCAAGAAAACGCTTCCAGTTCTCAAAGAGATAATTTACAGCTTGGAGCGAAAAGCTCTGAATATGATATTTATACGGGGCCCGTTCTTAAGACGGGCCTTTTCTTTTGGTTAAACCTAAAAACAGCAGTTTAACCACAGAGTTCACAGAGTTCTTCTTGATCACTTTTGGGTTATTACTCTGATGCCCTGTTATTTGTTTAATAATCATGGGTATTTTCTCATGTGCCCTCTGTGGTGAATGTTTTTTGAAACTTAAGGGGTGATTATGAACAAGATAAATAAAAATGAAAAACTAAGAGTAGCCATATGCGGCGGCAGCGGGTATACAGGTATTGAGCTTCTGCGCATACTTTCAGGCCATCCGCAGGTAAAGATAACCGCTGTCACCTCTGAAAAATCAGCAGGCAAAAGTGTCAGTTCAGTCTTCCCGCACCTTCAGAAATACAAAAATCTGACCTATGAACCGCTGAACAAAACAGAGCTCCTCAATAAGGCTGACCTTTTCTTTCTGGCACTTCCGCACGGGGCCTCTCAGGAGGCAGTGAACTTCTTCTTTGAAAATAAAAAGCATGTAATCGACCTTTCAGCGGATTACCGTCTTTCTGATCCAAAGGTGTATCAGGAGTGGTACGGATTGCCTCACAAGTACCTTGCAACTCTGAAGAAAGCGGTTTTCGGGCTTCCGGAAATATACAGGGCCAGGATCAGAAAGGCGAAGCTGATCGCAAATCCGGGTTGTTATCCGACCAGCGCGATACTCGGGCTTCTGCCTGCAATAAAAGGCAGGCTCATTGACCCCTCATCTCTTGATTATTGATTCCAAGTCAGGGACTACCGGCGCAGGCAGAAAGGCTGACCTGGCGGTTTCATTTTGCGAGGTCAATGAAGGGTTTAAGGCCTATGGCATAGGTACGCACAGACATACCCCTGAGATAGAGCAGGAACTCTCATGCTGCCTCCGGCAAAAAGATCAGGGTCAATTTCACCCCTCATCTGCTGCCTGTTGACAGGGGCATACTCACGACCGTCTATGCAAGGCTGTCCAAAAAAACAGATACAGCATCTGTCCTGAAAATATACAAAAAGATGTACAGGGATGAGCCGTTTGTATGCGTCTTAGATGAAGGCATATTCCCTAATATAAAGAACGTAAGAGGGACAAATTTTTGTCATATCGGGTTAAAGGTTGTACCACGTACAAATACCCTGATCATTGTCTCTGCCATCGACAATCTTGTCAAGGGGGCCTCAGGGCAGGCTGTGCATAACATGAATATCATGATGGGTTTCGATGAAACAGCAGCTCTTGAATCCCTCGCACTCTTCCCTTAGGGCATCCTTAATATTCAAGGCACTGTTACTGCTGACTGCATATACGAATGCCGCTTTCAAAAAAACAATCGGACAAGCTGCAAAAAGATTATCTCGTGGGTGTCATCTCAGACACCCACGGCCTTATTCGTCCTGAGGCGCTCAAGGCCCTTGAGGGTGTGTCATTGATTATTCATGCAGGCGATGTCGGCGCTCCAGCCGTACTTCACAGACTGGAAAACATCGCTCCTGTGGTTGCTGTACGCGGCAACACTGACAGAGACGGATGGGCCTGTAAACTGCCTTTCACGGAAGCAGTAGAAATCGGAGGGGTTTCTCTGTACGTGCTTCACGACCTCGACAAGCTTGATCTTGACCCTGCTGCATCCGGTTTCAGCGCTGTCATAAACGGACATACCCATCGGCCTGCCATAGAAAAAAGCAGCAGAGTACTCTTCCTGAATCCTGGAAGCGCCGGACCAAAGCGCTTTGACCTGCCGGTATCAGTCGCCCTGCTCCGCATAAAGAATAATTCACTGAAGGCCGAACTGCTCACGTTAGCGGTATAGCTTTGTCGTATTTTTTTCTGCAAGGGGATCAATTGTCTCTCATAGGAGGTCCTGTATTATTTTTTCTATAGTCTCACTCCCTGCCTCACCAAGGATCCGCTTTCTGACGATGCCTTTCCTGTCAATAATTAATGTAAAAGGCACTGCATTTACCCCGTACTTTTTAGTGATTGCAGAGTTAGTGTCTAAAACAACAGGATAGGAGAGCTTAAGTCTTGTTACAAATGCCTCTGCAACATCCTTCTGTTGGCCCACATTCACCGCAATAACAGCAAGCCCCCTGTCTTTGTATTTTTTATATGTAGCATCTATCATAGGCATTTCTATTGCACAGGACTTGCAAGAGTCTATCCAGAAACGTACTACAATCACTTTGCCGCTAAAATCATCCGGCACTGTAATTTTATTGCCCTTCAAATCAGGCAGGGTAAATTCCGGCAATACATTGCCTACAGCGGGTGGATTTTTTTTACTGCATCCCGATAGAGCAAAGACAGCAGTCAGTACAAAACAACATATACAGACAGACCAGAATATCCTGTATCGCTCTGTGTCCTGTCCCCAATTATCCAGTCCCCTGTATCCCACAGTAAATCGCCACATATTATTAAAATTACCTTTCATGATACTTTAGATTAATTTAAATTCAACATAAAAACTACTTTGACAAATACTAAATATAATTGCAAATTTCTTGCGATAGCATTATCTTATAACATGTCAAAAACAACAAACAGTAAAGGTCCGAAGGGTTTTCTTTTTTCGACTGCCGAGGCAGCGATCAAAAAACCCGGCAGAAAGGACATCGCTCTGATAATTTCCGAGGTCGAGGCCGACATCGCCGGCGCCTTCACTACAAATACTGTAAAAGCCGCGCCTGTAAAGCTATGCATGAAGAAGATAAATTCAGGCAGGGGCCGGGTGATCGTCGTAAACAGCGGAAACGCCAACGCCTGCACCGGAACGCAGGGCACAAAGGATGCCAATGATATAATTTCCCATATCTCAAAGCAGCTCAGTATCAAATCCTCCCTGATCTATCCCTGCTCCACAGGCGTTATAGGGACGCAGATGCCGATGCAGAGAATCATCCCTGCCATCCCGACTCTGACACATAATGTCAGCGGATCTTCCTTTGAGGACGTTGCAAGGGCGATAATGACGACCGATACATTCCCCAAGATGGTCACGAAAAAGATAAAAATCGGCAATACCACGGGGACCATTTCAGGCATATGCAAAGGCGCAGGCATGATAGCCCCGAATATGGCGACTATGCTGTGTTTTATTCTCACTGATATCGCGGTTCAACAGAAGACATTGAATAAGACCCTGAAAAGTTCTGTCAATAAATCCTTCAACCGCATAACCATAGACGGCGATATGTCGACGAATGACACTGTCCTGATGATGGCAAACAGGATGCTCGGAAATAAACCTTTGACAGAAAAATCAGAAGCTTTTCAAACATTTCAAAAGGCCCTCGACGACCTTACCTATGAACTTGCCCTGCTCGTTGTAAAAGACGGTGAAGGCGCGACAAAACTCATCGAGGTCCATGTGAAGGGCACACGGAATGAATCAGAGGCAACCAGAGCAGCACTTTCAATCGCCAACTCAAGCCTTGTCAAGACAGCCATATACGGAAACGACGCCAACTGGGGAAGGATAATGTGCGCGCTCGGATATTCCGGCATATCCTTCAGGGAAGAGAAGACCGACATCTTCTTTAATAATATCAAGGTGGTAAAAGGCGGCCTGGCAAATAATAAGGATAAGGAAGCAACAGAGACTTTAAAGGCCAAAACCATAAAGATAACCGTAGACCTGCACGCAGGCAGTGCATCGTCAAAAGTGCTCACCTGCGACCTTACAGAAGAATATATCCGCATAAACGCTGAATACAGAACATAGCTCTGACTGTTGTCAGCACCAAATCGCGGAATTATTGAATATTTGAGATAAATTATCAATAATAACTCATAAAAAGGTTGCTACTTTGACATCCGGTTTTATCCGTACTGACATATGAAAAAAAAGGTACATATTAGAACAGTCGCCGGGCTCCCCAATAAAGCCGGAAAATTATGAAGTTAGACTATAATTTATGACTACGCCACTTCGCGTATTGATTGTCGAGGATTCGGAGGACGATACCCTTTTATTGCTTCGCGAGCTGCGCAAGGGGGGGTATGGGCCTGTTTACGAACGTGTCGAAACGCCTGAGGCCATGATGGCGGCCCTCGCAAAACAGGAATGGGATATTATTATCTCCGATTACGTCCTCCCAAAATTCAGCGGTCTCGAGGCGCTCGATGTTCTCAGAAAAAGCGGGCAAAACCCGCCTTTCATCATAGTGTCGGGAAACATCGGCGAAGATATAGCAGTCGAAGCTATGAGAGCCGGCGCTCATGATTACATCATTAAGGGGAACTTTAAGAGGCTCATCCCTGCGGTAGAACGCGAACTCCGCGAAGCGGAAACGCGGAAGGAGAGGAAGAAGGCCGAAGAGACATTATCTGTTTTCAAAAACCTTATCAATCAGTCCAGTGACAGTATATTTGTTGTAGATCCTGAAACAGCCGGCCTTCTTGAAATTAATGATTCCGCGTGCACAAATCTTGGGTATAGTCGCGAAGAACTGCTGACCATGAGGGTCATTGATTTTGCCGAGACACAGCAGGATCTCTCGACATGGAGAGCCTACGCGGAGAAGATAAAGGAAAAAGGGAATATTGTTCTGGAGGATCGTTTAATGCGCAAGGACAGAACTGTATTCCCTGTTGAGGTCAGCGTCAGGCATATATCCCATAAAGAAAAGGATTATCATGTTGCCATAGTACGCGACATAACCGAGCGCAAGGAAGCAGAGAGCAGGATTATATTAGTCAATGCCTTCCTTAAACTTTTTTCGCGGACATTTTCACGCAAGGAATATCTCGACTCAGTGGTAAAACTGATAAAAGAGTGGACAGGGTGCCGGTGTGTCGGCATCAGACTGCTCGATGACCGCAGAAATATCCCGTATGAGTCATACATGGGCTTCAGCAAGGAGTTCTGGAAAAAAGAGAATTTTCTTTCAGTCGATCATGACCAGTGCATCTGTACACGCCTAATTGCAGGCAGGCCTGAACCCTCTGACCTTGCCTGCATAACTCCGGCCGGATCGTTCATCTCAGGCAACTCACTATCCTTTACCGAAGCGCTCTCCGGCGAGCAGAAATCCAAATACCGAGGCGTCTGCATGCAATCTGGCTTCAGGTCTTTGGCTGTTGCGCCGATTAGGTACCGGGACCAGGTGCTCGGAGCCATACATATTGCCGATGAGCAAGAGGGGGTATTGACGCAGAAAAAAATGGAATTTATTGAGCAGTTGGCTGTGATGGTCGGCGAGGCTATTTACCGGTTTTCAGCAGAAGAGGAATTAAGAAAATCGCGGGAGGAGCTGCGCAACTTAAGCAAGTACCTGCGGGAGGCGAGGGAATCCGAAAGGACCGCTATCGCCCGCGAGATACATGACGAACTCGGACAGATCATCACCGCTCTCAGACTCGAGCTGGCCTGGATAAGAGACAATTACAAGGACCAAGACGTCCTCTTTAACAAATCAAAGTCCATGCTGGCGCTGGTGGACGCTACCATTCAGACGATACAGAACATCATCTCCGAGCTCAGACCTGGCATACTGGACGTCCTTGGGTTGTTTGCCGCCATAGAATGGCAGGCAGCTGAGCTGAAAAAAATGAGCGGCATCACCTGCGACCTTATGCTGCCGGCTGAAGACTTGCAGCTCAGTGCGGATATTTCAACAAACGTATTCCGCATAATACAGGAACTGTTCACCAATATTGTACGGTACTCAAACGCCACAACTGTTTCAGTACAGCTTGAAATAATGGGAGACCGGCTGTTTCTCGAAGTCGCTGACAACGGTATAGGGATCAGGCCGCAGGATATTTCAAGTCCTGTCTCATTCGGCATCATAGGCATCAGGGAGAGGGTATATGCGATGAAGGGAGAAATGCATATCGCAGGCACATCCGGCATTGGGACATCCGTTACTATTGTAGTCCCCGTTCATGCAGGGCAAAGCGCCCGACCGGAATGATTTTGTAGGAAATTGCTGATACGGCAGCAGGCCATTGTCCTATAGCAAGTATTGCTGGTATTTGATAAGATAGGTCCAGACAATGATTAATATACTTATTGCAGACGACCATTCTGTTGTACGCGAAGGACTAAAACAGATCATATCCGGCAATGCTGATATGACTGTACTTGCTGAGGCCGGCAACGGCAATGAGGCCATCGAAAAGATCGGGAAAAACTCCTTCTCAGTAGTAATTCTAGATATTGCCATGCCAGGGAAAAACGGCCTCGATACAATGAAGGAGATAAAGATTAAACACCCTAACCTGCCTGTTTTGATATTGAGCATGTACCCCGAGGAACAGTACGCCCTGAGATTCTTAAGGGCAGGGGCCGCAGGGTACCTGACTAAGAAAAGCGCGTCTGAAGAGCTGGTAAACGCCATCAGGACAGTCTCAAAAGGGAAAAAATATGTCACTTCGTCACTGGCAGAACAACTGGTAGGAGAGCTCGACTTAACAACCGAAAAGCCCCTCCACAGCACCCTCTCAGACAGGGAGTTCCAGGTGCTGTGTCTCATGGCCTCAGGCAAAACCTCGGGTGAGATAGCCGGGGAGTTGTTCCTGAGCGTCAAGACCGTCAGCACTTACAGGGCCCGCATTCTTGAGAAATTACGTCTTAAAAACACCGCAGAACTGATAAACTACGCGATACAAAACCAGCTGGTTGAGTAAGCCCCTATCCCTGTATATAACGTAGGAAAAATCACTGAGAACAGGCGGAAATGAAGACCTTCACATTGAAGATAACCGTTGACCTCCATACCAGCACTGCATCCTCAAAGGTCCTCACCTGAGACCTGACAGAATAATATTTTCCACATAAATGCCGAATACAGGACATAGCTCTTGATTACCTCTGTTATTATGATATCCTGATAGCAGGATGTCTGAACTGAGGCTGAATCTTATAACAAGGGAATGGGTCATAATAGCGACTGAACGCGCCAAAAGGCCGGAGGAATTCAGGAAGATTAAAGAACAAAAAATACCTTCCGGAATATCTCGATTCCTGCCCCTTCTGCCCCGGCAATGAACAGAGGACACCTGATGAAATCATGCGCATTCCCGACGGTGACAGCTGGAAAATACGCGTCACCCCGAACAAGTTTTCCGCACTGTCCCCTGATGTAACCAGAGAGAGGAAGAACGAGGACGGACGACATATTATCACCGGTTTTGGAAAACATGAAGTCATTATAGAGTCACCTGTCCATAATATGTCCATCGCCGGGATGCCGGTTGACGATATCGCAGACCTTCTCAGGACATACAGTGAAGAGGTTCGACGCGATCTATAATGAGCCAGGCATTGAGCACGTTATCATCTTCAAAAACTATGGTGAAGGGGCAGGCACATCGCTTCTCCATCCTCATTCGCAGATCATCGGAACTCCGGTGACCCCTCTTCAGGTAAGACACAGGATAGAGGAAGGCATGCGGTACTTCGACAATACCGGAGGATGTCTCATGTGCGCCTGCCTCAATGATGAGATATCTGATGGAAGAAGGATCATCCTGGACACCGGGCACTTTGTGACGTTTGTGCCCTTTGCGGCCCTTTCGCCCTTCCACACATGGATATTCCCGAAACGCCACTGCGCTACCTTCAGCAGCATAACCGAAGAGGAAGTCAATGATCTCGCCTATCACCTGAAAACCATACTACGGAAATTTTACGCAGGACTCGAAGACCCTGACTTTAATTACGTCATCCGTTCTGAAAACCCGAAGGAATGCAAATCAGAGTATTTCCACTGGTATATCAGCATCGTACCCCGCCTTACTCAGACAGCAGGGTTTGAACTCGGCTCAGGCATGTACATTAACACCTCGATCCCGGAAGAAAGCGCGGAATTCTTAAGAAAGACAAAGGTGTAAGAATCTCATCTTATCTCGAACTTGTCCAAAACAGCGTAAACCGCACTGACAGCAGGTGAATCCTCAGGCAGCTCGATAATGGCCTTTCCCTGGAGGTCGTTTTCGAAAACCATTGCATCCTGAGGCACCAGCCCCCCGACCTCAAGCCCGAGTTCCTCGGCATATTTTTTGAGCTCCGGGCCTTCCTCGCCTGCAACCCTATTGATCACCAGAGTATATTTTTCGATATCGAGATTCAACTCCTTCACCAGGCCGGCTATCCTCTGTGCTGTTTTTATACCCCTTATCGTTGGATCACTGACGATTATGAGAAGGTCAACCTTGTGAGTGGTCCTTCTGCTGAGATGTTCCATTCCAGCCTCATTGTCTATCACAACATAGGAATAGGTCTCGGAGAGCTTGTCCGTATACTTTCTGATGATGTTGTTGGCCGCGCAATAACATCCGGGGCCCTCAGGCCTTCCCATGACCATCAGATCAAAACCTTTCGCCTCTATGACCGACTGCTGGACCTGATAATCGAAAAGCTGTTCCATAGACATTCCGCCAGGCCTTTCAGCACCGCTCCGTATTGTCTGGAGAGACTCTTCCCTCAGAGATCCGATAGTTGCATGCACCTCGACTCCCAAGGCCTCATGCAGGCATGCATTGCTGTCTGCGTCAACAGCGAGCACGGGTTTTTTCTTCTTTTCCATAAGGTACCTTACTGTAAGACCTGCGATACTGGTCTTACCTGTGCCGCCCTTCCCTGCCAATGCTATAACAAATGCCATTTCATACCTCTCTTGTTGTTTCGTAAAAGTTCAGCTATCAGCCCTCAGTGGTCAGCTTTCAGCAAAAAAGGGCGAATAAAAGACTGTATACGTATGCCGACCTCGTCTGTGAGCCTCGTAATATCCCGCCTCTTGCTGATAGCTTATTGCTGACAGCTGAAGACTTACGTTATTTCTTTTCCTGATGCAGGCATGACTTTCCTGCTTTCAGGCGGTTTTGACTCTGTATTTTTTTCTTACATCCCTGATCTTTCCGCAGGTATACTCGCCCTCCGGACACGGCGCGTAAAGACATCGCGGCCCTGCCTTCGCGAATATGACCGGAGAAACTTTTTTCACAAGTTTGTACATCTCTTCTGCCATCGCCCGGATCTCCCACTGTGCCCTGTTGCAGCATCTCTGGCTGAAAAAGTGGAGGAGCTCCCGCGCGTTCATTGTAACGATTATCTTGGTCTCTGCAGCATTCGGCAGCACAAACCTCGCGTCCTGGTTAGCGGCTTCACCCTTTACACCCTTCTCATTGAGCTTCTGAGCAATATGATTGTATGCACGCTGCGCCTCTGCCATAAAACTTTCGAAATATTTCCTCAGCTCCCTGTCTTTTTTTATCGTCTCAGGTATCACGTAATCAAAACCAGCCTCCTCACTTACATACCGCTGCGATTGCTGGGAATATGATGCAAGCCTGTGCCTGACCAGCTGATGGGAACACGCCCGGGAAATCCCCTCTATCGCAAAGGAAAAAGACGCATGTTCGATAGGACTCATATGCCCCATCTTCATTAATCTTTCGACAAAAACCTTCTGGTCCTTTGCCTCTATCTTTTTCTTCAGCGACGTAATGTCAGAGGGGCTGTAGCAGAGCTTTGCAGCCATTGCCACGGTCTCCTCCGGCTGCGGAGTATGGCGTAATAAAATCACCTTGATCCTGGCCTCAGACATGGAAACTCCTTCCTGTATCATTGATTTGCTTCTTTTTAATGCAAAACGGATTTCCTTTGAAGCTTCAGAATATAATATGAATCTTTGTGGAATTTAGTCAATTTCACTTTTGGCTGTTATGGGATATAATGTATAAAACAATATGGGCACAGGGAGGCAGAGGTGTTTCCGGAGATAAAATTAGTATTGTTATGCTGGATATTCATGTATAATAGTGAAAGCTAACTAATGATACTCGAAATATTATTTATCCTGATTTTTATGGTTCTGACCGGTTTTTTTTCTGCTTCAGAAATCTCTATCGTCACTTCACGAAAATCATTCGTCAAGAACCTCGCGGAAAAAGGCAGCTACCGTGCGCACAAATTATTAAAGCTCCAGTCTGAGCCTGACAGGCTTCTTGCAACAGTTCAGATCGGCGTGACCGTGATGGGGGCCCTTTCATCCGCTATCGGTGGAGCCGCATCTGTTACTACTTTGGAACCTTTGCTTGCGAGCGTCCCGATACCTTTTATTGCAAAAGGGGCAGGGGCCATTTCAATAGGGATTGTAGTCATCGTAATTTCATATCTCACTCTCATCATAGGCGAACTCGTGCCCAAATCCATAGCATTAAGAAACCCGGAAAGGGTCGGGCTTTTTGTGGCAGGCCCTATCACATTCGTATCCAAAGTCGCATCGCTTTTCGTCACGGTATTGACCGCGAGCACAAACCTCGTTCTTAAACCCTTCGGGGCAAAGGCCTTTTCCGAACGCTCGTTCATCAGCGAGGAAGAGATCAAGCTCCTTATCGAGGAAGGGACGGACAGAGGGATATTCGAGCCTACCGAACACGAACTGATCCATAGTGTTTTCCGTTTTACCGACATATCGGTAAAAGGCGTTATGGTGCCTGTCACGGCTATGGTCGGGTTCAACATCAATGAATCTCCCGATGTTATAGTCAAGACGATCTCCTCGGAGAATTTTTCGCGCTATCCTATATATGGCAAGGACAAATCCGATATCAGGGGCATCCTCTACAACAAAGATGTTTTCAATGAGCTGGCATACAAACGGGAAATATCGATCCCAAAGATCCTGCATAACGCTCTCTTCGTGCCGGAAACCATGAAGATAAGTTCCCTCATGCGTGAGATGCAGAAGAAAAGGCAGCACATGGCCATCGTCATAGACGAATATGGAGCTGTTACAGGTCTCGTTACAATAGAAGACCTCATTGAAGAAATCGTAGGTGAGATACGTGATGAATATGATACGGAAAGCCCGGTCCAGAGTCCTTACTAATGGGACGATGCTGATAGACGCCTCTCTTGCTATCAGAGATCTCAACGAGGATTACGGCTTCGACATAGAGGAATCAAACGAATACGATACGATCGGAGGATTTATTATTTCAAATCTCCAGAGACTGCCTGCTGTCGGTGACAATTACAACACCGAAACAAAGAAATTCACTATTGTAGCGATGAAGGGGCGCCGCATCCTGAAACTGAAGGCAGAGCCGGTTACAGTTCCGCAGGAAAAAGTTAACACAATAAGTTATTTAGACTGTAGTCTTTTAGGACAGCGCAAAGAACGAATCAAGCTCTCTCGCTATCCACCTAAACACCTACAGCTATCCACCTAAGTAGTTACGTTATTTAAAGCTCTGTTCTTCTGAAGGGAACTCTCCTTTTTCAACTTCTTCACGGTATGTCATAATCGCCTTCAGCGCCTCATCCTTGAGGTTCGCATAGCGTTTAACGAATTTCGGCACAAAGCGTTCGAACATCCCGATTACATCGTGGAGCACAAGGACCTGGCCATCGCAATGCGGACCGGCCCCTATGCCTATAGTCGGTATTGAAAGCTCTTTGGTGATCCTATCAGCAAGCTTCATGGGTATGGCCTCTATCAAAAGGCTAAAGGCGCCGGCGTCCTCAACAATATGCGCTTCTTCAATCAGCCTCTTTGCCGCCTCCTCTGTCTTGCCCTGTACCTTGTAGCCGCCCATTCTATGGATCGACTGCGGTGTCAGACCTATATGCGCCATAACAGGAATTTCAGCCCTTGTCATGGCCCTTATCTGCCCGGCAACTTCAGCTCCTCCTTCGAGTTTAATGGCAGAGGCGCCCGCCTCCTTTAAGAACCTTCCCGGCGTTTCTGACAGCCTCTTCAATGCCGGTCTGGTAGGACATAAACGGCATATCGCCGATAACGAGCGCGTTTCTGACTGCACGGGCCACAATCCTTGTATGATAGATCATCTCATCCATGGTCACCGGCAGGGTATTGTCAAGTCCCTGCACTACCATGCCGAGAGAATCACCCACAAGTATGGCGTCGATTCCGGCTTCATCAACAATCTGCGCAAAGGGATAGTCATAGGCAGTGAGCATGGTAATCTTTTTCCCCTCTGTTTCTTCTTCAAAAAGTCCTGAATCGTTGTCTTGGCCATGATCTTCTCCTTTGCATCAAATTCTACTGCTGATTATAACTGCCTTTTTAAAAAAATTCACATAAAAAGATTATTTTACATTTGCAAAAAATATAAGGACAGTACGGAGGAAGTGAAGAAAAAAGGGCTTGTCGCGACACCTTCGTCATTGCAAGGCCTTTTTCTGCGCTTCCTGCTTGCGCTTATGCAGCAATAGAGTATTCATCCGACAGGCAGGCTGGCCGGCAAGCTTTCCAGCTTATTCGTATGTTATACTTTCCCATGGGCGATACAAACCTTTTCCAGCCTCTGACAAAAGAGGACAAGATAACCGTATTTCTTTACAGGACCGGCATATTTCTCTCTACCCTGATAATCAGCATCTCTGCCTTCATCATTTTCAAAAGCCTTCAGGCCGATGACACACAGGTTTTTCCCTTCATCATTTCAGGACTTAGTTTGAATATAATGCTTCTCGTCCTGTATTTCAGCGTTGGCCTCAGCGTTTTCTTCATCCATCTTTATATCGGGCAGTTTTACCGGACGCTGAAGAAGGTTTATTACCTGGCAGTCGTCTGTCTGGCTGTCCTGTTCTTCATTGGACACGGAAATCCTGTCATGTCCCGTTCTTTAGGGTGCCGCCTTACAGCGCTCTTCTGCTGCTTCCTGTTACCCTGTGCCTCGGCTTTGTTACAGCAAAAGAGGCGTTCTGCTTCAGGCTTATGGAAGGTTATATCCTGGCGATTTTGATGCCTGCCTATATATTCTTTTATTCGGTTGGCGCCTTAGGCGGAAAAAGCGCTGCATACGGCTTCATCCTGATCGCTGTCATGCTGGTCTTCTTTATGTTCAGGAAGATCTTCATGCCTATGCACTATGACATCGGCGACAAATCCGCTTACCAGCCGTAATTAATTTCAACCTTTTATAAGTGATGCAAAATATCAGGATGTTTGATATGCCTCCTGTCAAACAGTTATTGGAAGTCGAAACTGCTGCATAATGCCAGTTGAAAGCTGAACATAACTACATGACAGAATATCAGTAACCATTTCCGGGAAACAAAGCTGCTTGGGAACAAGAGAAAGGCAGGGCTGAAACAGCCCTGCCTTTCCTGTTACATCCATCCTATCAGCCCATTAATCAGATTTTTTCAGGTCCATGCCGCATTTGCACTTGCCAGGGCTGTCTGAAACAGTATTGCACATACAGGAGCCTCCGCAATTGCAGAAATAGATCCCTGTCCCCTTCAGGCTGACTCTCTTTACAGGTTGGCCGCATCCGCATTTTGAAGGGTCTTTTGGATCAAGGCTGCATTTGCACCCTTCTGCGCAGGTGCAGACTAAAGCCTCATCCCCCTCGATCTTGAGAACATGCCCCCATTTCATGGGCTTTCCGCATTTGCAATTGCCGGGTTTTGTGCTTACTGAGTTGCAGTGGCAATCAGCACCGCAGTCACAGTAATACAATACGTCCTGTCTTTGTTCATCTGCCTTTGCAGACCCCATGAACGCATAGAGCATAACCGCTGAAAGCGCCATGAAACAGCAAAATCTTGATTGTTTTCATTTTCTTCCCCCCTTTCATTATTTGGATTTCTATTATCCTTTTATCACATTACCATGTCACTGTCAAATCTGAAGCGGAGAAGCTCAAACTCTTACTCAGCTGAAATTCTGCCAGCATAAATAACTCAGATACTTTGTAAAGTTGATGTCATAGGTCTGTTGCAGGGTCCTGGCCATCTGGCGGTATCCGGCCATGTCCTGAGACAGCAGCGGACTGATAAAACCAAAGACAACAGCGTTCCAGCATGTCTCATCAGGAAGGATTTTAAGAGTGCGGCCCTCAAACGTCTCCTCAATAGCAGCTGTATAAGGCAGGGAAATTATCCTTTGGCCTGCTCCAGAGATTAAAAGAGCAAATGCCGTCCTCCGTAAGCCTCTGCCTGCATGCAGCAAGAAAGGGCATCTCAGAGAGGTCAGCAGCAGGACCATCGTTGTCAAAGGCATCAACAATGATCAGGTCATAGGTTCTGCAGCCCTCCTCCTGCTGCATGATGAAGTCCTGGCCTGCTGCATGGAATATCCTAAGGTTCGTGTTCTTCTTCGGCAGAAGAAAAAAATCATACGCCAGTTCAATGACCTGCTGCCTTATTTCAACAACATCGACAGCGCAATCAGGGAAGGCCCTGAGCAGGAAGTGGACCAATGAACAACCGCCCAGGCCTATCAGGAGGACTGACCGGGGATCATGCTTAAATATCAGACCACATATCATAGCCTGGCTGTAGTCCTCGATCAGCCTGCCCGGCTGATCAAGCCGGATACTGCTTTGCAGAATGCCTTCGCCAAAGTAGAGAGACCTCTTTGCACCTTCGTCTGCAACCATGATCTCTCCGTATTCGTCCCTGCGATGGCAGACTATTTTACCCTTGATCTTTCTTTCAGCCATTTTTATTTCCAGGTCATGATATGCTTAGCGTTCAGTCAGTAAACGCAGAGAAGGCAAATCTGCACAATACAGAGATTTCCATCAGCGCGCCTTCTTCTTCTGCTCAATTATACATAACCTTTCAGTAAAGAGTCTGCGATAAACGTTTCCTATCAGTCTGGCCTGCACGGCGCCAATATCGCAAGCCTGTCCCGGCCGCCCCGGAAGAAGTCCTGACTGAGGTGAAATAAACTGCGTTCCACATACAGGCGACTCCATACAGGATCACGTCCGTGCAGCTGAGTTTATATTTCCATGAAAGAGCTGAATCCATTATAATAGAGACGCATTTATCTATAACCGGTATGCAACCGGCAAAAAAGGAGAGCAAAATGAAACGTAAGGAAGGGTTAGTGTTGTTAGTGGTTCTGTTAGTTCTTGGTCTGGCGGTGGCAGGATGCAGCCAGAAGAAGGAGGCCTCTGCCCCGTCTGAAAAGCCGGCTGCTGCTCCGAAGGGCGTCAACATGCAGGAGGGCAAGTGGAAGATCACCAATACCATCGAGATGCAGGGTATGCCTGCCGGTATGATGAAACCCCACACCATCACCACCTGCCTCAGTCAGAATGACTACGTGCCGAAAGATAATGCGCAGAAGGACTGCACCATGAAGGACCTAAAAGTGGAAGGAAACACCGTCAACTGGGAAATGCTCTGCAAGAACTCCAGCGGCAAGGGCACGGTCACTTATGCGGGCAGCACATTCGACGGAGTGATGGAGACGATGATGAAAGAAGACGGCAAAGAAATGACCGCAAAGATGACGATGAAGGGAAAATATCTCGGCCCCTGCACGCAGTAGGTTCAAGCAGCATCAGAGATAGAGGGCCCGGAGATGACACCGGGCCCTCTATTGCAGATTTTCTGTTTATGGTTCATGGGGGCTGGAACCAGAGCCTCGCAGCTCAAAAATTATCGCAAAGACAAGTCCTAAAGCCTGGATTGACCTCAACAGAGCCGGAAGTGCAAAAGCTTACATCTTCTGTACTTCCGGTATCCCGCTAGATGATCCCTCTTTTTCTTAACTCCCAGAAGCATTTTGCTGTTGCCCGTATGTCAACAGAGGCATTGTGCGCCTCTGCAAAGCTGCTCTGAAAAAGTATGTAATGAAGTTCTGAAAGCTTGGGCCATTTGTATCCGTATGGCCCGTCGAGCTTGCAAAAATGCGTTGTCTTGAGCATGGTGCAGATCCTGTTTTTGCTGGTGATTACATTAGGCATATTATGCCTGAGGAATTCAGCTCCGACAATATTTTCGTCAAAGCTCATATTATGCGCGACCAGAACTTCTGACTGGTTCAGATGACTGAAGAATTCACTCAACACTTCAGCTAAAGGAGCGCCCTCCCTGCAGGCCCTTTCATGCGTTATCCCGTGAATACTGGAGGCGCCGACAGGAATAGTGAAATCCTCAGGCTTTACGATATGGTCAGCGCTTAAAACCAGGTTGCCGGAATTGTCGTAAAGAAGATACGCGAGCTGGACGAGTCTCGGCCAATTGGACAAATCATGGACAGGCGCCTTCCAGTTCCTGGGCAGACCTGTTGTTTCAGTATCAAAGAATAAATACATGCTTAATCCTCATTTCTCACCAATAATCCTGATTTTATACCCCAGTTTCCTCACAGCAAAAAAAACCTCTTTTCTGTCCAGTTTCTGCGGATCATACCTTACGCTGACAGTCTCTTCAGCAAAGTTCACTGCTGCGTTGCTTATCCCCTCTTTTTCCTGAAGGATCTTTTCCATGTCGGCTGCACAGCTTGAGCATGTAATGTCTTCAACCTTAAAAATCAACTCTCTTGAATTCTCTTCCACACATCCCCTGTTCTGGATTCCACGTTATCCTTTCCCATGCTCCTGAAAACAAATTAGTATATTCAGATATAGCGGCAATGTCAAAACAAACTATTTCAAAATCAGTGGTAATAATTTCCCCAGACGGCACTCCTGCTTTTTGCGGACATTGCGGTGAATTTACTGCTGATTATCAGATCAGAAGAAAATTTGCGTGCATGAGGCATGGAGAGAGCTTGGAGCAGAGGCCTGTAACAGATGAGCAGGGTATGAAAAAGGAGAAGCAGGATTTATTCACCCTGCCTCCCTTTTGCCTGCTTCAGATAATCGTAACGCTGCTGGCCTGGGGGCCCTTGACGCCCATCTCCTCGGCAAAACGCACCTTCATGCCGACCTTCAGCTTATTGAATTCCTTGTTCACCACGCTGTTTTCATGAAAATAAACCTCAAGACCTTCCTCTGTTGTGAGGAAACCATACCCTTTGTCAGGGAAGATGGAGGTTATCTGCGCCTGGGGCGGCCCCTCATGGTGCTTAACATCAAACCTCTGCTGCATTGAAAAGTCCTCCAGTCTCCTGCGGGCTGCCTGGAAGGCATCTCTAACCGCAACATAAAGGTCCTTGTTCAACTCCCTTTTCACCATCAACTCTCCGCCGGGGACCGTCATATAGATATTCACATTATAGAGTTTTCCCTCGTGCTGATGCCTCTTGGGGGATTCGAGCACAACCCTGCATCGCATTATACGGTCATAATACTTATCAAGCTTTTCGGCCTTTTCTTCAATGTCTGTCCTTATCGCATCAGTGACCTCGATATCGCGTGCAGTGATCTGTAATCCAATTTCCATAAATACCTCCATTAACGTTCCTGTTTTCCATACGCCTTTGACAAACTGCCTGCTGCTCAAGTACAAAGGACTGTCCTGCTTACATGATATCCTCCCTTCAATAAGATCAATGCCAGGGACAACTTCTGTTCCATTTAATAAGAAAACCGAACTATCACAACTTCATTAATTGACAGTTCGGTCATTGCAGTTCCCTCAGTATCCTCCTCTTCCCTTATTTTCAAAAGAGGTCCTGTTATATCGAGTCTCTACTTACATATTTACCACTAAATACGTCACCTGTCCATTAATTTTTTGGTTCTTTTCAGTTCTTCAGACATTTCTGATGAATTTTCTTTATACCCCTCGTTTAACAAACAGGGGGCTGAAGAGATTTCCTAAAACAGGACATACCAGAGGCAGTCGGATTGATAGACTCCCTCCTGGTATGTCAGTCAAAACTTACGTTATACAGCCACTACAGCCTTTACTTCAGGGATACTGTTTTTCAGTTCAGCCTCGATGCCATTTTTCAAGGTCATCGTTGACATTGGGCAGCTGCCGCAAGCCCCTACGAGTTTGACCCTGACGATGTTGTCTTCTGTTATATCCACAAGCTGAACATCACCGCCGTCTCTCTGAAGAAAAGGCCTTACCCTGTCGATCACGCCCTGGACTACTGTTCTGTCAAGCATAAGAAACCTCCTTTTATGCTGAATTTATTAGTTGTATATTTATTTTATCTGATTTTGCTATTTCAGGGAATGATTAATATCATACTGATAGCATTATTGAAGACTCCCTCCGGCATGACCGCAGGGAAGCTCAATGCAAGGTATTTTTTCATTATATTCGCTCGCTGACCCGTGGCAAGACACGGGGAATATCGCTCGCTATCCATTTATCCTGAAGCATCAATGTTTTTTGCCATATTCAAAAGGCATCTGGTATTCTTTAATGCGGATTTCAACCAAACCGCTTTCATCAATCGCATAAAACAAAGGAGCTGCAGACATTGGCATATTATGAATTAACGATTACTGCCCCTGATGAATCGCGGGATGCGATCATGAATAAGATGACAGAGATGGGATCTTCGGGTTTTGTTGAAAAGGACAGGCAAATTCTCGCCTACTTCGAAGAGAAGACTGATATCGCGGGTGTCTGTGACGAACTCTCCGGGTTCAGGGATGTCCTCAGATCATCCGGGCTGGACCCTGTTTTCTCCTTTGAATATTCCCTTCTGCCTGAGAAAGACTGGAATGAGAACTGGAAGAAAAGCTTCTCACCTATTGATATCGGTGAGAACCTCACGATAATCCCTTCCTGGCTTAAAAAAGACACCAGCAGAATCCCTGTGATCATTGACCCTGGCATGGTCTTCGGCACAGGATACCATGAGACTTCACAGGCATGCCTTATCATAATAGAAAAGATATCCAAAGGGGACCAGAAAGAGAGCTGTCTGGACATCGGGACAGGCAGCGGCATCCTGGCGATAGGCGCCGCAAAACTCGGGTTCAGACACGTAACAGCTGTTGATATAGATCCCATGGCTATAGACGCTGCAAAGAGAAATGTTGAGGAAAACAGCCTCTTCAATGTGGTGATAAAGGAAGGGGACATTAGAGCTGTTGACGGGCCCTTTGATCTCATCGTAGCCAACCTCCTCTCAGGCATACTGGTCGATATCGCCGCTGAGATCGTCTCGAGGTTAAATCCCGGGGGCAAGGCCATTCTCTCAGGCATGCTTACAGGCCAGGAAGGTGATGTAATAAAGGCGTGCGAAAAAGCAGGACTCACACTAAGCGAAACTGTCATCAGCGGAAAATGGGTAACACTGGTATTTTCACGCTAATCCTGAGCTGCTCAGGGTCTATTGTTTTCATTAATCAGGCTGGTGGAGACTCATGAGTGATGTGAATGATACAGAGGACGGACAGGATAGTCTGCTGATCTCTGACCAGGAGCGTAAGAGGATCGTCTCCATCTTAAACAAGATGCTTGAGATGGGGATCGCCTCAATATATGGTCAGGAGGAGGAGGGGCTGCCTGATACTGTCATTGACTGCAGGACAAGGATACAGGAGTGCAGGGCTGCCTGCTGCACCCTCACCTTTGCCCTCACCAGGGATGAGGTGAAAAAAGGGATTATCAAACATAACCAGGAGAAGCCTTTCTTTATCTCCAGAAACACTGATGGATACTGCACGCACCTTGACCGCAACTCCATGGAATGCACAGTCTGGAACGACAGACCCTTGAGATGCCGCAGGTACAACTGCACGGAAGACAAACAGGCATAAAGACCCTTAGATCCACATAATTCATAAATTTCAGATAGATCGAAACAGGATAAGACGGGGTATAGCTTATCCTGAACAGGCAGACCAACCTCCTTCAGGACTGTCATCGGACCGCAGCTCTTCACCCTCTCCATCTGCTCTTTATCCCTCACCAGCAGCGCTCCGGCAAAACCGAGTGAATTGATGGAAATAGATTCAAAAAACTCCCGGGACCGCGGTACAAGAAGCATCCAGTCACGTGTAACAATCAGGCAATAAGGACCTGACTGTCTCTGCAGCCCTTCCTTGTCCGGAGAAGTCATGCCGACCCTCCGGAGCATTGCACAGTAAAGCTCAAAGGTCTTTTCCGCTGCGTCAGGCGGCGACTCGACGATCCCGGATTCCAGATGAGCAAGGACATGCAGAAAAGGAAATGCCGGTACAGTTCCAAAGGCCCCATCGAACTTTGCAGCTGCAAGCAGTGGCTGTATCGGAACCTGCGGTCCCTCAGGCGCAAGCGGAAGAGGGACCAACTGGAGGTGTTTGTGAGGCTGACTGGCGCCTGCAGCCACTCCGCCGTTATAAAAGCCGAGACAGTGATACTCTGACATACAAGTCCGGAGCGCCTTGAAATCATCGGGAGTAAGGAGAGTCTCCTGGTCCTCAAATCTGCGGGTGATGATTAGCAGGTGATGCTCCACAACATTAAACTTATTCAGAATCGCAACATGGGTGTCTGATATATCTGCCACGAAAAGATCATTCTCATAGGGGAGGAAAGGATTTACCTGAACGCCTGTTGCAGCTGACTCCTTCTCCTGCTGCTGCTTCGCCTCGTCTTTCAGCCTGAGGTTTGAAAGCATCCTGACAAAAAAACGCATGCCGCAATCTTCAATAAATTCATATTCGGTTGGTATGGAAAGGAGCGCGCCGGTGCTGAGGGCCTTGTCAGTCACACGCAAAATCTTCTGCCATAGCGTTCCCTTCTGAAGAGTCATGGTAAGAAGATAACACAAGCTCCTTAAAACCTCAACGGAACTGTCTCGCATGCCCGTTTTTCGGCTTTGCGCGAGAAAAATGTTTTTTAGTTCCGGTTTATACAGGTCAGGGTTATATTAACCCAGATTATTCATAAACCATGGTAAGCATAAGGCGGAATATAGTACTCTCGCTCATTCTCGTCCCGGCATCTGGCCGGGACTCCGAGGCTTTTGCCTCCTGATCTCAGAGAAACATGCTGTCGGAATATCGGCAAAAAAATCCGCTCCAATATTATATCCCGCCTTATTCTGTTTCGATTTGCCTGAAATTTATGAATTATATGGGTTAATGCTTATATTAATATAATGAGGATTTGACTTGAGCGGCGGCCACAAAGTAATTTTTCTGACTTTTTATGCCTGAAATATGTTATCATATCAAAGTGTTAGAAGTTTATTGATTATCTGGTCTCAAAGACCTTTAGCTTTGGGGCCATTTTTATTGTCAGCACCCTGACACTACAGTTTAAAAAGCTGGTTAATGAGTTAAAGGGGGTTGGCTTTATATCAATCTAAGAGGGTGATGTATTTATCCACAATTCATCCATCCAGGGCAAAGGGCTTGAGTCCTTGGAGCAGGTTATGCATTCAGCCTTTATAATGCATCAAAAAATAAATAACTGACAGGCAGCAAACCCTTTATTTACCAGGGGTTTACAAGAGGAGAACATGGCACAAAGACAAAATTATGCAGTAAAGATGGATTTGCTGAAACAAAAGAAGATTGCGGCCGGCCTGGTTTCAGACTGCTTCCCTGAAGTCAGCGGCATGGTAATAGTGATGACGTACTTCAGGGAAGGATTGAATCCGGTCCTTATGCTGCGGACTGTAAATGTTTTCCCCACTGCTTATGCATATTTCAATATGGATTGCATGATAAATGGCTGCACAGACGGGGGCTTTGATCTGTCTCCTGTTATTAAGGAGATGGTCAAAAAGCATAACAAGCTGAAAAAAGGGACCCTTTTCTGCAAAGGTAAAAACGCAGAACTTGCGTCTGACCATGCACACATAGACTACGAAATTACCATAAAGTTCAACAAAAAACCTTAAAAACCATCTCAACATCTTATCAGGATATTATGGTTTAATACGAACTTCCGGCAGTTCTCTTAAATCTCTGGGCCTTCAGCCTTTTCTTCAAAGCCTCCCTGCGTTTCCTTTTTGCCTTTACAGAAGGTTTTTCATAAAAACTTCTCTGCTTGATCTCTTTGAACAAACCATCCTTCTGAAGCTGGCGCTTAAGGGATTTCAGTGCCTTTTCTACATCATTTGAGTATACTTTTATATCCAAAATAATCTATCTCCGTCCGCTTCCCTGTCCGCCTCGGCCGCCGCCGCCGCCAAAACCGCCTCTGCCTCCGCCGCCGCCGTAACCACCTCTACCGCCGCCGCCGCCAAAACCGCCGCGCTTTTCTCTCGGCTCCTGGGGCTTTGCCTCTGCAACAGTAATGGCCCTTTCCATGAATGTCGTGCCGTTGAGTTCGTCAATAGCCTTCTTGGCGTCTTCCACTGTTGCCATTTCAACAAAACCGAAACCTTTAGGATTGCCGGTATGCGCGTCAGTTATTATTTTTACAGTTTCGACCTCTCCGCTCCTGGCAAATAATTCTCTTATATCTTCCTCTGTTGCCTTGAACGAAATGTTCCCTACATAAAGCTTCTTTTCCATGTTTTAATCTCCTTATTCATTTCATTAAACAGAAAGAATAAAAAAACCCCGGAGGCTTTCAAAGTCTCTGAGGTTTCCCTAACTCTAAAAGTTGACGCTATAGTATAACCATATAATATGAAATTGTAAACAAAGAGTTTAAGGTCAGCTGAAGGTGCGGACTTCAGGAACGAATTGCCTCACAATATCAGAAAGCCGGGCATCATGTTTTGAGTTTTTCAGACTATGGAGCTTCAGAACTGCCGCGCTTCCGGACTTTTACGGCTTCCGCCTTGCCTTCTCAGGTCTTCGGGAGGCATTGCCTGCTGCAGATGGCTTTCCTGAACGCTGCTTTCCCCTGGTTTCTTTTCTCAGCAACATGCCGCCCTTTTTCCCGGCATGCCAGGCAGCCTTGCGATAACCTTTAACAATCATTTCCTCTGTCAGCGGCATCACAGGTATCTTCTGCCTGATATAGTCCTCGATGTCCGGAAGGGAATGGACGTATTCCTCGCAGGCCAGGCTTATAGCCTTGCCCTCAGCGCCGGCCCTTGCTGTCCTGCCGATCCTGTGCACATAGTCCTCAGAATCCTGGGGGAGGTCGTAGTTGATCACATGCGTCACACCGTCAATATGGAGCCCCCGGCTCGCCACATCAGTTGCTACAAGGATCGCCAATGTGCCGTCCCTGAACCCGGAGAGCACCTTGATCCGTTTCCTTTGTTCAAGATCTCCTGTGATGGAAGCAGTCGCATAACCATTGGCGTTCAGGAGGAGATCCAGTCGCTCAGCCGCTGCCTTGGTGTTGCAGAAGATGAGATATCGTGCCGTTAGGCTCACGCCTTAGAATCCCGAGTAGCACCCCGATCTTCTCTGTCATGCCGACATGATAAAGCTCCTGTTGAATCTGTTCCACAGTCAGCTTCTCAGGCGTTACCGAAAACCGCACCGGCAGGTTCATATGTTCATAGCAAAGTTCAAGCACGCGGTTGGACAGTGTAGCTGAAAAGAGCATGGACTGCCGCTTGTCGTAAGGAGACATCCTCCGAAGCAGGAACCTCAGGTCGCTGATAAAGCCCATATCGAAAAGCCTGTCTGCCTCGTCAATCACCAGGAACTGGGTCTTCTTCAGGCTATAGACCCTCTGCTTGAGGTAATCGATCAGCCTGCCTGGCGTGCCTATGAGCACATCAACTCCAGATGCAATCTCCTCGCGCTGTTTCATATAGTCAATGCCGCCGAACACCGGGAGTATCCTGAAGCCTGCCGGACCTCCCAGCAGTTTCGCCTCAGCGTCTATCTGGATCACAAGTTCACGGGTCGGAGCGATGATGAGCGCCCGGGGTGATGAACCTCGTCCTGGAGGAGGCTGCATAAGCATGCGCGAAAATACAGCAATCAGGAAGGCCGCTGTCTTGCCGGTGCCTGTCTGGGCCTGGGCCGCGATGTCCCTGCCCTGCAGAGCCACAGGCAGTGTCTGGGCCTGTACAGGAGTACATTCATTAAACCCTGCTGTCCTGATCCCCTCAAGGACCTTTTCCGGGATATTCAGTTCTTCGAATTTCACTATATCTACTATACCTTAAGCAATGCGGATAAAGCAGCAGAAAGATTCGGCGGTCATTGAAATTTCGATGCTCCCTTTTCTTATCTAACGCATTTTCCTGCGTTTCTGCCGCAGATTTTATGATAGAGTGAAAGCAGAAAAGGGCAGAGAGAAAGGAAAATATAAAATGTTTCTTAAAATCGGACATCGCGGAGCCAGGGCATACGAGACTGAAAACACCCTCGAAAGCTTCAGGAAGGCAATCGAACTGGGTGTAAATGCCATTGAACTCGATGTCAGACAATCAGGAGATGAGAAACTGATTATCAGTCATGACGATAATCTGAAAGAGAGTTTTTGGCAAGTACCTGCAGATCAATACAGCAACGCTTGAGGAACTGAAAGAGCTGACCTCAGATAGGGTCCCTACACTTGAGGAGGCGCTTATTTTCATAGACAGAAAGGTCGATAAAATCCTGGTAGAATTAAAAGAAGCGGGTTATGAAAAAAAGGTCCTGGATGTAATAAGGCAGCAAAGGCTGGAAGACAGGGTCATCATCGTCTCCTTCCATGAAGAAAGCCTTGCAAACATGAATAACCTCGACAGTGAAATCGAAACAGGCCTCATATATGCAAAATTCAGGTCGAAAATCAGGAACCCGGTCCAGGCCGCCATGAAGCTCGAACGCCCAATACCTGGTCCCACTCTACAGATTCGTTCATACAAAAGACATAGAAAAGGCACACAAGAACAACTTAAAGGTGATTGTATGGACGATCAATACAACAGAGGAAGCCAGGGAATACATCGCCAAAGGAGTCGACGGCATTGCCAGCGACAAACCTGACATTTTCAGAGAATATTGTATAAAATTGAAACTGTGGCATTTTTTTTTGTTTTCCACTAACATAAACAGGCTGGGTACGAGGCAGTGTCTTTTTCAGAAAAAGCATATGAGCAGCAGTCGTAAATCAGGCAAAAAAATATTCCCGGGAGGCAAGACCATGAACGTTAAGACCCTTTTAGAGACCAAAGGAAAGGATGTTGTTTCGATTGACGCAGGCAGCACTGTGGAAGATGCCATAAGGGTGATGAACAGCAGAAAGATAAGCGCGATGATGGTGACAGAACAATCCAAAACCAAAGGGATCTTCACTGAAAGAGATGTGGTAAGGTGTTATTTAACACATGAGGGAAAAAGCTTTAAAGACATTATGCTTAAGGATGTCATGACCACAGACCTTATCGTTGCGCAGATGGACGATGACCTCAACGATATCATGTCAGTCATGGTCGAAAAAAATATCAGGCATTTACCTGTGGTTGAAGGCGGAAACGTGATAGGAATGCTGTCCATCCGTGACGTAATTCAGACCCACGTGGGCAAACTTACCTCAGAAATACATTATCTCAAGGATTATATTACAGGCTCTTATACCTAAAAAGTTACAAAGAGGGAGTGCCGGATTCAATCTCGTCATACAAGGGAGACAGCTCTGAGTAATAGGGAAGCTTTTCCCTTGAGGTGACGTACTCATAGGCCGCCGCAGCAGCAGAGCCGGCAACAATACCAGCAGTCGCGCCCATGAGCCCTGCCTTTGCAGCATGCTTCCTTTCAGAAAGCATTCCGATGGCTGTACCTGCTGCTGCAGATACACAAAGCCATATGAAATAGTGTGATCGTTTCATGAATCCATTTCTTCTCCAGGACATTTTACAACACTACGAACACTTACTGGAAGGCAAAGTTCAAAAAACTAACATTTTTATGATGAATAAAGATCCTGCGTCATTTTTCAGAAAAAAGCCGGAGTGATATCAGATCGTAATAAACTACAACCGCAGTCCTGCAAGCTTTCGGGGCGAGGTAGAGGAATTCTTTTGATTAAGGGTAAGGCTTCACAAACATCTCAGGAATTCCTCCATCCCGCAGCGTTTTTATCTAAATCATTTTTGGAGAAACAAATGGACTAATTGCACACAGCCGCAAGTACGAGGTCTAAACTGCTTTCAGGCGGTATATCCTTCCAGGAGGCCGACGAAGCCTCCTGAGAATGAACAATGTTTTTGTTTACGTCGTACATAATGGTCATTAATTCCCGATGTCTTTTCCTGGAACAATCTATTTCTGACAGCAAGCCCGTATACTCATACTTTAGTGCCTGATATACCTTGCCGTCCTGCAATCAAATGGCTTCGAGCATCATACATTAAATCACTCCCTTCTTCAGGAACTATTTTTACCCATAGACTTACCTTATCATCGGCTGAACGGGACAGGCTTTTTTCATTGATATATAGCCCCTCTTGCAGAGACGTCCAACCCTCCGAATCCACACCTGCGCAGAAGCCGTTGCCAGCAGCAAGAAAAAGGAATATAAAAGACATCGCCAATTTACCTGCCTTGAGTTCTCTCATAACCACGCCTCCTTTTAGGTAACACTTTATGGTTTATATTCAGTTACCTTCCCTTGTTTCCTCACTTACATATTGTGGCACCCAAAACAGGAGTTCGGCATCCGCAGTCTTGCAGGCGCATCCTCCCCGGCCTGTGCCGGACCATCGGCAATGACCCCCTTCTGATGAGGATTGTGACAGGTTGAACAGGTGATCCTCTCTCTGGGCTGAAGGGGAAATCTCACGCCATATTCTGTTTGTACTTTTATCATATATTCAAGGGTCCTCTCTTTCGGCTTGGCCATGTAATGCCCCTTGAAAAACCCGTCATTGGCCATAGGGGGGTGGCATCGCCAGCACAAAAAAGCCACATCAGCCTTGAATGTTACCTCGACAGGCTCGACTGTCTGGTCCGGAACTTCGCCATGACACATGAGACATACAGGTTCCCCGTTGTATTTTTTTATTACACCCTGGGCGTCTATCATGTGATGCACGTCTATCTTGGAATTAAGGTCCTTATCATGACAACTAAAACAGATCTCAGTCCTGCCGGTATAGGGACCTCCCCTCAGGAGCCTTGGTCTGCCGGCCAGTCCCTGGTCCTTATGCACCCTGTGACATGTCAGACATCTCATCTCGCCATCAAAAAGAGGGAAGTCTTCCCCTTCGGAATTTTTGAACGTACTTTGGGGTACGAAATTTACCGGATGGTGGTTCTCGCTGTAATGGTGGCAATCGAGACAGATGGAAGACGGATCAATCCCTTCAGGAAACAGGTTGGTTTCAGAAATCTCCGAGGCCGGCATCCTGTGGCAGGACACACAGGAGGTATGATTTTTGTCCACAACAGTATCGGCAGCACAGGCATTTTGAGCGCCTCCTAAGGAAAGAAAAAAGAACAAGAGCATCGAGAATATGATTAGTCCCTTCAAAACAGCACGGTCTTCTACTTTCATGTTTACCCCCTATTGAAATATTTGACTGCATGTTCCGAATTGTCTCAATTATAAGGGTGCTACATTAAAGGAGGGTTAAAGCCAGATTAATTAAAGTTAATAAAGATTAACGTTTATAAATTGACAGGTCGCCGAAAAAGTGTTGTTGGGCCGTCATTTAGAAGAACCGGGCTGCCAAGTCAGTCAAACACATTGCACTTCTCATCCTTCTTCCTTTATCCTTATCCACAATGGACAGATGGAAAAACAATATTTCATTCATACTCGTCGAAACCATGGAGACCGGCAATATCGGGGCCTCGGCGCGGGCACTGAAGAACCTCGGGTTCTCAAAGCTCGAACTTGTCCGGCCCGGGAAATTCCCTTCTGATGAGGCGGGATGGTTTGCGCACGGCGCTGAAGATGTTCTCTCTAATATAAAAGTTTTCCCGGACTTAAAGGCCGCGATGGCTGACAAGTCAGTGATCATCGGCGCTACGAGGAGAATCGGGAAAAAACGCGGCCAGGCATATCCCGTGAGAGAAGCAGCAGAAAGAATCAGAGAGCTTGCCGTGAATAATCGCATCGCCCTGCTCTTCGGGAGGGAAGACAGGGGTCTGAAAAATGAGGAGACCGCTGAATGTTCCTTTATGATCAACATCCCCGCATCTCCTGAAAACCCCTCCTTCAATCTCGCACAGGCTGTGCTGATCATTGCCTATGAACTCTCTTATACATCCTATACCGTCAGCCCGCCACCCGGAATTATCAGTAATGCAGAGTTTTTGAACCTCTTTCAGAGACTCGGGAATATTATGAAAATGGCCGGTTATGAGCCGAAGGGAATCAGGGACAATGAAAAAGAGATCATGATGGACCTGAAACGCCTCATGTCAAGGGCCGCGATAACTGAACGTGAAGCGCAAATGCTCCACGGCATCATCTCGCAGATAGAGGATAGTCTCAGAAAGACTTGATGCGCCGCTGTTGGGCTAGTCGCTATAACATGAGGCTGGCAGGCGAAGTGCTTACGTGGGAAATCTTTGAGCAGCGCGTGCTCGTGCCTTGGCGATCTGCTTTAGCACGGTTCCTCGGTGGTGCGTTGTCTAAAGCGAGTTCAGAAGATTTCTGGAAGCTGCCGCTACTTCGTCAACAGCCGCAAGGAATGCAGCTTCGTTGACCTTAGATGGCTTGTTGAAACCGCTCACTTTTTTCACAAATTGCAGTGCGGCACGCACGAATCTCTTCGTCCGTTTCACAGGCGGTTCGAAGTTGAAGAGGGAGTTTAATGTTTCTACACATAATCGTTACCTCCATGTTTCAGAGCCAACCAGCCGGTTATTTGATAGGCGGTCACGACCCTTGTAGCATCCCTTCAGTTACAGGGTATAGTTATTGTTGGAAAATCTCTCCTACCCTCCCTTTTCCGAACCAGAAGTAGGTGTCTTAAGCAAGGGCCGAACTATCGCACTTCATCCCTGTTTGAATAACTCAGTCGTGCACATCCGGCTCAACAAAGAGCCAGCGCACCTGAGGGAAACTCGTCTTGAATGCTGCCTCAACCCGGTTGATGTCCTCAATCAGTTGTAAAGCAGCATCTTTCTCCTGCATCCTGACCTTGGCAGAAACCATCAGTTCCGTGCCGAGCTGAAGAGTGATGAGTTTATACACCTCTGCGACCTCAGGTCTTCCGGCAATAAAATCCCGCATGGAAGAGACTGTCTCAGGGTCTGCACTCTCGCCGATCAGGAGGCTTTTCACTTCAATGCCAACAGTGACCGCCACAATCACCAGTACAACACCGATAGCGATTGTGCCAAGGGAGTCATAGAGCGGATTTCCGGTAAGGATTGTCGCAAGTACAGCAACGAGAGCTAAAGATAAACCTAATAATGCGGCAATGTCCTCACCGACTACTACGATAAGCTCGCTTTGACGGCTCTGCCTGAACCATTTCAGGAAAGAGCGTTTGCCCTGTGTTTTCCTTACTTCAGAAAGCGCCGCTCTTAAGGAGCCGGATTCCAGCAGGATGGAAACTGCCAGCACTCCCACCGCAAGCCAGGGTGCTTCCGGCATCTCCGGGTGACTCAGCTTATGGATGCCTTCGTAAATGGAAAAAATACCACCCATGCTGAACAGCATCAGCGCGACGATGAAGGACCAGAAGTAGATCGCCTTGCCGTATCCAAGGGGATGATCTTCAGAGACAGGCTGCTTCGCCCGTCTGAGACCAACAAGAAGAAGTATCTGATTAGCACTGTCTGCAAAGGAATGGATGGCCTCAGCAAGCATCGCCCCTGATCCGGTGTACCAGGCAGCGAAACCTTTCGCCAGGGCGATACCCAGGTTGGCCGCCAATGCGTAGAGAATCGCTTTTACAGAGCCATTTGTATGAGACATCGTCAATAATACCAGAAATTGGATAAATTTTTAGCAGCATAGTCTGCCTTAGTTCTTCGGTAGCAAAAGAGTAGCAAAGGTTCTCACTCAGCACCCTGCCGGATTGACTCCAGAATGTCCCAGCGCTCATAGGCTGCTGTGATCTCTTTTTCGATCTCCCCGATTCTCGCCTCTGATTCAGGGACCCTGTTTCCAGCCTGCCGGTAGAAATCAGGGTCAGCAAGGCTTTCATAAATCCCCTCACTCTCTGCTTCCAGTGATTCTATGAGCCCGGGCAGTGCTTCAAGCTCTTTTTTCTCCTTGAATGTCAGAATCCTCGGACGTTCAAGCCTTGTCCTTGGCTTTTCAGTCCTGGCTGCCTTTTCAGTTCGTGCAGGTTCTTCAGGCTTGCGCTGCCGCAGCCAGTCGTCATAGCCTCCCACATATTCGACCAGCCTTCCATCGCCTTCAAATACTATGGTGCTCGTTACGATGTTGTTGAGAAACTCCCGGTCGTGGCTCACAAGCAAAACAGTGCCCTCATACTCCATCAGCATCTCCTCGAGGAGTTCGAGGGTATCAGTGTCAAGATCATTGGTGGGCTCGTCCATCACAAGTACGTTCGAGGGCTTTGTAAAGAGCTTCGCCAGGAGCGCCCGGTTTCTTTCGCCGCCTGAGAGGACCTTTACAGGCGAGCGGGCGCGCTCAGAGGGGAAAAGGAAATCCCCGAGATAGCCGATTATATGCCTTGTCTTTCCGTTGACTGTCACGTGCTCGTATCCGTCTCCAACGTTTTCGACTACTGATTTTTCATCATCGAGCTGCTCACGGTGCTGGTCGAAATAGGCGACCTGGAGTTTGGTCCCCAGGCGTACTGAGCCCTTCTGCGGCTCCAGCGAGCCAAGCAGAATTCTGAGAAGTGTTGTCTTTCCCGAGCCGTTGGGGCCGATAATGCCGACCTTGTCCCCGCGCATGATGACAGTCGAGAAATCGCGGATCAAAGGAGTGCCCTCATAGGCATGCCCGAGCCCTTTTGCCTCAAGGACCAGCCTGCCGGACCTTTCTGCCTCGTTCAGCCGCATCACAGCGCTCCCTGTCTGCTGACGCCTTGCGAGACGTTTCCTCCTCATCTCCTTCAAGTGCAGTCACCCTGCCTTCGTTGCGGGTGCGGCGGGCCTTGATGCCCTGCCTTATCCACGCCTCCTCCTGACTGAGCTTTTTGTCAAAGAGGGCATTGTGCGTGGCCTCTGCTTCGAGCTGGGCCTGTCTTCTCGTCAGGTAGGTTGCGAAATCGCCCGGCCAGTCAGTCACCCTGCCCCGGTCGAGCTCGATTATGCGTGTTGCAAGGACCTGGAGAAACCTCCTGTCGTGGGTTATAAACAGTATTGCGCCGCTGAACTCAAGGAGGAATTCCTCAAGCCAGCTGATTGAGCTTATATCCAGATGGTTCGTAGGCTCATCAAGGAGCAGCAGGTCAGGCTCGTTCACAAGCGCCCTTGCAAGCAGGACCCTCCTTTTGTAGCCGCCTGAGAGCTCAGCCACATTTGCGTCAGGGTCCAGCCTGAGACGGGAAAGCACTGTCTCGACCCGCTGTTGTATCTGCCAGCCTCCGGCAGCCTCGAGCAAATGATGTACACGTTCGAATTCAGCGATAGCGCCTGTGTCCTCCCCATGGCTGAGCCGGTTGCTCAGGGAGTGGTATTGAGACAGCAGGTCGACCAGACTGCCGAGCCCGGCAGAGACAAACTCGAAAACAGTGCCTGTGAGGTCCTGCGGAACTTCCTGTTCAAGGGAGGCGATCCTGACGCCCTGGCTGCGTATGACCTCGCCTGCATCAGGTATGATCTCTCCGCTTATAATCTTCATAAGTGTGGATTTACCGGCACCGTTTCTGCCGACCAGACAGACCCGTTCTCCCCGCTCTATCTGAAGGGTCACACCATCAAGCAGCTCAGGCCCGCCAAAGGCAAGCCTCAATCCCTGTAAACTAACCAATGCCACATTTCACCTCGAAAAAAAATTCAGGAGGGCGACTCACTGACTCTTGTCTTCCTGCCAGACGTCAAACCATCTTCTCTTGGCGCTTATTGAGACCGGTATTATTTCCTGTACAGTTTATTATACGAAATAGCGGCATCTCCTGTCCTGCAGTCACCGAAATGATAGAGTTCATTGCATTATTCCCGAGAAACAGCTCATCTTACACAGCTAGAGTCCGGATCACGTAGAACTTAACATTGATTTGCCCGCATGAACGAAGTTCTTAATCGGATCATGAAGGGCAAAGCGTTCTGATTGCATTATTCACTGAGAAACAGGTAGCTTACATAGTTAATTTTAATTTTTCTTTCATCAGAAGAGAAAATGGGAAAATCAAAAAATCAGAACATGTGGTGCGTCTACGTGCTTCGCTGCAAAAACAGCTATCTGTATACCGGCATTACAAACAACCTCCGTAAGCGGCTGGCAGCGCACGAAAAGGGGACTGGCAGCAAATTCGTCAGGTCCCAAAGGCCCTTTGAGCTGCTCAAGGCAATATACTGTAAAGACGAAAAAGAAGCCAGAAAATTGGAATACAGCCTCAAGAAACTAAAGCGGCGGGACAAATTCAAGGCGCTGGGCATTGAATATTTCGATGATCCGGAGAAGACCGCCTCTGTCATTAAATGAATAGCTTTGCACTTTTCACTGATGTGAGCCTCAATCCCATTGCTTAAGCTTGGCGTAGGCTGTTATCTTCTTGTTCCAGTATCGTTTCTGGAAGTCTCACCTCAAAATATTGCAAGGACCGAAGTAGCTCAACGCCTGATACTGCGCAGATTCGAAGCCGTTTCTTCTTCGGAACTAGAAGTCCGGACAGCCTTGGGCCTGGAAGCCGCAATATGGTGCCGAAGACTTGCCGGATCGAGAATAATGAATACCTTGCATGAAGTGCGTCTGCCGGAGGGGTCAATACCCGGCCCCTGAAACTGCGGTTATATACTGATTCCCAGTGCATCGCCGGCCTCCTTAAAAGAAGGACCGGACTGGAGGCTGGCAGATTTCCTTTCCAGAAAGACAGATCTCCCTTTAAAAAATGCCTCCCTTTATCACGCATTCTACGAATTCCACGATGAACTGGGTTTTGAGGTCATAAAGGTAAAAGGCCACACCCGCTCCTGCTCCCGCGACACTGTTGACAGTATTTTCTCATTCATAGACAGGGAAGCGAGGAAGGCCTTAAAACTTTGGATGAATGAGTTTGAAAATGAACAGGGATGAATTCAGCTGTTGAGGGATGCTTTTGCCTCTGCCTGAAGCAGTGTTCTGGCAGCTTCATCGCAGGACCTGCACTGGAGCAGCTTAAGCATAATCGCGTCAAGCGGATGCTTCACCCGGGCTGATGCCTGGTCCGTAAACATTGAAAGCAGCTTTTCATGGCCGTCTTTTTCACCTGAAGATGCTGGCTGAATTCCCAGATTGTCCTGTATGGTATGATTCCGGCCAGCAGCTTTATTACCTTAATGCTCTGTTGAGGTACGCTCGCGATTGATATGAGGACCTTTTCCCTGCTGTCGAACTTTATCTGGCAAAAACACAACCGGTCAGTATTTTTATACGCGATGACCTTGCTCATGTACTATTTTAGCAAATACACAAATCCTGCTTCAACATCAGAAAGACTCTAAAAGCAGGTTAATTAGTGCTTGTGTATAAACCGCGTTTTCTCAGCGTCTCTGTGCCTCCGTGGCGAATGAACTGCTGTTTTTAGGTCTATACACAGACACTAATTAATGCATGCCGGCAGGCGCTTCTGTCTTTCCCTTTTTCATCAGGAAGACCAGCGGTACAATACAGATCATAAAGATGCTCAGGAGATAGAACGCATCATTGAACGCCATCATCGAGGCCTGTTTAAGAAGACGGCCATAAATCATGCCAAGCCCCCCCTGGTCTGCCATTGAGGGAGCAAGTCCGCGGTATTGAAGCATCTGTGAAGCCTGATGCGTTGCCATCTGGTAATTCCTGTCAAAGGGCGTGAGATGTTCCACAAGACGGACCTCATGCAACTGCGCCCTTCGCGCCAGCATTGTTGTGACAAAGGCCACTCCAAAGCTCCCGCCGAGATTTCTCAGGAGGTTATATATACCTGAGGCGTTTGCCATGTCCTCCTTTTTAACGCTCGACATCGTCATTGTGGTAAGCGGTATAAAGAGAAACCCCATTCCAACGCCAAGAACAATCCTGGGCCATATGACTGTGTTGAAATCAGCCAGCAGATTAAACTGGGACATCAGATGCGTGGAATATGCTGAACTATTATACCGAAGGCAAGCAGGCCCTTTGGGTTCACCTTTGTCACAAGCCTGCCTGCTACAGGCATGGCTATCAGTGTTGCAACTCCGCCTGGTCCAAGGACCATACCTGCGAGGGTCGCTGTATAGCCCATGAGCGTCTGCAGATATATGGGAAGAAGGACTATGCTTCCAAAGAGGTTGAAGAAGGCAAAGAACATGACCATGCATCCTGTGCTGAAGGAGACATTCTTGAATGTCTTGAGATTCACAATCGGGTGCTCGGCAAAATACTCCACTACCAGGAAAAGGACCATTGAGACAAATGCTATCAGGCTCAGCCAGGTTATAAAGCCGGAGGAAAACCAGTCTTCTGTCTGGCCTTTATCAAGGACTATCTGGAGACATCCGAGGCCTACTGCAAGAAAAGCCAGTCCCCAGTAATCTATCTTCATCTTCATCTTCTTCATGTACGGCGGGTCAACAATAAAGAACATCACCATAAGAATCGAGATCACGCCTATCGGGATATTGATGAAGAATATCCAGTGCCATGACCAGTTGTCTGTTATCCATCCTCCCAAAAGAGGGCCTATTATAGGACCGAACATTATGCCTACGCCAAACAGGGCCATGGCCATACCATGCTGTTTTCGCGGAAAGGTCTCAAGGAGTATTGACTGGGATATGGGCTGAAGTGCGCCGCCGCCTATGCCCTGGAGGATCCTGAAGAATACCAGGCTCTGAAGGTTCCACGATAGACCGCAAAGAAGCGAGCTGAAGGTAAAAAGCGATATTGAAATTATGAGGTATCTTTTTCTGCCAAATAGCCTGCTCAGCCAGCCTGTCATCGGGATAATAATCGCGTTGGAGACAAGGTAGGATGTTATTGTCCAGGTTGATTCATCCAGCCCTGCTGAAAGACTTCCCCTGATATGGTCCAGTGCAACATTGACAACAGAGGTATCCACGATCTCAATCAGAGTCGGGAGCATCACTGTCAATGCGATGATCCATTTATTCATTTTTCTGTATATGCCTTCTTTATGTCTTTCTGCAATATCAGGGATCAGAGTATAATCATTGCTGCCTGGTCCCGTGCACCTGAAACATCCTGGAATCCTTATCTTTCTTGCGAAAGATGATTATATCATAACGAAAGCTGGTAAAGCCTCCTGCAGATAGCTGACATACTGCAGGCTTATTTTAGGCAGCTGGACATCACTTCCACTCCTTCGCCATTGCTCAGAAATTTTACTTGATTACTGTAGTTTTCTGAAGAGCTGTTTTGTTCTTATAATCACTATGCAGGAAGAATGGCATTAAGAGTTTTTCAGCAGGCCTGAAGAGGCAGGGCAAAAAATATACAGAACATCACAGGAGGCTTTATGTCACAGTTCATGGAGGTCATCGAATGGTTTGACAATACAGGGCAGGAGATCGTCCACCGGATTCCCGAGGAGGGCTCTGCTGAGATAAAGTTCGGCGCCCAGCTCATCGTGAGGGAAAACCAGGCAGCCGTGTTTTTCAAAGACGGAAAGGGACTCGATGTTATGGGCGCAGGAAGACACACCCTCTCGACCATGAACCTCCCTATTCTGACCAAGCTCCTCTCCCTGCCGTGGGGATTCACAAGCCCGTTTCGGGCTGAAGTATGCTTCGTCAATATGAAGGTCTTTACAAACATGCGCTGGGGGACTAAAGACCCTGTTGCGTTCAAGGACAGTCAACTGGGGCTGGTACGACTCAGGGCCTTCGGGACATTCACCATGCAGGTGACCCAGCCGCTCCTGTTTATCAATACCCTTGTCGGTACAAAGGGTCTTTTGAAACAGAGAACGTGGAAGACTACCTCAGGGAGATCATAGTCTCGCGGCTTAATGATTATCTGGGGGAGACAGTCGACAGCCTGATCAATCTCCCGAAGCTCTACGACGAGATGGCAGTCTCAGTCAAGACAAGGCTCGCAGAAGACTTCCGGAAGTATGGCATGGAGATGGCTGACTTCTATATAAACCGCATTACCCCGCCTGAAGAGGTCCAGAAGATGATAGACGAGAAGGCCGGCATGTCTGCTGTGGGTGATCTGGACAGCTTTTTCAAATTCAAGGCTGCAAAGGCACTTGGCGATGCTGCTGCCTCAGGCGGCCTGACAGGCGGGCGCCTCAGAGGGCATGGGACTCGGCATAGGCGCCGGCATGGGGATGATGATCCCGGGCATGCTCTATAAAGTCCTCGGAAACGGAGAGCCGACCGCTGAAAAGATCGTTGAAAAGGGCAAGGTGAACTGCACCAAATGCCATGGAGAGGTAGGTCTTGACAGCCGCTTTTGTCCGCACTGCGGACATCAGATGGTAGTAATCAGAAAATGCCCGGGCTGCGCCAAAGATCTCGGGGCTGGGGACAATTTCTGCCCCTCCTGCGGACTTGATCTCACGACCCAATTCGTATGCAAAAAATGCGGCGCAAAGCTCCCGCCCGGTACCCGCTTCTGTTTTAACTGCGGTGAAAAGGCTGCGGGAGAATGAGAATGCTGACTACTGAAAGGACGTATAATGAACTGTCTGACTGTTGCAACAGAATGTCCTTCCTGCGGCGCGCCCCTGGATTTCGCGGAAGGTACGAACTCCCTCAAATGCCTCCACTGCCAGTCTAATCTTTTTGTGACCGGCAGAAAACAGGTGCTCAGCTATCTTGTGGAGCCGAAGCTCGACGAAAAACTCGCCTCTGCCCTCGCTATAAAGGAGCAGAGAGACCGCGGCAGAAGCGAATTCAGGAGTGTTAGGTCGCGGCTCTACTTTATTCCCTACTACCGCATGACAGGCCAGGACCTGACATGGGAAGAGGCCGAGAAAAAAGTTGTCCCAGACTATGACGCTCCAGTGGACGGAGACGCTGAATTAAGAAGTATCCTTCTGGCCAGAATCCCACGAGGATTTCAGGAGGAAGAACCGGCTTTGATCTCTTGATTACTGCAGGGGAGCTGTTCGATAAAGCTGGCAGACAAAGTCTTTTACAACGGGTCGGACAAACCGGAGACAACAGTCTTCTTTACCAGACCCCCAAACAGGACAATTTGGGCAGACAGAGAAATCGGCAGGCTATTCAGGAAATATTCGGATTGAAACTGAAGAAAGTCATTGGCAAAAAACAGGACAGTATTTAAACGGCGATTTAGCTCTCCATGACCGTTATGTTGAGAAAAACTTCCTTGCATGCGAACTGCACGGCCTCGGTCTCTATTCCCTTGGCATCCGGCCGTCAGTACTCAGGCTCCAGCTCTTCAGAAAAGAGGCTATCGGCAGCAATGCAAAGGCGGTCAGTCCTGCTTTGGGCCCAAAGGACGCTGAAGCAGTCGGCATCAGGACAGGTCTTAATCAGGCCCAGCTCTCCAGGCAGGTAATCGGCAGGGTCCTGTCCATAGTTTATTTCCCCTTCTGGGTGGTTGATACAGACTGCAACGGGAAAAAGTCTGTAAGCATCATCGATGCTGTATCAAAGGCTGTCATAGAGACAGATGCGTCTGAAGCCATTTACAATGTCCTTGACCTTGAGATCAAAGAAGACCCCGAGGTTGCAGGCTTTCGGCCCCTGGTCTGCCCTAATTGCGGCTGGGACCTTCCGGTGAGACCCGATGACTGCATATTTTTCTGCAGCAGCTGCAATAAGGCGTGGCAGATACGCGGCAGTCTTCTAAGCGAGGTCCCCTTCACAGTCGCCGGAGTCGAGGGAATGGACAAGAACAGGGCAACTACAGTATCTGCCTTTCTGGGTTTTCAGGTCAGGAGACAGAGAAGGCAGGCCTTTTTACATCTTTGCCCCGGCCTTCCGTTACCGCAGGCTGAAAATCCTCATGGACATAGCTCTCACTTTCACCAGATTGCAGCCTTCCTATGGAGCCTCTGACCAAAAAAACGAGGAGCTTACAGGCTGCTACTACGACAGTGAAGACGGACTGCTTTTGGCTGCTCTGGCACGCTCGGTCCTGACAGCAAAGGACATAGACGGGTTCAGGGACGCCTGCAGCAAAGAGCTTTCACCTTCTGAGGCTGCACTCACATGGTTTCCCTTCAGGATAGAGGGGAATTATCTGGCCGCGCCCTTCTGCATTATGAGCATACCTAAAAACCTCCTTTTCTGAAAAATGCCCTGGACATTGAATCTGACTGGATGTCTGGTGTTCATTGTTGAATGCTGAAAGCCGGGGGGTGCGACAAATTTATTGGTAAATTCACGCATGAGTAATGGAGGATATAACAACCTCCCCCTTGGGATAAGGGGGATGAGGGGTTACTGCAATATTTTCTTTATATTTTTACCGTAGTAACTCCCCCTCACCCCCTCATAACCCAAGAGGGCGGAACATAGGGGACCGACCTATTTTTGACTTCCGCAAAAAAATTCCTCGCGCACCAGATAGCCGCCCTCTACCTGTTCCCAAAATCAGCGAATATCGTATAATAGATAGTCCTTAAAATATATTCGAGGTAATGATGCAGATCAACAAACATGTTCATGCGATAAAGGTCCCGTTTTACATAACGATCCCGCCTGCAACCATAATCGAAAGATTTGTCTACGTATATCTCATCTATGGAACAAAAGGCGTCTGTCTTATAGATACAGGCGTTGCCTCATCAGAGGAGGCCATCTTCAATTACCTGAGAAAGACCGACAGGAAGGTGGAGGATATTTCCCTGATCATCCAGACGCATTCCCACCCTGACCATATAGGGTCCACACGCACCATAAAGGGAGAGACAAGATGCAACGTTGCAGCGCATCCTGAGGAAAAGGCATGGATCGAAAATGTGCAACTGCAGGCCATGGAAAGGCCAGTGCCTGGTTTTGATTCACTCGTGGCAGGATCAGTTCCAGTGGACAGGCTGCTTGAAGACGGAGAAGTCTTTGATCTTGGCTGCGGACTGAAACTGGAGGTCTTCCACACACCAGGCCATTCAAAAGGCTCGATCTCTATCCTTCTCCTGGGATACAGGATGCTCTTTTCAGGAGATGCCATACCTGTTCCAGGTGAAATGCCTGTTTATGAGGATGTCATCGCCTCTGTTACGTCCATAAAAAAGCTTAAGGCGATTAAAGACATCAGTCATCTCCTGCCGTCCTGGGACGAACCAAGAAAGGGTGATGAGGTCTATCAGCGGATGGACGAGGGACTTGACTATATCCAGCGCATCCATGAAGTGGTCTTGAAGATCTCAGAAAATGAGGACTCAAGTGATCCGATGGATTTGTGCAGACGCGCATTGACAGAACTGGGCATCCCGCCTGAGGTAGCAAACCCCCTTGTGGCAAAGTCCTTTGCAGCACATCTGATGGCCCGCGAACATCCAAACCTCCTTGTTCTATGAAGTCCGTGAATGTGGAATGCCGAATGCTGAGCTCTGAAGTGCGGGAGGTCGTAATCGACAAACAACAACTAGTGAAGAAGATCGAAAGCCAGTAAATCAAAATCCTTCAGCACTTCCGCGCTTCAGCACTTTTTACTATTCACTTCACTTTCGCCCTGTCAGTTATAGATTGAAGTTAGTGTTATAATTATTATATTAAACAGATACGCAGGGAGGATTGTCCATGGAGCAATCTTTAAAAGATAAGTTCCGCTTTTTTCTTAAAGATACCGTGAGGCAGACGATCGATTTCCATAATACCGACCAAAACAGGGGTATAGCTCCACCCCCTATCGAAAAACCTTTCCCCTCTGATGCAAAACGCATTGATCTTGTCCCTGCTTCGGAACTTCACGACATATCCGTAATGAATGTCTTTACCGCCATCAGCAACCGAAGGAGCCGCAGGGTTTTCAGTCCGGATGCGCTGACGCTGAAAGAACTCTCCTTCCTGCTCTGGGCCACACAGGGGGTCCGGAAGATCGCTGGTCCGGGTACAGCCTTCAGGACTGTTCCCTCTGCAGGATGCCGCCATGCCATTGAAACCTATCTCACTGTGTTCAATGTTTCAGGGCTTGAAGTAGGGATCTATCGCTACCTGCCGCTGGAGCACCAGCTTCTGCTCATATCGCAGCCGGCGCACTTGTCCTCACGGATCTCTGAAGCAGCCCTGGACCAGGAGTTTGCCGGGAAGTCAGCTGTAACGTTCATATGGACTGCCATCCCCTATCGGATGGAGTGGCGATATGACATCGCAGCACACAAGGTAATCGCCCTCGATGCCGGCCATGTCTGCCAAAACCTTTATACCTCCTGCGAGGCAATCCATGCCGGCACCTGTGCTGTTGCTGCGTATCATCAGGATTTGATGGATGGCCTTCTGGGTATTGACGGCACTGAGGAGTTTACCATCTACCTCGCACCAGTTGGAAAGGTCAAAGGAGGTGAGAAGTGAGCAGGGCAAAACAATTCTGGCTGATGAAGTCAGAACCGACCGTCTTTTCCTTTGACGACCTGAAGGCACGACCCCGGTCCACCGACCACTGGGAAGGCGTAAGGAACTATCAGGCGAGAAACTATATGCGGCAGATGAGAAAGGGCGACCTCGTACTCTTTTACCATTCCAACTGCGAGACTCCGGGTGTGGTGGGAATTGCCGAAGTTGTCAGGGAAGCCTACCCTGACCATACTGCCTTTGACCCAATGTCCAGCTATTACGATCCGAAATCAAAGCCGGACAATCCGCAGTGGTTTATGGTGGAAGTAAAATGGAAAGAAGCGTTTCTGAGAATGGTCACACTCCGCGAAATGCGGAATACGCCTGAACTGAGCGGGATGAAGCTGATGCAGAAGAGGCAGCGACTGTCGGTCATGCCGGTCACAAAAGAGGAATTCGAAAAGATCCGCAGCCTCGGGATGGCGAAGTAAATAACAAGAATTGAAAGAGACAGATATGCTCGCGTTAGTTGAAGGTTTATGTTTATGTATCCTGAAATTGCATCCTTCGACGAAATCGAAGGGTCTAGTGCCCGAGGACTGAAGATTAAGGCCAGATCTTCAAGGTATTTCATATATTCCGCGACGGACAAGACCACTGGAAATTTCGCTACTCGAGCCGACTGAGATTGCAATTCTCGTTGGCGATCGGTCACTTCTATTGGGACAAGTCTGGGGCGCAAGTCCCTTAATAATGACAAATAGGTTGACTCAGCTCTGAAACGTCACTTTTCTATAACAATCGTCGGCACAACCGACATCCCCATCCTCAGCACATGCTCAGGGTCAGCGTCCTTGTCAAACAATATCTTTACCGGTATCCTCTGCACTACCTTTACGAAGTTGCCTGTGGCGTTCTCAGCAGGGAACAGGGAAAACGCAGCCCCTGTGCCTGCCATAATGCTTTCCACCTTTCCTGTGAAATTTTTTCCCCGGATATGTATCAATCTTTATTTCCACTTTCATTCCAGGCTTTACCTTCTCAAGCTGTGTCTCTTTATAGTTTGCAAGCACGTGCACTCCTTCAGGGGAAACAAGGGCCATGAGGGGCTGGCCTGCCTGTATCTGGTTGCCGTTCTCTACTGATTTCTTTGTGATATAGCCGTCTACAGGCGCATAGATCTTTGTGTAACCTGCATTGAGATTGGCTGTCTCCATTACAGCCTCCTTCTGCTTTATAGAGGAGAGCTGGCTATTTCTTGATGCCTCGATCTGTTTTATCATCGCCCTTTGCGTCTCAACAGCAAACAAAACACTCTTTTGGTCTTCAGCAGCAGACTTCACCTGGGCAACAGCCACCTTATAGGCTGTCAATGCCTTTTCATACCTTTCCCTTGAGATGGCATCCTTTTTCTGAAGGTTTTCCGCCCTTTCCCTGTCCTTTTCAGCCTGTTCGAGGTTGGCTTCCTGCATCTGGTTAAAGGCCTTAACAGCATCGGCCTTTGCTGCTGCCGTCGTCCAACTGTCTTTTGGCAGCCTGTATCCTCGACGTCAATCTCAGCTATCTTTGACCTCTCTGCATTCAGGGCTGAAGAGGCCTCGAGTACCTTCACGGCAAGATCAGCAGGATCTATCTCAAGGATCAATTCCCCTTTTTTTACAAACTGGTTATCTTTGACATGAATTACCTTAACCGTCCCAGGCACCTTTGAGGCTATCGTATATATGTCGCCGTCTATGAACGCATCATCGGTTGATATATGGGTGCTCTTGTACTGCACATAAAAATAAACAGAGACAATTGCTATGATGCCGACAAGCGCAAATACGATAGATGCGATCTTCTTTTTCCCGTAGGGTGCTGTTGTTTCTTTCGTCTCTTCCATCTATTTATAAACCTCCGTCAGTGGTGTGCCTGTTGCATATAAGACCGCTGCCTCTGCCTTCTTAAGGTCGTAGAGAGACTTGTAATTGTTCGTCTCAGCGACACTCAGAAGGGTGACAGCATCCAGCACATCAGTGGCAGTGCCTGCGCCTGCTTCGTATTTTACCCTGTTTATCCTGAGGTTCTCCTCTGCCTGCTCGACAGCGTCCTCTTGTCACAGCAACCCGCTCCCTTGCAGTATTTACATCCAGCAGATATTTTTCGACTTCAAGTCTTATATCATCCATAAGTTTGTTTTTTTCTTCGACCAGCTTAAGTCTCTGGCTGTCGATTTTCATAAGTTCAGCCTTTGTGGCCCCGCCCTGATAGAGATTTATACCCATCCCGAGGGTCACAGACCAGTTGCCTTCATGGACCTGATAGTGGTTCTCTGTAAAGTCATAACCGCCTTTGAGAAAAAGTTTAGGAAAATAGTCGGCCTTTCTTGCTGTTTTCTCAAGGTCCAGGGCCTTCATTGTCTCTGCGATTATCTGTATCTCAGGCCTCTGTTTTTCCGCAATTTCCCAGGTCTTTTCCCTGTCCATTTCAACAACCTGCGTTGATGTCTCCCTGATTTCTTCGACCTGCATATCAGTTTGTCAACGGCCTGACAAGTATACTGTTTAGGCGTGATGCAGTCACTGCCCTGAGGTTCCTCAAAGTCAGGAGTCTCTGTCTGGCATCAGAGATCTTCACCTCGGCCTGAAGCAGATCATTCTTTGTTATCACGCCTTCCTCATACAGGCTTTTTGCGTCACGCAGATGGGATTGAAGCCTCTCCACCTCTTTTTCAGAGACCTTCAGCATATTTTCTGATTCAAGGAGGTCCAGGTATACAAGCACAAAATCTATCGCAACAAGGTTGCGTATCCTCGCTGCATCAAGTTTTTTTACATTCAGCATCTTCTTGCTCGCCTCGTATCTTGAGGCGCTCTTTTGAAAATCATAGAGTGTCTGCTGGATATTGAGGCTGTAAGAAAGAAAATTCCTCTCTGACATCGGCACAGTCTGGGGTCCGAAAATCGCAGCAGGCTGATACGCAAGCGAGGTATAGCCCCCTGAAGCATTTATCTCAGGCAATAGCTTTGATCTTGCGATCAGGGTATCAGCCTCTGATATCTTCTCCTCATGCCCTGTTATCTTTATGAGCCTGCTGTTTTCAGTGACCAGCCTCAAGCCTTCAGGCAGGGTCAGTACCTCTGCATACGCAGTGGATGCAGAGGCCATGGAACAAATACATGCAAAATAAAACCATGATGATCTCTGATGACCTTATTCTGAGATAGAATTTTCTGCTGTTATGGTTCATAGTGCTATCCTCTCAATCATACTCTTGGCTCATACTGAGATTCCACTGATTAGAATAAATCATTTCTTTGACTCCGTCTCCATATAGTAATCCCTCCCTTTAACTTAAGAGGGGCGAGGAATCTCAAGCTATTGTCAAATGGTCAATCAGGCCTCAGTTTAAAGATAGCAAAGCCATTACAAATATTCAAGTGTTTTTATGAGCGCCTCTGCCTTTTTCAGGCTCTCGTAATATTCGCCTTCAGGGTCTGAATCAGCAACTATCCCTGCGCCTGCCTGCACATAAGCCCTTTCATCTTTAATAAGAAAGGTCCTTATAATAATATTCAGGTCCATATTGCCGTTGAAACCTATATATCCAATAGATCCTGTATAAGGGCCTCTCTGTGTCGGCTCAAGCTCATCGATAATCTCCATGCACCTGACCTTGGGCACGCCTGTTATTGTCCCGCCCGGAAAGGTCGCCCTGATAACGCTGAAGCAGTCCTTGCCCTCAGCCAAGACACCCTTTACATTAGAGACTATATGGATGACATGAGAATATTTTTCCGTGATCATGAGCTCATCTACATTGACCGTGCCGTAATCAGCCACCTTTCCAAGGTCGTTTCTCTCAAGGTCTATGAGCATTATATGCTCTGCCCGCTCTTTTTCATTTAACAGCAGCTCAGCGCTCATTATTTCATCTTCATGCAGGTCCCTGCCCCTCGGCCTTGTCCCTGCGATAGGCCTTGTATCAACATTCCTTCCAATCACCCTGACGAGCCTTTCAGGAGAAGAGCTGACAATATGGTAATCACCGAAATCAACATATGCGGCAAAGGGTGAGGGGTTGATCTTTCTGAGGATAGTATAGACCTTCCAGGGGTCTGTGTCTCCTATGTCTGCTGAGACCCGGAGTGAGAGATTTGCCTGGAATATATCGCCTGCAGCTATATATTCTCTGGCCTTTCCGACCATCTCCATATAATCTTTTTTTTCCATCTCATAAGATATCTTCACCCTATCTGGAGTGCAGGCCCTCATCTTCTGTCTTGCCTTCAAGGCCTGTCCTTCTTTGGATATCCTCCAGCACGTCCTCAGCCTCGGCAACCAGTATCTGCCTTTGCCTTGTTACATCTGAAAATCCGAGCACTGTCTCCCTTGCGCCGGGGCAGACGATTATCCAGCTTTTTTTTGCTGCATGATCAAACGCTATAAGCCTGTCGATCATGAAAAAATGGGCATCAGGCACATTGAGATCATCTGTTGCTGTTTCAGGAAGTTTTTCAAGGTAATGGACAAAATCATAGCTGAGCATGCCTGCAGCGCCTCCCTGGAAAGGGGGAAGTTCTCCTGCAGGCTCCTGCTTATAGGCGTTCACCAGTTCACGCAGTCTCTGAAGCGGGTTTCTGCCGGACAATGTTTTTCTGCCCTGACAGTCTATTTCAACTGCGCCGTCTTTCACCTTTACTATCAGATACGGCTCAATACCGATAAATGAATACCGTGCAATATTTTCAGGACCTTTCACGCTCTCCAGCAAAAAACTGTTGCAGGACCTCAGTTCTTTGTACATCTCAAAGGGGTCCTGAAAAGGTATTTCCCTGAATACAGGAGGAAAGCTTTCTGTGTTGGATGTTATTTCAGACATAGAGGATATGGGTCTTTATTAAGAGTCTCATAATTGAATAAACTTTATTCAAAAATCTCCCCTCACCCCTCTTTGCCAAAGAGGGGACAACAACTCACTGTCACCCTTCGATAAGGAGAAATTCCTCCCTTTGGCAAAGGGAGGTCAGGAGGGATTTTATAAATGAATATCGTCATTTAAGAACCTTAACAACAGCGGTTATACATCATGCAGACGCTATCTCTCTGTGTATCAGCTCTATCGCCTTCATAGGGTTGCTGTGATTCAATATCGCCCTGCCCATCACCAGAAAATCCGCGCCCTGAGCTAAAGCCTGCTTAGGCGTCATCGTCCTGCTCTGGTCGTCAGGAAGGGTCCATGAGGGCCTGATGCCTGGTGTCACAATAAGGAATCCGCGTCCGCAGTGGCCCCTTATCATCGCAGCCTCCCTTGCTGAGGCAACAACGCCGTCCAGCCCTGCCTTTAAGGCAAGTGCTGAAAGGTGCCTGACATGGGTATTGAGGCTGTGCTGCACTCCTATATCTTTTTTTAAGGTCTCCTGGGACATGCTCGTCAGGACTGTAACAGCAATGATCCTCGGCTTGTCAATATTCTCCCTGAGACAGAGATTAACAACATCCTCGCGGCATTTTTTCATCATATCCAGGCCGCCGGAGGCATGGACATTGAACATAAATACTCCGAGCCTTGCAGCAGCAATGCCTGCCTTTGAAACAGTAGTCGGGATATCATGGAATTTCAGGTCGAGAAACACCTTCCTGTCTCTTTTGTGTATCTCGTTTATTATCGCAGGACCTGCAACTGTATAAAGCTCAAGCCCTACCTTAAAAACCTCTATAACATCCCTGAACCTGTCGATCAGCTCAATGGCATAATCATATTCAGAAACATCAAGTGCGAGTATTAATTTCCCTTTGTTATCTGTTTTCTCTTCTTCCATCATATTTTAGGCAGTCACTGATCCTTCCTTGGTCTAAGATACTTTCCTTCATCTTAGAACAACGTTGTCATAAACGATCTGAGACCACGTTTCCATCATATCGTAATATGCAGCTAATTCAACTGCACTCACCTCACTGGCCAGTACGATCCCCTTCTCGGCCTGATACTTCCACTTTTTTATCAGCATATGAGGTCACGCAGTGTCAGCAAGCCTCAAGAAAAACGATCTGGGCTATGCCTTCATTGGCGTATATCTTCACCGGATATCTGGAGGTATTCGATACTGATATTGTTATAAACCCCTCCCATTCAGGCTTCAAGACGGCGTATATGTTGACAATCACTCCGCACCTTGCGTAAGTAGACTTTCCAAAACAGAGCACATGGGTTTCCCTCGGTATCCTCAGATACTCCAGAGAACGGCAGATCAGGTAACTGTTTGCAGGTATCTCGCAGACATCGCCTTTATAATCCAGGAAGTTGTCCTCATCAAAGTTTTTCGGGTCTATAATCTTTTTTTCTCCTGATTCCAATGGAACCACAGGGACCTTGAATTCATCCGAGATCCTGATGTCATAACCATAGGAGCTTACACCATAGGAGATCACGCCTTTTCTGACCTGTTTGTCGTTGAAACGGCTCAATCATGCCCTTCCCTGCCATCTCTGTTATCCAGCGATCATTCTTTACCATCTTTATTTATCAATCTCCTTTTTTTATCTTCGTATATATACTTTCAGACGCTGTCGTATTATACCATTACCTTTTCATGAAAACAGAAATTCTTCGGTTACTTCAGCCAGCACAGGGAACTCTACCAGAGTTTGCTGATACATTACCACCCCGGCCTTCGGCCACCCCTCCTAAAATAGGCGGGGAGCTTATGGGTATCAAATTCCCCTTCGAAAATTGTAGGTTTGCGACCGAGGCTGAGGGTTAAAAATTTAGGACTGTCTGAGCGAAGCGAGTTTCCGAAATTTACCGAAGCCGACCGAGCAAACCGTTAAGCAATTTTCGTCGGGGCGGCCTACTTTGGGTTACCTTTCCTGGCCGTCAGGAAAGGTAAATGGGGTATTGAGGCAAAGCCCCATCATCTATAAATGACTCTTTCGGTTCCAATATGTCTGACCCTATTTTAAAAGTTCACCCTTCACATCTCACTTCAGACTCCTGCCTGCTTCTTCAAAGACAGCGCAATCCTCTTTCTTTTGGCATCCACCTCAAGCACTGTGACCATTACCTTCTGCTGGACCTTGACCACCTCAGCAGGATTTTTCACAAAACGGTCTGCAATCTGGCTGATATGTATAAGGCCGTCCTGGTGCACACCTATATCAACAAAGGCCCCGAAGGCAGTCAGGTTGGTTATGATGCCCGGAAGTCTCATCCCTGGTTTCACATCATCAATTTTTTCAATGCCTTCCTGAAAACTGAAGGTCTCAAACCCTTCTCTTGGGTCCCTGCCGGGTTTTGCCAGTTCCTTCATGATGTCCTGGAGGGTCGGTATTCCTACGGCCTCTGATGCATATTTTTGCAGGTCTATGCTGCTTCTGAGGTCATCTTTATGCATCAGGTCCAATACAGAACAGGCAAGGTCTTTGGCCATGGAGTCCACGATGTGATAGCTCTCAGGATGCACTGCGCTTCTGTCGAGGATGTTTTCACCGTCTCTGATCCGCAGAAAGCCGGCTGACTGTTCAAAGGCCTTTGGTCCGAGCTTGGGCACTTTTATCAGTTCTTTCCTGCTTTTAAAAGGCCCGTTTTCGTCCCTGTAGTGCAACGATATTCTTCGCAAGCTGGGGCCCCAGTCCGGATACATACATAAGGAGCTGTTTGCTCGCTGTATTGACCTCTACACCAACAGCATTGACACAGCTGATGACAACATCGTCCAGACCCTGTTTCAGTGCAGCCTGATCAACATCGTGCTGGTACTGACCAACACCAATGGACTTCGGGTCAATCTTGACCAGTTCAGCCAGCGGGTCTGTCAGGCGTCTGCCTATAGATACTGAACCTCGCACTGTTATGTCCTGATCAGGGAATTCCTCGCGGGCAACCTCAGAGGCTGAATATACAGAGGCCCCGCTTTCATTGACCATCACTACCTGTATGCCTGAAGGCAGGCCGATGCTCCTGACAAAAGCCTCTGTTTCCCTGCCTGCTGTGCCATTGCCTATAGCGATCGCCTCTACAGCAAACCTTTCGCAGAAATCCCTGATCTTTGCCCTGGCCTGATCTGTCATCTTTTCCGACTGATGGGGATATATTGTATCATTATGCAGAAGCTTGCCCTGTCTGTCCAGGCAGACCACTTTGCAGCCTGTACGGAATCCCGGGTCGATCGCCAGAACATTCTTCTGTCCCAAAGGTGAGGAAAGGAGGAGCTGCCTGAGGTTCTCGGCAAACACCCTTATGGCCTCAACATCAGCCGTCTTTTTTGTTGCAAGCCGCACCTCGGTCTCCATTGATACAGACAGGAGTCTTTTGTAGCAATCGCGTATGGCAGTCTTGACCTGTTCTGAGGCAGGCCCTTCTCCCCTGACAAAGAGTCTGTCAAGAATTTCTATAGCCTCATCTTCAGGAGGGGTCAGACGCAGGATCAGAAAGCCCTCTTTTTCTCCGCGCCGCATGGCCAGTATCCTGTGTGAAGGCGCCTTTGTCACAGGCTCTTCCCAATCATAATAGTCCTTGTATTTGATGCCTTCCTCTTCCTTTCCGGATGATTATCTTTGTCCTGAAGACGCCTTTTGCGAAAAAGAGGTCCCTGATCTTTGCACGCGCATTTTTGTCTTCGTTGACCCATTCAGCGATAATATCACGGCTGCCTGCAAGGGCCTCCTCAGCAGAGGCAACGCCCTTTTCAGGATCAATGAAACCCTCTGCTTCTTTTGCCGGATCAATATCCTCCTGGGAGAAGATCAGGGTCGCCAGAGGCTCAAGACCTTTTTCCCTGGCAATGGTCGCCTTTGTCCTGCGTTTTGGCCGAAAAGGCAGATAGATGTCCTCAAGCACTGTCATGCTCTCTGCAGCGTTGATGGCGTCTTTGAGCTCCTGTGTAAGCTGTGCCCTCTCCTCAAGGGATTTCAGGATGGCTTCACGCCGCTTGTCCAGTTCAGTCAAGCTGCGCAATACGGTCGCGGACAGCAGTGATGACCACCTCATCGAGGGAACCTGTTGCCTCTTTTCTGTATCTGGCTATAAAGGGCACTGTCGCGCCTTCAGAAAGAAGCTCGGCAGTTGCCATGACCTGCTTTTCTGCTATGCCGAGTTCTTTTGCTATCTTGGATATATGTAATGTATTCATTGAAGTCCTCTCTATCAAGTTTACCCCGTTAGAAATTCCGGAGGGGCATTATTTCTAACTGGGTGAAAAGGATGTTATGTTAACAAAAGACCATGCAGGGAGTAAATTAAATCACTGAATGAACCCACATGCTAAGTGCCATCTTCACTGCCGTCATGACCAGTGACCTACCTCGCGAAGATTCGCATGGACGTGTTCGGTAAAGAGCTCCCAACGGTTAAGATTTCCGCTCGAGATATCTGACTAGTTACGACAGCAAGGATTTCAAGTCCTTCCCTCCTCGGCAGTGTTATGTCGACAAATTCGCCCCTAATAAATTTTTTCTTTTGTGCGAAAATTGAGCTATAATGTTCATAAATATGAACTTTACTCTTAAAGACTTGCTCGATATTCCTAAGCTGCAGGCCTTACTAGACGCTCTTAATGAAATCCACAGCCTGCCTTCTGCGATTATTGATACTGAAGGAAACATCCTTACGGCAACAGCATGGCAGGACATCTGCACAAAATTCCACCGTGCAAATCCTGAAACCGAAAAAAGATGCAAAGAAAGTGATTCCTATATCGCAAAAGAGCTCATCAATAATCCTCCACATGTAATCTATAAATGTCCTTTCGGCCTTGTTGACACGGCAACCCCTATCATAGTGGAAGGCCATCATCTCGGCAATGTCTTCACCGGACAACTCTGCATTGAACCGCCTGATGTGGAGCAGTTTATATGTCAGGCCCGGGAGTATGGATTTAATGAAAAAGACTATCTTGAAGCCTTGAGCAAGGTGCCTATGATATCAGAAGAGCGTCTTTTAAAGAACCTTAAGTTTCTCGGCCATTTTACTGAAATGCTCGCAACTCAAGGTCTGATACACAAACGACAGGTTGAGACGGAAGAGACGCTAAGGCAGGATCAAGCACTACTGAGGGAACGCAACAGGTTTATTGAATCGCTTATAAATCTAAGCCCGGACATTATATACATATATGATATTGTGGATAATAAAAACGTTTATATTAATTATGGTATTCAAAAAATCCTCGGTTACACTACCCCGGAAATCAACGAAATGGGTATTAAGGTCATTCCGATGTTAATGCATCCAGATGACTTAAAAACATACCTTAAGGAAACTTTGCCGAAGTATGCTAATGCAAAAGACAATGAGCCGATTATTCATGAATATAGAATGAAACACAAAGATGGAACACTGCGCTGGCTCGTTTCTAATGAAGTTATCTACCTGAGAAAACAGGATGGCTCTCCCAAGCAGATATTTGGAATGATACATGATATCACTGAACTTAAGCAGGCTTGTGAAGCATTGAAAAACATGCAAGTTCTATTCAATGAAACTGGAAAAATAGCAAAGATCGGCGGATGGGAGTTTGATGCAGAAACACTGAATCTGGTATGGACGGAAGAGGTCTATCGTATCCACGAAGTTGATATGACCTACAATCCGACAGTGAGCGGAGCAATAGCTTTCTATAAACCGACTTCCAGACCGCTTATTGAACAGGCCGTGCAGCGCGCTATCGAGCATGGAGAACCGTTTGATATGAAACTGGAAATCATTACCGCAAAGGGCAATTATCGGTGGGTTCATGCTATCGGACAAGCCCAGCAAGAAAACGGTAAAACTAAAAAAGTTTTTGGCATTTTTCAGGATGTAACTAAGCACATGAAGACGGAAGAAGAACTCCGTTCAGTGACACAACGTCTTGAATTGGCAACCCAATCCGCCAAACTTGGGATCTGGGACTGGGACATTACCAATAACAAAATGGTCTGGGACGACCTGATGCTTGAATTATACGGCTTTACGCCTGAAACATTTTCTGGAAGCATCGAAGCGTGGCAAAATGGCCTTCATCCAGAAGATCGCGATAAGACCATTGAAGGGTTTCAGGCTGCTTTAAGAGGCGGGAAAGAGTGGGATACAGACTTTAAAGTAGTGCATCCGGACGGAACAGTAAAGCACATAAAGGCCAACGGTATTGTTATCATGAATTCTGAAGGGACCCCTATCCGCATGCTTGGAGTAAACTTTGATATAACTGAACAAAGAAATCTCGAAGCCCAGCTCCGCCAGTCCCAGAAGCTCGAGGCAATCGGCCAGCTCGCCGGAGGTATTGCCCATGACTTCAACAATATTCTTTCAGCCATTGTCGGTTATGCCCACCTGACGCTTTTGAACATGAGAGAGGATGATCCCTCCCTTACTCATATAGAGCAGATACTGGAATCATCGGAAAAGGCGTCCGCGCTGACCCAGAGTCTTCTGGCTTTCAGCAGAAAACAGATGGTTGACCTGAAGGTCATTGACCTTAATGATACAGTCAGAAACTTTGAAAAGTTCCTCCTGCGCCTGATCCGCGAAGATATTGAACTGAATACAAAATATACCGGAGAAGACCTGCCGGTTCTGGCAGACAGGGGCCAGATCGAGCAGGTGATAATGAACTTTGCTACCAATGCCAGGGATGCCATGCCTGAAGGCGGACGCTTGTCCATCGAGACAAGGCGCATCACTTTTGATGAAGAATTTATAGACGCCCATGGATTCGGCTTCCCAGGCGAATATGCATGTATTTCTGTTTCTGATACAGGCACCGGCATTGACGAGGAAACAAAAGATAAGATATTTGACCCGTTCTTTACGACAAAGGAACTGGGCAAAGGCACCGGGTTAGGTCTGGCTATGGTGTATGGCATTGTGAAAAAGCATTGCGGATATATCAACGTCTATAGCGAACCTGGAAAAGGCACTGTCTTTAACGTCTACCTGCCAATTACGAAGGCAGTGCCATGGAAAGAGGACCAAAAGCAGCAGGTGGTCGTTTCCGCGCAGGGAGGGACAGAGACAATCCTTGTGGCTGAGGACGATGCTTTACTAAGGAAACTGACAGTCAATGTACTGTCCCATTATGGATATACTGTCATTGAGGCGGTAGACGGAGAAGAAGCTGTATGCAAATTCATTGAAAACAGTGACCGCATACAGCTTGTACTCCTTGACGGTATAATGCCGAAGAAAAATGGAAAAGAGGCATATGAAGAGATTAAGCGTTTACGCCCCGATATCAGGGTTATATTCGCAAGCGGGTATTCAGAAGAGATTTTTTCCAAAGACGGGATTTGGGACACAGACGCGAACTTTCTCTTCAAACCTGTTTCTCCTTCCGACATGATCAAGAAGGTACGGCAGGTTCTGGATAAATAGTCATTATTGAAATTGGTATTCAAAGCAGCCCAAGGGTATTTATTTCCGCTTATACTCCACACAATGATTGGGATGCTTGGCGAAGTATCACTTCGTGAATTCGCTGCTTCTTCTCTTTATTATCTCCAGGAATTTTTCCAGTCTGAATACGATGAGATCCTTGCGCATTCCCGAAAGCACAATAAGTGATTTCAGTTCTGCAACCCTCTGGAGAAGACGCGTATTAGAAGTGTCTTTCGCCAGCAACGAACGATATATTTCCAATGCCATGATATAATTTCCGTCAGCAATTAACGTATCGGCTTTGCCAGCAAGTTCAGAGATATTTCCAGAAATATGAGCAGAAGAACCGCCTGACAGATTTTTTCCGGTGATTTTAACAAGCTCTTTGTCTGTAAACTTCCAAATTGTCATGTCATTAAGATTTTTCCCTTCAATCGCATTCCGGAAAGCCTTACAGCAATCCCTGCCCTTTCTTCATAACGATCCATGCTGCAAGCACATACATACCTTAGCACACTATCCCGGAATTAATTTTACAGGAGTGTATTATCAGAACACTTAATTCATTTTTAAACGCATGCGAAGTCCCCAGCAAGACCTCCTGTCTCTATCCGGCAGTTGCATTTACCGGAGAATGCAGATTACAATTAATTATCGTTGACATGTAGATAGGATTCAATTTCATGACTGTTCTTATCAGAAAAATAATTTCGACATTATCTGCTGCTTCTTTCGTAACACGCCTGGCAGCTGGTGCTCTGTGTATCATTGTGTTCGTCGTCACTCTGACAGGGCTATCGCTATACCAAAGCAAGCATCAGTATGAGGAGCGGGCCATAGTTTCCACTCAGAACCTGGCACAGGTACTTGAGCAAAGCATTGACGACATTATAGGCAAGACCGATTTTGCACTGCTCGCAGTGAAGGACGAGGTCAAAAGACAAATCGACAGTGGCGGTATTAATGAGCGGACCCTCAATACGTTTATCGCACGTCAAAAAGAGCGACTGGAGATTATCGATAGTTTGAGGATAACCGATGCGCAAGGAACGGTCAGGTATGGCCCTGGAGTGGAGTCCTCCCCCAAGACAGACATTGCAGACCAAGATCACTTCATTGTCCAGCGGGACAACCCGAACGCCGGGTTAGTCATATCCAGGCCGGTTTTATCGAGAATCAGTAAAAAATTGGTGATTCCCTTATCCCGCCGGATGGACAGGCCGGACGGATCTTTTGCCGGCATTGTTTATGCAAACATTGAACTGAATGCTTTTATCACTATGTTTTCCTCACTCAATGTCGGTCCAAACGGCACGATAGCGCTACGAAACAGAGATCTGGGGGTCATCGCCCGCTATCCGGAGGCTCAGGGGGTCGGCAGTACCATCGGCAACAAGGCAGCATCGCCGCAGCTACGAGAAATGCTTCAGGCGGGTAGAAACAAAGGAACCTGGAATTCCTATTCTGCCATAGACAATATTGAGAGAGTATTTTCCTTCAACAAGATTTCCCATTATCCCCTCTACGTCGTAGTCGGCCGGGCTGCCAGTGAATATCTCTCTGACTGGCGTAAAGAAGCCCTCAAGATGATTTTACTGTCAGCGCTCTTCACTGCGGCTATACTAGTTTCCTCATGGCAGATGTTGCTCAGGCAGAAGCGCGAGAAACAGGCGTGGGAAGAGCTGCGCAAGTTAAATACAGGGCTGGAAGATCGAATTGTTGCCCGCACAGCCGAAGTCAGCAGGTCCAATGAGCAGTTACAGGCCGAACTCACCGAACGCAAGCTGATAGAGGAGAAGCTCAGAGTTGCATTTGTCAGCGCCCAAGAAGAAAAAGCCAAGACAGAGGCGGTCATTGCTGCACTGGGAGATGCCATCAACATCCAGGACACCGATTATTCTATTTTATATCAGAATCAGGTCTCCAGGGACATCTATGGCGACCATATCGGGGAAAACTGCTACCGGGCATTTCAAAATAGAGACCATGTCTGCGAAACATGCCATCTCACCAGATCATTCAGGGACGGCGTAATTCATACACAGGTACAGAAAAGGAACACTTACAAGGGGATAATGCATTATGAGATTACCTCATCGCCGGTGAAGGACCCCTCCGGAAAAATCATAGCCGGCATCGAACTGATCAGGGACATCACAGAGCGAAAGCAAACAGAAGAAGCCCTGGGAAAAAGCGAAAAGTTATTGAAGGCCATTGTTGAGACCGAGCCTGAATGTGTCAAACTTGTAGACGCTGACATGAATTTGATTTATATGAACCCTGCAGGCTTGGCCATGATGCAAGTTGATTCGCTGGATCAAGTCAAGGGGCAATGTATCTGCCCCATGGTTACTTCTGACCATCGGGCAGCGTTTGAAGAACTTACAAAGAGAGTTTTCAGGGGGGAGTCAGGGACCCTCCAGTTTGAGATGACGGGCGCAAAAGGCAGGTATCTCTGGTTGGAAACTCATGCAGTCCCGCTGCGCAACGATAAAGACGAGATTATTGCCTTACTCGGCATAACCAGGGACATTACCAAGCGCAAGAAAGCTGAGGAACAGCTCAGGTCATCACTCAGGGAAAAGGAGGTCCTTTTAAAGGAGATCCACCACCGGGTAAAGAACAACCTCCAGGTAGTGGCAAGCATGCTGCACCTTCAGGCAGGATATATAAAAGACAGGGAAGCAAGGACCTTATTTGAGGAAAGCCAGAAGCGTATTGAATCAATGGCGCTTCTGCATGAAAAATTATATCAGGCAAAGGACCTGGCCAGGATTGATTTCAGGGAATATGTTGTTGATCTGGCCAGCAACCTATTGGCTTTAAACACCGACAAATCAGAGAGGATAGAGATGAAGGTGGACATTGAAGGGGTCATACTTGACGTCAATAATTCAATCCCCTGCGGGCTCATAATCAATGAGCTGGTTTCAAACGCCCTTGCACACGCCTTCCAAGATGGAGGGAAGGGCCAAATTACTATAGGCATGCATAACAGCAGTGATAATAGAATCAGACTTTCTGTAAGCGATAATGGAGCAGGCTTTCCTGAGGATCTGGATTTCAAAAATACAGCATCCCTTGGAATGCAGCTGGTAAATTCCCTGGTAAACCAGCTTGACGGATTGATAGAACTGGACAGAAGTAAAGGGACAGCCTTCAGGATAGAATTTCAGGCATAAAATATAATGGGAGGGATTGGTCTTGGCAAATGAAAAGATACTGATAGTTGAGGATGAAGGCATAGTAATACTCCATATCAGGAAGGCACTTGAAAACCTTGGATATATTGTAGCCGGCATAGCTAATTACGGAGATGATGCCATCATAAAGGCAACGGAAATAAGGCCTGACCTGGTGCTCATGGATATTGTCCTTAAGGGCGCGATTGACGGAATAGAAGCTGCTGATAAGATCCGCGCCATCCTCAATATCCCGGTGATCTACCTTACCGCCCATGCAGATGAGGGCACACTTCAGAGGGCCAAGGTGACTGAACCCTTCGGATATATAGTGAAGCCCTTCAGGGAAAGGGATTTGCAGATCGCAATTGAATTTGCCCTCTATAAGTCCAGGATGGAAGGTGAAAGGAATCTGCTGATTCATCAGCTTAAAGATGCGCTTGAAAATGTCAGGACATTGAGCGGCATGCTTCCCATTTGCTCATACTGCAAAAAGATTCGCGACGATAAGGGCTACTGGCAACAGCTAGAGGCCTACATCACTGAACATTCCGAGGCCCTGTTCAGCCATGGTCTTTGTCCGGAATGCGCGGAAAAGGCCATAAAAGAACTGAACAATGATAAACCGTGATCAGGAAGTTAAAGATAAGAGAATGCGGAGGAACACATCAGTGAGAGTAAGAGGTGGACCCCGCAATCCTCGCCCCTCTTCCACTTCTCATAATTCTCTGCTGTCTTCACCCACTCTCCGGCAGTATTCTGACATGACCCCTGTTTATGAATAATCCGGGTGGAAGCCCTGTCATTTGATTCAATTATTACAAAAGGGGTAAAATAAATAGCTTACAAACATAGACAATCAATCCTTATTTTGTATTGCCTAACATAAGCGTTCAGTCCAAAGCAACCATGCCTGTTTTATCCTGTATTGGGTACTGTTGTCTTCAGATTAATTGATCTGTGTGCGTCAGGTGGACTGATCATTTTAAGGAGATTTTTGCGTAATGAGCATTGATATAGGGAGTGAAATCTTAAGGCTTAATCCCAGGCAGAGGGAGGCTGTTGAAAAAACAGAGGGCCCGCTGCTCATACTTGCAGGTGCAGGCTCAGGCAAGACCCGGGTAATAACCCTGAGGGCGGCTTATCTGCTTTATTCAGGGGTCCAGCCCGAAGCTGTAGTGGCAGTCACCTTCACAAACAAGGCAGCCACTGAGATGAAGGAACGGGTAGTGTCGATGCTGAAGTCCAAAAGAGGAAATGGCCCCATCATTTCAACCTTCCATTCCCTGTGTCTCAATATCCTCAGAAAAGAGATCCATCTGCTGGGATACAGAAAAAACTTCACTATTTATGATACCTCAGAGCAGCTATCCGTTGTGAGAAACCTCCTGAGCGATATCAGGGCCTATGACAGAAACTTCAAGCCTGAGGCCATCCTGGAGAAGATAAGCAGTCAGAAAAACGAATTTGCTTCTTCAGACAAGACAGATGAACTGGAGGCCTTTGCCGACGTTGTCTATCCGAGGTACCAGGAGATGTTAAAGGCGATGAACGCTGTTGACTTCGACGACCTCCTTCTTCTGTACCATAAGGCTTTTCAGGGAACATCCCTCTGTGCTTCAGAAATACCAGGACAGGTTCAGATATATCATGGTGGACGAGTATCAGGATACCAACAGGGTGCAGTATGAACTCATAAAAATGCTCGCAGGAGAGAGAAAGAACCTCTGCGTTGTCGGCGATGACGACCAGTCTATCTACGGCTGGAGAGGCGCCAATCTTTACAATATCCTGGACTTCGAAAAAGACTTCCCCGGCACTGTTGTGGTCCGCCTTGAGCAGAACTACCGTTCTACAGGCAATATACTCCAGGCAGCAAACGGGGTCATAAACAATAACCGCAAGAGGATGGAGAAATCCCTCTGGTGCTCAGGGAGCAAAGGCCATCTGGTCAATGTATTTAAGGCCTCTGACAGCGAGAAAGAGGCCCGTTGGGTTGCGGAGAGGATAGCCCTGATAAAATACGAAAAAAGCTGCTCTTATGAGAGTTTCGCTGTTTTGTACCGCGCAAACCTCTTTTCAAGGCCCTTTGAAGAAGCGCTGAGGATCAACAGGATCCCATATACAGTTGTGGGTGGCACAAGTTATTTCGAGAGAAAAGAGGTGAAAGACCTCGCAGCATACTTAAAGCTCATCGCCAATCCCTTTGATGATCAGAGCCTTCTGCGGGCTGCAAACGCCCCCAAAGAGGGGCCTTGGGCCTACCACAATCAGCAGGTTTACGGATTTCGAGAAGGAAAACTCAATCTCTCTGCTTGCAGGCCTTCAGGAGGAGCAGCGAAATTACAGGCCTGGGGAAAGCAGTCACGGAGTCTGTCAGCAGATTCACGGAAATGATGGACATATATGCTGAACAGTTTAAAAAACCAGGCAGTATGGCAAAGGCTTTGAAAGACCTCACAGAGGAAATCAATTACAAAAACTATATTTACGAACTCTATAAAACACCTGAGGCAGCCATACGGAGGATCGAAAATGTCGACGGGTTCATCCAGTCTCTGTCCCAGTATGAAGAGACAAACGAGTCTCCCTCTCTGCCGGGTTTTCTCGAGACGCTGGCACTGACAGACCTTTCAAATGAAAAGACAGAGAAGTCCTTTGGTGTAACACTCACATCGTTTCACTCTGCAAAGGGCCTGGAATTTCCGGTTGTCTTTATCGCGGGCCTTGAAGAAGACATACTTCCCCACAAAAAATCCCAGGATACAGAGGGCGATCTCGAGGAAGAGAGAAGACTATTTTATGTCGGCATAACAAGGGCCATGAAGGAACTTTATCTCACCTACACAGGACACAGGATAAAATACGGGAAAAGATTGCCTGCGTCTCCGTCAAGGTTCCTGGAAGAGATCCCTGAAGAGCTCCTCAAAAGGATCGAAGCTCATGAAGACGAAGACCCTGAGGAAAACGAAAGGGACGCAAAGGCCTTCTTCTCAAATATAAAGGAGCTGTTGAAATAGCAGTTGGTCACCTTCAAAACGGCAGTTGTTCGCGCAAAGTCGCAAAGAGCGCAAAGGAAAAACATACCCCCATAATGATTCCCAATATTTTGTTTTCAGCCTGAGTATTCTTCCTTTCTTTGCTTTTTTGCGCCTTTGCGCGAGAAAATGTTTTTGGTTCCGGCTTATCCGGATTAGGTTCATTCATCACCGGACTGTTCTTCGCTTTCTCCTCCTTCAGCTTCATCTTCTTCGTCGCGGTAGTTTCTCATGCGGCGTTTTACCGCGCAATAGCCTGCAATTGTTATAAGCGCTGCAAGGAAAAAGAGCAGCCAGTACATATGGTCAGCTATGTATTCTATCCACGAATTCTCTCTGATCAGCCCCTTCTTCCATTTCTGCTCAAGCATGTCAAGGGAGACACCATAATTATCATATATCGCCTGTTCGATTGTGCCCTGTTTTTCAAGGCCCTGCAGGAGCAAACGGAGCTTCGCCTCTCCGTAATGTTTCACGATAAATTCAGTAAAACTTTTGCTTTCTTCGTATGCCAGGATGAGGCCGTTAGGGGAATCAGGAAAGTTTGAGCTGATGTCCTTCAGGGAAAGCAACCGATGGGAAAGCACAGCCTGCTGCAGCAGGTCCTTGTCGCCTGTGCGCATGATATCAGCGATGCCTCCGCTGGCCCATTGGGCAACACCTTCGTCAAGCCACTTAGGGAGATATGGGCCGCCAATTCTCTGATGAAGCAGGATATGCGTCAATTCATGTTTAAACGTATCTTCCAGGTCAAAGGGGACCCTGTCCATCCTGGAGTAGTCAATGACAATAAGATTTCTCCCACCTACAGCAAAGGCTGTCACCAGCTTATTGCCGGCCATCTCCTGAAATGCGGCATTGTTGCGCATCAGCACAACAACCGGGTCGGACCGCAGCCGCCAGCCCAGTTTTGCCTCTATATCAGTCCTGGTTTTTTTGTAACCAGATGCTATGCGTACTGCAGCGTCTTTCAACGGAGCTTCGTAACGGACAGTAATTTCAGGGCCGTGGTACTCTTCCATCTCTGCTGCACCTGAGTAAGCAGTCAGGATAAAAATAAACAAAAGGATATTCAATGTATTTTTTATCCTAAAAAAAACAGTTGGAAGAGTTGGCTTGAGCGACTTGGCTCTATGTTCGTTCCGGTTCTTAGCGAAATGGATCGTTAAGCAGCCGTGACTGTTCGAACCCGGAGCGTGAGTTTCACGGCTGTAGCACAATGAGCTTAGAACTGCAGAAAGAGAGTGCTTCTGAGCGAAAGACAGCTCTATTCAACTGCTGAATATAAGTTTGTCACTGGTATTGACCGAAAACCATTTTTTCAAACCATGTCCGGCAATGTCCGGCTTGATTTAGAATCCATTTTTTATGATAATACAATACGCCCGATTATAACCATGACTGATTTACTGAAAGAACTAAAGACCCTCAACACAACACTGCAGAGACTGGCTGATTTTTACCTGCCGTCCCTTGACCCTGATATTTTTGACAGCTTTAAGGCCTTCAGGGCTTTTTCAAGAAACAATAATCTCTGCGTCAGTGGTATCCCTGACCATGACCATGTACGCTTACAGGAACTCAGAGGCATAGATCAGGTTGTCAGAGAACTTAAAAAAAATACCGAGCAGTTCCTAAGCGGACTTCCCTGCAACAATGTACTTTTATACGGACCAAGGGGTACTGGAAAATCCTCTGCAATAAAGGCCTTGCTCAATGCATACAGCAGAAGGGGGCTCAGGATGATAGAAATGCCCAGGGACACGCTCTTTCATATTCTTGAAATCGCTGAGGCCGTAAAAGACAGACCTGAAAGCTTCATCATCTTCTGTGATGATCTGTCCTTTGAAGAAGAGGAAAAATCCTATCGCCAGCTCAAAACCATACTGGAAGGCGGCTTAGAGACAAGGCCAAAGAATATGCTCATCTATGCCACCTCAAACAGAAGGCATCTCATGCCTGAAATGGCTGGCGACAATCTCCCGGCCTTTTCAGGAGGAGAGCTCCAGCCTGCTGAAACAGTGGAAGAGAAGATGTCTTTAAGCGACAGGTTCGGACTCAGGTTCGGGCTTCCCCACTTCAACATGGAGACGTATCTTGACATTGTATTTAATTATGCCTCGCTGAGAAAAATTCCGGTCAGCCATGAGACCCTGAAGCATAAGGCGATGCAGTGGTCGCTTTCGCACGGGAGTTATTCAGGAAGGACCGCCCGCCAGTTTATTGATGACCTTGAAGGTCAGATGGGAAGAAGGAAAAAGCTGAAAGCTGATCGCTAAAGGCTGATAGCTACAGGGACTAGCATTTTAAATTTCTGAGCACTGCCTTCAGGATGTCCGCCCTCGATATAATCCCGAGAAGCTTATTTTTGTCATCCACGACAGGCAATCTTCTGATCCTCTTGACATCCATCATCTGTGCAGCCTCAGCGATATTGGCATCTGATTTTATGGTAGCTGCCGGGGAGGCCATAATGTCTCCTACAATGTCCCCGGCCTTGCGTTCAGGAAGAGGTTCTCCAAACATGTGTTTTAACAGGTCTTTGAATGTGTGCTCCTTTCTCACACCAACCGTTGAAAGGATATCGGCCTGGGTAATAATGCCGATGACCTTGTTTTCTTTATCAACAACAGGAAGTCCGCTTATATTTTTTTCAGATAAAATACCGGCCACGTGCATGACGTTCTCAAATTTCAAAACAGAGATAACGTCACAGGTCATAACATCCTTAACAAGAATCTCAAGCCCTATAGTTGATCTTATATGCCCGTCGGCGATGTCCTTTTTTTTAGTCTTCATAAAAGCTCTCCGCAGAAAAGATTTAATATTTTTTTATTTTCCCGATAAAATGCATTTCAAATTTTACATCATCCTCATTATACCAGATTGTCCCTGCATGGGAAACCGGAAAACCAATAAAAGTTCAGCCACATTTCTCAGCAACTGTTCCCGACAAACTATTCCCTGACTTCAAAGATAAATTCCACTTCAACAGGCGAGTTCATCGGGAGGATATTCACCCCTACAGCAGCCCGTGCGTGTCTGCCCGCCTCTCCAAAGACCTCGAACATCAGGTCTGAGGCCCCATTGAGGACCTTCGGCTGATCAGTAAAGTCAGGAGCTGAAGCGATAAAACCCGTAATCTTTACGCACTGTTTTATCATATCAAGACTGCCTGCAGCGGATTTCAGGACTGCAAGGGCATTTATTGCAGCAGTCCTGGCGCATAGCACAGCGTCTTCAATAGAGACTGATTCTCCCAACCTGCCTGTCTTCAAAAGCTTGCCATCCTTTAACGGCAGCATCCCGCTCAGATATATAAGGTTGCCTGTCTTTACAAAAGGGACATATGAGCCCAGGGGCTTCGGAATCCCGGGAAGTTCTATAGAGAGTTCTTTAAGTTTTTCTTCTGGTGTCAAATGACCTCCTTAATAAGCAATCAGTTTTCAGCTATCAGCCATCAGCTAAAAAAAATAGCCAAAAAAATGCGAGCTATCAGTTGTGCTTTGTTCTTCAGCTAATCGCTGAAAGCTGATTGCTGATGGCTGATTGCTCTTTATCAGTATCTGGCATCAGCAAATTCAACCCAGCCGCCTGCCTTGACAAGCGCCTTGTCAAACTCGGATATCTGATACGGAAATGTACTGCTCTCTTTTCCTGAGGATACAGTCAGGATGTTATTATCAAAATCAACAGCAATGCTTGCATCGCTATTTTTATATCGTGAAAAGCTTATCAATATCAGCTTCAGGGAGTTCAATGGCGAGCATGCCGCAGTTAAACATATTCTGCCTGAATATGCGCGCAAAGCTCGAAGCTATTACAACATTGATATCATTGATTTCGAAAACCCATGGCGCATGCTCGCGGGAAGACCCGCACCCGAAATTAGCGCGGGTCACGATCACCCTCGCCTCCTGGTTCTTCCGGTCACTGGGATCGAAACCTTCAAGCTTCAGATCTTCGAGCATATGGGGCTTCAGGGCCTCCTTGGATATCTCCGTAAGATACCTGCGCTGGTATTATCTCGTCTGTATTGATGTCTGCCCTGTCTAGAAACAGGACCTTGCCGCCGAAACTTTTCATTATATGCCTTCCTTCCTGAATTTTCTTGGATCTGCTATCTTTCCCTTTATCGCGGTGACAGCTGCAACAGCAGGGCTCATCAGGTGCACCATACCGCCCTTCCCCATTCTGCCGTTAAAATTCCGGTTGGTTGTTGATGCGCAGACCTCACCCGGAGCGAGCACCCCGTTGCTCATCCCAAGGCAGGCCCCGCAGGTCGGATTGGTAACGCAGAAGCCTGCATCCATGAATATTCTTATGAGCCCTTCCTCATCAGCCTCCCTGAAGATCTTCGGGGTTGCCGGTGAGACAATGCCTCTCACACCAGGTGCTATCTGACTTCCTTTAAGATATCGGGCTGCTACACGCAGGTCTTCCAGCCTGCCGTTTGTGCAGGAACCTATATATACCTGGTCAACAGGAGTGCCTTCCATCTCCGAGATATTCTTCACCTCATCAGGTTTATACCCGAAGGTGACCTGAGGCTCCATATCAGAGACATCGATATCAATGACCTTTACATATTCGCATCCCTCGTCAGACCACCATTTTTTAAAATCCTCAAGTGCGGCCTTTTTGTCCTTGTATTCTGATGATATAAACGGCCACAGGTAATCAACAGTCACCTCATCGGGCATGCAGACCCCGCTTGTACCTCCGGCCTCGATAGCCATATTGCAAAGCGTCATTCTGCCTTCCATGGACATGCCCTTCACCACGCTGCCGTGAAACTCAATGACACAATCCGTGGCGCCATTTACAGTAAGCTCTTTGATCACCCTGAGGATGATGTCTTTTGCGTACACCCCTTCAGGCATCGTGCCGCTGATATTTATGCGGATAGTCTTGGGTTCCCTGAAGGCGCATACGCCTTTGAGAATCCCGACCTCAAGGTCTGTTGTGCCGATGCCTGCTGCAAACGCTCCGAAAGCGCCGTGAGTACAGGTATGGGAATCGCCCATGATTACCGTATATCCGGGACGGATAAAGCCCTTTTCAGGGAATATGACGTGACAGACGCCGTTTTTCCCTATATCAAAGAAGTCTTTTATGTTCCGCCTTTTTGCCCAGTCCCTGAGTATCTTGCCCTGCTGTGCTGTCTTGGTGTCCTTTGCAGGGGTGACGTGGTCGATGACCACCTTTATCTTCTCAGGATCAAAGACCCTGTCCTTTCCCCTTGCCACAAGATCGTTTATCGCTATGGGCGTTGTTATCTCGTGGCACATAACAACATCGATATCCAGCACCTTGGTCCCTGGAAAAGGCTCGTCCCTCAAATGGGACTTGAAAATCTTTTCTGCCAGTGTCATTGCCATTTCGTTTACCTTTCTCTGACTTGGTACTGTCAGCCATTAGCTGCAGCGAAAAGCGGAATATACAAAGCTCACAGACGGGTTAGGCTAAGTCCTATAAGTCTTTTGTTCGCCTTTCTTGCTGAAAGCTGACCGCTGAAGCTGATACTGAACTATTACAATTATATTTGATTTTTTGCTGTATTTTAAAATATCATAATGTCATCTATTATTCAAATTCATTATTATTATTATTTCTATAACTTTTAGTATGGATTTTTATCAACTCTCATATTTTAAAAAAGTCGCTGAAACCAGGAGCATAAGCCGCGCCTCCGAGGAGCTTTTACTCACCCAGCCTGCTGTGAGCAAGCAGATAAAGGCCCTTGAAGATGAACTCGGCGAAAAGCTCTTTGACAGGATCGGCAAGAAGGTATTTCTTACGCGTACAGGCGAGGTCCTTTACGCCTATGCGGAAAAGATACTCCGTTTTGTACAGGAGGCAAAGACAGCTGTAAAGGACATGTCAGCGGAATGTTCCGGGGAGCTTGTCATCGGCACAAGCGACCACATCAGCCTCCACCGGCTTCCTGATCTCCTCAAAAGATACATCTCGGCATTTCCGAAAGTGGACCTGAAGCTCAGGTGCCACCGTTCCGAGACAATCCTTGATATGGTGAACAAAAATCTCGTTGATCTCGGTGTCATCACCTTGCCGAAGACCACATTTAAACTTGTCTCAAAGACCATATGGGAAGACCCTATGTCACTGGTATTCCCTAAAAACCATCCACTGGAGTCTTTCAAGACTATCAGGCTCAAAGATATCGCAAGCTACGGGATGATTCTGCCGGAGGCAGGGACAACCACAAGGAACACCATCGAAGCAGCATTTTCCAAAAAAAAGCTGACGCCTAATGTTGCGATGGAGGTGGCATATATCGAGACTATCAAGGGACTCGTAAAGGCCGGCCTCGGAATATCCATACTGCCTGACAAGGCAGTGGAGCAGGAAATATCAGGCGGCCTCCTGGTGAAGGCGAATATACAGGACGCGGACTTTTCAAGAAATCTCGGCGTTGTTTATCTCAAGGACAAATTTCTCTCACGTCCTGCGGTTGAATTTCTGAGGTTTCTGGAGAAAAAATAAAAAACCAGGCTGATTCCGGCAGTGCCTATTTTCATGAACCCTAAAAAAGCATTAAAGAAACCACAGAGTTCACAGAGGGTAAAATAATAAGTCGTTGAGTAGTTGAATTGTTGAGTAGTTACTATTTACAATTCACTATTCACTGCATTTCTCTGTGACATCTGTGGTTAATTGCACTATTTGGGTGAATCCGGAATATAGCCGCATTCCAGCAATCTGTTTCTGGCCGTCTCTTTTTCCGCCTCTGTGAATAAACCGGAAAATTGCGTTTGAAGCACAAGGTATTCCATTGTCTTCTCAAGAGGGCCCCGCTGCCATAAACCTTCAAAGCCTGGACCAAAGCCCGGACTATTGAGAAAAGCCTTTGCTGTCATTACACCACCGTCTGCGACAAGCAGGTGCAGATATCTGTTTGCATCATATCTGCGCTCAAGCAGGACATAGTCGTATATTGCTACCATGGCCCGGTGAAACAGGCTCTCCAGAGTATCAGGACTGTATCCATCAGAAATATCATCCGTGGTCTGCTCTAAGGTAAAAAGTCTGTTCCTGGACATTGAATATTATAATTTTTCAGGGCTGTTTAATCCAAACAAATCCAACAGGTTTTAATTCATCAGGCAATTTGACTTCTTCTTCCCAATCAGGTCAGTCGATTCGAACAAGATAATCCTGCATCTTTTTCAGGATGATCTTGTCTCTGATAAGAAAGAAGGTTTAAAGATTGCAATGGTCGCTACTATCGAGTCCGATAGTCCGTATGCGAAGCGGCAAGGTTTTGCCACATCTGTGGTATTTTGTTGCCATATGTCTATTATGGAGGCGTTAAAGGTCCCGAAAGCGTCTTCAGAAAGGCCTCGATATTTGTAAGCTCATCAGTAGTCAGCTCCTGATGCTCCACTTCCCGGCTTAAACTCCTCCTGTAGAAGAAGAGCACCTCTTCCAGGGTCTTGAACTGCCCTGCGTTCATATAGGGCGGCCGGTCTGCAACATTTCGCAGGGTCGGGGTCTTGAATGAGCCTGTATATTTGCTCTTGTTCCTATCGATGAACCTCAGTTCGCCGCATTCTTCAGGCTTGGCATCGCTGTATTTCCCGAGACAGTTGAACTCGTCCGAAAGCACCTTTTCGATGCCTTCTTCCCTGCCTTTATCCTTGGGATTATTGAGCCCAACGTTGTGAAAACCGCTGTTGGTGAAAAGCGGACCTATGTGGCAGTTAATACATTTGGCTTTACCGATGAAGAGTCTCAGGCCTGCCACCGCATCGCGGCCCACTGCCTTGTCTGCGGCTGCAGGGTCGTTCCTGAGTACCGCATCGACATACCGGTCGAACGGTGCGGGAGAAGGCACTATTCTTCGCACGTAAGCGGCAATCGCCTTGCCGATGTTCGCATAGACCCTGTTGACCGCCTCCCGGTCTCCGGGCTTCATCGCGTTCCAGAGCTTCAGTGCAGCAGGATTACCCGTGCCCGGGCTCGCCTTCGGAGGGCAGCTCCTGTGGTTTATCTTCGGGAGGCTGCCGAATATCTCTTCGTATTCGCTCTTGTACCTGTCGCTTATCAGGTGGGCGCAGAACGAACGGGTGACGCCATGCTCCACAGCGCTCTCGATCGGGCCGATGGCCTGAGACCAGAGGCTGTCCTTCCTGCCATCCCAGAAAAACCAGGCCTGATAGGCTGCACCGATGAGCGGCATGGTTCTCCGCGTTGTGGTGGCCATGCCCTTTGCAAGTGCAAGTTTGTCAGTGAAGAAATATTCCGGAATATGACAGGTAGCGCAGGAGACCTTTCCGTTGGCGCTGAACCGTTTGTCGAAGAAGAGCTGCTTTCCCAATGCTATCGCCTTGGGGTTATCAGCATAGGCGTTCGATGGGTCAGAAGGCAGCAGCGGAAGAGAGGAAAGGGAGAGGGAATGGATCACCTTCTTATCTTCCTCGCTCCACTGATGAATCTGCTGGAGGTCATTGTCCCCGGCTGCCATACTCACGCTGCCCATACCCGCAATAAGAAAAAGCAAGAAAACAAGCGTGAGCAAACTAAACCTGAACATTATGACCTCCAACGTTTGTTATGTATGAAATTACTTCAACTGGAGGTTGAAGGTAACGCTGTCGGTTTTTCCGCCTGCGTTGATACTAAAGGTCATCACCCACCATCCCGGCATGCTGAACTTCATTCCTTCCACAAGGTAGGTCCCATCACCATAGTTCTTCGTGACCTTGGGCTGCGTAGGCATACCATGACCGTGTTCGGGCATGGTTCCCTCAATCGTGATCTCGGCATCCTTGACCGGCTTGCCGTCGGCGGTCTCGACCTTGAGTTTCCAGGAATGGATCATGTTCACCGGAACAGCCTCGGGATCACTTGTGTATGCAGCCTTGAATGTTCCTGCCTTCGAAACCCTGGCCTTTGCGTAGTCAGCATCAGCGGTCGGCTTTTCCTGAGCGCTTGCGGCGCCTTGTCCTGCCATGGACCCGATAAAGAGAACAGCAAGAAGAATTACTCCAAACTTTTTCAGCATACTTACCTCCTTAGCATAATTTAAAAAACACAACCTTATAATCATAATTATAGTGCGCCGTCAGATACATTGCAACGACAGCTTGTTCGGCTGGCTTTGGAACGCAGAGGAAAAGCCGGTCGGAGATAAAGCTATGGCTAGGTGACTAATACCGGTCTTCGCTTGCGGCGGTACAAAAAAACCTCCATAGTGCAGTTCTTCTCCAGGTATCTCTAGATGCAAAATCTGAATTCAGAGGTTATCTCATTGATTATTCTAAATTTAATTATTAAAATGTCTGCATGATAAACCTTTTCCCCGTCTTTAAAATTATTCGTTCCATAATTTTAGGATGAAAAACCTCTCTTTCAAGTACAAGCTTTTCCTGGGAATGTCTTTTATCGTCATATTATATGCCTCTGTCTCTGTGTTGTTTGTTGAACTCTATGTGAAAAAAGTTCTCCATGAAGAAAGTGTTGCAGACAGCAGGGCTTTTGCCGCAACAATCGCTGAAAACACATACCATCATCTTGCAGTCATACGATTTTTCTGAAATAGAAACAAATTTCAGGAATATCATGAAGACAAACTCTGAAATAGCCTATATTTTTATTCAGAAGGACAATAAGGTGCTGGTCCATACCTTCAATGATGCTGTCCCGGAAAAACTCTTTGCTGTAACGCACAAAGAAAATGAGATCGACTGCAAGACTGTTACACTGGGTGAAAACACGTATTCCGATTTTTCAGTGCCTATTCATGACTCAGCAACAGGAACGCTCAGGGTGGGTATCTCAGAGAGGCTGGGCAAGGAGACTATAAGACATATCATGTTTTCACTTTTTTATATTACTATCGCTGTCCTTGCTGCCGCACTCGGCATCTCTGTTTTACTGGCCAGAAAACTCACCAGACCGCTCACTATGCTCTCTGCTGCAGCCTCGGAGATCGACGACAGAGCGACTTATACCGTCCAGTTCCTGTTGAATCAAAGGATGAGATTGGACAACTCTCGACTGTCTTTAACAAAATGCTTAAGGTCAGCCAAAGAAAGAGAGGATGAACTCAAAGAAATCAACGATGAACTTGAAACAGTCAATATCACCCTCCATGACTATATAGAAAAACTGAGGATCACTACAGCAGAACTTGTCAAATCAAGACAGGACATGGCTGTCATAGATACTGCACGCGCCTTCCTGCACCACATAAGGCAGCCGCTGACATATCTGGCTATGGCGATAGATCTCCTCTCAGATGAAATAAGTGAGGGCAATAAGCTCAATATCGATTCAGTCCAGAAAAAACTCAGGGTAGTTGAAGATGCGGGTAAAACATTGTCAGAACTTCTCAGGAAGTTCGACAACCTCAAAGAATATAAGGTCACGCTCTTTGATGATACTACAAAAATAACAGACATCGAGGGGTAGATTTATATACCATGATTACAGGCATAATCGCTGATACGCATGACAACATGATGACCCTGAAAAAGGCTGTAGATTATTTCAATGCCAGGAAAGTAGAGCATGTGATTCACGCAGGGGATTTCACCTCTCCCTTCACTTTTCGGGTCCTCAAAGACCTGCACTCCGGCTTCACAGGCATCTTCGGCAATAATGACGGCGACAGGCTCCTGCTGCAAAAACATTCTGACGGAAGGGTCTATAACCAGCCCCATCTCCTTGAACTGGCCAACAGGAAAATTATTGTAATGCACGAGCATCACATAATAGATGCACTGGCACAAAGCGGCTGTTATGATCTGGTAATATACGGTCATACGCATACGCCTGATATCAGAACAGTAAAAAACACCCTGATCATTAATCCCGGCGAGGCCTCAGGCTGGCTTTACGGCAAACCTACTGTGGCTGTTGCAGACCTGTCAAAAATGACAGCGGAGATCATTGATCTTTAGTCCCCATTTTTCACTAATTACCGCATAGGCCGATATAGCATTGGAACAATTAAGCTGTCTGCCTAAGCACTGCAGAGACGCAAAGCAAAAGTCAGCCGTTGATCAAATGACAGGGAATGTCTTCCCCGACGGTTCAGCCGCAGGCGATAAGCGAGAATCTCTAGCGAACTTTCGTCTCTGGCGAAACATTTACTGTATACTGCAGGCTATATGCTGAATTCCTCGCCCTTATGGGGCACGTGGGTCTTGTATGGAAACCTCTTGCTGAATCAGCTCCTGAAATTCCAATGATACTTTTTCTTCACCATGTACGATAAATATCTCGGGGCTGTTTTGGAAACAGGATATCCAGTGGAGCAGCTCACTCTGGTCCGCATGTGCCGAAAACCCGCCGAGGGTATGGATACCTGCCCTGACACGTTATCGTATCTCCGAGCACTTCGACATCTTTTGCCCCATCGACAATCTTTCTTCCGAGCGTCCCTTCAGCCTGGTATCCGACAAAAACAATACTGCTTTCTTTTCTTCCCAGGTTATGCCTGAGATGATGGCGGATCCTCCCGCCTTCGCACATGCCTGAACTGGCTATGATAATCGCCTCTTTCCTGATCCTGTTGAGGGCCATGGAATCCTCTACGCTCATCGTAAAATGGATCCTCATGGCGTCCCTGCTGCTGATATTAAATATCTGTCTGGCCTCTTCATCAAAATATTCCGGATGTGCGACATAAACCCTCGTGATTTTTTCAGCAAGCGGGCTGTCTATATAAACATTAATCCGAAACAGCCTGTCCTCCTTCACAAGCCTGTTGAGGATCAGAAGCAGGTCCTGCGTCCTGCCGAGCGCAAAGGAGGGTATGATCACATTCCCCCCCCTTTTAAACGTAGTCCTGATGACATCAACAAGCTCATTGATTGATTCTTCCATACCCTTGTGGTTTCTGTTGCCATAGGTCGACTCAATCGTAAGATAGTCCGTCTCTTCTACAAAAACAGGGTCCTGGACTATGGGATTCTCTTTCTTGCCAATGTCGCCTGAAAAAACAATCTTTTTTTCACCTTGACCTTCCTGGTACCAGAGTTCAAGAGTTGCGGACCCGAGTATATGTCCTGCGTCTACAAAACGGTACCGGACGCCTTTGCAGAGCCTTTCCATTACATTATATTTCTTACGCTCAATGAGGGGGAGGACCATAAGCACATCTTTTCTTGAATATAGAGGTTCGATGGTCTGCTGCCCTGATTGCAGGGCTTTTCTGTTATACCACTCCGAATCGCTTTCCTGGATATGGGCGGAATCATATAGGATTAATTCAATAATATCGGCAGCAGCTGAGGTTGTTATGATTTTCCCCTTAAAGCCCTCTTTCACCAGCCTGGGGACAAGCCCTATATGATCAAGATGTGAATGGGTGAGGAACAGACATGATATCTCGGAGGGGTCGAATTCAAAGGGCGCCCTGTTGACAGCATCAGCGTCATGTCCCTGGTGCATACCGCATTCCACCAGTATCTTGATATCGCCGTTGCTGAGATAAAAACATGAGCCTGTAACTGTTCTAGCGCCACCCAGGAACTTTAATTTCATCGACGCACCCCGTCTGTCTTTATTGGCACATACTTTATCAAATAAAAGAAAAAAATGCCCGGGCTTGCAATAAAAAAGTACAATAATTATAATTTAGAACCAATATGGGGGATACTAAATACTGTCTATGCTGTAATGAAGAGGTGCCTTTCAATACTTTCGAAAGAAATGAAAGTCTTGAATTCACGTGCATGTACTGCGGGTTCATCCTTGATATCAAGAAATTGTATGAACCGCAGAAACCTGTTGAAAAGGGTTATGCGCTCATAGCAGACGATTCAAAGTATACAAGAAAAATAATCGAAGACATGCTGAATGAAAAAAAATATTCGGACAATGTACTTTCCTTCGAAAACGGACTTGAACTTATATCAGCTTATTCAAAGCTCCTTAAGGATAAGCAGCCTGTGCACATAGCGATCATCGATCTCAATATGCCTGTCATGGACGGTCTCACTGCTGCGCGGACGATACGTTCACTCGAAACACAGAACAACAGCAAAGCAGTGCCTGTTATTTTTTTCTCGGGTGAAAAAGCTGATGATAATCTCAGAAAACAGATGGAGGACCTTGCACCTGCAAATTATATGAATAAAGGCGCTGATCCCAATCCCGACGCCCTTGCCTCCAGAGTAGAATCGCTCATCTCCTATCTCATGGAAAAATACTCAAATGTGACATAATCAGCTTGCCCTTTAGAGGACATAGTCCCCCAGCGGAATTAATGTGCCTTAGATGAATAAATCAAATACTTAATTTTAGAGGTAACAGTGGAAGACATCAACGAACTTATGGAGCAAAGAATCAAAAAAGTCAGCGAACTCAGGGAAATGGGCATAAAGCCCTATGGAGACCCCTTTGATGCCTCTGATCATACTGCTGAGCTGATGAACAAATACTCAGATACAACAAAGGAGTCCCTTGAGGCAGAACATATCACCTGCTCCCTCGCAGGAAGGATCATGACAATGAGGGATTTCGGCAAGGCCGCGTTTGCGCATATACAGGACAGTACAGGTAAGATCCAGATATACCTCAAAAGAGACGTCCTTGGCGAAAAGCATAACCTGCTTAAAAAGCTGGATATCGGGGACATCATCGGCATTAAAGGCAGGCTGTTTCGGACAAAGACAAATGAACTGACTGTTGAAGTTGAAACCTTCAGCCTCCTTACAAAATCCATCCGCCCCCTGCCTGAAAAATGGCATGGGCTGAAGGACATCGAGACACGGTACAGGCAGCGTTATATTGACCTTATCGTAAACCCTGAGGTCAGGGAAAACTTTGCAAAGAGAAGCATCATCATAAAAGCTGTAAGGGATTTTCTTGAGGCCAGAGGGTTTATAGAAGTGGAAACTCCCATGATGCACCAGATACCGGGCGGCGCAACAGCAAAACCGTTCAAGACATTTCATAATGCGCTCGGCATAGACCTTTATCTCAGGATAGCGCCTGAACTCTACCTCAAAAGACTCCTTGTCGGAGGATACGAGAGGGTTTATGAGCTGAACAAGAATTTCAGGAATGAAGGCATATCTACGAGGCACAACCCTGAATTTTCGATGCTGGAATTCTATATCGCCTATAAAGACTATAACTTCCTGATGTCCCTGACAGAAGAACTTTTTTCTTATGCGGCAATGAAGGCGGTCGGATCAATGAAAATACCCTATGGTGATACGGAGATTGATCTCACCCCGCCATGGCCAAGGGTCCCGATGCTTGAGGCGCTCGAAAAAAACGGCGTCCCATCCGAGGTATTCACGGACGCTGAAAAGGCAAAATCATGGGCAAGGGCCAACAAGATCGACATTCCCAACTGGATCATCAATGGGCAAGATACTCGACGAGATATTTAAGGAAAAGGTCGAACCCTCTCTTATACAGCCGACCTTCATCACTGATCATCCTGTTGAACTCTCTCCTTTGGCCAAAAGAAAGGCTGACAATCCGGCCTTGGTCGAAAGGTTTGAACTCTTTATATCCGCCAGGGAAATCGCCAACGCCTTCTCTGAACTAAACGACCCCTTTGACCAGAGAGAGCGTTTTTTGGAGCAGGTCAAAGCAAAGGAGGCGGGTGACGATGAAGCCCATGAAATGGACGAAGATTTCATAAAGGCCCTGGAAATCGGAATGCCTCCTGCTGCCGGTGAAGGGATAGGCATCGACAGACTTGTCATGCTGCTGACAAATTCGCACTCCATTCGCGATGTTGTGCTCTTCCCTCAGCTGAAGCCTGAAAAATAGCGGATAGCCATGAAACTTCCCTACCAGCTTTTCATAGCCCTGCGGTACCTCAAATCAAAGAAAAAATACCGCGCTGTCTCTGTGACCACCGCAATCTCTATCAGCGGGGTCGCGGTCGGCGTCATGGCGCTGCTCGTGGTTTTATCTGTAATGAGCGGATTCCATCAGGACCTGCAGAAAAAAATCCTCGGCGCCAATGCCCATATTATCATCAGGGATTACAAGGGGGCCATACAGTCATATGAAAAGACAGCCGAAAAACTCAAAGGTGAAGAAGGGCATAATTTCATATGCGCCGTTTGTCCTCGGACAGGTAATGGTATCTTCCGGCAACAGGACACACGGTGTTTTTTTGAGGGGCATAAACCCTGGATAAAGAGTCGCAGACAACCGATATCCTCTCCCATGTAAAAGACGGCGACTTTTCGAAACTCTCAGAGGAAGGCGACATGCCTGGCATCATATTGGGGAAAGAACTGGCATCCAGCCTCGGGGTCTTCATAAACGACAAGATCAATATCGTTTCTCCCCTGGGTGAGATCGGCCCGATGGGAATGCTGCCGAAGATCAGACAATTCAGGGTAGTAGCGATATTCGAAATCGGCATGTTTGAATACGACTCGAGCCTTGTCCTGACAAATATCAAAGCAGCACAGGACTTCTTCGGCATGGACAACACAATATCAGGTGTTGAGGTCAGACTGCAGGATATTTACAAGGCCCCGGAAATAAAAAAACACCTGCAGGAAAAACTGGGCTTCCCCTACTATGTTATGGACTGGATGCAGATGAACAAAAACCTTTTTTCAGCCCTGAAGCTCGAAAAGTTTGCGATGTTTGTTATCCTCGTTCTGATAATACTTGTGGCATCCTTCAATATCATCAGCAACCTTATTATGAATGTCATAGAAAAAAGCAGGGAAATCGCGATACTGAAGGCCATAGGGGCAACCAATAAGTCAATCATGGCTATTTTCATGATCCAGGGATTATTCATAGGCATCATAGGGACGACAATCGGGGTCCTGGGCGGATTCGGCCTGGGTTATATCCTCAACACCTATCAGCTCATAAAACTTCCTGCTGATGTCTATTATTTAAGCCATCTCCCGGTCAAGATGAACCTCTTTGACTTTGTCACAGTATCGGTCTCTGCAATAACAATAACCTTCCTGGCAACAATATACCCTGCCTGGCAGGCCGCTAAACTGGACCCTGTAGAGCCGCTGAGATATGAATAGGAGCGTAAATTAGCATATGCCAAATCTGATAGAGGCTATACAGATCCATAAATCCTTCAAAACAGAGGCAGGGGAACTCAACATACTCAGAGACATCAACCTTACAATAGCTGAAGGCGAAATGCTGGGCATAATTGGGGCCTCCGGGGCCGGCAAGAGCACACTGCTCCATATACTCGGCGCACTGGATAAACCCAGCTCAGGGAAAGTCCTCTTTCAGGGTAAGGACGTTTTCTCTCTGGATGACGCGAGGCTGGCAGAGTTCAGAAATTCCAGCATCGGCTTTGTATTCCAGTTCCATCACCTGCTTCCTGAATTCAATTCCCTTGAAAATGTCATGCTTCCGGGATTGATCAGCAACAGGTCCTATGAAGGAAACAGAAAACCGGGCAAAACAGATCCTTGAGGAACTCGGCCTTTCCAAAAGACTGAAACACCGTCCGGGTGAATTATCAGGAGGAGAGCAGCAGCGTGTCGCAGTTGCACGGGCGCTCCTGCAGAATCCGAAGATCGTGCTTGCGGATGAGCCTACCGGCAACCTTGATACTACAACAGGCAACGCGCTTTTCGATCTCTTCATTGAACTGAACAGAAAAAACAGGACCACCTTCGTAATAGTCACCCATAACAAAACCCTCTCAGACCACTGTCACAGGGTACTTGAAATGGCAGACGGCAGGTTTGTAATTAAGCCTTGCCTACAGGAAAGCGGCTCATATAACGAGGCCGCGGCTTTGTTCTGAACTCGATATTCTGAAATAATCCGTATCTTGCGATTATAATAAAAACATGTAAATACCCTGTCCTCGCCTCTCATGCAATATACCTTCAAAAAGGAGATATATCATGAATAAAAAATTTTATCCGTTGATACCGGCAATCCTTTATATGCTGTTTCTTTCAGCGACGCTGTCCTTTGCAGCTGATAAAAAGCCTGTTACAGTCAAGAAGTCGGACAAATGTCCTGTATGCGGCATGTTCGTTTCCGGGTATAAGAACTGGCTGGCTGAAATTATTTTTACTGATGGCACCTATGCCGTGTTCGACGGCCCCAAAGACATGTTCAGATATTACCTGGATTTAAAGAAATATAATCCGTCAAAAACAGCCTCTGATATCAGCGCTATTTACATAACAGAATACTATTCTACGGAGCTCACGGATGCCCGGAAGGTCTTTTTCGTCCTGGGGAGTGATGTGAACGGTCCTATGGGTGCTGAATTGGTCCCCCTTGCATCAGAGACAGCTGCAAAAGAGTTTCTGAAGGATCATAAAGGCAAAAAGGTCCTGAAATTCAATGAAGTTACCGGGGAAACCTTAAAATAGTGCATGGATCACCCTCCTGCCTTCCACTTTACAGCCGACCCGTCCTCTGATACTCCCGCACATATGCCTTCAGCGCGCGTATCAATACCCAGTCAGGGGTGAGATTATTATCAGAGGCAATTTTCAGGATGCCGTCAAACAGGTCCTTTTCTATGCCGGGCTGTTCCAGGAATCGTGCCGTATTTTCCTCGCTGATCGGCGAGACAATTGCATCAGGCATCCTCTTCCTGTGCTCACGCTCAAGGAGTTCCTTAAGACTTTTCACATCACCAGCCTCAACAGCCTTCAGTACATCTTCCTGCTGCTGGGCCTCAGCGTGCTCAAGGGATTTTTTATCATCAAAGTCTGTTTTAGACTCTTGCTGCATAGGTCCTTTTCTTTTGGACATTACAATCTATCTCCTTTTATCCTGTTTTTTTCATAAATGCTTTTCAATTTCATTTGACCAGACACTGATAACCCTTTTGGCTCACATGCACGCCGTCTTCAAGCAGATAGTCTGCAATGGTTCGGCCTTCAGGGTCAAGGAACAGGGAATATATATCAAGATAGCCAACCTTTTCAGCGTCAGCCATTTTTTTAAGCTGCAGGTTGATTCCCCTGATCTCATCGTTCGAGATCCATGGGAAAAGGACAGGCAACAGGCTCTGCACAAAGATCCTCGGGGACTTGTATTGTTTTTTCAATCCTCTGACAATCTTGCGGTAGGTCGTGATGAATTTTCTGTCAGCCCATAGCAAGATTATTGATGCCGGACATGATAAAAATTGCGTCCGGAGTATCCAGCTGCAGGTAAACAACCTGGAGCCTTGCGTACAGGCCTTCAACAGTCTCGCCGGCAACTCCCATGTTGTAGACAGAGTTTTTCGGGAACCGCTCCTGCCAGTCAAAATACTCTATCAATGAATCGCCGATAAAAAGCAGTCTCATTTTCCCTTCACCTGACATATCTGGTCTATGTTATAATATAAAGCAGTTAATATTATACTCTTTAACATACACGACTATCTCCATTATGGATAAAGAAAAGACAAAAATCAAACAGCTTGTAATTAAAAGCTACTCAGGGGTGGCCACAAACGCGTTTTCCATCTTCCCCCCGTCGAGCTGCTGCACTCCAAATGCCGGAACAGAAAGCCTGCTGGAAACCGGCAGGCGGCTGGGCTATTCTGATGAAGAACTGAAAATCGGACTCGGCGAAGCGAATCTCGGCCTCGGATGCGGCAACCCCCATGCCATAGCAGACCTTAAGGAAGGCGAGACAGTCCTCGATCTGGGGAGCGGAGCAGGCTTTGACGCCTTTCTGTCGTGCATGAAGGTCGGCCCAAAGGGATACGTCATCGGAGTTGACATGACACCTGATATGATCGCCAAGGCAAAGGGAAATGCAAAAAAACTGGGCTTAAAAAATGTAGAGTTCAGGCTCGGAGAAATTGAACACCTCCCTCTTGAGGATTCCTCGGTCGATGTGATCATCTCAAACTGCGTGATCAATCTTTCTCCTGAGAAACAGTCTGTTTTCAAGGAGGCCTTCAGGGTATTAAGACCCGGTGGAAGACTGACAATCTCAGATATTTTGAAGAAAGGCGAATTCACAGAAGAAATCAAAAAAAATGAAAACGCCTACAGCGGTTGAATAACCGGCTCGGTTCCCGTGGAGGAACTCCGGAAACTTCTCAACAATGCGGGGTTTACCGGTATTGCGATCCAGGACAAAGATAACAGCGATGATATAATCAAAAGCTGGAAGTTCGGCGAAGGGATCGAAAAAATGGTATTTTCCGCGTACATCCAGGCAAAAAGACCCGAGGCTCTCTAGCTTATTACTCCCACCGTATTTTCTTTGCTCCAGCACTCTCGAGTATTTTTTCTGCCATCTCCAGGGTATTCCTTACTTTGTCATCGACCGGATGTCCGTAATTCTGCTGGTCAAAGATAGGGATATGGACCGTCACATCCGGCCTCATCTTTCTCTCATGGGCATAGGTCACGGTATTTGAATCAATAATCGTCGCTTCACACATATGAAGGGGGTCGCAGGTATTTGAGAGGGCTTCGGCAACTCTTCGGACGTCACGCAGGACATTGCTGAATTCCGGGTCATCAGGAGTTGCATTTTTGTGTCCTTCAGGGAAGGTCCCGTAGATGCCCAACTGGTATCCTATCTGTATGAGCTCTCCTTTTTTTGTCCTGTAGTACGGCTCGGAGTCATAACAGATCTTGCGCTTCTTTATGGTATCCAGCAGTTCCTGTTCGTTTTCGAAAAGACCTTTGATATTGAGCTTATTTTCCAAGTCTCACTATAAAGTGCGCAATAGCTCATTGGTCTTAGCCAGCGGCCTTCTTCCTTCTGCCGTAATTTCTCTCTAGAAAGTCATACTTGTATTTAAACTCGACCATTGATTTCAAAAGCACCGCATATAACGGATTGAGTCTCATATAAGGTTTCAGCGCATTGGCCATCCTCTCCAGATGAAATCCGCATTCCTTAACAAAACTTCCGGATCTGTCCTCAAGTGTCTCTCCGTAAGTAAAAAATATCTCCAGAAATATATCAGAAATCATGCAAAATTCATTCAATATTGTCTGGGAAACAGCCTCGTTCTGTGTTATCGTCTTTTTCCTCAGTCTCCGCAGGAATTCAACAAGCTCGGACTGTATATTCTTCATCTGCTTATTTATCGTCTTTAGTTCCTCGTCTGTCTTGTTGAGCATGTTTTTATATAGCAAAAGTTTTGGATATCTTTTTCCAGTGTTTAAGATGAATTTTTTTCCACTCCGCCATGTCAGTCCAGAGGGCGACGAGGGCAGGGTCAAAATCAGCTCTTTTGGCAAACTGGCTGTATACCTCACAGGTCAGTTCGTCGAGACGTCTCCCCATATCAATTATCTCTTTTATCTCTTTCATGAAACTCCCAATGTCATTATCAAACGATTTTCAATGATATATTTTTCAACGGTATTAATGAATAGTTGACATCTTAGATTACCATATTTCAGGGAAAAAACATAAGAATTATTTTTTAGCACACAATAATTCATAAACTATGATAATTGTCCCCGGGTCAAGCGCCGCCCGGCAACAGACAGGGTCTGTAACCTTCATCGTTTTCTCCCCACGCAAAACATTGCAATGTCTTTGATGCGTTTCATATCGACTATATCGATATTATTTTGCATCCAATTCATCCTTAAACTCTTCAAAGTCAAATTCGCCCCCTCTGGGGTGATCGGTTAAGGTCCTGACAATAACATTTCTTAAAAAGGGACGAAATGGTTCTTCAAAAAAGAATTCCCCTCCCCTCTTTAATACCCTTGAGATTTCCCTGACCGCTTTTCTCCAGTCTTCCATGTGATGCAGGACACCAAATGAAAAAACAGCATCAAATGTTTCATCAGGCTCATCCAGGGCCATTGCGTCCTCAACTTTAAACTCTATTTTCTCCTTAAGCTCCGGAATGAGGTTCTTTCTTGCCAGTTCAATCTGTTCAGGGTCTATATCAGCTGCGATGACTTTCTTTGCGCCGAACTGTTCTGCTATCACCTCTGCGCCTACACCTGCGCCGCACCCGATCTCAAGGCTTAACGGATACGAGCTTTGACTTCCCATCTTCTTCAGCATCGGACCTTCAATACGCCTTTGGATAGAAGCCCTGACAGGGTTGTTCGTTATAAGTTTTTCAAAAAGATTAAGTTTCACTATGTCCCATGTTCATTCTGCATAATATCCCTTTATCGGTAACCCTTCATGCCGCCGCCCTTCCGTGCATGCGCTGAAAGACTAAATGCAGATAAAATTCTGAACTACCAACCGGCTTATTTTTCAAGTTTATATCCCAGCTTTTCAATACTGTCCTTTGTGATTCTTGAGAGCTCTTGTTCTGTTATTTTTGCTTCATCAAATGCAACAGCCACTTTCCCCTCTTCAACATCAATGGATTCAACTCCCTCCATCTTACCGATAAACCTTCTCAAGGCAAGAGAGCACTCTTCACAAAAAATCTTTTCGACATTCAATGTAAGCTTTTCCATTATGCTTTTCCTCCTAATCCCTGTATAAACATCGAAGTTTTATCTGTATACCTCCTGCATTCCTACCACGAATAATGTAATCATCTCACTTTTCTCCCTCTTCGACAAGCGGTAAAGGACAATAAACATTATGGAGCAGGGACGTGCAATGCCGCCCCTTGTATTCTCCGGTCAGAGTGCAATCTAAGCTTTTCTTAAGAGGCCTCTTCAGGGACATCGGCAGAAAAAGAAACAGGGCCGGTGTGATAAGATTAATTATCTTAACGGAAGGGAATAGCGGAGCATGAATTTCCGGGTTCTTCAATATGAAAGGCCATAAACATGAAATCGCAGGGAGTTATCTCCAGACAGGTCAGATAACATGCCACGACACAGCCGGCCGCGAGACCCCCTGCCAGGGCAGCGGGCAGGATGCGGAATTCAAAAGGGGCTTAGCCTGGCCTGAGCCGCGTTTTGAGCAATATGAGGAAGTTGTTCTGGACCGCCTTACGGGCCTGATATGGACACGAAACGCCAACCCTGCTGAGTTCCCTTTGAAATGGCAGGAGGCGCTGGATTACATTTCAGGCATGAATAAGGAAACGGCGTTCGGTTTTTCGGACTGGCGTCTTCCTAACCGCCGCGAACTGCGAAGTCTTATGAGCCATCAAACGAGAAAACCTGCACTCCCAGAAGGCCATCCTTTTACGAATATCTTTCTCGGCTGGCACTGGACTTCCACAACTGCGATGATCAACCCTGCTTATGCCTGGTATGTGCATATGGAAGGCGGCCGCATGTTTTACGGAAACAAGGAACAGTCCTCTCTGCTCTGGCCTGTCAGAGACAGAGGGTACGGTATCCTGCCTGCCACAGGACAGACGCAGTGTTATGATTCCAGGGGACAACGTATTCACTGTGAAGGTTCGGGGCAGGACGGCGAATTCCGTTTCGGCCGTACTTGGCCTGGCCCCCGCTTTGAAGTCATAGACGATGCAGTCATTGACCATCTGACTGCCCTCTGCTGGTCAAAGCACGCAGATCTTTCCAATGGCCCTGTTACCTGGCCGGATGCCCTCGCGATGGTGGAGCGGCTTAATCAAAATGCGAAGGGGAAGACCGGATGGCGGCTGCCCAATATCAATGAACTCGAATCGCTGGTGGATTGCGGGATGCACAGTCCTGCTTTGCCCTACGGACATCCCTTTGAGTGTATTGAGGAATCCTACTGGTCATCGACAACCAGCATGTTCGAGCCGGACTGGGCATGGGCTTTGTATCTTACCAAGGGCGCCATAGGAGTAGGACAGAAGCGGGGGCCTCATTTTTTTGTATGGGCCGTATGTGATGCAGCTGAAATTAACACTCTTTAGCAGCCTCATTTCTTCTTTCAATCTCTATCATAAGGTTGTCCATTCCGTCAGACATTGACATTTTTCTCGTTTCGAACACCTTCCATGCGTTGAGGTAACCTATTGGTTTTCAACAGGAATCACGGCATGCTCCCGATCATTTCAAACGTGGGGAGCAGTTATGTGGTATAGTTAAGCATTAGAAAAGCAGCCCTCTTGCATTCTTTAATGAATGCTTCCATTATTCTTCCATTGGTGGATACACTCTCTTTCCCTCACAGGGCTTCCATTATATAGACCAAAAGCCCTCTTTTGACCGGGCCCACGTAAACATTTTTATAACAGCAGGGGAGTATTGCTTTTTGTGCATGCCGGATTTGCCTGACAGAAGACTTCCCTTAGCTGGAAAAGGAGCTACATTTTGATTGAAACTATACAAGAAACACCTTTGCCGCAGGTTTGCGCCGATAAAATCTTTGAGATCAGCGGAACACAACTCGATCCCGATATGGCCGCTGCCTTATGGCCGAAAATCCTGCAGCATAAATGGCTCATGTCCGAGAAACACGGCCGTGATGTCGGATTACGCACGGCATGCATCGACTTTGTCGAACATATGGAGCAGGCAGTTAAGGAATATGTTGACTACAGGCGAAAGGACGTGTTGGCCGAGATGAGCGCTCAAGCCTTCGGAAGAGAAATATGGGACACTATCTCCGATTCCCAGCCGCCAAAGCAGTTAGTCCAAAGGCGGATAATCCTCCCCCTGACAGAGCGTGACCTTTCAATAAAGCATGGCGTCATTCCCCCGAAGACGATCATTTTCTTCGGACCTCCCGGCACCGGAAAGACCCATTTTGTCAAGGCGATAGCAGGTGTGCTTTCCTGGTGGTATATTGAAATATTACCCAGCATGCTTATGGCCGACGGCATAGAGAAGTTTGGCGCTAATCTCCACGCTATCATGGAAAAAGCGAGAACACTTGAAGATGCGGTGATCTTTATCGATGAGTTTGATGAAATCGCCGGCAGCAGGGACGAAGCAACCATGATAGACAAGTCTATTACAAACGAGTTCCTCAAGCAGGTCCCTCTTCTGAAGAACCAGGGGAATAAGATATTGCTCGTATGTGCAACCAACTATATCAGACGGCTCGATGCTGCATTGCTCCGTCCCGGAAGGTTTGACTGCATCATTCCTGTGGGAGATCTGGATGAAGACGGGAGAAAGACTATTCTGGAATATTACTTATCCAGGCTCAATACAAAAGGGATCGATCTTGATCGAATTGTGGGCATGACCTCCCGGTTTACACCGGCTGACATCGAATATCTCTGCCAGCAAGTTGCGCAATTCGCCTTCGATGAAGAATATGCCAGCAAGCATGATTACGTCGTGACTACAGATACTTTTTTGCAGATGATTTCGAGGATTCGTCCGTCATTGACCGAAGGAATGATTGAGGATTTTCAAAAAGACAGCATTGCTTATGCCAGGGATTAGGGATACCATTTCAAATTTAGTGAGAGACTCTGAGTTGTAGAAGACCACTTGCTTTCAGAAAGAAGGAGACCTCAAAGTTGAAGTTGAGCAGCAAGACCATGCTCGGAAGCCTGCCGCATTTGCGTGCGAGCTTCCGCGGAACAGACCTGGCACAGAAGTACGCCGGCGACAAGCCACCACTGCGATCGGAACTTTTCAGCAGAGACCAGATGGAACAGCATGGCAAGATTCTGGCGGCCTCGCACAAGTTGAGTCCGGGACATGCCCCGGACCAGCTTCTAACAAGGCTTTCCGAAAATGAAGGCGTCCTGATCTCTGCTCGCAACCTGCTGACAGAGGCGCTTAAGACAGACCGCCGGATTACGCCGGCAGGCGAATGGCTGCTCGATAACTTTTATCTGATCGAAGAACAGATCCGCACGGCCAGGAGACACCTGCCGAAGGGTTACAGCCGGGAACTGCCGCGCTTGCTGAACGGCCCCTCGGACGGGATTCCACGCGTCTATGACATTGCGCTGGAGACGATCTCTCACGGAGATGGCAGGGTGGACCCGGAAAATCTGAGCAGTTTCGTTGCAGCCTACCAGACGGTGAGCGTCCTGAAGCTGGGCGAATTGTGGGCAATCCCCATCATGCTGCGCCTGGCGCTGATCGAGAATCTCCGTCGCATTGCAGCCCGGATTGCTGCCGACAGGCTCGACCGGAACCTCGCTGATTATTGGGCGGACCAGATGACGGAGACAGCGGAGAAGGACCCGAATAACCTGATCCTGGTGATTGCGGACATGGTGCGGTCGGACCCGCCCATGGTGAGTTCGTTTGTTGCGGAATTTACCCGCCGGCTGCAGGGACAGAGCCCTGCTCTGGCATTGCCGCTCACCTGGATTGAGCAGCGGCTCTCCGAGTCCGGCCTGACGATAGAGCAGTCAGTGCATTCGGAGAACCAGCAACAGGCCGCTGACCAGGTCTCCATAAGCAACAGCATCGGCAGCCTCCGCTTTCTGGGGGCGATGGATTGGCCCGAGTTCGTCGAGAGGCTGAGCTCGGTCGAACAGGTGTTGCGTGAGGACCCCGCCGGAGTCTACGGCAAAATGGATTTTGCCACCCGTGATCGCTACCGTCACGTCGTGGAGAAGATAGCGAAGAGCAGCCTGCTATCCGAAAGCGAGGTGGCGCTCAAAGCCATCGGGCTTGCGGCCGGGGCCGCGGCGAACTCCGTAGACGAAACTGCAAGCCAGAGACGACTCGGGCGGCGCATGTCGGGTTCTACCTGATCGACAAGGGATTGCCGCAGCTCGAACGAACAGTAGGGGTGCGCCATTCCACATCCGGGTATCTTCAGAGAATTGGCCACGCGTTTCCTTTGCCCTTCTATGTCGGCTACGATCGCGCTGATTACGGTGATTTTTACCGGGAGCTTATTGGAGAAGGCATACGCTGGTGGGTCCCCTGACTGGCTGCTTGCGCTGATTGGCATATTCTCGATGCTGGGCGCAAGCCAACTGGCGGTGGAGCTGGTTAACTGGCTGGCTACGCTGCTGGTGACCCCGCATCAGCTGCCGAGAATGGACTACTCCAAAGGGATCCCGCCGGAATCGCGTACCCTGGCCGTGATCCCGACCATGCTCATAAGCGCTCAAAACATCGAGGACCTGATAGAGGCGCTGGAAGTCCGGTTTCTGGCAAATCAGGGACGAGAACCTGCACTTCGGCCTGCTTACCGATTTTCAGGACTGCGGACGAGGAAACGACTGCCGGAGGACGAGCCGCTGTTGCAGCTGGCCCGGAAGAGGATCGAAGAGCTGAATAAAAAGTACGGGAGCACACAAGGCGATACCTTCTTCCTTTTCCATCGCCCCCGCCGATGGAATCCCAGGGAACAGATTTGGATGGGTTACGAGCGCAAGAGAGGGAAGCTTGCGGACCTGAATTCGCTTCTTCGCGGCCGGGAGCGCATGGTGACTCCGGTGAGCCGCTTCTCGCTCATCGTCGGTAATACTGCAATCCTATCCAACGTAAAGTACGTGATTACACTTGACACGGACACGCAATTACCGCGCGACTCGGCGCGTCAGTTTGCGAGTGCCATGGCGCACCCGCTGAATCGCGCACACTACGACGAAGACAAGCAGCGCGTTGTTGCCGGGTACGGCATCCTTCAGCCACGCGTGGCCGCCAGCCTGCCGGGCACAAACCGGTCGCGGTATGCGCGAATGTGCGGGAGTGAGCCGGGCATTGATCCGTATACGCGCGCTGTCTCTGATGTTTACCAGGACCTCTTCGGTGAAGGCTCGTTCATCGGCAAGGGCATCTATGATGTCGATGCATTCGAGCAGGCGCTGAGCGGACGCTTCCCCGAGAACCGGATACTCAGCCACGATCTTCTGGAAGGGTGTTATGCACGGGCCGGGCTGTTGAGCGATGTGCTGTTGTACGAGGAATATCCATCCTGCTACAGCGCGGACGTGGGCCGCCGGCACCGCTGGATCCGGGGCGATTGGCAGATTGCGCGGTGGCTGCTGTCGGATGTGCCTGGTCCCGGTCCCGAGGCGCGTTTTCAGAAAAATCCGCTCTCAGGACTGTCCCAATGGAAGATCTTCGATAACCTTCGGCGCAGTCTCGTGCCTTCGGCATTGACACTTCTTCTGCTGCTGGGCTGGACGGTCTTGTCATCAGGCCTGGTTCTGGACCTTGTCGGTAATCGGAATTATCCTGATTCCTCCCCTGATTGCCTCTATTTTGGAAATGTTCCAGAAGCCGGACGAGGTGCTTCTGGGTCAGCACCTCGCTGCCTCAGTGCGTTCTGCGCTCAGGCGCTTCGCCCAGGCCGTATTTTCGCTCGCTTGTCTGCCTTACGAGGCGTTTTACAGTCTGGATGCGATTGTTCGCACCACATGGCGGATGCTGGTAACGCACAGACGACTGCTTGAATGGAATCTCGTCTAACGGCCTGGACCGCAATAGCCGTAATAGCCATACAGGGCGCCTCGCCGACTTCTGCCGGACGATGTGGATCGCGCCTCATTATTGCCGCCGCCGCACTGATCTATCTGTCGCTTTCAGATCCGCTCGACGCTAGCAGTGGCCGGGCCTGTGCTGGGCCTCTGGTTTGCCTCCCCTGTTATCGCGTGGTGGATCAGCCGGCCTCTCACCCGCCGCGGAGCAAGGCTGATGGCTGATCAGATTATCTTTCTCCGGAAGCTTTCACGAAAGACCTGGGCGTTTTTCGAGACCTTCGTCGGTCCTGATGATCATTGGCTGCCACCTGATAACTATCAGGAGTATCGCGTTGCTACGGTTGCGCATCGCACGTCGCCGACCAACATGGGACTTGCGCTGCTGGCGAATTTGTCCGCATATGACTTCGGTTACATTTCAGCCGGACAACTCATCGAGCGTACGGAGAATGCGCTGCGCACGATGGAATCCATGGAACGGCACCGGGGCCACTTCTACAACTGGTATGATACGCAGTCTCTGAAACCGCTGCTGCCTACTTACATCTCGACGGTGGACAGCGGGAACCTCGCCGCTCACCTGCTGACATTGCGGCCCGGTCTGCTCGCACTTCCCGATCAAAAGATCCTGAGTCCAAGATTATTTGACGGTCTCACCGATACAGTAATGATTCTCCTGGACGCTGCGGCCGCAATGGCTCCCGAAGGAGACGCTCAATGTCCGACTGGCTCAACTCCGGAAGGACCTCGAGTCCGTATATAATTCCCCTCCAACTACGCTCGCCGCTGCGCGGCACTGTCTGGACAAGCTGGCTGCATCCGCCGCTGAAGTGGTCGTTAGTCTCGAGGCCCCGAATGCGGACCATGGCCGGATAATGGGCCGGCTCCGGATAACGAAGCCGCGTGGTGGGCACGCGCCTTTGCCGGTCAATGCTGGGCTGCCCTCGATGATCTGATGTTTCTCGATTCTTCGACACTGAACAGCATCGATAAGGTCCCGACGCTGCGCGAACTGGCAGGACTTGGCAACCAGCGCGCCAGTGAGAGAATTGCGGACATCGAGCGTCTTGCACTGCAGTCAAGTGAACTCGCACGCATGGACTATGATTTTTTGTTCGACCCTACGCGTCATCTGCTGGCTATCGGGTACAACGTTGGTGAGCGTCGGAGGGACGCGAGTTTTTACGATCTGCTGGCTTCGGAAGCGAGGTTGTGCTGCTTCGTGGCGATTGCGCAGGGACAACTGCCGCAGGAGAGCTGGTTTGCCCTGGGCCGCCTGCTCACTACCGCCGGCGGAGAGCCGATTCTCCTTTCATGGAGCGGTTCGATGTTCGAATACCTGATGCCGCTTCTGGTGATGCCGACGTACGAACACACACTGCTCGACCAGACCTATAAGGCTGCTGTGGACAGACAGATCGAGTATGGGAGGCAGCGCAGCGTACCGTGGGGCATGTCGGAATCAGGCTACAACACGGTCGACGTCCATCTCAACTACCAATACCGCGCCTTCGGCGTGCCCGGCCTGGGGCTCAAGCGCGGTCTTGCCGATGACCTGGTCATTGCGCCCTATGCCTCGGCGCTTGCGTTGATGGTGGCGCCTGAGGAGGCGTGTCTGAACCTGCAGCGACTCAGTGCTGAAGGCTTTGAGGCCCGCTATGGTTTTTACGAAGCGATCGACTATACCCCCTCACGTCAGCGGCGCAGACAATCGAGCACGGTGGTACGGTCATTCATGGCACATCACCAGGGCATGAGCCTTCTCTCCCTGGCCCATCTGCTCCTGGACCGTCCGATGCAGAAAAGATTCGAGTCGGACCCGTTGTTCCAGGCCACTATGCTCCTGCTCCAGGAGCGGGTCCCAAGGGCAACGGCTTTCTATCTGGAGACCCCCGAACTCTCCGACATTCGTGCGACTTCCAGTGGTGCGGAAATGCCGGTGCGTGTTTTCAGCAGCCCCAACACTCCGATACCGGAGGTGCAGTTGCTGTCCAACGGCAGATACCACGTGATGATCACGAACGCCGGCGGCGGGTACAGCCGCTGGAAGGACATCTCGGTAACACGCTGGCGCGAAGACACCACCTGTGACAACTGGGGCACGTTTTGTTACCTCCGCGATGTGGCGAGCGGGAAGTTCTGGTCAACCGCGTATCAGCCTACGCTCAAACGGGCTGACACATACGAAGCGATTTTCTCGGAAGGCCGGGCGGAGTTTCGCCGCCGCGACTTCGACTATGATATGCATACAGAGATCGTTGTCTCGCCGGAAGATGACATCGAACTGCGCCGGACCCGCATTACGAACTCCTCCAGGACACGCAGAACGATTGACGTAACGAGTTATGCTGAAGTCGTTCTCGCACCGTCTGCCTCGGACGCCCTGCATCCGGCCTTCAGTAATCTCTTTGTTCAGACCGAGATCATCAGCCCGCAGCGGGCGATCCTCTGCACCCGCCGGCCCCGCTCCCTTGAAGAGCATACGCCATGGATGTTTCACCTGATGACCGCGCACGGGGCGGACATCGCAGAAGTTTCCTATGAGACTGACCGCATGAAGTTCATCGGACGGGGAAGGACCGTCGCCAATCCGAAAGCCATGAGCGGCCGATCGACTCTCTCAGGGGCGCTCTCTGGAAGCGAGGGTTCAGTGCTGGACCCGATTGTCGCAATCAGGTACCGGATCACGCTCGATCCGGAAGCGTCGGCAACGATAGATGTAGTCTCCGGCCTCGGAGAAACCCGGGACGATCTGTATGGGTCTTGTCGAGAAATACCAGGACCGGCGTTTTGCGGACCGCGTCTTCGATCTGGCGTGGACACACAGCCAGGTGGTCCTGCAACAGCTCAATGTCACGGAGTCCGACGCGCAACTCTACGGACGCCTTGCCGGCTCTATAATTTACGCCAATTCCTCTTTGCGCGCCGACACGGACATTCTCAAAAAAAACCACCGCGGGCAATCCGGTCTGTGGGGATACGCCATTTCCGGGGACCTGCCGATCGTGCTGCTGCGGATTGAAGATCCGGCCAATATCGACCTGGTGCGGCAGCTCGTCCAGGCCCACGCATACTGGCGTTTAAAAGGACTGGCAGTGGACCTGGTGATCTGGAACGAAGATCGCGCCGGTTACCGGCAACTTCTTCAGGACCAGATCATGGGGCTCATTGCCGCAGGCCTTGAAGCCAACGTGACAGATCGACCGGGCGGCATTTTCGTAAGGCTCGCTGAGCAGATATCGAACGAAGACAGCATTCTGCTCCAGACAGTAGCCCGCGTCGTCATCAGCGACAATTGGGGACTGCTGGCGGACCAGATCAACCGCCGCGGTCTTGTGAAAACAGTAGTACCGCGCCTCAAACCGACCCGGACCCTTCGCGCCGAATCCTCCACAGTCGTGGCAATGCCCCGCCGCGATCTGACCTTTTTCAACGAACTGGGAGGATTCACCCCTGATGGACGCGAGTACATAATTACGACCACACACGGGCAGGTGACTCCGGCGCCATGGGTGAATGTGCTGGCCAACCCGCACTTCGGGACAGTTATTTCGGAGAGCGGAGGTGCTTACACCTGGAGCGAGAATGCCCACGAGTTCCGCCTCACTCCCTGGTACAACGACCCGGTAAGCGATTCCAGTGGAGAGGCTTTTTACCTCCGTGATGAAGAGAGCGGCCATTTCTGGTCTCCCGCACCGCTGCCTAGCCGCGGGCTGACGCCTTACGTCAGCCGTCACGGGTTCGGTTATAGTGTCTTTGAACACACGGAGGACGGCATCAGCTCAGAGATGTGGGTTTACGTGGCCATAGACGCATCGGTCAAGTTCACAGTCTTGAAAGTGCGGAACGAGTCAGGCCGGTCCCGCCGTCTTTCAGCCACCGGCTACGTGGAATGGGTGCTGGGAGATCTGCAACCGAAATCGAGGATGCACGTAATCACCAAAGTTGACCCCAATACCGGAGCGCTCTTCGCGCTAAACCCATACAACACGGAGTTCGCTGACCGGACCGCCTTCTTCGATGTGGCTGATGCGACCCGGACCTTAAGCGGCGACAGGACCGAGTTCCTTGGCCGTAACGGCACGCTTCGCAGTCCGGTCGCGATGACCCGGTCGCACCTTTCCGGCAAGGTGGGGGCCGCTTTGGACCCCTGTGCCGCTATCCAGGTCCCCTTTGACCTGGCCGACGGGCAGGAGCATGAGATCATCTTCATGCTCGGCGCAGGACGGGACGCCGATGACGCCGGCAACCTGGTGCGTCGCTTCCGCGGACCTGCTGCCGCGCGCAGAGCTCTCGAAGCGGTCTGGCAGTACTGGAACCATACTCTCGGCGCGGTGCAGGTGGAAACACCCGATCAGTCCGTCAACGTTCTGGCCAACGGCTGGCTCCTGTACCAAACGCTTGCGTGCCGTCTTTGGGCCCGGTCCGGATACTACCAGTCAGGGGGCGCCTTCGGTTTCCGCGACCAGTTGCAGGACGTGATGGCGCTCATCCATACCGAACCCCGCCTGGTTCGTGACCATCTCCTCCTCTGTGCGGCCCGTCAGTTTCAGGAGGGGGATGTTCAGCATTGGTGGCATCCTCCGTCAGGCAGGGGCGTACGAACACACTGTTCGGACGACTTCCTCTGGCTGCCCCTGGCAACGTGCCGCTATGTTCTGGCTACCGGAGACACAGGGGTGTTGGATGAACCGGTCCGCTTCATCGAGGGCCGCCCGGTAAGCACTGATGAGGACTCGTATTACGATCTTCCCGGCCGGTCTGACGAAACAGCCACTTTGTACGAACATTGTGTGCGGGCCATACTCAATGGCCTCAGACTCGGTGAGCACGGCCTGCCGCTCATCGGCTCGGGTGATTGGAACGACGGCATGAACCTTGTGGGCGAACACGGTAAAGGCGAAAGCGTCTGGATGGGGTTCTTTCTTTATGAAGTGCTCATGCAGTTCACTAAGATTGCACGTATTCATGAAGACCTGCCCTTTGTTGAACGCTGTCAGACGGGAAGCTGCTCAACTGCGCGGCAATATCGAGGAGAACGGCTGGGATGGCGGCTGGTACCGCCGCGCTTACTTTGACGACGGCTCTCCTCTGGGTTCTGAGCGTAATGCCGAATGCCGGATCGATTCGATAGCGCAAAGCTGGTCTGTTCTCTCGGGCGCAGGAGATGCCGAACGCTCACGAACGGCAATGGAAGCGCTGGACAAGCGCCTCGTTCGGCGTGACCATAAACTGGTCCAGCTTCTGGACCCGCCTTTCGACAAATCGGATCTGAATCCCGGCTATATAAAGGGATACGTCCCGGGAGTAAGGGAAAATGGAGGGCAGTACACTCATGCGGCGATCTGGGCCGCGATGGCCTTCGCTGCGTTGGGCGACAGCAGACGCGCGTGGGAACTGCTGGCAATGATCAACCCGGTGAACCATGCGAGCTCTCCGGAAGCGGTTGCAACCTACAAGGTAGAACCGTATGTTGTTGCGGCCGACGTATATGCTGTCTCGCCGCACATTGGCCGCGGTGGATGGACATGGTACACGGGTTCGGCCGGCTGGATGTACAGGCTTATCCTGGAATCACTTCTCGGGCTCCGGCTTGAAACAGACAAGCTGCGTTTCGCGCCGTGTCTGCCCGGGGATTGGGAGTCGTTCAAGGTGCATTACCGGTACAGGGAAACTTTATATCATATCTCTGTCCGTCAGATCACCGTGCTCCAACCGGGCGACGGCAGCGTGGCGAGTGTGATTGTCGATGGTGTTGAACAACCCGACGCTGCAATTTCCCTTGTTGACGACCATCAGGAACATTCGGTTGAGGTGAGGATACAGGTTGCAGGCGGATGAGAAAAAGCAGACTGTGCTTTTTTGTCCCAAATGGGAAATTAATTGTGGTCACAATTGTTGACTTCTGCTGAATGCTGAGTGTGCTCACGGTCCTCGCGGTAGCGAATCAGGAACAAAACAAGGGATGATGAGTCAACCCAGTCTTTTCCAGTCCACGCATTAACTCTATTTTCAGCAGAACCGAAATAGCCACGGCCATCGACGTTCTGCCACATCATGAGTTCGACGAGACATGGAGGACACTCCACATCGAACCTTCTTGACTTTTCGGGGACTTTTATAGATAAATAGGTATCTTACCTGAGGATACAACATGACATGGCGAGACATACAGTCATTGGCGAGGAGTTTCTGCGTCTTCACCCTGGTCGGCTGCATCTGGGGCACTCCATCGATCTGCGGTGCATCTGAGGATGAGGAGAAGACTGCTGATGCAGTGCGGGAACTGATTAAGGGAGGAGAGTATCAAAGGGCGCTGGCACTCCTCGAACCTTACACTGACCAGCCCATGGAATACCCGACTTTTTTTTCGGACTATCTCGTCACCCTTGTCTGGGTCGGAAGCTATGTCGAAGCGATAAAGATCTTCGAAGGACTGCCCCCATCATTTCCGAGGCGCGCATATCTCCTCAGGAATATGGCAACGGCATACCGCGAAGAGAAGAACTTTCTGAAGAGCGCAGACCTCTATAAGGCCGTCCTTGAGCAGGACCCCTCCGACAGGGAAGCCATGCAGGGCATCGTGTTAAGCCTCACTGATGCCGGGGACCTTTCCGATGCCTCCCATTACATCGATCAGTTTTTACACGAAAACCCGGATTCCGCACCACTCGCCCTCGCAAAGGCCCGTCTTCTTTGGCTTCAGGGCGAATACAGGGATGCCCTGAGGCTCTACCGCGACATCGCTGCGAGAGGAGATGTCGACAGCGAGCAGGTCTTCAGAATCCGCGATGACCTGATCAATTCTCTCCCCGAGGGTGAACAACGGGTACGTGCCCCCCTCATGAGCGCAATGGAGAAGGACAGGAGCGCTGTCTTCGACTACCTCCCGGTGCTCGTCCTGAACAGGGACTTTGCAACCGCTGTTATGGTCTACGAATCTGCGGGCCACGATGCACGTATGTACCCGAATAACCTCCTCTCGAAGGTCGCCTGGGCATATTTTAAGATCGGAAGGATTGAGAGGGCGACCTCTCTGTATACTCTGGTCCTGGAGAGAAATCCCGGCTATCTACCGGCAACGATCGGGCTCGCCTATTGTCTCTCTGCTGACGGGAAGGGCAGCAGGGCTCTCGAAATTCTCGATCGGCTGCCTTTGCAAGAGCAGAAGAACATCGAGGTGGGATTCGCCAGGGCCTTTGTCTTCGAGAGACTCGCGCAGTTCTGGAACGCCGTTCGCGAATACGACCGGATATTAGTCCTTGTTCCGAAGAACGAGACTGCCAGAAGGTTGAGGCTCAGGGCACTTGCGGACCTCGGCGCGACTTCTCTCGCTCTTGAAACGGCTCACCACGACCTCCCCGACCAGCCTGATCTTCAGGAAGATCTCCTCGGTGATTCCGCTGTAGACCGCCTGAGGTGGGGAGAACCCCGTGCTGCAAAGGAGATTCTCAAGCCCCTTCTCAAGGACCGAAAGAACCTGAGGGCGCGCCTCGATTATGTCGTCGCCCTCGCCGAGAATATGGAGATGGAAGATGCGGTGGCTGCCTACGAGGACCTGTTGCGAGACGGCATCTCGCCGCCGTCCTGGGTCCTTAATAACGCTGCAGAGGCATACCTCTACCTCGGGCAGCCCGATAAGGCGCTCGAACTATACAACAAGGCCATAACATTGGAGCCCTCGTCGGTAGACAGCCGCAGGGGAAAATTCTATACCCTCCAGGAATTGAGGAGGTGGAGAGAGGCGGAAGAAGTCTTAGACAGCCTCGACAAAGAACAACCCTATACCTTGAAATCAGGCAATGCCGTTGTTCCGAACCGGCTCAAACTCGAGATCGCGATCGACCGGGGGTGGTTCATCGCCTACGGTGAGGATTATCGGGAAGCGGAGAAGTTCTTAGCGGATCTCAGGGATAAGGCCCCGGCAAATACAGAGATACGGAATGGTCTTGCCCATGTTCATCTCTGGCGCGGCTGGCCTCGCAAGGCCCTCAGGGAATTCAATATCATCGCTACCCTTGCCCCTGACTATAAGGGTGCTCTCACCGGCAAGGCAGCAGCCCTCAATACGCTCGCATACAAGGAGGAAGCGCGCGAACTCGCCTCAAACCTCCTTTCCGCATACCCAAAGGACAGGCATGTCCAGAGGCTCGACCGTGAACTGAGCATAGAAACGTTCCGTGAAGTGCTCGCGGATTTCTCCTTTACGAGCGATGAAGACGGTTTTGAAGAGATCAGGACCGAGATGACCTTCTCGCAGCCCCTCTCCCTCTACTCGACGCTGTATGCCTGGTTCCTGTGGGAACAGAGTTCCGGGAATGGCCTGAAACAGAGATTTGAGCGCACCGGACTCGGTCTGCGTCATGTCTTCAACAGTTCATGGACGCTGAACCAGAAATTCTCTCTCAGCTATAATGATGGAAAGGATTTCGGCTCCTTTACGGCCCTTCACTTCACCCCCGATGACGCGTGGAGTTTCGACCTCTCCTACGACTCTTTCTCGACGGACGTGCCACTGCGGGCCAGGGTTTTCGGCATCACGTCTGACAAGATCGCGGCAGGCATCGTCTACAGGCAGAGCGAATGGCGCAGTCACGGGCTCTTTCTCTCCCAAATGAACTTCTCCGACGGGAACAGGAGACAGGGTGCCCTGCTCAACTACCAGCAGGGGCTGTTCGTAAGGAATGACTGGAAGATGAGGGTGTCCCTTGATCTCGGCCTCACGAGGAACTCGCTGCAGGATGCGCCGTACTTCAATCCGGGTCATGACTTGACCTTTTCCATTACCCCCATGATCGAACAAACCATCCGCCGCATCTACGGGCGGGCATTTGTTCACCGGCTTTTCCTGAGCGTGGGGGCTTACGACCAGACCGGGTTCGGCACGAGATCTATCGCCTCCCTGAGATACCAGCAGGAGTACGACTTTTCCGACACTCAAGCCCTCCTCTGGGGTTTCAGTCTTTCACGGAACGTGTACGATGGCCGACCCGTCGGCAGCTACAGTCTCTATGCCACCTATAGGGGGAGGTTCTGATGACGAGGCGACTTCTCCTGATGCTGATCCTGTTCTTCCTCTGTTCCACACCGGACATTATGCTGGCAGCAGAAGAGGCGCCTGGTTCCTTTCTGGTGCTCTCATACCATAACATACCCCTGGCTGCTTCTCCCGGGAACGAATCGGCTGTACCCCAGGAACGCTTCGTCAAGCAGATGGAATACCTTCGGACCCACGGATACCATCCTGTTTCCATGAATGACATCCTGGACGCAGGCGAGGGAAAACGCCCCCTGCCCCCGAAACCTCTGCTCCTCACCTTCGATGATGCTTATGTCTCGTACTATGACTTTGTTGTCCCCATCCTCGAAAAGTTCGGATATCCCTCCGTCCTCGCGGTCGCGGGATCCTTTATCGACGACCCTCCCGAAGGATTGCCTGAGCCGGTCATGAGCTGGGATCAGATCCGCGAGGTCTCCTCGAAGAAGTTGGTGGAGGTCGTCTCACACACATACGGTCTGCACAAAGGGATACCCTACAATCCCGCAGGGAATATCTCTGGAGCAGGCGCCGTCCGCGCCTATGACCCGGTGAGCAAAACCTATGAGACTGAAGCGGCATTCATAAAGCGCATCGAGGCGGATTTCAAGGTTCAGGAGTCCCTCTTTACCGAAAAGCTCGGGATGAGACCGAGGGGGATAGTCTGGCCGTATGGGATGTATACGGCATTGAGCGTTGATGTCGCCCGAAAGGCCGGTTACCGTTTCTGTTTCACCCTCGAAGACGGTTACGCCCATATCAGCCGCCTCACAGAGATCAACCGTACCCTGGTCCATAACGGAACGATGAAGGACTTCATCAGTCTCCTGGAGACTCCGCAACCGCAGCGCATGATTCGAGCCGTGCAGGTTGACCTCGACCTGATCTATGATCCCGACTCCCCTGAGAAGACGGATGAGAATCTCGGGCGGCTCATCGAGCGCCTTGTTGCGATGAAGGTGAACACCGTCTTTCTTCAGGCCTTTGCAGATCCCGAAGGCAACGGAACTGTTAAGAGTGTTTATTTCTTCAACAGGGTCTTGCCGGTTAGGGCCGACATCTTCAGCCACGCGGCCCATCAGATCGCACTCCGGAAGATGAAGGTATACGCCTGGATGCCTACCCTCGGTATCGAGCTGCCTGACCGGGCTTTGAACGAGGGCCTCAGGGTACAGGAGCTCTCCGGAACCGAAAGAAGGCCGAACACGTCAGGCTATCGGAGACTCTCGCCCTCGGACCAGAAGGTGAGGGACCTCGTCCGGAGCATGTACGAAGATCTCGCCGCCCATTCGCTGCTTTACGGCATCCTCTTCCAGGATGATGCGTATCTTGCAGAGGACGAAGACTATCATCCATCAGCGGTATTGCGCTTTAAGACGTGGTACGGACGGGATGTGGTTCCGCCATTCAAGGACCCTGATCTGTCAGAGGCATGGATTCGTTACAAAACAGAGGTTCTGATCAATTTTACCGACAGCCTCATGGAGGGAGTGAGGAAATACAGGCCGAATGCGGTCTCTGCCCGAAACCTTTATGCTGAGGTCCTGTCCAATCCAGGAGCGGAAAGATGGTTTGCGCAGAATTTTGAAAGATCTCTCAAGGCCTATGATCACGTCGTCGTCATGGCCTATCCGCAGATGGAGAGAGTCAAGCGGCCTTCGATGTGGCTCAAGGGACTCGTTGCGAAGGCGCGGGCCTTTCCCGAGGGGAGGAAGAAGACGGTTTTCAAGGTGCAGTCCTATGACTGGGAGAAGCGTTCATGGATCAATGACCGAGAGCTCCTTGAGGAACTGAGGGACATCCTTGCCGGAGGCGGTAGACATATCGCCTACTATCCGGATAATCTCTGGCAGGACAGACCGAGGCTCGACGTGCTGAAGCTTGAAATGTCCACAGAGAGCTATCCCCTTTTGAAAGGGCATCCATGAAGGACTTCATCGGCCTCCTCCATGATTTCGTATTCCTCTTCCCGCTCTTTATGAGCTTCGTCTGGATGATCGGCGCCCTCATCTTCTATTACCGTTATGAGCGAAGGATGAAGACGCCTCCTCCTCTCGAGGCGTATCCCTTTTTCAGCATCATCGTGCCCTGCCACAATGAAGAAAAGCAGATCCGTAAAACGATAGCAACGATCGCGGTGATCGATTATCCGAATTACGAGATCATCGCCGTTGATGACGGGAGTACGGATAACACGGGCCTCATCCTCCATGAGCTGAACCAGACCTATGAGCGCCTCCGGACAGTGTATCTGAGGACCAACCAGGGTAAAGGCCCGGCGCTGAATACCGGTTGTCTCGTGTCAAAAGGTGAGTTCATTCTGACCATTGACGCTGACGCAGGTCTCGATCCCCAGGCGCTCAAGTGGATGGCCTGGCATTTCCAGAAGTTTCCGCGCGTCGGTGCGATTACCGGAAATCCGAGGGTAAGGAACCGCACTTCCCTCCTCGGCAGGATCCAGATCGGCGAGTATGCGAGCATCATCGGTCTTATCAAGAGGACTCAGCGGATACTCGGCAAGGTTTTGACCGTATCAGGAGTAATAGCAGCGTTCCGGAAACAGGCGCTCGTTTCGGTGGGAATGTGGAGTGGCGATATGGTGACCGAGGACATCGACATAACCTGGAAGCTCGAGAAGCATTTTTGGGACGTGCGTTATGAGCCGAGGGCCGTGTGCTGGGTATTGGTCCCTGAAACGCTCAGGGGTCTCTGGCGACAGCGGCTGCGGTGGGCCCAGGGGGGCATCGAGGTGCTGAGGAAGCACCATGATGTATGGCAAGATTGGCGGCAACGGAGGCTTTGGCCGGTCTACATGGAGTATGTCGTGAGTGTCTTTTGGGCATATTCCTTCTTGACGCTCACCGCCCTCTGGTTCATCCAGGCAGTATTCGGTCTCACGTTGCCCGTAAAACTCCTCCCGCCCATTCCTCCGAGGTGGACCGGTTCAATGCTTGCCCTCACCTGTGTCACCCAGTTTGCAGTCAGCATGCACATCGACAACCGCTATGAAAAGAGGTTCTTCAAGCATCTCTTCTGGGTTATCTGGTACCCCTTCGTATACTGGATGATCAGCGCCGTGACAGTCGTCACTGCATTACCGAGGGCACTCCTGAAGAGAAAAGGAACAAGGGCTGTCTGGAAGAGTCCGGACCGCGGACTGGACAAACCGTAACAGGAGCTTACGGAGAAAGGATAGACGCAGTGGAAGTCCCGAAGAAATCAAAACAGAAGAACCTCTTGAGGAAAGTCACGGAGCTGAGTGTCACCGCATTGATCTGGGGCTTCTGGATATATCTCTTCCTCCCCATACTGACTGTTCTTCCCTGGGTCCTCGGCATCAGGATTTTCACCGTCGAGGTGATCGAACACACGGGGTATCTTGAATTTCTTGTTCTCGTGAAAGCACTCGGTTGGTATGTCCTGGCACTTTTTTTGATCTTGCGTCTCTGGGGATACTATAACTACTGGAAGTTCGGGAAGAGAAACAGGCGCAAAGCTTCAACTCCTGACCATGCGGTAACCCAGGAATTGGCGGACTATTTTCATATGGAGGTCTCCGCGATTCAAGAACTCCGATCCCTCAAGGAAGTCGTTTGGCCGATCAAGGGGAAACCCGGCGAGGACGTTGTCTCGTGGTTAAGCAGATCAGGGGATATGCATCCACCGGAGAAATCACAGAAATGAGCGCTCCGGCTCTTTTTCTTCTTCTGATCATTTTGGCAGGCCCCTCTCAGGCAGGGGATTTGTCCAATGTCAAAGGCTGCCCACGTTAGGTATGGCCTTTTTGTTCTACCACCCCTCTATCAGTCTCATATGTATTGAACCCATACACATTGTAGCCGTCACATCTAAAAGATGATATACTTTAAAACATGGAAGGAGGAACTATGAAGAAAGCGGAATTGACGTTACCGGAGATCGCCCTTATAGCAGGCACACGCGGAATGATTGGAGCAGGAGTCGGCCTGTTATTGGCGGATAAACTCAATGATGATCAGAGAAAGACGATAGGGTGGACACTCTTGATTATTGGAGCGATCAGTACAATCCCCCTGGCAATAGAGGTCCTGGGCAAAAGACAGTAGTCATCGAACAATACACTCTGCTGGGCTTAGGGGGTAAACGCCTTCACCTGATGACCTCCATTCTTGAAAATTCAGAGATGCGTCTTCCACCTCTTTAATGACACTTTTAAAAAACCGAAACTCCCTCAATACTACAACAGGAAATAAACGCCTCTGGAAAGACCTGACGACTACATTATCACCTGAAAGCTAGAAGATATGCCAACACGAAACCATTGACGGTTGCAGATAACAAACTACTGTAAGACGATAACGGCCAACTGAGAGGACGGAGTAAACGGACAGTAATTGACATCAGGGTTTCAAAATCATCTGGTTTGACGAAGACCGGGTTTCGCCGATAGATGTAACCCGGACCGCTGCCTGGTCTCTGACCGGGCATTTGTTTTCGCAGATGCCGCAGCCGGTGCAGATATTCGGATCGATAAACGGACGCTTCAGGGTTTTCATGGAACCGTCGCGCAGCTGGACCTCGAAGGTCTGGAACCAGATCGCCTTGGGTGAGGTCGGGCAGACTTCCTCGCATACAATACAGTCTATGTTCATGGCCCAGGGCAGGCAGCGGCCACGGTCGTAGAAGGCCGTGCCGATTTTTAGGGGCTTCTGCCCCTTTTCCTTTCCCACTTTCTTTTCCACTGTCAGGGGGGAAATTGCGCCTGTCGGGCAGATGTGGCTGCAGAGCACACAGTTGAATTCGCAGTAACCTATTCTGTTGATCAGAACAGGACTCCAGAGTCCTTCAAAGCCGGCCTCAAGCAGGGCAGGTTGTATGACATTGGTCGGACAGATCTTCATGCACTCCCCGCACTTGATGCACCTCCGCAGGAAATCCGTCTCCGGGATCGAGCCCGGCGGCCTTATGACGCGGTATTGCGGGGTTGTCCCGGAGGATATGGTACTCTTCATCATCGGAAACAGCACGACGCCTGCGACAACGCTTTCGAGAAGCCTGCGGCGGCTGACATCAAGGGGCCTGTGGGCAGCGCTTGCTGCTTTGGGCAGGCCGAAGTGAATGGCCTGCTCAGGGCAGTCCTCAATGCAGTTCATGCAGACATGGCACTCAGTAGTCCTCAGGGAGGCATGAGGGTCGCAGCCGCCGTGGCAGTTTGTAACACACTTTTTGCAGTCTGTGCAGAGTTCAACGTCCCGCCATATTCTCAGGACCGGCCTGAAAGAAAGCAGCCCGAGTAATGCACCGAGCGGGCATACTGCCCTGCACCAGAAGCGCGGCAGGAACCTGTTTGCAACAATTACGGCAATAAAAATTATTCCCAGAAGAGTCCCTCCGTTAAAGAGGGGCTGTTTGAGAGACAACCAGCCACTGCTGTAATTTACTGCCGGGAAGATCGAAATGGTGAAGGCCCTTGTGATAAAAGGTATGGGATCCAGAAGACCAATCTGAAGCGAGCCGAAGGCAGCTGTGATGAGAAATATGGCCAGGATATAATACTTAAGCCGGAAGAGCTCACGGTAAGAATTGAGAATGACAGTGTCCGCTGCCCGCAATTTGCTCAATATGCTGCCGACGGCCTGGTTGATTATGCCTAAAGGACATATCCAGGAGCAAAAAAATCGGCCCAGAAAAAGTGTGCCGACGATAACAAAGAGCGATAGGCTAAGCCCTTTGTAAAGAGTCCAGCTGGTGAGAAAGGAGGCGACTGCGGTAAGTGGATCGAGCTCAAGAAAAAGTGGCGTCTCATAGCCCTTTAAATGCTTGAAACTGGTCAGCCACAAAAGGACCACAAACAGTGCCAGAAAAAATACCGCGTAAAGGCGTCTTATATTCCTCAGAGTCAGAATCCTTGAAGTCATATCTCTTCCTCTGCAATATTTAAAGATTTCAAATCTGAAATCCCTACGCCCCTTTTTTCGGCCATGCCTACATACGGGACATCCTCGGCCCTGAGGTCGAGGAACCTGAGACCGTATGTCTCTACCGCAACCACATCGACGCCTGCCACGATAGTATTTTCTATGGCTACGTCGGAGATATTGCCCCCTGTCGGGCCGTTTCTTTTAAGCACCCTCGTGGCATCCATAACAGTCAAGGTCGGCCTGATCGCAAAGGCCAGATCTGCGATGGAGGTATTGATGTCCTGGTGCAGACGGTTTCTCTGACCTCCGAGGGACCCGTAGAGGTTCTTCATGGCAGCTGTGCATTTGCTCAATGAATGATGTTTCACCACAGGCAGGTTTATCAGCTTGTCGGCCTGGTGATAAAAAGCACTTACCGGCCAGACCTTAAGGGATTCGCCTTTGAGGTCAGTTGGCAGAAAGTCGTTCTCTGAAGCAAGTCTGAGCCTGCCGCCTGCCCTCTTTACCGCTTCCTCAATGCCTGAACGGGCGAAACACCGGTAGGGGTCATTCACAGAAACATCGGTCACCCAGACCTCGGAGGCCCTGGCCTCCAGGCAGAGTTTTACCACGGCTGCGACCACCTCAGGATTGGTATTTGCCGCCTGTTGAGGCTGTCTGTCCCACGCAGCATTAGGCTTCAGGAGCACACGGTCGCCAGGTGTCACAAAGCGGCCCATGCCGCCGAGTCTGTCGATAGCAGCCCTGACCATTTTTTCAGCGTCTTTGCCGCGGACAACGGAAAGGTGGGGATAGGCACTGCCGGTTTGAGTCCGAAAGTCCTTAAATGTGAAAATCTTCCTGTCGGACCTGCGGACAGGCTCTTTGCTGTAAAATATATATCCCCATGTGCCGGCTGCGGCTGCAAGGCCGCATGTCGCGGCAGTCTTCAGCAGGAACTGCCTCCTGCTTAGGGTGGGCTCCTTCTTATCGTTTTTCGACGGCATTCGTCCCTCCGTCTCCTATTTTTATGAAATTTCTCAGTACTGCATTGTCATCAGTGCCGAAGACAGCAAAGACTGCATTGGGCGAAGCGATCAAAAACCAGCTGCCTTCATATTTGTCGTTGACCTTGTATATAGTTTTGTCCGCCTGTTCGGACTGCTCTATCGGCATTCCCGATTTCCTCACGTATTCAAGAAAGGCCGGGACAGTCTGGCTTATCTCCTGCCTGCTGCCGGCAAGAAGGGCCAGAATGATTTTCCTGCCGTCTATCGTGTACTCCCTTTCGATCACGCTATGAAAGAAATCAAGTCCGCGGTAACCTTCTTTAATAAACCTTGTCTTTCCTGCTTTGCCGATTCGGGGAAGTCTGTCGAAGGCGGCGAAGGAACCCGTGGGAGCAGGGAGTGTGCCTGCAAAGACCTTTGCAAAGGACAGCAGCGGCAACTTAGGGTCCAGAGCTGTTATTTTTACGTAGTAGCGGCCCTTGACGAAGTTTATCCCTCCCGAGTTCCTGAAGCCCATCGTTCCGATGGAAACTGCGGGGGCATTCTCGCCGGATTCATCTACCAGCACGCCGAAGGCCTGAATGTCATTACCCATGTCATAGACCTCTGTCTGTATTTCGGCCTTTGATGTACTGGAGCCAGTTGGGGCGTATTCGGCAACTGCAAGACTTTCGAACCCGGCGCTGATGAAATATTCTGCGTGGCCGTCTACATGCTCATAGAGGTTGTCCTTTGTATACCTTCGCTCCTGTCCAACCCTCCGGAAGCCCGCAAAATCCGAAACAGCCGCAGGAGATGCTGATTCAGTCACAGTCTGAAGCAGTTCAGCCGGATTGGAGGTCTCCTGTACGCCGGCCTTCGTGAAGTCAATCAGGGCAGGATCATACTTTTGGCCCTTCACATAGAGCGTAAGTGCGATTAGGGGCAGGATCCCTATCAGGCCGAGTCTCAGTAAAAACTGACCAGGCTTCATCAGACCAAAAATATCATGCTCTGGTGGGCATCGCTCAGCATCTCTTTTACCGGCAGGCCGTAAGGACACTTGCTGATGCAGACAGGCTGGTCACAGCCTGAGCATGGTGAGGCATTATGTTTTAATGAAGAATACGATTCCATTGCCCTTTTCTCCATGCCGTAATCCTTAAAGTACATGCGGTATCTCAGGACCGTAGCGATCTCGACGCCCTCAGGGCAGTAGCCTTCACATTGGCCGCACCCGGTCCTGCAGTAGTCGCTTGAGTACAGGCTGGCATACTTGTCGAGAACCCTCTGGTCAGCAGCGGTAAATTTGGCGCCTGAGGCCTTAAGATAGAGTTCGATATCAGAAGCCGTCTTCATTGTAACGATAAGGCCGCTTATCTCCGGGTGCTTCAGTACCCACTTGAAGGCCGCATGGGAGAATTCCTCTCCTTTGCTTTCTATGTTTGTCTCTTTTGCTCCGGCAAGGGTTTTCATTGCCACAACGCCAACTCCCCGCTTATAGGCCTCCTTCATTACCTCCGGCAGCTTCGGGAATTTCATGAAATTAAAGGAAGGCTGGATCATATCGAACTGCCCTGATTTTACCGCTGTCATCAGCAGTTCTTCCATATTATTTGGGCCGTGTGAGGAAGTCCCGAGGAAACGGACCTTGCCTGCTTTTTTTAGCGCGGCAAACGCCTCCAGCATCTCATTGTCCAGAAGCCTTTTTTTCTCGGCCTCCAGGTCTTTGTCCATCTCGCCTATAGCATGAACAAAAATGAAATCGAGATAATCTGTCTTCATTCTGGAGAGGCTTCCTTCGACAGATGAGATGTAATCCTTTTTCCTTGTCCCGAGGGGAAGATGACCTGGATACGGTATGGGGTTGCAGAATTTCGACGTGATGATGACTTTGTCCCTTTTTAACCTGCCCATGGCCTCGCCCAGGGTCTTTTCAGACTGGCCGTAATCAGGGGCAGTATCAAAGTAGTTAATGCCGCTGTCTACTGCCCTGAGGACCATGGATGCGGCCGAAAGCTTTCCGGCGCCAAAGGAGATGTCACTCATCTTCAGACCGGTTTTGCCTATGTTACGATAGCTCCTTACCCTGGGAGCGGTCTGGGAGTCTGGTGCTGTTTCAGCATGAAGTCTGGGCACGGATGAGATTGCTGTTAAAGCTGCTGCTGCTTTCAGAAAATCCCTGCGTTTCATAAGGAATACCTCCTGTTTGCCGCAAAGCGGCCGTATGAAAAATCGGTTATTAGTTCATTAATAATAGAATACCTCAGAAAATGCATTATTTAAAGACCTGCGCTTTCTCAAGGGAGGTATGTGCGGCATAAGACATATCCAGACGGGGCAGGTCTTTAATCTTGCGATTATCACTTTCGACTAAAAGCCTTCCTGCTGTCAGCTCGACGCGGCCGGTCGCCACTTTCGCCCTTGCCTTTGGCTCATACTTCTGGTAGCATTCATCGTGAGGGAACACAGGTCCTCGAAAGGCAAGAATATGGCAGGCAACACCAAAGGAGGCACACAATGGGAGACAAAGGCGGCAAAAAGGACAAAGACAAGGGCCAGAAACAGAAGTCGAACAAACAGGCAAAAGATCTGAAAGAGAAGAAGGACAAACAACCAAAAAGCGTATCGAAATAGGGAGCAGGATTCAACCGATAGGGAAATTAGGGGCGGCGGTGCGCTTCATGGTGATTTCCCTGTACCTCTTGCTACAATTCCTTTTGGTCGGATTTATTCCGATACATCCTCTCGTCACTACGCTTTAAAGCCTCAGGAAGCTGATCTTTGTTCTCTGCGGAAGCAATTCCGAAAGCGATGCTCACCTGACCATTGATGATTTCAGGGCAGCGCATAATCCTCCCTACAGCTTCCTCTGCAATTTTTTTGTCCGTTCCAGGGAGAAGAACGACAAACTCGTCTCCCCCGATACGGGCAACGATGTCCTCGGCCCTGAATGCTCGCATAATAATCCGGGCCGCCAACCGGATCAGATTATCCCCCGCTTCGTGCCCCAGAGTATCATTGACTGTTTTCAAACCGTTTATATCCCCCGTCACGACGCTCATGGGAAATATTCTGCCCTGGGAAAGTCGTTCCAACTCTGCATCGAAAAACGCCCGGTTATAGAGGCCGGTCAAAATATCGTGAGTACTTTCGTGACGGAGTGCTATTTCCACTTCCTTGCTACTGGTAATGTTATGGGTGCTGCCGATGATCCCGATGACCGCTCCTGCGTCATTAAAGATGGGTGTTTCGATTTTCTCCACGTACTGCGTCTTCCCCTCCTGATCAACAAGGGACTCTTCGAAATATGTGCGCATGCCGCTAGCCATGGCCTCCCTGGAATCTTTCTCGTATTTCACAGCACGTTCCCGGGGATAGATATCATAATCGTTCTTACCGACGAGGTCCTTCGGTGCCACGCCAAAGGCCCTGCCAAAGGGCTCGTTTACCGCGACATACTTTCCTTTCCGGTCCTTTAGCCAGGCGATATCGGGGATATTGTCAAGAATGGCCTGCTGCTGCCGTATGACTTCGCTGATCCGCTCCTCCGCCTGCTTGCGTTCGGTAATGTCTTCCATAGCAAGGAGGATGATGTGTGAGCCGATATTTTTCCGGAAAATCTGGCGGGCGTTGAGCAGAATGATCTTGCGGCCGACATCGAGAAAATCATGCTCGACTTCATAGCCATTGAACACGGTATCATGGGGGAGGATCTCCTCAAAGAGCACCCGCAGCTTGGGAATGTCCCATTGCCGGTTACCTAGGTCGTAGATGAAATTCCCGATTGTTTCCCCGGGCGTTACTTTGAAGGTATCGTAGAAGCTGTGGTTGGCGGTAAGGATCTTCAGGTCGGAATTCAGCACCACAAGCGGCTCGCGCACGGTCTCTACAATGTTCTCGGCATATTCCCGGGCATCCTGGATTTCATCTTCCACCTTTTTTCGCCCGGTGATGTCGCGCGTCACCTTTGAGAACCCGCGCAGGTTCCCGTTTTCATCGCGCAGTGCAGTAATTATCACATCGGCCCAGAAGCGGCTCCCATCCTTGCGGACCCGCCAACCCTCGTCTTCAAACTGTTCCTCGGCTGCAGCTTTTTTGAGTTCTTCTTCGGGCTTGCCGGCATTGCGCTCCTCTTCGGGATAAAAACAGGAGAAATGTTTGCCGATGATCTCCTTTTCCCCATACCCCTTCAAACGCTCAGCGCCCGCATTCCAATTCAGGACATTTCCCTGCGTATCGAGCATGAAAATCGCATAGTCCTTCACGCCTTCCACCTGTATGCGAAATAGCTTTTCGCTTTCCCGGATATGCAGTTCAAACTGCTTGCGGAGGGTGATGTCGGTGACGAAGGCCAACGCGAGAACGCCGTTGATGGTTTCGATAAAGCTCAGGCTGATTTCCACGGGGAACTCGCTGCCGTCCTGTCGGCGTCCGGCAAAGTCAAGGAGCTGGCCCATTGGCCTGATCCTGGGCTCTGCGAAGAAATGCGCCATATGTTCTTCATGGATTTTGCGGAAGCGTTCGGGAATGAGAACGGCATGGGGCTTTCCGATGAGGTCCTTATTTGGATAACCGAACATTTGCTCGGCGAGGGTATTAACAAGCAGAATGGTCCCGCGTATGTCGATAATGACGACCCCTTCGGCTAGCGACTCCAGAAGGGTGCGTATCGTGATGTCGCCCTGGAAAAGTCCGGACGCAAAAGCTATTTGCCGCTGGACTCCCAATTCCTGTTTATGGCGCGCCCTTTCCTGCTCAAGGTCGGATTCTGGCATGAAGTTCTCCTTTGGTCAGTTACTGGTTGCGTAATTACATGCTCTCGCTCCCATTTGCAATCGGGCCTATTGTTTGAATTCGTCAGCTATAATTTTATCAGCCTTTTCTTAAATGTCAAAAGTATTTTAGCCGTGGAAACGTCATTTTTAAACGCTTCGATTCGTCCCGCTTCACTCTGCGGCAAAGCGGCAGAAGAATTTAATTTCCCAACCATCAAGCCGCGCTGAAAGTATCGGTTTTGAGAAATAAAGAAGACGTCGCGCCTTTGAGCCATTCTCTGACACCAACCCATATCTAATCAGCGGTATGACATTATCATTTTGCAACGACAAATAATGTTTTTGTGGTTGACAGACCGCAAGCATATGGTAGACTTAAGTTCAGGAATTCAGAATGAATATTCTGGAAAATGTATAAATTTATTAGAGAGAGGAGTGTTCACATCATGAGAAAATTTTTGGTTTTGGTTCTTTCCCTTGCATTAGGTCTTTCCTTGGCCTTGACCATGGGGTGCAAGAAGTCAGAAGAAAAGGCAGGGGAGATGAAAGAAAAGGCTGCTGAAACGGCAGGAGAATTGAAAGAGAAAGCCGCTGAGAAAGCGAGTGAACTAAAGGAGACGGCTGCCGAAAAAGCAGGCGAAATGAAAGAGAAGGCTGCTGAGAAAGCGAGTGAACTAAAGGAGACGGCTGCTGAGAAAGCAGGCGAAATGAAAGAGAAGTCTGCAGGATGGGATTCGTGTAAGGGTTGTCACACTGACTCAGGCAAGCCTGCTCCTTCGAAGGCCGATCTCTTAAATAAGTTCAAAACTGAGAAGGAATTAATAGCTGCGGCGAAGAAGTCAAAAAATCCAATGATGAGTAATTTGAAAAAAGACGATTTGCTCAAGGCAGCAGCAAAGGACCTCGGTCTCAAGTAAGGAATTGAAAAAGGGAGGGACAATATCCTGTGTCTCCCTCCCTTTTCGTCCGGCTCAAAAAATGTGTTATCGCTGGCTCCATTTCCTTTGTCTTTCTGTTTAACAAACAATGAAGGTGCCGTCTCTTGATTTGTGACTTTAAGTCTGTTTTATAGGGGAAAGGACGGGCTTCCCAGCAGAGAAGGAGAGATATGCCTTACATAGCTATCCATACCCGCTTTGACAGCGAGGGAAATCCCACACCCCGGATAAAAACATGGGCCTGTGAACTCCCTATGCGCAAAGTTGCAGGCTCCGGAAAGGTGTCGCCATGATGCCGCCCCGTAAATCCGACGAGCCGCAGCCGAAAGATGGTCCCGCCCCAGCGGGAGTAGTGCGCTTTGAGCTCTCTTTCTCGACAATGATCACTATAGTGCTCGTTGTCGCCGGCTTGTGGATGATGGTCCGGCTCCTGCCGGTCGTTCTCGTGCTCGTCACGGCCCTCATCATCGTCGGTACGCTGAACCCGGCGGTCCAGTGGCTCGAAGCGCGCCGACTGCGAAGGGGATTGAGCATTGCGATCGTTTTCACAACACTCCTGGTCATCACTGTTCTCGTCGTCACCCTGACGATCCCGGAGCTTCTGGCCCAGGTGACGAGCCTCATCGATCAGGAGCCGGTGCTGCGGGCGCGTCTCGTGGCCCGTCTAGCCCGTTATCATCTGACAGCCCCCTTCGCAGAGTCCCTGCGCACCATGCAATACTATACGCTGATGAAATCCTCCGCTGCGCTGGCATTCGCATTTTCGACACGTGTTCTTGAGATCTTAGCGTACAGCATGGGTGCCATCTTCCTGGCGCTTTATATTATGATCGACCGGGACCGCCTGCGCGGAGGGCTTTTCGCAATCGTGCCCCGCTCGCACCACATCCGGCTTTCCCGCGTCATGATGAACCTGGAGACGATCGTCGGCGGATATGTCCGCGGACAGGTTTTAACGTGCGCACTCATGGCTGTCTTCATGTTCATTCTTCTGATGGCGTGCGGCGTACCCAACGCATTGGCGATCGCAGTGTTCGGCGGCGTCGCGGACGTGCTGCCGTATATCGGCATTTTCCTCACGATGGGTCCCGCAGTCATTGCAGCGCTGGCCCGAGGCCCGGCCGTCACCGTGATCGTGCTCGTGCTGATGCTCGCCTACGAGGAGTTCGAAAGCCGCGTGCTCGTGCCCGTAATCTACGGTCGCGCGCTGCGCCTCCCGTCTTCTGTCGTTCTTTTTTCGCTTATCGCAGGCGCAACGCTGATGGGAATCGTGGGGGCGCTTCTCGCACTCCCTGTCGCAGCGGCGATACTGATGCTCATCGAGGAGCTGCGTGTGGAGCTGCCAGGCGAGATAGAACTCAGTGAGGATGCGGAGCTGCGAAAGAGGGACGACCGAGGCGAGCAGGAGTATGAGCGACGCACGGAAGGCATGCCGGCCGAGCAGGCTGCGGCCATTGCCGTAGAAATGTCGGACGAGCGGAAAAAGGAAGAAGTCGACCCTCATGTGCCTCCCGAGGCGCCCCTTCATGACAAGCAGGCTTGACCAAAAGTCTCGCCGGGTCCGGGTGATATTTTATCTTGCCGGAAAAAAGTTTTTGCAGATTGAAGGGGCAACATGGGCTGGAGCGTTCGCCTTTTCGACAGAGGACATTGCCAATGGAGATAACAACCTGGATTATGTGAGGTCTCTATTTCTCGTCCGCTGTCAATCTGTAGTATATGAGCAGGTAAAAATATACCCTATCAGCTTATAGATCAGTTTCGCCATGACAAACTGGGGATGTATGAGGCCGGGTATTGGCGAGAGCTCCGTGATGTCGAACCCGACTATCCTCCGCCGTTCGGCGAGACTGCGCAAGAAAGAGATGGTCTCATGCCACTCGAAACCCGCCCGGCTCGGGTGTCCCCACTGCGGGCATAAGCCCGGGATCGAAGAAATCGCAGTCGATGGTAAGATAGACGTTTTCCCTGAGGGAACCGATGACCGCATCGTGCCATGCATATTGATCTGCACCGTAACGCCTGCTCTTGAGATCAAAGGCATAAAATGTATTGATCTTCTTTTGCCTTATGAAATCGGCCTCTTCCCTGCACTGGCTCCTTATGCCGACCTGTACGATGTTTTTATTGAACTCATAAATCCGGGCCATGACGCAGGCGTGGCTGTATCTGTTGCCTTCGTATTCTTCCCTGAGGTCTGAATGGGCGTCTAACTGGAGGACCGAGAGGTCCGGATATCGCTCAGAGTGGGCACGGGCAGAGCCTATGGAAATCGTATGCTCGCCGCCGATGCAGACTACGGTCTTGTCTTTTCCGATCAGGCCGTGGACGTGTTCCCGTATCGATTCCACTGCAACGGCATCATTGCCGCCGGGGTCCATGGGTTTAAGCGTGGCAATCCCGCCCGTTAATGTATAAATTTCGGCATCCAATTCCTCATCGTACAGCTCCACCTGTCCGGAAGCCTCCAGGATCGATTCAGGACCTGATGCCGTGCCTTTTCCGAAGCTTGTTGTGTGCTCATAAGGAACAGGAAGGACCACCACCCGGGACTGTTCGAGTCCCGACCATTGTTCCGGGAGAGCGAGAAAATTGTTCGGGGGAAGGAGAATCACTCCTTTTTTTTCGCTTCCGAATATTTTTCGAGAAGCCGCTGATAGAGGTCCTCGCGCCGGTCGTACAGACGGGAAGGAGGCCGGGGCGCACGGGAGGCAACGGCGTACGCAGTCAGAAGCGGCAGGGCTATGGTCGTATCCGCATAACAGACGACAGCATCCGGAAGTTGATCGGGGTCGACCTTGCCCCAGGTCACCGCCTCGCCGGGCGTGGCCCCTGAGAGGCCGCCGGTATCCGGACGGGCGTCAGTGAGCTGGAGATAGTAATCATGGCCTGCCCCTTCAATCCCCAGAATCTCCTGGATATGGGGCTCGGTCTGAAGCACAAAATTCTTCGGAGACCCGCCTCCCAGCATGAGGACGGCGCTCTTGCCTTTTTCCTTCGCACCCAGCACGATAGCAGCGGTCTCGTTTACATCCCTGGCCACGTCCAAACGGGGCCCGCTGCCATCCAGCACAAGTCTGGCCACATTCATCCCGATGGAACTGTCCCCGGGGGATGACGTATATATCGGCACGCCCGCCCTGTAAGCCGCTGCCAGGACACTCACCCCGCCCACGCCGGGGAGGGCTTCCAGCTCGTTGACGTATCTGCCGATCCTGTAATGGAGCTCTGCTGTGGACATCTCCCTGTTGAACTCAGGTTCCTTCAGGATCTTCATATAAAAGGCGTCGGTCGAGAGGAGGACTTTGTAATCAAACAGGATGTCGTAGATGCGGATGACCCCTTCCTGCCGGAGTTTTCGGTCATCGAGAAAGGGACTGCCCGGGTGCATGGTGAGCCCCAGTGCAAAGTGGGTATCGTGGTAGAGGTTCGCGCCGGTGCTCACGATCCAATCGATGAACCCGGACTCTATCAGAGGAATAAGAGAAGACATGCCGAGCCCGGCAGGTGTCAGGGCGCCGGTAATGCTCAGCCCCACGGTCACGTCGGGCTCGAGCATCTTGCGCGTGAAAAGCCTGCATGCCTCACGGAGGCGGCCGGCGTTATAGGCCAGAAAGGTCTCCTCGATCAATTCAGCGGCAGAGATCCCGCTGACGATCTTCTTAGGCCTGATCGGTTTTGTCCTGAGGTAGCCGCTCCCGCTCACCATGCCCTCACGGTATCAGGACAGCGGCAGCCACAACGGTCGTCCAGACCCCGCTCTTGCCGACGCTCGTTTGTGTGATGTTGCGCGTCTTGACTATCTGGTCGCTCAACTTCCACTGGTCGAGACGCTTGTTGTAACTCTCGTCAACGTCAAACTCCACGCCAAGGATCGTCGCCAGCATCTGGGCCGCAATGTCCTCGGCATAGTCGCCGGTCGTCTTGTCGTCGTCGCCGAAGCTGTGGTGCTCCGAGAGATAGCCGAAGCGGTCCCGGTCCTTGGGTATGGCCACGCCTATGGAAGAGCCTATGAGACGGTGGCGTTCGTTGGTCGATGCCTCGGCAAGGACCGTATGGACAATCTGCCCCGGCGTCAGTTCCTTTATCCCTTTCCGCACGGTAACAATTTCACAGCGAGGAGGAAAGATACTCGATACCCTGACGATATTGAAAGAAGCGATCTGCGCGGCACGGAGCGCGAGTTCGAAGCTCACCAGTTTCTCCTTGTTCTGACCGACCCCTTTCGTGAGCATCATCTTGGTAGCTACATACATGTTATGCCTCTCTCTTCGGGAAACCCTTCCCTGTCTCTGATTTCGACCACCCGTTTCTCAGTCCTTCCAGTTTATTACAGAAAACCTTTCAATGCAATATAAACCTGACGCATGTTTCCATTTGTATTTTTGGTGGCATAGGATTGCTCCTCAGGATTCTGCATCCTACGCAGGAACTTGGGCCAACTAAAGAAAAGAAGAAAAAAAACGGACGCAGGAGATGGTTTCCTGATAAAATACCATATGACAATCGTCAAGCCTTTCTTTTTGTTCTTTCTGTTCGTATCCATCCTGAGCCTCAGCAATGGATGTGCGACCTTGCCGAACGTCTCTGAAATGATTGATGAGGCGCCGACTGCACAGAAACCTCGTCAAATCGTTTCGTCCAAAGGACTGTTATCTCCCCAAAAAAGCAAGGCCATCATGGAACGGCTGAAGCGATCGGTCGACCCGACGGACATTCTGGAACGCCACACTGCCGTGGTAGAATCGGTCACCGAAAGCCCGCTGACAAAGGGGAACAAAGTCACTCTGCTCGCCGATGGTCAGGCTACCTATGCCGCAATGTTCAAAGCACATACAGAATGCCAAAGACCATATCAACCTTGAAAGCTATATCATTGAAGATGATGAAACAGGCCGCAAATTTGCCGATCTGCTGCTGCAAAAACAGGCGGAAGGTGTCCAGGTAAATCTCATCTATGACAGCGTGGGCAGTATGAATACTCCCGCTTCTTTTTTCCAGCGCCTGCGCGACGGCGGAATTCAGGTTGTCGGATTCAATCCGATAAATCCACTGAAGGCCCGGGAGAAATGGGGACTGACACACCGGGACCACCGCAAGATTTTGATAGTCGACGGCAAAGTCGCCATTATCGGGGGCATCAACATCAGCAAGGTTTATTCGAGCAGTCCTTTCAAACGGAAACAAAACGAAAAGGCGCCAATTCACTGGCGTGACACAGACATTCAAATTGAAGGCCCGGCCGTGGCTGAATTCCAGAAGCTCTTTCTTGACACCTGGCAGAAGCAGAAGGGACCGAAACTTTCCGAACGGAACTATTTCCCTGATCTGAAAGAAGAGGGTAATGCCCTGGTGCGGGTGGTCGGCAGCACCCCGGGACAGACCAACAGGATCCCTTTTATTGTGTATGTGTCGGCCATCACTTTTGCAGAGCATTCGATTCACATGACGAATTCCTATTTCATCCCTGACGACCAGATAGTAAAGGCCCTTACTGATGCTGCCGAGCGCGGTGTTGACGTAAAGATCATTCTCCCCGGGATCACCGATTCTCAGTTGGCATTATATGCACAGAGGTATCATTATTCCGAGCTTTTGAAATCGGGAGTGAAGATATACGAGCACAGTACTTCCCTGCTGCACGCGAAAACCGCGGTGGTTGACAAGGTCTGGTCAACAGTCGGCTCAACCAACATGGACTTCTTGAGCTTATTAAACAATGACGAGGTGAATGCGGTTATCCTGAGTCACGAGTTTGCCGTCGAAATGGAGAAGATGTTTGTCAGGGACCTTGCGGATTCCAGGCAGATTCAATGGGATGAGTGGAAAAAAAGACCTTTGTTGCCCAGGATCAGGGAGTGGTTTGTGAATTTATTCGTCCGATGGTTGTAACATTTCGTCAACGGTGGGTTCATTACAGTGGAAGTGAATCATGTGAATCAGATGTCATAAGATCAGAAACCTTCCGAAATTCTTCCTGTTCATGGTCGCAGCTGCGATTCTTTTTTCTGCCGGTTCCGCTTCAGCTGTCGAAAAGCCTCGGCAGGGCGAAGACATCCTGCTCGACACCTATCACAGGAACATGGCCAAATTGGAGACAAACAGCTTCGGCCTTCCTCTCTTTCTGGAGTCTTTTGAGCGGGACGACAGAGTGCATGTGGATGTCTACGGGATCTTCGATTATCCCTTCAGCAGCGTTGTCAACGTGCTCAAGGTTCCGGCAAACTGGTGCGATATCGTATCCCTCCATCCCAATGTCAAGGCGTGCACCTACAGGGAACTGCCGGGCGCCTGGCTGCTGACCTTTTACATCGGCCGCAAAGTCTATCAACCTCCGGAAGACACGCGTCAAGTCATTTACCATTACCGGAACGTTGATCAGCAGCAGGGGTATCTGGATATCATTCTCAGTGCCGATGAAGGCCCTTTCGGCACGAAGGACCACAGGATGAGGTTCGAGGCCCTGCCCCTTGATGGGGGAAGGACTTTTGTCCACGTCAGTTATGCATACAGCGACAGTGTTGCGCTTCGCCTCGCGGAAAAGATCTATTTTGCGACACTCGGTCGGGGCAAGGTAGGGTTCACGGTGACCGGAACAGACAGAAACGGCAAACCCGTCTATATCGGCGGACCTCGCGGCGCGATTGAGCGCAACGCTGTCCGGTACTATTTCGCGATCCAGTCCTTCATGAATACGTTGCGCTATCCCGAAGAAAGTCGTTTCAGCATGAGAATCAGCGAGTGGTACGATCTTACGACCCGCTACAGGAAACAGCTCTTCGATCTGGACAAGAAGGACTACCTCACATTCAAGACAAAGGAGCATAAGAACCAGGTGATACTCCAGCGGCAGACTTCGACAGGTCTAAAGTGAGTCTTGAAGGCAGAAGAAAAAGAGCAAGTGCTGTCCCGCGATTGTCATGGAGGCAAAAGAGGAGCGAGATGTTCTTTTTGACATCTGCTGCGATATTTCCTATCGGGAAGTCTATGATAGCCAGATTGAAATCTTTGATAGTTTGAGCCAATGCGTATGCGTTTGAAATCAGATAATATTGACATTGTATGGAAATGATGTATAATTCTCATTAATAATCAATATGATACATAATCATACAAATAGCTCGCACTGTTGCCGGAGAGGGGGCAAGAATAATTCTGTCGAATGATTGGATATCTAAAAACAGAGAATAAAAGTAATATCGGCAGGATGCCCTTCTATGAGGGAAGGGTCAAAAATTTAAAAGAACATTATTAAGGAGGAGTAAAGAATGTTTCATACAAAAAATATCCTTAACCGAAGGATGGGCTTGAGTCTCTTGGCAAGCCTGGGATTAGTTGCGCTTCTTTCATTGGCGCAAACCGAAGCAGCATTGGCCGCGGCTGCGCCAAACAATGGGAACGCCAGTAGCTTCGCTGTCTTTGCTAGCACGTTAACCAATTTCAACGTCCGCCGCCGCGAACCGTCATCTACGGAAATCTTGGTGTACTACGCTAAACGTACCACCTGCCTCTGTCATTACCGGCGCATCACTTACGGCTTGTGCTCCTGGAACAGTCGGGTGGATCAAGGCGCTCGCCGTGGCGAATCTGAATACTCACGCAGGTGATGTAACCTGTACGGCTATGCGGCGCGGCGCTCAGACGCGATAGTCACTGGGGCTAATCCGCGCTGGAACTTACCTCATGGCAGGGAAACCAGCGGTGGCGCAATGAATATAACCGCAAGCGACGACAGTGACCCTCAATGGCGACGGCGTTTACGTCTTCAGGTCAGTTGGGGCGCTTACTCCAGGGCGATTCCTATTGTTTTGGCAATGACGTCGGCGCTCAGATGATCGGGAACTCACTCTCAACGGCACAGCCTCGGATGCATCTGGATTTTCCAGATAGGGAGTACGCTCACGACGGCGAGCGGCGCATCTGTTGCCTTTACTGGTGGCGCAACGAACGGTTGCAACGTGTTCTGGCAGGTCGGGAGTTCCGCGACCCTCGGTACAAACACCTCGTTCCATGGAAATATTCTCGCGCTCCAGAGCATCACCCTGAATAACGGCGCAAACATTGTGTCCGGTAGAAGCTTTGGCGCGTAATGGCGCTGTCACGCTGGATAACAACACCATCGACGTGAGCGTGTGCGACGCCAGTGTGACTCCCGGCGGGGTTGGGGCGACCAAGGTATACTTCAGCCCAGCCGCCATCGCGCCCGGGCGGTGTCTCGCCGATCACTATTAGCGGCCTCTCTCGGCAACGCCGAACCAGTGCCGCCACGTATAAACCTTTACGGACAATGCCCATGGGACGGTAACGGTTGCAACGCCGTTGCAGGCCTACACGATCGTCTCAAGCTGCCACTTGTGGCGGGACGATGACCTGGCCACCGCCGGCACCTCGCTGATATCTATGACAGGAGCGCACGATCCCGGACTTCACGGCAAGTGGCGGATCCGGGCTCTTACGTTCAGCATAACCGCGGAACGCTCGACCGGTATGCCGGGCCGCGGGTTGCCTCGTCAACGGAACGCTGCCCTCCGGTGCCTTGGTGACCAGTGTTGGCAGATACGCACCGTTTCATCCGACGCAGGACCATGTGATGCCGTTGTCCCCACCGAGTCCGTCCCCACGCTTAACGAGTGGGGCGTGATAATCTTCATGATGCTTGCCGGGCTTGGGTCTGTCTATTATTTGAGGAAATATAGAAGAGTTTAATTGGAATTGGTGATAAAAAAAGGGCAGGACTTAATCCCCTGCCCTTTTTTATTTACTGAGATTTCCTATCGGGAAGTCCTTGATTCTAAAAACAGCAGTTGTTCGCGCAAAGGCGCAAAGTTCGCAAAGAAAAACAGACAGAACTCTCTGTGTGTAAACTGCTCTATTAGGGTTGATAGCCGTATTGACCTCTTTGCTGGTTTGACCCAATGCACGTCCTGTTGAAAATCGTCAGGCAAAGTCCTTATAAAATTGACATACGAACAGTATTTTGATAAAACTTAAATATGAGCTATAAAGACAAAACAAGAGAGCAACTTATAAATGAATTAGCAGAACTGCATCAGCGTATTGAGGATTTGGCAGCAAGAGAAACCGGGCGCAGGCAGGCAGATGAAGCACTGAAGGTATCTGAAACCCGTTACCGGAGGCTCTTTGAAACTGCTCAGGACGGGATATTACTTCTCGATGCAGATACAGGACAGATTCTCGACGTTAACCCCTTCCTGTTAAAGATGCTGGGGTACTCGCATAAGGATTTTCTGGGGAAGAAACTCTGGGAAATCGGTCCTTTCAGCGACATTGCAGCATCCAGGCTCCGATTTTCAGAATTGCAGACAAAAGGATATGTACGGTACGAACATTTGCCGCTTGAAACAAAAGATGGTCGTCTCATTGATGTCGAATTTGTCAGTAATGTCTATCTTGTTGATCAGAACAAAATTATCCAGTGCAACATCCGCGACATCACTTTGCGTAAACGGACAGAGGAGGAGTTGCAAAAGGCATATGCTGAGATGGACCTGCGCGTGAAGGAACGGACTGAAGAGTTGATCAGGGCAAACGAGCGGCTCTCGCAGGAAATAGAGGACCGCAAGCAGGCGGCAAACTCACTCAGGGAAGCGCTCACGATAATCAAGCAGTTAAAAGACCAATTGCATGAGGAGAATCTCTACCTTCGGGAAGAAATTGATCTGATACACTCACATAAGGATATCGTGGGCAACAGTGAAGCGATCAGGACTGTTTTGAAGCAGATAGAACAAGTGGCGCCGACAGACTCGACGGTCTTGATCCAGGGGGAGACGGGCACAGGAAAGGAATTGGTCGCAAATGCTATCCATGACCTGAGTTCCCGGCAAGGACCGGCTCATGATTAAAGTCAACTGTGCGGCCCTGCCGCCGACCCTCATCGAAAGTGAACTGTTCGGCCGCGAAAAGGGCGCTTTTACCGGCGCGCTGTCGAAGCAAATAGGCCGTTTTGAGCTTGCGGACGCTTCAACGATTTTCCTGGATGAGATCGACGCCCTGCCGCTGGACCTCCAGGCCAAGCTGCTTCGGGTACTGGAGAGCGGTGAGTTTGAGCGCCTGGGCAGCCCCCGGACCGTGAAGGTCGACGTCAGAATCATTTCAGCGACGAACCGCGATCTTGCCAGGGTGGTCAGCGAGGGCGGGTTCCGGGAAGACCTTTACTACCGTTTGAATGTTTTTCAGATTACCGTGCCGCCTCTTCGTGAGCGTCGGGAGGACATATTGCCGCTCGTATGGTCTTTTGTGCAGGAGTTCAGCAAGAGGATGGGCAAGCGGATCGAATCAATACCGCAGAAGGGCGTTGAAGCCCTGCAAGCCTATCCCTGGCCGGGCAACGTAAGGGAACTGAGGAATGTTACCGAGCGTGCGATGATCATCACCACCGGACCTGTGCTGCATTTGGATGTACCAAAGATTGCACAGTCAGGTGCAGACCAGTCCGGGACCCTCGAAGAGGTAGAGAAACGGCACATTATCGAGGCCCTGAACACCACCGGATGGCGGGTAAGCGGCAAGGACGGTGCAGCAGAGATTTTAGGCATCAATCCAAAGACGCTTGAATCGAGGATGCAAAGACTGGGCATCCAAAGAAAAAATAAGAATACCTGATATTCTGTCCCCATTTTTATGTGCCAACAGAGCATTGACGATGGGAAGAATGTCAAGGGTTAAACAAGAGTGGAGGCCTTAATATGTTTGAAGATATTGTAGAGACAGTACGTGAACCCCTTATTGTACTGGATTCAGACTTGAGGGTTTTTTCAGCAAACCGCAGCTTTTATAAATCATTCAAGGTAACGCCTGAGGAGACTATAGGCAATCTTATATATGACCTCGGAAACCGGCAGTGGGATATTCCCAAACTCCGGACATTGCTGGAAGAGATTCTGTCCCAAAGACAACAAGTTCGATGACTATGAAGTTGAGCATATATTTTCAAACATAGGACACAAAATAATGCTTCTCAATGCCCGCCGTATCACTCACAAAGAAATAGGTTCTCAGATGATCCTCCTTGCTATTGAAGACATTACAAAATTCAGAAAGCTCGAAAGAGAGCGAAAGAATATCCTTTCCATGTTTGCACATGACATGAAAAACCCTGCGGTAACATCGGAAGGTTTTCTGTCGAGACTCATCTCAGGCAAGGCAGGGGCACTGACGGAAGAGCAACAAAACTACCTTGAAATTATCCATAGTGAGCTTAACAAATTATCAGAATTAATATCGGATTTTCTGCAGTTTTCGAGATTTGAAGCAATAGAATATAAGCCTGTTCACGCTCCATTTAACATAGAAGAGGAAATCCGTAAAAATATTGAAGCGGAAAAAGTGGAGGCTGAAAAGAAAAAAATCATTATAGGTCTTGAACACCTGGATACAATAACTCCTATAGTTAATGCAGATGCTGCTATGGTAAATCGCGTGATCAGAAATCTTCTTGTCAACGCAATAAAAAATACCGACCCGGGAGGAGCTGTAACAATCAAAATATCAGACAGAGGCAATGAAATACTTGTCTCTGTTAAAGATACAGGCATAGGAATACCGGAAGATCATATGCCTTATATATTTGATGCATTCTACCGTGCGGGAAACTCAAAGGGTTCGGGGCTTGGGTTGTCCATTGCCAAAACAATAATAGAAGCCCATGGAGGAAGGATATGGGCTGAAAGCATACCCGCCAATGGCAGTACCTTTAGCTTCACCTTGCCGAAATAGCAAAATAATAGTAACTACTCAGGTTGATAGCCTGAAGGTGGAAGGCTGTTAGGTGGATCGCACAACACTACAGTCCTTCGAGTCTGCGTATGAGACTCTGTTAACCTGTGTGCGGACAGTCTTCATCCTACCCATCTGATCAGTTACAAAATGCCTGATATATCAGGAGACTCCTGATATATCAGAAGGCGGCTACCTTTCACAGTACCATTCCTCCATCGCTAGTCTTCGCTGAAATTTCAATGTTATCAAGATCATAGAGAATCCTGTTCTGTCAACAACCTTCCTGGCACAACTTATGCTGTTAAACAGTATGTAGTAACGTTCAAAGAGAAAGGGGGAAAAGCCATGAGCATGGAAACCATACTTATCATCATTGTTTTGATTTTGATTTTCGGCGGTGGTGGATTCTACTGGAGAGGGCGGCGCCGTTAGGCACCCAACTGCGGTTAACGTACCAGCAGACAAATAGAAATTCTAAGGGAGGAATACCATGAAATCCAGCATGAAGGACAAAGTGAAAGGCACGTTTCACGACGCAAAGGGCAAGGTCAAGGAAATGGCCGGGAAAATCACCGATAATCCCAAGTTGGAGGCCAAAGGCAAAGCCGAAAAGATAGCCGGCAAAGCTCAGAAAAAGGTCGGCCAAGTCAAGAAGGTTCTGGGGAGTTAGGAGAGCGCTGTCTAATGAGAGAGTACGCCCGCATCAAACAGAATCTTGGCAGGCAGGAGGCACCGTGATACTGGCGACATTAAAAATGATTGTCCGGCCTGCAAGGCGGAGCGATCTTTTAGAAACGATGAGGGGGATGCTCGAACCCGCACGGGTCGAAAGAGGATGCCTGAGTTACCGTCTCTATGAAGACGTGGAAAACAAAAATGCCTTCGTCCTGCTGGAGGAATGGGCGACACAGGAAGATCTTGAGAGACACATCGCAAAAGACAGTCAGCGGCAACTGCTCGCACTCATGGACCTTCTGAGCGAGCAACCTGAATTGAGGTTTAACACTGTGTCACACACAGCGGGAATGGACTTCATAGAAGATGTCCTCAATACAGATAAAGCCAGATGAGACGTCGACGAAGAAAGAATATGCCGGAGGTACGAAAGGGGTGATAATTAAAGAAAAATCGTCTGGGTCATGGTAAGGATGTGAATAATAAATTTATACAGGAGGTGTAAAGATGCAAGCAATAACAGCAAAGAGAGTACTCATATTAATAATTGCCATATTCAGCATGAGTTTGCTCATTGGGTGTGCGGGCATGAAGAAAGCAACGCCCGAGAGATTACCCGGATACTTGTACTATCCATCTGCTTTAGTCGATGCCGACGTGGCGCTCAGTGAAGCCCGCGCAGCAGGCAAAGACAAGGAATGTCCGGCGGAATATAATGCAGCAAAAGATATGGTAGACAAGGCCTATGAGATCTACATGTCATGCCGTGACAAGGAGGCCATTGATATGGCCAATGCGGCAATTGCCAAAATCAAGGCCCTTTGTCCGCCCAAGCCTTTAGCAGAGGTAAAACCTGAACCCAAACCTGAGCCTGTACCAACACCGGCGCCAAAACCTACGCCGCCTCCACCGCCTCCGGTTGCCGAGCCTGTGAAGATAGTCCTTGAGGATATACACTTTGACTTTGACAAGGCCACTCTTACGAAAGCAGCAAGAGAAATTCTGGCCAGGGATATAGCGACCCTGAAAGAAAATCCGGGCGTTAACGTCCAGATAGAGGGACATACCTGCGCGCATGGCACTGAAGACTACAATATGGCGCTTGGAGAAAGAAGGGCAAATGCGGTCAAAGAGTATCTCACAAACCAGGGAATAGCCGCAGAGAGGATGACAACAATAAGCTATGGCGAGTCACGGCTCGCGATGGCGGAGATACCGACACCTAAAAACAAGGAATCAAAAGAAGCAAAGGCAAACAGACGCGTCCACTTTGAGGCAACAGTGAAATAGGAAGCACCAGGGCAAGGGACCGGAAAAACGTCTTATGTTGGTCCGGCCCTTTGCCCTTGGTAAATTTATTGACATTGCAATCATCTGATTGCACATCTAAAGAAAGGAGGAGAAAAATGACCAGCCGTAATGGCTTAAGACAGAAGGCTATTTTGTTGTCAGTGTTAATGGTTTTTGGATTGGCCTTGATGTCGGGTTGCGCTACTACCCAAACATGGCCGGATTATGAAAGAAATGCAGAGAACAAGATGGTTGTCATCCAGGAGAAGATTGGGGACGGGCTGAAAACCGGCGCGCTTACTCCTGATCAGTCCCAGATGTTTCTGACAAGACTGAAGAGTATTCGAACAGACTATGAGGTGCTGAGAGAAAAAAGGGTCTACCGGGAAGAGTGGGAAAGCCTTCTTGGAAGACTTGATGCGCTTGGAAATGAGATCAATACGGCTCTTGCCCGCACCCCAAGAATTGAAGAACCAGGGAATGGAGAGAGGATTGTCGCATTCCAAAGGAGAATTGATGATGGAAGAATCAGCGGGCGTTTGCCTCTGACAGAGGGGCGGGAATTTCAATCCAGACTGGACTCCATTCGTCGTGAATATTTGCGGATGACGGAAGGAGGCAGATATGCCACATACGAGGAGAGAGCAGACATTTCCCGCAGACTCGATTCATTGGAAACGGATATGAACCGGTATAGGTAGATCTTTTCAGGAAATCGGCAAATAGGATTGAAGGCCTGTGTAAGTCATTTGCAGGTATTAAGTTGCCGAAGGTGCATTTATTAACTTGCAATCGTATGATTGCACATTTAAAGACAGGAGGAGTGAAATGAAAAAGGTTATTTTGTTGTCAGTGTTAATGGTTTTTGGATTGGCCTTGTTTTCGGGCTGCGCCTCTATGACGGGCAGAACAGCAGGCGAACATATCGATGACGCGACCATTACCACGGAAGTGAATGCGATAATCGTCAAAGACGCGGACGCCCAGTATTTGAAGATCGATGTTTCCTCTACGGATGGAAATGTTACTCTCCAGGGTTTCATACATGACAAAAAGGCTGAGGACCGGATTGTAGCAAAGATCAGGGAAATCAAGGGAGTAAAATCCGTTAAGAGCCTACTGAAGGTAGAACCGAGAAAGTAAAACGATATGGGGCATTCCGTGAAAGCACTGCTCATTTATCATTAATTCCCGGGATGCCCCTTCAAATGCGGATTTTATGACCTCACACTGCTCTATGGAGAAGGAAAAGTATCCCTTCTTCTTACAATGGGCACCATGAAAGGAGACACGCTATGCCGTTGATTCAATTAGTGATTGTTTTGGTTGTCATTGGGGTGATCCTATGGGTGATTAACAGCTATATACCGATGCAATCTACCATAAAGAAAATCCTCAATGTCGTAGTGGTTATTGTAGTGATTCTCTGGCTCTTGAGTGTCTTTGGACTCATAGGAAACCTCTCAACGATCCGTGTCGGGAAGTAAACCCAGTTAGAAGGGCAACGGTCTTCTAACTGGGTGAAGGGTATTAATTTCGCGTAGTTACATTATTTAACATTGCAATCGTATGATTGCACATCTAAAGGCAGGGGGAGAGAAATGACCAACAGTAGGCTCTTAAGCCAGAAAGTTTTTTTTATGACAATACTAATGGTTTTCGGATTGGCCTTGTTTTCCGTCCGCGCCTCTACAGCAGGCGAAACAATAGGCGAATATATCGACGACTCGACTATCACTACACAAGTTAATGCGGAAATAGTAAAAGACCCGGATACTCACTATTTCAAGATCGATGTGACGACAACGCAGGGAGATGTTGTGCTTACAGGTTTTGTAAATAGCAGAGAGACCGAGGAACGCCTTGTAACAAAGATCAAAGAAATCAGGGGCGTGAAATCCGTGAAGAGTCTCTTGAAGGTAGAAGAGAAAAAGTAGATGGCAGCAGGAAAGCTTATTAGGAGACAAAAAATGATGTGTAAAGGAGAAAACAAAATGAAAAAATCATTTTTTGGAGCATTACTCTTGGCGTTGGTAATTGCAGTTCCTGTTCCAACGATGGCAGGGGTAAGTGTAGGCATTAGCATTGGTCTGCCGCCCATTGTATTTGCAGCACCACCGGCGGTGATAGTACTGCCTGATACGATCGGTGTTTACGCTGTTCCTGACATTAATGAAGACCTCTATTTCTGGAATGGTTTTTGGTGGCGTCTATGGGAAGGCCGGTGGTATCGCTCACATTATTATGACCGGGGCTGGGGTTATTATAACCGTGTTCCAAGCTTTTATTTTGATGTAGACCCAGGTTGGAGAGGATACTATAGAGACCGTAATTGGTACGGACACCGGTGGGACTATGAACTGATTCCTCAGCCACGCCTTCAATCGAACTGGAGGAACTGGAATACTAATCGATATTGGGAAAGGCAAAGGACCTGGGGCGTCCAGAGCTATCGACCTCGACCAATGCCACAGAGACGGGAACTAAGACAACAAAGGCAACAGCAATATCAACAGAGGCCTGACGTTCAGAGACAAAGGCAATCCCAGGGTCAACAACAAATACAACCTAGGGTCCGGCAGCAACAACAACCCCGGGGCCAGCAACCTCAAAGTCAACAAAGAATGCAACCTAAGGTCCGGCAGCAACAACAACCCCGGGGCCAGCAACGTCAAGGTCAAGAACCAATGCAACCTCCGGTTCGGCAGCCACGATAATCTAAACCTCACATGGAGAACCTGAAAGAGGGGAAGAAGAAAATAGGACATAAAGAAGGATGACAAATGGTTCACCCGATTATAAAAAGAGGCCCGTATCTATCAAAGTGGCTTGAATCGCCCCCTTTAGTACCAAAGTCGTTGCAGCAACAGGGGTAGCGGTCCTCAGGCAAACTAAAAGGAGGATGATATGTTGTGGACAATCGCAATGATACTGATAATTCTGTGGGTGCTGGGGCTGGTGAGCAGTTACACGATGGGAGGGTTGATTCACGTCCTGCTGGTAATTGCCATTATCGTGATTTTGCTCAACGTTATTCAGGGACGCAGAGGGTAGCCTGAAGGAGGTCGTCAACCCATACAGGGTGGCAACAAAAAGGAGGAGCAAAATGAAATCAAACTCGTTAATAGGCATCATCCTTATCGTGATCGGAATCATCGCTTTAGCGTATCAGGGCATCACCTACACGACCAGGGAGAAGGTCGTCGATATCGGTCCGCTCCAGGTGACTGCTGATAAGACGAAAACGCTTCCCCTGCCGCCCATTGTGGGAGGTATTGCGCTTGTGGGCGGCATTGTATTGCTGGTCATGGGAAACAAGAAGGGCTGACAAGAAGAAAATCGTTTCAACTACGAGGTGTTGGATATGATGGACAAACGAAAAGCATACGAAGAGAAGCTCGACGCGCAATTGGAGGAATGGAGCGCGCAGATCGCTCTGCTCAAGGCCAGGGCGGCCAAGGCCAAGGCCGAGGCGAAGATCGAATATAACGAAACCATCGAGGCCTTGCAGCACAGACAAGAGGAGGCCAGGGCAAAGCTGCACGAGTTGAAGACCGTCCGGAGATGAGGCATGGGAAGATCTGAAGGCAGGCGCGGAAAAAGCCTGGGCTGAAGTCAAGAGCGCCTTCCACGACGCGATCTCGAAGTTAAAATAAACAAGGCAGTTCGTTATCGCTTCAGAAAGGAGTGAAATGGGAAGTCCCTGATGAGGAGATATTTGTCTATGACTCTTAAGAGTGATCCTGACCGGGGGATCGGCTTCCTCGTCATCGCGGCAGCGCTCGTGATCATCGTCTGGGGCATAAATCAGGTGTAGTCTGTCCTGGTGTTCTTCCTTGTCGCCGTTTTTCTCGCTCTGCGCTAGGGACGCCGCCTGTACTCTGGATTCGATTTCTGGGCCGAACTCGCCCCGGATATGCGCTGGGACTGGAATCACGTTGCTGAGGAAGATGAAACCGAGTAAAGACATGAAAGGGACAAAGAAGTGAGCCCAAAACGTCCTCCCAGGTCACTACGATGAAGGTCACTGCTATGAAACTCCTTAATTTGTTCTTATACTTAACAATCGTCATCGCATCGGTTATTTTATGCCATCAAATTATTTCAAATTCAATTTCCAACCAGGAGAACAATAACGATTATGCTGAACTCAACCATGCCAAATACGGTATTTTCAGTGTTGACGAATGGAAACGACAAATTACCGTAATTCTTGCCGAGGAGATTAATAAGCTGGATATCTCAAGGACGGATGAACGGGAGCTCCGAAAACATATCGAAGTTCTGTTGAATACCCTTATTGACAAAGTCTACAAGAAAATCAGGGAAGGGAACTTAGGCTCCGCTGAGGGTTGGGTCAAACAATCTTTTATAAATATTTTTATCAGTCTGGATGATATTAAAAAAGGCATTCCTGAATATACGGATGCCATCATTCATGAGATGACGAAATCGAAAACAAAGGGTCAGATAAAGACCATGCTGAACGAACAGCTTAAACAATATTTTAACCAAACCTTTGATACACAAGATACATCTCAAATAAGCCGCATCCTTCTGAGGACTAATTCTAAGGATATCGAAAGTGCGAGGATCAAGCTCAATAAAACAATTTCGGTTAAGCATGATCTTATCTTTAAGGAGGCTATCCTGTTGATCATTCTGTCGGTAATCCTTTTTGCTTTGTCTGGTTTTAGCAGGCAACCTTTGGCCCCTTCCCGGTATATACTCCTCGTTCTGTCTCTTATCATGCTGCTGATAGCAGGCGTAACCACTCCCATGATCGATATGGAAGCAAAAATCTCACAAATGAGTTTTGTGTTGCTGGGGCATCCCATCCATTTTGAGAACCAGGTATTGTATTTCCAAAGCAAAAGCATTCTGGATGTATTTTGGATTCTGATTACTGATAAGGACATTCAGATGAAATTTGTCGGGGTCTTGCTGATTACCTTCAGTATTTTTTTCCCGCTGTTAAAAATAGTCTCGTCACTGGGATATTATTACAATTATCACCATGCAAGGGAGAACCCGGTGATCAAGTTTTTTGTCTTGAAATCAGGGAAATGGTCCATGGCCGATGTCATGGTGATCGCCATATTTATGGCCTACATCGGATTCAATGGGATAATTACCAGCCAGCTCGGCCACTTAAGCTCAACAGGCCAGGAACTGGTGATCTTGACTACGAATGGCACTTCCCTGCAGCCGGGGTATTACCTGTTCGTGACATACACCCTGTTGGCGTTATTTTTGTCAGGATTTCTGACCAGAAAACCTCAGGCATCTGAGATATTAGAATCTATTTTTGCCTTCCTCAAAGGCATCTTCCCTTATACGGCTGCGTTCTCTGCGAATCGGGGATGTAAAAACCGGGCATCCAAAGAAATAATAAGTCCCGATAGAGACCGCTGTCTCTATCGGGACGCCGTGGCAATGGCTTTCTATAAAGGACCGGAAGAATGCCTGATATATCAGGAGACTCCTGATATATCAGGAGGCGGCAGCTTTCACAATATCATTCCCCATCGTAGTTTTCGCTGAAGTTTCAATGATTTCAAAGTGTTAGAGAATCCTTTCTTTTAAGACAGTCCTGGCACAACTTATGCTGTTAAAACAGTATGAAGTAAACGTTCAAAGAGATAGGAGAAAAGTCATGGGAACTATATTGATTGTCATCTTGATCCTTATGTTGGTTGGCGTTCTTCCCACCTGGCCTCACAGCAGGAGCTGGGGATACTATCCCAGCGGCGGGCTCGGATTGGTACTTCTGATTCTTATCATCCTGTTACTCCTTGGGAGGATATAACGAGACTTTGCCATATTAACCTTGCAATCGTATTTGCAGATCTAAAGGTATTAGGAGAGAAATGACAAACAGCAGGCCGGACGGAGCCGCCGACAGTAGGGGCTTAAGAAAGAAGTTTATTTTTATGGCAGTGTTAATTGTTTATGGCCTGGTCTTGTTTTCCGTTGCTCAATATCTGAACATCAATGTGACGACTACACAGGGGGAATCCGGCCATACAGGGTTTGTCAATAGTAGAGAGACTGAGGAACGGCTTACAACAAAGATCATGGAAATCAGGGGTGTGAAATCCGCCAAGAGCCTCTTGAAGGTGGAAGAAGAAAAGTAAGCAGTCTCAGGCAGCACTTTAATTGCGTAGTTGATTGCAGCTGAAGTGCCGGCAGTCAACTCGAAATCCTAAAGGAGGAATACCATATATGAGTAAAGATATTATGCAGGAGAAGTTGAAAGAATTAAGAGATGCCGTAAAACAGCGGTGGGGAGCGCTCACTGAAAAAGACCTTGATACGGTCGATGGGGAACTGGATCAGCTGCCGGGCCTGCTGCAGGCGAGATACGGGTACACAAAGGAACAAGCTCAAAAGGAGATAGCTCTATTCCTCAGCAACATGAAACCAGAGGGAACAAATCCTGTTGAAGTAGTACGTGAGACCTTGTCAGACTCGACTCCTGAAGAGGAGGCCCATGTTGAAAAAAGAGTCTATAAAAAATAAAGGAACAAAGGAAGTGAAGAGGTATCCACGCAGGTATACGTATACAGGATGACAACGGAAAGAAGGAGCAAAATGAAAACAAACACGTTGACAGGCATCGTTCTTATCATGATTATTTGTCTATGACTGTTAAGAGTGATCCTGACCGGGGAATCCGCTTCCTCGTCATTGCAGCACTCGGGATCATCATCGTGGGCATAAATCAGGCACAATCGGTGCTGGATTGGAGGAAAAATGGCAGAAAAAGCTCGCACAATAGCAAAACAATCGGGCATGGGGGCCATTCCCAATGCAAAGGGTGTGACCTTTCGGGTATGGGCGCCTCATGCCGAAAAGGTTTACGTGATCGGCTCCTTCAATGACTGGAACGAAACTTCTGCACCTCTGGTCAGCGAGCAAAACGGTTACTGGTCGATTGATGTGCCGGACGCAAAAACAGGAGACGAGTACCGATATGTGATTCACGCCCCTGCTGATTGGAATCTCCCCCCTCTCTCCCGTATTGATCCTTATGCCAGAAAAGTGACGAACGCAACGGGCAACGGAATTATCTATGATCCTGAAGCCTTCGATTGGGGTGATAATACCTTCCAGATGGCCACGGGCAATGAGCTTGTCATTTACGAAATGCACATCGGCACCTTTAACGTTAAAGAAAAGGGACACCCGGGGACGTTTGAAAGTGCCATTGAAAAATTTCCTTATCTTAAAGAACTGGGTATCAATGCCATCGAAGTGATGCCGATCGTGGAGTTTGCAGGCGATTTTTCGTGGGGGTACAATCCTGCCCATCCTTTTGCTGTTGAAAGCATTTACGGTGGACCGGATGCCTTTAAGCTCTTTGTTAAGGCGGCCCACGAGCAGGGTATCGCTGTCATCGTAGATGTTGTTTACAACCACTTTGGTCCAGGCGATCTTGATCTGTGGCGGTTTGACGGTTGGAGCGAAAATGGGAAGGGGGGGATCTACTTTTACAATGATCACCGCTCGGAAACACCCTGGGGCGATACGCGCCCTGATTATGGCCGGGATGAAGTGCGCCAATATCTGCGCAATAACGCCCTGATGTGGCTTGAGGAGTACCACGCCGACGGCCTGCGCTGGGACATGATTATCTATATCAAAAGCATTGACGGTAATGATGGAAATCCGGCTAATGATATTCCCGAAGGCTGGAAATTGATGCAGTGGATCAATGTGGAAATCCAACAACTGTTTCCCGGCAAGATCAGCATCGGCGAAAGCATGAGGAATAACCCCTGGGTCACGAAAGATGTAGGAGCGGGCGGCGCAGGCTTCAATGCGCAATGGGATGCCGAATTTGTTCACCCCGTCCGCCAGGCCGTTATCGCCCGTGATGATGCCTCACGTGATGTGGGCGCGGTCAGCCAAGCCATCGAGCATCGCTACGATTCAGACGCCTTCAAGACGGGTCATTTATACGGAGTCGCACGACGAGATTGCCAATGGCCGGGCACGCGTGCCGGAGGAGATCTGGCCGGGTAAGGTGGACAGCTGGTTTTCCAAGAAGCGCTCTACGTTGGGCGGTGCTCTTGTTCTTACTTCGCCCGGTATCCCGATGCTTTTTCAAGGACAGGAGCTACTGGAAGACCGGTGGTTCCAGGATAAAGACCCGATCGACTGGTCCCGGACCGAGGGGGAAAACGGTATTCTCAGCATGTATCGGGACCTGATCGCCCTGCGGCGAAACCTGTCAGGCGTGACGCGGGGGTTGTGCGGTCAAAACATCCATATCTATCATGTTGACAATGAGGCCAAGGTCATCGCTTTCCATCGCTGGGACGAACAAGGTCCAAAAGATAGCGTCGTTGTGGTGGTCAATATGACGAATCAAAATCGCGATGGTTATGTCATCGGTTTTCCACGGGCCGGATTGTGGAAAACGCGTTTTAACAGTGACTCTTATAACTACGGCCCAAATTTCGCCAATCATCCCACCCCGGACGTTGAAACCCGTGGGGAAGGGTCCGATGGGCTGCCCTGCTCCGGCGAAATCGGCATTGGGCCATACACGGTGGTAATTTTTTCACAGGATGAATAGAAGACGTAGAAGAAGAGAGAAATGATCACGCTAATAATCGTATTGATCATCATTACGGTAGTGACGGTCTTTTCAGTACAGAATGCAATACCTGTTGCAATCTCATTTCTCTTCTGGAAATTCGAGGCGTCCCTTGCAATTGTTTTATTTCTCTCTGTTTTGGCAGGTGTGGTTATAGGAGTTAGTGCAGCATCTCTCTTTAGAATGAAATTTTCCAGGAAAAAACAAACTTCTATTGACCGGGAAAATGCGCGCACTCTTTGAGAGATTGACAGAAAACAGGTTTTATTCCTGCAAATAGTTAACTTTTGACAGGGGGAAGAAGATGAAAAGATTAATGATTGTTTTAACGGTTTTGTTTGCTTTTAGTATTTCAGCATTTGCCCAGATGAGCACCGGTCAAGGTGGCGGCATGATGGGTGGTGGTTGGGGGTGGGGAATGAACTCCGGATGGTTTTTTATGATCATTATCGCGATTCTCGTTATTTTCGGTATCGCTTATATGATGAAACGAAGGTAAAAATATGAAAGGGCAACAAATATGTCTTAACAATATCTTGGTGCATCTTATTTTTTTGATGGGGAAGAAGGTGTTTGATCAGATCAAAGAGTTTTGAGCTGAAGAAGGTTTGTCTCGGTGATATAATTAATAATATTAAGGAGGTTTGAGATGAAAAGCTTTATTTTAGTCGTCATCAGTTGTATTTTTGTTGTGGCCTTGACTGGCCGGTATAGCTTTGCCCAGACGGACAGCGGCATGAAGGGTGAGCAGAAGGGGGAGATGAAGCAGCAGGGCATGAAGATGGATGAAGGGATGATGAAACAGATGATGGAGAAATGCCAGCCGATGATGAAGCAAATGATGGATGAAAAGAAGGACATGATGCAGATGATGATGGACATGATGAATATGCAGGAAAAGATGATGAAGGGGCCTAAGGCTGCTGAAAAAAAGCAGATGATGAAGGACATGTCACAGATGAAAGAAAAGATGCAGAAGATGATGTCGATGCCTATGGATATGAAGTGTATGGATGATTCACAGTCGAAAGAAGTTGAGGGCAAAGAGCCGGAAAAAGCAGAGCCCTCCAAGACTGATCCGCATAAACATTAAAAGGACCATATAAAGAGTCGCAAAGAAGTTACTGATAAATATTATTAACTAACAGTGCGTCAATTGGGAGGGAATTTATGGAGACCATGATACAAAACAGCGAGGAATTCACTCGATTAAAGGAGGACGTATGATTTCAAAGATTCTTGTTCCAACAGACGGGTCAAAGACAGCTCAAAAGGCAGCCATGTATGCGGTTGACCTCGCAAAACAGTTGAAAGCCTCGGTAATTGCTCTGAGCATTATTGATAAGCGCTCATTTACGGGCCAGACAGTTCCCGCCGGGAAGACTTTAAGGCATGTAATAGAGCCTATCGAGGATTATCTGAGAGAGGCTGCCGAAGGGTATGCCGGAGAAATAAAGAAGCTCTGCGATAAAAATGGGGTCCAGTCACAGACTGTTATAACAGCAGGGCATCCTGTTGAGGGTATTGTGAAAGAGGCTGCGAGGGCAAAGGTAAATCTGATTATTATGGGTTCTCACGGGAAGAGCGCTCTGGCAGTTGCAGTCCTCGGCAGTGTTACCTATGGCGTAATCCACAAAGAAACAAAAATCCCGGTACTTATTGTGAGGACGTGATGAAGAGTAGCCTTCAGGCTTAGGATGCCTGAGGAGACCCTTTATTTTGCCGATGCCATCTTTGATAAAAGAGTGTAAGAAGCTCCTGATGGAGAGGTGAAGAAAGAACCCGAACCTGTAAAATACGGTCGGTGAAAACAGACTGATTACTGTGAAGGAGGACAATATGAAGATCTTAAAGGCAGTGATGCTTGTGGTTGTGCTACTTTTAGTGCCGGTTTATGCCCTCTCTGCGAATCTCGGCTATATGCGCATAAGCCTTATAGAAGGTGACGTCCAGATAAAGACGCCTGACTCAGAAGACTGGGGTTACGCCTCCATAAATACACCGCTCGCAGAGGGTGATCAGATTTGGGTCCCTCAGGACGGGAGGGTTGAACTCCAGCTGAACACGGGACATATATAAGACTTGATCAGAGCTCTGCTCTCCAGATACTGTCGATGGATAAGGATTCTTCCCAGTTTTATCTATCGCAGGGATATGCCTACATATTTTATTTAGCCCCAAGGAGGGGGAGCGTAATACAGGTCGATACCCCTGATGCGTCAACCCGGGCTTTTGACAAGGCGATCTTCAGAATCGATATGTCTGAGCAGTACACCGATGTGGCGGTCTACAAGGGATATGTTGAAACGGAGAACAATGTCGGAAAGACAAGAATAATCGCCGGCCAAATGGTGTCTCTCGGACAGAATACCAACGGAGAGGTCGCTCCGATGGGGTCTCCTGACGAGTGGGAGAGTTGGAACAAAAAGAGGAACGACAGGGTCTATGCAAGAAGTGACGCAGGTTCTCGCTATCTGCCCTCCGAACTCAGATCGTATTCTTCCGACTTTGACAGCTACGGCAGATGGGTGAATGTTCCTGAGTACGGTAATGTCTGGACCCCGACAATCACAGTCGGTGCGAGCTGGTCTCCTTACAGGGAGGGCAGATGGATATGGAGTGGCGGATGATTACGTCTGGGTAGCTTCAGAGCCCTGGGGCTGGGCGCCCTACCATTATGGCAGATGGAGCTTTGGTATAAACATAGGCTGGTTCTGGGTGCCTCCTGTTGCCAGAGATGTCTACTGGAGTCCGGGATATGTCGGATGGGTCAGGACCGCGGATTATGTGGCATGGGTCCCTCTGGCGCCGGGGGAAATATATTACGGACGCGGTAATTACGGCCGGCACAGCGTAAACATTATCAATGTAAATATCAACCAGGTCAAAACCCCTAATGTATATAGGAACGTGAACGTTGGCAACGGGGTTACGATAGTGGCCCGTAACACCTTTGCAACGGCAACACCAAGGATTGTGAATGATGACCGGAGGGTCATCCAGAAGAGTATATTTACAAAAAATAATATCAGTGTCGGCACGCCGGCAATAAAACCAACTAGAGAGAGTTATTTTGCATCGCCCAGGATGATCCCTCAGGCTAAGCTCCCTCCACAGTCTGTCAAGAAGCATTCAGCCTACTCAATTGAAGCAGTCGCGGCCGCTTATCAAAGACGCTAATAAATCCGTTTTTAACCCTGGCATAAAGCCAAAGGCCCTGCCGGTCAATACTGTTACAACGCCGCGGACCCCGGGTAAGGGAAAACCAATAATACAGCAGGTTAAGCCTGCAGAGAAAGTAACACCCGCTGCCCCTGCAGTCAGTCCTCCCGGCAGAGGCGAAAGACAACAGGTTAAGCCTGCAGATAAAGTGACACCCGCTGCCCCTGCAGTCAGTCCTCCCGGCAGAGGCGAAAGACAGCAGGTTAAGCCTGCGGATAAAGTGACACCCGCTGCCCCTGCAGTCAGTCCTCCCGGCAGAGGCGAAAGACAGCAGGTTAAGCCTGCAGATAAAGTGACACCTGCTGCCCCTGCAGTCAGTCCTCCCGGCAGAGGCGAAAGACAGCAGGTTAAGCCTGCAGATAAAGTGACACCTGCTGCCCCTGCAGTCAGTCCTCCGGCAGAGGCGAAAGACAGCAGGTTAAGCCTGCAGATAAAGGACACCCGCTGCCCCTGCAGTCAGTCCTCCCGGCAGAGGCGAAAGACAGCAGGTTAAGCCTGCGGATAAAGTGACACCCGCTGCCCCTGCAGTCAGTCCTCCCGGCAGAGGCGAAAAACAGCAGGTTAAGCCTGCGGATAAAGTGACACCCGCTGCCCCTGCAGGCGGCCCTACAGGCAGAGGTGAAAGACAACAGACCAAGCCTGCAGAGAGAGTAAAACCCAGCGGTCCTGTAGTCAGTCCCACAGACAAAGGAGAGAAACAGCAGGTTGCGCCTTCAGAAAGAGTGAGACCCACTGCACCAGAAGGCGGCCCTACAGGCAGAGGTGAAAAAAAGCGGGTTAAGCCGGATATGAAAGGGAAACCCGGAGTACCTGAATGCGGCCCCGGACAGAAAGACGAGAAGAATCCTGACAAGTGTCCGCCAAAAATAAGCTAACCAGGAAGAAACTGGGCGATAAACAGATCATGCTTTAGGGACGGGGAATCAGTTCCCTCACCCTAAAGCATGAAGTAATAAATACATTGGTTATTTTTGAAATAAACTAAGGAGTGCAGCTATGAATGTGGATGATAAGCAACACCGCTCTATCTTACAAAAGATTGCCCGCAAGGCGATGTTTCAGAGAGGATTACTGCCTGACTTTTCTGCCGAAGCACTCCTCGAACTTGGCAGGATTCAGTCGCCTGCAACAATAAACAGTACGCAGGTTAAGGACCTTAGGGGCCTGTTGTGGACCTCCATTGACAATGATGATTCGCGCGATCTGGATCAGCTTACCGTTGCGGAGGCTATGACGGGAGACAAGGTAAAGATATATGTTGCCGTAGCTGATGTGGACTCGCTCGTCAGGAACGGCTCGGCAATTGACGATCACGCCCGCCATAATACTACCTCTGTTTATACCGCCGGTATGATATTCCCGATGCTCCCTGAAAAGCTTTCCACTGACCTCACCTCCCTTAATTTCAATGAGGACCGGCAGGCAGTCGTCGCAGAAATAGTGATCGGAGCGGACGGCTCTTTAATGGATTCCGATATCTACAGGGCGGTTGTCCGCAACCATGCAAAGCTCGCCTATAACAGCGTGGCTACGTGGCTGGAAGGCGGTGGAACGGTGCCTGAGGCTGTTGCGGCCGTAAATGGCCTTGAGGAAAATCTGCGCCTGCAGGACAAGACCGCGCAAACCATGAAAAACCTCCGTCATGTGCACGGCGCGCTTAGTTTTGAAACCATTGAGGCGAGGCCTGTATTTGACGGAGATGAAATCCGTGGTCTCGAAGCCGAAAAAAAGAACCGGGCAAAGGACATTATCGAGGATTTCATGATAGGGACAAACGGCGTTACCGCCCGGTATCTCGCGTCAAAAAAATTCACTTCTATCCGCCGTGTAGTCCGTACTCCGAAACGATGGGAAAGGATTGTCGAGCTTGCTGAAGAACATGGTTCCAAGCTCCCTAATACGCCGGATTCAAAAGCCCTGGAGGAGTTCCTGACCAAAGAAAAGGCAGCCGATCCTGTCAGATTCCCCGATCTCTCCCTCGCTGTGATCAAACTTATGGGGGCCGGTGAATACGTTGCGGAACGTCCGGGAGATACTGCCCCGGGACACTTTGGTCTCGCGGTCAGGGACTATACCCATTCCACAGCCCCTAACCGCCGGTACCCCGATCTGATCACACAACGCATCCTGAAGGCGGCGATAGGAGAAAGTCCTTTGCCGTACAGCAATGATGAACTTGAAGCCCTGGCAAAGCATTGCACGGAAGAAGAAGACGCTGCAAACAAAGTCGAACGACAGGTCAGAAAATCCGCGGCAGCAATGCTGCTGGAACACAGAATTGGGGAGCAGTTCGATGCCATCGTTACCGGCGCAGCGGAAAAAGGCACCTGGGCCCGGCTTCTCACGATCCCTGTCGAAGGGAGAGTGGTCCATGGTTTTGAGGGCCTTGATGTCGGCAACAGGATTCGAGTGCAGCTGTCATTTGTAGACGTTGAACGTGGATATATCGATTTCAGGAAAATCGGCATATCAGGACATTTGATGAACAAAACAGGTTCACAATAATACGAACATCATGGAAACGACCAAAACAGTGATAGGATTTTCACAAACATGAAGTCAACGATAAATAAAAGCCTATTTCTGTCCTTTTTCCATTTCATTGGCAAAAGGACACTGTATTTTATTAACAATCTCGGCGCCATTGCTATTTTTTTTACGCTTGCTTTTTTGAAGATATTCCGGCCCAGACAGCTCAGGGAGATTATCCAGCAGGTCTTTTACATCGGGGCCAGGTCATCGAACATTGTGTTGCTTGTCGGCTTGTTTACGGGAATGGTGCTCGGCCTGCAGCTCTACTACACGCTCTCAAAATTCGGTTCTGAGGGGGTCCTCGGTTCAGTAGTCGCCTTTACGCTTATCAGAGAACTGGGCCCTGTCCTTACAGCGATTATGATAACTGCGCGGGCAGGTTCTGCAATGACGGCTGAAATCGGTATCCTCCGCATCTCTGAGCAGATCGATGCCTTGTATACCATGCGGATCGATCCGCTTCGGTATCTCATCAGCCCACGTATCGCAGCTGCGATCATCAGCTTTCCCCTGCTGACCGCCTTTTTCGATCTGGTCGGAATACTTCGGCGGTTATGTCACCGGCGTTCTCCTCCTCGGCGTGGATAAGGGCGCCTACTTTTATCGGATCCACGCATATGTTGAGATGGCGGACATAACCGGAGGGTTTATCAAGTCGCTCGTATTTGCCGGGCTGGTCTCTACGATCTGTTGCTATCAGGGATATTTCGCCCACCTTCTTTCGGACAGCCATGGCGCAAAAAGTGTCAGCCTTGCAACCACGGCTGCAGTTGTTTTTTCCTGTGTTACTGTCCTGGTCTCGGACTATGTTGTTACGTCCTTTTTGATGTAGAGGTGAATGTGGAAACGCCATTGATAGAATTTAAAGAGGTAACCAAAAGCTTTGACGAAAAGACCGTTCTCGACAAGATTAATCTCGAGATTTATGAAAACCAGATTACGACGGTAATAGGGAAGAGCGGCAGCGGCAAGAGTGTCCTTCTGAAACACATTATCGGACTGCTTTCACCCGATGAAGGGAGCATCCTCTTCAGGGGAAAGCCGGTTGGTAAGATGAAGAAGGGAGAGTGGAACGAATACAGGAGCAAGATCAGCTATATGTTCCAGAACAATGCCCTCTTTGATTCCATGACGGTCTTTGAAAATATAGCACTTCCGCTGAGACAGACGACGAAGCTTAAAAAGAAGGAGATAAAACAGAAGGTGATGTCGCGTATCGAGCAGATGGAACTCTCTGACGCTGCCCGAAACTATCCTTCAGAGCTTTCGGGGGGGATGCAGAAGCGGGTCGCCCTGGCCCGGGCACTGGTGACAGACCCGGCGATCGTACTCTTTGACGAGCCGACGACCGGCCAGGACCCTATCAGGAAAAATATCATTCTGAGCCTGATTGCCCATTACAGAAAACAGTTCGGCTTTACTGCTGTTCTTATCAGCCATGAAATCCCGGATGTCTTCTTCATCTCTGACCGGATACTCCTTCTATGGGACGGCAAAATCGCCTTTCACGGCACTTATGAGGAGTTGACCAGGCTCAGGCATCCCATGATCGATGAATTCCTTCAGAGCCTCGATGGACTCAGGGACGAACTCACCGGCCTGCTCTCCAAGGAGATCTTCAGGTCCCGCTATGCCCTGACGCTTGGCCGTGGAACTGTCGACAGCAAAGGTCACTGCAGTGCTCTTCGGCGTAAGCGTTGACCAGATTACCGTTATACTCGGGTCTCAAACAGCCATGGAGGTCCTCAAGACCCTCGGTGCGTATGTAAATAAATATTTTGTCCCTTTGGGAGGTTTTTCAGCACGGCACAGCAGGGACAGAATCCTTACAATTTTGCCCCTTACAGGGCTTGAAGATGCCGGTCAATTAGTCCATGATATTGCCCTGGAGCTTCAAGAAAAGGCCCTGCCGGAAATGAATTCAATCATCGCCGCCACGGCGACCGGCGTCTGTTTGGAAATATCGGTGACTGCAGGTATAACTGAAGGCAGTGTCTCGGACGACATCGAAAATATCATGAAAAGGGCTGAGGATAACAATAAGATAATAGCTCACTACAAGTGCAGCGGGGAGGAAGGTTCTCAATGAAGAAATATTCAATCGAAACTGTTGTAGGCATTTTTGTGGTCGTCGGTCTCCTGTGTGTGGCATACATGACTGTGAAACTCGGCAAGGTTTCCCTGTTAGGAGATGAATATTATTCACTGTATGCCAGTTTTGCTTCAGTATCCGGATTGCGGGTCGGCAATCCAATCGAGATTGAAGGCATCGAGGTAGGACGGGTGGAACGCCTGAGCTTAGACCAGGAAAAGCAGATGGCGGTGGTGGAACTGAAGGTCAGGAAAGACATTAAGGTTTATGATGATGCCGGTGCGTCAGTCAGGACAGCCGGTTTAATCGGTGATAAGTTCGTTAAGATTGATCCCGGAGGCGCCGGAGAAATTCTGAAACCCGGCGGGATTATCACAGAGACAACGTCACCGGTCGATATAGAGGAACTAATCAGTAAATATGCGTTTGGAGATATCAAGAAAGACGATAAAAAGGAGACCAAATGAGCTTTAAGAAAGAAGTCATGAATAAATATCTTATCAGTATGGTCCTAACTGTTTGCCTGATTTGTCCGGTCCCGGCCCTTGCAGGGGCGCCGCTTGATACTGTAAAGGGCTATTCCGACAAGGTGCTTGAGGTACTGCGGGACCCGGCCCTCAAGTCTGAAGCTGCAAAGAAGACCAAGAAAGACAAACTCCGGGCCATTTCAGAGAAGATGTTTGACTTTACCGAACTCTCCAGGAGGACCCTGACCAATAACTGGAAAAAGTTCAGCCCTGACCAGCAGAAGGAGTTTGTCAGTCTTTATACTTCTCTTCTTGGGGACACCTATTCAGATAAGATCTTTGAATACAGTGATGAAAAGATCACTCTTCACCAAAGAGGTCCCTCTCAGTGCAAAGACGGTTGAGGTCCAAAGTACGGTCCTGAGAAAATCTGCAGAGGTCCCGATATACTACAGAGTGATACTGAAGGATGGACGTGGAGGGTCTACGATGTTGTCGTCGAAGGGGTAAGCCTCATCAATAACTACCGGACCCAGTTCAAAGATATACTCTCGAATAATCCGCCTGAGTCGTTGCTGGAAACCCTGAGGAAGAAAGTCGGCAAGGGCTGAGTTTTTAATGAAGAACCGTACATAAAAACACATAAGGAGAAACCCATGAAACTTATACCTCACTTCATCCTGGCCTTTGTTCTTGTTTTTTTGCCGGCGTTGGCCAGGGCAGAGGAGCCGCCGCCTGTTTCAGGCGACTATTCTGTTGAGACGTCCGGGCCTGAGTCTGTTTCTGTTGAGACGTCCGGGCCTGAGTCTGTTGATGAATACGAGCCGGAATACGAGAATGAGTCTCCTCAAATTGCTGACCCCTTAGCTCCGGTAAACAAGGCAATGTTTACGGTGAACGACAAGCTTTATTTCTGGGTGCTTAAGCCTGTTGCTCAGGGATATGCCCATGTTCCAGAGGATTTCAGAGTCGTATTCAGCAACATATACGACAACCTGTGGGCCCCTTCGAGAGTGCTGAACAATCTGCTGCAGCTCAGACTCAAAGGTGCTGGCAATGAGCTTGTCCGGTTTGTACTGAACTCAGTTGTTGGTATCGGGGGCAGTGGCGATGTTGCGCGGGATGCCTTCGGTATTAAAAAACAGGAAGCTGACTTCGGACAGACCCTGGGCCATTACGGTATAGAACATGGCATTTATCTGGTATTACCGGTTTTCGGGCCTTCTTCACTCCGTGACGGAGTGGGGCTTGTCGGTGACCAATTTATGTATCCACTTACCTATGTAGGGAGTTCCCACCTGACCTTCGGACAAAAAGCTGGAATTTCGGCCCACGAAAAGGTGAATGACACATCCTTCAGGATAGGAGATTATGAGTCTTTCAAGGCGGCGGCCATCGATCCTTACATAGCGATGCGTGACGCCTTTGTCCAGCATCGCAAAAAGAAGGTGGATGAATCAAGACAGTAAAAGGCGACGCGTTTCAACTACGAGGAGGTTAGTATGAAAGACAAACGAAAGGCATACGAAGAGAAGCTCTATGCGCAGTTGAAGGAATGCAGCGCGCAGATCGCTTTGCTTAAAGCCAGGCGGTAGATACCTTGAATACCCGGAATTTATAGTATACTGGTTCGTATGGGAGAAGATTATTTATGACAAAATATAACAGGATAATTTCATCTGAATTTATCAGATACACGGTGCGCTAATAGTGGCGTCTAAAAAACCTCCTGATAAACTTAAATCGAGCCCCCCCTTAACGCAACAACCCGGAACTGAATCATCGGTAAGCGGCCAATTCCCTATCGTAGGAATCGGCGCTTCTGCCGGCGGGCTCGAGGCGTTTACCCAGTTGCTTGAGCATATGCCCGCTGATACAGGCATGGCGTTTGTGCTCGTTCAACACCTTTCGGCAGCTCATGAAAGCATACTAACTGAACTTCTTTCCAAGGTGACGCCAATGTCTGTCAGAGAGGTAAAGGACGGCATGAAGGTAGAACCCGACCATGTCTATGTCATTCCTCCCAATAAGGAAATGGCGGTCCTGCACGGCGTGCTTCATCTTTTACCCCGCATGGAAGCCCGGGGGCAGCATATGCCTGTTGATTCTTTTTTGCGGTCATTGGCTGAAGATCTGAGGGATGATTCAATAGCTGTAATCTTGTCTGGGACCGGCTCCGACGGCTCGCTCGGAGTGCGGGCGATAAAAGCAGAAGGCGGGATCGCCATTGCGCAGGAAGAGAAATCCGCAAAATATTCCGGCATGCCGGACAGTGCGATTGCAACCGGATGCGTGGACTTTATACTGCCGCCGGATAAAATCGCTGAAGAACTCATAAGGATGAGCCGTCATCCATATCTTGATTTTACAAAATCTGATGAAACAGGCCAGCCAATAGCGGAAGAAGGGGACACCCTAAGCAAGATATTCTTGCTGCTCCGCACAGCAACGGGGGTTGATTTTACTTACTACAAACTCTCAACCATCAAACGCAGGATCATGCGTCGCATGCTTTTGCTGAGAATAGAAAAACTGGAAAATTATGTAAAGTATGTGAGGGAGAATCCTTCAGAGGTTGAAGCGCTTTATCAGGATATACTCATTAATGTCACTTCCTTTTTCAGAGAGCCTGAAGCCTGCGCCGCTCTGAAAAATACTGTGTTTACTCAGCTGGCAGGAAAGGCCTCAGCCGACGTGCCTATCAGGCTCTGGGTTCCGGGCTGTGCAACAGGCGAGGAGGCATACTCCCTTGCCATCTGCCTGCTGGAGTTTTTGAGCGAAAAAAAATATTCTCAGCCGATCCTGATATTTGCAACAGACATAGATGAGGCAGCCATTGAAAAGGCGCGCAAAGGTATATATCCTGAAAGCATTTCAAAGGACGTCTCTGCGGAGAGGCTCGGGAGATTTTTTGTAAAGACAGAAAGCGGTTACCAGATAAGCAAGACCATCCGCGAAATGTGCATATTTGCAAAACAAAACCTTGTGAAAGACCCTCCTTTTTCAAAGATAGATTTAATCAGCTGCAGAAACGTACTGATATATTTCGGCCCTGTTCTTCAGAAAAAGGCGCTTTCCATGATGCATTATGCCCTGAAGCCCTCAGGCTTTCTCATGTTGGGGACTTCAGAAGCTGTCGGTGAATTCTCAAGCCATTTTACCCTCATTGACAGCAAGAACAAGATTTATTCAAAGAAATACTCTGTGTCAAAATTACACTTTAAACAGCCTTTGGAAGAATATGTGAAATCCCCCCAGGCCGGGTCGGGATTGAAACCAGCCCCTACAGGCTTGTCCGATATTCAGAAGGAAGCTGACAACATACTCATTAACAGGTACAGTCCTCCGGGGGTTGTTATCAATGAAGATATGAAGGTGCTTCAGTTCAGGGGATACACAAGCCCGTATCTTGAACACGGACCGGGAGAGGCGAGTTTAAACCTCCTGAAGATGTGCCGCGAAGGCCTGATTGCAGAGCTTCGTTCAGCCCTCCATCAGGCAAAGAAGGAGAATGCGCCTGTAAGGAAAGAAGGCTTGCGTCTTAAATATAGCGGCCAGTCCAAACTTGCAGCTATTGAGGTGATACCGTTTAAAGCCCCTGCAACTCAGGACCTGCACTTTCTGGTTCTTTTTGAGGAAGCGCCTCCCTCTGCTCCCCTCCCTGACAAGGAGAAGATAGGGGTGGTGAAACCCGCAGCTACCGCAAAAGGTCAACCCGAGGACGAAGAGACGATCCGGCTGAGGCACGAGCTTGCCGCAACCAGGGAGTATCTCAAAGCGGTCATCTCAGAACATGAGGCTGCCGCACAGGAGAGCATGGCCTTAAATGAGGAGATGCAGTCAAGCAACGAGGAGATGCAGAGCATCAACGAGGAACTTGAAACAGCCAAGGAAGAGCTTCAGTCCACGAACGAAGAACTCACCACTGTCAACGACGAACTCCAGAACATAAACGCAGAGATGACAGAGGTGAGCAACGACCTTATCAATCTGCTTTCCGGCATTGAGATACCAGTTGTCCTGCTTAGGAATGAACTTCAGATCAGACATTTCAATTTCTCAGCCGCGAAAATCCTGAATCTCATCGCCTCGGATCTAGGTCGTCCGATAACCGATATCAGGACCAATATCAATGTGCCGGACCTCAAACAGATGATTGTCGGGGTCATTGATACCCTCGTCATAAAAGAACAGGAGATCCAGGACATGGAAGGCCACTGGTATTCCATAACGATAAGACCGTACAAAACTGTTGACAACAGGATCGACGGCGTTCTGATGACATTGGTTGATATCAATGAACTAAAGCAAGCTGCAACTGAAAGGGACAAGCTTATCAACGATCTCAAAGAGGCCCTCGACAAGGTACAACAGTTAAGCGGGATGCTGCCGATATGTTCCTACTGCAAAAAAATCAGGAATGACAAAGGCTACTGGGAGCAATTAGAGACGTACATTACCAGCCATTCAGAGGCATTGTTCACTCACGGCATGTGTAACGAATGCTCGGAAAAGGCAATGAAAGAGATTAAAGATAATAAGAAGGATGAAGGGCATTAATTGAAAGATAATCGGTAGTGGCCAATATGAGTACTTCCGGAAATAGAAGGCTGGCGCAGTAATTATGACAGCAGTTGATGTGATAAAGTAAAATTATAGGGAGCATTAATGAAAGCACTCCTCATTTATCCTGAATTCCCGGATACCTTCTGGAGTTTCAGGTATGCCCTGAAATTCATTAACAGAAAGGCGAGCAGTCCACCGCTTGGATTGTTGACCATTGCGGCAATGCTTCCTGAGGCGTGGGAGAAAAGACTGCTCGACATGAACGTGGAAAGTCTGGATGACGATGACCTAAGGCGGGCTGATCTCGTCTTTGTGAGTGCGATGTCTGTCCAGAAAGAGTCAGCAAAAGAAGTGATTGCCAGATGCAGGGCAGCCGGAGTCAGGGTTGTCGCCGGCGGTCCACTTTTCACGACTGAATATGAGGCGTTCGGGGCAGTAGACCATCTGGTGCTTAACGAGGCCGAAATCACCCTCCCCCGTTTTCTGAAAGATTTCGAAAATGGCGATGCAGGCCATTTCTATAGCACTGAGACGCAGCCGGCTTCGCTTCAGTGGGCAGACATACGGAAGACACCCATTCCGCTATGGGGGTTAGTCAATATGAAGCACTACGCCTCAATCAATATCCAGTATTCCCGTGGATGCCCCTTCAACTGCGAGTTTTGTGATATTACCCTGCTTTGCGGCCGCACGCCGCGCACAAAAAATAAGGACCAGATTATCAGGGAGCTTCAGAGTGTGTACGCGTCAGGGTTCAGAGGCCAGGTCTTCTTTGTTGACGACAATTTTATCGGGAACAAGAAAAAGCTGAAGGAGGAGATCCTCCCTGCCATTATCGAATGGATGGAGATGAGAAGGCATCCCTTCACTTTCAATACGCAGGCATCCATAGAACTGTCCGACCATAAAGACCTCATGGAGCTGATGGTAAGGGCTGGATTCGATGGCGTCTTCATCGGCATCGAGACCCCCCATGAGCAGAGCCTGGCGGAATGCAGCAAATTCCAAAACAGGAACCGCGATCTTCTTGCGAGTGTCAGGAATATCCAGAAGTCCGGCCTCGAGGTGCAGGGAGGCTTCATTGTCGGTTTCGACAACGACCCCCCCACGATCTTCGACACCCAGATCAGGTTCATCCAGAAAAGCGGGGTCGTCACGGCCATGGTCGGCATTCTCATCGCCCTTCCTCGCACGCAGCTCTACGAGAGGCTCAAAAAGGAGCAACGGCTGCTGAAAGAGACCTCGGGGAACAATACGGATTTCTCGACAAATTTTATCCCCAGGATGGACTATGACCTGCTGATCAGCGGCTACAAAAAGGTCCTCAGCACCCTCTATTCACCCAGACAATACTATGAAAGGGTCAGGACATTCCTTAGGGAATACATTCCCCCTAAGAAAAAATTGTTTCATTTCCGTTGCAACTACATCGCCGCATTCATAAGGTCTATCTTTGTTCTGGGGATCATCGGAAAAGAGAGATACCATTATTGGAGACTCCTGCTTTGGACTTTGCTCACCCGTCCCCGCCTCCTTCCTCAGGCTGTTACCCTATCGATCTACGGGTTTCATTTCCGGAAGGTTTTTGAGAAACGCCTTAGTTAAAAGCAGAGAAAAAAAACCAAAAGGAAATAATTTCAACTATACGGAGGTCAGTCATGGAAGATGTTAAACGGGTTATCGTTTTGAGGGATACTAATCGGGCAGCGAGGAAACAATGTTGCAAGGACTTCCGAGAAATGATTTGATCCCAAGACTCACCTCTCTACAATGATCAAAGGCAGCTTCTCAGTTCTGGTTGTTGGAAATGATAAATTTATTGAGAGTAATTATAGTTTTAATATCCCTCATCCAAGACTTAATATAATGCCCTGATTTTGATATACTGTATGCATTAACCGCTGAGATCGAGCGGGATGAAAAGGAGAAAATAAAGTTATGGCAAATCCAAAGAAGACAGTTGTTAAGAAGGTTGCGGCAAAGAAAACTCCCGTTAAGAAAACGGTGGCACCTAAAGCAACTGCCAAAAAGACGGCAACTGCGAAGAAACCCGTAGTAAAGAAAACAACAAACAACAAACCGGTAATAAAGAAAGGCAGCAAGCTTGCTTGCCACGTTTGCGGGTTTGCCATTACTGTGGACAATATCTCTGGCATGGTGGAAGAGGATCTCTTGATATGTTGTGATACGCCTATGCTTCACAAGACAACAACAGCTAAAAAGAAATAGGCCTTAATTTCTCGAGTCATTTTTTCTCCTGTGGTTTCTAATAATTACCATCAAGGAGCTTGGAAGAACACGGGCTGGTTTTACAGAGGATTTTGGGGGCAAAAGATAGAATAAAAAATAAAATTGCGACAAATCCGCGGCAGCAGAAAAACCAAAGGGGCTACATTTTCATGTAACCCCTTGATTTTATTGGTCGGGGCGAACCGATTTGAACGGTCGACCACTCGCACCCCAAGCGAGTGCGCTACCAGGCTGCGCTACGCCCCGATTGAAGACTCCCTGCAATAAGACCACAGGGGTCTTAATGCAAGGAATGTTTTTTCATTGTAAGCCCGCTTGGCGGATCGACCCTGCGCAGGATCCATAGGACATAGCGTTCGCTATCCAATTAGCTGATCTGACTTAAGATATTCCTTAGTCTTTTTTTAACAAAGCTTAAAACATCGGCAGGATTTTTGGGTTCTTTCACTCTATTTTCATGGACCACTATAGGCTCAGGGGCTTTGTGTATACCATCTCCAAGTTTTTTTCTGACACCTTCAATAGTATACCTTTCCTGATAAAGAAGCTTCTTTACCTGCAATATTAATTCAAGGTCCTTCTTAACATATACCCTTTGTCCTGACTTATTTTTCCTCGGCCTCAGGAAAGGGAATTCCGTCTCCCAATATCTTAACACATATGATTCAACACCTGATATTTTACTGACCTCGCCGATCTTATAAAACAGTTTATCCGGGAGAGGCAATTGCGCCTTTGTTATTTTAGTTGCTGTTTTGTGCATTTAATTTTTCGATTCCATCTTTAAGCTGATTGCTTATCTTAAAGGTTATCACCCTTCTGGGTGTTATTTCAAGGTCTTCGCCGGTCTTGGGATTACGCCCCCTCCGCGCCATTTTTTTTCTCACGTGGAAGGTCCCGAATCCGGATATTTTCACTGATTCACCTTCTGCAAAGGTCTGTTTCATAATGTCAAACAGGATCTCAATGATATCTTGAGCCTCTTTTTTGGACAGACCAACTTTTTCGAAAATTGAATCAACAAGATCAGCTTTTGTCATCTTTCAGTCTCCCCTAGCAATTTTCTTAATTATATTAATGAGATAGCTCACTTGTCAAGAAGATTTTTGTTTAATTTCAATAATTTACCATATTTTTCGACTATTTTATCTATTTTCTGCAGTTCAGCGTATATGGTATGATATATTTCACTCACCACGGAGGACAGAAATGGCTTATAAAGATTTAAGAGAATTCATTAATCTGCTCGAAAAAAAAGGGCTTCTTCAGCGGATCACTGCTGAAGTTGACCCGATACTGGAGATTTCCGCGATTACTGACCGCATGTGCAAATCCCCCAATGGCGGGAAGGCTTTGTTCTTTGAAAAGGTAAAGGGATCTCAATACCCTGTTGTTACAAACCTCTTCGGTTCGTTTGAGCGCATGTGCCTTGCGCTTGAGGTGAAAAACCTCGATGATGTCGCAGGCAGGATAGAAGAATTACTGAATCAGGCCCCTCCCAAGACCTTAATGGAGAAGCTTTCATTGCTTCCAAAACTTTTTGAGTTCTCGAAATATCTGCCCAAAATGGTAAAAAACGCTCCATGTCAGGAGGTTATCGAAAATAATAATCCTGACCTGAGCAGGTTCCCTGTCATCAAATGCTGGCCAGGCGACGGACAGCCGACTGATGAAGGCAGATTTATCACATTTCCTATGGTATTTACAAAAGACCCTGAAACAGGCCGGCCCAACTGCGGCATGTACAGGATCCATATATACGATAAGACAACAACAGGCATGCACTGGCATATACACAAAGACGGTGCGCGGCATTACGACAAATACAAAAAGACTGGGCAAGCAGATGCCTGCTGCCATAGCTGTTGGCAGCGACCCTGCTGTTATATACGCCTCAAGCGCACCACTGCCTGAGGCTGTAGACGAGATGCTTTTTGCCGGCTTTTTAAGAAAGGAACCTGTTGAGATGGTCAAGTGTGTAACTTCGGATATCGAAGTGCCTGCCAACAGCGAGCTTGTCATAGAGGGATATCTTGAGCCTGGCGAGATGCGTATAGAAGGGCCTTTTGGAGACCACACGGGCTTTTATTCAGCAGCTGATCTTTACCCGGTATTTCATGTGACCTGCATTACCCACAGAAAGGACATGATATATCCTGCAACAATAGTCGGCAAACCTCCTATGGAGGACTGTTACATGGGAAAGGCCACTGAGCGCATATTCCTTCCGCTCATCCGCCTTGATTTTCCCGAAATACAGGACATCAATCTTCCGATGGAAGGGGTTTTTCATAATTTCGCTATCATATCAATTAAAAAAAGCTATCCGGGTCACGCCAAAAAGATCATTCACGGTCTCTGGGGCAAAGGACAGATGATGTTTGCAAAGCTGCTCATTGTTGTCGATGACGATGTTGATGTGCAGGACCTCTCCTATACAGCATGGAGGGTGCTCAACAACGTTGACTGGAAACGCGATACTGTATTTGGCGACGGCCCCCTCGATGATCTCGACCATTCGGCAAACTGGCCCAGATACGGCTCGAAGATGGGCATAGACGCAACCCGAAAGACAAGGGAAGAAGGCATGATGAGGGAGTGGCCTGATGAATTATTCATGTCAGAAGAAATAAAAAAACTGGTTGATGCCAGATGGAAAGAGTACGGGTTTTAATTTTTCGGAGACAGGCAAATGGATAAATATTTCATTAAGTGGCTTGTAAATACCATAGCGATCATGCTCGCCATAAAGTTTGTCCCGGGCATCGTCTATAGCGGTCAATGGTGGGGCATACTCGTGGTCGGGTTGATCTTCGGCCTGATAAACACCTTTATACGTCCATTCATAAAGCTTTTCGCGTTGCCCCTGCTCATACTTTCCCTGGGACTGTTTACATTCATTATCAATGCCATGATGCTGAGCCTGACATCCTGGTTATCGGACAAGTTTCATCTGGGGTTCAGTGTGGAAAGTTTCAAGGCAGCGTTTCTCGGGGCTTTGGTCATCAGCATCGCAAGCATGGTCCTTTCATGCCTCATACCTTCCGACGACGGGAAGTAATTTCATTAACCTAAAAAAACGGCAGTTGGTCGCGCAAAGTCGCAAAGTTCGCAAAGAAAAACAAAGACTTGGAATGGAAACGTGAAGTTCTGTTTTACTTCAATTCGACAATTATTACGTCAGTATCAGTATCTCCTATGTTTTCGCCGACATGTATATGCGCTTTCATCCAACGGTCCTTCTATGAAGGGGTCACTAATTAAAAGGCACCCCGCCATTGATGTCCATTCCTTTTTATGAAGTGCCAGGCGCATGTGATTTGAGACCAGAGACCGCTTTGTGGTACAAAAGCCCCACGTATTCGCGGCAGGCGATCATGGAGATTCTGAGGTCACCGGGCAGATAATCCGCCCATCCATAATTCCTGTCCCATGTCTTAAAGTTGCTGGGAACCGGGGTCGCATCCATATTGAACTCCCTGAAGCTCAGCAGCGCCCGCTTCATATGGTACGCAGACGTAATCAAAATGGGGGACCTGAACATACGCTTTTCACATATCTCTTTGACATACCGGGCGTTTTCGAGCGTGTCCCTGCTCTTGTCCTCCATGATTATTTTGTCACCGGGAACACCGAGGTCCATGAGAAACCGTCTGTCCACCGGGGCTTCAGCCTTTCTCCACGGAAAGACAGTTCCGCCGGAAACGATAACCGGTACTCGCAGGCTCTTCTGCAGCCGAACAGCGGTGACGATCCTGGCAAGAGTATCTTCCGAAGGGGCGCCGACGCCGGTCAAATCCCTCACTCCGTCGTATACTCCACCGCCAAGAAGGATGATCACATCGCCACGCGGGTTAGCCGGCATGGCAAGGTCATTCTCTAGCCCCTTTATCAGAGTGTCAGAGACAGGCCCGATAGAAAAGAGCCATAGGGAGATCCCTATCAAAATATTCAGGATGCCGACCTTCCGGGATTTTCTCAGGAACAGAAGCCCTGAGAATATTAGGACTATGATGAATATCCCCGGAGGCAACAGAAAGGGCGTGATCAACTTCTTAAAAACGAACATATATTACCTCGATATGAACTTGTGACACATTGAAGACTCCCTGCGGCAAGACCTCAGGGAATCTCAATGCAAGGTATATTTTTTACTTATATTTGCTCGCTAACCCCGTGGCAAGACCACGGGGAATATCACTCGCTATCCATTTAACCATGAAACAGGGAAGTTTTCAAGAAGGCAATAGAAGGCAACGCGGCCCTCATTGAGTGGTGGAGTCACGCTTTTGTAATTTGGTATTGATCTGCCTGGCATCAAGGCTGACTCCTGACCTACTCCCTTGTTCTGATAAATGGATAGCGAGCGTATTCCCTGCAGCCTGCTGCAGTCAGAGAGCGAATATAAAAATAAAGTTTCCTCGCATTGAGATTCCACGTAGTTTACTGCGGGGAGTCTTCATTTGATCTGTGCATTACCTTATCAAGCTGCAAGACACAACGCTCTCACATTTTGGTTCACAATATCAAGATAGCAAAGCCAGGCCCCGCAGAGCCCCTCAATACTCTCACGTGTCCAGCAGTACTTATGGGTAAAACGTTGAGTGCAGCCTATGTTGAGCCTGTTAATATCTACAACCTGAAACCGAGCAACTTCCTACGGCGGGCATTTGCCGCAGACTGAGGTAAAGAGCGCTGTGCTTAAATATCTGTCTCCCCTGTCAGGGAGGATTACGACTATCGTACCCTTGCCAATCTTTTTTGCCATCATAAGGGCGCCGGCAACAGCAGCGCCGCTGCTCATCCCTGCAAAAATACCTTCCTGCAAGGCGAGCTTTCTGGTTGTATCAAAGGCATCGTCGTCACCCACGGTTATCTTTTCATCAGGGAACCCGGGATCATATATCTTCGGCACAATCGATTCATTCATATTTTTGAGGCCCTGCACCCGGTGGCCAAGCACAGGCTCCACACCAACAAGGCGTATACTGGATCTGTATTCCTTCAGTCTCTTGCCTGTCCCCATCAATGTTCCAGTCGTACCCATTCCGGCAACAAATACATCAATATCGCCGCCTGTCTGTTCAATTATCTCTCTTCCGGTTGTTTCATAATGCGCCCTGATGTTGGAGGGATTGTCAAACTGGTTCGGCATATAATAGCCGTTGCTGGACTCCTCAAGAATCCTGTGCGCAAGCTTTATGGCCCCGTCAGTCCCCTCTTTGCCAGGACTCAGGACAAGTTCTGCGCCAAAGGCCTCAAGGATCTTTCTCCTTTCAAAGCTCACGCACTCCGGCATCACCAGTTTCACTTTATAGCCTTTTGCTGCCCCAACCATAGCCAGACCGATCCCTGTATTGCCTGAAGTCGCCTCAAGGATAGTATCACCTTTTTTGATTATGCCTGCATCCTCAGCATCCTTAATCATAAAGTAGGCTATCCTGTCTTTAACTGAACCCCCTGGGTTATTCCCCTCGAGTTTTACGAGAATTTTTACCTTGGGGTAAGGATTTATAGCCTCTAATGCAACAAGAGGAGTATTGCCGATACAGTCTAGAATTCCCATATGCCATCCTTTTTTTCTTAAAAATAAAATACGCTGAAATATAACAGATTTCCAGACATCTTTGAAAGTAATTTCATTCGCTGCACTAACCGTTCAGTTAAATTTGCAAAAAGCCTTAGGTCGCCACTCCTCTAAAACTTATATCTCACTCCTGCCCATTTTGCCGCTACAATCAAAATTATTGATCCTGTTTTCTGAACGAGGTGAGTTCAAAAAATAAGCGGTCAGTCTTCGGCGGTCACGCCTTGTTTAGAGATAGATACCCATCCAAGCTCATCTATCGGGCACGGGTCATTTCCTTAAAAGCTTTTTCATATTTTCTTGGGAGTTAAAGGGGGATGCTTCTTTAATACTTTCTCGACACGCCATACTAACTTATAGTACTTCGATGTATCCTTGTCCTTTCTCATTCTTTGCCACCTCCCTATTGCTCACCTGTGTAGCAAGAATCAGCAAAAAGTGTTTTGGAGATAACGCCTTGTCGTGCCGGTCCCTATCCCCTTAATGTCTTACTTGCTTCTTTTCAAAATCATTCAAGATATTTGTTTTTAATCTAGCATATTCCGCTTCTGTGATCGTACCCGAATTTTTAAGGCCTTCAAGTTCCTTAATCTTGTCTATAAGCAATCCGGGTTTTTCCAGTTCTGCTATCACGGGTTTCAGCTCCAGGCTTATGGCTTCCGGAGTAAGTCGGTATACGCTGCCGGTTGCCAGATCCACTACTGCACCAATAAGAGCGAATGGTAATAGTATATATCCTACAACCGCGACTCTCAGAACGTGTTTGCATGTCACCGACTGATTTTCAAAACCTTCTTTTGAAATAGTGATAATATGGTCTTGTTTCAGCTTTAATTCGAGACTGCAGGGTGTGATACAACTAACTCCATCTTGATTCTTTGCAGTGGCTCCCAGAGGAACTGTGTTCACTGGGATTTTTTGAGTTGTGCCGTTGATAATGGTTGCACACCCCCCTAGAGTTAAATAAGAAAAGGCTAATAATACTACGAGAAGAATGCTTTTCATGAGATCACTTTTTTTGAGTTTTATACCCCGAACTCATGATTCAATTATAAGTCAGCATTCGTCGAATAACAAGTGACATAGTACCGTCGAAGAAAGTCCGTCCCCATATGCACTGAAAATTAACAGACACTTCATCATTTAGAAAAAGGCAATGGAAACAGAAGGTACTCTTGTTTCCATCAGCACTGTTAAATTTGCAAAAGTGGATTTAACAAACTTTTATAGTTCTTATCTGTTCAAATCACTTTGAAGTCTTAGCTGGCTTTTTAGGTCCTGTCTCTTGTAAGTGAAATACTCTTCCTTTTTCATCTCGAGAAGTTGTTTTTTGTATCGGCCGGCCAAATCGTACCACTGTCCGATTCGTTTTTCAAATCGTTGCTCAGCAGGGATTTTAAGTGTATCCATGTATGCCAGAACTGCAAGATAATAGCTTACAACAGTACGCTCGACTGAACCCCTTAGACCACCCACATACACAGGATTCCCGTCGCTGTCCGTACCGATTACACTGAACCCGGTCTTACCGCCGCCGAAGAGTTTCACAAGTAAGTATCCCCAGGTACTGTAGCCAAAAGAATACCGTAAATGAATAAATGTCCTGCCTTCGTCTAAGGGTATCGCCTCGACTTCGAACCGGTGCTCTTTTGTATGAAAAGGGCCCTCATGTGCAGTGAGTGAGATTTCAAAATATCTTGGTTGCAGTTCGCTGACGCGGTACTCAAATTTCATCTCATATGCATCCTCAAGAGGCTCGGAGAATTCGTGGACGTCATAGATATTTAGCAGCCATGTATCTTTCACCTTCTTATATGTACATGCTCTTACATTAGTATGAGGCAAGAGAATCTCGCACCAGTTAGTCGGAACCAGAAACTCTTTTTTTAGAAGACCGAAAGGATAGTTAATAGCGCCGTAGATATCGACATTGGAGGCATCTTTAGTCACGGACGATTCTATATAGAAGGGAATAGATAACGTACTTTTCTCGAGTTCTTTTTCAATCTTATGATATTTATCGATAAGGGATGCATGTCCGGTAGTTAACGATTCATTACCGTGTGACATTTTAGACCAGGGGAAAGATAAAAAAGAAATTATTAAGATAAGGCACAAAACACGAATCGCACGCATGTGATATCTCCGTCTCTACGCTATTTTATCACTTCCTGCCTGTTCCGACAATTTCAGCAGTTTGCATTTCTAACTCAATGATTAGTTTAGAAGCTAAAGCATCCCAGTTTGCGATTACCATAAAAATAGTTTTCGCATAGGTAACATATGATCCATAATAAAAGACCCTGTGGTGTTTTATTATGATTGTATCCTTGATGGAGTTTCGGTTTCCTGAAAGTATCGCCTGTTCGATTACACCTGCTACTCCTCACGATCTTATTGTATGCGAACATGGCAAGAAATTAAACCTCGCCTCTATGAAATTTATCTTACAAAACTTCGTTAACTTTTTGCGGCAAGACTTTGTTTGCTGTTGGTTGACCTTCTGGCAGGCGTCTCTCAATCTTTCTTATAAAACCCTTCTTTTTAAGCATGCCGCCGAAACCCCTGCCTTGTTTTCGCGATAACATCAACTTGCTGCTCTGTTTCCCTTGCATGTCTCTCATGTTTTTCCATCACTATCTTTTCTGCCTCTAACCAATCCCCTAAGTCATGCCCGTGAACCATGCCTTTTTTTTCATAAAGTTCATACGCAACCCTTGCAATCTCATCATGCATACCCTTTTTCCTTTTCATTCCATTCTCCCTTCAATAAATATCCCTTACGGTGGTTTCATCTCTATATTGCCGACGCTCTTTTGGAAAGTGCTGTCGAACTCACTTTCGGTTTCTAGTCAAAGTCTACACTATTTGATGGGGGTTGAGAAGGGTTTTTTACAGGAAGAAGCTGATAAATTCTTATCGGCTTGATTAACTATCCTTCTGTCCTGCTTTAAATTTGAGTTACTCTCCAATCAGGATTGAGTCAGGATTTAAAACCTCCTCTTCGGTTGCGTGTACACAATGATCCTTTCGGACAGATGAACGTACTTTTTCACCTCTTACTTGCCCGCTACTCTGTCCGCTACTCTGTCCTTGACCTTTGATCATCTTCATGATAGCCTTTTATCAGACAAGAAAGGAGGCTTATATGTTTCAGGACAATGACAATAAGACAGGGACTGTACTCATTTCCTTCCTGATCGGGGGAATAATCGGCGCCGGGGTTGCCTTGCTGCTTGCCCCGCAATCAGGAAGAAAGACCAGGAAGCAGATGCTGGATGCTGCAGAGGATGTTCGGGACTATGCCTCAGATTATGCGAAAAAATTGAAAGCAAAAATGTCTTGATCAAATGCGTTGAGGGCGAAGGTTGCTGATACCGTAAAGAACTTCGCCCCTTCTATCCGAATAATGCCTTGAAGAAGGATTGCAGGGAGTTACTCTCACTACTTCACGATTCACCATTCACGACTCCCAGGTTATCTGCCTGGTTTAAAATAGAGGACTGCAAGCGGCGGGAGTATTATATTCATTGAACAGGGCTTGCCGTTCCATGGCGTTTCTTCTGCATGCACGCCACCCGCATTGCCGAGATTGCTCCCCCAGTATTCGCGCGAATCACTGTTTAAAATCTCCCTGTAATAACATTTTTCAGGAACGCCTACCCTGTATGCAAACCTCGGGACAGGGGTAAAGTTACATACAACAACAATATAATCATCCCTTTTCTTTGAATATCTGATGAACGATACAACACTGTTTTCTGCATCATGGAAGTCTATCCACTCAAAGCCCTGATTATGAAAATCCACTTCGTATAATGCAGGCTCGGAACAATAGAGCCTGTTGAGGTCGCGGACATATTTTTGGAGCCTGTTATGCTGCCTGTATTGGGTGAGATGCCAGTCAAGACTCTGATCAAATTTCCACTCATCCCACTGCCCGATCTCTCCTCCCATGAAGAGCAGTTTTTTCCCGGGATGGCCGTACATATAGCCGTAAAAAAGCCTCAGATTCGCAAACTTCTGCCACATGTCACCCGGCATCTTCTCCAGCATCGACCTTTTCCCGTGGACGACCTCATCGTGTGAGAGCACAAGCATGAAGTTTTCCGTAAAGGCATACAAAAGCCCGAAGGTCAGATTATGCTGATGATATTTCCTGTGCACAGGTTCCTTTGATATATATTCGAGCATGTCATTCATCCAGCCCATGTTCCATTTCATATCAAAGCCGAGTCCGCCCAGGTAAACAGGCTTGGACACACTGGGCCATGCTGTAGACTCCTCGGCTATGGTCAATATTCCCGGAAAATACTGATGGGTGATCTCGTTGAATTTCTTTATGAAATCTATGGCCTCCAGATTTTCACGGCCTCCGTAAATATTGGGGACCCACTCTCCTTCTTTTCTGGAATAATCAAGATACAGCATGGAGGCCACAGCATCGACCCTCAGGCCGTCGATATGATATTTTTCAAGCCAGAAGAGCGCATTGGATATGAGAAAATTCCTGACCTCGTTCCTGCCGTAGTTGAAGATCAAAGTCCCCCATTCCCTGTGTTCCCCCTGGCGCGAATCCTGATGTTCATAGAGGGCGGTGCCGTCAAAAAATCCGAGTCCGTGACCGTCTTTCGGGAAATGTGCAGGGGACCAATCAAGGATAACACCTATGTTATTCCTGTGACAGGCATCTACAAAATACATAAAGTCATCAGGAGTGCCGAACCTGCTTGTGGGCGCAAAATAACCGATCACCTGATATCCCCAGGACGCATCCAGCGGATGTTCTGCTACAGGGAGGAGTTCTATGTGCGTATAGCCCATCTGCTTTACATACTCTATCAGGGTATCGGAGAGTTCCGTGTATGTTAGAAACCTGTTGCCTTCCTCGGACACCCTCATCCATGACCCGAGATGGGCTTCATATATCGATACCGGAGATTCCAGCCAGTTGGTCTCCTTCCGCTTCCTCATCCACTCCTCATCACCCCAGCTGTATCTGTTGATGTCGTATACAATTGACGCGCTCTTTGGCCTGTATTCGAAATAAAAACCGTAAGGGTCTGATTTTTCAGCCTCATAGTTGTTATATCTGGACTTTATATAAAACTTATAGACATCACCTTTGCCAATATCAGGCACAAAAATCTCCCATACACCTGACAGCCCGAGGGAACGCATAGGGTGTCTTCTGTTGTCCCATCTGTTGAAATCCCCGACAACACTTACACTGGTCGCATTGGGGGCCCACACAGCAAAATGGACACCGCTTGTCCCGTTCGAGCTCTGTGACATGTGCCCCCAGTTTCTCATACATGTTGTAATGACTGCCCTCGCCTATGAGGTGGAGATCAAAATCAGTCAGTACGCGTCCGAAGGCATAGGGGTCTTTCCCTTCCGATATCCCGCCTTCAGGACTTCTCATTTTTATACGATAGGGAAAGACCTCTTCCCTCTCCAGTTTCAGGAGATAAAATCCCTGCTTGTGGATCTTCTCCATGGGATATTGTATTCCTGTTTCTTCATCCACAATGCAGGCTTCTTCGGCCTCAGGCAGAAAGGCCCTCACCTGGAGACTTGTCCCGTATTTATCTTTCACAGGATGCATGCCGAGAAAGGCAAAAGGGTCCACGCATTTTCCTGCAAGCATCCGCCTGATATTTTCCTGAAGACCCATATGTGTTCCTTTCAGACTTTTTCCGGAATTATTCCGGAATATATTAGTATTTTACTGCTATATACACTTTACCATTTCAAGTGAATTATCGAAACAGCATATTTCGGAAAACTTTCACAAAACCGTTGCAGATGCTTTTTGAAGGGGCAGGAATAAACCTAAAAAAAGCATTTACCACAGAGAGCACGGAGAAAACATTTTGATATTTAAACAAAATAAAGATCACAGAGTAATCACCCAAAAAGGTGAACAGGGGAGTCTCCGTATCGTCTTTTTAAGACGCAAGTTCTCTGTGTCCTCTGTGGTTTAACTGCTGTTTATAGGATAAACTTTGAAAGACATGGCAAGGACTTCGGAGAAATCTGTTTGAAATGCATATCCGCAGAAGCTAAAACAGCTACTGCTGCTTTTTAACGCCTTCACGGGCTATCGCGATTTTTCCGCTTCTGAGGAATTCCTTGATGCCCATAGGCCTTAGAAGCTCCACAATAGCAGCGATCTTCTTCTCTTCACCGGTAATCTCTATCGTATATGTTTTCTGGCTCGAATCAACCACCCTGCCACGGAATATCTCGGTAAGCCGCAGGACCTCTGCCTTGTCTTCAGGTCGTGGAGCAACTTTTATCAGGACCATTTCCCGTTCGACATGATCAAGTTCGGTCATGTCAACAACCTTAATAACATCGACAAGCTTATTTAACTGCTTGTTTATCTGTTCGATTATCCAGTCATCACCGCTGGTGACAATCGTCATTATTGAAATATTTGGATCTATGGTCTCTCCTACAGAAAGACTCTCGATATTATAGCCCCTTCCGCTGAACAGCCCGGAAATTCTGGAAAGCACACCGAATTTATTTTCAACAAGCACTGATATTGTATGTCTCATAGCTCTCCTCTCTAACCTTATAATAAAAAGTAAATAATGAGTAGTGGGTAGTGAGTAGTTTCACCTGCTTACTACTTACTATTTGCTACTTACTTCTGTCTGCTGGCTGCTGTTATTTGACTGCCTTTAGTTTCTTCTCTGTTTTTTTCTTCTCTTCCAGGAAAAGCATCTCATCGATCGCAGCTCCTGCGGGCACCATTGGGTAGACCTTTTCCTGCCAGTCTATAGCAAAATCCATAAATACCGGCCTTTTTACTTTGAAGGCCTCTTTTAAAACCGGTTCGACCTCAGATGGTTTTGTCGCCCTCAGTCCGACAGCACCATAGGCCTCTGCTATCTTTACAAAGTCAACTCTCGCATCAAGTCTTGTATGAGAATATCTCTCCTGGAAAAAAAGCTCCTGCCATTGCCTGACCATGCCGAGGAACCCGTTGTTCAGTATCGCGACCTTCACTGGAAGTTTGTTTATTACCGCAGTGGCGAGTTCCTGTATGTTCATCTGGATACTGCCGTCGCCGGCTATATCGATAACAAGCTTGTTTGGGAAAGCCAGCTGAGCGCCTATCGCAGCAGGTAATCCATATCCCATAGTGCCGAGCCCTCCGGATGTAAAGCAATGTGCGCGGCTTGTCGTATTTATAGAACTGGCATGCCCACATCTGGTTCTGTCCGACCTCAGTAGTAATAATCGCATCGCCTTTTGTAAGCTCATAGATCTTTTCGATAACAAACTGCGGCTTGATAAGATCGGATTCTTTATCATAGGTCAAAGGCCTCTCAGCCTTCCAGGCAGCGATCTGTTTCAGCCATGCCTTTCTTACCTCGTGCCAGGTTTCCTTCACCTCTTCCTTTAACACCTTGTTCAATACTGTAAGGACCCTTTTTACATCACCGACAATAGGCACATCAACCCTGACATTCTTCCGTATCGAGGTCGGGTCTATATCAATATGAACAATTTTTGCGTTAGGCGCAAAGGCGCTTATCTTACCTGTCACCCTGTCGTCAAAACGCATCCCGATAGCCACAAGAAGGTCTGACTCCTGTATCGACTTGTTCGCATAATAGGTGCCATGCATACCGGGCATTCCGAGGGAGAGCTTGTGAGAGCCCGGGAAACCCCCGAGCCCCATGAGAGTCATGGTAACAGGCACATCAGTATATTCAGCAAGTTCCTTCAGTTCTTTGGAAGCGCCTGAGAGGATCACCCCGCCACCGGCAATGATCACCGGTTTCTTTGCCTTTGCGATCATATTGGCGGCCTGGGTTATCATATACTTGTTCCCTTCATAGGTAGGGTTATAGCTCCTTAATTTGATGCTCTCAGGCCATACAAACTCCGTCTTCCCTGTAGTAACATCTTTCGGGATATCTATCAGCACAGGGCCGGGACGGCCTGTTGTAGCTATGTAAAAGGCCTCTTTGATAGTATAAGCAAGGTCCTTAACATCCTTGACAAGAATATTGTATTTAGTGCAGGGTCTGGTAATGCCGATAATGTCCGCCTCCTGAAACGCATCGTTCCCTATCAGCATGGTAGGGACCTGTCCGGTGATTACAACAAGAGGTATGGAATCCATATAAGCCGTGGCTATGCCGGTGACCGTATTTGTGGCGCCCGGGCCTGAAGTAACCAAAACAACACCGGCTTTTCCTGTTGCCCTTGCATAACCGTCTGCAGCATGAACCGCACCCTGCTCGTGCCTTGTCAGGATCAGCTGCAGATCTTTTTCATCGTGCAGATGATCAAATATATTGAGCACAACTCCACCAGGATACCCGAAAACATGCTTTACGCCTTCTTTTTTAAGAGACTCTATTAAGATTTCCGCACCTGTTATTTTCATGTCTTCTCCACTCCTCCAAGAGCCACATATCCAGCCCGGATCCGATTTTTAGCTATTTTACCATATAACCATAACTTCAATGAAATGAAAAAATGCACCTGTTACTTCAGTTAAAGGTTGATTTCATCAAAATCTCCCAATTTCTAAAAAATCTCCCCTCGCCCCTCTTGCCAAAGAGGGGATAGAGTCATCCTCCCTCTTGCAAAGGGAGGTTAGGACGTGGATCTTATTTCATGAAACAGCAACCCTTCAACTGAAGATAGCTTTACTTCATTATTGCGCCTTCATCAGCAGAACTCACAAATCTCGCATACCTGGCAAGATACCCCTTAGTTATTTTAGGGGCCGGTTTCTTCCATTTCTGCAGCCTCTGTTTTATCTCCTGGTCCGTGAGCGCGACATTCAGGCTTCTCCCGGGTATATCGATCCTGATAATATCTCCGTTTTTAACAATAGCAAGAGGACCGCCTTCCATCGCCTCTGGTGAAATATGACCGATGCATGGGCCCCTTGTACCCCCTGAAAACCTGCCATCCGTAATAAGGGCTACGGATTCACTCAACCCCATACCGGCTATCGCTGAGGTAGGAGAGAGCATCTCCCGCATGCCAGGGCCGCCCTTGGGGCCTTCATAACGTATCACAACGATATTGCCGGACTTCACCTTCCCTGCAAGGATGGCCTTCATGGCATCTTCCTCAGAGTTAAACACTATCGCTGTGCCCTCAAACTGCATCATCGCCTTACTGACCGCAGACTGCTTCACCACAGCCCCTCCAGGGGCAAGGTTGCCTTTGAGAATCGCTATGCCGCCCTCTTTGTGATGGGCCTTCTGCAGGGGTCTTATCACGTCATCGTTAAAAATTTCAGCTGCATCGGCTATCTGCACTATGCTCTTGCCGCTGACAGTTATGTTGTTTTTGAGCTTTGGCTTTAACCTTTTCAAAACCGCAGGGATACCGCCGGCATAGTCCAGATCTTCCATGTAATTCTTGCCGCCCGGAAGCATATCAACTATATGAGGGGTCGTCTTTGCCAGCCGGTCAAAGGTCTCAAGCGGCAGTTTAATGCCTGCGTCATTGGCGATTGCAGGGATATGAAGGACAGTATTGGTGGACCCTCCCAGTGCAAGGTCAACCATTATCGCATTTTCAAAGGCCTTCATATTCATGATCTTCCTTGGCGTTATGTTCTTCTTTACCAGCTCAACAACCCTGCTGCCGCTCTCAAAGGCAATTCTTCTCTTCTTGGCTGAAACAGCAAGTGCGGTAGCACAGCCATCAAGACTCATCCCAAGGGCCTCGGTAACACAGGCCATTGTATTTGCCGTATACATGCCCTGACATGAACCTGCCCCCGGACATGCGCACATTTCAAGGGCGTCCAGTTCTTCCTTTTTGATAAGCCCTTTTTTGAATTTTCCGATTGCCTCAAAGGTATCGCTCGTAAGATTCAGTCTCCTTCCTTTGTAATGACCGGAGAACATCGGGCCTGCGGTGACTACTATGGAAGGGATATTCAGCCTTCCTGCTGCCATCAGCATGCCAGGCGTAATTTTATCACAGTTTGTAAGCAGGACAAGCCCGTCAAGCTGGTGGGCCTCGGCAACGGTTTCAACCATATCAGCGATCAGTTCCCGTGATGCCAGGGAATAGTGCATGCCGCTATGTCCCATAGCAATGCCGTCACATATGCCGGGGATACCGAAAAAAAAGGGATAGCCTCCTCCTGCATGCACTCCTTTTTCTATAAACCGTTCCAGGTCACGCATGCCGATATGACCGGGGATCAGGTCAGTAAAGCTCGTTGCCACGCCAATAAACGGCTTTCCCATCTCTGACTTTGGCATGCCGGTCGCATAAAGGAGCGCCCGGTGTGGAAGACGCTCGATGCCTTCTTTTATGATCTTGCTTCTCATGCAATAAACCCCCCTTGAATATAAAAGCGAAATGAAAATATAAAATACCATCTGAAGCACAAAACTCAGGTTAAAATATTGTGCTATGCATGATACTAAAATTCCCCCTTAGAAAAGGGGGTGCAGGGGGTTGTGTTGGATCTGAAAATAACAACCCCCTTGTCCCCCTTTATTAAGGGGGAATCAAACTGTATCAAGCCAAAAACTTTGCTGTGTTACGGATTGGCTTTTTTGAACAGCCGTATCATTTCAGCCAGCATGTCTTTTTTCAGCAGTTTCTGTTTCTGTAATTTTTTTCTTTCTATTTCTTCTTCAGGAGTAAGATAAACTTTTTTGTCCATCTCGGCCAGCACGCCATCTAACGTATGGTGCTCTTCGCTTACTTTTCTGAACTCTTCATTTTCCTTCAGCAGTTTTTCTACTATCTCTTGTTCTTTCAAAGCTTGCTCCTCCTATTTTTCTGTGATTTTTACCTTTATCTCTATCCTCTCATTGGGATTGTCCTTTGAGTCTCTGGGCTGGCCCACTATTTTATCTGCGACTTCAATCCCTGATACCACTTCACCGAACACTGTATACTGCCTGTCCAGAAAGGGTGCAGCAGCAACACAGATAAAGAACTGCGAGCCTGCGCTGTCAGGGCTTGCTGACCTTGCCATTGAAAGCGTGCCTTTCTTGTGCGGCATCGCATTAAACTCCGCCTTTACAGTATATCCCGGACCTCCCATCCCATGGGTTGCTTTGTCAGGGCTTTTCGAATTAGGGTCCCCGCCCTGGATCATAAAGCCCGGGATAACGCGGTGGAATGTTGTTCCGTCATAAAAACCCTTTTTAGCCAGTTCAATGAAATTATTCACATGATTGGGAGCAACGTCAGGGAAAAACTTCAGCTCTATATTTCCGAATTTTGTCTCTATAACCGCCTTCGTCTCTGCCATCTTTTTTATCTCTCCTTTGGTAAATGTTTTTTCTTTGATTTCAGCCGATACATTTTGAATGAAAAAGTCCTATGAACAGAACTACAAAAAAGCAGCGCAAATACTTCATCAAACGTTCCCCCTTTATAAGCAAATGAAAAGTGTCAGACCATAGCTGTATAATATTACCTGTTTTCATCAAGATTCCTCAATAATCTTTTCTGCAAGCCTGAGTGAATTTTCGATGCAATCATTCACCCCGATCCCCCTGTATGCATTGCCGGTCAGATACAGGTTCCTGTGTTTCTGAAGCATCGCATCTATATTCATCAGGCGGGCCAGATGACCCACCGTATACTGCGGTATGGCCATTTCATGCCTGTAAACCCTGACAAAATCCGGGTCAGACCTGATGTCCATGATTTCTGCCAGTTCGCCTTTAACCAGATCAACGAGTTTTGACTCGTTCTCCCTGGCAAGGTCAGAATAGCGTGCTCCTCCGACCATGCTCCTGAGCAGCACATAGCCTTCAGGGGCGCGGTTGGGGAAGATGCTGGAATCGTAAAGTGTTCCGAGGATCTTTCTCTTCTCTCCTGAGGGTATTAAAAAACCGAAGGCGTCAACAGGCGTTTTAATCTTTTCCTTCCGGTAACCCAGACATACCACCGAGAGAGAGGGATAGGGAATTTCCGCAACAAGATTCGACAATCGTCCGTCCATATTTTTAAGCATATCTGATGCAGCATAGGCAGGAGAAGCCGACACCACAATATCCGCATCCATACTTGAACCATCAGCAAAGAACAGGGAATATCCCCTGCCTTTTCTCTCAATCCCCATGACCTTGCTGCCAAGCCTTAACCTGCTTCCAAGGAAGGCCCTGAGAGCGCTTACAAACTCCCCCATACCGTCATAAAAAGAGGTGAGTGTTCCGCCAGGGCCGGCGCCGACCTTCTCAGCGCGTCCCTGTTTCTTTCTCTCCCTTTGCAAACTTATCATGCCCCTGATAAGCCCGCCATAGCGCAATTCCAGGTCATAGACCCTGGGAAAGCAGGCCCTGAGGCTTAATGTTTCGGGATTTCCTGCATAAATCCCTGACGCCATGGGGTCTATGAGTTTCTCATACGCCTCTTTGCCCAGCCGTCTCCGTGCAAAGGCTGCGAGCGTTTCCTCCTCCTTCACATCTCCGGAGATAAACAGTTCAGCCATTATCCTGAGTTTTCCCTTCAGACTCATCAGACTCGAGGCTAAAAATGCAGGAGGAGACTCGGGAAGTCTGTGGAGCCTGTTGCTGGAAAAAATAAATCTTTTCCTCGATGCATCATTGCTACGCAGCGGCTCAAGAGAGACCTTTTTGGAAAGCTCAAGGGTCCTGGGTTTATTGTCCAGAAATCCATTTACTCCTCCCTCGCATAAAAAACCATCGGTCTTTTCAGTCCAGATCTTGCCCCCAGGTCGCTGTTCAGATTCAAGCACAATAAGATCCAGCTCAGGGTCTTTTTCAAGCAGAAAATAGGCTAAAGACAGCCCTGATATTCCACCGCCTATTATGGCTATTCTCCCCATCCAGCCTCCTTCATTCCTTTTAAAACAATGTCTCTCAAGGCAGAAATAAAAAGCGGTAAGGTATTGAGGGATGCAACCCTTTCCAATCTCATACCCAGTGCCTCAGCCATTTTTTTATATAATATATCAATTTCATAGAGTGTTTCGATATGGTCAGAGACAAAGCTTACAGGGACCACGAGAATATTCTTCTTCCCTTGTGCAGCCAGGTCTTCTATCTCCTTGTCTGTTGAAGGTCCAAGCCACTGGACAGGACCGCTTTTAGACTGGTATGACAGTGACCAGCTGATATCGATTTTTTTTATGATCTCATTGATCGTACCCTTTATCTGATCTACATAAGGGTCCCCTTCCTCGATAAATTTTACCGGAAGGCTGTGGGCGCTGAAAAGCACGTGCACACCCGAAGTTCCCTCAGCAGGGGCCGAAACTGTCTGCCCGAATACCTTCAACCCTTCCTTAATAGAATGAACAAGGGCATCTATGTAAAGCGGATGGTCAAACCATGAAAGGACAGTAAAAATCTCTATGCCGTATTTAGATGTTACTTCTTTAAGTTTGTTCAGCGAAGAGCCGGTGGTAGCAACGGAATATTGAGGGTAGAGGCTGAGAACAATAAGCTTTCTGATGCCGCTTTCATATAATTCAGGGACCACCTTCTCTATAAGCGGATGCCAGTAGCGCATGGCCACAGAGACCTTTAAAAAAGGTGAAGGGTGTGAAGTGAACAATGGAGGAGTCATTTTCTCCTGACTTGTTAAGGACCTCTTCCAGCGCCTTTGCCTGGGCAAAGGTTATATCGCAAATCGGAGATTTTCCGCCTATGAGGCTATAGGCCTCCTCTGTCTTTTTGCCCCTGAGGGATGAGATAAGATACGCGATAGGCTTTTGCAAAAAAGAAGGGCCGAGCCTGATGATCTCCCTGTCGGAGAAAAGATTGAAAAGAAAAGGCTTGACCGCGCTTAAAGAGTCAGGCCCGCCGAGGTTCAGCAGTAAAATGCCGGTTGATCCGCCTGCTTTACTTTTCAAAGTCAGTCTTGATACCCTTCAGAAAATTTTGTAAAGCACATCTTCCACCCCTCTGACTTCTTATTTAAAATTCAGGGCAACACTTTTTTGCTACATTTTTAAGCCTAGTCATTCCTCCCGTATTTATGCACAGCCTCCACCATCGCGATCGCGCTTTCAACAGGGGTCTCGGGCAGAATGCCGTGTCCCAGATTGAAGATATGGCCGTGGGCCGTATGGGCCTTGCCGATAATTTCCTGCACCCTCTCTCCGATGTATTCCTTTGTGCCGAAGAGCACACACGGATCAAGATTGCCCTGAATAACAGCTTTCTTGCCGAGTCGTTTTACCGCAAGGGCCATATCAATTCTCCAGTCTATGCCGATGACATCAGCGCCGCACTTCTTGACGATCTCAAGCAGCCCGGGACAATCATTTGCAAAATAGATGACCGGCACATCCAGCTTTTTGAGGGCCTTAATTGCTGTTTTGACATGGGGGAAGATCACCTTTTCATAATCATACGGAGCAAGTATGCCTGCCCATGAATCAAAGATCTGTACAGCCTGGGCGCCTGCCTTGATCTGGGCCGACAGATATTCTATGACCGTCAGAGTGATCTTTTCCAGAAGGGCGTTGAAAAGTCCCGGGTTCTGGTACATCATTTTTTTTGTATGGCTGAAGTTCTTGGAACTCCCTCCCTCGATAATATAGGTCGCAAGGGTAAAGGGCGCGCCTGAGAAGCCTATGAGCGGGACCTTGTCTGCGAGTTCACGCCTCAGGATCTTTATTGTCTCAAGCACAAAAGGCATGCTGTCTTCAGTGTCAGGGATGATCAGTTTATCAACCGCAGCCTTGGTCCTTGCCGGCTCTCCGAGTATCGGTCCCTTTTTATCGGAAAACTCAAGGTGCATACCCATGGCCTCGACAGCGATGAGGATGTCGGAAAAGAGAATCGCGGCATCAACTCCAAGGATATCAACCGGCTGCAGCGTTACCTTTGCCGCAAGTTCCGGGGTCTTGCAGAGCGTCAGAAAATCCACCCTCGAGCGGACCTCCTGATATTCCTTCAGATATCTGCCTGCCTGACGCATAAGCCAGACTGGTGTGTATTCTACTTTTTCTCCACGGCATGCCTTTAAAAACGTATCGTTCATTATTTCACCTTCCCTGATTTTTTTGGTATATAACTGCAAAACGGTTCTTCTTCCATATAATCGCCGGACATAGAATATGCCCTTGCCCTGCATCCTCCGCAGACATTCACATACTCACAGGAACCGCACTTGCCCTTGTAACTCTTGAAATCCCTCAAATCCTTAAACAACTCAGAATTCTCCCATATGTCCTTAAATGACTGTTTCCTGATATTCCCGGCAGGCTTAGGGAAGTAGCTGCAGGGCAGAACATTGCCGTCCACGTCGATAAGGCATATAAGCTGACCGGCAAGGCAGCCCTTTGATCCGCCGGTCGAAAACTTAAGGGTACGCTTTTTGAAGGTTTCTCCCTCTCCCTTTGATCGCTGCAGCACCACCCGGTAATAATGGGGCGCGCAGGTCGGCCTCACCAGCATAAGGTCCTCTTCCTTTTCCATATCATAATGCCAGTCGAGTATCTTATCGTAGTCTTCCTTTGAAATCAGCTCCTTCATTATCTCTTCGCCCCTGCCTGTCGGCACGATCATGAACATATACCATGCGGTAGCTCCGAGTTCCTTTGCAAGTTTATAAACCTTTGGGATCTCTTCCTGGTTCCTCTTGGTAAACGATGAGTTTACGATGAATTCAATGCCATGTTTTTTGAAAAGTCTTGCCGCGTTTATCGTACCGTCAAACGCGCCCTTCTGGCTTCTGAAGTCATCATGGAACGCTGCATCCGAGCCGTCAAGGCTGAGAGAGACTATCCTGATCCCTGAAGCTTTTATGTTTTCACATACCTCATCATTAACAAGGGTGCCGTTTGTTGCAAGGCACATCCTCAGACCCTTTCCGGTCCCGTATTTCGCGATCTCGAAAACATCTTTCCTGATAAGCGGTTCGCCCCCGGAAAGAACAACAACAGGCTGCGCGTAACTTACAATATCATCGATAATTCTAAAGGCCTCTTCGAGAGGAAAATCAGGGTGCCCCTTCGCCTCAAGCTCCGAGGAAGAACGGCAGTGAACACAACGCAGATTACATCTCCGCGTTATTTCCCAGGCGATCCATTTAGGCGCAAATTCCACAAATACCTCCTTCTGAACTTTCTCATTATGTAATGGTAAAAACTCAGGTGTTTAGGCTGAAGCCAACAGTAGGCGCTTTAAGCGTCTGAAGGCTGAAGTATATCAGGCATCTGCAACGTCCTGGTCAGACATCTCAAATGCCCGAAGCTTTGTGGCTCAAGCATATTTGCCTAAAAACCTTCTACCTTCAGTCTATCCACCTAAGTAGTTACATGTAATGACTGCTATTATACATTTGCCTCTGGTAATTTTCCATCAAAGAGGTCCTTCTCCATGGCGGCAAGCAGTGGGGTAAGGGTTTTTTTGTTTCGTGCTGAGATGGGGACTGCGTGAAAACGCTCTGCCAGGACCTCCGCCTCTTCGATACTCAGTCTGTCGATCTTGTTGAATACGAGCAGCCTCATTTTATCCAGAAGGTTCAGGCTCGAGAGGACCTTTTCGACCGATGTTATGTGCTGTTCAAACCTCGGGCTGGAAGCATCGACAATGTGAAGGAGAAGGTCCGCGTCTTCCAGTTCTTCAAGGGTTGCCTTAAATGCAGACATCAGGTCCTTCGGGAGGTCCCTGATGAAACCAACGGTATCTGTGATAACCACCTCCCGCTCCCTGGGAAATCTGAGCCGTCTGCTGGCGGTATCCAGTGTCGCAAATAATTTGTCCTCTACAAATGTCTCGCTTTTTGTCATTGCGTTCAGAAGTGTAGATTTCCCTGCGTTTGTATAGCCGATGATAGAGACTATCGGGACTTCCTTTTCAACACGCCTTGCCTTTCTCTGTCTCCTCGCCTCACCCAGCAGCTTCAATTCCTTCTCAAGCAGGTTGATCCTGTCCCTCACGCGTCTTCTGTCGATTTCGAGCTTCATCTCGCCGGGGCCTCTTCCGCCGATACCTCCCATCAGCCTCGACATGGCTGTCCCCTTGCCGCTCAGTCTCGGCAAACGGTACTTAAGCTGTGCAAGCTCCACCTGGACCTTTCCGTCCCTGCTGTGAGCACGTCTGGCAAATATATCGAGGATAAGCTGTGAACGGTCGATGACCTTAAGTTCCGTGATCTCGCCTATCGCCTTTATCTGTGAAGGAGAAAGGTCCTGGTCAAAGATCAGCAGGGTCGCGCCCCTGTTCATCGCCGTGATAACGAGTTCCTTGATCTTGCCTTCGCCCATGAGATACCGGGGGTTTATCTGCTTCGGTCTCTGGATAATCGTATCCAGAACAATGACATCGCTTGAAAGGGCAAGTTCTCTCAATTCAGCTATAGAATCTTCCTGATCATACTTGGGGTTTTTCGAGACACTTACCAGAATCGCCTTTTCCTTTGCAGAAGTTCCACCGGAATATCTCCCCTGCGTAGCTGGTCCCGATAGCCCTCGTCTTTTCAACCTCCTGCTCAAAATCATTTACGAATGCGTCAAAGTCGAACTGTATATCGTAAATATCCTCAGGGGGAAGGACCTTGAAGGGTTTTTTATGGTCATGTCCGTCAAGATGCGCTATGTGAAGCGCTGAAGGCAGCCCATTCCTGATGCCGATGGCAGCTATGAGATCAAACCGCAAAAGCGCAAGGTCCGTAAGGTCATCCTGGTTGAGCGGCTCATCATTGAGGTGGGTATGGACAAACCTGAGTCCGCGCAGCACCTTTCTCCCAAGGGGATAGTCCTCAAGGGGCGGAAGGAATATGCTTTTGGAATCTCCTACGATCACATGCGTGACAGAGCCTTTTCTTGAGATGAGAACACCTATCTGTCTGTTTAGTTCTGAAGAGATGCCGGCAAGATATTTTGCGAGTTCGGCTGTTATCAGTTCCTGATGCACGCGGCGGCGGTAGATCCTTTCGAGTGTGTGGATATGACTACCCTTGAGTCCTGATAATTTTCCGTAAAGCGGTGGTATTTGGGCCTCCAAAGAATAAATAAACTTGTCTAAGTCATTTTACCACAGAATCTGTTGTTAAAACCGGAAAGAAAATCTCACCTGAAAACAACTTTACCTATATAATGTAAATGGAGGACACAAAAACGATGAAGATCATCAGTGAACATCAATTCGGTGGAAGATCCATACGTCTGGTCCAGGGAGATATTACAGAAAGGGATACAGACGCTATCGTCAATGCAGCCAATTCCTATCTCCAGCACGGTGGAGGCGTGGCAGGGGCGATCGTCAGAAAAGGCGGTCAGATCATTCAGGACGAGAGCGACAGTATAGGTTTTGCCCCTGTAGGTCATGCGGTGATCACCTCCGCAGGCAGACTGCATGCAAAATTCGTAATACACGCGGTAGGGCCAAGGATGGGTGAAGGCGATGAGGAGAACAAACTCAAAAATGCTGTATTAAACAGTCTGTTGCTCGCCACACAAAAAGGCCTTCAGAGCATCTCGATACCGGCGATAAGCTCTGGGATATTCGGCTTTCCGAAAGACCGTTGCGCAAAGATACTTGTGAAAGAAGCCGTTGCATTCCTGAAACAGGAGACAGGAAGCTGCCTGAGGGTCGTAGAATTCTGCATTTATGACGACCTTACCATGGGTTTTTTCAGAAAAGAATTTGAGGACCTGCATCCATAGCGGATACGGCCTATATTACGGGCAAGCCTGCAAAGTCACGGTGCCACTTGATGACTGAAGCGAAGGATTCTGTCCGGGAGTTGCTGTTGCTTGAACTGATGTGGAACTAAAGTTACCTTTAAGCGTTCCCAAGTCGAATGATATCGAATAGCTAATGATAGCTGTGAGCCGAAGAATCCACCCATGCCTGAAGTATTGAGCGACATTTGAATGATATTTCCGACAAGAACAGCGGCTCCAGCGATCTGCGTGATGCGTTAGACAAGAGCTGAAAACAATCGGAGTTTTTCCTTCCGCTTTTTCCAGGTTCAGCCTCACTGTAGCTGCCCTCGCGATGTATATAGGACTTTTACCTTCACATGAGTGCGCCCTGACTAGCCCACATAAAAAAGGGCAGATGATATCATCTGCCCTTGTAATGTTGTTCTGCTGCTTTTCGGTTACTTGCCTGTTATCTCATACTTTCCGTCGTTGTCAATCTGTATGATAGCGTTGAGGAAGCTGACCTTGTAGCCTGCTTCCTTAAGGTCGTCGTAGGCTGATTCAGCCCTGAGACCTGTGACGCAGTGGGTGATGAGCTCCTTGTCCTTTGGCAGCTCATTCAGTCTGTCCTTTATCTCACCTGCGGGCATGTTTATTGCGCCCTTTATCATGCCGTTCATCGCCTCATCCTTGTCCCTGACATCGATAATGATCTTGTCCGAGGGTATTTTCTCTGCGAGCGCCTTGAAATCCTCTATGGCTATTTCTCCTGGCCTTGGTTTCGGCACATATGATACAGTTGTGGTCAGCTTGCCTCTTTCAATCTCGCCGCCATCTTTCTTCCAGGCGTCAAGACCGCCGTTCAGAACCGAGATGTTTTTGTAGCCCCAGTTGCTCACTGTCTTGTATGCGACTGCAGTCTTCCTTGTCTGAGTAGAGGATTATCGGCGCTGACTTGTCAGCCGGGAACCTGTCTTTTGCAGCTTGCAGGTCTTTTGCGGGTATTGAGACAGCGCCCTTGATGAATCCTTTTTGGGCAGCCTTCGCATCCCCCAGGTCTACGAGCACATGTGCTATGTCCTTTTCGATAAAATCTTTGAGTGCTTTTGTTTCAGAGACAATCAGGTTGCCTGCCTTTTTCCATACAGGCATGCCTTCGTGGAATATCTTTACCTTGGTATAACCGAGTGCTTCTGCCCGACGGGCAGAATCAGGGCTTAACCTTCAGGTCACACCGCCGCAGTAGAAAATAAGAAGCTTGTCCTTTTCCTTTGGCAGGAGCTTGTCTTTGAGCTTGTCAAAGGCAGGCTGGGGGAAAGCTACTGCATAAGGGATATGCCCCTCGTTGAACCGCGCTTCAGGCCTTGAATCAAAGAGTACGAAGTTGCCCTTTTCAGTTCCCATCTCAACGAGCTTCTGCATTTCATCCAGTTTTATAATTTTTTCTGCTGGTACCTCAGCTGGCTGCTTTACTGATACGCTGAGAGCTCGCGGGGCTTTTTCCTCACCCGTATAGGTGACAGCTATCTCTTTGTCCTTGGGCATCGCTGCAAGCTTGCTGGCACCGATCAGCTTGGTGTCGTCACTGTAATTGACGACCCATACAAGGCTGCCTACAGCAACCTGGATGGTTTTGAACTTTTCGGTTACAGAAACCAGATTACCCCTGATGACTTTGTCCTGCGCCTGGTGGCACTGCTTACAAGATGGCGCTACTGTTGGCTTGCCAGCATGGGAGAGTCCTGCTGTCCCGATCACTGTCGTGACGACCGCCAGGACAGTAATAAAGATAGAAAATCTTCTGCTCATAAACTACCTCCAGTCTAAAGTTGTAGATATAAGTTAAGTTTATTCGATACTGTTTGACTTGTCAAGAAACAAGGGCTGGCAAGACAGGAATTTATGTCTTATATCCGGCTGATTACCCATAACAGTAAAGTATTAAAACGCATCGTTTTCCGCATCTGTGATATGTGTACTAAAGAAATAAAAAAAGAGGGGCGTTCATAGGATTAGCAAGATCTGAAGATATTTTTTTAGGCGCACCATGTAGACAAATTTGCTGAGAATATATATTTCAAAATATATTCAGTCAAATACCTGCATCTGCTTTTTTTATTGACTATAGGCTTCAGGAAAATTAGTATATCGCATGGAAAATTTATCTCCAGCTTATTTTGAAAAAAAGAAAGTACTGATGAACTGCGTTGATCTGGAGGTAGCGGTCTCCCTCATATACAAAGAATTCATGCTGATGTTCCCTGCTGAAGCCGGTTTCTGGGGGCAATTGGCCCGGGAGGAAGAGGACCACGCACGATTATACCTGGCCGGTGACATTCTTAAGGTTATAGGGGAATATGCAGGAATTCAGTTTCCACCCCCTGCTTTTATCGAAAAGACAATTGAGTTTACCCAGCAGATAAGGGAACAGATAGTGAGTCGTCCTATACCCCTGAAAGAGGCCCTCGACATGGCCCTGAAGCTGGAGAAGACCATTATGGAAAGCATTGTGTTTGACCTGCCTGACAGCGACAATCCGGTTATCAGAAACCTGAGGAAAATATTCACTGACACTGAATCACATGTTGATAGGATAGAGAGATTCAGGATAGAGAAAGGGTTTGCCTTCCTGGATTGAAGTCAAAATGAATTACCCGGCCGCAGCAGAGAATTAAACCCACAGAGCAGTAGAATTATTTCAGCTGAATTTGATATCATTCAATTGCATTAACTGACAATAATAAGAAGGATCTATTCAAACAATCGGGAATAATTCTTTTTAATCAGAACCCGACAAAAGGAGAATAGACAAAATACAAGATGCCGTTTCAAAATAATTTAGCTAAACACTTTAAGATTGATAAAGAACTCGTCATTGTTTTCCTCCTTGTCGCCATCGCCGGGACCGTCTTCTTTTTTGTCTCTAACCAGAGGGCCTTTCTGAATTTCTTTTACCTTCCTGTATTGGTCAGCGCCTATTTCCTCGGCAAACGTCATGCCACTTATTCAGCGGTATTTTCGATAATTCTTATTTCCCTGATCGCCTTTTATTACCCTTCAACCTTCACTTTCGATATTGACAGCGAGTTTTACAAATGGCTCGATATCGGGACATGGGGTGGTTTTCTGCTCATTACCGCTTATTATATGGGGCTTCTTTACGAAAAAAAGGAAAGCGCAAACAGGGAAATTAAAAAGACCTACCAGGGTATTATAGAGATGATGTCCATGATAATAGATTCCGCGGATAAAGCTGCCCAGAGCCACTCTTACAGAGTGTCAGTGATATCCGGAATGATCGCACGAGACATGGGACTGTCTGAACTCTGGGTGGAAAATATCCGCATTGCCGCTCTTTTGCACGACCTCGGGAAACTCGATGTCGGCAGTGAGGTCCTTAACAAACTGAGTAAGCTTCCAAGCGGAGAGTACGAGAATATGCAGATCCGCACAACGCGCGGCCCTGATACGCTGGAGCCGATGTGCGGAAAGATCCTCGATATACTGCCCTCAATTCTTTATCACAACGAAAAATTCGACGGAAGCGGAAATCTCGCGATGGCAGGAGACGAAATCCCTCTCGGAGCAAGGATCATTGCAGTGGCAGATGCGTATGATTCACTCGTTTATGATTCTCCATACCGGAAAGGCCTGACGCCTGCTGAGGCAAAGCAGGAGATTATAAAGTATACGATGACGCACTTTGATCCAAGGGTCATAAAGGCATTCTCATCCATTCTCCCGTCGTTAGAAGTCGGCGTCCCCTTTCTTACTGCAAGTATGCGTTCCCAGCCCACTGAATCTCGTCACTGATTCTCATCACTGATTCAACCGGTTTTTCCTGCCTCATAACGTTCCATGAGATAAAACATAAGCCCGGCGCATGCAAATAGAATGATCATCATTATCCAGTGGTTTATCCTGAAGAAATCCGGGAGTGTTATTGCGCCCATACCAGCAGACATATAGAAACTCTCCAGGGAAGGATACAAAACCAAACAGGAGTTTTCCTGCGGCAACCGGCTGCTCATAGCCCAGCGGAATAGTCGTTTATTTCGAGACAACCCTGCCGCAAGACGTGCTGACCAGTTTATCACACTTTTGGATGTCCGCCGGAATATAGCCGTCCTATTACCGTACGCACGGACTGTCTCACTGATATCTTTCATTTCTGACTACGATGTTTCTTCAGGCGGCTGGCTGCACTTCTGGGTAACATGTGGTTTCTGCGTATATCGGAAGCAAGGTGGAAGACTGTATGGGGCATTGCAGGTTTCTTGCCTTTTATCTGATTTCCGGAATATGGCAAGCATGTTTATATCTACTTCAGTCCTCGGCAGCAATGCCGGTAATCGGTGCCTCAGGTGCCATTGCAGGTGTCATGGGCGCAGATTATGTGATGTTTCCAAGGGCGAAGATCCTTACAGTCATACTATCTTCATATTCCCCTGGTTCATAGAGCTTCCGGCCTTCATTTTTCTTGGGTGGTGGTTCCTGCTGCAGTTATTTTCAGGGACCGTAACCCTTGTTCTTCCAATGACCGGCGGAGGGGTCGCGTGGTGGGGACATATCGGCGGGTTCATTGCAGGCATTGATACTTGTGCCTTTTTTCAGAAAAAGAATCAGGGGATGTTATTGAGATTCAGGAGTCCGTTGTTTGCAGGCTGAATCATTCTATTGATGTTGAGGCAGAACGGAAATAAGGCAGTTATTTTTATCTCATCAGTCCCGGAAGCAGCTGACTCAGTCCACCGGCAATGAATTCTACCGCAATTGCAGCCAGCAGCAATCCCATCAGACGCGTAGAAACATTGATGGCTGTCTTGCTCATCACTTTACTGATAGGGTTAGCGATAATCAGCGCTCCCCATGTCAACAAAGCTACGAGCATGCTGCTGATAATTATCACACTGATATCCAGAGGTTGAAATGACGCATCGGCATAGATGATCACTGTAGATATTGCACCAGGTCCTGCCAGAAGCGGCATGGCAATCGGCACTACAGCAATGCTCTCCTTTTCCTCGGCCTCTTCCGCCTCTTCAGGAGTCTGCCTGCTCTGGGTATGCATTGCCAGCATCATCGAGATCGACATTAACAGGAGGAGTATGCCGCCGCCGACCTTGAACGAGGAGATGCTGACTCCAAAGAAATTCAGCAGCGGCTTGCCGATCAGGGTTGCCGCGATCAGAATCACTGCAACGGTTATGCTGGTAGTACGGGCGATATGCCTGCGCTCCTGTGCAGTCGAATTGCGGGTAAGACTGACAAAAACAGGGATCACCCCCAGCGGGTTTACTATCGCCAGCAGGGTAGTAAATATCTTTATGTAGCCTGTCCATTCAATCATTGGTTGCGCCTCACATTTCAGAGTAAAAACCACTGAGTCATTTCTTCAACCATGTTTTCAGTCCGGCCCACCTTTTGATAAAGCCGGAGCTGTCTAATAAAGATTGTACGCTGAATAGCACACGCGGCGCAATAAGCCCTCTCAATAATACAGTTGCAGGGCCTGAGACAAGGGATCTCTCTTCAGCCTCAATAATGAGAGTTTGCCCCTGGTTATACATCCGGAGAAACAAATTTGACCCTGATAAATGATTTCAATAGAATATCTGTCAGACTTCACATAGCTTAATACGAGAGGAAAACCTTGGACAATATTTCTGTTGCTGCAGAGCAATTCAGGCCCCAGGGCGGGGTCATTGATATCCGGGAATTCGGAAATGGCAATATCAACGACACCTTTCTGGTTACCCTGGAAGAAAAAATTGATAGCTTAAGTGAAAAACACTTCATCCTGCAACGCATCAACACACTGGTATTTCGTCAGCCGGAACTTGTAATGCTCAATATGCGCATCTCCACAGAGCATGTTCGCCGGCGTCTGGATTCGACCCCTCTCTGCTCCGGCCGCCGCTGGGAAGTTCCGCGTGTGCTTTTGGCGCAGGACGGCAAAGACTTCTGGCTTGACTCCGAAGGGTCGTTCTGGCGCGCTATCAGCTTTATTGAAGGCTCGCGGTCTTTTGACACTATCATAGATATTGATCACGCAAGAGAAGTGGGGTATGCCCTCGGCATGTTCCACACTCTCCTGAGCGACCTGCCTCCTGAGAGACTGTCTGATACCCTGGAAGGGTTCCACATTACGACTGGCTACCTGCGGCACTATGATGAGGTACTGGCCAAACAAAGGGGGAGCAGATCAACTGAAGTGAATTACTGCCTGCAGTTTGTCAGCAAGCGAAGCGGCCTGGCGCATGTCCTTGAAAATGCAAAGGCGCAGGGCAGACTGCTTCTCCGGCCCATTCATGGTGATCCAAAGGTCAACAACATCATGATGGACATTGCCACAGGTCAGGCCATAAGCATTGTTGACCTGGACACTGTCAAACCGGGTCTGGTCCATTATGATATCGGCGACTGCCTCCGCTCAGGCTGCAATCCCATGGGAGAAGAAACCGAAAAATGGGAGGAGATCCATTTCGATTCCGACCTTTGCCAGGCCATCCTGAAGGGCTATCTCTCTACGGCGAGAGAGTTTCTCACCGCTGATGACTTTTACTATCTGTATGATGCGATCCGCCTGATAGCCTTTGAGCTTGGGCTGAGGTTTTTTACAGACTATCTTGAAGGCGATGTCTACTTCAAGGTCAGGCGACCGGGCCACAATCTTGCCAGGGCCCTTGTCCAGTTCAGGCTCACCGAAAGTATAGAATCACAGGAAACAGCCATTCGCAGCATCATCCGGGACATCAGATGAAGAGCCGGAGCTTTTCCCTGAAGCCATTCCCTTCAGCCGGTCTTTCGCCACATTTGGAGATCACCGGAGACATTGGACGGAGTTCCAATAAACTTTCGATCAGCTACGCACTCTCAGGCCCTCTGGTCGATCTCATGGTCCCTGCTCTAAAAGACATTCGCTTGCGCAAAAACGGACTATGGGAAGAAACCTGTTTTGAGTTCTTCCTTGCTCCTGTAACTTCCGATCACTATTGGGAATTCAACCTCTCAACATCCGGGCACTGGAATGTCTATCGCTTTACATCCTGCAGAGAGGGTATGCAGGAGGAGACTGCCTTTACAGCACTGCCTTTCAGCGTCCTGCTCCATTCAGGCTCTTTGCAGCTTTCCCTTGAGGTCGAACTGGACAAGATCGTTTCGGAAGATCAGGCCTTAAAGATCGGCATCAGCGCTGTCATCAAAACCATTAATGGCAGGACGACCTTCTGGGCGTTGACCCATCCAGGCCCGCAGGCCGACTTTCATCGGAGAGACGCTTTCATTATTGATCTGTAAGAAAGATCTCGAGGTCTGAATTGCAGAAGCAGGTACAGCAAACTCTGTTAAAAATTCCATCGGGGCATTAAACCCCGGGTGATTATTCTACAATACAATCCCGCTGCAAAGCAGCGGGCTCCGGGGTCTTACCCATAATCCTGAGAATGTCCGTTGAAAGAGCTGTCTTGCACATGAGCTCTCTTTCCTGAAGCCTGACTTTGTCAAGGCCCTCAAAGCCTCAAACTGATTCTTTCTCAGGGGTTGTAGACGAGGCCTGCCAGAGGAAGTCGTAATTGAAGAGATTCGTATCACGGTAATGCTATGCGTCAACCTAGGCGCCAATTATAGACATTGAGATCCTGCATGCAAGATAATTTACAGGAAGATATTTTCCCTTGACAGCTGATTCATCATAAACTAAGATTTGAAAAGAATGATTAGTTATATTAATAAATTCATAACTATCCGTTATATTATTAAGGTTACAGCGCTAATACATTCAGGATCTCCATGCACTAAAAAAAATGGCCTTAGCGTAATAATCCAGAGTATTCTTAAATTAATATTAGCACCTAGTTAATGCAAAAAATCTTTTGGGAGGTGTTGTATGGGATTATCAAGAAGGGATTTTCTGAAGCTGGGCGGGGGCACTGCTGTTGCCGGTGCACTGGCAGCAGGTCTTTCTCCTGATGAAGCCGAAGCAAAGGAAAAGGAACTCCGCATCAAAGGGGCAACAGAGACAAAGACTATCTGTCCTTACTGCTCAGTCGGATGCGGCATCTCGGTCTACACAAAGGACGGCAAAGTCATCTACACTGATGGTGATCCTGAGCATCCGACCAATGAAGGGACCCTCTGCTCCAAAGGAGGGTCTCTCTATCAGATAATCAACAATCCCCTCAGGCTTACCAAACCAAGATATCGCGCGCCGGGAGCAACAGAATTTAAAGACGTGGAATGGGACTGGGCACTGGATGAGATTGCAAAAAGGATCAAGGACACCCGTGACAAAACATTCAAGCTCACATCAAAATCAAAGGTAAAGGAAAAACAACCCGACGGCACAGAGGTTGAGGTTGAAAAGGAATTTGTCGTCAACAGAACAGACGGCATAGCCCATGTCGGCAGCGCTGCCCTCGATAACGAAGAATGCTATATGCTCCAGAAACTTCTCCGTTCATGGGGGCTCGTCTATATAGAACACCAGGCCCGAATATGACACTCCGCAACTGTTGCGGCTCTGGCAGAGTCGTTCGGTCGCGGTGCGATGACAAACAACTGGATAGATATCAAGAACGCGGACGTCATACTCGTCATGGGGGCAAATCCTGCTGAAAACCACCCCATATCCATGAAATGGGTCATGAAGGCAAAGGAAAAAGGGGCTAAGCTCATTGTGGTCGATCCCCGTTATACGCGGACAGCAACAAAGGCCGATATTTACGCGCCTATGCGCTCAGGCACAGATATCGCGATCCTTGGGGGGATGATCAATTACATACTCGACAAAGGTCTGTATTTCAGAGAATATGTCGTCAATTACACCAATGCGCCTTTTTTAGTCAATCCTGAATTCGAGCTTCCGGCCCAGCTGGACGGGCTTTTCTCAGGGTACAACCCAAAGACAAGGAAATACGACAAGAAGACCTGGGCCTTCCAGATGGACGACAAGGAAATGCCCAAAAAAGACATGACGCTTAAGAACCCAAATTGCGTATTTCAGCTCCTGAAAAAACAGTATGCCCGCTACACACTTGAAATGGTCTCATCCATATCAGGAACGCCGAAAGAGAAACTCCTCGAGGTATATGAGACCTTCGCGTCAACCGGAAAGCCTGACAAAGCAGGCACCGAACTCTATGCTATGGGATGGACGCAGCATACTGTCGGAACCCAGAACATCAGGGCCATGTCAATAATACAGCTGCTTCTGGGAAATATTGGAATAGCAGGAGGAGGCATCAACGCACTCAGGGGAGAAAGCAATGTACAGGGCTCGACAGATCAAGGGCTTTTGTTTGGCAACCTCACGGGGTATCTTGCAGTGCCGACTGCTTCAGTCACAGATCTCAAGGCCTATATAGAGAAGTTCACCCCGAAGACCAAAGACCCCAAGAGCGTCAACTGGTGGGGGAACCGCTCCAAATATATTACGAGTTATCTGAAGGCCATATATGGCAATAGCGCCACAGCTGAAAATGATTTTGGATACGGGTGGCTTCCGAAACTGGATGAAGGCATGAACGCCTCATGGATCATGCTTTTTGACCAGATGTTCAAAGACAAATTTGAAGGCTTTTTTGCCTGGGGCCAAAACCCGGCATGCTCCGGCACAAATGCCGGAAAAGTGAGGAAGGCCCTCGGAAAACTCAAGTGGATGGTCAATGTTAACCTCTTTGACAATGAGACAGGCTCTTTTTGGAAAGGCCCGGGCATGAACCCGAAGGATATCCAGACAGAAGTGTTTATGCTCCCTGCATGCTCTTCAGTTGAAAAAGAGGGCAGTTTGACCAACAGCAGCAGGCTTGCCCAGTGGAGATATGTTGCAATAAAACCGATCGCTGAGTCGAAGCCCGATTCCGAGATAATGAACGAGCTCTATTTCAGGGTGAAAAAGCTTTATAAGGAAAAAGGCGGCAAGTTTACCGAACCTATCATGAACACTACCTGGGACTACGGAGAAAAGGGGCCGGACGGCAAGATCAAGGAAGTAAATATCCATAATGTCGCCAAGGAGATCAATGGCTACTATCTCGAAGACGTCTTTGACAAAAAAGCCACTCCTCCCAAACAGGTCGGCAAAAAAGGAGAACTGTGCACCAACTTTGTTACGCTGCAGGATGACGGCACTACTTCATGCGGGAACTGGATTTACAGCGGGAGCTATACACAGAAGGAAGGCAAAATAATAAACATGATGGCTCGCCGCGGCAAGGATGACCCGACAGGTCTCGGCCTCTACTCCGGATGGGCCTGGGCATGGCCCGTAAACAGAAGGATCATCTACAACCGCGCATCAGTCGATCTGAAAGGCAATCCGTGGGATCCCAAGAGAGCTGTTATCAAATGGAATCCCAATAAGGTTGACCCGAAGACAAAAGAGCCTGCTCCGGGATGGGATGGAGACGTCCCTGATGGCCCTGCCCCTCCTATGGCAGATGAAAAGGGGAAATATCCTTTTATCATGATGGCTACAGGGGTTGGCGCCATCTACGGCCCAGGCCTTGCAGAAGGCCCGTTTCCTGAACATTATGAGGCTCTTGAATGTCCGCTCCAGGAAAATCCCATGTCAAAGCAGAGGATCAATCCAACGGTCAAGATGTTTTATGAAAAGGGAAAAAGCTCGGAAGAAGACGTTTTCGCTTCCTGCGATTTAAGGTTCCCGTTTGTCGGGACGACCTACCGCGTATCCGAACACTGGCAGACCGGTGTCATGACACGGCATGTGCCCTGGCTTTTGGAGATGGTGCCGCAGCAGTTTGTGGAGATGAGCGAGGAACTGGCAAAAGAACAGGGTATAAAGAACGGCCAGAAGGTGAAGGTCTCATCCGCGCGCGGCGAGGTATGGGCAATGGCTGTGGTGACAAATAGGTTTAAGCCTTTTAAGGTCGCAGGCAGTACAGTCCACCAGGTGGGGCTGCCATGGTGCTTTGGATGGCAGCACCCGGCGGATGGAAGCGGAGGAGACAGTTCCAACCTGCTGACTCCGACAGTGGGAGATGCAAACACAATGATACCCGAGACAAAGGCCTTTATGGTCAATGTCGAAAAGATATAGGAGGAAGATATGGCAAAATCAGTATTGATAGATTTAACACGCTGTATCGGCTGTCGGGGCTGCCAGATCGCCTGCAAGGAATGGAATGAACGCTCGGTGAAACATACGACAATGGCTGGGAATTTCACGAACCCTCCGGAGCTCAACTCAGAATGCTTCACGCGTATTAAATACATCGAACAGGGAAAGGAGGCCCAGCCGGTCTGGAGCTTTGTGAAAGACCAATGCCTTCATTGCAAGAACCCGGCCTGCGCCTCGGTCTGCCCTGTTGAGGCATTGAAAAAGACAAAGGAAGGGCCTGTCACCTACAACTTCAGCCGCTGCATAGGCTGCCGTTACTGTATGCTGGCCTGTCCTTTCTATATTCCGAAATACGAATGGGAAAAGGCAGTCCCCTGGGTCAGGAAATGCACCTTTTGCTCTGACAGGATTGCTGCCGGTCTGGTCCCGGCATGTGTAAAGGTCTGTCCCACAAATACCATGTTGTACGGGGAATACGACGATGTATTGAAAGAGGCGAACAAGCGGCTCACCGACAATCCCGGCAAATATGTCAATCATATTTACGGCAAGGACGAGGCAGGAGGCACTTCATGGATGTATATATCGCCTGTGCCGTTTGAAAGCCTGGGTTTTAACATGAATGTCCCTACCACTGAACTGCCGGACCTGACCTGGGCCTACATCAAAAAAATTCCCGCTGTTATCGGCGTTGTCCTGACCGCCGGCGTGATAAGTTGGGTGATTACCCGGCGCAATGAAAACATGGGCAAGGAGGAATAGATATGAAATCAGAACATGAAATAAAGATGTGGACCCCATTCACCATGCTTATGTGTGGTCTCATGGGGATCGGCGGATTGATTCTTCTGGTGCGTCTTTTCAAGGGGCTCGGCGCGGTAACCAACCTCAATGACAGGTTTCCCTGGGGGCTCTGGATAGGCATTGATGTGCTCGGAGGCGTGGCGATGGCCGCCGGAGGGTTCATTATCGCAGGCGCGGTATATATATTGAACATGAAGAAGTACAGACCCATTGTCAGGGCATCGATACTTAACGCCTTTTTCGGATACCTGCTTGCAGCTACCGCCATTACCCTCGACATCGGCCTGCCCTGGAACATCTGGCACCCGATCTTTATGTGGCAGATACATTCCATTATGTGGGTAGTGGCGATACATGTGGTCCTGTACACCACAACCCTCGCGACCGAGTCCAGTCCAATGTTCTTTGAGAAATTCGGAATGGAAAAGGCAGCCAATTTCATCCACAAGATTATCGTACCGGTCGTGCTCTTCGGCGTGCTCCTGTCGACCCTGCATCAGTCATCGCTGGGAGCTGTCTATCTGATAGCTGTCAGGAAGCTGTCGCCTTTGTGGTACAACTCCCAGTTTCCGTGGCTGTTTCTCATCTCTGCGGTCATGATGGGACTTTCCATGGTCAGCTTTGAAACGATATTGAGCGAAAAGTTTTTCGGGCATAAGGCTGATATCAGCATCCTTTCAGGCCTGGCGCGGGGGGTCCTGATCACCGGAGTCATCTATTTCGCCGCTAAACTCTGGTTTCTAATCAGCGGCCCTGGCATAGCCGCCGCCTTCAACGGGACCATGGAGGCAAACATGTATCTTCTTGAGATGGTCATAAGCGTTGTCGGCCCCATCATACTGCTTTCGATGAAGAACGTGAGAGAGAATGTAAAGAGTCTTCTTTTTGTTAACGTACTGGTTATATCCGGCGTACTTTTAAACAGGCTCAATGTCTCGATCTTCGGCGTTTACAGGGACCAGGCCGCGACCGGCTTCAGCTACTTCCCTACCTGGATGGAGTTTGTCGTGACCCTTGCCTTTATCTCTTTTTCGATAGTCGGGTTCAAGGTATGCGTAAAGTATCTCCGCGTTTTTCCGGAGACTGAAACGCCACATTGAAATATAAACCGGATGAGGCGGGACATGAGGTCGATGTCCCGCCTTTTTTGTCAGACAAGGAGAACATGTGATGAAAAAAACAGCATTGGCAGGTCCTGTTTCTGATTTTTCTTTGTTCCATGGCATTCGCTGAGGAGAGCGTTTCACGGTCCCGATTGGCAGACTCCCCCCAGAAGGGACCGAAGGACGCGCCCATAACAATTATAGAGTTCCTCGACTTCCAGTGACCGCACTGCAAGGCGGCCGGTCCGACCGTCAAAAAATCATGGATGCCTTCAAAGGCAAGATCAGACTCGTGGTCAAAAACAACCCTTACAAATACCGGGACTACTCGCATATCGCGGCTGAGGCTTCCCTGGCAGCTGCTGATCAGGGCAAATACTGGGAAATGCACGACATGCTTCTGAAGAATTCCCCGAAACTTGACAGGAACAGCCTGATAAATTACGCAAAGGAACTCGGGCTGGACGTAAACAGATTCACCGACAGCCTTGATAAGATGAGACACTCCGCCCTTATCGAACAGGACAAGAAGCTTGCCCTTTCACTTGACCTTTTCAACACCCCGACCTTCTTTATCAACGGCAGAAAAGTTGTCGGCGACGTTCCCTATGAGCACCTGAAAAAGGTCGTCGAGGAGGAGTTGAAGAATGCGAAGAGATAAAATGGTACGGAGATTATGTAATGCGCTTCTCTGCCTGTTTGATGGTTCTGTTTATACTGGCATGCTGCGGTTTACGCAGATGATCTTGTGTCATTTCGGCCTGCGACGGTGCCTGTGCATAACCCTCAGACACCGGAGAAGATCGAACTCGGGAAAAAATTGTTCTTTGACAGGCGGCTCTCTGGTGACGGCACGATGAACTGCGGCACATGCCATAATCCTGAGGTGGCCTTCACAGACGAGCTGGACATATCCCTCAGTTATCCGACCACAAAAAACTGGAGAAATTCGCCGACGCTGGTCAATGTAGCCAACCGCAAATACCTCTTCCACGACGGACGGGCGAAGTCCCTCGAAGAGCAGGCTCTTTTCCCGATGATGTCCGCCTTTGAGATGAACAAGAACCTCGATTATCTCGAAGAACATATACAGTCAGTGCCTGAATATGCCGCTGAGTTCAAAAAGGTATTTGGCGGCGAAGTAACGCGGGAAAGGATCGCCATGGCCATCGCCGCCTTTGAAAGGACCCTCATCTCTGCGAACACGCCCCTCGACAAATATCTGGAGGGAGACGAAAAGGCGCTTTCTGAGGATGCAAAGAAAGGACTGGCCGTCTTCAAGGGTAAGGGGAAATGCATTGAATGTCACGGAGGGGCGGACCTTTGTGATGACAAGTTCTACGCCCTTAACGTGCCGGAAAATCCGAAGCTGCTTGACGAGCCTATGGTGACTGCTACTATGCGGTTTGTTGCGAAGGTCTATCATTATGAAGATTACCGCAACCTTAAAGAAGACCCGGGAAGATATCTTATCACAAAGGACAAAAAGGACTGGAAGGCCTTCAGGACACCCACACTAAGGGAGATTTCAAAGACAGCTCCCTACATGCACAATGGGGTTTTCAGTACCCTCGATGAGGTAATAGAGTTCTTTGACAGGGGCGGAGGCAGGGACAATACTGTTCTGAAGCCACTGGGCCTGACGCCGGAGGAGAAGAGATATATGAAGGCATTCCTTGTTGATTCACTGAAAGGAGAAGATATTATAATAAAGTACCCTGTCGTCCCGTAATCTTACTCTGACAGGCAAAAGCCATCCAGGGTTCAGCCTGTCTGACTTTTAGGGATGACCACATCGTCGTCATAAACCCCCTGCCCTGCTTTTCTGTGGCAGGCAATGCAGTTCCCCCTTGAACTGACGGATTTCCTCTTAAAGACATCAGGGCGGATTTCTTGGTGTTTATACTTTATATAGGGGACCTCTGAAATCCTCAGCGGCGTACGGCCGCTGTCTATTGTGGCAAGCATCTTTCCTGACCTTTTTGAAGGGCTGTTTTCCGCGCTGTTCTGAGCCAGATATTTTCTGATCTTTTCCTTTGTGCTGCCATCAAGTGAGAAAGCGCCGCCAGGATGCGTGCCAGGAGAGTCCATAATCTTCTTCCATGACCTTTCAGGCAGCAGGCCTGGCTGATATGCAAAATGGCAGGCCCCGCATGTCTTTTTGTAGAGTTCATTTGTAACAGGCAACAGGTTTTTCCCTCCTTTGTGTTCATCGGAAAAGCCGTGCGGCGGAAAAGACGATAAAAGCAACACGAAAGCGACAAGCATGTTATTCGGCATTTTTACCTCCATCATCCAGGAAGAAGGTGACCAGTTTCCTCACTGAAGAAGTTCCTGTCCATATATAAGCTGACCTTGTATACAATCAGCACCCTGTCTCTCAGCAGCTCAATCGACATCATCCGGAAAACTGCTTTATAAGTTCTTTTTATCACAAAAAAAGACAAATGTCTATTATTAAATGGATAGCGAGCTATATTCTCCGTGGTCTTGCAGGAGGGAGTCTTCAATACTGCAAAGATCGACAGTCCGCATGCAGCATTGCAAAAGCCCGGCAAGCTCGCAGTTGATAGCTCCGTGGTGAACTATTTTAAAACAGGTTCATTTGCCTGCCCTTCTTTCCCGCCTGAATCCAGACAGCCCTCAAATTTCCTGTGTTTGTTGTAACAAAGGCTATATTCAATGCAATATTTTATGTATTATATAAATAAGCCGATAGAGGGACTTATAAAATGAATAAAAATCATTTACGCCCCATCAGCAAATCTCTCGCGGGCAAACTCATACTGTCCATAGGGGTCCTCATCTTACTGGGAGGAGGAATATCCTGGTACACCCTGCTCAGCACCAGCAAGAGAAACCTCATGAAAGACGCACTGGAGAACGCCACTTCTTATTCAGATCTTGTGAAGAAAGGCACGCGCTACAGCATGCTTACGTTTCACCCTGAGGGCATTCAGCATACCCTGGAGGAGATAGGCTCAAGAAAAGAGATTAAAGGTTTAAGGATCTTCGACAGCATTGGAACAATAGCCTATTCTTCAGAAAAGAGTGAACTCGGCCATAAGGTGGACAGAACAGACGCTGCCTGCACCGGCTGCCACGACGGAAACCCCGGGCCTGCCCAAATACTGGCGCAAGAAAGGCGCTGGATGATCCACGACATGGCAGGCGACAGGGTCCTGACATTCATTGAACCCCTGTATAACGAACCTTCCTGCGCAGCATCATGTCATGCCCACCCTGAACAGCGAAAGGTACTCGGCATACTCCAGACGGATTTCTCCCTTGCAGCAGTTGACAAAACCATCCGGAGACAGACGATCAATATAACGCTTTACGCAATCGCCTTTATGACAATGAGCGCATTTGCCCTGTATTTCGTGCTCCGGAGGCTTGTACTGAAACCCCTGTCAACGGTCGATACTGCGATGGAGCACGTAGCAGGGGGGGACCTTCAACAGACCCTGAAGATAACTTCTGAGGACGAGATGGGAAGGCTTGCCTCAACCTTCAATGCCATGACAAAAGAACTGGCTGATTCACGGGAGAAGATGGAGGACTGGACAAAGTCCCTGGAAGAAGGTATCGCAATAAAGACCGAAGAGCTGAAAAAATCACAGGACAAACTCATTCAGGCTGAAAAGCTCGCCTCCCTGGGAAGGCTGACAGCTGACGTGGCGCATGAGATACGGAACCCCCTTACAGCCCTCGGGGGCTTTGCCCGCAGACTGCACAAGATCGCTGAGGGAGAAAAAGAGAAGGAATATGCAGCTATAGTATTAACAGAGGTCGACAGGCTCGAGAGAATATTAAAGGACGTACTCACTTTTTCGAGAGACGCGAGGAGCCATCTGGAAAAGCACAATATAGATGAGATCATCCAAGATACCCTGAAGATATACGAAGACCTGTGCAGGGACCAGTCCATAGGCATTGAAATTAACACCGGCGAAAACCTGATGCCTGTCCTGATAGACAGGGACCAGGTCAGACAGGCCCTGGACAACCTTATCACAAATGCTGTGGATGCGATGCCTGACCACGGCAGATTGACCATATCAGCCGGAAGGGAGGAAATACACGATGTTACTTACATGTTTCTGAAGGTCACTGACACAGGATCAGGGATTCCGTCGAAGAATATCCCCCTTATCTTCGAACCATTCTTCAGCACCAAAAATATCGGCCACGGCACAGGCCTCGGCCTTTCCATAACAAGAAAGATCATGGAGGAGCACGGCGGGTTCGTAAAGGTAGAAAGCGTCGAAGGGAAAGGGACCTCTTTCACCCTGTATTTCCCGTTCCAGAGCGAAGAGGAATCAGCTCAGGTAAAATGCTGGGAATACATGAAATGCGGAAGGGACAAGGACTGCTCCACGAAATGCCCTGCTTACCCCAATTTCGGCAGGATCTGCTGGGCAGTCGCAGGCACCTTCTGCGAAGGGAAGATCCAGGGGACGTTCGCACAGAAATATGAAGACTGCAAAAAATGCGAGTTCTATCAGAAGATGAGGAAAAAGGCAGCAGGCTAAAGCGCGTAAAATGAAAGAGCGGGTTCGCCCTTTTCGATCTTAATGCTTACGCGAAGGCCGTTCATCCTGAACCTGAAGTCAGCTGGTGAAGGGACCGACCGCCAGTCGAGCCTCGCCAGTGCCGCCTGTAGCTTCTCTGGGGACCTCGGTCTGAAGTAAGGAATTGAAAAGGGAGGGAAATCCTGGATCCCTCCTTTTCGTCTGGCTCAAGTTTCAACTAATATGCTATTATTTCGCTCATGGAGGCAGAAAATGCCTGCAGAATATAGTAATTTTTCGGCGGAAATGGCCTGTCGGACGTATCGTGCCGGCGTGGGCCATGTTTGAGTCATCCAGGAGGTTCGACCATGCTACAGATATGGGTTGCGGCCTGTCTTGTGACAATGCTTCTCGTGGGCCAGGCGACCGCTGCTGACGAGGGAAAGAAAGAGGAAGCCACTAAGAAAAAGGCGGGGGTACTGGAGAAGAACGCCGCAGCCGAGGGCAGCAAGGCGCTCCCTTCTCCACCCGAGATCATCAGGAAGACTGAAGCGCAGGCGGTCGATCCGGTCGGCGAAGGGTCCTTGAACGATGCAATTACCTGTCTTTCACGCACTATCTACTGGGAGGCCAGGGGCAAGGGGGCTGCCGGCATGGAAGTAATCGCCAACGTTGTTATGAACCGACTAGGCCATGAAGGCTTTCCAAACACGATTTGTGAAGTTGTCATGCAAGGCCGCGAGCAGGGTGCCTGCCAGTTCTCGTGGTGGTGCGATGGCCGTTCGGATGACGCAAAGGAGGACAAATCTTACGCGATCGCCAAGGAAATAGCTCGAAAAGCTCTCAACCGGCAACTAACGGACCGAACCGGTGGTGCATTGTATTTCCATCAGCGGAAAGCAACCCCCAGTTGGTCAAAGAAATATATCAAGACAGTCGAGGTCGCCGAGTTTCTCTTCTACAAGCCTCACGGAGGCACGGCAAAATAGGCCCAATGCATTCTCCCCGGCTTCGTCTGCGTCCTATAAACCCATAGGCTGTTTATGCTAAATTTAATTTCATTTGTTTGCTTTAGATTTTCTCAAAGCATTATGAGCCTCAGACTTATTGATCAAACCTTTATCCCCGTATATTAATCAATGCTTCCTGGGTAATCGTATTCGCAAGAAGAAGCTCATCAAAGGCCCTCCTTGATAAGACTTGCTCTCATTTACATGCTATAATAAAATAAAAGGATAAGGAGGATAATAAATGACCATATTGGATAACCTATATAATGAGTTGACTAGAAAAGTGCAAATAGCAAATAAGGATATTACCAGGGAAATAGTGGAAGATTGGGTGGGGAGTGCTGGTAATGAGCCTCAACAAATAGCCTTCATGTCTATAGTTCTAAGTCAACTGCTAAACGGAAAATATACACCTGAAAAAATGGCAGAAGATATTCTGCAGTTAGCTTGCTTGGATAATTAATGTAACATATGTACTAGGAGTAGGGAATTAAGTCAAGCTCACGAAGTGGTGGTTTTGCTCTTCTCAACTCAGCAACAAAGGTTTGGACTGAAAGCACTTAAAGCCTGGATGGAATAAGTTTCAGGCGAAGTGCCAGAAGATATTCAAACCGCTGGGCAAGGGAAGAAGCAAACACCACGCAGACGGATTCAGGATGATACAGCTATCGGGATTGACCCTGGCGGTGTTACGAAAACCATTACATCGGAATTGATGACGTTTTAGCAAAACCACAAAACAACAAATAGACCCCAATGATTAACATGATTACCCCAGTGGGATAAATCACCACAGGACTCAGGTTAATCTTCTGGATAATCCTGTTTGATAAATCAGGCAGCAGTATCCCGAATGCCCCTTTCAGCAGTGCTCCCCATCCCAATAATGTAATAAGACCCCGAAGATTCCATGCCCATTGATTCAAGGAGAACGACACGCTTACGGCCCCGAGGACCAGCACAACAAAAAAATACAAGAATCTTACGGATTCATCTTGAAATCCCTTGACCAGTCTGACATAGAACTTTGCATTGATCAACATGGAACCACAAAGCACAACCAATATAATGCCCCAGAATCTCGCCAATACTAATACTGCGTCCATACAGTCCACCATCCTTTCATAAGGCTACATCATGCACTATTTTATCACTTGGATAATATTTTGGATTTATTTCAATAGGTAAGATTTACGGGGCAGGTCATGAGGAATTTTTTGGCAAAAAATTATTAGGTGTTACAATCACTGTTGCGAACACATGGAAGAAAATACTAAGCGCTACTGAGGACTCCACCGTCCTGATTGAATGAGACAATCTTAATGCTCTTGTGTCAATTAATGGCAAGGCCTCGGCCATATAAATCAATTACACTCCTAGATATTTTGGCATTCGGCACAAAGGTACAGCGACTGGAGACGTCTACAATCTGAATGGTAGTCGCCAGTCGCCTACCGCAATGCAAGTGTAGTAGCAAATTCATTAGCTCGGGCGTAGTTCATTGGCTTCGGATCCGCGCATCCACTGAGGCCATAGCGCGAATCTGTGTTTCACGTCGTAGTTAGATTTATTGAAAGGACTAAACTTAAGAACCATACGGTATTTCATCAGCTTCGTTTCGCCAGACGGTCCGCTAACGATTTCTATTATTGTGGCACGAATGATAAGGTTTGGTAACTGGAGAATAATGTATTTGCTCTCAGGGTATAGGCCCAATAAAGTGCCGTCTGACTATGTCTTGACTTCAAATTTTCCATATCCGTTAAGCGTCTTTTGTTGTGAGCCAGTATTTCCATGCTCGTCAAGAGGCTTATCTTGCGAATCTCATTACCAGTACTTCCACGCTGGACCCTTTTTTTCTGCCGAACATACGCGGCACGAAAACGCAACGATCATAATGACTGAGAAGAGGATAATAAACTATGGGACAATCTACTGTCTCCGGTGTCAAAAGGGGAACTCAGTTATAGATTATATTCGTACGACCGGCAGCAGCAGAGTCGCTAATAGACCGCCCGACTCAGAGGAGACGCGTTTCGGATCTGCTGCAGTGTAATACGCTATGAGCGAATATTACCATATGATCTACAACCTGCGGAGAGACAGCAGGGTATCTAATGCAAGGGAAATAGTCTTGAAATGGCATTTGCTGGTATTACAGACTAGATGCCCCCATGGCAAAACCACGGGGAATACGCTCGCTATCCATTTAATTACTTTTTTTGTGTCATATTCAGGAGATGTTTGATTCAAGGGGCTGTTCTTATATTGAGCAAAAAAAAAGTGGTGTTTGCTCATTCTCAGTTCTCAGCGGTTTGAACATCTTGAGACATACAGCATAAGATTTTTACATCTGTACTTTACATCCTACGACCTAAAAACCTTTCTGCTGAGTTGAGAAGAGCAAGACCACCACTCGGTGTGCCTCTCTTACTTTTAAGATTACTCTTGTTTTGAGTGATTGTCAACATCAAAGTTGAATTCTCATCTCACCCAATAACCAGCAATGTAGTGGGCTATATAGAAAATCTTCGGCAGCTGTAGACACCCCTAAATGGGTGTCGGTTTAGATGTTTAATTGCCTGGCATAATCGCTCCTAACCTATCCTTATCTTAAGGGGAGGAACAGTCCCACCTCTTAGGTTAAAAGGGGGATGGGGGACCTTACTTTAAAGAAAAACTATTTTGAAACAGTTAATAATCCCGGAAAAGAGAGATATAATTAGTGAAGCTGTATAGTATGTGCGGAGGTCTTTGTGGCGGAACAAGGCAGCACGGTTGATCTTACCACCGGAAACATCTGGGAAAACATATGGCGCATGTCGTGGCCGATGCTGATTGTCATGTTCTTTAACTTCCTTGTCGGTCTCACCGACGTGTATGTTGCCGGCTTTCTCGGCCCTGAAATACAGGCAATCGTTGGTTTTGTAAGCCAGCTTTATTTTTCAATCATTATTGTGGCAAACGCCATAAGCATCGGCACTGTGGCGATGCTCTCAAGGGCTGTCGGCGCAGGCAGATTCCAAGACGCACTCTCTGCCGCAAGACAGTCCCTTCTCTTCGGGATCGCATGCGCTCTGGCGCTTACGGCTGCCGGCCTTTTACTTCATAATCAAATAATATCGCTCGCAGGTTTTTCCGCAAACATCCGGCAGGTCGCAGCAGACTTCTTCGTGATCTTCGCCTTCGCCCTTGCGCCTAATTATATGGTGATACTGTCGACTGCTGTTTTCAGGGCAGGCGGGGAAGTGCGCCTTACGCTCCTGGCGATGTCCCTTATCAGCGTGATCAATATCGCACTGAATTTTCTTCTGGTCTTCGGGCTGTTTTCTTTCCATGGCTTGGGCTACAGGGGCATAGCCCTCTCTACCTCAACTGCGATGTTCGCCGGCACGGTCATATGCCTGGTACTTTACAGAAAAAGCCGCTGGAAGAATATTTTTTCAGGTCCGTGGCATGTCTCCGCTGATCTGATCAGAAAGATTTTTCTTTTGAGCTGGCCTGCGGCCCTTGTTCAGGTATCGTGGAACGCCAGCTACATCATCCTCTACAATATTCTCGGCCGTCTTCAGGAAGGGAGCATCACTGCTATGGCAGCGCTTACCAACAGCCTGAGGATCGAAGCGATCATCTATCTCCCTGTATTTGCCCTGAATATGGCTGCATCAGTCCTTACAGGACAGAACCTTGGTGCAGGCGCGCCTGAAAGGGCGGAAAAGATCGGCTGGAAAATATCTTTTTCAGGAGTCGCTTTCGTCAGTGCTATGGCACTGCCGATCTTCATATGGGCCGGCGCCATTTCCTCGCCAGTTGCAAGAGACCCGCAGGTGCTTGATGAGACGGTCCGTTATCTCAGAATCATGATGCTGTCTGAGCCGTTTCTGGCGCTCAGTGTTATTTTGGGAGGCTGTCTCCAGGGCGCAGGAGATACAAAGGGAGCTATGCTCGTTATTGTAAGCGCTCTCTGGATCATCCGTCTGCCGCTTGCGTATCTCCTTGCTGTTGTTGCAGGTTACGGCGCCTTTGGCGTATGGATAGCCATGGCCATCTCAATGTGCTTTCAGGGCATCGCCATGACTGTCAGGTTCAGAAACGGACGATGGAAGTACACAAGACCCTGGGGCTGAATCTGTTATTAATACCAATGTATCAACTTTAAAATTCAATTACTGTTAGGTACATGTCCGGAAAAAACTTTATCTGGAAACGTTTTTTTCAACAAACTAACAAGCATTGTTGAGAAGTCTGAGAGAAAAAACAAATTACCCTGAAAATACAAGGAGTTCACCGTTCTGCCTAAAAATTAGGCAATGTAACTCATTGAATTATAAGGAAAATTGGCATTGTTTCCTGTTTTCTGATATGTCAAGTCCCTGAAGGATAAAAACAACAAATTTCAGAGAAATCTGACCAGAATAAGGCGGAGTATGGTATCGGGGCTGGTTTTCCTCCAGAGGCAAATATTTTTTGATGATCGTAGGGGCGGGATGAATCCCGCCCTTCGGTGGAAACTTTTGATCAAAGGCTGATAAGAAACAAAAAAGGGCAGGAGTCGCCCCTGCCCTTTATATAGTTGATTATATATTTTCTGTCAGCTATGCCTCAGGAAATGTAGGCCGCGGATAAAGACCAGCCTCTTTGACAATCCCTTCAATGGCACTCTCCCATTCAATTGCCTGGATGTGTACACCTTTTACGCCTGGCGTCTCAAGCACCTGGTGTATGAGTTCAATAGTGATCCTGAGACCCTCGGCCTCCTGCAGTTCCCGGGCCTTTTTCTTGTCATCTCCTGCAGCCTCTTTTGCCTTGTTCATCCGGTCGATAAGAGACTTTGGAACAGACACGCCTGCAACAGAGGAATCCATGTACTTCAGCATCATCGCGCTCTTTGGGTACGATGATTCCCCCGAGGATCGCGGTGCGCTCATGCAGGCCCATGTTTACGATCTTTGCCATCTGCGAACGAAAACCCTCAATGTCGTAAATGCCCTGCGTCTGGATAAAATCAGCGCCTGCATTCACTTTTTTCATAAGATTAATTGGCCTGAAATCAATCGGATCAGCCATCGGGGTCCAGGACGCTCCGATGAAAAACTTGGGGGCTACTTCCAGCGGATCGCCGCCCTCCTGCTTGCCCTCGTCACGCATCTTTTTGAGAATGCCGACTAGCTGGCAGGTATCAACATCATATACGTTCTTGGCACCGGGGTGGCCCTTAAGCCTGCCCGCTGAGCTGAAGCTCTGGTGGTCACCGGCTATGCAAAGACAATTTTTAAGCCCCAGCGCAGCTCCGCCGAGGAGGTCTGCCTGCATGGCTATGCGGTTACGGTCGCGGCAGGTCATCTGCATGACCGGCTCCAGACCTTCCTGCAAGGCAATCGCAGCAGCAGCTATGCTCGATATGCGGACAACCGCGGTCTGACAGTCAGTAATGTTCGCCGCATCGCAGAAGCCCTTGAGCTGCTGGGCCTTCTTGATCTGACTTCATGGCCGATCAGCGCTCATTGGAGGACCGAGCTCTGCTGTTACAGCAGGATTGCCGCTTGCGATGACTTTTTCAAGGTTGCTTCCGCTTTTCATTATTTCTTACCTCCTGCTGTCTCAGCCTTCTTTGCTTCCTGGTCCTCGTACTCCCGGATATGCTCAACAGATATACGTCTGGGACCGCCGTCACGCGATGTAGACCAGTTGCGGGGCGGGAGGACCTCAGAGAGCTTCTCAAGGGTTCCGAGCTGCTTCATCCGCTCCACAATAAGGAACCAGGCGCAGTCAACGTCCTTGCTGATCTCGCACTTGCCCTTGTTCGTGCCGCCGCAGGGGCCGTTCATAAGCGTCTTGGCGCAGCGCGCAACAGGGCAGATGCCCCCAGTCAGATGCAAGATACAGTCCCCGCACCCTGCGCAGAGTTCCTTAAATACTCCGGGCTCTTCAACTGCACCATAGAAAGAGGTGTTGATGCCAGGATAGACCGGTATGCTGCCGGTCCTGTCGGAGAGAAAATTTACACCCACGCCGCAGGCAGTCGAAAGCACGAGGTCATATTTCTTCACTTCGTCCATAACAGGGTCGAAATATTCCGGCTCGCAGTGGCGCATGACGCCCATGTGGGCCACCTCCATGGTCTTGCCTTCCAGTCCGGCACGCATCCGGATCAGGGAAGCTATCGTCTCGGCCTCTTTTTCTCCGCCTGCATGACAGATGGCAACACAGGTATTGCAGCCAAATACAAGGACCTTTTTAAAGTCCTTTACCATGCCCCAGATTTCTTCAATCGGTTTTTGTGATCCAACGATCATAGTCTTTACTCCTTTGTATCAATTTCTAAAGACAATTATGTTTTGGCAATTATCTCTTAATCCCATCTGCTCTTATCCGCCCGGAAAAATCAGCGCACGCAGCAGCATAGGGATTTACTGCGCTTGAATCCCCTGTCAGTATCTCGATGCGACCCGTCTCGATTCCGAGCATCCCGAGCAGTTCCTGGCCGCGCCTGACCCTGGCGTTCACACGTGGGGCTATGTCCTTGTATTTACACGTGCCGTCGTTACAGCGCACCACAGCCACACCGTCAACTCCGCATTCAAAGGCCTTCAGAAGATCGAGTATATCAATCCGGCTGGTGCAGTGCACAGGAACAGTGCGCACATTCTTTGGCATATCTAAACCAAGTACACCGGCGTGGTGTGTACACATCAGTGCCACGATGACCGGTTCCTGCCGCTTAGGATCAACCTTGCCCACAACAGCAGACATTGTTTCCCTGATCTGCCTGACGTCATAGCTCACCATACTGATGGCCTGTGCAGGGACATTCCGGTGCGCAGAGCCCGCAGGCCTGGCAGTATTCAGGCCTTATAGTAGAGAACGCTTCAACTACCGGCGCGTCATACGGACATACACGTAAACAGGTAAGACACGCCATGCACTTTTTCTGGTCCACAACAGCGCCTCCGCCGCAGCCCCGGCAACGGCCTGCCTCCTCAAGCGCCTCTTTTTCGGTATAACCCTCCTCAAAATGCTCCATGGTCCTGACGCGGACCTCCGGTGCAAGATGCCTGATTTTCAAACGCGGCTGTCTGCTGATCTTTTCAACGACTTCCGAAGGCATCTGGCTGATCTTTTCCTTTTCCTGCACAGGGAGTTTGCCCTCTATGGACTCTCCCTGGAGATAAAGATGCATCGCAATGGCGGAGCGATGACCATTGGCAACAGCAGCAATCGCAGAGCCCGGGCCTGTCACTACTTCGCCTGCAACAAAGACATTCTTTGCGCTGCTCATCTGGGTAGCGGGGTCCCACTCTACGCGGCCACGTTCGTCTACCTTTACGGCGCTGTCTTTGAGGAATGAAAGGTCCGACATCTGGCCGATAGTAATAATGATCGTGTCAGCTTCAATCAGCATGGTCTGATTATTATCAAAGGTCGGAGCAAACCGTTTGTTTGAGTCAAAGACAGACAGGACTTTCGTGACCTCAAGACCCGTTACCTTGCCGCCTTCGCGCCTGACCGCTTTTGGCCCCCAGCGGTAGTTGATCTTGATTGCCTCTTCAACAGCCTCGTCCACTTCCCATTTCCATGCAGGTATCTCTTCTTCGTTTTCAAGACAGACCATGGAGACGTCCTTTACACCAAGCCTCCGGGCTGAGCGGGCAACATCCATGGCCACATTACCTCCGCCAATGACCAGCACTTTATTGCCAAGCGCAGGCTTGCGGTTAAAGGCAACGTCCTCCAGAAAAGGGAATGGCGAGCAATACGCCGGGGCCTTCCACTCCAGGGATATTCAGGGACCTGCTCAGGGAAAGACCGATAGCGATCAGCACAGCATCGTGCTTCTTCATAAGTTCGTCAAGCTTGACGTCCCTGCCGATCTCACAGTTTGTCTTCACCTCAATGCCTTTGGCAACAACATCATCGATATCTTCTTTCAGCACTTCCCGCGGCAGACGGTAGGGAGGGATAGCTGATGCCAGCATGCCACCAGGCACAGGATGACGCTCGTAGATTGTGACACTGTAGCCGAATTCAGCAAGGTCTCTCGCAGCGGTCAGGCCTGAAGGGCCGGAACCGATGATGCCGATACTTTTGCCTTTTGTCTTTTGAGCAAGCTTGCGCTTGTTGCGGCGATAATCCAGTGATTTCTCGATGGCGAACCGCTTCAGATGTCTGACAGCCAGGGGCTCGTCTATTGCACAGCGTCTGCAGGCCTGCTCGCAGGGATGATGGCAGATCATGGAGCAGACCGATGCGATGGGGTTCACTGACGTGATGACCTCAAAGGCCTCGGTATATCTGCCCTGGGCTATCAGCCCGACATAGGCCTGTACGTCAGTATGCGCAGGGCATGCTGCCCTGCAAGGAGAGTAGGGTCTGGTTTCCTTTATCTCGGCGCCATAAGGCCGATACGGTTTCACTTCTTCTTCAGTCTTTTGTGGTGCCATGAATTACTCCTGTATAATCCTTATCTCTACTTATTAATTCCCTGCGTGCAGCTTTGCTGACTTGACCGTGTTTTTCATCAGCATGGTAATTGTCATCGGTCCTACGCCGCCTGGGACAGGGGTAATCGCGCCTGCAATCTCTTTGGCAGCATCGAAGTCAACGTCTCCCTTGAGTATGGGCACCATCTTGCCGGTCTTTTCGCTTTTCTTCTCGCCAACGCGGTTAACGCCGACATCTATAACGCAGGCGCCCGGCTTTATCCATTCAGGCTTCACAAGCCCCGGGACTCCGGCTGCGACAATGAGTATGTCAGCGCGCTTGCAGTGTTCCTCAAGGTTCTTTGTACCTGTATGCACAACCGTGACCGTAGCGTTAGCGCCCTTGCCTTTCTGGAGCATGATATTGGCTATCGGCTTGCCCACAATATTGGAGCGGCCCACAACAACGACTTCAGAGCCGGAGGTCTCAAAACCTGAACGCACAATCAGTTCCTGGATGCCTGCAGGAGTGCAGGGAAGAAACTTCACCTCATCGCCGCCGATCATCAGACGGCCCACGTTGACAGGATGAAAGCCGTCAACGTCTTTGTCAGGATCAATAGCGTTAAGGACCTTTTTTTCATCTATATGTTTTGGCAGGGGAAGCTGGACAAGGATGCCGTGTACCTTGGGGTCCTTATTGTACTTGTCAATAAGCTTAAGGAGATCAGCCTCTGATACATCCTCAGGCTGGTCGTCCTGGATTGAATAAAAACCGATCTCGTCGGCAGCCTTGTGCTTGCCGGTAACATAGCTGACAGAAGCAGGGTTTTTGCCCACAAGAATGGTGACCAGTCCTGGCACGACTCCATGCTTTTCCTTCATCTCTCCGACTTCCTTTTTAAGCTCTTCCCTTATCTGTGCAGCGATTTCTGTTCCACTTATGATTTTTGCAGCCATTTTATTCCTCCTGTTTTTTTAGTAACTAGTAAGTAGTAAATAGTAATTAGTGAAGAACAAAAAATTCAGTAATATTCATGCAACTGGAAGATTCACCATTCACTAATCACTATTCACTGTCTCTTAATCCCTTTTCTTTATCAGTTCAAGCACTTCCTGCCGCGATGATTCCTTTGATCTGAATATCCCCCGCACCGCAGAAGTCACAATACGCGCACCGGGCTTCTTTATGCCCCGCATGGAAAGGCAGAGGTGCTCAGCATCAATAACGACCATCGCGCCTTTCGGCTTCAACTTTTCCATGATCACATCTGCAAGCTGGGCAGTAAGCCGTTCCTGCACCTGTGGACGCTTTGCAAAAATCTCAAGGGCCTTTGCAAGCTCTCCGATTCCGGCTATTTTTCCGGCTCCCGGGATATAGGCAACATGCGCCTTCCCGATAAACGGGAGGAGATGATGCTCGCAGACAGAATAGAAGGGGATGTCCTTCAGGAGGACCAGTTCGTCATGGCTTTCTCCTTCAAGATGCTTCAGTATCTCCTCAGTCGGAGTTTCCAGACCTGAGAAGATCTCCTGATACATCCTTGCCACGCGGCTCGGCGTATCCTTGATTCCAGGTCTTTCAGAGTCCTCTCCGATGCCTTCAAGAATAAGTTTGACGCCCTTCTCTATTTTTTTCAGGTTCATATATTCAGACTTTACCGGTTTTTTGAAATAACAATTAAGATTAAAATATTAGCATTTAACAAAAAGTATGTCAAAACAGTCTTTGTATGCATTTTAAGAAGAAAGTGTTATGGCAAATTTAATAGTTTGCCATTATAATTAAGCATGTTATTTTCCAGATTTTCTTGGGACTCCTGGTCTGCGTGAAAGAGCTCAGGCAGAAACTCCTCCTGTCCCTTTTTCTCATAGTTCTCGTCATCTCCTTCGGCACCCTGGGTTATATGTTCATCGAGGGCTGGGACCTGCTGGACTCGCTCTACATGACCATCATAACCCTTGCAAGCGTTGGATACAAAGAGGTACACGATCTGTCATTCAATGGCAGGATATTTACGATTGTTCTTGTCGTAGGAGGGGTCGGCACCGTAGCATATGCATTGACTTCGGCTGCCAGGATTATTATAGAAGGTGAACTGCAAGACGTTTTCGGGAGGAGAAGATTGGAAAATAAGATTAAAGGGCTGAAAGACCACTACATCATATGCGGTTACGGGAGAATGGGCAAGATCATATGCAAAGAACTCAGGGAGAAAAACCAGAAGTTCGTAGTCATCGAAAAAAAAACCGACCTCATGGCAGATACAGACGACACCCTGATCATCCAGGGAGATGCTACCAGTGATGAGGCGCTCAAAGAAGTTGGGATCGACAAGGCAAAGGGACTGATATCCGTCTTGCCCACTGATGCTGAAAACCTTTTTGTGGTCCTGAGTGCCCGCGGCCTGAACCCCCATCTACTGATTGTTGCCAGGGCAGGTGAAGAGGGTTCGGAGAAGAAACTCCTGAGGGCCGGGGCTGACAAGGTAGTCTCGCCCTACCATATCGGCGGGTTGAGGATAGCCCATACGATTCTCAAGCCCGCTGTCGTGGACTTCATCGAGTTTGCGACAAAGAGCGGCAATATAGACCTCCAGATGGAAGAGATAACCATACAGGAGGCCTCACAGCTATCCGGCCTGACCCTTGATGAATGCGGTATTGGACGGGAACTCGGCATCATTATCGTAGCAATCAAGAAAGCGGATGGCGATCTCAAGTTCAATCCAACCTTCCGCAGTGCCATTCATGCAGGAGACACCCTCATCGCTCTCGGAGAAATCTCAAAGATGAAGATACTCGAAGACATGGCGAAGACGAAAAAACAGGGTTAGCAAAGAAGAGAACCGGAGACAGGGCTTTCTCCCGGTCCTGCCACCGATTTTTGCAATAACACGGTCTGGTTACTCTGCTGCCGTGTTGTCAGGGTATCAGTATTATCTTCCCGTTTGCGTTTGATTCCATTATCAGATGATGCGCCTTTGGGGCTTCACTAAGCGGCAACTCCATTGCGATGACAGGCTTTATTGTGCCCTTCTCAAGGCCGGCTGCGAGGGCGGCGTGAATGACCTTGCTCTCCTGGTCTGTCACGTTCAAGAGCATCATCCCGATTATCGAGGCGTTCCGGGCCATGGCCTCACGCGGGTCGATCTCGACCCTGCCCCGGCTGCCGATGACAACAACGCGGCCGTTTTGCGCAAGGATTTCAAGGTCTTTCCCCAGATTTACATTGGCGAGCAGCTCCAGTATCACATCAACGCCCCGTCCTTCTGTCAATGCGAGTATTTGCTCAAAATGCTCCGGTGAGTGGTGATTAACAACCTGGTGCGCCCCCTGTTCAAGGGTTATGAGCTTGCCTTTCTCTGTCCCATAAGTCCCTATCACGTGCATGCCCGCAGCCCTTGCAAGCTGCAGCGCAGCAATGCCCACGCCGCCGCTTGCCCCATGCACAAGGACAATATCTCCGGGCAAGGCCCTGGCTTTGAGAAATAGACCGAGGTATGCAGCGCCATACGGGACATAAAGCCCGGCACCCTCTGAAAAAGTGACATTGACAGGCAGCGGGTGTACCTGCGATTCCATGCAGAGCGCCTTTTCAGCATAAGTGCCGCTTAAACTGCGGGCAGTATATACCCTGTCACCTATGTGAAAATTCCTCACACCCTCACCGACTTCCTCTACTATCCCTGCCCCGTCCATTCCCGGTGTATAAGGAACATCCGGCCCTGCCGCATACATTCCCAGGCGTATATATGTATCAACTGGATTGACCCCGGCAGCGTAAAGCCTCACAACAACTTGCCCGGCTCCCGGCTTCGGGTCAGGGACTTCTTCGATCCTCATCACCTCCGGAGCTCCGAATTCATTAATGCGTATCGCCTTCATGCTTCCTCCTCCCTGGCAGCAGTAACATCTGTGCTGCTTAACGTAATGACTTTAATGCATGGCCTCATATCCTGACGTCTTTGAACCAGAATATTAGAATATGCCCCCTCTGTCAAGAGTTGCATGAAGGGTTGTGTTTGCTGCAGGGCCTGAGGCAATGGAAGAATATATAAACAAAGCCAGGCCCTCCCATAATGTAAATTCAATCTAGCCTCTTAATATCTGCTCTTAGTGATATATAATGTGATTATGGCTATCCCAAGAAGACGGCTCGGCAGGACAGGCGTGGACGTAACGATCCTTGGTCTTGGGGGCGAGGGCATACTCAGGACCTTCGGGAGAGAAAAGGAGGCCTACAGTAACCTGCAAAGTCGCTTCTTTTCCGGCTATTTGTTGATCAGCTTCAGGGCCTTCCTGTTGTCCGACGTGCTGAACAGACACGTCGAGGTCTTACCGGTCGATGTAGTGCCGTACATGTAGCTGATGTTAATTCCGGCGTCTGCGATCGTCTTTGCCACCTTATCGAGTTCCCCGACCTTGTTCGGCATCTCTACCACGATTACGTCCTCTTCCTCGAACTCCAGCTTCAGGTCCTTTAGGGCCTTCTTCGCCTTCGCGTTGCTATCGGTCGTCATGTCGAAGTAAGCCGTGTCGTCCCACGCGTATGCGCAGAACGCCGAAATGTTCACCTTCGCTTTAGAAAGCCTCGTCGTGATCTCAGAAAGCAGACCGGGTTTGTCCTTCATGCTGAAGCTCAGGAGCCTTTCCTTTGTTGCCTTTGCCATAACACACCTCCAGAGGGGTTTTTATTCTCATTGTAGGACAAACGCGGGATTAGTCAATAGGGCCTGTTTTTGTTTGTTTTTGTTGCAGGGACGGAAATAATATTATTTTCGATTAGCGATTAAGTAACAAGGTGGCAACATTCCAAAAGGTTAGGAAGTCAGCGAAGCTGTCAAGTCCCATAAAACAAAGCCAGTCACCACCACAAACCTCTTTAAAAGACCTTTTTGTGGTCAAAAATATGTTTCTAAGGTCAAAACAAGCAACCATTTCCCTGCCATTATTCTATAATATCAATTAGTTATCTTGGTCCGACCCCGGCCCAGCCCCCGACCCGATCAACTTAGTGAAGGACAACTTCATATCTATACGTTAGGGCACCGAACATCTCTTGTGCCCGATACGACGCAAAGGTGATCCGGTCTACGGTAACCTTGCAGGGAGCTTTAGGAAAAGAGGATATTCTCCCGGTTACCGCGCTGCCAGGAAAGACCCCCGAATACAGCCCGACGGTTATATGGGGAGTATAGTCGCTCCGGCCAATATCTTTTCCTGTTGTCAGCAACAGCGCCCTTACGCGGTCAAGGCCGCCTTCCAGATCAGCGACTTCCAGAAATGGAGCAGAGGCAAAACTGTTCAATCCGCCAATTTCCAAGGTAAAGGGCTTACCCGCCGCCTCTCTCAGCAAATGCAGATGGCGTTGGAGCTGTTCAGAGCTGTAATCATCGTCATACCTCGGAGTGTCGGCCAGAAAACCGCTTACAAAGATCGTGATATGCGGCTGCCGTTGATAGGGCTTGATCAGAAAATCAGAGAGGTGCTCTCTCGCAGCATCGAATTTCTGAAAAACCTCCATGCCGCCAAGTTCAATAAGCCAGACGGAATAGTCCTGTCGCCCGCGATGCCAGTCAGGGTGATCATGAACAGATGAGGGGATAGTTTCCTGGTTCTCGTGAAGCATTTTAGAGATCCCGGCGTTATAGTTTGTCTTGGTCAATATAGATTTCAATGCCATAACGTTCTCCCTTGTAGTGAGACGTTATAATTGTAGCAGTAATCAGACTGATTTTGCGTATTAGGCATCTTGCGTCATTGTTAAATTCCCCCTCCCAACAAGAATCATGAAGGGGTGGGAGTCGGTATTGCTGAGATGGCGGATTGTTTGATAAACCTCCAACTAAACGCGTTTCAAAAAGATGAAACTGTGAGGGATGCCGGAAGAAACATACTTTATGACAGGGGGAGAAGAACACAGACTTATCCGCATTTTTAAATTACGGCAACAATGCTCAATTCCTACTGCAAATAACATGAGCAGAGAAAACTTAATCCAGCAGACTATTCAACGTAGTATTCAATGAATCGATATCATAGGGCTGTACGAATCTCTATCCTATTTTTTTAAAGAGATGCTTTCCAGCGCCGCAGATAGGACACTTCCAGTCTTCGGGCAAATCTTCAAATCTTGTTCCCGGTGGAATCTTCCCTTTTCTATCCCCTTTGGCAGAATTGTAAATATACCCACAATTAGCAGTCTGGCATTGCCACATTTCTTCAGACATTGATCCCTCCTTCTGGTAGATATCGTGTAATGCGATCAGTGCTCATAAACTCATTCATAAATAAACTATATTTTCTCAAACACATCTTTGGTCGCACCGCAGATAGGACAGACCCAGTCTTCGGGAATTTGCTCAAATGAGGTCCCTGGAGGAATCCCGCCGTCTGGATCCCCCGTCTCAGGGTCGTAGATGTATCCACAGATAGTGCATTTCCATTTGTCCATTAGTCATAATTCTCCTTGTCCTGATTTCAGAATTAACCCAGATAATTGATCTTATTATGAATACTAGTCATTGTCAAAAGAAATTTCAGCAAAGTTGAGACTTTCAATGAAGGTGCTATAATCTCCTCCCCGGCCGCTTGAGGACCATCGATTGTGGTGCTATGATCTATTCTAGGGATGGAACTCGCTGAAAAAAGGGGGAATCATATGAAGAAAACACTGAAGATCGTAGTTATCATTTTGGTGGCGCTGCTGCTCGCTGGTATAGGTTCACTTTCGAAGGCGGACACAGCGGGATGTCGAAGATGCGACTATGTGACACCGGGATCGCCACAGGAGGTGCGTATCGAATATCGGGATGGGACGGCCCGGGCTGCATGCGGTCTTCGCTGCACAGGAGCGATGCTTGCTGCATACCGCGGAGAGGATGTAAAGACGATCTGGATCAGAGAGTACGGAAGCGGACGGCTCCTTGATGCAAAGAAGGCATTCTGGGTGCTAGGTTCCAGCGACGGGAGCAAGGAGGCCTTTTCCGGGAGACTTGATGCCGAAGCGTTTTTAACGGCCCATGGCGGCAGAGTCGCAAATTTCAGAGATACGATGGCTGCGGTCTTCTCAGGGATGTATGACGAGATTCAGAAAGTGCAGCCGCCGACCAGTGGAGAGATGATCAACGACATCACCACCCACCCCCAATGCGCCTACTGCGGCATGGACCGTAAGCAGTACGCATACAGCAGGGTGCTGTTGAGGTACCGCGACGGGTCGGAAGTCGGTCTCTGCAGTCTCCATTGCGCAGGGATTGACTTGGCGCTTCACCCGGAAAAGGGGCCTGTACAGATTATGGCCGCCACTTTTGACCGCGGGAATCTTGTTGACGCGGAGAAGGCGATCTGGGTGCTGGGCGGCTCGAAGCAGGGGGTCATGTCGATAAGGGGCAAATGGGCCTTCGAAAGGAAGGAAGATGTCGAGGCGTTCATGCGTGAGTTCGGCGGTTCGATAACGAGCTTCAGAAATGTTATGACTGCGGTCTTCGAGGATATGTGGGAGATCATCAGATAGACGGAGCAAATACAATCCCCCCTGCTATATTCTTAAAGGTCTTTTTTGCTTCATGTCTCATTGCCTATCTGCAGTAGGTTCGTGCCATGCAATGTAGCAGACTTAAGGAGGTAATCAAATGTAAATGAATGTCAAAAGTGTTCAATTCGACTGTCGCGACTTTCCTATTGTAACATGCTTAATGACAAGATACGAAGAATATCTGTGTAATAAACCGGCTTTCATTCCTCATCACCTTCTTCTTTAGCAATCTTCTTAAGGCACTTTTCGCATATGCCATGGGTAAAGTCTGCTTCGGAGTGTTCTGAGATGTAACTCTCAATTTTCTGCCAATAGCCTTGGTCATTACGAATATTTTTACACCAGGCACAAATAGGGATAAGCCCTTTCAAAGTTTTTATATGTTGCAAGGCATCCTGAAGTTCAAAAATGATTTTATCCCTTTCAAACTCTGCGAGCTTAAGCTCGTTTATGTCCTTTGATACAACAGTAACAGCAGCCACCTTTCCGTCCGTACCTTTTATAGGGCTTAGCGTCCTAAGAAAGTACTTGCCGTTTCTAGGACTTCTGTGCTGGAATTGAAGAGATATGCCCTTGTTGAAAACCTCATTAAGCTTTTCAAGGAACGATTTGTGATTCTTCCGGTTTGTGGAAATCAGTATAAGGCCTTCCGAGATATTCTTTGCCTTTAATACCGAGCCTGGATATGTGTTTTTTGTTCATGAACATGTAATTGTATTCACTGTCTAAAAGGTAAATGGAGTCTGCGGTAGATTCTACGAGTGAACGGTAGCGGGTCTCACTTCCAATTATGCTTTCATCCAAACAACTTAGTTTTGCCAGTGAGACTTCAAGCTCTTTAATGCGTTGTCTGCAGGTATTTAGTTCAGCTAAAAGATCTTCCTTAGTTTTATCTGCATCTGATGGGCCCATAACTTATTATAGGAAAATAAATTTCTTGTGACAAATTTACTTATAAACAAATGGAACTATGCTAATTACCAGAACAATTATTTGGAATAATTATATAAAGGGCTGTTATGTTTTTCCATAGTTGATTCCCAATATTAACATGCACTTTTTGAAGCGTTTCAATAATTGAGGAGTACAAGGGGGACTCCAAATATTTGTAACCACTTGAACGACGAGAATTTGCAGGTATAATAAAAATTCCAGGTTTTGCGAGCATTTGCCAGTAACGAGATCTGTTGACAACGACTGTCATTGCAAATACTGTCCTGTACAACTTGAGAGCGCAATGGTCTGATTAAAAACGTGAAGCGAGAATGGTGAATTGTAAATAGTAGCGGAGATAACTGCTTTTTTCAGGATAATTTCTACTGCTGCGGTCCACACCTTATCACCCGTCTGTCAGTAACAATCATCTGCACCCTGATATCATGGGGTTCTGACGGGATGGAATCTACGACCTGTTCTTCATAGGCAGGGGCTATGACCAGGCTCTGTTTCTGCAAACCTGAAAGCAGCCTGTCATAATAGCCGCCTCCATAGCCTATCCTGTTTCCTGAGGCATCAAACCCTGCGCCCGGGATGATCACAATATCAGCGTCATTGATGCTCATCTGCCTTCCCTGAAACGAGGGCTCGGGGATCCCCATATATCCGGGGACCAGTTCGCCAAAGTCCCTTATTTCATAGAGCAGGAGTTCATGCCTGTCTTTATCGACCTTGGGCAGTAAAACGCGTTTCCCTGATGTAAGCGCGGACTTTATCATTTCAGCGGTATCAACCTCTGTCCTGAAAGAGGCGAAGAAAAAGATAATGCCTGCATTTCTGAATTCCTCAAGGGACAACATACGCTCAAGGACCATTTTGTTTTTCGCCCTTCTGACAACAGGCGGGATGTTGTCTCTTTTGCTTAGGAGTTCCTTCCTGAGTCCGGCCTTATCCTGCATTAAGCATCTTCACTATCGCGTCCTTGATTTTTCGCACCTCATCCACTGTCCCTGGTGAAAAACCAAACGGGGACGCGCCCTTGATGTCAGCCTCCATAACATCGTGGTTAAAACTGATATGTCCCGCGAGTTCTATATCGCCTATACCTTTTTTTATGAAATCCAGGTCCTCAGCTCCTCGGACCTTGTTGGCCACAACAAAGACGTTTTTCACGCCGAGTTCCTTTGCCATGTCCCTTACAACCCCTGCTGTCTGCATGCTCCGCTGGCCGGGTTCAACAACAACGATAAAGGCGTCGACCGAACCTGCAGTGCCCCTGGTGAGATGTTCTATGCCGGCCTCCATATCAACGATCACAACCTCGTCCCTTTCAACAACCAGATGCTTAAGCAGTCGCCTGAGGAGCACATTTTCAGGGCAGTAGCAGCCTGAGGAGGCGGCCTTTGATTTGCCCATGATAAGCAGGGTTATGCCGTTGATCTTATATCCCAAACCTTCGGGAAGGTCGTCAACCCTGGGGTTGAGCTTGTAGATGCCGGCGCTGCCGGGCTTTGCTCCTGTACGCTCCTCTATCAGTTCATTCATGTCCGCAATCGGCCTGATCTTCTCTGCTTCCTCCCTGGATACTCCCAGGGCAGAGGCGAGGTTCGCGTCAGGATCTGCGTCAACAGCAATGACCTTCATGCCCTCTGCCGCAAAAAGATGGCACAGTATAGATGAAAGCGTTGTCTTTCCTACCCCGCCTTTTCCGGTCACTGCAATCTTCATATTGAGATTCTACCATTATGCCTGATACACTGTCAAAGGCGGTTTTGTTTGATTTTTCAATGGGTTATGAGTTATTATCCCTGCATGGAAATGAAAAAGCTGCTGGAAGATTCAGACAATTATCTGATGCACACCTACAACAGATTTCCTGTTGCCATAAGAAAAGGCAGAGGGATGAAGGTCTGGAGCACGGACGGAAAGGAATACCTCGATTTCCTCGGTGGCGTTGCTGTCAATTGCCTGGGGCACTGTCATCCCAAGGTAGTCGTTGCCATACAGAAGCAGGCGCAGCGGCTCATCCATATATCGAATTATTTCCATATCGAGTCACAGACAAAGCTCGCGAAAATCCTCGTCGATAATTCCTTTGCAGACAAGGTCTTCTTCTGCAACTCAGGGGCTGAAGCCAACGAGGCTGCGATCAAGCTGGCAAGAAGATATTTCAAAGAATCACTCGGTCAGAATAAATTCGAGTTCATTACAGCCATAAACTCTTTTCATGGAAGGACCCTTGCAACCCTGAGCGCAACAGGCCAGGAAAAATTCAAAAAGGGGTTTGACCCGCTTGTGCCCGGATTTAAGCATGTGGAATTCAATGACATAGAGGCTATTGAAAAGGCAATAACAAAAAACACCTGCGCTGTCATGCTGGAGCCGATACAGGGCGAAAGCGGGGTCAAAATTCCTGACCCTGATTATATGCGCGACGTCAGAAAGCTCTGTGACAGGCATGGCATACTCCTTATCCTTGATGAGGTGCAGACCGGCATGGGCAGAACAGGAAAACTCTTTGCCTATGAACATTACGGCATAACCCCTGATATCATGACCCTCGCAAAAGGACTGGCCGGCGGGGTGCCGATCGGGGCCATGCTTGCGACCGATAAAATCGCGGCCGCCTTTGAGCCGGGCACGCACGGCTCGACCTTCGGGGGAAACCCCCTTGCCTGCAGCGCTGCATTAGCTACAATGGACGTGCTGCTGGAAGGCGATTTCGTACTCGACCAGTGCAGAAGGATGGGAAAATATTTCAAAAAGAGACTCGAGGAAATGAAGAAGGAATTCCCCAGCATAATAGCTGAGGTAAGGGGCATGGGTCTTCTGGTCGGGATGGAACTGACCAGGGACGGAGCGCCGCTGGTAAAGGCCTGCATGGAAAAAGGCGTGCTGATCAACTGCACAGCAGGCAATATCCTGAGGTTTATGCCGGCCCTGATCATTACTGAAAAAGATATAGACCATCTCATCGACATACTCGAGCAGATATTTGACCAGCTTTCGTAGGGGAGAACAATGAAAAAAGATTTTTTCAGATTAACGGATTTGACCAGAGATGAATTATCAGGCCTGATTAAAAGGGCTATTGACCTCAAGGCAGGCAAAGACAGAAATGCCTGCCCTTTGATCGGAAAAAATATCGGACTCCTTTTTGAGAAACCTTCGACAAGGACGCGCGTGTCCTTTGAAGCAGGGATATACCAGCTGGGGGGCAATACGATCTGTATGAACGCCTCTGAATTGCAGCTCGGCCGAGGAGAAACAATGGCCGACACAGCCAGGACACTGTCGCGTTACCTCGACGGGATAGTTATACGCACCTTCAGCCACTCGGTCCTGGAACAGTTCTCTGCGAATTCCGACATCCCTGTGATCAACGGGCTCAGCGATATCCATCATCCCTGTCAGGCCCTGGGCGACCTCATGACGATCTTTGAAAAGAAAGGCAAATTCAAAGGTCTGAAAGTCGCCTTTATCGGCGACGGCAACAATGTGTGCAACTCCATGATCGAGGCGGCCCTGATGATGGAATTCGACCTGACGATAGCGTGCCCTGAAGGCTTCGAGCCCAACGCAGAGGTTTTGGCTGAGGCCAGGTCTTCTGCAAAAAGCGAAATCATTGTACTTAGGGACCCCGCAGAGGCTGCCGGCATGGCGGATGTCCTGTATACCGATGTATGGGTGAGCATGGGACAGGAAAAAGAAGCAGAGACAAAGAAGAATAAATTTCGGAATTACCAGATCAACAGCAGGCTGCTTTCCTGCTCAAAAAAGGATGTCACTGTACTGCACTGCCTTCCTGCCCATCGGGGTGAGGAGATCACAGATGAGGTCATGGACGGCCCGCACAGCGCTGTCTTTGACCAGGCTGAAAACCGCCTCCATACCCAGAAGGCCCTTCTTGAAATCCTGATAAAATAGGTTAATTTGGCTTCACGATATTAGCGCCGCTGAGATTGGAATAACAGAGATGGGCTCCACTGAGGTTTGCGTTGCCGAGATTTGCGCCACTTAGATCGACTTCTATCAGATTGGCTTTGCAAAGATCAGCTCCTGTGAAATCGGACCCACTGAGGTCTGCCCTGCTGAAATTTACTCCCTTGAGATCTGCTTCTCTGAGATCAGCCCTGCTGAGGTTTGCTCCCCTGAGATCAGCGTTTAGAAGATTTGCCCCGCTGAGATCAGATCCACTTAGGTTTGAGTACCAGATACGGGTTTCTTTGAGATTGGCTCCAGCCAGATTAGCGTCACTTAAATAGACTTCCCTGAGATCAGCTCCACTTAGATCTGACCTGCTGAAATTAGCTCCCCTGAGATCAGCTTTAAAGAACATTGCTTCGCTAAGTCTGGCCTCACTGAAATCTGCTTCTCTGAGATCGACTCCGCTAAAATCAACTCCTGTGAGATCAGTTCCTCTGAAATCAGTTCCCCTGAGATTTGCTCCCCTGAGATCAGCTCCTCTGAGATCGGCCCCTCTAAGATCAGCTGCACTGAGATTTGCCCCGCTGAGATCAGCGGTTACAAGGGAGGACTTTCCAAGATTGGCTTCACTGAGATTAGCTCTTTTGATATCAGCTCCTCCAAGATTGCCTCCACTGAAATCTGCCCTGTTGAAATTGGCTTTCCCCAGACAGGCCCCACTGAGGTCTGCCCCGCTTAAATTGGCTTTCCCCAGATTTGCTCCTTCAAGGTCAGCCCCTCCGAGATTGGCCTTGCTGAGGTCCGCTCCCAGGAGATTGGCACTTCCAAGCTTGACCCCTCTGAGATCAGCGCTTCCAAGCACGGCTAAAATGAGATTCGCTTTGCTCAGGTCCGCTTCTCTGAGATCGGCTTCACACAGATCAGCTTCGCATAGATCTGCCCCCAGAAAAATGGCTTTGCTGAGATTAGCCCCCTTAAGGTCAGCTCCTCTGAGATCGGATTTACTGAGATTGACTCCTGAGAGCGTCAATTTTCCCGAAGACATAGCCCCAGTCACGGCATGAAGCTCTGCAAGTCTGTTCCAAGTCTCTTCTTTTGTCAAAATTTTGTCACCATAGATTTCCAGAAAGAGCTTTAACGTAACAATCTGCAACACATATATATAAATTCAGTATATCACGGGATCAGAATTGTTTATAGAATTTTTTTAAGTGTATGGTTTTTCTTTAATATATGCGGACAAACAAGAAATGTTATCTGAAAAAATCAGCCCATATCTTTACTGCTGTGGCAATAATTATCAGAGCCAGCAGCCATCTCAGATATTGCGTCTTTGTCTTTTTTCCGACAAAGCTCCCAAGCTGTGCAGCAGGGATTGCACCCAGAAGGAGCGGCACAGCCATATAAAAAGGCACCTGTCCTGTTGCGATCTTTCCGACTAAGCCTGCTGATGAGGAAAAAAGCCCGATAGCAAGGGTGCTTCCGAGTGCCACCCTCAGGGGGATCTTAAGCACATAAAGGAGAATCGGTATTATTATGAAAGCGCCCCCCTGCCCCACAAGCCCGATAAGAAACCCGATCGAGACACCTATTATTATCGCCAGGGGTTTATTGAATGAAACCTTGTCCTCAGTCAGTTCGTCTTTGGCATAACTGCGCGGGATGAGCATCATTACAGCTGCAATAAACGCCAGTGCTCCGAAAATGAGAAGCAGAGGCTTGTCAGGCACAACCTTTGACACAAATGACCCTGTCAGCGAAGACATAAACAAAGAAAGCCCGAGGGTCATGACAAGGGTTTTATTGACCAGATTATGCTTTTTATAAAAGAACATCGCTGAAAGTGACGCAAAAAAACCCTGTATCATGGTAAGACCTGTAATGCTCTTGACACCTATGAGTTCAAGTCCAAAGACCGGCGGCACATAAAGGAGAAGCGGGAACATAAGTATGCCCCCGCCTATCCCTAGCAGACCCGAGGAGAAACCGACTATCGAGCCGGCAACCCAGAGAAACAGAAAAAAGCTTACGGTCATTTCCGTTCTACTAAAATACGTTTGCTGTCTTTAAAATCGCTATCAACAACATCACCAATGTGCGCGGCCAATATCCCTTCTTTTTCCAGTGCAGAGATGAGCTTTTCTTTCCTTTCAGCGGGAACAAAGATAAGGAGGCCGCCTGAAGTCTGGGCATCATTCATAAGGACCTGTTCATAAACAGACACATCAGCAGCCCATGAGACAAAAGGGTTATAAATCTTTTGATTCCCCAGTGTGCCGCCTGGGACAACATTCTCTTTGACAAGCCTTACTGCCTCGTCAAAGAAGGGAATACTGTTAGAATAAAGACGGGCCCGGCAACGGCTTGCAGAGAGCACCTCGTTGAGGTGGCCGATGAGACCAAAACCTGTTACATCTGTCGCAGTACTTATGCCCACCTCGATCATGATCTCGCTGGCCCGTTTGTTTAGTGTCGCCATCGACAACGTGAACTCTTCGATAACAGCGTCGCTGCACATCTTCCGCTTTACTCCGGTAGCAACGATGCCGGTCCCGATCTTCTTGGTCAGTATCAGGGCATCCCCGGCTTTTGCCTTCGAATTATCGTAGATATTATTGGGATGTATTGTACCCATGACCGTATATCCGAATTTCGGCTCCTTGTCTTTGATCGTATGCCCGCCGATAATCGATACTCCGGCCTCGGTCATCTTGTCTATTCCGCCTTGCATGATCCTGTGAAGGGACGGGAAGAACTCAGGCTGACTCGGAAACATGGCGATATTCAGGGAGACCACAGCCTTTCCACCCATCGCCCATACATCGGAAAGCGAATTGGCTGCTGCAATGGCGCCAAACCAATAGGGGTCATCCACTATCGGCGTAAAGAAATCAGTAGTCAGAACTACAGCTACATCATCACTGATTTTGTATATGCCGGCATCGTCGGCATTGGACGAACCGACCAGCACATTCTTGTCTGTAATAGCAGGCAGCTGCCCCAGCACCTGGGACAGGTCCGAAGGACTGAATTTTGCCGCTCAACCCGCGCAGCTTGAAAGTTCTGTAAGTTTAATGTTCATATGCGCACCTCCCCTCTATTAGAATATACAACGAATATTCAAGTTTAAACGATAGAGACAAATAAAGAAACCCTGCAATATGAGGGGAAGAATATTCAGTCGAAGGGTAAACTACAGGGCAGATGCTGCGCGATAACTATGCTCTGGCTCTTTCAAAATTCATATCTCACCTGCACATAGGCATTATCATCTTTGGCAAACTGTCCGAACTGACTTGCCTGGTTGCCGCCTCCGAAGATATTTGCACCGATAGCGACCCAGATATGGTCTGTGAAATTGTACTTAATCTCAGGATTCAAAAGGTAATCGCCGACTGACGGACTGTAGAAGGCGAAAAAGGACAGCCTCATTGTCTGATGCATGAGAAATTGCGTAAGCCTTACAGAAGTAAGATCATGATACTTTCGGTCTTTTGGAAATCCTGACGGTTGGTTACTCACATAAGCCGAGTACTCATGCATATACTCGACATAATATTGCAGTCCAAGGGTAAAATCTTCCCACATCTGCCGCTGATATCCGATCAGAAATCTTGTCTGTGAATTCGGTATCATCGGATCAGTGCCTTGCCTGTCTTGACGCGAATCATAATATCCAGCCTCAAGACTCAGAACGCCATCCAGAGCCCTGCCCTGGAGGCTTGCGCCGTAGACCGACAGCTTGGGATAAAAAAGTGTGAGCTTCGAAGGCATCATCGGATTGTCCGGCATCATTGAAGGCTGCCTGAAAAAAACCGCGATAAAAATACAAGGATGCGTCAAAGCCTGCAATGTCCCGATATGCCCGAATAGCCACTTCCGTGTTTTCAAGTGTTACGGACGGCTTCTCCCTTTCACGGTCTGTTACGCCGGGCATAGGGTCGAACATCCAGAACCTTTTTGAATCGGGGAAGTGATTGGGTTCAAAGAATGGTATGGCAATAAGCTCGAAAGATGCAAAGCCAGGATACATGCCGATCTTTACTCCATCAACACCTTTCTTCAGATATTCCAGCGGTCTTCCTGCAAAAGAACGCCTCGTAATCTTTCGGGAAAGACATCGTTGATAAATAAGAGATCGCCAAGCCCCCATGTGATCACCTGCCTGCCGATACGCATGTCCCACTTGTCGAAGACGTAAAATCAAGATAACCTTCCCTTAATTCCAAGTCTCAGCTTCTTCATCAATATGATCGTAACAGGCGTCAGTCTTCAAAAAAAGATGGAAAGGGTCTTTCGATGCGTCGAGTTTCAGTTGAAGTCTTTCCTCTGCCAGTTTGAAGTCGCCTCCGTCCGGATTAGACGCTGCCGTATCCGCAGAATAGTTGCCTTGCAAAAAACCGTGCAGGGAGATGTCTGATGCACTTGCATTCGAAGATGACAAAACACAGTATAGACAGAAAACGTATACAAGACAAAGACCGAACCTTGATAACTGTTCTCAGATTTATTCAGCTGCCTTTTGATTCCAGATCCTGTGTCCTGCTCATTCAATCCATTTCTTGGGAGGCTGTTTGAGAAACCTTTCGGAAAAAAGGCTGTCCTCTATCCCGATATTATAGTCCGTCTTGAGATACGTCACCTGTGTCATGTGACCGCTTTGAAGATTCTTCATTGTTCTCTTCGTGATCGTGGGTAAACCCTTTACATCCTTTATTTCATCCGCTGTGAAGACCTTATAAAGCTCCCCTCTTTTGTCATAATATTCTTCTTTCAAGGGCAGGGAGCTAATCTTGTCGATCCAGGAAAGCTTGTAACTGTATTCCATGTCCGCTGCCTTCGGTGTGCTCTTTACAACATAGCAGTCCTTGCCGCTATGCTTCTCTTCCTTTACGATACTGTGCGTATCTTCTTCGAGGTTTCTCCCCGATACATCTTCATAGGTGAAATCAGAGCCGACAAAACTTGAATACTTGTCCTTTGCCGCGATCCTTCTTACCATGTTGATCGCCGGAACGAAAAGCCACCGGTCGGCGTCTTTTCCGGGATACTTGTAGACCATGAACGTCATGTCCTTTACGTCTGCCGGCTGAAAGAAGTAAATGAAATATTTCTGTTCTCCGCCTGGCGCTCCGTAGTTTTTTCTCAGCATGGTCATTTCTCTGACCCTTTCCTGGCCGCCCTTGCTGATAAGCTTCATCATTACTCTTGCCTTGAAGTCCTTTCCCTGATAGAGAAAGGCCGCCTGCGATTTCTTCATTATCTCGTCAGGAGTAGCAGCGAATAAGCTGCCAATCACGCCAAGAGATAAAACGATTGCCATAATAATTATCAAAAACCTTTTCATTTTATTTCTCCTTTAAGTAGCCAGCCCTGCGTAAGAGTTATCAGGGCCGGTAAATAGATTATCGTCATTACAGCGCTCAGGAGCATCATGCTGACGATAAAAGCGCCGACTGTGATATAAGGTGTTAGCGGAGCAAAGATCATCACTGCGAATGATGCGGCAAAGAGCATCGCATTGCGCACGATACCCTTTCCGGGCCTTGCAGCAGTCCAGAGCAGGGCATCATTTATCGATTCCTTGCGTCCTCCTGTTTCTTTAAGCCGTTGCCTGAACCTGCTCACAAAATGGATCGCGAAGTCCACCGCCATGCCGAGGGACAGAGTAGAAAGTACCGAGATCGGCATATCGAAGTCTTTTCCGATAAAACCGACAACGCCGTAAATAAGCAGGATCGTAAATAGAAGGGGTGTATAACCGACAATCGCCCACTTGACAGAGCGGAAGTCGAAGGCGAGGATGGTAAATACGGCGATCAGGGCAAGGATAAAGCCCTTGACCATGTCCCACAAGACTTCATGGTTCCATACAAGATTGAAATAGGCGATGCCGGAAGGCTTCATTTCCATAGGCGTGGGATTGGTCTTTTTGTAGTCGTCCACCGCTTCTATGACGCTTTTCATCGCCTGGGCGTCCCATGTCTTGAGCTGCACCCAGATGTTTGCCCTTTTGAAAGGATAGTCAACAACATTGTCCAGGTCGGAGGGCTTTGCAGACATGGAGAACAGGAAGAGATACTGCCCAATCATTTCCTTTGTCTCAGGCACAACGTCGTATTTCGGATCGTCGTCATGAAGGACACGGTTTATCCTCTTCACATAATCGACAACCGAGGTTGTCTTACCTACTACAGGCAGTTTTTCGAGCCGTCTTTGAAGTCCTTCAATATACCGCATTGCTTCAGGAGTCTTAATGTAATCGTCATCCTTTGCAGTCGCCACGACATAACCGAGGGATGTCCCGCCGAGGGCCTTGTTCATCACTGTATCAGCAACGCGAACATCGCTGCCTTTCTTGAACCATTCCACGAGATTGTTGTTCACGGTTATTTTTGATAATCCGATGACGGCAATTACAAAGAGAACAAGTCCGACTAAAACGGTATTCTTAGGGTGATGCGATCCAAATCCGGCAAGCTTTTTAAGAAATTGAGATGTCTTGTCTGTGCCGATATCTTCAGCATGGGCGATCTTTTCTATTTTCTCATCTTTCACAAAGGTGAACATTGCAGGTATGAAGCTGAAGCTTAGGACCCTCAGGGCGATCGTGCCGAACGCCACCAGTCCGCCGAAGACCTTGACCGGGATGATATTCATAAATAAAAGCACGGCAAACCCCGCCGCTGTCGCCAGGGCCGTATTGCGGACGGGTCGACTCACCGCCTGCATGGTCTCGATGATCGCCTTTTTCTTGTCCCTTGTCTCCCTATACCGGAAATAGAACTCATTGAAGATATGCATGCTGTCAGTGGCAATGGCCATAAGAAATACAGGCGCCATGGAACTCATGATATGAATGGGATAGCCCAGGCCTATAAGCAGCCCCATGCTCCAGACAATGCTGATCATGGCGTCCATCATCAGCGTAATCGAAAGAAAGAGGTCCTTGAACATGAGATATCTGACAAAGAGCATGACCATCCCTGCGATAGGAGCGAATATGGCCATGAGCTTGAACATCTCGGCCCCAAAGGTATCACGTGCAACAGGGTCTCCGGCTATGTAATACTTCTCGTCTCCCTTTTCTTTCTTGACGATCTCGCGTATCCTGTCGGCAATCTCCTTGCCGTTCGCCCCCTTTTCCAGAGGTACATAGATGGCAGTAGTCTTTCCGTCTTTTGAAATTATACGATTGATGAAAAGAGGGTTTTCATAAAGCATTTTTCTGAGACGTTCTATCCCTATAGTGTCTTCAGGGACCTTTGTCATCAAAGGTGCGACCGTCAGAGTCCCATTTTCAACAGTCACGTTATCGATTGTCGTAAAGCTCGATACGTCACGTGCCGCAACACCCTTGATCTTCAGCACTTCATCGGTGATCCTCTGTATAGATGCGAGGGTGTCTTTGTTGAGTATACCCTTTTCATTGACGATGCCGAGGGCTATCATGTCCTCATAGAGGCTGAAGGTCTTTTCCACTTCATCATTCCAGACCCTGACATCAGATGTCGCAGGCAGCATGTTCTTCGGGTTGGTGTCAGTTCTCATCTTCGGGAACTGCGTCATAAAGAGCATGGTGATAAGCACCGACAGAACCACAATCAGTTTGGGATGTTCAACAGAAAACTCAACAAGTGAAAACTTACGCATTCGCACCTCCTATACATGCAAACATAATGACCTTTGCAGGAATATGAATATTTAAAAAAAAGGGTTCATGTCCGCCTGAACAACGACCTCACCAACACGTTTTTCGTTATCTATGTCATGGTGTTATATATCCTTTCATTGCGGCAATTTCCTCTTTTTCAAGTCTAATGGAACCTTCCATAAGTCCTGCAAGGGCATCCTGCATAAGACTACATGCCTGAACAAGCTTCTTATTCGCTAACATATAGTAAATGTTTACTCCTTCCCTTCTTGTCTTCATAATTCTCGCCATGCGCATTACAGTCAGGTGTTGGGACACATTTGCCTTTGAAGACCCAAGTTTTTTGGTAATGTCGCTGACAGTAAGTTCTCCATCCTTAAGGAGGCATAGTATCTCAAGTCTCTTGGGGTTGGAGAAGGTCTTGCAAAATGATGCATAAAACTCAAAGATTCTTTTTTTCTTCATGGTAATCCACTCATTCCGTTTTTCATCTTCCACAAGAAGTATTTCTCAAAACCAACCTTCAGCCATTTTGCCCAAATGCCTTTTTTTGTGAAGGAATCTTGTCTTGGCGGCAGCACAGGAGATGCCTTCATCAATGCCCCCGTATTCCCCATGTCCATGAGACAAACAACACTCAACTCATCCATGGGTGGAGGTGGTGATCCCTTTATATCGGAATATATCGTTGCCGCCGCGGTTTTTGCCATTTTCACTGTCATAAACCCTGTCTTCGGAACACCGACCGGAACAGGTGTCTGCTCCGGAGGAGCTATTGCCATGGCAACACCTATGGCAAAGATATTTTTATGCTTTGTATGACGATAGTTCTTGTCCACAGGAATAAAACCCCGTGGATTGCCTAAAGATGCAACTGCAGGTACTCCCTTGAAAGGAGGCGCTATCATCGCCATCTTAAAAGGTATTTTTATGCCGTCCTTCAGTCTGATCTCCCCTGGCGTCACCTCTTCAATCGCCTGATTAACAACCGGCTTGATATCCCTTACTGCAAATTCATCCTCAAAAAATCTTTTGGAATTGCCGAGTCCTCCGACCCCCATATGGCCGAGGTATGGTTCAGAGGTGAGATAGAGAATGGGGACCTTATGCCTCATCTTCCTTCTCCTCAGTTCTGAGTCGATCTCGAAGGCGAGCTCATATGATGGACCGAAGCAACTGACCATCTGCGAGGAGCCGAGCACGACAGGGCCGGGCGACTCCAGGATGTTTTCCCATCTCGCATGGGTTTTTAACCCATGGTCAAGGGTAAACGTGCAGTCGGTGAAGCCTTTGTCAGGTCCAAGCCCTGGTATTTCATCGAATGAAAGATAAGGGCCGGTTGAGACAACGAGATAATCATAAGGCACCGTCTGTGTTGCAGTAAGAACTTTCGAGGCATCCGGCTCGACCTGCTTTGCCGCCTCATGTATAAAATTTATTCCCTTGGGCTTGAGAATTTCACTAACCTTAAGGGTTATATCCTCCGGCTTCCTCCAGCCCATTATCAGCCAGGGAAGGGAAGGCAAAAAAACAAATCTGTCGTCATCGCTGATAACAGTAACGTCAGCTTCTTTGCCCAGCAGTCTCTTCAATTCAAAAGCCGCTGTGAGGCCTCCGAATGAACCTCCTAAAACAACAATCTTCGCCATGTCATCCTCCCTTGTTTTTATTATTTTCTTTAGAACATGCCTATTACCTTGTCGTTTTTAACTATCAGGTCAATGAGGCTGTCGTAATTGATCTCCTGTATGTCCTTGATATCATCAGTTGACAGACCTCTTAACCTTTTGTCGTCTTCAAGCGCATAGGCTGTTCCTGTAAATTCTGTGTCTTTGAGTTTCTGCCCCTGTGTGAAATAAACCCCGTTTTGTAAAAAGACGATATCAGCAGACATATCACAGGCAAGTTTTACGCCCCTCTTGCCCTCGGGTGTATCAGGGGCGCTTTTAATAATTACTAGCATGTTCCCCTCCTAAAAAATCATTGTTGTATCTGAATTGCTGATGATATCGGCAATCTCAGAGCTGTTTAGGATTTTTACGCCCTCTGCAAGATCATTGCTCTCAAGGTGCGCCTCTTTCATGGACGACTCGTCTGCATAAACATCCGCGCCCATATCAATGCAATCAATAAGGCCGGATTCCACATTGAGATATTCGGTTGAGTCCGTGTTCTGGCCCTTTTTTGCAGCGTTTACCCCTCCGTCCACAAGTATCAGACTTACCGACATATCCTGAGTCACTCCTCCCAGGGAATGACGTATTGCCTCTGAGACATCAGCGGTGCCGTATGGCGGTCTTCTTAAGATTATGCTTATACTGCCCATGTGTCCTCCTATACGCCAAGATTGAGAAATACTGGCTTTGTCTTGATAACATTAAAGAGTCCTTTGAGTGAACTCATTTCCCCGCCTTCAACTGAATCCTCACCCGCAAGACCGCGGGTCTTCATGCAGCCCGTTCATATATCGACTTTGAGACCTCTGCCCACGAGATCTTCCAGTGCTGAAAGTGACTGAGGGACCTGTCCTTTGACTATGGAGAAGACCCCGTCACCGGATGCAACGAGTCTGACCTTCTGGCCCTTTCTTAATGCAGCGTCTGCAAGCTTAAGCAGTGTGTGTGTATTTTCAAAGCTGTACGGCGTTGTGGACATAAACATAACAATTTCCTTTTGCACAGTATCCTCCTTTCTAAGGCAAATGTTCGAACTTAGCCAACTCCCTCAGGATCGGCCACTTAAGATCCTCTATGGTGACGTCTCGACCTTTGAATACGATGGTGTCATTTATCGCAACCGCCGGATACTCGTTAAGGAGTCTACGGTCCGTAAATGACATGTCCGATTTATTGACCGTTTCAATTTGGAAGGTATACTTTTTAGAAAGTTCCGTGACCACGGAATGGATATTCGTTCAGCTCTTTCCAGGCGGATCATTGAAATAGAGCTTAATGGTCATCACAGCATTTTCTCCTAATTAATTTCTCCTTGCACCTGGATACTTCCCTTTTTTTGTAACGGGACAACATGCAGGAGCCGGAATTTCCTGTTTATATTCTTTCCTGATTAAATCTATAAGATCAGGTATCATGGGATCTCTGAGAAAGTAGCATCTGAGTCTTCCGTCAACAAAGTAATCAATTATCCTGTATCTTCTCAGGAGAGATAAATGCTGGGAGACATTCGGCTGGCTTATCTCAAGAAACTCCTCAAAGTCAGCGACGCACTTTACACCCTTCATAAGCTCTTCAAGAATCTTTATCCTCACAGGGTGGGCGACGATCTTTAAAACTTCTATTTTATTATCTATAACATTATCTGCTGCAGGCATCATGTCCTCCATTCTTAATAGAACAATATATGCAAATATAACAATGTTTGCATATATTGTCAAGAAGTTTTACCCTGACATAGCAGTTGCAGCAAAGATGACATCCACGTGACCCTTGGCGGAATTCACGCCACAATTGAATACATCCCAGCCCGGGAAATAAGCCTTTCCTGAAATTCTTTATTAGCTCGGCATGTTATACTATACATACAAAGGTAAGGAGGATAACAAATGTCCACATTGGATAACTTATATAATGCGCTGACGAAAAAAGTACAATTAGCAAACAAGGACATTACAAGGGAAATAGTCGAAGATTGGGTCGGAAATGCCGGTTATAAGGCTCAACAAATAGCCTTCATGTCTGTAGCTCTAAGTGAACTGGAAAGGGGAAAATATACACCCGAAGAAATGGTTGGGGATATACTTCAGTTAGCTTACCCGGATAATTAATGAAAAAGAAGAAAACAGCGCATTTCTCGGTTGAGGACATAATAAGGAATGAGTTCAAGAAACCTGTTAGCAGGGGAACTATCGGCAAGGACGCTAATGGTTTACTGTGGGCCTACGGTGTAATCCTGAAAGACTCTCTCTACTATGTTGAAGTTATCAGGATAGACCTGGAGAGTCATAAGACAGAACGGATAAAGGACAAAGAAAGCTCATATGCGCAAAGGGAAGATGCAAACGCATACATAACGAAACTGATAAAGGAAATCCTTCCGATGGATTCACACACTGCAAAAACTAACGTGCTATAGCATTATTGACAAGAAAAAAATGACTATTGCCAATCACCCAGGACAGGAATAACCTGCTCCACAGAGGAAAACCTATGCTGATAATGGGTAGTTGCAGCAATCTGTATTCGGGGTCTGGAACTTCTAATGTTGTTTTAGAATATTTTGTACGCTTTTCTGTATCTGTCCCATCGGCGCAGGTTTGGTGAGATACTGAAGATTGTTTTCAGAAAAAAATAGAAGGCACTCATTTGTTGCGTTCCCGGTATAAAACAGAAACCGGCTTCCGATATTTGGATCATTTAAAGAAGCCTGCCTGTAAAATTCGATACCATTTAATACAGGCATGTAGACATCTGAAATAATTACGTCGAAGTACTGCTCCCTTACTTTTGACAGGGCTTCCTGTCCGTTTTGCGCTGTTTCAATCACGGCCAGACCTTCAACAAGGGCCTCGAGTATATTCAGTATTATTGGCTCGTCATCGACTATGAGGATCCTTTTGTCCCATACGTTTGGTATTTTATTCATTACTTCCAAATAATTATCAGCTTCCGGCAGGGATTTAACGTATTCTTCTATGTGGTCCTTGTGAGCCTGTATAGTGGCGGCAATATACTGCACTTCTTTTGACTGGGGTTGCAAAGAATTAATGACATACAAAAAAATATCGTTCCATTCAGAATATTCTGCGGCTACCAGGGACTCTATCACCTCTTTCTTTGAGATGTGTTCTACTGATTTTTCTTCGCCACACTTCAGAAAATACTCTTCAATCTTTGCTTTAAAGTTCTCGTCCACTAATATTGCGGGTTCTATCGGGGTGTCAATCTGTATCAGGTATCCAGAAGCTTTTTCAAGAAGTTCGACATGCTGGTCTTCATCCTCAGACAGATGATTCAGAAAAGTGAACAGCTCCTGGTCATCTTTTAGGGCAACAGCACTTTTTTTGTAAAAAGCAGAAGCACATTTTTCAATATATACAAGCCATTTGATAATTTCTTCCATTAAAAATATAGTACACTTAAATTGATTTGGAATTCAAATGGTGCTCAAAAAGGTAACTATCCAGGTATTTAGACTGACTGAGGGGTGGAGTATATCAATCATCACGCAACGCTTGTATCAAGCCATTGAAGACCTTCTCTGTTTCGACGATCCTAAAAAAATTTCACCTTCAGTCTATCCACCTGAGAGTTAACAAAAAATCTGAATACTGAATTACTTTACAGTAATAGTATGGCCGTCAAATTCAACAACCTGTCCGGCGCGTATTTTACACCGCTTGCGCAATTCCACATTGCCGTCTACCCTGACCAGCCCTTCCGCGATCACAGCCTTGGCCATGCCCCCGCTTTCGCATAACCCTTTAACTTTCAAAAGGTTATTCAACTCAATAAACTCCCTGCCTTCTAAACTAAACTCTTCCATGGATTCTCCTTGAAATATTGATGGGAATTACAAGTTTAATTTGATAACTATTAACTCCCTATTAAAAAATAACATACTTTTCTTTATTCTTCACCTTCAATCACTCATGTTCAATCACTCATGGGCCTCTATGCCGGATCTTCAAATTGAAGCCGAGTAACCCTTTATCCCTCTATTTTGCTAGAATTAATACATGCACGTTATGTTCAGCTACAGGAAGGCATTTTATATCGCTGTTACCCTCTTCTGGCTCGTGACGATGGGTATGCTCATGCAAAGGCACTACGGGACCTTCACATCTTTCAGGCAGGTTTTCAGGCCCGGACCTTCAGAGTTCATTCACTCCTTCAGATATTTCTGAAGAGCAGTGGATGGGGGTGTATCTTAATGGTGAGAAGATAGGATACCTGTCCCGAAAAATATCTCCGGCTCCGGATGGTTATACCATGGATGAGGCCTTCAGGATAAAAATGATTGTTATGGGTAATGAGAAGGATATAGAAACGCTTTTAAACGCGAACCTCGATAAAAACCTGAAGCTCCTTTCATTTACGGCAAAGCTCAAGGCTGATCTTGATATCGAACTTTCAGGCAATGTTAAGGGTAATGACCTTTCTCTTACGATCAAGTCCTCAGGCGTGAAAACCACAAAGGAGATACGCCTCAGCAGAGGACCCACTTTGAACGGCCCTGCTGTAACAGGAATGCTCAGGGGACTGAAGCCCGGAAGCAGGATCAGCGTTCCTGTATTTGACCCCTCTTTAATGGGGGTTGAAGACCTTGAATTAAAAGTCTCTGCAAAAGAAAAAATAATGTCCCTCGGGAAGATGCAGGAGGCATATAAAGTAAACGGGAATATGAAGGGCATTGAGTTTACAACATGGATTACAGAAAGGGGAGAGGTCTTGCGGGAAGAAAGCCCTATGGGATTTCTCCTTGTCAAAGAAACCAAAGATGATGCCCTCAGGATCGCCAGACCTTCGCTCGATCTCCTGTCGCAGGCTGCTGTGCCATTTAAAATAAAGCTCCCTCCTGATATCTCCTATCTAAAGGTACGCCTCACCGGCATTTCCTTCAAGGGCCTTGATCTCGACGGAGGAAGGCAGAAGCTGACCGGAGACGTGCTTGAGATAAACAGGGAAGTCCTTGACTCAAGGCTGAAAACACAGAATACGGAAATCAGGGGAAAGGCCTTTGATGAATACCTCAATGATACAATCTTCATCCAGTCAAAAGACCCTCAGATCAAGGGCCTTGCAAGGGAGATCATAAAGGACGAAAAAGACCCGCTTGTTGCTGCACGGCTGATTTATGACTGGGTATACAAAAACATAGAAAAGGTCCCGACGATCACTATTCCGATGGCCACTGACGTGCTGAGGACAAAAAAGGGTGACTGCAATGAACACACTACCTTATTTACCGCCCTTGCCCGTGCTGCAGGGAATACCTGCAAAGATTGCGGTGGGGCTGACCTATAAGGACGGTTTTTTTTATTACCATGCATGGCCTGAGTTCTATGCAGGGCATTGGATAGCTGTTGATCCGACACTCGGCCAGTTCCCTGCTGATGCCGGCCATATCAGACTAGTCACAGGTGACATCGACAGGCAGATACAGATCCTCCCTGTCATCAACAAGATTCATATTGAGGGACTGGACTACAGATGATACAGCTCAATAACATAAGCAAATCCTTTGATGGGATCTATGCTGTAAAGAACCTCTCAGTAAGAGTTGCAAAGGGAGAGGTCTTCGGCCTTGTAGGGCCTAACGGCGCCGGCAAGACAACAACAATCAAAATACTGACCGGTCTCCTGAGGCCTGATGAAGGGAGCGTCTTCATAGGCGGATACAGCATTATCGATGAGCCGATCAAGGCAAAATCCATTCTCGGCTATGTGCCTGACAGGGCTTTCCTGTATGAGAAACTGACAGCACGGGAATTTCTGAAGTTTATCGCTTCACTGTATGCGATAGAGAAATCAGAGGCACTGGAGCGGATCGAAACCCTCACTGGCACCTTCGGAATTAAGGACATCGAGGATGAACTGATCGAGAGTTTTTCACAGGGCATGAGACAGAGGCTTTTATTTGCCTCTGCGCTGATACATGACCCTGAGGTACTCCTGATAGACGAACCTTTCATGGGCCTGGACCCCTTTGGAGTAAGGATGCTCAAGGGGTTCATCAGGGACCTGAGCGCAAAAGGAGTGACCCTCTTCCTCGTGACGCACAGCCTGCATATAGCAGAGGAAATCTGCGACAGGATAGGGTTCATAAATAAGGGGACTCTCACGTCGATCAGGACCGCAGAGGAAATCAGGCAACATTGATGGCGGTCTCGAAGGACTATTTCTGTCTATGGGGGATTAGGGCATATGCAGATGCTCCTGACATTGATATTGCCAAAATTTCTCTCACTGAAGAATTCCCTCAGTACACGGGTCATGCTCAAGAGGGCCCCCTTTATCGCCATCGGCATAGGGTTCTGGATAATGCTTATATATGGGGACTTGCAAAGTGCTCTATCTTTGTACGCGGGATAGATTTTTTTGGGGAGGTCCTTTCAGCAAAGCTGCTTTCAATGACATTCTTCGGCCTTACGGGGTTTCTTATCCTGAGCAATGTCATAACAGCCATATCCTCTTTCTATCTTTCTAAAGACATCCCCTTCCTTCTGACAAAGCCCATTGCTACAAGGGACATCATCAGGCTGAAATCATTTGAGACATTCCTCAACTCCTCGTGGATGGTCATGTCCTTCATCCCCCCTGTGTTTATAGCCTACGGCGTCAGCTATCACGCATCTGCAGGCTATTACATCGTCATCTCTTCTGTCTTCGTCCTGTTTCTCCTCCTGACAGCCGGCACAGGCATAGGCATAGCCCATATGCTGATAAGGTTCTTCCCTGCAAGACGGACGAAAATAGTCCTCCTGGGAGTCGGGATGTTCCTCTTTCTCCTTCTCTATTTCACGATGAAATCAATCATCCCCCGGACACTCGAGACACCCGAAGACCTTCTCGGTTCCTTTATGTCATTCAGGACTGATTCTCCACTGCTTCCAGGATACTGGATAACAGAGACAGTGCTGCCGATGCTGAGAGGAAAGACCCCGGATGTCTTTTATGCCTTGGTGCTGCTGAGCAACTGTATGTTTTTCTCCCTGCTCTCTTTTGCAATCGGAATGAGGGTATTTAGAAATAATATCGAGAAGCTTCAGCCTTCGGGACAGGGACCTGGCAGGGGACTGCTTGGCGGCTTTTATCCTGACCAAAAAACAGCAGTATTTTATAAAGACATACAGGTCTTTTTCAGAGATACCGGACAATGGTCGCAGGTAGCCATAATCGGGGCTCTGGTGATGGTCTATATTTACAATTTCAAGTCAATACCAATAGATGCGATGGCAGGGCTCACACCATTTATTAAAGAGCTGATGCTCCTGGTCAATATGACAATGGCAGGGCTGGTCCTTTCTGCTGTTGCAGCGCGGTTTCTCTACACGTCTGTCAGCCTGGAAGGCGAGGCCTTCTGGATCATACGGACATCGCCGGTCAATATTTCCAGGTTCCTCTGGTCTAAATTCCTCTACGGATGCCTTGCTGTGACACTCCTCATCGTGCTCGTTGTCTTCCTCACCAACCTGGCCATCAAGGTCACCGGCTTATTGATGTACGCATCCGTAGGGACCACGTTGCTGCTCTGCATCTCAGTGAGCGGACTGGGCACAGGCCTGGGGGCGATCTACCCGAAATTCAGGTACGAAAATATCGCCTCGGTCTCGATGAGCCTCGGCGGTATGGCCTTCATGGTGCTGGCATTCACTGTTGTGCTGACTACCCTATCTCTTGAAGCCTGGATCTTCTACCTCCTGCATGCAGGGCCGGATATTGCAGGGAAGATACAGATTGGAATCTGTCTCATAATTATATTAGCCATCAATGCAGCAGCATTGCTTCTGCCCATGAAGATAGGCGCAAAGCGGTTGTCAGAATTCTCGTCCTAATGTTGTGACAAGGGTCGTGGGACTAGCAACTGATAACCGTTATCCTAAAAACATCAGTTGGAAGAGTTGGCTTGAGCGACTTGGCTCTTGTTTCGTTAGCTGTTCTTAGCGAAATGGAGCGTTAAGCAGTCGTGACTGTTTGAACCCGGAGGGTGAGTTTCACGACTGTAGCAAAATGAGCTTAGAACTGCAGAAAGAGAGCCTTCTGAGCAAAAGACAGCTCTTTCAACTGCCGAATATATATCAAGCCTTTCTCTCAAACGTCTTTCCAGCTATAAGCACAAATACCACCGATGCAACTAAGATAACCGCCACATCCAAAAAAAGCGGGAAATCAGCGCCCATCCTGCCTGTCTCAAGGGGAAAGATAATGTTCTTCAGCGCGTCTATCCCATAGGTAAGCGGGTTAAACTTCGCCAGAATTCTCAATACAGAAGGGAGAAGCTTGACCGGATACATGGCGCCGGAGAGAAAGAACATAGGCATGACGATGAAGTTCATGATAACGCTGAAGCTTTCGTAGCTGTCATAAAAAGACGCAAGCAGGATGCCAAAGGCAGCAATCGCAAAAGACAGGACTGCGCAGACCAGGAGTATCCCGACAATCTGCAAAATGCCGAGTTTGAGACCGATAAAAGGAAACAGCGCCAGTATAATTACAGCCTGCGTAGTGGAAAGGAGCATGCCGCTCATCGCCTTGCCCACAACAACAGAGAACCGGGAGACTGGCGCAACAAGGATCTCCTTCATAAAGCCGAATTCCTTGTCCCAGATGATCGAGATAGACGAGAATATGGAACTGAAGAGGATCGTCATTCCGAGAATTCCAGGAAAGATGAACTGCGTGTAGGAAACACCTCCTCCTGCAGGCACAAGCCTCGACATGCCACCGCCCACAAGGAAAAGCCAGAGGAGCGGCCTGGCGATCGCAGAGAAAAGCCGGGTCTTCTCCCGAATGAATTTTTTGTATTCCCGCGCAACGATAACGTAAACCGCGTTAACTTCTATCATGCCGTCTCCTGTAGGAACGTACAGACGCCTTTATGTCATCGCCTGCAGCAGCTGTCTCTTCCCTTATCTCCTTGCCTGTGAGCTTGAGGAAGACGTCGTTCAGTGTTGGTCTTTGCATCCTGACAGACAGGACGCTCTCTCCTATCTCCCGTATTATCTTAGGGATGCAGACATCGCCCCTGAGTGCTGATATGAAGATCTCGCCGTCTCTTTCAGCCACCTCAACCTCTAAAATATTCTTCAAGTCCTCAATCGCCTTTTTGTTATCAGCTGTTTTCAGATATATTACATCCCCGCCGATCATCTTCTTCAAGCTCGCCTGGTGTTCCTGAGGTTATGATCTTCCCCCTGTCGATGATCGCGATCTTGTCGCAGACCTCGGCCTCCTCCATATAGTGAGTTGTCATAAAGATCGTCACGTTATGTTTTTTCGGCAGTTCGGTGATGAATTCCCAGAGGTTCGATCTGCTTTGCGGGTCAAGTCCGAGCGTGGGTTCATCAAGAAAAAGCACCTTGGGCCTGTGGATAAGCCCCCTGGCCACTTCAAGCCGCCTCTTCATGCCGCCCGAGAACTTTTTTGACAAGGTCATCGCCTCGCTCAGTCAAATCAGCGAACTGTAAGGCATCTTCTACGCGCTGTTTCCGCTCTGATTTGTCGACATTGTAGAGATAGGCATGAAAGAGCAGGTTCTCCCTTGCTGTGAGGTCCTTGTCCAGCGAACTGTCCTGGAAAACAATACCTATGGACTTTCTCACCTCGGAAGATTCAAGATTGCAGTCATGTCCGTTGATGAATGTTTTCCCTGATGTCGGAGACAGGAGCGTGCAGAGGATATTGATCGTTGTTGTTTTCCCTGCGCCGTTAGGCCCCAGGAACCCAAATATTGTCCCCTCCTCAACCTCAAAGGAGACATTGTCCACTGCCAGTATATTTCCAAACCGCCTGCTAAGGTTTTCCACCCGTATAATCTGCATGCAAAAGTTTAACAGAAAATGCACAGGATAGGAAATTCACATGCACCGGAGTCGCTTAAAATTTCAGGCATATTGAGATTCGAAAAAGCAATATTAGATGGTTAGTGAGCATATTCCCTGCAGCTTGCTGCAGAGATGGCAGCCTCAAAGGTCCCCAAAAGCTCAACTACAGAGATCACTATTCTAAAATGTATGAATCTTTTTGCGCAGTTATACCTCGATGCACGGCCCCTCTTTCGAGGGAGATAGCGTTACGATCTCGAACCAGTATTTACCGAAGGTCTTCACTACTTCGACGAAAGCATCATAGCGCAAAGGTTTTTGAATAAAGGAGTTGACGCCCAGCCCATAGCTTCGTATAACGTCCTCCTCGGCGCCGGAGGTGGTGAAGACTATAACCGGAATGCCCCTGAGTTGCGGGTCTGCCTTTATCTCCTTCAGGGCTTCTCTGCCGTCCTTCCTGGGCATGTTAAGGTCGAGGAGTATCATGCCCGGACAAAGCGCCTTCCCGACCTTCCCGTACTCGCCCCTCGCGTAAAGATAGTCCATGAGTTCCTCTCCGTCCTTTACCCATTTAAGCTCGTTTGAAAGGCGGGCCTCCTTCATGGCCTTCCTGATAAGCAAAAAATCGTCTTCATCATCCTCTGCGACCAACAGCACGACAGGCTGCGTCTTTCTATTCATAGTTTTTCTCCTTTTGTTTCTGATAAACCGGCAATCTGATCTTGAAGACAGTCCCCTCGTCCGGCCGGCTTTCCACCGTGATCCTGCCCCTATGACGCTCCGCGATCTTCCTGCATATCGCAAGCCCCATCCCGCTCCCCTGATAAACGTCCTGTCCATGAAGGCGCTGGAAGGGCCTGAATATGCGCTCAGCGTATTTCATATCGAAGCCGATGCTGTTGTCGCTCACTGTCACTTCACAGGAACCGTCTGCAAGTAACGTCAGCATCTATGCTCACGACGGGAGGGACCGCCTTCTTGCGGAATTTTAGCGCGTTTGAAATCAGGTTCTGAAAAAGCTGGCGCATCTGGACCTTATCGGCCTCGACTGTCGGCAGTTCGCCCACGCGCACTTCGCCGGCTGTTTCACGTATGCGGGCCTCGATGTCCGTTGTGACTTCCCGGACCAGGCTGCCGAGGTCTACGGGAATAAATGCCTGTCCCCCTGAAGTGACCTTCGACAACTGGAGCAAATCCCTTATAAGGCCCTGCATCCTGACTGACGCTTTGACCATCCTGTTGAGATAATCGCTGCCCTCCTCGCCCAGCGCGGCCGAGAAGTCGGTCATCGAGGATTTCGCCGAAGGACACGACCTTGCGCAGGGGCTCCTGCAGATCATGAGACGCTACAAAGGCGAAATCCTGAAGGTCCCTGTTGCTTCGCTCCAGCTCATTATGGGCCTTGCGCAGCTCCTCCTCTACCTTCTTGCGTTCAGTGATGTCACGCGCCACGTGGACCGAGCCGAGCATTTTCCCGTTTTCATCGAACAGCGGGGTGGTGCTGACCAGAAAGTCGCCTCCGAGACGGTCCTCGTGCACTTCCGCGACATGCTGCAGGCCGTCTTTTAAGGTGATGGAATGCGGACAGAAGGCAGGCGCTTCAGAGAGCCCATGCACGTATTTGTAACAGGGAAGTCCGATACACTGCCCGGGCTCCAGTCCCAACTTCCGCGCCATTGCCCTGTTGACCCTGAGGATGCGGTGCCGGTCATCGATAATCGCGATCAGGTCCGGCACGTTGTCGAAGGTAAGTTCCCACTCCTCTTTTGCCCGGACCAGGGCTTCCTCGGCCTGCTTGCGCTGGGTTATATCACTGATGAAAGAATAGTATGATGAGATATTACCCGAGTCGTCAAAGAAAGGATGGACAACCAATTCCACGGCAACCCTGGAACCGTCTTTGCGAATATACTCTTTTTCATAATGGACAGGCTTTTTGGTGCGATGAAGCTCAGCCAGCTTCTCCGCCTCGTATGTCCTGCCATTCCGGCGGCGTCAGCATCGTATTCCAGGTGATACTTTTTAATTCTTCTTCACTGTATCCTGTAAGCTTCTGGAAAGCGGGATTAAACGTCCCCAGCCTGCCATCTGCGTGACCGGCGGCCATGGCCACTGAGGCGTTCCGGACCAAATTGGCAAGGAACCGCTCACGGTCCACCAGCCGGGCATTCTCCAGAGAGATGGCTGCCTGCGCTGTCAGCAATTCCGTCATCTGCGTCTTCTCCGGTGTAAACACCGAGGTCGAAAGGCGGTTCTCCAGGTACAATATTCCTATTGTTTTTGATTGCTTTGACTACCGGCAGGCACAGAAGGGAATGTGTATGCATAGCCCAGACAATCCGGACTGTTTCTTAACATGCATTCCGTAAAAGCATCGTTAAAGATGGCCCTCTTTCCGGTCCGGTACACATACCGCACAATGGCCTTGCAAATCTCCTGGACATCCTCGAGTCTTGTATTAAGTTTCTTTACAGCCCCATTGTCAGAGACATAGCTTTCCGCGCAAATGACCAGGTCGCCTTCCTCTTCAACCAAAAGATAGCCATGCTGGGCGCCTGAACACTCGACTGCCACATTCAGGATCTTTTTCAAGAGCTCCTCAAGTTCCATTTCCGAGGAAATGACTGCTGTGGATTTCATCAAATATTCGATATCAAGGTTAGGTAAGATATAGGAAGCGGAAGGCGTCTGACACTGCAGCGGCAAGGTAACGTTTCTTCTTTCTCGAAATATTCAGGATATCTTTCGATAAGACTGGTTTCTTTGCGCTCAGCCCCGCATTTCCGGTACAGGCGCGCGGCCTCCACAAAATATATCCTCGCGCTGTTGATTGCCGGGAACCAAGGAGAAGCTCGCCAAGGGCTTCGTTCAGATGGCCTTCCAAAAACGTATACCCTTGTTCCCCGGCAGAGCTTATCGCATCGAAGTAAAGATTCCTGGCTTCTCTCAAATCCCCAAGGACCCTCTCCTGTTCAGCATAGAGAAAGGCCAGATATGGTTTCAATAAGGGGCCTAAATTTGCCCATTTCTCAATCTTTTCGATGAGAGGCTGTATGTGGGCCATTAACTCATCTTTACTCACAAAGCCTATCTTTTTTTCAAAAAGTTTAAGCGCATTCAATACCAGAAATACATGCCATTGTCGCTTCAATACGTTATCCGTAAGCCCTGAAAGATACTTCCGTACCCCTGAAAGATACTCCTCGGCCTTTTCGTGTTCACCCAGATAATAATTCGCCAACGCCATATGAACATAATAACTTCCTGCCGACGCGACATGGTTATCCTGCTCCCAGGTTTTAAGTTTTTCTTCCATGGGAAGCTGGCGAACGGCCTGTTTTTCATAGGCTCGATCCAGCCCGCCTGCATCGCCTCGGCAAGACCTGCAGAAAAGGACAAGTGGTATCTATTGGAAAATTGAAGACATTCCCTGGCATAATCATCGATTGCCGACATGTCCCGGCCCTGGACCTGAAGGTTCCACATGAGCGGGCCGTAAGAAAGACCGGCATTATAGAGGTCGCCGCAGTTCTTCCCGCATTGGATGGACTTAAGGCAATAATCGACGATATCCTGCGGATGGCTTCTGGAGTGCATATTGCACCAGACGATGCCGTTCATGCCGCGGGTGGCTCCGAACGTGTTAGGATATTTTGCCGATAGGTCGCGCGCAAGATCTTCATATTTGAACGCCTGCCCGAAATCTTCCTCTTCTCCAAGCTGAAGCCCCATGATGCTGAAAGAATATATCACGGATTCATCCATGCCGCCGGCCAGGCAGTGTTGGGTCGACTGCGCTGCCGAAAGATAAAGCTCGTGCACCCGTCCGGACATATACAGGTCCGGGATAAGTTCGCTGTAAAACTTAAGCTCGATCTTGGACTTCCTGTCTTTGGTGAAGGGCATGTTCAGGATTGTTTCCCAGACATCGACATTCTTTGAGGCGATTTGCGTCATCAATTCTTTCCTTCTTGAGTCCGCTTCCTCTGGAGAATCCGGAATGGCTTTACCGAAATAGGCAAGCCCTTTGTTGGCGGTTTCGACGGCCTTGATGAAATTGCCTATGGATGAAAGAGACGTCGTCTGTTCAGCCAGGCACTCCGCTTTATCGAGGTCGGTTTTCGCATGGTCGAGCAATTGAGCAAGCAGTTTTTCGGAATTTTCATAATTTCCGCACATCAGTTCCGTCTTCGCGGCTTTCTGGAATATTCTGAACGTCAGTTCGTAGTGGGCAGCTTCCCAGCAATCGTCAGGCAGGAGTTCTCTGCTGATTTTGAAATACTCATTTGCCGCTTCCGTGGCAAGGGCATTTAAAGCCTTATTGCCTGCGTGATAATTAAGCCTCGATAGAAAATATGCCTGCTCCGGATCAGGCTTCTCTTCTCTTGCAAGGTTTAAATGAGAAACAATGGTGAACAGATTACCTATTGTTTCGAGATCCGCGTCCTCGAGGAATAGCGGAGAAGAGGTGATTTCCGACCTCGCGATGAATCAACCTGCGCCGATCTTTCGATATCGCCGACAATACGGCTTCCTGGACCTTGTCGTGGATAAACTGCAGTTGGCTCTTGTTTTCTATTAATAGCCCCTGTCCCAGGGCAGGCTTCAGCATCTCAAAGACCTCTGCCAGACTTATTTCCCTGATCATGGACAAGTCAGCAGGCAAAAAGGTGTTACCCATGCAGGCGCAGTATTCCAGGAGAGTTATTAAGTCCGGCGCAAACCTCTGGATCTTTGAACTAAAAAGCGCCACTACTGTTGTCGGCATGTTGGAACGCCTGATCTTTTCAAGGTCCCAGCTCCATTGCCCGACATCGTCAAGATAGAGAAGATCTTCGTTGTGAAGATATGACAGGCTCTCACTGACAAAAAGAGGGTTTCCTTCGGTCAAGTCGCTTAAAAAAGCGGATAAGGTCTTTGTTTGCTCCAGAGGAGAATCCAGAATATAGGAAACCATTTCATGACAATATTGAGGCTTCAACGGCCCAAGCCTGATTTCTTTTATCGGCTGACCGCTTTCTTTAACATTTTTTATGAGTTTGACTAAGGGATGGCTTGGGTCCACTTCGTTATGGCGGTAGGCCCCCAAAAAGAAGAGGTAGGGATGCTCTTTGGCGTTGGCGAAAAGGTTTGACAGAAAGTCGAAGGACGCAACATCGCACCATTGGAGGTCATCTATGAAAAGTACGAGTGGAGTTTTCATCGCTTGCCAGAGAGCCGAGAAACCGGTCAAACAGATCGTGGAATCTGTTCAGCGATTCAACAGGCGGAAGCGGTTTGACTTCGGGTTGCGTGCCTATCAGGATTTCCAGCTCAGGGATAACATCCGTCAGGACCTTTCCGTTTGGGCCTACGGCGTCCAATATCTTTTTTTTCCATACCTCCACCCGTTCGTCACTTTCTGTAAGAAAAGTCCGCATTAAGTTACTGAGCGCCTGGATTAGAGAGCTGTATGGAATATTTTTCTGGTACACATCAAACTTGCCTGACGTAAAGTAACCTCTATGTTCCACGATAGGTTTTTGCAGTTCCTGTATCAGGCGCGTCTTCCCGATGCCGGACAAGCCTGAAATTAACATGGAGCGAAAAGCCCTTTGGCAACTTTTTCATATTCGCCAAGTATATCTTTGGCCTCTTTGTCGCGGCCGACCATCCTGGATATGAACGTGACCCTGTGGGTGAAAATGCTTTTTTCCAGACTGAATTCGCGTATGGTCCCGGATCTTTTAAACTCTTCACGGCAGAGCGCAAGATCATCGAAAAGTCCTTTAGCGCGTTTGGTAGCGTTTCTCCGGTTCTTTAAGCATGAGCTTAGCGATGATATTGCTTAAGGCTATGGGTATGTCGTGATTTAATTCATGGACGCGCGAAGCTTCTCTGGCGATGTGATGATGGATCAGTTCCAGCGGGTCATCCGAGAGAAACGGAAGACGGCCTGTGAGCATTTCATAGAACACGATACCCAGAGAATAAAGGTCCGAAGAAAAGACCACGCGGTGGTTGATGCGACCGGTCTGCTCGGAGAGGTATAAGCAAGGGTGTCCCTGATGAAGGATTTATCATAAATAAAGTGGCTGACATCTCTGACATCTATGCTGCTCAGGAAGTCAATAAGCCGTATATCGCGGGTTTTTTCGCTGACGAGTATGTTGTGAGGTTTGACGCCGCCGTGAATAATCCCCGCCTCGTGGACCTTTTCAAGCGCCCGGGCAAGGCCGCAGGCTATGGTAAAAAAATCTTTTAAAGAAATCCCTCTGTCTGCTTTTATAAGTTTATCGAGCGTAATACCTTCAAAGTAATCCTGAGTTATAAAGCAGGTATCCTCTTTTTCGCTAAGCGAAAGCGGCGTAATCACAAGAGGGATCGTTTAAAATCCTGAGATGCTCGATCTTTTGCCTGAATTGAAGTTTCTTCTGTTCGGAAAGTTTGTTTGCTGCTTTGAGAATCTTAAGTGTGAGTAGTCTGTGCGGGATTATTTTTGCGATATGCCTTGTAGATGACGGACTGAGGAGCTTCGGCTATCTTCTCTATTATTTCATAATTTGAGATAACCATTCCAAACCTTAATAAGCGCTCATCTCCTCCTCTTTGCGTAAAGAAGGCCAAGTAAGATACTTCGTATTATACATATTTGTATGATAAAACGGAAATGAGCCGACAATTGATTCCAGGAAATTCATGTGCACCATAGTCGCTTAAAATTTCAGGCATATTCAGATTCGAAGAAGCAATATTAGACGGACAGCCTTCCAGTAGGATAATATTTCCATTTGACTAAGAACTACTTCCGATTGTCAGGCCTGCAGCATTGCGATAAGCTTTAATCAAGAAAAGAAAACAGGAATAAATAAAAAGGAGGACAGGACAATGTTAAAACATAACGGAGGAGACAGGGTAGGAAAAGGAACATACTGGAACCTTACAAACGGAGAGAGGATCGACATCAGTGTTGAAGGGACACTGCCTGGAGATGCTAAGAAGGCATATTACAGAATGCCTGCAGCGGCGATCATCGTGGCAGGGCCCAGTGCTTGGACTTCTGTATGCAGCGTTTCTGCCCTTCATAGGGATAGCGATGCTGGTTAAGCTTGGTAGGGCAGAAGGCAGGAAGCGGAGTGATGGAACTGGCGCATGGAGGCGCATCCTTTGGGTGGAGGCCGAGCGAGTCATACCTTACTGGCAGGAAGAAAAAGGAGGCAAAGAAGGATGAGGCCTCAAAGGACACAGAAGAGAAAGATAAAAGCTGATCGAAGCTAAATCAGAGTTGATACTTTAGAAAGAGAAGCCTTATTCCAGTGAGGCTTCTTTTTTTGTCTGCGGAAATAAAAAAGTGGTGTTTGCTCTTTCTCAGTTCTCAGCGGTTTGAACATCTTGAGACATACAGCGTGAGACTTTTACATCTTTACTTACGTCCTACGACCTAAAAACCTTTCTGCTGAGTTAAGAAGAGCAAGACCACCACTCGGTGTGCTTCTCTTACCTTTAAATTACTCCTGCTATAAGTGATTGTCAACTTCAAAGTCGGATTCTAATCTGACCCAATAACCAGCAATTCAGGGAACCAGCTAGAACCCTCGGCAGCTGTAAGTCTTGTCTACATAGTGCTGCCCGAACCCACATTCAGCAATTTCTGATTAGCAAAAATTTTATATAATAATGTTGTCACTATTTTTTGAGACTGGTAGTATTGTATGAATAAGAGGCTGATACAAATGAACCAGAAACTTACGCCTGAAAAACGTTTAGTACTGACCCTTTCGATAACTCTCTTTATTCTGTTAGCAGAGGTGATCGGCGGCCTGCTGTCAAACAGCCTGGCGCTCTTAAGCGATGCAGGCCATGTCCTGACCGATGCCTTCGCACTCGGGTTGAGTATCATCGCTGCCGGATAAGCAAAAGACCGTCAGATTACAGGGCCACCTACGGCTATCAGAGATTCGGCCTTCTGGCGGCGGTAATAAACGGCTTAAGCCTTTTAGGCATTTCACTCTTCATATTTATGGAATCGTACCAACGTTTGATCTCCCCACCGGCCATTAATACCTCCGTGATGCTTCCGGTTGCGATCGGTGGACTTATAGGCAATATCGTCATGGTGTTTATCCTTGGCAGCGGTCATCATGACCTGAATATCAAAAGCGCATGGCTGCATGTTTTGGGAGACACGCTCTCCTCAGTCGGGGTCATAATCTCAGGCGTAATCGTTTATCTGACAGGATGGACGTATGCAGATCCAATCGCCGGAATACTGATCGGGGTCATTATCATATCGGGAGGTATACGGGTAGTAAAAGAGGCTACCAGTATATTTCTCGATCTTGTCCCGAAAGGTTTCGACGTTGAGGACATCGCCAGACGCATCTCTGAAATGCCCGAGGTGATGGGGATACATGATATCCACATCCGGTCCCTCACCCACAAAAGGGTCTCTTTCTCAGCCCATATCTGGGTGCATGACCAGAAACTAAGCGAGCTTGAGCCACTCAGAAAAAAAATCGGGGATTTGCTTCAAGAACTGGAAATAAGGCATATCCTGCTGCAGTTCGAATGCGCTGAATGTGAGACCAACGGCCTTTATTGTCAGCTTCATACCATGGAAGAATACGAGGACGATCACCACCATTGACCAAAAAATTTCAAAAAAAGGACAGTAGAGGCGACTGCCCTCTCCTGTCCTTCTGTATGGAAGACAAATTACTTTTCCTGTTCTCTTATAACATCGTCAGCCCAGCTTATAGCTGCTGAAACAGTGGGAAAGCCTATTGTGCTGGAGAGCAGGATAATCGCATGATATATTTCGTCAGACGTTGCACCGGCTTCCAGAGCCCTTCTCACATGAGAATGCACTGAACCTTCAGAACGTATCGCAGCTGCTGCTCCCAACTGTATCAAATGGGCTGTTTTATCATCGAGAGGTCCAGCTGCCTTTGCGGCCTTCCCAAGATTATCAACAGCAGTGAAATACTTTTTGAACCTTTTTCTGATACTCCTGTACTGCTCCGGTAAATCGATCTTGACCATATATAATTTCCCTCCTTGTTTATGCCGGAGCCGGCTTTCATTCTAATCTATCTTCCTGAACGCCTGTTTCTTGGCCCTGCAGACAGGACATTCATCAGGTGCCTCTCCCTCGACAGTGTTGCCGCAGACCTGACAAACATAATAATCGACATCAGTATTGTGCCCCAGATCCGCAAGGGCTTTACTGTATAGTTCCGCGTGGACCTTTTCAACTTCGTTTGCATATACAAAACTCTTCAGGGCGCCCTCTAATGCCTCGGCTTTTGCATCCTCAATCATGGCCGGATACATCTTCTGAAACTCGAAGGTCTCACCGCTGATCGCGGCCTCAAGGTTCTCTTTTGTGCTCTTTATACCTCCCGCTTCTCTCAGGTGGCTATGTGCATGCACTGTCTCTGCCTCAGCAGCAGCCCTGAATAATTTTGCTATCTGCTTAAAACCCTCTGTCTCGGCCTTTTTTGCGAAGGCCAGATATTTCCTGTTGGCCTGCGATTCTCCTGCAAATGCGTCCATCAAATCTTTTTGTGTTTTAGACATTCATTATTCCCCTTTATTTAAAAATGATTTCACACAACAACAAAAATTATTTCTGCATAGCCTCGAATACTTTTCCGACCATCCCTGCCGATGGGCTGAGCGTCTTGTCCCCTTCCTTTTTCCAGGTCGCAGGGCACGCCTCTCCGACGTTTTCAGCCATATGCAGGTTCGCCATGATTTTTCTCAACAATTCATCAATATTTCTGCCAAGATTGTAGAAATTGACTTCCGAATTCAGCAGCGTCCCTTCGGGGCTGATGATGAAGGTCCCTCTCAGTGCCAGACCTGAAGAGGCGTCATACACACCAAAAAGCCTCGATATATTGCCCGTCGGATCAGAGGCCATAGTATATTTGACCTTCTCGAGCATCTTTTCATCCCGTTGCCATGCAAGATGGACAAATTTCGTATCAGTGCTCACTGTAACAAGCTCGGCACCGATTGCAGTAAATTTTTCATGCCGCTCTGCCAGAGCGGCAAACTCGGTAGCTCACACAAAGGTAAAATCAGCGGGATAAAAGAATAATACCGTCCACTTTTTTGATGCCTTTAACGCATCAAGGCTGATTTCTCCGAAATCTCCCTTTGAAGGTTCAAACGTTTCAAGTTTAAAGTCAGGCACATTTTCACCAACTCCTATTCCGCAACAATGTTCGCTCATAATAAATCCCCCTTTTTTCTTTCTTCACCCATTGTTTCACAAATTGCGTCTTCTGTAAATTAGTGGATAATATTTTCTTTTTTGAAAACCTTATGCCCGCAGAAAAAACATACTGTCTCATCCTCGTCTGACCAGAGCTCAATATCACCTCCGCATCTGGGACATGTGACAAATTCCGGTACAGGCGTTATTTTTACACTGCAAGGACTTTTTTCTTTATGCTTAAGGTTATCTTTCACTTGCTTTCCTCCATCCTTCATCAGCGAGCCGTTCCATCCTTGCCGATCCCCATTTTTTGAATTCCTCGAGATACTTCTTCGGATTAATCTTTGCCAGCTTTACCAGTTCCTCCCGTTCCCGAACAGAATCGATATGGTCTGCAGGATATACCCCCCGCCAGGTACAATACCCTTCATCAAATATAAATTCTGGAGTTATCCGTACGTGTGGCAGTTTACCACCCATAAACCTTGCTACATCCATATCATATTCTATAATCCACCCGTTATCTGCCAGCATTGTTTCCGGATTTAAACTGATGTCGCCTGAACATACGGGACAATACAGCTTGCCGATTAATTCAACCGGCATAACATCGTCTTTGAAGTTAAAACTCGCGCTATTACTTCCACATTTGCATGTAATTTTATGATCGATACACATGGTGACCTCCTTATATTAAGTTAATTTCTGCTCCCTGCATTCAGGGCAGACACCGTAAAACTCTATATGATTTCCTGTAATTTCAAATTCATTTTTGAGACTATCGGGAACAACAATATTATAATCATGGTGAATATCCACAATCTTTTTACAGGATACACATATTAAATGATTATGCCTTGATGTATTGGGATCATAACGTCTCTTGTCCGGGTCAATAGTAAGCTCAAGGATATTGCCTTTCTTGCTGAGGGCAGCAAGCGTATTATAGACCGTTGCAAAAGACATAGTAGAATACTTAGCTGAAACAGCACGAAAAATCTCCTCAGCTGAAGGATGCTCCTTGTTGCCTTCAAGATAAGCAAGTATCGCCAGACGTTGCGGCGTAAGCTTAAACCCTATGTTTCTGTATTTGTTCATATTAAATTCCTTTTTTATTTAGAACTATTATTATATTATAATTGTTCTTTTGTCAAGAAAATTCTAAAGACATGAAGAAATTCAAATACTTAACAAAAATTGGGAATTCACCGGATATTATGTCAGGATCAGGAGTTTGAAACTAAAGAAAGCCGAAACAGTTATGCTTCGGCTTTCTTGTTTGCTGTTATAAGAGTGATATTATTACTTTGCAGGTGCACCAGGTGCCGCAGGAGCCTGTTGTACAGGATTGCCCCCCTGTATTGGACCTGACGTGGCCCCCTGAGGTATCTGTCTTTGTTCTGTAGCTGCAGGGACCTTCTTCACTACAGAGCCCGCCTTTGGAAGTTACCAGTGAAAGCGTAAAAGACGTCAGCATAAAAATGACGGCTGCGGCAGTAGTCAATTTACTGAAAAATGTAGCAGCGCCGCGAGCACCAAAGAGCGTCTGGCTCGAACCGCCGAAAGCAGCGCCGAGCTCAGCACCCTTTCCCCCCTGTATAAGGACTATAGTGATCAGAAACAAACAGACTATAAGATGTATTATCAGTAAAAAAGTTGCCATTACTTCTCCTTTTTAAAACAAATAATTTTTGCAAAGCTTTCCGGATTGAGACTCGCGCCGCCGACAAGAGCACCGTTAACATCCTTGCATGCCATCAGACTATCAACATTATCAGGAGTAACGCTCCCGCCGTAAAGTATGCGAATTTCTTCCGCTTTACTGCCATATAAATTTCCGAGCAATTTACGTATATATGCATGAACTTCCTGGGCCTGCTCATTTGTAGCGGTTTTGCCTGTGCCTATCGCCCATATAGGCTCATAGGCAACTACAAGATTTTCAGGGTCAATCTCAGCAAGGCCCATCTCGACTTCCCTCTTTATCACATCAAAGGTCTTGCCAGCCTCCCTTTCTTGCAAGCGACTCACCAACACAGAATATCACACCGAGGCCGGCCTTTTTTGCGGCCTTGATCTTCCTGTTTACGATCACATCCTCTTCAGAAAAATACTGTCTCCTTTCAGAATGGCCGATAATAACGTGTTTACAGCCCGCATCAAGAAGCATTATAGGCGAAATCTCTCCGGTATAAGCGCCCTTCTCTTCCCAGAATATATCCTGAGCAGCGAGCTGGATATCAGTATCCCTGATCTCATCAGCAGCTGCAGAAAGAGAAGTAAAAGGCGGTGCAATAACAATATCCACATCAGTTACCTTTTGAACTGCAGGGCTGAAACTGCGCAGAAACTCTCTTGTTTCCGCAATGGTTTTATTCATCTTCCAGTTTGCTGCAATGAAATATTTCATAGTCTGTTAATTTAATGCATACACCAAATCCTTGTCAAGTCAGCCGGGGATTTGTAGTATAGATTTTTGTTCAGTTGAACCTGTTCATGGCCCTTTCAACGCCGTCAATGATAATGGAATGCACTGATTCGGCTGCTTTCACTATTGCTTCCTTAATCACCGGCATCTCGTCTTTCCTGAATCTTGATAAAACATACTTTTCAGTTGGCACAAACGGGTCACGGCCAATACCTATCTTGACCCTGATAAATTCCTGGGTCCCGATATTCTGTATAATCGATTCAATCCCCTTATGTCCGCCGGAAGATCCTTTTTTTCGTATTTTCAGGCTCCCGCACTCAAGGTCCAGATCATCATGGATAACTATAAGTCTTTCAGGAGAAATGTTAGATTTCTGCATTATTTTCCGGACAGCTACACCGCTCCTGTTCATGAAAGTCAAAGGCTCTAAGAGGATGATCTTCTCATCTCCCAGAGAGCCTTTAGATATTTTGAAATCTTCTTTTTCCCTAAACTCTAACTGCAGTCTCTCAATAAGCTCTTCGAGCACCAGAAAACCGGCATTATGTCTTGTTTTCTCATACCTGCTTCCAGGATTTCCAAGGCCGGCAATAAGCCACAAGAATTATTTCTCCTTCTTCTCTGCGGCCCCTTCTTCTTTCTTGCCTTTCTTGACAACAACTTCAGGCTCAGCTGCAACAGCAGCCTCCTCTGCTACCGGCGCTGCCTCTGCAACCGGCGCAATCACCGTTACGATGACATCACCAGGATCGGTCAAGACCTTTATCCCCTCTTCGAATTTCAGATCGCTTACATGAACAGACTGTCCTAATTCAAGCTTCGATATATCAAACTCGACCTTTCCGGGGATCTTGTCAGGCAGGCATTCTATTTCCACCTCTCTGAGTGCGTGCTGTAAAATACCAGCGTCCCTCTTGACACCTATAGGTTCGCCGACAGTCACAACATGGACCGAAACCCTGATCGCTTCCGTAAGCGAAACTTCAAAAAAATCCGTATGGAGCAACTCTCTGCTTATAGGGTCCACCTGGAAATCCTTCAGAAGCGCCAGCTTCTTTTCTCCATCAGCAAAATGGAGATCAACAATCACCTGTTCCCCTGAAATAGTGTTTATAAGCTTGCAGAGTTCCTTTCTCGCCAACTTTATAGACTGCGCTTTTCCTTCTCTATAGAGAACTGCGGGAATCATGTCCTCTCTGCGCAAGGAGCGTGCTCCCCCTTTCCCCTGTACATCCCTTTTTTCTGCATTTATGCTGAGCCTTTCCATTTTTCCTCCTCTTTATGATTCTTCACTATACAAATAATGAACTTATAGATGATTCTTCATGAATCCTTTTAATAGCATCTCCCAGAAGAGATGCTATGCTTAAAACCGTCAGCTTCCTGCACAGCGTCATCTTGCTGTCCAGGGGTATCGTATTTGTAACGATCAATTCATCCATTACAGAATTATTTATCCTTTCTATTGCAGCTCCGGAAAGTACGGCATGGGTACAGGCAGCTGAAACCCTCTTTGCGCCCTGTTGCCGCAGCGCATTTGCCGCCTGGGCCATAGTCCCTGCAGTGTCCACCATATCGTCAATAAGCAGGGTGTCCTTATTGTCCACATCTCCGATAACGTTCATCACCTCGCACTCATTGGCCTTTTCACGTCTTTTATCTATAATTGCGATGGAACAGTTCAGTCTCTTTGCAAATGCCCTGGCGCGCTCCACGCCTCCGGCATCAGGTGAGACTACCACAAGATTGTCGGAAACATATTTTTTCTTTATGTAATCGATCAGTACAGGAGCAGCATAAAGATTATCAACAGGTATATTAAAGAAACCCTGTATCTGTCCTGCGTGAAGATCAACCGTAAGCACCCTGTTGGTGCCGACAGCTGTTATCAGGTCAGCCACCATTTTGGCTGATATCGGCACCCGTGGCTGGACCTTTCTGTCCTGTCTCGCATAACCATAATAAGGAATAACAGCGGTTATTCGCTCTGCTGAGGCCCTTTTCAGGGCATCGATAATGAGCAGCAACTGCATGATATTGTCATTGACAGGCGTGCAGGTTGACTGGATGACAAAGGCATCAGAACCTCTTGCATTCTCATTCAGTCGCACCATGATCTCGCCGTCACTGAAAGTAGAGACCGTCGTATCCCCCAAATCAAGATTCAGGTGCTTTGCAACCTCTCTTGCCAGTTCCGTATTGGAAGTACCCGTAAAGAGCTTCAGACCCTGTGGCATTCTATCTCCTCTAAATTTTTATTCAGAAGCAGAAAACGCTAAACGGGAATTCTTCCCTGTTCTTCATCTCTTACTTCCTGCATTGCTGCTTAATGGCTGGGGCGGGAGGATTCGAACCTCCAAATGGGAGCTCCAAAAACTCCTGACTTGCCGTTTGTCGACGCCCCAAGATACCGCTCTATCCGGGAAACCGAAAATGACATTCACATTTCATTTCCCATTCCCAATTCATCGCTGCTATTTAGCGTCCTGACAACCCTGCACCACTTCCCCGGCATGTTTTTTGAGGCCCTGAGCAGCTTCTTCGTTTGTGTTAAAAACACCGAAAACTGCTGAGCCACTCCCGCTCATCAATGATAATAATGCGCCATCCTGCGCCAGCATTCTCTTGATCTCGCCGACTACCGGAAATTTTCTGATAACTACATCTTCCAGGTCATTAAATACAGTATCGCGCAAAAAAGCAAAGTTTTTCCTGTCAAGAGCTTGACAGAAAAGTTTAATATCAACAGGTTTTTTTGTCAACCTTGTTTCAAATAAATTATACGCCCAGGCAGTGGAAACTGACTATATCCGGCTTTACCAGCAGGATAACCATTGACCCTTCTGTATTGAGTTCCGTCACTTTTTCGCCGCGTCCTTCAACAAGCGCAAGCGGTCCTGAAAGAAAAAAAGGCACATCAGACCCGATCTCAGCGGCAAGTCTCATGAGGGTGCGCCTTGTCAAAGTTCAGCCCCCACAGCCTGTTGAGGCCAAGGAGGGTATATGCTGCATCACTGCTTCCGCCACCGAGTCCTGCAGCAACCGGTATATTTTTCTTCAGTTCAATCGTTGCGCCGGACTTATGCAAAGAAACCCTTTTGAGCAAAGCTGCCGCCTTATGGACGAGATTCATCTCTGCAGGGATATCCAGGTCAGACAGCACATGGAGCTCTTCAGCTTCTTCAAAAGAGAGTATGTCAAAAAGGTCCACACACTGCATGGGACTGATAATATTATGATAGCCGTCCTCCCTTTTATTCAAAACAGACAGAAACCAGTTTATTTTTGCAGGGGCCTTAAGCGAAATTTTCATTTTATAAGGGCGTTCAGACAATATACAGAGGTCAGGATCATTTCCGCATAATCGATTTCAGGCTTTGGATCTTTTGCTCAACCCTTTCTTTCAAGCCTTCTTCTTTTTCCGAGAACGGCAAAGCCTTCTCCCAGTATTCAATAGCCTTCTCAGATTCACCGAGTTCTTTGTGTACATCGCCAAGATGTTCCAAAACTACAGGGTCGTCTTTAGTTATCTCAGCAGCCTTCCTGAGGGTTTTAAGGGCCAGATCGTATTTCCCCTGTCTGTAATACACCCAGCCAAGGCTGTCAATGATATAACCGTCATCAGGTTTAATCTCAAGCGCACGCGTAACGAGTTCGTAAGCCTCCGAAAGCCTGATATTTTTATCAGCATAGGAATACCCAAGATAGTTAAGCGCATCCGTATTTTTCGGATTGATCTCAATGGCCTTCTTCAGCTCATCCACCATAGCATCAAATCTGCCGGTCTTTTCAAATACCACAGCAAGATTGAAATGCAATGCATCATTTTCTCTGAACTTTAAAAGCGCGCCGGCGAGGACAGATTCCGCCTTTGCGTAGTCCCGGAGCTTCATATGCGTATTAGCCAGATAAATGTAAATATCAGGGTTTTCCTTCTCAAATTCAAGTATCTCCTCATATAACTTTATGGCATCTTCATCCCTTTTCATCTTTGAATACATATACGCAAGATGCAGGAATGCATTGATATTCTTGGGGTCTTTCTCCAGAATCTTTTTCAGCTCAACGACGGCTTCGTCATTCCTTTCCATTTCTTCCAGAACAAGGGCAAGATAATAACGGACACTTATGCTTTCCGGTGCTTCTTCCAGCGCAGTCCTTAACTCAGCAAGGGCGCTGTCATACTGTTTTTCCGAAAAATAGAGCATGCCTGTCCTGACATGTATCTCAGCGTTTCCTGGGTTCTGCCTGCTCAGGGCCTTTAATTGCTTCCAATGCCTTGCCGCTATCTTTCTGTTTCAGGTAGACCTGGACAATTCTTTCCCTGGCCTCGGAATTATGAGGATTGATGGACAATGCCTTTTCATAATTCTCTAATGCCCCTGCCAGATCATCCCTGATTTCACTGATCACCCCGAGCTTAAAATATGCTGTTTCCAGGTCCGGGTTAGCAGCAACCGCCTTTTTCAGGTATTCTGCTGCCTTTCCATACTCCTTCCTGTCCATATAAATGGCCCCCAGCAGGTCAAGAGCCTGAAAAGCCTCTGGGTCCTTTTTAAGGAGGTTTTCAAGGATTTCAACAGCAGTGTCAACTTCATTGTTATAATAATAAAGTCCTCCCAAAATAAAAACAGCATCATCATTGCCAGGATCGATCTTTACAATTTTCTTATAGATTTTTATGGCCTCCTGAATCCTTCGCTGGTTTTTATAAATTTCACCTGCCAGAAGCAGTGTGTGCATGTCATCAGGACTTTCTTTTAATATTTCTTCAAGAAGCGCAACTGCTTCGGATGCTTTTCCTGAATAGTACAACGCATAGCCGATCTGGGTTTTCAGGTAAATTGACCGGGGCGCAAGTTCCAGCGCCTTCTTATAATTTTTGAGGGCCTCTTCCCAATCATGGGAAAGGGCCGCCTGGTATCCAAGGATATAGTAATAATACGATTCATATGAAGGCTCAGACACCTTTTCCACAGGGGTTGCCTGACTAAAAACAGATGTAGAAAACAGAAAAAACAGGAATATCGACGTATAACAATGATTTCATTTGTTTATTATGACATAAAAGAATTTATTAGTTCAAAGAATGCCGTCGAGGACGTCCTTCTGAAGAGGACCGTACGCAGTAATCGATAGCGATTTTTTCATCAGCAATCTCTCTGAAAGCTCTTTTAACTGCTTCATGCTGACCATTTCTACAGCCTTGCTGATTTCATCCGGAGAAATATACCTGCCAAAATTGATTTCCTGGCGGGCGATATTGTTCATGCGGCTGTTGGTTGATTCAAGGCCAAGGATCATATTGCCCTTAAGATGTCTTTTTGCCTTATCGAGCTCTTCCTCTGTAAGGGTATCTTTTAAAGAGAGCATTTCATGGATGATGAGTTCAGCAACTTCTCTTATCCGTTTTTTGCTGACCCCGGCATAAACACCCCACAAACCAGTATCGATGTACATGGAAGTATACGAATATACAGAATAAGCCAGTCCCCTGTTTTCCCTTATCTCCTGAAACAGGCGCGAACTGACACCGCCGCCCAATAAGGTATTGAGTACAAACAGGGCGTACCTGTCTTCACTTGTCTGTGAAACCGAAGGCACCCCGATACAGATATGCGCTTCGGAAATATCCTTGGTGTATACCTTTACATCGCTTTTAAACTCAGGGGGAGGACCCTTCCTGGGCTCTGAGCCTCTCCTGAGTCCCCCGAAACGCTCACGCAGCAATCCCATCAGCTTCGCAGGCTGAAATTTCCCGGCACAGGAGATAATGATGTCCTTTGTACCGTAATATTTACTGATATGGCGGATTATATCTTCCCGGGTAAAGGAAGCGATGGTCTCCCTCCGTCCGAGAATCGACTGGCCAAGTCCTTCATTTCCCCATATAGTCTGATTAAAAAGATCATGGATATAGTCATCAGGCGTATCCTCAACCATCTTGACCTCTTCTTTTATGATCTTCTTTTCTTTTTCCAGTTCATCTTCAGGAAATGTGGAATGAACAAAGATATCCGAGAGCAGATCAACACCCTTTTCGAGATATTCATCAAGCACCTTGATGTAAAATGCGGTATTTTCTCTCGACGTAAAGGCGTTCAGGTCACCACCCATGGAATCTATCTCAACTGCTATGTCCTTTGGTGAGCGCTTCTTTGTGCCTTTAAAAAACATATGCTCCAGAAAGTGAGATATCCCGTTCATTGCCGGCGTCTCATAACGTGAGCCCACCTTGACCCATACACCAACGGCAACAGAACGGACATTTTTAAAAGACTCCATTACCACAGGGATACCGTTTTCCAGATATTCTTTGACAAACATTAGTGTTTCCTCAATAGTTCAGACATATAAGCTCATTATAAAAGTCTCAACCACAGAGATCACAGAGAAATCAATCAAGAACCACTTGAAGGAATATTCTTTTAAGAATCATGGCAGACTAGCTCTGTGCATGTCTGAAGTCCAAATAATACGTTATTACATTTGGCTCGTAATATTAACTAATAATGAAAAAAGGGGATACAGATATCCCCTCAAAACATACTCACACTTATGCGATCAGCCGGCTGTCAGGTTTTCTCCTGCATCGCTTCTTTTCTGCTTAACCGGATCCGGCCTGTTTTATCTATCTCTATCACCTTAACAAGGATCTCATCACCTTCATTGACCTCATCTGTGACCTTTGCGACTCTCTTGTCAGAGAGCTGGGAGATATGGACAAGACCTTCTGTTCCAGGAATGATTTCAACAAAGGCGCCGAAATCCATTATCCTCTTGACCTTGCCCATATATATCTTGCCGAGTTCTGCCTCAGCCGTAATATTATTGATGATATCTATGGCCTTCTGGGCTGCTTCACCATCAGCAGCAGCGATATTGATCAGTCCGGAATCATCTATATTGATCTTTACACCGGTCTGTTCTATTATGCCCCTGATTATCTTGCCGCCTGTTCCGATAACATCACGTATTTTGTCCTGTTTTATCTGCATGGTATAGATTCTCGGAGCATGTTTGGCAAGGTCTGTGCGCGGCGCTTCAAGGGTTTCCCTGATCTTTCCGAGGATAAAAAGCCTTCCCTGTCTTGCCTGCTCAAGGGCTTTTTCCATGATTTCACGCGATATGCCGCCTATTTTCGTGTCCATCTGGAATGCGGTAATGCCGTTTTCCGTGCCGGTGACTTTAAAGTCCATATCACCGAGGTGGTCCTCAAGTCCGAGGATGTCGGTGAGAACAACCACCTTGTCCCCTTCTTTGATAAGCCCCATCGCGATGCCGGCAACAGGCGCCTTTATCGGGACCCCTGCGTCCATCAACGCAAGAGTACCACCGCATACTGTTGCCATGGAAGAGGACCCGTTGGATTCCAGGATATCAGAAACTATCCTGACGGTATAAGGGAACTCGGTCTTGCTGGGCATAACAGCACTCAAAGCCCTTTCAGCCAGTATCCCGTGACCTATCTCTCTTCTTCCGGGAGATCTGAGCGGTTTTACCTCTCCGACACTGAACGGCGGGAAATTATAGTGAAGCATAAATGTTTTGTGTGTTTCTCCGTCGAGGGAGTCAATCCTCTGTTCATCATCAGATGTGCCGAGGGTCACAACAGCAAGACACTGTGTCTCTCCCCTGGTAAAAAACGAGGAACCGTGCGTCCTTGGTAATAAACCGACCTCCGAACTGATCGGCCGTATCTGGTCCGGGGTCCTGCCATCAGCCCTGATGTTATCATTGAGAATCATATTTCTTACAAGGTTCTTTTCTATATCATTAAAGACACCCGCAATTTCTCTGGAGATATCTTTTTCACCTGTATTGAGCGTAGCGACCACTTCACGGAGTATTGCATCAAGTGCAGCCTGTCTCATCATTTTGTCAGGGATTACAATCGCTGTTTTGATCTTTTCAAGACAGATTTCATTTATGGTATTTTTCAGGGTCTCATCCTTGACCGGCGGTACAACCACCCTTTTTTCCTTGCCTGCAGCGGCCCTGAAATCATTCTGCAGCTTGCATAACTTCTTGATCTCATTATGTGCTATATCAATAGCCTCCAGCAGGTCTGCCTCACTCATTTCCTGGACACTTCCTTCGACCATCGCCACGGCATCTTCAGTGCCTGCAACCACAAGGTTGCAATCGCACTCTTCTGTTTCCCGCAGGTCCGGATTGATCACAAAGGTGCCTGAAATCCTGCCGATTCTCACCGCTGCCACAGGACCGTTAAACGGTATGTCCGAAATGTGGAGTGCTGCGGACATTGTTACAATGCCGAGGATATCAGCAATATTTTCATCGCCATAAGAAAGGACACTGACAATACCCTGGGTCTCACAATTAAAACCCTTCGGGAAAAGAGGTCTGATCGGCCTGTCAATCAAACGTGATGTCAGGACCTCCTTTTCTGTAGGTCTGCCTTCCCGTTTAAAAAAACCTCCGGGTATCTTGCCTGCTGAGTAGGTTTTTTCCTGGTAATCTATAGTGAGAGGGAAAAAATCAATCCCTTCTCTCGGAGTCTTGCTGCTTACCGCAGTGGCAAGCACAATGGTATCTCCATACTGGGCAACAACAGAACCATCAGCCTGTCTGGCCATCTTGCCGGTTGACAGGCTCAGTTCCTTACTACGAAGATCTACAACACTTTTTATCATTATCTCTATTTCCTGATTCCAAGCCGACCAATAACATTATCGTATCGCTCTTTATTTTTAGATTTAACATAGTCGAGTAATTTTCTTCTCTGACTTACAAGCTTCAACAGACCTCTCCTTGAATGGTGGTCCTTAGCATGAGTTTTGAAGTGTTCAGTAAGATATACTATCCGGTCGCTCAGAATTGCTATCTGCACCTCAGGTGAGCCGGTGTCTTTATCGTGCTGTTTAAACTCACTGATAATATTTTGCTTTTTCTCCTTATCCATTCCCATAAACTCACCACCTTTCGATTATAAATTGGACTCAATAAAATACTTATAAGACTAGCACATGCAGTCTTGTTCTGTAAAGATTATCAATAGGGTCCTATATAAATAAGTTCAATAAATTTGTCAATTCAGCGAAAGCTGGAATCCCTGAAGCCCGCGTGCCGCGCTTCGCCGCGAACCAGCCGAAAATCAAGGCCGGTGTAACGGATATGTTTTCTCCGTGCGGCATTAATAATGACCTCGTCAGCAACTAATCATCCCGATATCTTCACGGATTAAACGTCTAAAAAATATGCTCAGACAAGAATTAACAAATATCATATAACTTAAACTTACAATTTGAAATTGACACATATTGCATAGAGTGATACCTTATATGTACTGTACCATAGAAAAAAGGAGGTGGCAAAAGGGAATATATTAAGAGATTCAGACTTTTAACTATCTGTTTTTAGCAGGGAACACTTTTTGAAAAAATTTAAAAAGAAACGTTTGGGGAGAAAAAGTATGAAAAAAAGTTTTGCTGTAATTCTTGTTGTGATGATAGCAGTTTTCGGCTATGCATTGTTTATGGCCCCGGGATCAGTAAAGGCCGGTGATGCTCCTGCTGCCGTAGAAAAGTCACCTGCAGTAGAAGCAAAGGTTGCAACACCGTCCAAAAAACCTCACCTTTAACGCCACAGCCTATATCGCCGGCCACGGCGGCCATCTCGCCGTCATCGACATGAACACCATGGCTTCACCCACTGATATGGAAAAGGGCAGGATTGTCCTGACTGAGGCTGGTTCGGAGATGGAAGGCAAGATCGCAGGCATGAGCTTTGAAGAAGTGAAGAAATCAGGCGGGTCCCATGGTCAGGCACTCATCACTGAGAAAGGCGAAAAAGTCCTGGTTGCAGGCACCCTGAATGGTGACGTCTACAAGGTCAACCTCAAGACAGGGAAAAAAGAAGGACCTTTCAAGGTCGGACAGAAATTCTGCGGCGCCATCGTCGGACCTGACGGCAAGATGTACTTCGAGGACATGGCTGATGGAAACGTCTACGTCTGGGACTCCAAGACGTTGAAAACAGTAGACAAGATGCCTGTAGGCAAGGCAGTATGCGGCATCCAGTGGGCCAACAACAACAAAAAGGCCTATATCACGGATATGCCGACAGGTGTTGTATACGTCTATGACTGGAAGACCAAGAAGGAAGTCAAACAGATCACCAGCCCTGAGATGACATTCATCCATCAGGCAAGAATGACTCCGGACGGCAAATACCTCTGGGTCAGCGCCCCTAATGAATTCGATCCAGGACTGAAACCCGGCACACACAAGAGCCAGATCATCATCATCGACACAAAGACCGACAAGATTGCCAAGAGAATCATTCTTCCGGACAATGTCAGGCCCCATGACTTTGCCTTCACAGCAGACGGCAAATACGCCTTTGTCGCATCCAGGACATACGGGGATGACAGCACAGTCGTAGTCATGAACACAAAGACCGCTGAGATTGAGAGGACCGTATCAGCATGCGCAGGATGCCACAAGGCTGCAGGCGTAGAGGTCAAGATAGACAAGGGGTCACCCCTTCTTTGCGGTATAGAAATCGATTGGCATACTGCTAAGAAATAGTTTTTATTCAAAAGCAGGCTTCACTATCAAGGGCCGGAGGAAATCTTCCGGCCCTTTTTCAAAGGACTCTTGTCATTACCTTCATCTAAATTAACAAGCGTATTTATACGATATTATACGAAGTTCAATAGACTTTCATAATAATTCGTCTTATAATAAAACGATATGAACAAAATAAAAATATTCGGTCTCGCCACAAGAAACCTGAAGAGAAAGTTTATCCGCACACTGATACTCCTTTTCATCGTTGCAGTTGTGACCGGAACACTGCTCGGGGCAACCATTTTTATAAGCGGCATGCAAAATGCTCTGAAAATCGGGACTTATCGTCTCGGAGCGGATATCCTGGTAGTCCTGAAAAAAATGAATCCCAGGCAAAGGCAGCGCTGCTTTCAGGTGAACCCACAAGCTTTTATATGGACAGCGACATATTCACAAAGGTAAAGGCCATTGAAGGAGTAAAGAAGGCGTCGCCTCAGCTCTTTATAAAGCCGACATCCTTTACCTGCTGCTATAATGTAGATACGTTTCTTGTTGCCTTTGACCCTGAAACCGATTTTACGATAACCCCATGGCTCCAAAAAAACCTAAAAAAACCTCTTGTCGGCAATGAGGTCATCGCAGGCAGTCTGCTGCCTATCATGACAGGAGACACAATACCGTTTTTCGGCACTCAATTTACTGTGGCAGGGACTATGGAGCCTACAGGCATGAAGTTCTTTGACCAATCCGTGTTCATGACAACAGAGGCAGCCTATGCCATGGCCGAAAACTCCAAAGGCAAATCCATGCAGCCTCTGGAACTGGAAAAGAACAAGATTTCCGCAGTGCTTGTACAGGTGCAGGAAGGGTTCACCCCTGACAGGATTGCCATACGGATAGAGCATGACATAGACGGTGTCAAGGCAATAGCCTCTGACGAGGTCACCAGCACTGTCAGGAGGCAGCTGGGCGGTCTTTTAAAGGGCATACTGGTAATCAGCGCAATACTCTGGATACTCGCCCTCTTAATGACCGGGTTCGCGTTCTATATGATTGTAAATGAACGGCAGAGAGAACTTGGCCTTTTACGCGCGATGGGGGCCAGAAAAGGACATATTTTCAGTCTCATTATAACTGAGGCGGTCGTATATCTCCATTGCAGGAGGGATAGTCGGCATCACGGCCGGAGCGATCTCTCCTGTATGCCTTCAAGGACATGATTATCCACAGCCTGAAGCTGCCCTATCTCATGCCTTCTCTCCCTGTCCTTGGAGAACTGATAACCGGCGCTGTATTTTTTGCGTTAATTACAGGGCTTCTCGCCTCTTTGCTGCCTGCGGTCTTTGCCAGCAGGATGGAACCATACGATGCAATACGAAAGGGGGAATAATATGAAAAAAGACAATTTCATGTTCACCATTCAATTATCTTTTATAAGCATACTCATGCTTTTGCTTTTCTCAATTCTCGCCTGCTCAAAGGGGGAAGAGCCTGCGAAAAAAACCGCGGGGCCGGCATTCAATCCCTACTCCGGAGAGTCTGTGTTCGATGAGGTACAGCGCAAACTCAAAGAAAACCCGAATGATCCGGATGCCCTCTTTCACATGGCAGACCTTTATGAACGCAACGCACAGTATAAAGAAGCGATTGATACGTATAATAAGGTCTTAAAAATAAGGCCGGGTTCAGGATACGTATATTTTAAAATAGGCACCGCCTATGACCGCATGAACCAGCCTGCCGAGGCGGTGACAGCATTTCAGTCTGCCTTAAAACATATGCCTACCTATGCCGTGGCCTATAATAATATGGGGATAGCCTACGGGAAGCTCAACAAACCTGATGAGGAAATTGCTGCCTTAAAAAAGGCGATAAAGCTCAGACCGAGATACTCATCAGCCAGATACAATCTGGGGATCACCTACCTGAAGACCGGCAATAAAAAAGAGGCCCTCAGGGAGTATGAGGCCTTGAAAGATTTCGACGAAGGCACTGCTGAAGCCCTCAAGAAAGAGATAGGGAAAGCGCCCTAGCAGAAAGGAAAAAGCGGAGGATACGTGATAGAGATCAAAAGCCTTACAAAAAACTATTCTATCGACGGGCAGATTTTCAAGGCCGTAGATAATGTTTCCTTTTCTGCCCAGACAGGGGAAATGGTGTCGATCATCGGACACTCCGGCAGCGGAAAAACAACCCTTCTGAGCCTTATCGGCGGTTTGACGAGGCCTGATTCCGGAGAGGTCCTGATAGATGATATCAATATATGGTCTATGGACGATGCCGCTTTGTCCAGATTCAGGAATAAAAAGATCAGCTTTATATACCAGTTCGCAAGCCTTATACCGACCCTCACAGCCCTGGAAAACATCATGCTCCCGACTGCTTTCGGTGAGTACACGGATGATATGCAGGCATATGCCGAAGAACTGATCAGATCTGGTCGGACTCAGGGAAAAATCAAACGCCTATCCCTCACATCTTTCAGGAGGACAGCAGCGGAGGATAGCTATCGCAAGGGCTTTCATCAACCGGCCTGAGATCATCCTGGCTGATGAGCCTACCGGTGATCTGGATGAAGAGACAGAGGGTGAGATCATAAGGCTGTTCCAGGACATGAACGAAAAAAAGAAGATAACGTTTCTTATCGTTACCCACAATAAAGAGATTGCCTCGAAAACCAAAAGACAATTGAGCATGAGCAACGGGGTATTAAGCGAGAAATAAAAACTTAAGCCTCACATAACCTGATGATAAGGCAGAACCTAAAATTCCCCTGTCAATCTGCAACCCTTCAACGATGACCCCTCCTCCCACTACAGTATCTCCATTATAAAAAACAGCGCTTTGTCCAGGCGCAGGCGCCCACTGCGGTTCGTCGAATATGACCCTCACACCTTCATTGAGAATTTCTACGGAAGCAGGTCTGGCTTCCATCATGGAGCGCACCTTGACAGTTGCCTTGAAAAAACTTTCTTCAGGGGCGACAATCCAGTTAACGTCTTCAACAAAAAAACTCCTGATTTTTGCCTCTTCCTGCGGACCGACATAGATGGAATTTCTAAGGGTATCGATCTTTATCACGTAATACGGTTCAAGGGAAGAGAGACCAAGCCCTTTTCTCTGGCCGATCGTATAGCAATATATGCCCTTGTGGGTCCCCAATACTTTGCCCTTTGCGTCAAGAATAGGACCGGGTTCTCCTGCAGCAGGAGACAACTTTTCGATAAACTTGAAATAGTTTTTGTCTTCTATAAAACAGATTTCCTGACTCTCCGGCCTGTCTGCTGCAGCAAGATTTAAGGAACGCGCTATAGTTCTTATATCCTCTTTTTTGTAATCACCGAGTGGAAGCATTAACCTTCCTAAAGTATCCTGGCCCAGCACATACAGGACATACGACTGGTCCTTCTTAGGGTCAATACCTTTAAGAAGCAACGAGTGCTGAGCAACGAGCGACGAGTTAAATGTCAGCGAACTTTGAACTCCGAACTTTGAACTTTGAACTACTTTGGCGTAGTGGCCGGTTGCAATATACTCCGCACCTCTTTTTTCAGCCTCTCTCAGAAGAAAAGGGAATTTGATATATCTGTTACAGAGGATGCACGGATTTGGCGTCACGCCTCTTGTATATGCCTCGACAAAAGGCTCTATTACTTTCTCAATAAACTCGCCCCGAGCATCTACAGCTGTATGCCTGATTCCGAGTTCCTCTGCAGCCTTCGAGGCACTGTTTACAACCTCCAGGGAACAGCAGGTTTTTAAGCCGGATTTGTTTCTTGCCTCCCAAAGAACGAAACTCAGACCTTCGACCTCAAACCCCTGCTGCTTTAAAAGGTGGGCTGTTACAGTCGAATCAACACCGCCGCTCATTCCGACCAGTACCTTAGACATTTTTCAGTATACCAAAAACTCCATGCTCTGCTGTAATCGGCTTGATCAAAGAGACTATCCCAGAGGCAGAGAGATTGTTATAGAAAACAGGTTTCCGTAAGTATTGTTCAATGTTATGTCTCCGCCGTGAGAACGCACGATATAGCGGGATATGTAAAGGCCAAGACCTTTGCCTTCGAGTATGGCTCAGAACATTTTTGCCCCTGAAGAAGGGTTGAAAAATATGTTCGACGTCAAGTTTGTTCATTGCCAGACAGGTATTAGTGATAGTTATGAGAATTTTTTTGGCTTCTTTTGCTGCCTCAAGGCTTATAGAACCTCCTTCAGGCGTATACTTGACAGCGTTATCGATGAGGTTCTCGATTGTCCTCCTGATAAGGCCTTCATCGCATATGCAGGTTGCCCTGGCAACCTTCGCAACATCAAAATTTATCTTTTTTGCCTGTAAAACAGGGGAGTATGCCCTGACCAGTTCATCAATGACCTTGCTGATATCCACAGAATCCTTGAACAAGTCCAGGGGCTTGAATTTTGATGAGGCAAGCAGGTTAAGATTATTAAGCAGATTTATGATCCGGTCCACTTCCTTTAAGCTCAGGTTAAGAATATCCTTGTATTCTTCTGTCCCCCGGTCTTTCCTGAGAGTGACTTCAAGGTTCCCTTTCAGGGAAGCCAGCGGCGAGCGAAGTTCATGAGTGACATTGGATGAAAACGTTTCCTGAAATGTAAAGAAATCGGATATCTGTTCCATTGCCTGGTTCACGAGATAGCGGCTCACAAAAAATGAAATCAGAAAAATCCCCGGGAGGGTAATCAGAATAAGCTTCAGAAAAACACTTTGGTATTTTTTTGCTTCAGCTAAGAGACACAGCCGCCCTGCCTACATACTTTCCATCAATGGGGAAATAGGAAACAAGATATAGCTCATTCTTGACATTCTGGTGTTCAAATTTCTTATGACCTGAAAATGCTTCCTTAAGATTTTCCTGATTCAATGCCGGATAGAAATCTATGGAATTACGTGTCGACACAATAACTTCACCATCTCTGTTGAGGATCTGGAAGCGGTGCTCATGCCAGATATTCTTAAAGGGATCAAGTCCTGAGCGGTAGAACTGCTCAAGGAACTCTGTTTCAATATCTTCATTCAGATGCCTCTTTACTTCGCTGAATGAGCTGTAGTGCACAAAAAAGTAACTGATGCTTAATATCAGGACACTAAAGGAAAGGGCAACAGCAGTAAATATTATGGTCAAACGCTTTTTGGCAGGATTTATCATAATCGGCAGGGCTTCCGCTCAGTCGGCAAACATGTAACCGACCCCCCTGACACTGCGTATCAACTCATGGAGGGAACATTGTTTTAATTTTTCTCTGAGTGCCTTAATATGCACATCCACTATATTCGTATTGGGATTAAAGTCATATCCCCAGATATTTTCGAGTATCTGGGTTCGGGAAAGCACACGCCCCTTGTTTTGCACAAGGTACATCAGTATTGAGAATTCTTTCGGCCTTAACAATATCTCTTCTTCCCCTGCAAAAACCCTGTGAGACACAGCATCGATTTTCAATGAGCCATGAGTAAATTCTGTAAGATTGTCTTCTTTGCGGCGAAGCAGCGCCCTCACACGCGCAAGGAACTCTTCGAATGAAAATGGTTTCGTCAGGTAGTCATCGGCCCCGCTGTCAAGGCCACGGACCTTGTCCTTCACGGAATCCCTGGCAGTAAGCATCAATATAGGAGCTTTGGATCTTTTTTTGCCTGATAGTTTTACAAAGCTCGAATCCGTTCATGCCCGGCATCATAACATCAAGTATTATGAGATCATATTTGTTTGCTTCAAGAAATAGCAGGCCCCCTTCAGCATCCGTTGAATGGTCAATCGAATAATATTCCTCTTCAAGGCCTTTTTTGATAAAGTTGGCCACACCCTTTTCATCTTCAACAAGCAGTATTCTCATAATTGCTTTTATTTTAACATATCCTGCCTTGATCTATGGTAAAACTCAGCAATTATGAATTTCTCCGATCTGATCAACTCCAATGCGACGGGGAAATCAATGATTTAACTAATAATTATCCTGTGCTAGTTTATAATCAATAAAAAACATATTTCTAAAGCAGAAACCATAGAGGTATAAAGCACATGAAACTAAATAGTATCAGTTTCCTTATCGGTCTTATTGCGGGAATCTTTGGTGGACTTGTCGGCCTGGGAGGCGGAGTGGTTATGATCCCTCTGATGGCCGGATTTTTAAAACTGAGTCAGCACAAGGCACATGGTACCAGTTTGGTGGCCCTTGTCTTTACAGGGATTAGCGGAGCAATAACGTATGCATTACATGGTTCTATTGATATAGCAGCATCTCTGTTTTTGGCAGCAACAGCAATATTTACCGCACGTTCAGGCGCACATTATGCTCATGCACTCCCTGAATGGAAATTAAAACGGGCTTTCGGTGCATTTTTGATTTTTGTCTCGGTCCTGTTGCTTTTAAAACCCTATTTATCAGGCATTATCGGCTCTGCTACAGGTTTTGGAAAAATTATTGTTCTATTGACTACAGGGGTTTTTACCGGATTTCTCTCAGGGATGATGGGAGTTGGCGGCGGGACAGTAATGGTTCCGGCACTGGTTCTGCTGGCTGGTTTTGGCCAGCACACTGCACAGGGGATCTCACTGCTTGCGATGATCCCGGCAGGTGGAGTAGGTGCCTTTACACACTGGAGGCTGGGTAATGTTACTGCAGAACTTCTTATTGGGCTTGTCCCCGGCATCCTTTTGGGAACATACCTGGGAGGGACCTTTGCTCATTTACTTCCCGATAATGCATTGCGTGTAATATTTGCTATTGTTCTAATCTGGACAGGATTTCGATATGTTAAAACTCAGTCTCCTGACTGATCCTTGCTGATTCATTTTTTTATTCTCAAAAGCACTCTTATTTGCTACAATTAGCAACACCTTCACTCAGACATAGGAAATTTATGACTGTAGGGGAGGCATAACAAAGCAACCAGTATTTTGTAAAACGAGATTACTATGAAAATAAGGATATATCCTGTATTTGAAAGGGATTAAACCTTTAAAAAGGGGTCTCTATGGATGAAAGAAGCGAAGCAACCGACAGATTGCGATTCGACAACAAAGAACCTGCCCCAAGATATATATACAATATTACCCTTGGTGAAGGAATGGTGCTGCACCTGCCGAAGTTATGACAGTGTAATTCGTCCCGGCCTTTGTGCATGCCGGGACTTTTCTTGAGGAGGTCTGATTGTGGATTTTTTGAGTATTCTATTCCCCATATCAGGCGTTAAGACAAACGTCCTGTTGCCGCCGTTGGTGGCAATGGTGATTTCATTTTTTACATCGATGGGCGGCATTTCCGGTGCCTTTCTTTTGCTTGCCTTTTCAGATGAGCGTACTGAATTACACTGCTCCTTCGGTAAGCGGAACAAATCATGTCTTCAATATCGTGGCGATCCCGAGCGGCGTCTATCGTTTTATAAAAGAAGGTCGAATGGCGTGGCCACTCACATGGACGGTTGTGATAGGAACGCTTCCAGGTGTGTTTCTGGGGTATTACATAAGAGTTTTATACCTTCCCGATCCCAAGTCATTCAAGCTTTTTGTGGGTTGTGTGTTGCTTTACATCGGCATTCGTCTTGTTAAGGATCTTTTGGGAAAGGCAAAACAGAAGTCTGCGGGCACTAAAACGCTTGAAGAAAAATTCAAGTCAAAGGTCGAAGAGATGAAAAAAGAGCGGCATGCGAAGGCCGCGGCTGGTATACCTGCTGATGCAATAGTTAAGACCGTCTCCATATCATTGAAGAAGATTGAATACGAATTTTGGGGAGAGCGGTTTTCATACAATCCTGTCAGCATGTTCATTCTGGCCTTTGTTGTAGGCATCATAGGCGGCGCTTACGGGATAGGTGGAGGCGCCATCATCGCGCCTTTCTGCGTCGCCTTCTTTCATTTGCCGGTCTATACAATAGCCGGTGCAACACTGATGGGAACTTTTATAACATCTGTTGCAGGCGCGTTATTTTTCAGCATTATCCCTGCGACTGGCGGTATTTCAGCAATGCCCGACTGGCCGTTGGGTATTCTTTTCGGGATCGGCGGTTTTATCGGTATGTATCTTGGCGCCAGGGCTCAGAAGTTTGTTCCTCAAAAGGCCATCAAAATCATAGTAACAAGCGTTATTGTATTTCTTGCGATTAAATACATTGTCCAGTATTTATGAGAGAGGCTCTGTTTAATTCATATTTGATTCACAGACGTAATTAAAAATACCCCAAGCCCTTGCCCATGGCTAAGAAGATGGAAATCGACCTGACGTGATTTTTCCTTCACGCATCACAATAAGGTGATCCGCCAGTCTTGCTGCCTGTTCCCTGTCATGAGTAGTAATCACCACAGTTGCCATGCTATCTCGCTTCATGTTCAAAATTATATCTTCAATAATCCTCGTATTTTTTTGATCAACAGATGCAGTTGGCTCGTCAAGAAAAAGAATCTCAGGTTTTATGACCAGTGCCCTTGCAATGCCGAGGCGCTGCGTTTCCCCACTGGAAAGTGTGAGTGCATTCTGATCCGTCTTATGCCTCAGCTCAACAAACTCAAGGGCCTTCACAACTCTCTCTTTTGCCTCAGTCCCCCTTATTCCCCTTATCCTTAACCCATAGGCAACATTCTTAAAGACTGTGGTATTAAAGACCCCGACCTTTGGCAACACTAAGGTAATCCTGCGTTTCAGTTCAAGATTTTTCTGGACCATGAGCCCGTCAGAAAAATAATTGATTTCACCACTATCAGGTTCTTCGATAAGGGCGCAGATTCTGAGGAAAGTCGATTTTCCGCAGCCGTTTGCTCCAGTTAAAACATAGATACCTTGTTCATTGAATGAAAAAGAGCAGTCTCTTAATATCTCATCGCCGTTATATTTTTTCAATATATTCGAGGCACTTAGTCTCAGGGTCATCTGTTTGCTCCTGTTGCCCCTTTCTGCTGAAAAATATGCACGGCTGAATTGATCACGAGTGAGATGGTCAAAAGTATTATGCCGAGAGCAAGGGCGAGTTCAAAGTTTCCCTTATCGGTTTCCAAGGCAATGGTAGTGGTCATCACTCTTGTAAAGCCTGCTATATTGCCACCAACGATGAGGATTGCCCCAACTTCGGCCATTACCCTCCCGAAGGCAGCAATGATACCCGACATGATGCCGTACCGCGCCTCTCTGATAATGGTCATCGAGACCTGATACTGCGTAGCCCCAAGTGTCATGGATGCCTGGGTGATTATCGAATCAACTCCCAAGATGGCTGAATGGCTGAGAGCGGCCACGATGGGCAAAGCGAGAATACTTTGAGCGATAATCATTGCTGATGGGGTGTAAAGCAGCGCCATAAAACCGAGTGGACCACTCCTCGACAGAAGTAGATAGACAAAAAGTCCGACAACAACCGGCGGCAGACCCATGAGGGTATGCAGTATGCTGATGATAATCCCCTTTAGCCGGAACCTTTTAAAACCGAGAAGTGCGGCAAGGGGAAGGCCTATAAAAGTCGCAATAAAGAGCGCTGTGCATGATACCCTGAGAGACAGGAATATAATGCTCAGCAACTCCTTATCGAAACTGCAGTATGAGTGTAACAGCGCTCTTGACCGAATCGCTAGATTACGAGTGCATTAACATATAAACCAGACGGCAGAAGACTGAACTCCTGCCGCATAAACGACGTCCTATTTCGCATTCGGGATAAAAAGAGCGTTGCCGTTTTTGTCTTTGAAAGAAGCGATCGCCTGCTGGCCTTCCTGTGATATAAGCCAGTTGATAAACGCCATCGCCTCCTTATACTTCACATGCTTAAACTTTGCAGGGTTCACCGCCATCACGCCGTACTGATTGAATAAAACAGGGTCACCTTCAAGGACGATCACCATTTCGAGTTTGTCCTTATCCTTTGTTGCAAGCCACGTGCCTCTGTCTGTAAGAGTGTATGCGCGTTTTTCGTTGGCAATCCTCTGGGTCTTTTCCATCCCCTGGCCTACTTCGAGATACCACTTCTGCCCTTTGGGCTCGATGCCGACCTTTTTCCACAGGGACAATTCTTTTGTGTTAGTCCCGGAGTTGTCTCCCCGCGAAACAAACGATGAGGCGCCTGCAATCTTCTTGAGCGCCTCTGCAGCGGATTTCATTCCTTTGATCTTTGCCGGGTCATCGACAGGCCCGATGATGACGAAATCGTTATACATTACATCATGCCGGTCGACAAAGAAGCCCTCTTCAACAGCTTTCAATTCCTGCTCCTTTGCATGGACAAAGGCCACGTCAGCATCTCCCCGCTTGCCCATCTCGATAGCGGCCCCGGTGCCGCGTGCAACGACTTTGACCTTTATGCCTGTCTTCTTCTCAAACAGCGGCAGAATGTAGCCGAACAAACCTGAGTTCTCGGTACTTGTTGTGGATGAACAAATAATCTCGCTTTCCGCAAATGCACTGCCTGCAACAGTTAAAGTCAGAAGCAAAGTCAGAAGCAATACGATTTTTTTCATGTTTAAACCTCCGTTTTTAATGATGTTTATAGTTTCTTTCCTTCCGGTGAATTTGGAAAGAAGAGCGGTTCTCCGTACTTGTCTTTTCCGAAATCCCTGATGATGACCTGGGCTTCTTTTCCCTGCAGCCATTCTATGAACTGAAGGGCACCTTTATGGTTGACCTGCGGGAACTTCGCAGGATTGACCGGAATAAGTGTCATATAGTTCAGCAGCACTTCATCCCCCTCGACGGTAAAAGAGGTTAACGCCATGCTTGACGTATGATGCTATGCTTTTCTGCCCCTTGGACGAGATAACAAAGGCCTGAATTCTGATTGCTTGTTGTTGAAGCAATTATCAGCTTTGGTTTCGCTTGTTTCATGTTAAGCCTTCTTTCTCGTCAACGTTATTTCAACAATTGTTTTTTCTTTCGATTAGGACCAACTGGCTCATGTTCATCTTTGATTGATCCTAAGTTTCGACTGACCGAGAACCCTAAAATTTTTGCCTCTTTTTCCAAGAAGTCCTGAAAGTCCGCATATAACTTCCAGAAAAGACTGATGGCCTGCTCACCTGCTTCTGTTAGCTTCGCCCCGCCTCCGCCCTTACCACCCGTATTTGCCTCTATAAGAGGCGCGGAAGATTGTCTGTTCATAGAGTCTACGAGTTCCCATGCATGTCTGTAAGACATCTCCATAGACTTGGCCGCTTTAGTTATAGAACCATGTTCCCGGATTCGTTCAAGAAGAATGACACGGCCATATCCAAGATAAGTTCCCTCATTGGAATCAATCCAGATTCGACCACGGAGTCCAGGGGACGGTTTCAGGTCACTTCGATGCCTTTTTTTCTCGATCATATACGTAATATAATACAGGGAACAACGCAAAGCAAGATATTTTTTCTGCACTATTGAATGCAAAAAAACAATGTACAAATAACAAGGATCTCTTAGAGCAAATGCACCTTTTAGCAGCTAGACAGGATTATCGATAACGAAATGAAACTGAATAACTACTATGCACGTTGCGCGTCAGAATTAAACCTTTTTCCGGTCGATGAGCCTTGTCTTATCGAATAACGTAAGAAACAGACACAACCAGTTGTTGTTTTGCGACTGAGTTCGATGAAAGTAGATATCAGCTTTCAAAAAATGTTGCCACGTATTTCAAGACATACTCTTCAAGAGTTTACGTTCTCAATACTTGAGGGTTATCAGGTGTAAATCATAACCGTGTCAGGTCTTTGTTATTGCAGGGTTGGATAGGTACAATGCAGCTATCAATAGCAGCTCAGAAGTAAGGGGAAATCCTGTCATCAGAGAGAAAAGGGGTAAGCCCGCGCTGCTACTCTATTGGCACATCCGTCTTGATATGCAGTTCCCTCAGCTGCTTTGAATCCACGTTAGAAGGGGCCCCGGACATCAGACAGAAGGCCTTCTGTGTTTTTGGGAAAGCGATCACGTCCCTTATGGATGTCACACCTGCCATCAGCATCACGAGCCTGTCAAGGCCGAGGGCTATCCCGCCATGAGGAGGCGCACCGTACTGGAGCGCATCGAGCAGAAAGCCGAATTTCACATTGGCATCTTCTTCAGATATATTCAGTATATCGAACATTCTTTTCTGGGCCTTCTGGTTATGTATCCTTATGCTGCCGCCGCCGATCTCATAGCCGTTTAGGACTATGTCGTAGGCATTTGCCTTTAAAGACGACAGCATGCCTTTATCGCTGATGTCTCCTGTCAGCATTTTTTCCATATCACTATCCAGCGGTGAGGTAAAGGGATGGTGCATAGCCTGAAAACGCTCTTCTTCTTCATCCCATTCAAGCAGGGGGAAATCCGTTATCCATACAAATTTATAGCCAGGCCGTATGAGGTTGAGTTTTCTGCCGAGTTCAAGCCGCATGCGGCTCAGGACATCATAGACAACCTTCGGCTTATCCGCGACAAAGAGCATCATATCACCGTCTTTTGCCTCAAGTCTTTCTGCCATCTCCTTCATGACATCTTCAGGGAAGAACTTTGCTATCGGGGACTCAAAACCATTCTTTACCTTTATCCACGCAAGCCCTTTGGCGCCGAAGGCCTGGGCCTCTCCTGTAAGCAGGTCAATCTCTTTCCGTGAGATGCCTGCCATGCCATGTCCATTTATGGCCTTGACCATCCCGCCTGACTGAAGCGCATCCAGAAAGACCTTGAACGTGCCTTTGCCTGCCAGGTCTGCCATGTCTTTGAGCTCAAGGCCGAAGCGCATGTCAGGCTTGTCATTGCCGAACCTTTCCATTGACTCGTGGAAGCTCAGCCTCTGGAAAGGGGCCTCGATATCCATGTTCATCACTTCTTTGAAAAGCCTCTTCATCATCCCTTCCATTAAAGAGATAATCTCATCCCTGCCCGCAAAAGACATCTCCAGGTCGACCTGGGTGAACTCAGGCTGCCTGTCCGCCCTGAGATCTTCATCCCTGAAACATTTTACTATCTGAAAATACTTTTCCATGCCTGCAACCATCAATATCTGCTTAAAGAGCTGCGGGGACTGCGGAAGGGCGTAAAAATGGCCTGGATTAAGCCTGCTGGGCACAAGATAATCCCGCGCTCCCTCAGGCGTTGATTTTGTCAGCATGGGCGTTTCTATCTCGAGGAATTCTTTTTCATCAAGAAAGTCCCTCATGAATTTTGAAATGCGGTGGCGAAGTATCATATTCTTCTGCATCTCCGGCCGCCTCAGGTCGAGATACCTGTGCTTCAGCCTGAGCGCCTCTCCTGCATCAGCAGCCTCTTCCATGTTGAACGGCAAAGGTGAGGCCTCATTTAAGACTTCCAGTTTCTGCACATACATTTCAGTCATGCCAGTAGGCAGGCCCGGGTTCTCGGTGCCTTCCGGCCTCTTTCTTATCTCACCGGAGACCGCGATAACATATTCGGCCCTGAGGCCATGCGCCTTCTCATGCGCTGCAGCGGAAACATCAGGACTGAAGACCACCTGGCAAAGGCCGCTTCTGTCCCTCAGGTCTATGAATATCAGACCTCCGTGGTCCCTCCGTCTGAATACCCAGCCGGCCAGGGTTTTCACTGAGCCGATATCAGTATTATTTATCCCGCCACAACCTTTATCTCGAATCATGAAGCCTCTCCAATATTCAATTCTCTCTTAAGTATTTTCAATTCTTCAGAAGAGATCTGACGGCATTCGCCGGGCTTAAGCGGGCCCATCTCTATACCGTTGATCCTTATCCTCATCAGTCTGATTACATCATGCCCCACTCTTTCAAGCATCCTGCGTATCTGACGTTTTTTCCCTTCGTATATGACCATCTCCAGCCATGAGTTGCTCTCTGACTTCCGCAAACGTTTCACCTTGGCAGGGGCTGTTACAGTCCTCTCAAGCCTTATACCGTTTCTGAGCTTCTCAATATTCTCATCCTCAATATTGCCTTTGATCTTCACCAGATAGGTCTTGGGTATCTTTTTTGAGGGATGCAGCACTGCATGGGTAAATTCCCCGTCATTTGTAAGCAGGAGCATGCCCTCTGAATCATAATCAAGCCTGCCGACAGGAAATACCCTCTGTTTTATGCCCCTTACGAAATCGTGTATAGTCGGTCTGCCCTCAGGATCGCTCATCGAGGTCACTACGCCCCTGGGTTTGTTGAAAATAAAATAGACCTTTTTTTCAGGCCGAAACAGAAGCTTTCCATCCACTTTTACATGGTCTTTCAGCATGTCCGCCTTCATCCCGATAACGGCAACCTTGCCGTTTACGGTCACACGGCCTTCTATGATAAGCTCTTCGGCCTTTCTGCGCGAGGCCAGGCCCATTTCTGCAATAATTTTCTGAAGTCGCTGTTCCATAAGGCATTAATAATAACATAAAAGCGGATTAATACACATGACATTTTGCCCCTGGATCTTCACAAACTAATAATGCTAAATAAAGCAATTAACCACAGAGTCCACAGAGTAAACAGATAAAAATCAAGGAGTTCGGGTTACAACAGGACTCACCGTAATGGTGGATTACGTTATCATTCCAAGTCATTTTTATTCTTTGCGAACTTTGCGGCTTTGCGCGAACAAATGCCGTTTTCAGGATATCAGTTCACACAGAGCGGTGAACTATTACCAGTGACGAATTTGCTATAATGCAATGAAATCATACAGCAAAAATCGCTGTAAATGGTTATCATACATATATGAAGAAAAAAGCTCCGGCTGCACCCCAAAGTAATATTGCTTTCACCAGTGATAACGCTGAGAACATGAAAAAAGTTATCAGCGGTTACAAGAATATTCTTGTATGCGGCATAAAGGGAGTGGGCAAGATCACAAATACTGTTCAGGCAGTCCAGGACAAAACAAACGTTTACTATACCGGCAATCCAGTGGATTTTGAGGGAAAATCAAGGCCTGGAAGTTACGATAAATATCTGAAGTATATAATGTCCCTGAAAAAAGACATCAAACAGGTTGCCGATTTCAATACCCTGTTTGACCTGAAGGACAATATCATCCTGATCATCGACGAGATCTACGGCAGAAGCGAAGAGCAGTTAAAAGATATAAGCAGGCTTTATGCCATGGAAAACATTCAGGTCCTGCAGATAGTGGGCTGCATGAAATCCATGGGCCACCTGATCAATAAAATCGACGTCATAGTTGAATTGCACAATGACGGGGCCTTTATTGTAGACAATGAACTGGGAAAGGCCATCTGCGGCATATTTGCAAAGAAGTAAACTTGAAAAAGGCAAAGCCGAAGTGGTTAATTTGAAAGCTATTTCACTATCCACTGCGTGCCGCATATATGCTTATAACTGCAGTCCGGACATGTATTTTTTCTGTCAGTTGCTGGTTTAAACGGGATCTCAGGGTCAATGATTTCTTTCAGGAGACTGAAGATCAGGGCTTTGAGCAGTTCGTACTTTTCCTCTCCGTCATCTTCAGTAAAAAGAGGGAGTTCAATCTCCCTGTTTATCAAAGAACGGCCAAGCAGCAGAAACATTCCGTTTAGGTCTTTTATGGCCTTGCCGGTATGCTCTGAGTAAAGCATGAGGTAAAAGGGGAGTTGAATGCTCCCGATCGCCTCGCTCCATGAATCCCTGTTATCAATGTCCAGTTTGTCGAAATTTATTTTCAGGAAGTTGGGGTTGGAGCCGGTTTTATAGTCAATAATTACTGTCTTCTCCCCACTCCTTATGACAGCGTCTATGCGGCCCCTGAGATTAAAGGAATCTTTTGCAATACGTATGTCCTCTTCGCAGTTGAGCACTGTTACAGGCCCCTCCATGATCAGGGGGACAAAGTACTTTTCAAAGAAATCCCTCAGATGTCTTTTTATCTGCTGCTTTAAAAGATAGACCGCGCCGACAGGATTTTCTCCGTATTCTTTTTCAAAGAGTCTGTTTATCAGGAGATTCAGTTCGCGGAGGTCTATGTCTTTTTCGTTTAAAGGAAAGCCTTTTCTTTTTAAAAAGTATTGGGAGAGGACATGGTGGACAAACTTGCCTATTTCCTGCCTTTCTATATCTCCGGATATCTCTTCCTTTTTGTCGATCCTCAGGACATAGGAGTAGTAAAACTGCAGCTGACACTGCAAATATGCATCAAGCGCTGAGGCGCTGTATGGAAATTCCCGCAGGAACCCCACAACGCTGCTGGTCTTCCTGATATCCGCCGGGAGACTGTTTTTGAGTTCGATCCTGTATTGCACGGCCTTAAGGTAGTTTTTAGTATCTGTTGTTCTCTCCCTCTTCTGTCTTTCCCATAGCAGTCTTTCAACAAAGCGTGATCTCTCTTTTTTGTCATTTTCAATAAAGAAAAGGTGGACCTCACCCGCGCCCTGGGTGAGGGTCTCGAAATAATGCGCTGCAAGGTCGTCCCTGTCCTGATAAGTCGGCAGCCCCAGTATCTTGCGTGCCTTAAACGGCAGGAGGGTGTCATCTTTTTTAGTGTCAGGCAGGGCTTCTTCATTGGCATCCAGAATAAAGACCCTGTCAAACTTCAGGTTTCTGGTTTCGAGGAAGCCAAGCACCTGAAGGCCCTTTACAGGAGTGCCCTCAAAGGGCGTATAACAGGTCATGATGTATTTTCTGAAAAAAGTGAAGTAGCTTGCCTGTTCTGTAAAGACGATGTCCTTCATCAGCGACCTGGAGATGAGCTCAAGGGACCGCATAAAAGATTCCGAGAAGGGATAAAAGAGGGGATGAAGCTTCGCAGTGCTGTTATTGAATATATAGGTCAGCAGTTCAGTGCATTTCAGGGAAAAGTCCCTTACATTTTCAAAGGAGAGAAATTTCTCTATGGTATTTTTGTGAATGCTCCTCAGGTGCGCTGAAAGAAACTCTCTTGTTAATCCCTTTTCATCCTGAGGGAGCTTGTCCATCACAAGCTCAAAGAGTTTTCCGTCCTCTTCTATCTCCCGCAGGCTGACAAATGTCTTTGTCCTGTATTTTGTGAGCCCTTCTTCAATGGCATGGAACATTATCCGTGTTATTTCAGCGCTTTCGTTAAAGTAGATATTTTTTGTATAGGGATGCAGGACGAAATTAAGATAGTCCGGCAGATAGACGCGGCCCCCGTCCATGGATGTTATGAGTTCCATAATATTATTGAGAAAGGCAAAGACAGGCGTACGCTGCAGTGGATACCCCAGGGAAATATTGTAGCTGTCTTCATCTATCATGTTGGTCCCCTGGCGCAGGAGAGGGAAAAGGGTGTCTGAGGAGGGAAGCACAATGGCCGTATTGTCAAAAAACGGCCCGTCCTCTTTTATTTTACTTTCAAGGATACTGCGCAGGGCATATACCTGACCATGAGTATCAGGACTGCTGTAGAAATGGACCTCAGCCTTGTCGCGCTCCCATTGCTCTTCAGCAGGTCTTACTCCAAGTTCAACAAGTTTTTCCTTCATGCCTTTGCTGTCCTGAAATATAAATAGTGTATTGTCCCTTAAAAGCAATTTCTGAAACATTGTTTTTTCGCATCTGGTAAGGGCAAAAAAACCCGCGAAAATCACCTGCTGAAATCTGTAAATATCTGAGTCCTCGATCAACTCAGCTGCAGCACAATATCTGAGCGATCTCGTTGAAGATCCCATCTCCCTGACGATTTTGTGGAATTCCTCGTAGAAAAAAGACAGGGACTGCAATCTCTTGAGCGTCTGCTCTGGTATGACTTCTTCAGCATAGAGTTCAATATCCTTTACACGATTGTGATCAATACCCTCTATGCATAATTCTTCCAGGTCTCGGTAAATCTTGAGCCCTATCGGAAAGAAACTGTCCGGAGTCATGAAACTCCCTTTGCCAAGCGGATTCAGGGCCTTTCTGTGGATATCGTAAAGGAGCGCGACAGCGTCGAGGCCCTCAAGCTTTCTCCCGGAGAGCTTATGTTCACAGAGGTGATCAATAAACTCGTCCATAGAAAAAATAACAGGTGGTATAAAGCTTCCCTGCATCTTCTTTGCAAGTGCCTTCCTTAAAAAATGGGCCGGCCTTCTGCCCGGGAATACTATCAGGTTTGAGGAATAATCCCGTTCCGACCTCTCCAGTTCGGTATGATCTCCTCTATCAGGCTCTTTCTGGGGGAAATAAGCTTAACCTTCAAGACAATCTCCTTATTTCCCCAAGGTCCGCGTAAGCGATTATCCCCTGGACTTCCCTGCCGGGATAGACCCCTTTGAGTACCCTCATATAGGTCTTCATCTGGACCAGGTATTTTTCCCCTGATGCTTCTTTTTCTCCTCCGGTCTTATAATCAATGACAGTTATTTTGTCCCTGTCTATGATCACCCTGTCCATCCGAAACAGTCTTCCCTCGCCATCAGAGAATTCCTGTTCACGCCTGATCTCCCTGCCCGGCTTCTGCCTGAAGTACTCAGCCATATCCTCATGCCCTATCAGGCGCATGACAGTCTCTTTAATTTCTTTATCAGGATATTCAGCGCCGGATTCGTTTTTTATCTTCCTGATGATAGAGAGAAGTTCTTCTTCATATCCATCTTGTGCATACTCAACATAAAACAGTACCCTGTGAATGAATTCACCTCTCTGCCTTTCCTCAAGATTGATGATCTCCCCATTTATGATCTGCTCATGGCTGGCATGATATTCAGTCCGGCCATGTGAATGCCTGAAAGAAAAGGTCTGCACAGTTTCAGGCTTTTCAACAGGTCTCCTGCCGGGCTTGACAGTGGGAGGATAGTCATCCGCAGGGAGCAGGTCAAAGGGATATCCATTGTTTTTGGCCCTGACACCTATCACATAGAGCTCTTCCTTGGGACGCGTAAAACCAACATAGAGGCTGTTGAGCCTGTTGACCTTATCTTTTATGGCTTCTTCGCTGTATAAGCCCTCAAAATCAGGGGCGCTGCAGAGGATGTCTCTTGTTATCTTAAGCAGGCAGGCCCCTTCTTCATCCTCCTGTACAATATAATCAAACCCCTTGCTTTTCTCGTCATAGAGCAATACCAGCACAACAGGGAATCCCAGTCCCTTGGCCTTGTGTATTGTCATGACATGAACAGCATCCATGTTTTTCGGGACATTCATGTTCCATTCTGTTTCGTTGGTCTCATCATTGCCTGCAAAACCAAGAAAGTCTCTCAGGCTGTTATATCCAGCGCCTTCAAAATCCTTCACAACCTCAAGTATCTTTACCAGGGTCGCCTCTTCCTCTTCCAGGATCTCAAAGACCCTGAAGACATTAAATATCTCGGTAACAAGGTCATACAGAGGAAGATAGCCGGAGGCCCTGAAAAGGCCGGCAAAGTAAGTTTCCCAGAGGTCTTTGAATTCCTGCTGAAACGCCTTGTAAAGAGGAGGGTTGCTCCTCTGCAGAAAGAAAAATTCCCTGAACCTGCCGGGCATTTCAGAGGAAGAATGTCCAGCTGCTGTTTTGGTAAAGATGTCCCCCAATACAAAGGTGGCGAATGATAGTCGCTGGTTGGTGAAGAAAGGAAATTCAAAAGCGAGACGATCTCTCCTGTGATCTTTCTCCTCCTTATATCAAGACTGCTGTATGAGATAAAACGTATGTTCTCTTCATTGAGCCAGGTAGTGGCCCTGACCGCATCCTCATTTTTTTGGGTCAGAACAGCAATATCACCATATGCGTAACCCCGTGAGTGCAGCTCATGGACAAGCGTCTGTATCTTTTTCCTCTCAGGCTGGTCCTCAGCATCTTTTTCAAAGATAGTGACTTCAGCATATCCGGGACTTTCCAGTCCCTCTCTGACCTTCTGCGATATAGTCTGTCAACCCGCTTCTGCCGCCAGCTTCTCTGTAGGCATCGCTATTTGCGACAATGTCCTTGAACACCTTGTTATTGAACTCGATTATCCTTTGCAGGCTCCTGTAATTGACCTTTAGTTCCTGCACAGCATATTGAGCTGAAGGGAACGGGTTTTGGGTTTCAAAGGTTTTCATGATGGTGTAATCCGCGTCACGGAAGCCGTAAATGGCCTGTTTGGTGTCCCCCACAACAAAGGCGCTACCCTTTTGAGAAAGGGAATTTTCGATAAGGGGAAAGAGGTTTCTCCACTGAATTGGCGAGGTGTCCTGAAATTCGTCAATAAGAAAGTGAAATATGGTCTCACCTATACGGAAGTAGACATCAGGGACAATCTCAGCATTGAGATATTCGGCCAGGTTCCTGTTGATGTCCTCGATAAATACCTTTCCCTGCCGTCTTTTCGTATATTCAATCATTTTGCTGAATTGCTCGTATATCTTCAGGTAAGGCGTAAAACATGACCGGACATGGAACGCTGCGTATTGGCTGATCAAATCCCCGACTACAAGCCATTGCCCGACTATCTGCTCATAAAATTCCTGCTCTGTACTGTCTGCCTTTTTCAACTTGTTTACAGGAGGGGTCTTCAGACCTTTACCTATAAGATCAGCGTACCTTCCCTGTCTGACAAGCGGGAGAATATCCTTATAGGTTGATTTCCTGCTCAACTCCAGTCCTGATTGCAGGACAAGAGCTTCTATATTTTCAAGCGTCTCCCTTATCTTCTCCTTTATAACAGCAGTCTCTGCTGCATAATCTACGATCCTGGGTTTTTTGCCTGTTGCTGCAAGCTTCCGGTAGATTTTTTTAATCTCGTCAAGGAGAGCTGATGACGGGTCCCAGAGGAATGACGTGTCTTTTTTCTTGTTTTCATTGAGCGTTGCTATGACCGAGCTAAAGAGCGCAGCCTCCGAGGACCCTTCCCTGACATCTCTTAAAAAAAGGTTGAAGGAGTATTCCATGATCGCATCATTCTTCATGAGGATATCAAATTCAGGGTTGTACCCAAAATCAATGGCAGAGGCCTTAAACACTGCAGCCATAAAGCTGTCTATGGTCCTGACCTGAAAATCAGTGTAATTTTCCAGGATCTCCCCGATCATTTTTCCGGCCTTTTCAATCATCTGCTCCCGGGTCAGGGTGATGATTTCAGAAAGCTCGTTTATACTCTCAGGGTCATTGAAGGCAACGGCTTTCAGCCATTGGAGGATCCTTTCCTTCATCTCCCTGGCAGCGTTGTTTGAAAAAGTCACAGCCAGAATGTTTCTCAGTCTGTTATTGGGGATTGTATCAGAGAGTATGAACTGGACAAACCTTTCAGTAAGTGTGCGCGTCTTCCCTGACCCTGCCGAGGCCTTCAGAACAATAAAATGCGGAAAACGGAGATCAGAGTCTCTTTCCAGGACTGGTTTAGTCATGGATGTGATAATGCGGCATTCTTTTTCCCCTCTTTGTCTCTTCGGTCGCCCCGGCGGCTCGCCGAGGAGAGTGAATCCCCCTGAGCGCCGAGGAAAAGAGGAGACAGCAGAGATTTTGAAGTAAAGGTCTATTCAATTATGAGGTCCTTTATTCTATGGTTGTTTTTTTGTTCGACGCTTAAATTCTTCAAATTTAACGTCTGTACATTTTCCACACATATATTCATCGCCCTTAGTCGAATATCCCTCTTCGGCCAGCACGATCACCTTGTTGCATCTGTTACATCTGGTCGGCTCATAAGAAGGAGGGTTCTCCAGCTGTTCAAAATTGTATTCATTGGTCCCATACCAGACATACATCTCCGTCTTAAAGCTATTCCTGCACGCTGTACATTCCTTCCAGTCCCCGGTGTGCTCATTTGCAAAATGATGACCACAGAGCGTAAAACGCCGGTGGTTGCGGCTGCAGCTGTTTCTGGCGTATGAAAACGCAACATATTTGTGTTCGTCGTCACAGATCCACTGCCCGCAGCAGTCTGTTTTGATCAAATTTTTTGTCTTTCCGCAAAGTCCGCATCTTGGGGACTTTGCTTTCTTCGCCGCCGGCCCATCAGCCTTCTTTGAAATCTTCTTGATTTTTTCCATGATTTATTCCCTTAAATCTTCATCAAATTTTGTTTTGTGCCTGGAAGGATATTTTTGGTTCCTTCTCACTTCAAATGGTAACGCACAAGCTCATGGGTCAGTCGAAGTCAGCATAGATCTCCCCGAAGTTGATGCCTGCTATTGTGGCCCTTCCGTAGGTGTCCCTGAACTCCAGCTTCGCCTCCTGGAATTCGCGGCTGTAGCTTCCGTTTCTGATAGCAACATAGGCCTCAATAAAAGCCGCAAGGCTGTCGGCTGCCTTGACAAGCACTCCGTCCCGCGGATTGTAAAGGTCAGCGTTATAACGTTCACTGATTTCATCGCTGCCCATTTTTTTCCGCCTTCCCCTGAGGGTAATGATGCTGTCAAACTCCTTCTCAGTAAAGGTCCTCACATCTTTGTGCCACTCCTTCGGGATCAGACCGTAGACTTCATGTTCCATCTGCTCTTTTTCATACTGTTTTATCAAATCGCTCAAACCTTCAACTGACCTCTTGACAGGCGAGATGATGTCCCTCGTAAGCACCTCAGGGAGGTCGTGAAACAGCCCGGTAAAATAATTATTGACACACCTCCTGTGACATGCCCTGATCTCAAGAGAAAAGAGATAAGACAATACAGCAACGAAGAGAGAATGGCCGATAACAGAGGTCTTTGGTATCCTGTGGAGATTTGCCCAACGCGCCTGGAACCTGAGCTGACCGCATAAATCGAGGAAGTCTCTGTAGCGCGTTTCTTCCTTCAATTGGACCATACCCTTAAGGCCGGAGTAGTGCCCCTGCTTTTTCTGCAGGTCCTGTTTTATCGAGGCTATCTCATAACCGTCGGGATTTGCCCTCTCTATGATATCAAATTCCCATTTCGTGGCATAAAAATGGGAAGCACTGAGGATCTTCTTATTGATGTTGCCTCTGGAATTATTAAAATACTCCTTAAACCTCCGGCAAAAATCTTTCCCAAGCGGAGAGATGATCGGCTCTATCTCTTTATAAACCCATTCATTGAGCTTTTTATACTTTTCCCTGTCCTCCTTGATTTTGTAGAAAATCGGAGGCTTCAGGTCGGTTATCACAAGCCGCTGCAGAAGCTCAAATATTCCCCCTTCTATCACCTCAGTCCAGCTAAAGCCGGGGGTCTCCTCTTCGAACTTTCCAAGGAAAAAAGCTGTAACCATTTTATGCGCCTGCTTGTCGAGTTCCACCAACTCAACAGGCCGCACCTTGTCATTCCACCTTTGCATATATGCTGCATCGAAGACTTTCAGAATAAGCGCCTTTCTTATCATGTCAATAGTCTAATCATATGTCTCTTAACTTTCAATACAGAGAGGCACTTTCTTTATTTTTATCCTGTTGCAGGCTAAAGTCCAATGTGATAGGCTTTTCTTAAGCAGAGGTGATTATGATGCACTGGGGTTATGGATGGGGGATGGGATTCGGATGGGTGTTTATGATTTTTTTCTGGGTGCTGGTTATCCTCGGGATCGTCTTTTTCATCAGGATTGTTACGACCGGCGCAAAAAAAGAAACCAGCGGGGATACAGCGCTGGATATCCTCAAGAAAAGATACGCAAAAGGAGAGATAACAAGAGAAGAATTTGAGAAAATAAAAAATGATCTGAAAGCAGACTGAGATTAAAGATAGTCCAAGCTCTGCTCCCTGCAAAGGGGTGCGGGCTCTGTATCGGCCTTCCTTTAATCCTTTATGCATTTAATAACCGGTATATGAATACAAGGAGGTTTAACAATGAAACGGATATTTACAACTTTTGCAGCAGTGTTTTTTGTCCTTGGCTTCGGCCTTTCAGCAAACGCCATCCATGAGACCGTCCCTTCGGAGACGCAGATTGTTCTGCCCGGGCCGGATGCAGAGAAACTCAATGAGTATATCATCAGGAATGACCCTTACCGGGCTTGGAGCATGTGGCCCGGAAAGGAAAAACTATACAAGGGCACGGAGCCTCACGGGGCATTACTGACGACATTCGTTAACAATACAGCATCCTATTCGATAAATAAGAAAAAAAGTCTGGCTGACGGCTCCATTATCGTAAAAGAGAATTATACCGCAGACAAAATATTCGTCGCTCTAACGGTGATGTATAAGATTAAGGGCTATAACCCCGAAGGAGGAGACTGGTTCTGGGTAAAGTATTTACCTGACGGAAAGGTAGAGGCGTCCGGCAAGGTTAAAGGGTGCATAAACTGCCACTCAAAACAGAAGGACAACGACTACATATTTACAGGGAAAGTAAAATAAGCAAATAAGCATAGGAGAATTACAATGGACCGACATGAACTATCGAGACGGGATTTCACTCCAACACTATACCCCGCCTTATTCTGATTCGATTTGTCTGAAATTTATGAATTATCCGGGCTAAACATATATCCCGTAAGTTGCTATGTCGATTTCCAATAAAGCCCATCCTTGCAACAATCTGGAAGGTATCTGTCCGATGTCAGGACAAGAAAGTAATTCCGGTTAAGACTGGAAAAATAAGATGTAATCGTTTTATATTATTGTCAATTGATGCAACATTGAAGTTTGATGGAGGCGCTATGTTCTGGACCCTTTCTTTTGAAATGCTGCCTGGCGAAGAGATCATTGACGACACTACCCGGAAGAGCCATTCCGGGATAAAGCCGGCTTATTCTGTTTTTCTGACTAATAAGAGGGCAATTTTCAGGTTTGACGGACTTGGGAGTTCTTTGTCGCAATCATTATTTTATAATGAAATACAGGATGTCGCAACCACCAAAAGGCTCTTTTTCACCTATCTGGAAGTAAAGACGAAGAAAAGAAATCTTCTGTTTCATGTCTCTGATGCTCCATATTGGTTAAAGAGAATACTCGAGATTAAGAAATGAAATGCCGGCTTCCAAGGAAAACCGTTTGGAATGCAAAACCTTCACCACAGAGCAGGAAAAGGGAATTGATGGACATGCTTACAATACTGAGAAAGCACTCTCTTCTGACTGATATTGAACTCGAAGAAAAAGTCCACCTGCTGGATTCCTTGAAATTATAATCATTTTTTTGCTGTATTGAGACCCTCTATTTTGATGCAAGCAAAATACTTTGAAGACTTTCTCCGTCAAGACCGGGGAGTATCGCTCGCTATCCATTTAACTGCAATTTAGTCGTTAGCACTCAGGCAAAGGTTACTAAGGTCATTAGTAATTTCATGGCAGCAGCGGCGAACTTTTCATTGCACCTTTAATGTTTCAAAACTTATGTTTGATTTCCAATGGTAAAATCGCAATAATATAACGATGGATAACAATAACCAATAACCTAGATGGAAAGCTGACGATATCAATTCTGTATGTAGAGGATGAAGAGGTAACAAGGTCAGCGGTGGCCAGAATGCTGAAGAGGAGAGTATTGACCGTGTACGAGGCTGAAAACGGGAGGGAAGGACTCGACCTGTATAAGCAATACAGGCCCGATATAGTGATATCAGACATCAGGATGCCTGTGCTGGACGGGATGGAAATGTCAAAAGAAATCAAAGCCTTAGACAAAAACAGCAAGATTATCCTGACAACCGCTCATAGTGATGCGAGCATTTTGATTAATTCTATTGAAGTAGGTATCGACAAGTATATAATGAAACCCCTGGATATGGCCTCTCTCTTTGCCTCAGTGGAAAAATGTGCGGAAAACATCATGCTCGAAAAGAAAGTTCAACAACAGAGCAAAGAAAAGGATGAACTCATTGCCAAACTCCAGGATGCCCTCAATAACGTAAAAAAATTGAGCGGTCTCCTTCCCATCTGCTCTTCCTGCAAAAAAATAAGGAATGATGATGGCTACTGGAAACAGATCGAAGGATATATCGCTGAACATTCCGAAGCTGTCTTCACTCACGGCATCTGTCCTGACTGCATGAAAAAGCTTTATCCCAATTTAATACAAAACATTAAAGGGGAAAAGTGAACAGGCCAAGGCAATTATCTGTTTTCCTGACTTTTCGTGTAGTTGTCCTGATTGTATTGACTGTTTCATTCTTTGCATTGAACAGCAAACTTTATGCTGCAGGCCCAGCAAAAGAAATAAAGATCGGCGGGACCGGCACAGACTTGGCTACCATGAAATTGCTTGGCGAACAGTTCCGGAAAACACATCCTGATGTAACCATAACCGTGCTTCCAAGCCTCGGCAGCAGCGGAGGGATAAAGGCCCTTCTCGGAGGCCAACTGGATATCGCGATTTCATACAAAGAGCCCTCTGGCGATGAGCAAAAGCAAAGGACTGTCGGCCATTAAATATGCAAAAACCCCCTTTGTGTTTGTTACGCATAAGACAAATAATCTGTCTAATATTACCTTGCAGGAGGTGGTTGACATCTACAACGGCAATACCATATCCTGGCCTGACGATACGCCCGTTCGCCTTATACTGCGTCCTGCCGGAGAGGCAAGCACTAAAATCCTGGAGAGCATGTCTGAGGATATGAACAGGGCTGTTCAGAATTCGTTTAAAAGAAGCGGCCTGAACATTGCTGTTACTGATCAGGAAAACGCTGACTTGATCGAAAGACTGCCGGGTTCCTTCGGGGCAAGCACCCTCTGCCAGCTTATCTCGGAGAAGCGGAATCTGAACATACTTTCATTAAACGGCGTAAAGCCGAGCGTCAGGACACTGGCCGACGGCGCCTATCCGTATTTTAAAGAGTCTCTATATAATTACAGGTCCCAAGTCTTCACCCCTGGTCAGGCAGTTTATAGATTTTGTCTTTTCTTCCTCCGGACAGTCTATTCTCAGCAAAACAGGTCACCTGGTTACCAGGTGATTACGTAGAATGCAACACCGTATTTCCAATGTCATACATATTACAAATATTCTGACTGCAATACTGTCCTTAATAATTGCTGTCTCAATTCCTGCCATCTACTTTTCCGTCGGATATATTAAACTGAACTCTGTCCTTTCAATGGAAACAGAAATCAATGCCCATGATCTGACCAGCATGATAAATCAAAATCCGCTTTGGTGGCACTACGAGACTATGAGAATGGAAGAATTTCTGGCACGCCGGCCGGCAGATAGCACCAAGGAAAAGCGCTGCATTATCAACAGAAAGGGCGTTTTGCTGGCAGAGGTTGATGACCAGCCGGAATTGCCTCTTTTAACGCGCAGCAGGGACCTCCTTGACTCAGGGCATATTGTGGGGAGAATTGAGATAAGCCGCTCTCTCAGACATCTCCTGGATTTTACAGCTTATTTCACATTAGGAGGCATAATAACCGGTTTGTTAATTTATGGCTTTATGCGCAGGTTTCCCCTGCGTGCCTTAAGTGAATTACTGAGGAATCTTGATCAATTGACCCGGACCCTGGAGCAAAGGGTCGCTGAAGAAATTGCAAAAGGGAGAGAAAAGGACCACTTGCTGATACAGCAGGCAAAGCTTGCTTCCATGGGCGAAATGATCGGCAATATTGCACATCAATGGAGGCAGCCTCTTAATAACATCGGCCTTTTAATACAGGACTTAAAAAATGCGCATGAGTTCGGGGACCTTGACAAAGAGTATCTTAATGACAGCGTTGATAAAGCAATGGCTATAATACAAAGCATGTCTGTGACTATCGATGATTTCAGATACTTTTTTGCGCCGCAAAAAGAACCCCAGAAATTCAGCGTGGCAGAGTCTGTAATCAAGTCCATTTCTTTTGTAAATGCAAGCTTCAAAAACAGAGGCATTGACATTGAACTTGACATAAAGGACGACATAACCATTGAAGGTTTCCCTAATGAATATTCCCAGGTACTTTTGAACCTCCTCAATAATGCAAAAGATGTTCTCATTGAAAGAGATGTAAAACACCCAAGGGTCACAATACGGCTCTTCAGGGAGGCCAATAAAGCCCTGCTGACCATAAGGGACAATGGAGGAGGTATTCCAGAGGATATCATGGACAAGATATTCGAGCCATATTTTTCAACCAAACAGGAGGACAAGGGCACCGGAATCGGCCTCTATATGTCAAAAATGATTATCGAAAATAAAGGGAATGGAAAACTGACAGCAAAAAATACCGAAGATGGTGCAGAATTCAGGATAGAGATGCAGGCTTAATACAATAAAAAAAGGGCGCGCTTTACAGCAACGCCCTTCTCTTTTTTATCTGTTTAAGACCTGACCGGTCTCAGCACCCTCTCGGGCTTCAACCACCGCCGGAGAAAAGACTGTTGACCTCGGAAACACTCATCGGTGCAATAATTTTCAACTGTTTTTCACCGCAATTGGGACAGGGTTCATTTTGAAGATCTTCGTCTTTATCTATCACGGTTGCATACTGATTACCGCACTTCTGGCATGTACATCTGTTATATGACATTTTAATTCACCTCCATGACTTTTACGCATCTCAAATGATATTAATTTCATTGTTGCATCATTGTTTAATTATACCATATTATTCTTTAATTTTCACTCTTTTCCCTATCTTTTTCCTCCTCTTTAAGCTCAGTTTCCTCTGCCCGTAAAGGACAGATCTTTTCCCTTGAAAAACTCATAATAGAGGAGCGGGACAGCTATCAGTGTCAGCCCGGTGGCGGCAACCGCCCCGAACATCATCGCTATCGCAAGGCCCTGGAATATGGGATCGAAGAGCATCACAAAAGAGCCTACCACCACAGCAGCAGCTGTCAGGGCTATCGGTCTGAATCTTACAGCCCCCGCCTTTATCAGCGCGTTCCTCAGTCCTCCGCAATCGCGCCATTCCATCTGCACAAAGTCTATCAGCAGGATCGAGTTCCTCACAATGATGCCTGCAAGCGCAATAAAGCCGATCATGGACGTTGCGGTAAAAAACGCGCCGAATATCCAGTGGCCCGGGAGTATACCCACAAGGGTAAGAGGAATGGGGGCCATAATGATCAGGGGAGTCACGAAATTCCTGAACCAGGCGACCACAAGAATATAGATCAGGACCAGGACCGCTGCAAAGGCGATCCCGAGGTCTCTGAATACTTCATAGGTAATATGCCATTCCCCGTCCCACTTCATGGAGTAGGTATTTTCGAGCCATGGCTGAACAGACGAATACTGTTTGAGTTCATAGCCCTCGGCAAGCCTGAGCTTTTTTATAGCGTCACTCATTTTCAGTATCGCATATACAGGACTCTCGGCAGCGCCTGCCACATCTCCGGTTACATAGACCACGCGTTTCAGGTTTTTATGATAAATCGTCTTGTCCTCAATCCCTTCCCGGACCTTCACGAGCTCTGAAAGGGGCAGAAGGCTGCCGTTTGCAGAAGGCACAGAGATCTCCCTGAGCGATGCGATGTCCGACCTTTCCTGAAGGGGCATACGCAGATAAAGCTCAACAGGCTCTTTCTCCTGCTCAAGATGGACAAGACCTGCCGGCACTCCTCCGAGCGCTGCCCTCATGCTCTGGCTGACAGCCTCGGTTGTTATGCCGTTTTGTGCCGCCTTTTCCCTGTCGACATCAAAAGTGAGCTTTTTCTGGTCGTCCTCTACATACCAGTCAACATCAACCACACCCTCGGTATGTTCAAATATGCGCTTCACATCGCCTGCTATCTCTATCTGCCTCTTCATGTCAGGCCCGTATATCTCCGCCACCAGGGTGCTGAGAACAGGCGGCCCAGGAGGGATCTCCGCCACCTTTAGTTTCGCATGGTATTTGTCGGCGATCTTCTTAAGTTCCGGCCTCATCTGTTTCGCGATGTCATGGCTCTGCGCCTTTCTCTCTCCCTTTCCTACGAAATTGACCTGTAAATCAACGACATTGCTGCCGGAACGCAGGAAATAATGCCTTACAAGACCATTAAAATTATAGGGGGCCGCTGTCCCTGTATACGCCTGGAAATCAGTCACCTCGGGCACGGTCTTTATATACTCCCCCATCTCCCTGGCAAGCGCTGCGCTCTCTTCAAGGGTGACCCCTTCCGGCATATCCACTATGATCTGGACTTCACTCTTGTTGTCAAAGGGGAGCATCTTCAGCTTCACGCCCTTGAGCGGGATGAGCAGAAGTGAAAGACCAAGAAGCATCAGGACAATAGCGAGCGCAGCGGCCCGCTTCTTCCTGTTATCAATAAGGGGACCCAGTATCTTTTCATAGAAGCCATAGAGTTTTCCATCTTCTTCGTGCCCTGAAGACTTCACATTTTTCAACACCTTATAACTCATCCAGGGGCTCACGATAAAGGCTATCAGGAGCGAGAATATCATTGCCGCAGATGCACCGACAGGAATAGGTCTCATGTACGGCCCCATAAGTCCGGAAACAAAGGCCATCGGCAGAAGGGCCGCGATCACTGCAAATGTTGCCAAAATAGTCGGGTTGCCGACCTCATCGACAGCGAGTACTGCAGTCAGGGGGTCTATCTTGTGCATCCTGAAATGCCTGTGGATATTTTCTACCACCACGATCGCGTCATCAACGAGGATACCTATCGAGAATATCAGCGCAAAAAGGGTCACCCTGTTCAGGGTATATCCATACAGGTAATTGATCAGCAGTGTAAGGGACAGTGTCACCGGCACAGCCACCGCAACCACAATCGCTTCCCGCCACCCCAGCGCAAGGGCTATCAGTATGATGACTGAAAGGGACGCGATCAATAAGTGTTCGAGAAGTTCATTGGATTTTTCTTTAGCGGTCTCTCCGTAGTTTCTTGTTATGGTAACTTCTATGTCCGAAGGTATAAGGCTTCCCTTGAGGGCGGCTATCTTTTTTATCGCCTCATCAGCAACAATACTGGCGTTCGCCCCCTTTTTCTTGGAAAGCGTCAGGGTGACCGCCTCGTATTGACCTGACTTGGGGTAGACTGATGAAATCCCCTTTTTCTCTGCCTCAGGGCCAAGCCCCATAAAGACATAATTCGAGGGTTCTTCAGGCCCGTCTTTTATCTGTGCAACGTCCCGGAGATAGACAGGTTTTCCGTCCGATACTCCTATTACAAGCGCGCCTATCTCATCGGTATTCTTCAGGAAGGCGCCGGTCTCAACAAGGTATTCCCTGTTGCCCGAAGAAAACGCGCCTGAGGGCAAAATAAAGTTTGCCTTCTGGAGCGCACCGATTATCTGAAACGATGAGGCGCTATACGCCTTCAAACGCGCAGGGTCAAGGAATATCCTGACCTGCCTCTTCTGTCCGCCGATGACGCTTGTCTCGGAAACATCCTTGTCCTTCTTTACCTCTTCGCAGACTTCCTGGGCCACGCGCCTTAACTCATAGCCGTTGTAACGGCTGCTCCAGAGCGTAAAGGTGACAATGGGGACATCGTCTATGGATTTTGGCTTTACCAGCGGCTGGGAAACACCGGAAGGGATCCTGTCATAGTGAGACATCAGCTTGTTGTACAGTTTTACAAGGCTCGTCTCCATATCTTCGCCAACGTAGAATCTGACGATCGTCAGGTTCATCCCGGGCTTCACTATTGAATAGACATATTCGACGCCTTTTATCTCCCAGAGGAACTTCTCCATCGGCTTCGTGACACGCTCTTCCACCTCTTTTGCCGAGGCCCCGGGATACGCGACCATCACATCTATCATCGGAACAACGATCTGCGGCTCCTCTTCTCTGGGGGTAACGATCACCGCAAAAATACCGAGCAGGAGTGAGGCCAGCACAATCAGAGGAGTGAGCTTTGATTTTATAAATGCCTTCGCAATCTTTCCTGATATACCGATTCCGTTCATTCCTTGTCCTTCACAATTATTAGCATCGGAGCTTCGGTCAAAGCCGTAAGGTTGTATTAAATGCTTCATTTCCTGAATGCCTTTCGACTTCTACTTACTACTTACTGCTTACTACTTACTACTTACTGCTTACTTACCATTCCACCGTCTACAGCCTTTTCCACCCCATCGACAATCACGGTATCGCCGGGATTCAGTCCTGAGAGTATCTCGACCCTGTCGCCATAGGGCTTCCCTTCCCTCACAAGCCTGTAGGCTATAACGGAATTCTTGTCAACCGTATACACCCCGGTGAGCTGCCCTTTTTCTACAACCGCTTTTTTCGGGACCAGCAGCGCCTGCTTTTTCCCTATTGGTATGGACACTCTTCGCGTAATGTCCGTTTTTAAGGTCTTTACCACTGACAGCTATCTTTACGAGAAAACTTCGGGACAGCGGATCGATCGACGGGACAACCTCGGTCACCCTGCCGGCAAGTTCTCTTATTCAATGCCTCGATAAACACAGCTACTTCCATTCCTGTCTTCACTGTCCCGGCCAGTTTCTCGTCCGCGTTCACCTCGACCCTGTAGGCTGAGTTGTCCTCAACAGTAAGCACCGGCATGCCGGGCACAGCCATGCTTCCCACCTCGATCTTCTTTTCTGTAACAACCCCTGAGGCCGGTGAGGTAATCCTGGTAAAGCCCTGGTAAATGCGGGCTTCGTCCACCATGGCCTTTGCCCTTTCATATTCGATATCAGAGACTTTTTTCTGCGTCTCGATCTGATCGAGTTCCTGCCCGGCAAGGGCCTTGTCATCATAGAGTTTTTTATAGCGCTGATAGGTAATGTCGGACAAAGACTGGTGTTGTCTCGCGGCCTCAAGACCTTTTTCCGCTGCCTTTACCCTCTGGGCAACATCCCTGTCATCGATCGTCAGGAGGAGCTGACCAGCGCCGACCCTGTCGCCTTCTTTCACCCTGAGAGAAGTTACCGACCCCATCATACGGCTCGCAATGACACTGATCGTCTTTGCCCTGACCGTACCTGTAGGTCTCAAAGTACTCGGCAACCTCCGCAGGCCTTATTGCTTCAGACTGACACTCCTGTTACCTTTTCCCTTTTCACTTCGTGGACGCCGGGCTTTACCTTGTCTCCGCAGCCTGCCAAAACAACGCCTGTCATCACTATAATCAATAGGGTGTATATGCTTCTTTTCATCTTCGTCCTCCTCAAGTTCTCTATCCCCAGGTCCTTCAGTATCGTCCCGCTCTGGAATCCGAGGTTTGCAACGGCTGTCAGATACGCCCCTTCTTTTTCTACAACGTTCGCCCTCGAAGCATCCAGGTTTGTCTGGATATCGAGCAGGTCCACCATCGTGGAAAGCGAATTCTCGTATCGCGTCTTGACCAGCCTCCTGCCCTCCTCTGCTGCTTTCAGCGCATGTTCCGCAAGCTCAAGTCTTTTTCCTGCCTCTTCGACCGTCAGGTATGCATCATATATCATGAAGGATATCTGTTTTTTCAGACCTTCCAGATATTCACCTGCCTCTGCTATCTGATATTGTGCCTTTGAGCGCTCATGCTCCCGCTTTGTCCCGTCAAAAAGTTCCCACCTCAGAAATGCCATCATCTGCCAGCTGTTCCCCTCATCTCCAAAAGGACTGCGATGGCTGTTCATCTGGTACGCACCGCCAAGACCTGCGATCGGCAGATATCCTGCATTCGCCATCTTCAGGGCATTCTCCGCATTCTTGTATCGCGTCTCAAGACTTTTCAGGTCTTTTCTCGACAAAGCCGTTCCCGTATAAAATTCCAGTTCCCTGACATCAAGTTTTGGTCTCTCTTTCTGCACATCCACTGCCTCTGTCAGTCCCATCATCAAACCGAGCGCCCTTTTGGCAACTTCGAGGTTCTTACGGGCAGAGACATTTTTTTCTTCTGCAGATGACAAGGCAACCTGCGCCCTCAGCATATCGGAATAAAGCCCGAGTCCGGCATTATATCGTGCCTCCGCAATCCTCAGATGTTCCTTTGCGTCCCCGATCGCCTTCTCTGTGACAGCAACAAACTCCTTTGCGGTCTGTATCCCGAGATAGGTTTTGAATACATTCAGGGCAACTTCTTCCTTTTTCCTGCTGAAGTCATCACCCTTTGCAGAGTACTCCTTCTTCGCCATATCAATGCCGATATAGGCCCTGGGTGCAAACACCGCCTGCTCAAAGGAAAAGCTCGTCTGAAAATCATTTATGACCTCCGGGTGATTGAAAGTATCAGGAGCGCCTCCCAGATCAGCGGTCGAAAACCTCTCCTGGTTGAGCTTTGACATAAACGCATAGGTGGGATTATTCGTCCTCATGAACCGCTCCTCGAATGTCAGCTTCGGCAGGAGGAAGCTCTTTGCTATGCCTATGTCCTCCCTGTGTGCAGAAAGCGCCCTTTCGCTGGCCCTCAGCTCAGGGTTTCCAGACATAGCCTGTTCAATAGCCTCCTTGAGCGATAAGACCCTTTCCTGCGGAAATGCATTCGCGGGCAGCAAAAGGAACAGGGAACACCAAAGAATAATTACCTGTAAAAAATGGAGAAACATTGTTTTAAGACCCCTAAACTTTCAATGCCTTCCTGCGGCTTTTTGACATATAATCAGAGAAAGTCTTCATATCGCACTTTCCGGTCTTTTTCTGAAACTCCTCGCATTCCCCAAGTGACCTGAGGTCATCTGATAAAATCCTATCACCTTTTAAGGTCTCCTTCAACAGCTCAACAAGCCTGCTGTTGAGAACATCCATCTTTTTCTTCATTGAATAAAAGACCAGCTTCCCTTCCTTCCGTTCTGTCAGAAAACCGGCGTCACCAAGGAGCTTCAGGTTCCTCGATACAAGCGGCTGTGATACCCCCAAGACCCCCATGATCTGGCATACGCATAATTCCCTTCTCGTCAGGAGCATCAGTATCCTCAGACGGGTATTGTCTGATAACAGCTTCATGGTCTTTTCCACTTTTTTCATATAATCATATAACCATATATTTATATGATTGTCAAGAGGGATTTGCGGCAATCTGAATTATTCTGATTAATGTGCAGGTATAAAGGGGACTAAAACTCGGGGATGATGCCATTTAATGAGAGAGCTCATAACATTACCTTCTCTACCCCTCATGAAATGAGAAAGGCTATTTTTTCTTGATATAATGGTGTATTACCAGTCCGTCCTGATGCATGTCCAGGAGCTCGTCTCCGCTGCGCTCAAGGTAAGAATGAAAAGTAAGCTTTGTTGTTTCATCATCTGATATAACCTCAAGGATCTTTCCGGATTGCATTGTCTTCAGTGTCTGCTTTGCCATTAAAAGCGGCCTCGGGCACATTTGTCCCTTTACGTCGATGACCTGATCTGCTTTTATCATAGATATCTCCCGGGATTTTTTTTATTACAACAGAGAATATAATATATTGTAAAGTTATTTTTTTCGTTAAATGGATAGCGAGCGAATATAAAGGAATAATTATACCTTACCTTGAGATCCCCCGCGGTCTTGCCGGAGGGAGTTCAATTCTGTCCAGGAGCAAATTACTGCTATTCATCTTCGCATTTAATGCATCTCGTTGTTTCAGGAACAGCTAAAAGCCTCGCAAACAGTATAGGTTGTTCACAGATAAAACAGGTCCCGAATTCCGGACCATCTATCCTCTTTAACGCACTCTCCAGCTTATTCAGTCTCACCCTCGCGGCACGCAACTGGCGTTCGTCAGCGCTTTTCATCTTTATCATGTCCCTCAGGCTGAACCTGTTGCCGGGACCTTCAGGTGAAACCAGACTTGCCGGTTCCTCCATAACAGCAACAACCTTTTTAAATGTATTGATTTCAGTAGTGATTTTTTTTGCAAGCCCCTGTCTTTCCTGTTTTGTCATAAGCTGACCATCTCCTCCGAGGTTATAAATATCTTTGATATCACCTAATTTAGCATATTTCAGGTAATATTATTCTAAGATGAAAAAAACCGAATTCAATATCAGTATCGAAGATGCAGGAAAAAGAGTGGATGTCCAGACAGCAGAGCTGTCAGGACTTACCCGCTCCCAGGTGTTGCACCTGATTGAAAAGGGTCTGCTGCAGGTAAACTATCATTTCACCAAACCTAACTACAAGACGAAATACAGGGACATCATATCAATAACAATTCCTGAGGAAGACCGGACGCTTAATCCAGAGAATATACCGCTTGAAATATTGTACATCGATGATTTCATTATCGTGGTAAATAAACCGCCTGATATGGTCATCTATCCTGCTGCAGGCCACAGCAGCGGAACTCTGATGAATGCGATCGCTTATCACAGCAAAAAGCTCGCGTCGGTAGGCGGTCCACTGAGACCAGGCGTTGTTCACCGCCTGGACAAAGATACTTCCGGAGTCATGGTGGTTGCGCTCGACGACAGCGCATACTACAACCTTGTTGAGCAGTTCAGGCAAAGATCAATTAACAGAAAATATAAGGCTCTGATATATGGGACCTTAAAGAAAGTCAGCGGCGAGATAGCGCTGAAGATCGGCAGGTCTTTATCTGACAGGAAGAAGATGTCTACAAAGGTGCGCAAAGGCAAGGAGGCTGTAACGAACTGGAAGGTGATAAAACATCTCAGTGATGCTACCCTGATAGAGGCAAAACTCGGCACAGGCAGGACACACCAGATACGCGTACATTTTGCTTCCGTAGGGCATCCGGTGCTCGGAGACAAAACTTACGGCAAAAAGACATATATAGAGACAGGGAATCATAAGATCCTTTTCCCACGTCAGATGCTCCATGCAGAACAGCTCGGCTTCACTCATCCTGCAACAGGGGAATATATGGAATTCATCAGTGAAATGCCCCGGGATATGACAGAAAAAATCGTTCTTCTGGAAAATATAAGGCAACCTTAAAACGGCAGTTGCCCGCAACCTGCTGACTTCTCACGCCTTTATCGTTATCGCCGAGCCTGGTTTTACTTTATTTGTTTTAAAAGTTATAATTATTAAGGTGGATTGTTTAAATAAGCATGCATTTTAACGGAGTAAGACAGGGCTGTTTAAACTGACCTTAAGATAAATTCTATTTAAATAAAAAGGAGCTATATCATGAAAGTTTTGATGAAAATGTCTTTTATTGTCCTGGTACTTGCATTGACAGTCTTTGGAAGTGCCCTTCCATCCTATGCAGCAGATGCCCAGGCTCTGTCAGGCAAGGTGGTCCAAACTATGGACAGCGGTGGATATACCTATGCCCAGATTGAGAATAAAGGAGTAAAAACCTGGGTTGCAGTTCCTAAAACCAAAATTGTCAAAGGCCAGGATATTACTTTTTCTCCGGGAACTGAAATGCAGAATTTCGAGAGCAAGACCCTGAAACGCACCTTTGACAGCATTATATTTTCAGGTGGCGTCATCGGGCAAAAGGGAAAATAAGACTATTTAAATAAAAAGGAGCTATATCATGAAAGTTTTGATGAAAATATTTTTTATTGTCTTGGTGCTTGCATTGACAGTCTTTGGAAGCGCCCTTACATCCTTTGCAGCAGATGACCAGCCATTGACAGGCAAGGTGATCGAATCCATGGACAGCGGTGGATATACCTATATCCAGATTGAAAACAACGGAAAAAAAACCTGGGTTGCAGTTCCTAAAACCAAAGTTGTCAAAGGTCAGGATATAACCCTTTCTCCTGGAGCTGAAATGGGGAATTTCGAGAGCAAGACCCTGAAACGCAAATTTGACAGCATTATATTTTCAGGTGGCGTCATTGGTCAGGGGGAGAAGGGTATTGAGAAGAAATCACCTGGCAGCAAAGGCAGCGCTGTGGTGGTAACTGAGAAGATAAAGGTGGATAAGGCTTCAGGTCCTGATGCATACACGGTTGCAGAGATATTCCAGAACAGCAAGAAGCTCGAAGAGAAAAAAGTAGTTATCAGGGGAAAGGTAGTAAAGGTTTCTGCCGGTGTTATGAAAAAGAACTGGATCCATCTTCAGGATGGGACCGGCGATTCAGGGAATAACGACCTTGTAGTGACGAGCGATGACCTTCCTCAGGTCGGGGATGTAGTCACTGCCAGCGGCACCCTATACAATGACAAGGATTTCGGCGGCGGTTACAAGTATAAAGTCATTGTTGAGAAGGCCGGTATTAAAAAAGAGGACGTCAGTACTAAAAAAGAGGACACAACTATCAAAAAGTAATTTCCCCCTGAAAGAAAGTTTTATGCATTAAACGCGCATGCGACAATTGCCTTCCGGCAGATCGATGCGCGTTTATTTTTCCGGATTTCCCCTTGCACAGGTATGTACTATGATGAAGATAATAATATTTAACTGCAGTTTCCCTCCCTTGCCATAAATGCCGCACTCTAGTATCATTTTAAAGTGATCGTGGCAAGATACGGATACGGGAGCAAAAAAAAATACTCAAGACAAAAGAGATCGTTGAAAAGGAATTTGACCTTAAAAGACTGCTAAAAGAAATGAAAATTAGTCTATGAAAAAGGGGAGCTGAACGATTATGGAAGATCTTAAGACATCTGAAACCTGGAGAGTATTCAGGATCCAGTCAGAACTGGTGGAAGGGTTTGAAGCCTTGAATGAGATCGGACCTGCGGTGACGATCTTCGGCAGCTCAAGGCTTACTGAAGGCAATAAATACTATGACGCTGCTGTTGAAGTGGCGAAGATGCTTGCGGACGATGGCTTTGAGATTATAACCGGCGGCGGCCCGGGTGTTATGGAAGGCGCAAACAGGGGCGCAAAAAAAGGCAAGGCGCATTCAATAGGGCTGAATATAGAAATCCCGGCGGAGCAGCACCCCAACAAATACCAGGACATCAGCCTTTCCTTCCGTTATTTTTTTATCAGAAAACTGATGTTCATCAAATATGCAATGGCCTACATTATTTTCCCCGGGGGGTTTGGCACAATGGATGAACTTTTCGAGGCCCTGACCCTTTCACAGACCAAGAAAATTGAAAACTTCCCGATCATCCTGTATGGCTCGGAATACTGGAGCGGCCTGATAGACTGGATGAAGAACACCCTGATTCCCGACGGCACCATCGGCAGGGAAGATTTCGCATTATTTTCCATAGTCGATACTGCTGATGAGATACGCTTTCTGATCAATGAACACTACAGGGTTTTCGGAGGCGTCAGACCTGAAAGACGGCGCAAGAATCAAAAACTTAAATCGCCGATCAAAAAATAGGCCTGTTCGAAAAAAAACAGAAAAAAGGATTAAAGAAAACCACAGAGTTCACCTCTAACCGTCGCCGGGTGGCTTTCAGCTGAAGCAATATTTCTGGTTCAAACATGTATACTTGCGGTGAGACATAATTTGTGATGTACATGTCGTTATTCGCACCTTAGCAAGATCAGGCATGCTAGACTCACTTGCTTCCCGAAACCAGCATCGGTGGTATCATATAATCAAAAGGAAACTTACGGGAACCATCAATGCGCTCATTCAAGGAAATCAAGCACGATTACCGTTTCACGGAAGACGATCAAAAGCGCCTCGCAGCGCTTCAGCCTCTTATGGCGGAGCACACCGAGGAGATCATGAGCACGCTCAACCTCTGGTTCATGGGCACCAAAGGCGCGTGGACTTTCTTCACGGCCGAGACGCTTAAAACCCATGTCTTCAAGACTCAGAAGATGTGGTTTGAGGAGCTTTTTTCCGGGACCTATGACAACCGCTTTTACGAACAACTCATAAAGATAGGTGCCGCCCATGTGCGCCGAAATGTCGACGTCCACTACCTGCAGCGCGCGGCCAACATCATCAAGAACGCATGCACCGGGATTCTCGCCGGGGTAGACCAGCCGGTGGCTGAGATCGCAAGCGATATTATCAGTGTCGGGAAGATCATCGACATCAGCATGAACGTGATCGTAAGCGCATACATCGAGGAAGAGATAAGCCTCTACTCCCCGGTTTATAAAGTAAAAAACTCTCTGCTCAGCTTTTCTGAACGCTTCTCCCAGGCCACCAATTTCATGCTGGTATTCGCGCTCATTGGTCTGACTCTCGGCGTCGCTTGGCTTTTCCTACGGGACGTAATCAATATTTTCTCCGGTGATATCGAGCAAAGCATTATCTCTTCCCTCGGGTCCATGCTCCTCCTCTGGCTCATGATGGAACTCATGAATACCGAGATCTCGCATCTGAAGGGCGGCAAATTCCACATAAGCGTTTTCGTGGGTGTTGCCCTTGTGACGATGATCCGGGAGACAATGATCGCCACTCTCCGCCATGAAAAACCGGAGTCAGTCTATTACCTTATAGCCGCTATTCTCGTGATCGGCTTCGTATACTGGATCGTCACCAAGACCGAAGATCCCCACAAATAAACCGTGGATGTCGGTAAGCCCTTAGGCTAACAGGGGCAACCAGACGGCGAGAATCTGGGCAGCCTTAACGGGCAAGCTCATCGGCGTCGCTATACAGGGGTGGCGTAGTTGGTAGAGTTGTCGAATATGCGCTAATGAAAATGACTTAGAATATGAAGGAGCTACTTTTTTTTCACTTTGACTAAGAAAAACTGTGTACAGTGACTTCAGGACTGCCACCCAAAAAGCTATAACGCCAAATTAAGTGCCTGGCCACAGCTTTTCAAATCCGGTCATGAAGTTTCAGTTTGCAGGCGGTTTTACCTCTATTACGTTCAGTGAGACAGTTTTGCGGACTTCGTTATTTACAAATATATTCAAATCATAAGTTCCAAACCTGGCAAAAGTTATATTGGCAAACTGAAATATCTGATGTGCCAACACACTATGTTCTCCGGAAGGAGGCATATTGAATCTGAGCTTTGCTTCAATATTCATCATGACTTCGCCATCTGCGCTCACCATCTGGATTTTTATCGGATGCTCACTGTTTGCATCCCCCCGCTCACCCTGAAAGGTCAGAATAAGTGAAATTTGAGGATGCGTTGCAGGGACTGTATTGGCGCCAATGTTTTGAAAAATACCGAGTATGTTAAGTTTGCCCTCTCGTGAGACATTTGCACTATCGGCAATTACAGCCAACGGAATCTTTATCATAAGTATCCTCCATTATTAATAAGAGTGAGTTAAATCGTAATAGCTCAGCAATCAGCTTCAGCGGTAGCTTTCAGCAAGAAAAGTCTAAAGCAGAGAAATATCAAGGCCCTGACCCGCCAGGGTCCGGCAAATTATGTCATTCCCTGTAGCTTCTTGCCGAAGGCTGAACGCCTATATTATATCTCTGCCCAATTTTTTAGCAAGGCTGGTCGTCTCTTCCAAAAGCGCCTCGACTTCATCGAGGCCTTTGTCCCAGAAGGTCTTGTCCGCGATATCTATCCCCAGGTTCGCTGAAGATGTTCTGCGGAGAATCAGACAGTCCTGCTGAGAGGAATTCATTGACCTTGCCGAATGAACCCGGGCTCTTTTTTTACCGAATTCTGGAGAGACTTGGATATCAGCAGACCGCTCGCATACGAATAGACATAAAAGAAATAACGGATATGGCTCCAGTATACCCACCAGTTTTCCGAACCCTTTGACTGCTCAACTGAATCTCCCATGTATGCGGCCATATGCTTCTGAAATATTTCTCCTAACTCTTTCTTGGAGAGATACCCGCGCTGCCTGAATTCACTAATGCAGTTCCTGCTCGAAGGCATAGCACGCGACCTGCCTGAATATGGTTGAAATATCGTCATTGAGCTTCATTACCATAATGGCGAGCTTCACCTCGTCATCTGAACCCCTGAGTATTTCCTGCAGGACAAAATCCTCCATAAAAGTGCTTGCAACTTCAGCAGTGGAAGTCGGCGTGCCGAAATTAAGGGCGTTCTGCTTTTCCCGTATGAGCTCATTATTTATGCCATGGCCCAGTTCATGGGCCAGATGTGAGGACATCGCGAAGCTTATCAGTGTGGTTCAGAAGTATATACGTCGGCTGGGAAATAAGATGATGGACGCAAAATGCGCCGCTGCCCTTCCCTTTCCTGGGATATACATCAAACTGACTGTTCTTTCCGTGAACCCTGTAAGTATGTCAGTGTACCTGGGGTCGAGCTTCTGAAAAACCTTATGAATGAGCCTGACTGATTTTTCATAAGAGTATTTTATATCAATGTCCCCGAACTCCACATTCCGCTCATGATATCGCAATCTTTTCACCCCGAGGAGTTTGGCCTTCAGGGCGTAATATTTTGCAGAGATATGAAATCTGCCGGATACGGACTTTATGAGGGAATCTACCACATCGCTCTCAATATCGTCGCTGATATGCCTGAGAAGGTCAGGCCGTGAAACCCTCCGGAGTTCATCATCCACTTTTTTATTTGCGAGTATTGAATTAATCTCCACCTCTGCTACATCCGAATGCCTTTCCATAATCTTGTTGAACGCCCTGGCAGCGATGTCCCTTACTTTCTTGTCTTTGCTGCTTGTCAGGCTTGAGATCTCAGACAGTGTTTTCAGTGCTGAACTGCCGTCCTCCAGAAGCACCTTGGCTTCCTCCTTCGAAAGAAAATCAGAGGTCATTCTCACCCAGTTTGAATAGGAAGTTGTTGACTTCAGATTCAGGATCTTTTCCTCGTTTTCACCAAGCAGGTATTTTGATTCCGCAAATATCCTCTCGAGAAAATGCTTATATTTCCCAAGACCTTTGTATTTCAGAAACGCAGGTCTGCAGGGATTTCGGGATTTTTGCTATCCTCAGATGAAAAAACTGGATATCATTTTCAAGTTTGCGGCTGAACTCCTCAATCTTGTTGAATCTGGCCTTGAGTTCAGGGTTGTTGCGGTCAATCTGGGTGCGAAGCCAGAAATAATATCCGGCATTGCCGTCAGTCCCGTAAGTCCTTTTCCATGCTTCATATTCATCAAGCGCCTGCCGCAGCACAGCGGGTTCTTTCAGATAGTCTTTACGGTTTTTCCATTTATTGATGAAGGCGTAGCTCTTCTGCTCAACGGTTTTTCTGTCTTCTTCTATCCCCGGATCATCATCATTTTTAAAAAGTTTATTGAGGTCCCATGTTGTGCTGATTTTTATGGGAGGTGTTTTCGGTGCCTTTTTCATTCTTTTACTCCTGGACGCAATTCAGATTTCTATTGCATAGATTATATTAGGTCTCCGGCAAAAAATAAAGAAAAGAGGATACGAACAATTACTCAGAGACGCCTAGAAAACAGAACCATGAGTTATAGACTATTTTCTTTCACCAGCGACAAAGAAGCCTTCGCAGATCTTTCCTACCTCATTTCTCAACTTTGCGCCCTTTGCGCCTCGGCGGTAATTACTACAGTAGTTGTAGCAGTCAATTTGTATTCCGTGAAAAACACATGGTATATTTCGTTGATATGAAAAAGGATGTTATTGTTATCGGCGCCGGTGCTGCCGGATTAATGTGCGCAATAGAAGCAGGGAAAAGAGGCCGCTCTGTTTTGGTGCTCGATCATGCCGGCAGTATTGGACAAAAGATACGGATTTCAGGCGGGGGCCGCTGCAATTTTACCAATATCCATATGGCCCCGGAGAAGTATCTCTCACGCAATCCGCATTTCTGTAAATCAGCGCTTGCCCGTTTCAGTCCTCAGGATTTTATCAGCATGCTCGAAAAATACGGCATTGAATACTATGAAAAGGAAAAGGGACAACTCTTTTGCAAAAGGAATTCCCTGGACATCCTGCGGGTGCTCCAGGAAGAAGCCAAAAAGGCAGGCGTTGAAATGCGCCTGAAATGCAAGGTCACGGATGTCAGGAAAGAAGACCGTTTCAGGGTGCTTACGAATCAGGGGATGTTTGAATCAGAATCACTGGTCATCGCAACCGGCGGACTGTCTTTCCCTGATCTCGGGGCCACAGGAATCGGATATCATATAGCCAGACAGTTCGGCCTTCATGTTACGCCATTGGGTCCCGGGCTGGTGCCCTTTGAATTTAACCGCAATGACATGAAAATATTCGGGACATTGAGCGGGATTTCCCTGCCTGTGAGGGTGCGCTGCCGTGACAGGGAGTTTCAGGGGGAGATGCTCTTTACACACCACGGACTGAGCGGTCCTGCAATTTTGCAGACATCCAGCTATTGGATGCAGGGAGATATTCTGAAGATTGATTTATTGCCTGCCTCAGATGCGCTTGAAATATTCCGGGCCAGACATGGAAGCAGGATAGAAATGCATAACCTCCTTGCAGAATTATTTCCTAAACGCTTTGCCCGTACATGGTGTGATCTGCACGTCCGTTCAAAACCCCTTTGCCAGTATACTGATAAAGAACTGATCGGGATAGCCGCTCAATTGCATAACTGGGAGATCAGACCTAAGGGTACACAGGGATATAACAAGGCTGAAGTCACTCTGGGCGGTGTGGACACAGACGAATTGTCTTCCAAGACCATGGAATCAAGGAAAGTATCCGGCCTCTATTTCGCCGGAGAGGTCATAGATGTGACAGGACAACTCGGCGGTTATAATCTCCATTGGGCCTGGGCCTCGGGATATGTGGCAGGTCAATATGCCTGAAAAAAGAAAGATCATACTTGCCTCCGCATCTCCCAGAAGAAAGGAGATACTCGAATTAACAGGCCTGAAGTTTTCCATCGATGCAGGCGACTATGAAGAAGATATGTATCTGAGGTTAAAACCGCATCAACTGGCGAAATTTTTATCCTCCGAAAAAGCCAAAACGATCGCTGTTAAATATACAAACGCACTTGTCATTGCAGCCGATACCTTTATTGTCTTTAAGGACCATTTAATGGGAAAGCCTCATACAAAGGAAGAGGCCAGGAGAATGCTCACCCTCCTTAGCGGCAAAGCGCATTCAGTCATTACCGGTTTCACCATCATTGATACGAATACAAAGAAAAAGCTCTCAAGGTCAGTTGAGACAAGGGTGTATTTCAGGAAAATGACTGTTCCGGAGATTGAGGCATATGTAAAAACAGGCGAGCCGCTGGATAAGGCAGGCGCATATGCGATCCAGGGGATAGGGGCAATAATCGTAAAAAAGATCGAGGGAGATTATTTCAATGTCATGGGGCTCCCCCTGAGCAGTCTGACCGAGGCGCTGAAGAAGTTCGGGGTTTCGGTGCTTTGAATAACCATAGAAACTCTAAAAAAAGTATGAAATTCTAACCCGCATAATTCATGAATTTCAGACAAACCGTAACAGAATAAGACGGCGTGTAGCATTGGAGCGGATTTTTTTGTCGATATTCCGACAGCTCTCACCTATGAAATCAAGGGGCAAAAGCCTCGCGAGTCCCGGCCAGATGCCGGGACGAAAATGAGCGAGAGTACTATATCCCGCCTATTCTTACCATTGTTTATGAATAATCCGGGATAACTGTATCAGTCTCTTGCCTTTGAAAGTTCTGAAAACTCGTTGAGCCTTTCTTCAAATTCCCTTGTTTTTCTCTCGAGTTCATCAGTCAGGATTGCCAGTTTTTTGAACAGGAGTTCGATTTTATCTTTCGCTCCATGGATTGCCTTGTTGAGTTTCTTAATCATGTCCTCCGTCACCTTTTACTGACGCCTCCAGGAGTTTTTCCGTGTCCTCATCAATCTGCTTTTCCATACGGGTGATGGTCTCTTCGATCTCATTAATCTCTCTTTGCAGAGGGCCGATCGTCCTGGTGCGTTCAGTCATTATTTCCGCCTTCATTCTGCGTACATTTTTTTTGTTGATGCCAGGCAGAATTAGCTGAAGATGAAGACTGCGCAGGCAAACTTCCATCTTCGTTTTTCCAGCCGACTCTCTCAAGGAAGTCCTGATACGTCCCGTCAAAGACCTTTACTTCGCCGGCATCAAATACAATCAGCTTCCGGGCAACCGCATGCAGGACCATTTCGCTGTGTGTTACGATCATGACAGCGCCCTTGAAGTCTTCGATGGCCTCGATCAGGGAATCGATTGATTCCATATCGAGGTGGTTTGTAGGTTCGTCCAGCATAAGCATATTTGAGGGACTGACAAGCAGTTTCCCAAGCAGTACCCGGCTTTTTTCCCCGCCTGACAGTACAGAGATCTTTTTCAGGGCATGATCACCCTCAAACATCATGGCCCCGCAGATCTTTCGGGCTGCGCCACGGCTGTGATCAGGGTGGGCGTCCATGATCTCTGCTTCAACGGTTTTTGACTGATTCAGACGGTTTATGTTTGTCTGGCCGAAATATGAAAGATGCAGGCCCGGGTGATGTCTGACTGTCCCTGCCTGGGGAGCTAACTCGCTGCGACAGGAGATTTAAAAGGGTTGATTTGCCTTTACCGTTTTTCCCTATGATAGCTATCCTGTCATTTTTTTCAATCGATACTGAAAAATCCTTAATCAGAGGGGCGCTTTCAGACTCAAAGGCAAAGGAGACATCCTGTGCTTCAAGGAGGCGTTTGCCGGTAAACGGCATGGAATTGAATTCGAAATCCAGGGATTTTATCTCCGAGAGCTTATCGAGTTTTTCCTTTTTGCCAAGGGCCTTTATCCTGGATTGAACAGCCTTTGCCTTAGTCGCCTGGACCCTGAAACGGTTTATGAACTCCTCTACCTCTTTGCGTTTTTTTGCATCATTTGTCCTGGTCTTTTCGTGTATCTCTTCTTCCTGGAGTATCTGCTGATATAATTTTTCTGTAGGGCCCTCGATCTTTTTTAGTTTTAAGCGATGAATGCCCATGGTATGAGTTGTGACACTGTCCATGAAGTTGCGGTCATGGGTGATAATGATCAGCTCATTTTTCCAGTTTCTCAAAAACTGTATCAGCCAGCGTATCGATACAATATCAAGATAGTTCGTCGGCTCATCGAGCAAAAGGAGATTCGGCTCGGAGACCAGGACCTTTGCAAGATTCAGGCGCACCTGAAACCCTCCTGAAAGAGCCGCAGGATTAAGTTCCAGGTCATCGGCCGTAAACCCCAGACCAGACAGGATCGCCTTTACTTTATAGGATTCATCCCTGCCGTCTTCAGCTTTTGGGATGCTGAGGCATGCTTCCTGCAAAACAGTCTGTTCAGTAAATTTCAGATGCTGCGACAGATGTCCGATACGGTAATGATTTGGAATTCTGATCGCGCCGGAGTCAGGATGTTCCTCGTTAAGTATCATCCGAAACAGAGTGGTTTTGCCATGACCGTTTCTTCCCACCAGACCAACCCGTTCTCCGGGGTTTATGGTAAAACTGACATCATCGAAGATCAGCTGGCGTCCGTATGCTTTTTCTAAATTATTGGCCTGTATCATTTATTGACCTGTATTATTTGTAATTGCTTAGGTGTTTAGGCTGAAGCCAACAGTAGGCGCTTTAAGCGTCTGAAGGTTAAAGGGTATCAATCATATGCAGATATGTTATAACGAACACAGCGAGTTAAGCAAGTTCCCCCTGCCTTAAGCAGGGGGAACAGTTGGTTTAATTACTGTTTAACAACATTTATTGCCTTTGGTCCTTTAGGGCCATTTTCAATCTCAAAGCTGACTTTATCTCCCTCGCTAAGGGATTTAAATCCATTGCCCTGGATTGAAGAATAGTGGACGAATACATCGCCGCCGTCTTCGCTGGTAATAAAACCAAAGCCTTTAGATTCGTTAAACCATTTTACTGTTCCATTAGCCATTCCTTTTACCTCCTTACATATAAACTAAAATCTCAGAATGACCGTTTCCACAAAAAAAAGACCCCAAAGCTAAAAGTCTTTGCGGTCTTATCAGTTACAAAAACTTCTGAAACTTCGAAAAAATCTTAACATGTGAAATATTGATTAGTCAATCATCAAATTGGCAATCAAATTGGCCAAAATGCATACCTTCAATAAATGGGGGACTTGCTGAATTTTTTACTGCCTTCGTACAATTCGAATTCGAGCAGTCTGCATTCAATACTGCTGTTAAAGAACTGGATCTTCCTTTTGCTCCGCAACCCGATCTTCTTTGCCAGGCCAGGGTTGCCGGTAAAAACATAGCCTGTATATCCGCTGCATTTCTGCTTGAAAAAATCACCTATGCCGGCATAGGTCACTGCAAGCTGATCAATTTCCCCCATGCGTTCTCCATAGGCAGGATTCAGCAGTACTGTTCCGCTGCCTTCCGGCACAGGGGTATCGCTAAAATCACATATGCTGAATTCGATCAGATGCTCAACCCCGGCAGTCATGGCATTTTTTCGGGCAGCATCAATTGCTTTGCTGCTTATGTCTGTTGCTATTATCCTGTTTTGCAGGGTTCTTTTTGAGAGTTGAGAAGCTTCTATGCGAAGTTCCTCCCACCGGGGCTTATCAAATCCCCTCAGGTGCATGAAGCAGAAGTTGTTTCTCAAAATGCCCGGCGCTTTTTCAAGACCGATCAGGGCAGCCTCGATGGCAAGGGTGCCGCTGCCGCACATCGGATTAATGAAATTGCCGTTATCATGCCAGCCTGTTGCTATAATAATTGCGGAGGCGAGGGTTTCCTGAAGAGGGGCTGCCATAGGGATTTTTCTGTAACCTCTTTTTGACAGAGGTTCTCCTGATGTATCGATGTAAAGGCAGCATTTTTCATCTTTCCAGTGCAGATGGACGACCACCTGGTCTCTTTCCGGTCCGGAATCAGGACGACGGCCGAATTTCTTCATGAATCTGTCGGCAATGGCGTCTTTGCACTTAAGGTTTGCAAAACGGGAATCAGTTATGGCCGGTGTGTCAACAGTTGAGGTAATACTGACATATCCGTTTTCATAAATATAATCTTCCCAGGGCAATTTTGCTGTTTTCATGTAAAGCTCATCAGGCGTCTTTGCCATAAACTCCGAGAGAAGATAAAGCACCCGGTGGCCTGTCCTCAGGCAGAGATTGAGGCGCATGGTGTCATCCAGTGTGCCTTCTGTTTCCACTCCGGAGACGGATTCGGACAGTAAAGGGAACCCCAATGACAGGACCTCTGAGGCCAGGTAGGGCTGGATGCCTTTTGGGCAGGTGATGAAGATCCTGTTCTTTTCCATTTCACTGGATTATACATTATGATGGAAAAACGCTCAATACTGGAGGTACGGTAAATCTACTTAACAGAAACGCAATTACCCATAAATGGATAGCGAGCGATATTCCCGGTGGTCTTGCCACGGGGTTGGCGAGCGAATATATTAAAAATCTACCTTGCATTGAGATTCCCTGCGGTCTGGCCTAAGGCCCCTACTGTTGGTGCCGGAGAGTCTTCAATTTGTCACAAATTCTGCAGGAATTTGTAAAGATATATACCTATGTTTTAGAATAAACAACAACCCGGTTTAAATATTGACTATTTTCCGGGAGATAGAATAGCTTAATAGGGATAAATAGCTGTAGTTATTACTATTAAGAGGACGATCTGATAGTTTGGAGGTATCGATATCATAAAAATTCTTCTGAATAAGGATAAGATTATGAGAATTGTTCTTTTGATAGCTTGCCTGTCTTTTCTTGCAGTGGCTGGTTGCAGTGAGAAAAAGGCACCTCCCAAAGAAAAGCCCCCTGAAGGCAAATCCATTACAATCGGGCTTATACCTGAGCAGAATATTTTCAGGCAGATGGAACGTTATGAGCCGCTTGCCAGCTATGTCTCGAAAAAAATCGGAGTAAAAATAAAGCTTAAAGTCCTTCCCCGCTATGGAAATATTATCAATAATTTCGTTTCCGAGGGAATGGACGGTGCATTTTTCGGAAGTTTTACTTATTCCCTGGCACATGCAAAATTAGGGGTTGAAGTCCTCGCAAGACCTGAAAATGGTGAAGGGATATCTTCATACCATGGCTTAATAATTGTAAGGAAAGACAGCCTTATCAGAACAGCTGAGGATATGAGAGGGAAAAAGGTTTGCCTTTGTGGACAAGGCGACAACAGCAGGATATCTGCTTCCTCTGGCATATTTTAAAAAACATGGGATCGGAGATTACAGGTCCTATCTTAAAGAAACTTATTTTGCAGGGACCCATGAGGATGTAATCTATGATGTCCTCAATAAAAAGGCCGACATAGGAGCTGCAAAGAATACGGTATTTGAAAGGCTCGCAAAAACTGACGAAAGGCTAATGAAAGAACTGCTTGTCCTTGAGAAGTCACCTGACGTGCCTGAAAACGGCCTTGCAGTGAGAAAAGACCTCGACAATTCCTTAAAAATAAAACTCAAGGAGACGTTGTTAAATATGCATAATGATCCGGCGGGTAAGAATATCCTGAGCAAATTCGGCGCCAGAAGATTTATCGAAACCACGGACAAGGATTACGGGCCTGTGTTTACGTATGCAAGAGATATTGGTCTGAATCTTTCTGTCTATGATTATATCAATCAATAAATGAAGAAAAAGATAATTATTGGTCTCAGCGTCTTTGCCCTGATTTTTTTCCTTGGCGGCATTTATATAATCGTCACCATTGAAAAAACAACAAAAAAATTCGACCAGCTTATTGAACTCCACCAGGTTGAGATATTGAGAGAACACCTGCTGATACAGATCAAGCGGGTGCAGACTGACCTGACGTTAAAGGACACACGCTTTGCGCGGGATGTCGATGTCATTGTCAGAAATGTCAGGAACCTGCACAATGTGCTAGACACATGCTTTTCGTGCCATCACACTGAAGCAGTATCGAAAAGACTCGATGAGCTGAAAAAACAGACTGGAGATATATGAAGACGCATTAAGCAGGCTCATGACCATCAGGGCCAATGCCGCAAGGCTGGTGGAGGAAGAAGAAAAAGCCTTCAAGGCAGGGGAGACACTCACCAACATGGTCAATAGCATGATCATGTTTACGAGCATGAAACTGAGTCAGAAGACCCAAGCCGTCCTCAGCGATGTATCCAGCACAAAGGCAATACTTTTTATACTTGTAGCTGTCGGGCCTCTTCTGGCCTCTGCTTTGGCCTTCATTTTTATTAGGGGTTATACAAGGCCGGTCAATAAACTTCTTGAAGCTACAAGGAAGATAAAAACCGGAGACCTGGATTTCAGGGTAGAAGGCCTGACAGATGAGTTTGGGGAGCTGGCAGGCTCGTTTAATGAGATGGCAGTTTCTCTTAAGTCACAGCTGGTGAGGATAGAGGAGAGTGAAAAACGTTACAGGATGTTGTTTGAAAAGGCGGGGGATGCTATCTTCATTGTTGATGCTGAGGGAGAAAATGTCGGACATATTGAAAACGCCAATGAAGCTGCTGCTGCCATGCACGGCTTTACGGCCGATGAACTGATGGGCTTAAACATCATCAGGGACCTGGATGCTCCCAGCGCTGAGAAAATAACAACGGAGCTTATCAAACGCATATTGAATGGTGAGTGGATAAAGGCGGAACTCGAACATCAGAAAAAAGACGGCACTGTTTTCCCTGTTGAGATAAGCGCAGGCTTGCTTGAAATTGGAACACATAAGTACATTCTGGTCTTTGACAGGGACATCACCGAGCGCAAGCGGACAGAGGAGACTTTACAGAGGGCAGAGCAGATAAAAGTATGCGGTGAGATGGCTGTTGGAATGGCCCATGAAATAAAAAATCCACTCGCAGGCATTAAGGTGTCTATTGAGGTACTTCTTGAAGAACTTAACCTTGTGGAAAGTGACAGGGAGGTGCTGGTTAGAGTGATCAGCGAGATCAGAAGATTGGAACTGCTGATCAAGGCACTCCTTAATTTCGCGAAACCGCCCAAGCCGCAATTTTCTCTGGTGAATTTAAACGGAATTCTTGAGATCGCCGCAGGTTTTTCCCTGAAAAACGCGTCTTCTTCGCCTATTAAGATCTTAAAGGATTATGACGAGCATCTCCCTGAAACCATGGCTGACCCGATGCAATTGCAGCAGGTATTTATGAACCTGATTCTAAATGCGGCAGAAGCCATGCCCGGGGGAGGAACATTGACCCTGAAAACCTCCTATGATAAATCTTCAAATGCGCTCCAGCTAATGATTTCCGATACAGGCGAAGGGATAGCAGATGAGATGAAAGAGAAGATTTTCCAGCCGTTCTTCACAACCAAATCAAAGGGTACAGGCCTGGGTTTGGCAATTTCTAAAAGATTGATCGAACAGCACGGGGGAAATATTATCGCTGAAAGCAATCATCCTAAAGGGACCATATTCAGGATCAGTTTCCCTCTTATACGAAGGCTGGAGGAAGAGACAGCATAATGACAAGCAGAAAGATTTTCCTGCTGGATGACGATGAACTCATTGTAACCATGCTTTCCAGGGCATTGAAAAAAGATGGCTACCAGATAAAGTCTGAAATAAAAACAAAGGACGTGGTTGATAAGATCAGGTTATGGTCCCCTGATGTTGTGATGCTTGATATCAATATGCCTGAGAAAAGCGGCATTGATATACTCCAGGAATTAAGGAGCAAGGAGATTGACACTCAGGTTGTTATGCTTTCTGCGGACGACACCGCTGAGACAGCAGTCAGGGCCATGAAGCTTGGTGCTGCAGATTATCTGACCAAACCCTTCAATATGGATGAAGTGCGTATTGTAATCAGCAATATCATGGAAAAACATAAGCTCAAGCACGAGGTTGAATACTACAGAAACATCAGTTCACAGCTCTTTGAGAAGGAACTCCTCGGAGCATCAAACGCGATAAAGGACCTGAAGGCAAAGGGAGAAAAGATAGCACAGGCCCATGTTTCAAGCGTGCTCATAACAGGTGAAAGCGGGACTGGCAAGGAACTCGTAGCAAGATATATACATTGCCTGATGCACGGGGATTCTACCCAGGGCTACGCACCCTTTCGGGCGGTCAACTGCACGGCTTTACCGGATACATTACTGGAAAGCGAGCTTTTCGGCTATGAAAAGGGCGCGTTCACAGACGCTAAATCTGACAAAAAAGGCGTCTTTGAACTGGCTGACGGCGGTTCTATACTCCTTGATGAGATAGGTGATATGAAACCAAATCTCCAGAGCAAGCTCTTGCGGGTCCTGGAGGAAAGGACTAGTAAGGCGCATCGGCGGAAACGCGGAGATACCAATTGATGTGACTGTTATTGCAACTACAAACATGGACATCCAGAGTGCGATTGAAAAGGGTGAGTTCCGGATGGATTTGTTCTACAGATTGAATGCCTTTTCACTTTTCATACCCCCTCTCAGGGACAGGAAGGAGGACATTATGCTCCTTGCCAGACATTTTCTCTCACAATTTACTGTCTAGATACAAAAACCAGAAAATCAGGGATTTCTCGCCTGAAGCTGAAAAGCATTTAATGTACTACAGATGGCCCGGCAATGTAAGAGAGCTAAAGAATGTGATAGAAAGGATAGTCGTACTTGAGAACACCGAATTCATCCTGCCGGAGCATCTTCCAAGGGAGATTCTGAGTCAGCCTGCAGCCTCGGGTTTTCAGCCAAAGGACAAGTTTGTTCTTCCTGAAACCGGATTGTCCCTTGACGATATAGAAAAAGACCTCATTATACAGGCCCTTGACAGGGCCAATAATAACAAGACCCTTGCAGCAAAACTTCTGAACATAAGCTACGATTCTTTGCGCTACCAGATAAAGAAATTCAAGTTAGGCCAGGAGTGAGCTGATCAAAGAAGAATAAACCTGGGGCTGCTCTAATATTTTTATTCCCAACCCGTAGTTCATTCCTTCCCGTATCTTCCAGTTCATCTGAAACAGGCGGCACAGTTTTGAGGGCTGATTCGACAGTCCTGACCACCTGTCCCTTCAACTGGATCGCTTCTTCTTTATTCAGCATCCAAAATAATATTTAATGTGGTCCCGGATTCGCAGAATATGTCTGTAAGAATAAACATGCCTGTTGATGAAAGGTTATATACCAGGCCCCTGCAATCATTGCCAAATCTGACCGGAAAGGTTTTCAGCACCCTCTGGTGCCTCTGCAGAGATATTATATTCAACAGGACGTGTTTCAGCTCATCGAGATTAAAAGGTTTTCCCATACATTCACATGCGCCCCTTTGGAGCGCATCCTGCCGTATGCCCCCGTCCTCATCTGAGGTAATGATAATGACCCTGCTGTTTGGAGAGTTCTGTTTGATGTACTCAAGGACCGTCCAGCCGTTTACGCCAGGCAGGTTTATATCGAGGATAACGACATGATACAAATGCTTTTGTATGTCCGTAATCGCCTCTTCCCCGGTTATGCTGGCCGCAACATGAACGAAATCTTTTTCAAAAAAACGTTTCATGCCTGACAGAAGCAGTTCATTATCATCAACTAGCAAGACATTTTCTGGGCGCAACTTTAGTTTCTTTCCTTTCAGAGCAGGGTACAATATTCCACTTAAATATTTTAAAGCAATATATATGCCTGCATTTAAATTATTATTAAATAATTGAATTCGTTGTTTTTTAGAATGTTTTTCAAGGTAAATGTGCAGAAATATATATTTGCTGCTTATATTTTTGGTGAAATAACCATGTCTGTAAGGTGTATTCACTAACCTGATAATGGATACTAATTCATCTGCGTTGCTTTGCCTCATGATTTCGAAACATACACCGGAATATAGCCAAAATACAGGTGCATTTTTGTAAGCGTTCAGCCCTCAGCAATAAGCTATCAGCAAAGGCGCTTACTTGTGATCATACAGGGCAACGGATAGTCCTTTTTGCGTCTGTTTGGCATTAAACAGTTTTTTTCTGCTGAAAGCTGACCCTGAGAGCTAATGGCTGAACTTACAATCTTTTTTATTGAGAATAATCATGACTCACGTTAATATAAATGTAGTCTTTAGTTTCACAATCAATAACTCAGGAGGTACTCATGGTAGTCGGAAAGCCATTTCTTACTGTCGAGCAGATACAGAACAAGAATCGCGAACTCGCAGACAGGATATCGGATGATTATAAGGACAAAAACCTGCTTGCAGTGGGGATTCTCAAAGGCGCGTTCATATTCTTCAGCGACATTGTAAGGCTGATCAGAGTTCCCTTGTACATTGATTTCCTGATAGCCTCGAGTTACCTCAAATCAGAGACCTCAGGAGAAATCATAATGCATTCTGATATAAGGGAAGAGATAGCGGACAAAGACGTTCTCCTGATAGAAGATATCGTAGACACAGGAATTACCCTGAACTACATAAGGGAAAGGATACTGCAAAAAGAACCAAAAAGCCTCAGGATATGCACTTTCCTCAACAAGAAAGCCAGAAGACAGGTAGATGTTCCGATCGATTATGTCGGGTTTGAGATACCGGATGAATTCGTTGTCGGCTATGGACTTGATTATGATAATAAGTTCAGGAACCTGCCTTATATCTCAATTTTCAAGAAAACCAGATAACTGCCCGGAGGTATTCAGATGTATGAATTATCGATAGAAACAGGTTTTGCCAGTGCTCATCAGCTAAGAGGATATAAAGGGAAATGCGAAAAACTGCACGGCCATAACTGGAAAGTCCAGATCAGTGTGACCGCAGAACGCCTCAATGAGATTGACCTCGCCATAGATTTCCACGAACTGAAAAAAATAGCCAATGAGGTGATATCACCCCTTGACCATGCCTTCCTCAACGATATCTTCCCCTTTACAGAAAAAAATCCGTCCTCAGAGAATGTCGCCAAGTGGATATACGAGTCCCTGAAGAAAAAGATAAATGATGATAATATCCGGGTTTCTGCTGTGACTGTATGGGAATCCGACACAGCCTCTGCGTCATACTATGAAGATTGATCCGTCCTTCGCTGAGGAGATTATTTCACAGGCTGTAAAAAGCGGCGCTGATCAGGCTGAAGTCTTCATGAAATCCTACAAGAATCTTACTGTGGATATCAAGGGCCAGGAGGTCGATTCTCTGACCTCCTCTTTGAGCTATGGCTATGGGCTGCGTGTAATCAGGAATAATCGTCTCGGCTTTGCTTATGCAACGGATATTAAGGAAAAAAATTCTGTCGTAAAGCAGGCGGTTGAATCAGCAGGCTACTCTGATGAAGACAGCTGTCTCGGACTTCCCGGACCATCCGAGACCTGCAGAGATCGGGGTATACGACCCTGCGGTCTCAGACATGAAAGAAGACGATGCGATCGAACCTGACCATGCTGCTTGAAAAATCCGCATATGATACAGACAGCAGGATAAAAAAAGTAAGAAAGGCCTCCGGGTCCTTCACCACAACAGAGACTGTCATAGTCAACTCAAAATCCATAAATACAAGCTACCTGTCAACCTCATGTACAGCACAGATAATGGCCATCGCGGAGGACGGACAGGAGAGCCAGACAGGATGGGATTTTTCCGGAAGCAGATTTCTCAGTGACGTCTCCTTTGAAAAAACCGGCAGGACAGCCGCGGAACGCTCTGTTGCAATTGCTCGGGGCAAGGACCATAGCAGGGTCCCGTACCAATGTCCTGTTAGACAATTCCGTGACAATCGACTTTCTCGGTATATTTGCATCCTCCCTGTCCTCAGAGGCGTTACAGAAAGGCAAATCCCTGCTGCAAGACAAATTGGGAAAGGCGATTATAAGTCCCAGGATAAATATTATCGACAGCGGCCTGCTTTCCGGCAAACTGGGCAGCAGACCTGTAGACGACGAAGGGGTCCCCACCAGTGAAAAGATTTTAGTGCAGGAAGGCGTTTTGCAAACGTATCTTTACAATACCTATACCGCAAGGAAGGGAAACACACATTCAACAGGGAACGCTGCAAGAGGAAGCTTCTCCTCATTGCCTTCGGTGGGTATCACAAATCTTTTTATCGAGCCGTCTACAGGGGAAGGATGTCTTGGCAAAAGGGAATTGTTTAAATTCCTTGGCAGAGGATTATATATAGTCGATGCGATGGGGGTCCATACCGCAAATCCGGTTTCAGGTGATTTCTCACTGGGGGTAACAGGGCTCTGGATCGAGGGAGGGGAAGTACGATTTCCGGTAAAAGAGGCTGTCATATCCGGCAATATCCTCGAATTCTTTAATAAGGTGACTGCAGTCGGGGATGACCTGATATTCTATGGAAATATGGGGGCCCCGAGCATTATAATCTCTGATGTGGACATCAGCGCCTGAAGTGAAACCACAGAAATTCACCACAGAGGCCACAGAGAAAAAGAATTTTAGACTTTTTAAAAACTCTGCGAACTCAGTGGTTGCTTCTTCTTAAAATGCAGACAGTTTAAAGGACTGCATAAAAAGGCTAATACTATGAGAGCACGGAGACAGGGAGTGAAGCGATTTTCTCGTAACCTTTTTATATTTAAATCTTTTCCAGGTGTTCTCGCTTAGAAGCGCCTACTGTTGGCTGTGGTTAATTTTTGACAATACGAATTTGACGTTAGAAAGAACCGAAAAATGAAAGTCGCAAGATATTACGGCAGCAGTGATATAAGAATAGAGGAAATGCCTGTTCCTGAAATAGGTCCGGGTGAACTCCTTGTACGTATTAAGGCCAGCGGCATATGCGGCAGTGATGTGATGCACTGGTACCGGGCAGGCAGGGGGCCTGTAGTCCTTGGTCATGAGATCGCAGGAGAGGTTGTGGCTGCCGGGGAGGCGGTCAGGACCTTCAAGGCAGGAGACAGGGTCGCAGCAGCCCATCATGTGCCCTGTAATACCTGCCATTACTGCCTTAACGGGCATCATACTGTATGCGAGACTTTAAGACGCACAAACTTTATCCGGGCGGTTTTTCGGAATACGTCAGGCTGCCTGAGATCAATGTTGACAGGGGAGTGTTTCTCCTGCCTGATGAATTATCGTATGAGGAAGCGACCTTCATAGAGCCGCTTGCCTGTGTATACCGCGGCCAGAGGATAGCAGGAACCAAGACAGGCCTGAGTGTTCTGGTGATAGGAAGCGGCATCTCAGGACTGCTCCATATACAGCTTGCCAAAGCGCTTGGGGCGTCTCTTGTCATTGCATCGGACATCAGCAGCTACAGGCTCGATGCAGCAAAGAGACTCGGGGCAGACGAGGCGGTCAATGCAGCGGAAGATCTGCCGGCAATATTCAGAAAGCTCAACAAGGGAAGAGCGGCTGATATTGTTATTCTGACTGCAGGCACGGAAAAGGCCATTGAACAGGCCTTCAGGTCAACAGACAGGGGAGGCACCGTCCTGTTTTTCGCGCCTGCACAAAAAGGAGTTACAGTCCCTCTTCCGGTCAATGACCTCTTCTGGCGAAATGAGATAAGCCTCACATCGTCCTATGCCGCAAATTATTCCGAACATATGACTGCGATGGAACTGATAAGACAGAAGAGGGTGAATGTCCTTGACATGATAACGCACAGGCTGCCGCTGTCAGAGACAGGACATGGCTTTAAGCTTGTCGAGGACGCAAAGGAATCGCTGAAGGTCATAATAGAGCCGTAGAATAAGTTCTCAAATGAAGTCTGCAAGGTGTTTAGACTGAATGGACAGACTAAGCCTGCGAATAGTACGCCTTATGCGAATGTTACTAAAGACTTACTGTGCTAAGCAACCTGCTTTGGTCCATGTTTGTTATTAGAAATATATCAAACTCAGGAGGAAACACATTATGGATTGGGGACTTAAAAATCGTCTTTCGAGAATTATCAAGCCTGACGGCAGGACTGTTATGCTTGCGGTGGACCACGGCTATTTTCTCGGGCCGACTTCAGGGCTGGAGGACGCGGGAAAAACCATAAAGCCGCTTTTGCCTTACGCAGATGCGCTGATGCCCACAAGAGGAATCATACGCACTTCCGTCGACCCTTCAACCTACTACACCGATGGTCCTGAGGGTCTCCGGCGGCAACAGCATCCTGGATGAAGACCTCTCCAATGAGGGGTTGACTGTTGCAATGGAGGACGCGATAAGAATCAATGCTGCCGCTGTTGCTATTTCCATCTATGTAGGATCGCCAAACCAGAAAGAGACGCTTCTTAACCTTGCAAAACTTGTTGATAAAGGCCAGCGCTACGGGATACCCGTCCTCGCCGTGACCGCAGTCGGCAAGAGTATGGGAAGGGACGCAAGATATCTGGCCCTCTGCTGCCGGATCGCCGCAGAGATCGGCGCCAATTTCGTAAAGACATACTACTGCGATGGTTTCGAAAAGGTCGTCAGGACCTGTCCTGTCCCGGTTGTTATGGCCGGTGGAAAAAAGTTGCCGGAACTTGAGGCCCTCGAACTCACATTCAATGCGATAAAACGGGGCGCCTCCGGCGTGGACATGGGCAGAAACATCTTCCAGGCCGATAACCCTGTAGCAATGATACAGGCAGTAAAGGCCGTTGTCCACGAAAATGCAAAACCAAAAGAGGCCTTCGACCTCTATAACAGCCTGAAGTCGGCAAAGCCCCTGAAAAAATCCAGGGTCAAGGGCGTTACTGCGAGCAGGGAAGATTTGAGCAGACATTAGCCACCCACACCTCTGAATGCCCTGAAATATAAAAACCCGGGTCCGGATTCTCATGCCGGACACGGGTTTTTTCAGACATCCCCACATTTTTTTCTTCAAATGAGTTTTTCAGTTTAAGTAGTCATAGTTTACCGGAATATTTTTGCAGCCGGCAACGATTGCTCCAGTGGACCTCGAGGTTATCAGTCCGAAAGAAGAAAAGTATATGGGAGAATACATCCTCTGGTTAAACCTTATGTCCTGGAATATATCTCCTTTCCTATTTTATCTGATTTTTGTTACAATTGTTGTCATTATAAATTTCAGACAAGCTTAAGCTTTACAAAGCCGGAGGATAATATAAAAATGGATTACTTTTTGAGCGAAGAACAGATTATGATCAGAGACCTTGCGCGTCAGATCGCGGAAGAGAAGATCGTGCCTGTAAGGGCTGAATTAGATGAAACAGGCGAATTTCCATGGGATGTCATGAAAGTTCTCGCTCAGTCAGACCTCTTTGGACTTTTCATACCCGAGGAATACGGCGGTCTGGGAAAAGGCTGTTTTGAACTCTGTATAGCTGTTGAAGAGCTTTCGCGGGCCTGTCTCGGGGTCTCAACAACCTATGCAGCCAATGCCCTTGGCACTTACCCTATACTGCTTTTCGGCAGCAGCGACCAGAAGAAAAAATACCTTCCTGACATTGCAGCAGGGAAAAGACTCGTGGCCTTCGGCCTTACAGAGGCCAACGCAGGGAGTGATGCCGGAGGGACACAGACAACAGCAAAGCTCGACGGCAATGAATATATCATAAACGGCACAAAGCAATGGATAACAAACGGCGGTGAAGCTGAGATCTACACCATAATAGCTATCACCGACCGCTCAAAGGGCCCCCGAGGCGCATCAGCATTTGTTGTTGAAAAGGGGACTCCGGGATTTACGTTCGGCAAAAAAGAAAACAAAATGGGGATACGGGCTTCCGCAACAACTGAACTGATCTTCGATAACTGCCGGATTCCAAAGGAGAACCTTATCGGAAAAGATGGGGCCGGGTTCCTCGTTGCGATGAAGACCCTTGACAGCTCAAGAACAGGAGTAGGATCACAGGGCGTCGGAGTTGCACAGGGCGCTTACGAAGAGGCTGTAAAATATGCAAAGAAGCGGGTCCAGTTCGGACATCCTATCATAAGTTTCCAGGCGATACAGCATATGCTCGCTGATATGGCCACTTCAATCGAGGCGGCAAGATCTCTGGTTTACTCCGTCGCACGCTTCATCGACAGCGGGGCAAAGGATGTTTCAAAAGAATCTGCGATGTCCAAGGTCTTTGCAACAGACGTTGCGATGAAAGTGACCACCGACGCGCTGCAGGTCACAGGCGGCTCCGGATACATGAAAGAATATCCTCTTGAAAAGATGATGAGAGACGCCAAGATACTTCAGATATACGAAGGCACAAACCAGATACAGAGGAATGTTATCGGACAGGCTATCATCAAAGAGGCTGCACGAAATAAATAGCTGACTAACAGGTGTCCGTTGCCGGCCTGTCCCTTCTAACAGTAGATAACAGACACCTTTTCATTCCACCCCTATTCCGGATATAATCATGATTTTCATGTGACCTGTCTTGATGCTATAATGATCATAATCGACATTCAGTAAAACCGGAGGTATATGCAATATGGAAGGTGTTGTAATAAAAGAACTCTCCCAATTTCATGACCAGAGAGGCTGGCTTGTTGAGATCTACAGGGAAGATGAGACTGGTTTCAGACCTGCAATGTCGTATGTCTCGTGACAAAGCCCGGTATCGCACGCGGGACCTCATGAGCATATGGACCAGTCAGACTACTTCTGTTTCCTCGGCCATTTCCGGCTCTATCTATGGGACAACAGGAAAGATTCCAAAACCTATCAGAAAAATCTGGTTTTTGATACACAGGGCAAACCTTTTACAGCGATCGTACCTCCAAAGGTCGTACATGCTTATAAAAATATCGGAAACGAGGACGGCATAGTCATTAACCTGCCTGACAGGCTCTTCAAAGGCAAAGGCAAGGCCTCAGCGATCGATGAAGTGCAGATACGAAAATGATCCTGGATCGCCTTTCAGGATAGACTGATGAAGATACTCATTACAGGCGGCGCAGGTTTTATCGGATCTAATTTCATACGCCATTTTATTTCCAAATACCCCGAACATTCGGTAATCAACCTCGATAATCTCACCTATGCAGGCAACCTCGAGAACCTGAAGGATATTGAGGACCAGCCGAACTACAGCTTTATCAAAGGCGATATCTGCGACAGACAATTCCTCGGCAGTCTTGAATTCGACGCCATCATAAACTTCGCTGCAGAAAGTCATGTTGACAGGAGCATCCTCGATTCTTTCCCTTTTCTCCAGACAAATGTTATCGGCACCCAGAACCTTCTTGAAGCAGCAAGGAAAAGAGGATGCCGTATGCTTCAGATTTCAACAGATGAGGTCTACGGCTCGATAGAAAAAGGCCTGTTTACTGAGGAATCACCGATCAGTCCTAACAGCCCTTATGCAGCAAGCAAGGCATCGGCAGACCTGCTCGTGAGGGCATATCACGAAACATACGGTATGGATGTCCTGATAACAAGGTGCTCCAACAACTACGGCCCCTATCAATTTCCGGAAAAACTTATCCCTCTTGTCATATCCCATGCTATCGCAGGCAAGCAGATCCCGGTATACGGCGACGGTGAAAACGTCAGGGACTGGATCTATGTTCTGGACCACTGCAAGGCGATCGATGCTGTTTTTCACAGGGGAATTTCCGGAGAGGTGTATAACGCCGGGGGCAAAAACGAATGCCGGAACATAGATATCATTAAAAAACTCCTTACTCTGGTCGCGGAAAAGACGGGAAGGGACAAGGAATCGCTTATGCATCTCATGACCTTCGTGAAAGACAGACAGGGACACGACAGGAGATATGCCATAGATCCTTCAAAAATGGAAAAGGAGCTTGGTTGGAAGCCGGAAACAGATTTTCAGGAAGGTCTCGAAAATACTGTCGATTGGTATCTCTCTAACCAGCCATGGTGGGAACGGATTATTTCGGGGAAATATATGGAATATTATAAAATCCAGTATGGAGACAGGTTCAGCTGATGAAGATCGATAGTCTTGAATGAATGCTCAAAATTCCTGTGGCTATGGATATTCGGAGTGCAGTAAAGAAAAGCTTATGTTTTTCAATGCGTGAGGGATGAAATAAGTCTAAAAGGCGGCCCCAACAACTCTATGCTTCTTCGCCGCGCAACCACAACAAGTGTGAATATAATCAGTTCCGCCATTATTATTGTTCGGAGTTAGTTTCCAAAAAAAAGCTGATTTCACTTTCTTAAATTGGCATTTTTTCTGTTATACTGTCAGCGTTGTTATTTATTTTGTGTGAAGATCCGAAAAAGCAAATAGTTAGGATCAGGAAAGGAACCCATGCAACTGCTGATTTTGTTGATCTGGCTTACAGCGATTGTCGTAATCTTCTACGCATTCTACAGGGCCTTGTCTCTGACAAAGAAGATCCCCGGAGGGCTCGTCAAGCAATCCTGGAAGCTTCTTTATTACCTCATAGGTCTTTTAGGAGTGGGATATCTCACAATGCCATTATTCCCGAGCTTGCCTGAGACATCGAGAGAATTCCTCGTTGGAGTCATTTCTCTTGCAGGGGCCATCTTTATTGTGAGGGTCATCAATATCTTTTATAAGATAATAAAAGAGATAGGCTTGTAAATCAAACATATGGATGTCAAATCCGACTTAAAAAACATTATCAGTGAAAATCTGGCTAAGGCTGCCAGTTCCATTTTCATAGGTAAGTCTCTGTCCATCATAGATGAGTCAGCGGAAAATAAGGAGAGTCTCCTGGCTGCAGCTGATAGGGTAAGTAAAAGGATCGCCTTATTTATTGATACGGATTTGGCAACAAAAGTATTTGATGTCCTCAGGCTGGAGATTGAAAACAGGGAATTGACATCCGGAACAAGAAGGAAGCACGTAAGAGTTGCCATGTGCAATAAAGTATACGTAACCTGTAACGGGATGACCTCCGAACTTTACACAGTAAACGTCTCAGCAGGTGGAATGTATATTCAAACAAAAGGGCCTTTCCCTGTCGGCTCAAAAGTGGTAATATCGCTGCCACTGAAAGCAGGAAATATGCATTTAAAAGGTGTTGTGGCCAATATACAGCGTGGCATTGGAAAGCAGCCGCCCGGCATGGGAATAGAGTTCAGAGAAGTCGGGGTTGATGAACTAAAAATGTTAAGGGACTTTGTAAAGAGAGAGTCAGCGCAGGACATTCTTGAGATCAGAGAAGAGCCCGGATGAAAGCCTCTGACCCACATTATTCATAAACCATGGCAAGAATAAGGCGGAATTTAGTACTCTCGCTTGCCTCGGCGAATCCGCCGGAGAACATTCTCGCCCCCTTATCTAGTCAAGACCCCGGGGCCTTTGCCTCTTGATTTCAGAGAAATAGTTTCTAATATTCAATCTGAAAACATCACATCCGCCATAAAATGTGAGATAATATTTAATAACAGTCTCATAATAGAATACACTTAATTTTGTTATGTCTGTCATGCCCGAAGTTCTTAATCAGGCATCCAAACAGTGTTTTTAAGCCCTCAGGGGAATGACGATACTGTTACTATTCTTTGACTGTTAATACTTATGAAAGATGAAAAAAAGACAAAGAATCAGCTGATAGAAGAACTTGAGTTGCTGCGCAGGCAGAATGCAGAGCTGGCTGAAGCAATAAAGCCACCCCCGAAATCCAGCCTTAACATCACCAGGTACAAAAAAGTAAAAGACTCTCTGGAGGAAGTCATAGGTTTAACAGAACAGGAAAAAGCAAAGACAGCTTCGATTATCGCTGCGATAGGCGACGGGGTAAGCATACAGGACAGGAATTTCAGGGTCCTTTATCACAACCAGGCCCACATGGACATGGTGGGGGGAGACAAACGCGGCGGGTTTTGTTATATCGCTTATGCTCATAATGCCGGTATATGTGAAGGTTGCCCTGTGGAGGCATCCTTCAGGGACGGTGAAATTCACCGGCTGGAGAAAAGTATGCCCGCCAACAGGGGACATATTGAGATCAAGTCGTCTCCGCTGTTTGACAATTCAGGAAATATCATTGCCGGCATTGAGGTCGTCAGAGACATCACCGAGCGGAAGCGGATCGAAAAGACCCTGGCAGATAGTGAAAAGCGTTATCGGATGCTGTTTGAAAACGCCGGTGACGCCATATTCATCCTCGATGCTGAAGGTAAAAACAAAGGGCGCATTATAGATGCCAACAAAGCCGCTGCAGAAATTCACGGATATACGATCGAGGAACTCAGGACAATGAAAATAACAGACCTCGATACGCCGGAGACAGCCCAAAAAGCCCCGGAGAGGATAAAGCTCATTTTAACAGGAGAACAGATCAAGGTAGAAGCCACCCACTACACAAGAGACGGTAAAATCATTTATGTAGAGATCATTGCCGGACTTATCGAACTGGACGGTCATAAATATATCCTGGCCTTTGACAGGGACATCACCAGACGCAAGCTCATTGAACAGGAGCGTGAAACCCTTATACATGAACTACAGGACGCTCTGGAGAACGTTAAAACATTGAGGGGCCTGATCCCGATCTGTGCCTGGTGCAAAAAGATACGTGACGATGAAGGTTACTGGGAAAAGGTCGAAGACTATATCCAGCAGCATGCCCATGTTTCATTCACTCACGGGATCTGTCCGGAATGTCTCGAAAAAGAAGACCCGGAACTGTTTGAAATTATAAAAGGCGATCCTGAAATTAACGACAAGCTGATGAAAAAAAAGCTTACAGAATAATGGGTCTTTTCAGTGTCCGGCATCTTTAAGAATACCCAAATCCTCCAGAGCAGCAACGTCAGGCTCAGAGGAGGCCTCTCTGTCGATCAGTGATTCTTCCGCGCTTTACTAAAGGTCACATTTTATCCATAGATTTTCTTTAACAGAAAAAAATGACATGTTATTATGTAAGCTATAAACAGAGATGAATACTATCCTTACAGCAGACATAGGCGGAACAAACAGCAGGTTTGGCCATTTCAGCATTGACAGTGCAGGAGAACTGTCGCTCGTTGAAACAATATGGCTGAGCACATCTGAGGCAGGTTCTTTCCCTGAATTGATCGACAACCTTAATAATAGCGGTTTTTCCTTTAAGCCACATAGCGCTGACATTATTGTGCTCGCAGTAGCAGGTCCTGTCGAAGACAGTGTCAGGAGCAGGCTGCCGCTGATAGCGTGGGACATTGATATCTCAAAGGCAGGCAATGATCTCGGATTTAAAAAATGCTTTCTTATCAATGACTTTATTGCACAGGCGTTTGCCTGTTATTCACCTGTAGCTGCAGATGCTGAGAAAATACTTCCAGGCTCTCCTGCTCCTGATGCAGCAACGGCTGTTATCGGCGCAGGCACTGGCCTGGGAAAAGCATCTATTATGCCCGATGGCAAGGGAGGCTTCATAGCCATACCCTCAGAAGGCGGCCACACGAATTTTCCGTTTGTTTCCGAGCATGAATTTCAATACCAGCATTTTCTCCTGAAGGAGCGCAAAGATCAATATATAACAGGAAACACCGTAGTATCAGGACAGGGGCTGAGCTACCTGCATCATTTCCTGACCGGGAGGAAACTCGGACCTTCCGAGGTAGTGAAGGAATTTCACCTATATTCAGAGACTCTTGAATGGGCCTCGAGATTTTATGCCAGGGTCTGCCGCAACTATGTTCTGGAGACCCTTGCGATGGCCGGTCTTTATATCGCAGGTGGCGTGGCAGCCAGGACACCCGAACTGCTGAGACATCCTGCCTTTGAAAAAGAATTCCGGAATTCAGATACCCTCTCCGGCCTGCTGGCTAATATACCGGTGTCCCTCATAAAAGACGAAAACAGCGGGCTATGGGGAGGCGCGGTATTCGCCAGACAAAAACTGAATGAGTATGACCCATGATGTACAGCAAGACTAAGAAATTCGTAACATCTCTTGACAGATATACAGGAGAAGCATTTAATAGTAATCCGGAGGGAAGCAACAAATAGCAGTAGTATCAGGAGACTGTTAATAAAACATCTGAAGAAATTTATCTGTAACTACGGAGGCGAGCATGCTTAAGAAGATAAACCCTTTGGAGACATCGGCGTGGAAGGAACTCTCAGACCATCACAGCCTAATGAAGCACAGGCAGATGAAAGATTTGTTCAGCAAAGACCCTGAAAGGTTCACAAAGTTCTCTCTCAGGTTCAATGACATTCTTGTCGATTATTCTAAAAACACCATAGACAGCCAGACCATAGAGCTTCTTTTGAAACTCGCAGAAGAGACAGGTGTGAAAGATGCAATTGAGAAGATGTTTTCAGGCAACAGGATCAATGAGACAGAGGACAGGGCGGTCCTGCACATTGCCCTGAGGAACAGGTCTAACACGCCGATTCATGTCAATGGAAAGGACGTCATGCCTGAAGTGAATGCTGTACTGAAACAGATCGAGTCTTTTGCAGGCAGGGTCATCTCAGGGCAATGGAAGGGCTATACAGGGAAGGCTGTCTCAGACATCGTAAACATCGGCATAGGAGGCTCAGACTTGGGCCCTGTCATGGTAACAGAGGCTTTAAAACATTATGCTGTACCGCATATCAGGACCCACTTTGTCTCTAATATCGACGCTACCCATATCACAGAGACACTGAAGAATCTGTCGCCTGAGACAACACTCTTCATGATCGCCTCAAAGACCTTCACAACTCAGGAGACGATGACAAACAGCCACACAGCCCGGAAGTGGTTCCTTGATTCAGCACATGACGAGGCATATATAAAAAATCACTTTGTAGCTCTCTCGACAAATGAAAAGGAAGTAAAGAAATTCGGGATAGCGCCGGAAAACATGTTCGTATTTTGGGACTGGGTCGGCGGCAGGTATTCGCTCTGGTCAGCAATAGGACTTTCGATAGCCTGTTCTGTCGGCTTTCAGAATTTTATCGAATTGCTGGAAGGCGGACACGCTATGGACAGGCATTTCAGGGAGACCCCTTTTGAAAAAAACATCCCTGTCATACTCGCTCTCATCGGCATCTGGTACAACAATTTTTACAAGTCAGAGACGCATGCCATCCTCCCCTATGACCAGTATATGCATCGCTTTGCGGCCTATTTCCAGCAGGGTGACATGGAGAGCAACGGCAAATACATCGACAGAAACGGCCATGAGGTCAACTGGCAGACAGGCCCTGTTATCTGGGGGGAACCAGGGACAAACGGCCAGCATGCCTTCTATCAGCTCATCCACCAGGGCACAAAGCTCATCCCCTGTGATTTTCTGGCACCTGCGATAAGCCACAACCCTGCCGGTGAGCACCACAGCATACTGCTTTCGAACTTCTTTGCGCAGACAGAGGCCTTGATGAAGGGCAAGACAGGGGACGAGGTGGTCGCGGAACTGAGGGCTTCGGGCAAAAACGAAGAGGAGATAAAAAAGCTCGCGCCATATAAGATCTTCAAGGGCAACAGGCCGACCAACTCTATCCTCTTTAAAAAACTCACACCAGGGACACTCGGCAGTCTCATCGCGATGTATGAGCATAAAATCTTTGTGCAGGGAGTTATCTGGAATATCTTCAGCTTTGACCAGTGGGGCGTTGAACTGGGCAAGCAGCTGGCAAACAGGATACTTCCGGAGATCAGCGATGAAAGTCCTGTGACAACGCATGACTCATCCACAAACGGATTGATCAATGCGTACAAGGAGATGAGAAAAGGGTAATGAAGACACGCCTGTATCTTATAGCGGCCATTATTTTACTGGTCGGTCTGTCCGGTTCAGTGCTGATTTATCTCTCTGCGGAAAAGAGAGAGGACAATACCCTGATAACTGAATTTGAAAATTCAAAGAGATACAGACATGATCTGGAACAAACTGGGGGAAAATTGATTGTGGTTGGCAGCGAATTCATGAAATGGTTTGAAGGACTGTGGAAAGGGGAAAACCTCGCATTCTCGCTGGCCGGCCTGTCCATTTTTTTGTCTTTCGTGGTTTTTATTGTTGCCAAGACATCACCGCCCGACCCTGAAGATGATGGCTCAAAGGATGGGGCTCAGTCCGGCAGCAGACGGTCCTGAATGAGCCATCGATTTTATCCAGCAAATGCAGTAAACCTCCACTGATTTGAACGTTATATGACCTAAATTGAGGAGACATGATTTATAAATCACTTACAGAACTGGCAAACCTTTATGGGACCGATAAGGGCACGACAGGCCCGAGTTCCAGATGGGGCGCTCACAATTACACTGATATCTATGAAGCCTACCTGGGTACTTACAGGCAGTCTCCTGTTTCGCTGCTGGAGATTGGGTTAGGCGTTACCGGTGACCGCTGGAATTCGCCGATTGTACATGGCCGCAATACAGGAGGTGCCTCATTAAAGATGTGGCATGACTATTTTCCTGAAGCAAAGATTTACGGAATCGACATTAACGAGTGCCGATATCTTGAAAATGATCGGATAAGGACTTTCGTGGCTGACCAGGGCAGGGTCGAAGACCTGGAGGCCTTCGTGGAAGCCACAGGGGGAACTGATTTTGACATTATAATTGACGATGGGAGTCACCGGCCCGACCACCAGCAAATCTCCTTCAGTTATTTCTTCAGGAAATTAAAAAGCGGAGGATTATATTTTATCGAGGACCTGCTTTCCAATGGACTGGGAGACAACGCCAGGGGCATTATGGCATGTGACAATGTCAAAAACACGCGAAGTGTGCTGAAGCACTACCTCAGGCATGGCAGTTTTTCAGAGCCGAATGCCTTCATTGATCCGGACTATCTCAGGGAGCATATCAGCAGTCTTTGCTTCCATGTTCCTGACCTCTCAACCGGTTTTTCTTTCAGGCCTCACCCAAAACGCCTTTTTAAGAAGGTGGTCTCCTATCATCCTGATACTGAGTCCCTTTGCGCAATCAGGAAAAAGTGAGGGTCCGAATATCGAAAATATAACTTGTCCATTCTGCAAAACAGATAAAGTGAGTGAATTTTTTCATGACAAACGCCGGGACTATATGCGCTGTCAGGTCTGCAGCCTGGTGTTTGTCCCGCCCTGGCAATTCGTATCCGCAGAAGAGGAAAAGAGCAGATATGATCTGCACCAAAACTCTCCCGAAGATCAGGGTTATCGCAGTTTTTTAAGCCGGATATTTATTCCTATGCAAAAGTGTCTGACTCCGGGAAGTTGCGGGCTGGATTTCGGGTCCGGTCCTGTACCAGCGCTCTCTGTGATGTTTGAAGAGGCAGGTCATTCTATGACGATCTTCGATTATTTTTACGAACAGGTACCCTCTGTATTTGAAAGGCAATACGATTTTATAACAGCGACAGAGGTGGTAGAGCACCTGCATAACCCCAAAGAGGAACTGGAGAGATTATGGACCTGTCTGAAACAGGGGGGAAGACTGGGCATTATGACAAAACTCGCTCCTGATGACAATGCATTTTCTTTCTGGCATTATAAAAACGATCTTACTCATGTCTGCTTTTTCTCGCAGGCAACCTTTCAATGGCTGGCCCTCCAGTGGGACGCGGATATGACTTTTGCTGACAAAGATGTGGTACTATTTCACAAAAAGACTGCCTCGTCACGTTAACCCAAAAAATGCATTTAGCAGGGGCATGGATGACTGAAAAGTATTTTGTAGCAACACCTTATAGAGAAATATCTGAATGAAAACATTATCAATCCTCTATCAGGACAAGCACCTGGTTGCGGTCAATAAACCTTCAGGCCTTCTGGTCCATCGCAGCATGATTGACCGCGATGAAACTGAAAACGCCATGCAGACCCTTCGGGACCAGTTAGGGCAATGGGTCTGGCCCCTGCACCGCCTCGATAAACCCACGTCAGGGATATTGGTATTTGCATTGGACAAAGAGACTGCCCGGCTGATGACCCAATCCTTTTCATCCGAGAAAGTCTCCAAATATTATCTTGCAATAGTTCGGGGTTTCACAAAGGAACTGGAGTGTATCGATTATCCATTAAAAGATCTTTGGGACAAAATGACTGACCAAAAGGCGAAAAGGGACAAGCCGGAAAAGGCAGCTGTTACTCAATACAGACGACTGGCGACTGTTGAATTGCCTCATCCAGTCGGTCGTTATTGCACTGCGCGGTATTCTCTGGTAAAAGTGGCCCCCTTAACCGGCCGCAATCGTCAGATACGGCGCCATATGAAACATATTTTTCACCCTGTTGTCGGCGATACAACTTACGGAGATGGAAAGCAGAATGATTTTTTCCGTAAGAATTTCAATTGTCATCGATTATTATTGCACGCAAAGGGGATTGAGTTTATTCACCCATACTCTGAGCAGCGAATGCACATTCAGGCCCCTTTGGACCCGGCCTTTGGTTCTATAATGGAGGCGCTGAAATGGGACAAGGTCGGATTGTCCTGATTGCCGCCTGCAAAATGGTATTATTACAAAAGGAGGAACTCTGAAATGAAGCAGGCCATAATGTCCGTAATTGCTGTTGCGCTCGTATTGTCTTTCGTAGGATGTCAATATCTTGCCCCTCTCTCAAAGGAGCATTCCATCGCTATCGATCCCGCAGTTGTCGGTCTTTGGGAAGAAGTCCCTGAAGGAGACAAGCCACCTGACCCGGATGGCAGAATGCTCATTCTGAAATATTCAGAAACTGAGTATCTTGTCCATTACCCGACAAGAAAAGATGAGATGTATTATCGGGCTTACCCTATCAAGATAGGTGGTACACCCTGTGTACAGATCCAGCTGATAGGAACTGCCGATGGCGATGTCAAAAATGGCGAGAGAAAATTTCAGGTCGCTACATATACTGATCTCCAACGGAGAACTGGAGATAAAGACGCTGAATGCGGATTTGATTGATAAAGACCTGCGGGACACCGTCTCAATCAGACATGCGTTTCTGAAGAACAAGGACAACAAGGATTTATTTACAAACCCCGGCAAGTTTAGAAGAGTCAAGGTAAAAAGCTGAGATGTTCACGATAACTACGCAGGTAGATAGCCCGAAGGTGGAAGGCTTTAGGAGCAAAGCATGCGTATCACACGAGGCTTCGCGCGTTTGCGATAACTTACGGGGCAGCAAAAATTTGACTTACTTCAGTCTTCAGTCTACATCCCTAAAGGCCTGAGTAGTTACGTTCTATGAATAAGTCATTAACAGATCAGCTGTCAAAATGTGAATGTTGCCCGCGCAGATGCGGGGTGAACAGACTTGAAGGAAAGACCGGTTTTTGCAGAATCGGCTCCGGCATTGAGATTTCCCATGCAGGCCTGCATTTCGGTGAAGAACCCCCTATTTCCGGCACAAGAGGGTCCGGGACCATTTTTTTCAGCGGCTGCAATCTCCGCTGCGTGTTTTGCCAGAATTACCAGATCAGCCAGGAATTTCAGCAGGGCCGCACCAGGACTCTGACTACAGATGAGCTTGCATCTGAAATACTGCGGCTTCAGGATGAAGGCGCTCATAACATCAATTTTGTTTCACCTTCACATATGATTTTTCAGATGGCAGATGCCATTCAGGCTGGCAAAGCGAAAGGGGCTTGTTGTGCCGGTTCTGTATAACTCCAATGGTTATGATTCAGTGGATGCGCTCCGGCAGATCAGGGGCCTCGTGGATATTTATCTTCCGGATATCAAGTATCTGGACAATGAGACTCGGAAAAAAGTTTTCTAATGTGGACGATTATGCTGATATCGTCCCCGGCGTCCTCAGGGAAATGCTGGATCAGACCGGCCACCTGGTCAAATGGATCGACGATGGCATCGCAGTGCGCGGATTGCTGGTCCGTCATCTTGTATTGCCGGGCCAACTGGAGAACAGCCGGCAATGTCTCGATTTTCTGGCAGACCTGTCTCCGGATATTCACGTCAGCATCATGTCGCAGTATTCTCCTCAATATAAGGCATGTGATTATCCGGAGATAAACCGGACCCTGACAGAAGACGAATATGATGAGATCATCGGACTATGCGCTTGAGCTTGGCCTGGAAAACGCCTTTATACAGAAACTCGAAAGCCAGTCCCATTACCTGCCTGATTTTGATCAGGAACGGCCTTTCGAAACGTGAAACGTGAAACGTGAATCGGCTTAGTCAAGAGGTGATGAGGGATGGCACATCTATAATGAAGTAACACTTTTCACATGGAGTGGCATGAGACCAACGGCTCCTGGAAGGAACGCGGCGCCGGGCACTTCAGATTTTTTGTTAGAGTTTTTCGAGTAGTGCCATTAATTTCTCGATGGTATAGGGTTTTGCTATGGCACCCAGAAACCCGTATGCCCTGAAATTCTTTATGACAGGGTCATCAGCATAGCCACTCGATATAACCGCTTTTACCTCCGGGTCTATCTCACGCAGTTTTCTGAGCGCCTCCTCTCCTCCTATGCCCCCCTGGACGGTCAGATCGAGAATAACCGCATCAAATCTTTTCCCTGATTCTTTCTCTCTCCGATACCGCTCAATCGCCTCTTCCCCGTTCCTCGCAAACTCAACGTCATATCCCAGTTGTTGTAACATAGCACCGGTAATTCTTCTTACCCTTTCGTCGTCATCCATTAACAAGACTCGTCCCCTGCCTGCGAAGAGACCCACATCTTTCTCTGTTTTCTCCTCTGCGATGCTCTTCGGAGAGGCAGGGAGATAGACGTAAAAGCTCGTACCGCCCCCCACCTCGGATTCAACTCCGATATGTCCCCCGTGCTTCGCGATTATCGAGTGACAGATCGCGAGACCGAGCCCCATGCCCTTCTCGCTTCCCCTGTCCTTTGTTGAGAAATAGGGATCAAAGATCCGTGGAAGATGCTTTTCAGAAATGCCGGCACCATGATCAGTCACCGCTATCTTCACGTACTGCCCTTCTCTCAGGGGGAGATTATCGTTTCCGGTTATCCTGACATTGGATGCGCTGATTTCGACTGTCCCTCCGTCGGGCATCGCTTCTTTCGCGTTGATAAGCAGATTGTTGAAGACCTGGGTCATCTGCCCCTTGTCCACCTCAATAAGATCAAGGTCTTCCGGGAGACTCACTTCACAAGCAACCTTTGATCCGCTCAGGCAGAGGCTGATGGATTCTTTGAGTAAGTTTTTTACAGAAGCTGTGCGCCTGACAGGGTCTCCTCCCCTACTAAAAGTGAGAAGTCTGTAATTTAATTCCTTTGCCTGCTCAGACGCCTTCTCTGCTTCTTCCAACAGATGGGATGTATTTTCCTTCGGATTCGTTAACATCTTAGCCAGCGAAATATTTCCCAATATTGCCTGAAGGAGATTATTGAAATCATGGGCTATTCCTCCTGCAAGGATGCCAATCGATTCGAGTTTCTGAGTTTTCAATACTTCTGACTCCATCTTTTTGCGCACCGTGATGTCTCTTATGACATGCACTAACTTGATGACCTCATTATTTTCATCGACCTGGGGAATTGCCTTTATCTCAAGATATTTGTCCAAGTGCGGTTCAAACGTCTCCATCGTGGAGGGCTTGCCTGTCTTCAAGGCAAGGCAACTGGCACAGCCTTCAAGGGAGGCGTCAGCCCCGTGATACAATTGATGACACTTCTGCCCTATAATCTCTCTGAATGAGAGCCCAAGCATCTGTTCTGCGGCCTTGTTTACCCGTATGATATTAAAATCCTTGTCGATGAATCATTATTGCATCGTTGATTATGTCAAAAGTTTCTTCCCATTCCTTCTTGCCTAAAGAAATCAAATCCTGCAGCTTCCTGCGCTCAGAGATTTCCTGCTGGAGTTTGGTATTCGACTCTTTCAGTTCCGCAGTCCGATTGCCTACCAGTTCCTCAAGGTGTTCCCTGTGTCGCTTCAGTTCCTCTTCAGCCTTTCTGCGCTCCAAATTCTCCGACGAGAGTTCCCGATTGAGCTTTTCCAGATCATCCTTGGTCGAAGACAGATATGAAATGAGACTGCTGTTTTCAAAACGGAGGCGCAAAGACGCAACCGTCACTTTGTTGATGCGCAAGGCAATGCCTGTAATGAGGACGGAAAAGAGCAGGGACATTCCCCCCATGGCCAGATGCATTTCGTCTCCAAACGCCAAAAATCGCACGATGAGAGGAGCTAAGGAAGGCAGGGTATACGCCATGAAGGCAGGCATAACGACCGAGAAAGCCCCTGCCGCCCCGATCGCCATACCGCCCAGCACAAAGGCAAGAAACGCCTGATGAATAATCGACTCTGCCGGGAAGAGAAAGACGCCTGCGGAACCCCATAAGATACCGGAAAGAGCGAGTCCGACTATAAACCATGTACCCCAGAGGCCGACATCGGATGAATCCGGAGGGACACGCCGGAACCTCGTGAACTGCACGAAGCGCGCTATCGTAACCAACAAAATGCAGAGAAGCCAGGTACTCAGAACCCGATGCGGCACTACGTTGCGCAGGATGAAGACTAAGACTCCTGAATTAATCAACGTCGCAATGAGCCCCATCAATGCGTTACTGTATAGAAGCCTGACCTGTTCCGCATAGAGCTGCGGATGCTCTCGTGAAGTGGAGTTTCTCCCCAGGTGCTCAGGGGGAGTTGTCATGGGTGTATTTCCCTCATCTTTTTTACCTGTCATTCATTTATCCCCCGGCAAGACCATTGCTTTTGATACGGACTCAAGCCCTATGGTTGCGTTATCCAAAGGATATCACACTCTTAATTTATTGACAATTAACGAAGGTTTTTTGCAGAGCTTCTGAAAGTAACGATATTTAGATTATATTTTAGAAATGCTTATTAAGAGAAACGGGGTTGTCCAACGCATCCATCGTACCGCTGTTGATTCATGGGTGCTAACGAACAGTCTTTGACGAGCTTCGCACATGCGAGATTTCAGGAAGAACATCTCCATAATATAGGCGTCCTGAAGGCGACTTTCAACAATACCTGTCCTTCTGTTTCCGTTATTACGCTGTTTAAAGTTAAACTAATCATATGGGATACAGAGAAATTTCATTACAGCTGCCGACTGATTACCACGATGACGAACTGAAAAAAAGGATCGAAACAGAACTGGGGATAAAGGAATTCTCCTTTCAGATAGAAAATAAGAGTCTGGATGCAAGGAAAAAAGACCATATCCACTGGCTGGTCCGGGTTTTGGTTTTATCCAGGGAGATTATAGGGGACGCACCGGAAATCTCTCCGCCTCTGGCTATACCATATCGAAAAACAGAAGAAAAAGCAGTGGTGGTTGGAAGCGGCCCTGCCGGGTTCTTTGCAGCTTTTGTGCTTCAAAAGGCAGGCATTAAAACAACGATCATCGAAAGGGGCACGGATGTTCATAAAAGGACCGAGGGGATCAAGGATTTTGAGAAGACGGGTGTTTTTAATCCTGTCAGCAATTATGCCTTTGGCGAGGGCGGCGCAGGGACCTTTTCTGATGGAAAGCTCACTTCAAGGTCCAAGCATATATCAAAAGAAAGACAGTTCATATTGTCCAGTTACATTTTCGCAGGAGCACCCGAGGAAATAGGGTATATGGCACATCCTCACCTGGGCAGCGATAATCTCAGGACAATTGTGAAGAACCTCAGGGAGGAATTTATACATATCGGCGGAAGCGTGCTCTTTGAGACACTGCTGGAAGACTTGAAAATTGAAGATGGCAAAGTCGTTGAAGCAATAACTGCCTCAGGGGGGATTGAAGCTGATTATTTTATTATCGCCCCTGGTCATTCAGCCTTTGAGACCTACAGGATGTTAATCAGGAGGGGTGTTGCCTTCCGCACAAAGAACTTTGCCCTGGGCAGCAGGGTGGAGCACCCTCAGGAAATCATCAACAAGGCGCAATGGGGCAGGGAAAATCTGCCTGGAGTAAAGGCTGCTGAATACCGTCTCACATCCAAAGGAGACGGCGAGCTCCCTGTGTATACTTTTTGCATGTGTCCGGGCGGAGTTGTTGTGCCTGCAACCGCATATGAAAACACCAACATAGTCAATGGGATGAGCAGGTACCAGAGAAACGGAAAGTTCGCAAACGCTGCCTGTGTAGCAGGGGTCCATCCTGACAAACTCATCGGCAGGCAGGCAACGCCGCTGGAGGCCCTTGACTGGCTGGAAAATCTTGAAGAAAGTTTTTACAGATATTCAGATGGCTTTAAGGCGCCTTTTTCTAGCATACAGGGTTTCATAAACAAAAAAGGTCCGTTAAAAGTTGTTGAATCAAGTTATGCCCTGGGCTTGAAACCAGCTGCCTTATGGGACTTGCTGCCTGTTGAAGTAAGCAGCTCAATTCGGGAAGGCCTGAAGGATTTCAGCAGAAAAATAAGAGGCTTTGAAACAGGCAATATTATGGGGCTTGAGAGCAAGACTTCATCCCCGATTCAGGCCCTGAGGGAAAAGGACTGTCGCTGTACCGGCTTTAAAAACCTTTATCTGGTCGGAGAAGGCAGCGGCTGTTCAGGCGGCATAATATCGAGCGGCGCAGATGGGATAAAGGCAGCTTTGAATATTATAAACAACGTTAAGGTCTAACGGGACTTGGCAGGCCGGACTTTCTGTCCCCACTCTCTGGCTTTTTGAAGGATCTCAGACTCATCTGCAGTTGTTAATTTTCCATCTTTTAAGACAACCCTGCCATTGACAATGACTGTCTCGATATCTGATGGCAGCATTGCATAGACAATCTGGGAATAGATATCATAAAGGGGCACCAGGTGCGGTTTTTCCAGATCAGCAAGGACTATGTCTGCTGCCTTGCCTTCTTCAAGGCTGCCGGTAATGCCTCCGAGTCCAATCGCCTCTGCTCCCCATCTGGTGGCCATAAGCATCGCCTGTCTGGCATTAACTGCTGTAGAGTCGCCTGAGACAGCCTTATGTATCTTTGCGGCTGTAGACATCTCGCTGAGGATATTCAGGTCATTATTGCTTGCAGCACCATCTGTTCCAAAGGTGACCTTCACTCCGGCTTTAAGCATTTTTTCAACAGGCGCGAATCCTGAGGCAAGTTTCAGGTTGCTTTCAATGCAGTGCGATACCCCGACCTTTCTGTTCGGCCAGGATGGCAATCTCTTCATCGTCAACCCAGACGCAATGGGCTGCTACAACACTTTCATCAAGGACCCCTATGCTCTCAAGAAGCGCCACGGGTTTCTTCCCGTACCTCTTTATTATCTCGCTGATTTCCCATTCGGTCTCGGAAAGATGCAGGGACATGGGAACACGGTATTTTACTGAAAGCTCCTTTGCCCTTTTCATTGTTTCAGGAGAGCAGGTGTAAGGCGCATGGGGCGCGATGCACGGGACAATAAGTTCGTCTCCGATCCAGCCCCTGATAAACTCTTCGGCGTTTGAGAAATATTCATCTCCGGTCTTTGCTGTCTTGGATGGGAAGTCAAGAATGCCCGCACCAACGACCGCCCTCATGCCCAGCTTTTTCGTCGAGGCAGCAACAGCGTCCCCGTAAAAATACATATCATTATAGAGAGTGGTCCCTGCCTTGAGCATCTCAAGACAGGCGAGTTCCGCGGCATCTCCTACAAATTCAGGGCTGAGCCATTTTTCCTCTGCAGGCCAGATATAGTCTTCAAGCCAGACCTTAAGCGGCAGGTCGTCTGCGAGGCCCCTGAAATAGACCATTGCAGCATGTGTGTGTGTGTTCACAAAGCCCGGGATGGCGACCTTACCCCGCCCGCCGATAATCGTATCAGCTATATATTTTCGGGCAGCTTCTTCCTCAGGACCGACAAAAGCGATCTTATTGTCTTTGACAGCTACTGCGCCGTTTCGTATCAGCGTGAAATCCCTGTCCATTTTCAGGACATAGTCCGCCTTTATCATCATATCGGCCTTTATCACTATCTGTCGCCCTCCTCTACTGGCTAGCCTTCATTACAATTGCAAAAATATTAAAAATAAGACGCGGAAGCGATGAAAAAAGCCTTACCCTGCCGCAAACACGTTACCCCGACCAACGGACAGCAAACAGGAGTGATCTGATTGTTAGCTTTCCGTCAGCCGAGTACAAATTAAAATAATGTCGTCATGTAAGGTTTTTTCAGCGCTTTTGCCTCGACTATTACGCAACGTTAAAGTTATCTTCCGTTTTGCAGTCCGCCACAGCAGAACAGACTATGCCATCTCTGTGAGCTTTTCAACTAGCGGAACCGCGTTAGTGTAGCTTCCAATATGGATATCATCTCTTCGCCGACAGCGCCGGTTGCGCCGACAACTGCGACTACATATTTATCTTTTTTCTTAAGCATTTGGTTATTTTTCTAACACAATGCGGAGCATTCGCCTGAGCGGCTCTGCCGCACCCCACAGGAGCTGGTCGCCGCAGGTAAACGCGTTGAGGAATGACGGTCCCATGTTCATCTTGCGCAGGCGGCCGACGGGAACTGTAAGTGTCCCTGTCACTGCTGCAGGAGTAAGCTCACGTATGGTTATATCACGCTGGTTGGGGACAACCTTCACCCAGGAATTGTGGCCTGCTATCATGCCATGAATTTCGTCCAGCGGCACGTCCCTGGTCATCTTGATCGTAAGGGCCTGGCTGTGGCAGCGCATTGCGCCTACGCGCACGCAGGTGCCGTCGATAGGGATTGGATTTGTCTCTCGCGGCCAAGGATTTTGTTGGTCTCAGCCTGGCCCTTCCACTCCTCCTTGCTCTGGCCGTTTTCCAGCTGCCTGTCAATCCAGGGGATTACTGAGCCGGCCAGCGGCACACCGAAAAATTCCTTTGGATATGCCTCTGAACGGATGAAGTCAGACACCTTGCGGTCGATCTCAAGTATCGCGCTTGAGGGAGTCTCAAGCAGGTCTTTTACAACACCATGGACAGAGCCCATCTGTTTTAAAAGCTCGCGCATGTTGTTAGCTCCTGCGCCTGAGGCAGCCTGGTAAGTCATGGCGCTCATCCATTCAACCAATCCGCGTTCGTACAGGCCGCCCAGGGCCATGAGCATAAGAGACACCGTACAGTTGCCGCCGATGTAGTTTTTGATCCCCCTGGCCATACCGTCTTTGATCACGTTGATGTTAACGGGGTCCAGGATGATGATGGCGTCTTTTTCCATGCGCAGGGCCGAAGCAGCATCAATCCAGTATCCCTTCCAGCCCGCAGCGCGGAGTTTTGGATAGACCTCGTTTGTATAGTCGCCTCCCTGACAGGAGACGATAGTTTCCATAGCCTTGAGTTCATCTATATTTTTAGCGTCCTTGAGTACAGGAACATCCCTGCCTATATCCGGCCCCTTACCACCCACATTTGAGGTGGTGAAGAACACAGGATCAATGAGGTTGAAATCCTTTTCTTCACGCATACGGCCCATAAGCACTGAGCCGACCATTCCTCTCCAGCCTATAAAACCAACTCGCATCATCATCTTTCTCCTTTATATCGTATTACGTTTTTTTAAGTGTCCGGGGAATTTTATTATACTTAATTTGCAGGAAAGTGTCTAAAAATAGTGCCGGCGTCCTCCCACGAGAGCCGGGGATTTGGGAAGTATAAGGGATGTATAAAGGAGAGCTTGACTCCCCACTTTTTACCTGATAAGGTTCGGGTATAGAGGGGGTTATCTTGTGACTATTGATTGCTTTTACCTCGGACTGGATATAGGGTCTGTCAGCGTAAAGTGCGTTATTGCGGATGAAAGCGGACAGATCGTTTATGATGTCTACTCCAAAACAAAAGGCCGGCCAATAAATGAACTTCTAAACATCCTTGAGACCTGTCAGGAAAAACTTCCCTGACATCGGCATTTACAATATCGTCGCGACCGGTTCCGGTAAATCTCTTGCCCAGGAAAGCCTGCACGCTGAAACTGAAAATGAAATCATCTGTCATGCCATGGGGACAAAGACGTTTATACCCTGAGGTCCGGACCATAATCGAGATAGGGGGACAGGACAGCAAGCTTATCCTGCTTGAGCATAGTGAGGAAGACCCGCACCGCGCAGCAATAAAGGACTTTGCGATGAATGAATTATGCGCTGCAGGCACCGGAGCTTTTCTTGATGAACAGGCCTGCAGACTGGGCATACGCATAGAGGATTTTGCTTCAATAGCGCTTGAGGCCGGGTCTCCTGCTCATATAGCCGGACGATGCGCGGTATTTGCCAAGACTGATATGATCCATCTGCAGCAAAAGGGGACCCCAATGCCTGATATACTCCTGGGCGTGGCCTATTCCCTGGCCCGGAATTACCTGAGCAATCTTGTGCGCGGCCGCACGCTTAATCCAGTCATATCATTTCAGGGCGGCACTGCTTCAAATCTCGCGCTTAAAAAGGCCTTCTGCGACCTGCTGCATTTAAATGACGGAGAGCTTATAGTACCGGAGCATTTCAATACAATGGGAGCATATGGCGCGGCCCTGCTCGCACGTGAAAAAGGTCCTTCCACAAATATATGGACGTTAGCCGGCATCATGGAGCATCTGGAAAAAAGACAAGGCATGCGGTATGCCGATCATGAGGATTCGTTTTATCCGGTACTATCCAAAAAAGCAGAGGACAAGATGAAATAGTTTCATACCCTCACACCGGGAACTGTGACAGTGGAATGATATCAAGCAGAGACCGGCGTATTCGTTGGTATAGATATCGGTTCTGTAAGCGAAAAGATTGTGGCTATTGACCCTCAGGGAGAGATCCTATACAGCGATTATTGTTATTCACAGGGCAAAGTCCTGGAGCGGCTCATAGAACTGTTCAAAGAGTTTCATGAAAAGGGCTTTAAGGAGAACGTCCTTGGCATGGGCGTGACAGGAAGCGGGAGATACCTGGGGGCAAAGGTCCTGGGGGCGGACGTAGTAAAAAACGAAATATCCGCCCAGGTGCGCGGCACGAGACATCTTATTCCGGACTGCGATACGATTATAGAAATCGGCGGGCAGGATGCAAAGTTCATTACGCTCAGGGGAGACACCCGGCTTGATTTTCAGATGAACCGCTTATGCGCAGCAGGCACCGGGTCTTTTCTGCAGGAACAGGCGCTGCGATTAAATATTGATCTGGAGCATGATTTTTCGGAACTGGCGCTGCGGTCCACTTCTCCTGTCAGGTTAGGAAATAAATGCACTGTGTTTATGGAGAGCGACCTTGTGCACTATATACAAAAGGGTTACGCTATTGAGGACCTTCTGGCAGGCCTGAGTTATGCGGTTGCCGGGAATTTCCTTGACCGGGTTGCCCAGCATAAACCTTTCGGAAAACTGATCAGTTTTCAGGGCGGGGTTGCCGCAAACCAGGCTGTAAGGAGCGCATTTGAAAATCTGCTTGAAAAACCGGTCTATGTGTCGGACCACCATAAAGTAATCGGCGCGCTCGGGGCGGCCTTACTCGCCAGGGAGGCATATCAGCGCGGAGAGTATTCGACCTCGGGATACAGACCCCGGTCACTCGAAGATATCAGGGAAGTAGAGGCGTTTCAGTGCGCCGGCTGTTCAAACCAGTGTCTATATAAGGCAGCTTTCAGTAGGCGGTTCAAAGGTATTCTTCGGCGGCGTCTGCGGGAAATACGAAAGAGACATTCACGAGAAAACGACGAAGGCGATGAAACAGGAAGAACTGCAGCGAAGGTTGAGCCCGGCTGAATTGCTTGAAGAAATCGATACCCTGTTCCTTGCCCACGCCTGCTCCGTCAGCGGATGAACCGGTGAAATCCATAGGGTTTCCCCGCGGACTTCTGTTCTACGAGTATTATCCTCTCTGGAACAGTTTTTTTACACGCGCCGGTTTTCGCGTTGTCCCTTCCCAGCAGACAACACGGCAGCTTATAGAACAGGGGATGTCACGTGTCACTGTAGAGACCTGTCTGCCGGTGAAGGTATACTGCGGCCATGTGCTTGACCTGATCGAAAAAGGCATTGACTCCATATTTGTGCCCGGGCACGTCAACATCCCGGTATGGGAGCCTGGCGGTCCGGAGGTTGAGCATTGCCCTTATATTCAGAGTGTCCCGGAATTTATTACCGCCTCATTTGGGACAAAAGTAATAACTCAGACACTTTCAAACGGCTATGACATCGACGGCTATGAAACAAAACTGACCTCTTTGGCATATAAACTCCATCAGGAGAAATCCTTCCTCGATTCAGCCTTAAAACCATTTATAGAGGGGGCCAGGCTTAAGGAATGCTACCGGTATGCAGTGGAGGATTTCAAAAGACACAGGGAGGCCCGATACAGCCTTCGGCAAAAAATTCCTTGAAAGTCGCGGCAGTGACGACACGGTCTTCGTTGTCTTTGGCAAACCCTACACAGTTTATGACCCGGAACTCAACATGAACCTGTTTAAGAAGTTGCAGGCACTGGGAATGGAGGCTGTGCCGTCGGACGTGATCGAACCGCTTTCCGTGGGACTGCCTGAGCCTTATCCTGAGATGAGGTGGTATTACAACCGCAGCATGCTCCAGAGTGCAGTGACTGTCAATAAGGACCCGAGGCTTTTCCCGATTATTCTGACGAACTACGGATGCGGCCCTGACCCGGCAAGCTTCAGATATCTGGAAAATGCGCTGTCAGACAAACCGATGTTGGTCGTCGAGATAGACGAACACACTGCTGATGCCGGGATCATTACCCGTCTTGAGGCCTTTAACGACGAGGTCATGAACTTCAGACGGGGGGGTATGGTCAGCTCTGCCGGAAAGGGGGCTGTTCCCGTACGTCCGGTGATCAGATATGAAAAAATTTATATACCTCATTTTTCTGAACATGCCTACATCATTGCATCGGTTTTAAGGGCAAACGGGACTGAGGCAGTCGTGCTTCCGCCGCCGGGTGACAGGGTCCGTGAGATGGGCAAACAACACGCTGTCGGGGGTGAGTGTCAGCCGTTTATAAATCTGATGGGAGACTATATCAGCCTGTTAAAGAGCAATAGTTTTGAAAAAAATGCGGCTTTTTTTATGTTTATGAACGGCGACTGCAGGCTCAAATTATACGGCCAGAACACAATCTATGCCGGGAGCCGTTACCAGTCCGATGAATTGCCTGTAATCGGCACCTTTGATCAGTTGTTCGGAGAAAACATACCGATAATCCAGCAAGTCAGGATCGTTGACAACATATATATAGGCATGGCAGCCCTGGACAGGATATTACAGAAACTCCACGAATCAAGACCGTACGAAGTTGAAAAAGGGGCCTCAGACTTTGCCTACAAAATCGCGAGAAATCATATCTGCAGGGGGATTGAGCGGGGGGAGATAATCAGCGGGATAGAGTATGCCCTTTCTGTGTTTGACGGGATCGATATCGATAAATCAGTCCCAAAAAAGTTCGTAGTTGTCACCGGAGATTACTATACGCGTCTTAACTCCTTTGCAAATAACGACCTGTATCTGAACATTGAGCGACTCGACGGGGTCATCTTTGTCCCGCGGTTTATGATAGATGTCATTCCCCTGGTAATGGTTTCGAGGATAAAAAAATACAGAAAACAGTCCGAGTATATAAAGCTGATCCAGCATCTTCTGATTAACCTGGAGCTTAAACACCAGGAGCAGAAGGTGCGTCATATATTTGAAAATGATATCCTTAACAATTTTGACATTTCTCCGGAGGAGATCTATGAAAAAACGTCCAAATATCTGAGCAACGATTTATCCACGGCCATAATATCGCCTGTAGGCTGCGTCATCGAAGCAGTCGAAAAGGGCGCCCGCGGCATCATCAACGTGATTACGCAAAACTGCTCCTATGGAAACGTGCTCACAAGCATACTTCAGCGCATGAGACCGGACTATGGCAATATTCCTCTTTTGACATTAATTTATGAGGAACAGCAGGGAGGCAATAAGTTGACACGGCTTGAGGCCTTTATGCACCAGATCCCGAAACAGCTTACGTGTACCAGGTTTCAGGAGAGGAGTTGATATGTTATTGCCAAGACACCGCGCGGATCAATAATGAAAAATTGACTATAGAGCTTGAAATAAGGCAGCCATTTTTGCTTTTCCCTCTCCTCATGTTCCGGACAGCAAAGGCCCTTCAGGAAATTACTGATTAGAATGGGTTAGAATAAATCATGTCTGTATCAGTTGTCTTCAGGGTCGTAAGGTATATCTCAGTGCTGGTGGTGATGGCGTTTGTCTGGCTCCTGCTGGGCATGGTTTATCTTGACCACTACATTAAGCCCTTTGATAGACTTATACCGTGGCTGATGCCATGGAAAGATCCGGCAGCCATTTCCGGAGAAGCCACAGTGGAGAAGCGTATTTCGATGATGCAGGGTCAGCTCGATGCCTCCAATAAGGCGTCTAATTATGCGTTCCTGATTATGCTCGGCTCCTTTGCCGCGTTATGCATTTATCTCACCCTTGTGTATCAGCAGAAACAGCGAAGGGCGAGGGAAAACGAATTGCTTTCTTTGAAGAATCAGGAGATTGCGCGGCGCAATGAATTTATTCGCTACATCTCTGCCACCATAGGGCATGAATTTAAAAATAACCTCGGGCGAATAAAGCGCCGGATCGACCTGCTTCCCGAACTTCCGCAGGATGCCAGAAGTCGTATCGATGACAACCTCGATAAACTCTTTGCTGATATCGACATTTTCAAAAAGATTTCGGATGAGCGGGAAGCCGGGCTGATAGATTTTGCCAAGGTCGACCTGAGGGAGATGCTTGCCAACTTCGTCAGCCAATACAGCGATTTCGCTGATTTCACTTTTCAAGACAGGATGTCCCCTCCCTCGATCTTCGCTTCACGGACCCTCCTGAAGACGGTTTTTGAAAACCTGATAGACAATTCCATAAGGTATAAAAAACCTGAGCAGGCCCATGCCCGCATCCATGTATCCTGCTCCATGGATATTGACGGGAAGCGGCGGTATGTTTCCCTGTCATTTCGGGACGAGGGAATCGGCATGGATGAGCAGGAGGCTGATCAGTGTTTTTACAAGGGAAAGGGTACTCATGCGGGATGGGGACAAGGCCTCTATTTTGCCAAATATGTAATCGGGCTCCATGCGGGGAAAATCAGGGTTGGTAAAGAATATACTGCCTTGGGAGTAGGGACCGAGATGATCATTCATCTTCCATTTGTTGAGGAGACTGTAAATGTTTAGTGTCCTTATCGCTGATGATGACTACGAGGACAGGGAACTCCTGAAACTCGAAATTAAACGGGCCCTTGGTCCCGAGGAACCTGATCTCAGGTTTTATGAAGCTGTCAGCGTCAGACAGGCCTTGCATCTCTTGACCACGAGGATTTTTGATCTTATGACATTGGATATAGAATTTGACCGCATGAACGAGGGAATTGATGCCCTGCCCGAGATATTCGAAAATTACCCGACACTCAATATCATCATCATAAGCGGTAAGCTCAATAAAGGCGAAGTTTCTGAACAATTGTTCCGCTTTACAAAAGATAATGTCTTAAAGGGAAAACGCTGGGCAAGACATTTCGATGTGCTGGACAAAAAGGACGATAAGACTGAGGCCCTGCAGCGTTCTTATTCCTTTTCTTTCAAGCAGAAAGAGGTCTCCGATAAGGTGCGGGAACTTTTTCTGCTTGCCGAATCCTACCTCGAAAAAAATATGATAGACAAGTGTATGGAGATATATAAAAGGATACAGAACATTGCCCCCGGAGAGATTGAGTCCAATGAAAACATCCATATATTTGAAGGCGCCATAACCGCTGAGCATGCGAGGGAGTATTACAGAAAGGGAGAAAAGGTTGTGGCATCCCTTATTTTAGGACATTATCTTGAAAACCGGCTCAAGGCGTTCACCAGCAGAATACTGGGGTCTTCTTTTCCTGCTCTTTCAGATTGCCTGAAGGCGCTGGAGCAGACCGACCATATCAGCAGATACCGGAAAGGCCTGTTTCAACTGCTGTTACGTTTAAGAAACAAGGCAGTCCATCATCCGACAACCCTGTCAGAAGAGGACTTTGATATGGCGATAAAGAACCTGGGATTATTGGAGGATACGTTGCAATGATGAAGGGAGTCAGCATAAAAAAATTCATCCTGCCCCCAGGGCCCATATTGATCCTTACTCTCATCGGCCTGTTGCTTTTGAGTGCACTTCTGTATTATCGGGCGGTCAAGATACAGAGGTTCCTGGAGCCGGCCCTTGCCATTACGCAGCCCAGGATAACATTTTCTAAAAATATCAACAACCTGCTCTTAAGAGAATTCGGCAAAGAAGAGAGCAAGGGTATAAAATTTAAGACTGGCTCAATCCTCGTTGAACAATCCCTGCTGATTGCCGGTGTCCATAACATAAACGGGGAAGACACGGTAGTCCTGAAGAAGTTAGGCCGTGTTTTTCTGGCTGCCCTCAGTGACCCCGCTATCAGGGACAATATCAGCCTTATCATTGTGAGCACGAGACTCCCCCTCAGTCCGGAGATAAGATCGAATAAAGAGTTCAGATATCAGATACAGAACAGGGCCGAGTTAATCCTGAATTCAATGTATAAGGTCGCACCCGAGCTTGAAAGGAAATATGGGAGATACTTTGCAGCTACTGCCCTGCCGGTGGATCCTGCGGTGAAAGATACCGACTGGATAGAATTCCGGATAATACCAACCGAAAGATTACATATAGAGGTACTACAGAGGCTGGAAAAATATGCGCATTAAGCGTGAACGCTTCTCTCTTTCTCCCAGTCATGTTTCCCCGCATCTGCCGCTATTTTTCATCTGAAAGGGCGACAATACAGCCGTTTGATGAGGCTTTAAGGCCTACCCACCCCGACATGGTTTCACTGCCAGAAAAAGGAAGGGCTATGAAGCTTCATGACCCCTGACTTTATTGGTGGTCCCAACGGAAAAAAAACGGATGCTCAGAGAGCATCCGTTTCAAAAATCCGGTCAAATCAAAAGAAGGGTCAGTACTTATGAAACAAGCTTTGCCACCATGTCGCCTACTTCAGTAGTGGAATAGCCCATCTTCCCGGCAGCCTGGCTCTTCATCTTCTGCATTACTGCTATCATGGCCGCCTCGATCGCCTGAGAAGACTTTGTTTCTCCAAGCGCATCGAGCATCATCATCGCAGCTCCTATGGCCGCCATCGGGTTAATCGCGTTTTTGCCCTGCATACTTCGGTGCGCTTCCTCCCATTGGCTCAAACATGGATACACCTTCAGGGTTTATGTTGCCGCCTGAGGCCACGCCGAGCCCGCCCTGGATCATCGCGCCCAGATCAGTAATGATATCGCCGAAAAGGTTTTCCGTGACAGCCACGTCAAACCATTCCGGGTTCTTCACAAACCACATATTCGCTGCATCGACATGGTTGTAGTCGCGCTTGAGTTCAGGGTACTGCCTTGAGCCCATCTCTTCAAAGGCGCGGTACCAGAGGTCTCCGCAATAGGTGAGCACATTGCGCTTGTGAATGAGCGTTATAGGCTTTGCAGCATATTTAGGGTTAGCTGCGTTTCGCTTCTTCTTCAGTTCAAAGGCATACTTCAGGCAGCGGTCCACTGTGCGGCGGTCGTATACCATCAGCTGTGTGGCGATCTCCTCGGTCGTGCCAACGCGCGTTGCCCCGCCATGGCCTGTGTAAATGCCGCCCGTGTTTTCGCGGATGACCACAAAATCAATGTCCTCAGGGCCTTTGTCCTTAAGCGGGGTCTCCACGTTGGGATAGAGCCTCACCGGCCTGAGATTGATATACTGGTCAAGGGCAAAGCGGATCTTAAGCAGAATCCCTGCTTCGAGGATGCCGGGTTTTACATCCGGATGTCCTATTGCGCCCAGGAACATGGAGTCAAACTTCCTGAACTCTTCTAATCGCGCTGTCAGGCAGAATCTCACCGGTCTTTAAATACCGCGCGGCCCCGAAGTCAAACTCCGTGAACTCTAACTTGAACCCTCCCCTGGCTGCAGCAGCCTTGATAACCTTTATGCCCTCAGCAACAACCTCGGGCCCTGTCCCGTCACCGGGTATTACCGCTATATTATAATTCTTGGCCATCTATTTCCTCCTGATAATAAAAAAGTCAAATATAATATCATATTTGACAATCTTCTTAGAAGAAAACAGAGCATCTATGCAAATCCAGTTCTACTCGTCCCGCGTCTTTGCCGCAGAGGTCATCTGTGGTAAACTAATCTTAAAAAACATTCGGAGGACAAATGACGGAACAGTTCGAAAATGCCGCATTGTGCTGGGAAGCTATATTGTCAGATGCTGACCGCAATAAGGGCTTATTGTCTGTTATAGAGAAGTTTGCAAGGGAAAATACTGCTCCAGCAAAAATCGTATTCGGCACCTCAGGCTGGCGCGGTGAGATCGGGACTGATTTCACCTTTCATAATGTCCGCGTGGTAACTGCAGCAATAGTAGAGATGTTCAGACAGAGCGACAGAACTGTGATGGAGGCTATGGGAGTAAAGGACTTCAGGGAAATACAGGACCGCGGGGTCATTGTAGGGCATGATAACCGTTTCCTCGGCCCTGACTTTGCGATGGAGGTCCTCGGGCTTCTGCAAAAGGAGGGGATAAAAACCTGGTATGCAGGCGAGGCCATAACGCCTGAGTTCTCCTCAGGCATAGAACTCCTGAAGGCGGCCTGTGCCATAAACCTCACGCCCTCCCACAATCCCGCCAATTATGCAGGCTTCAAGTTCAATCCCTCTGACGGAGGGCCTGCAGGCTCTGAGATCACCGGAAGAGATAGAAGAGCTAGCCAACAGTATGATGGACAAATGGATTAATATACCATCGTCGAAAGCAGCTGACGTTAGAGAAGATCGACCTTACTTCAGTCTATATCAGATATATAGCCGAACGAAAAACATTGGATATAAAAAAGATACAGGACTTCATTAAAAGCTCGGACTGCATCATCTGCGTTGACAATGTTCACGGAGCAACAAGGGGCCGGCTGCAGAGGATCATCGGCGAAAGTCACAAAATACAATACCTCAGGACAGGGGATGATTATCTCTTCGGCGGGACCGCGCCTGAGCCATCTGAAAAAAACATGGCAGCTGTCGAGAAGGTCTTAAAGGAAAGCCATGCTCAGCTGAAACTCGGGGTCATCATGGACCCTGACGGAGACAGGATCAGATATGCTGACGGGCTCATGCAGATACCGATGAACTATTTCGGCGGCATGGCGCTCCATTTCCTCCATGTTCACAAGGGGATAAACGGTGTTGTGGCAAAATCAGTCGGTACAAGCAACTTTGTCAATGCTATCGCTGAAAAACTCGGCATCCCCATAAAGGAAACAAAGGTCGGGTTTAAAAACTTCAGGCCTTATCTGCTGCAAACATCTCCTGAGAAGGCCATCGTGGCCTTTGAGGAGTCAGACGGGATATCCGGGTATAACCATACCCTTGAAAAAGACGCACTCTTCGGACTGCTTCTGGCCCTGGAGATGATGGCTGTCACAGGCAAGAACCTCAGTGAATATCTCAGTGAGATCATGGATGAATTCGGACACTACTATCCGGACCGCTCCGGTATCACAGTAGACCGTTCCCTTGTGGGCGGGCCATTGCTGCAAAAGCTCTCGGTAATAAAAGAACAATACAAAAAGGGCTCTGTTTTGGATATAGGAGGAAAGAACAGGACAGTAACAGACCTCATAACAGTCGACGGCACAAAGATGGTCTTTGATGACGGCTCATGGCTGATGATCCGGCCTTCAGGCACAGAGCCCAAGGTCAGGTTTTATATTGAGGCACGGACTGAGGAGGGCAAAAAGGCTGTATTTGAAACAGCAGAGAAGATAACAAAAGAGGCGCTCGAAAGCAATTACTAAGACTGACAAGCCCTTTTTCTTCACTTCCTCCTCACGGTCGGCATGTTTTTTTTGCAACTGTAAGTTAAATTCAGTTTTCATCTGTCCGGCAAAACCTCAATTCTATTTGACCTTAGGAGCAATATTTTAGTACCATCTAAGAGTTCCCGGCTTAGAGAAATAAAGCCTATTACATCTTGTTTTTATAAATGGATAGCGAGCGTTCCCCGTGGACGTGCCACGGGGTTAGCGAGCGAATATAAAGAAAATTATACTTTGCATTGAGATTCACTGCGGTCTTGCCGCAGGGGATCTTCAATTTAAAAAGCTGGATAATATCATATCAAAGGAGACCATGTGAAAAAGACTAATATCGACGAACTCTGTATTAACACTATAAGGATGCTCTCTGCAGATGCTGTTCAGAAGGCCAATTCCGGACATCCCGGAATGCCCATGGGCGATGCTGCGATGGCATATGTATTATGGACTAAATTTCTGAAGCATAATCCAAAGAATCCTACATGGCATAACAGGGACAGGTTCGTCCTTTCAGCAGGACACGGCTCAATGCTCCTCTATAATCTCCTGCACCTTACAGGTCATAAGATCTCTCTGGATGATATAAAGAATTTCAGGCAGTGGGAGAGCCCGACGCCGGGACACCCTGAATACTGCCTTGAATGCGGCATAGAGACAACAACCGGTCCTCTGGGCCAGGGGTTCGCCACAGGTGTTGGTATGGCAATGGCTGAGAAGTATCTTTCAGAGACATTTAACAAGCCGGGTTTCCCTGTCGTAGATTATAACATCTACGGTATCGTGAGTGACGGAGACCTCATGGAGGGTATCTCTTCAGAGGCAGCATCTTTGGCAGGACATCTGAAACTCGGCAAGATAGTCTATCTCTATTCCGACAACAAGATCACGATCGAGGGCACAACGGACATCTCCTTTACCGAAGACGTATTTAAAAGGTTCGAGGCTTATGACTGGCACGTGCAGCGCGTCGAAGGAGATGACCTCAAAGGCATAGAAAAGGCGATAGCAAACGCGAAAAAGGAAAAGAACAAACCCTCTTTAATAATGGTGCGCACCCATATAGGGTGCTGCAGCCCAAACAAACAGGACACCTCTGATGTCCACGGCTCCCCGCTTGGGGAAGAGGAACTTAGACTGACAAAAGAACGGATCGGATGGCCTGACAGGAAATTTTTTATTCCAAAAGAAGCAATGGACCACATGAGGAAGGCTGTACAGACCGGGAAAATTCTTGAAACCGCATGGAAGGCTCTTTTAAGCAGATACGGCAAAAAATATCCCGGGCTTGCGGAAAAATGGCAGGCTTTTTCGAGCGAAAAGCTCCCTGAAGGATGGGAAGAGCTCTTACCTGTATTCACACCTGCTGACGGCGCAATCGCCACAAGAAGCGCCTCAGGCAAGGTCTTAAACGCGATAGCGGACAAACTCCCCAACCTCATCGGTGGTTCTGCCGACCTCGCGCCATCCAATAATACCCACTTGAAAAAATACTCTGATTTCGGGACTGCCAAAGCCGGCAGGAATATTCACTTCGGGGTCAGGGAACATGCCATGGGCGCAGCCTTAAACGGGATGGCCTTGAGCAAGATGTTGCTCCCTTACGGAGGGACCTTTCTTGTGTTTTCAGATTATATGCGGCCTGCAATAAGACTCGCTGCATTGATGGGTACTCATGTTATCTATGTATTTACTCATGATTCCATAGGCCTGGGCGAGGACGGTCCGACCCACCAGCCTATCGGACATCTCACAAGTCTCAGAGCAATGCCGCATCTTAATGTGATCAGGCCGGCCGATGCCAATGAAACAGCCGAGGCATGGAGGATCGCGTTGAAGGATTCAGGCAGGCCCCATGCATTGATTCTTTCCCGGCAGAATCTGCCTGTTATCGACAGAAAAAAACATGCCTCTGCCGAAGGACTTTCAAAGGGCGGATATATACTTTCGGATTCAAAGGGGACCCCTGACCTGATCCTGCTGTCCTCAGGGGCTGAGGTGCATCTCGTACTTGCAGCCGCCGGGATAATGAGAAAATCAGGAACAAAGGTTAGGGTCGTTAATATGGCCTGTTTTGAACTTTTTGACAGTCAGCCCGCGGCCTACAAAAAAAGGGTCCTCCCCCCGGCAGTTGAAAAAAGGATAGCTGTTGAAGCAGGCTCAACCCTGGGCTGGTATAAATATGTTGGATTAAAGGGAGATGTCATCGGGATAGACCGTTTCGGCGCCTCAGCGCCCGCAAAGGTCCTGTTTGAAAAATTCGGTCTGTCAGTTGAAAATATTTTAAACAGGTCAAAGTTATTATTAAAAAAATGATTATCGCCACAGGCGCAGACCACGGCGGGTTTCATCTGAAACAGAAGCTCATGGTCAGTGCAATAGAGAATGCTGTCAGGTTAAATAGAAGCCGCAATGTCAGGGCTTAAGCAGGATATTATACGCACAGAGGAGCAGGCCCGGACCCGAAAGATGCTTTATGTATTTATCGCGGCCTGCGCGGTCTGCGGCATTATCGGGGGGCTGGTCTACTGGACTGTTTCAGATCTGCCCAGGGTAAACGCCATTGAAGAATATGTCCCTGCTGAATCCACAAAGGTATACTCGGATGACGGCAAGGTCCTTGCCGAGTTCTACTATGAAAGAAGGACCTTCGTACCCCACTACAAGATACCGGACCACGTAAAAAAGGCCTTCATCTCCATCGAGGACGTCCGTTTTTACAGCCATCCAGGGGTCGATTTTATCGGAATAATCCGTGCTCTGATGCAGGATATTAAAGCGGGCAGCATGGTACAGGGAGGCAGTACCATAACCCAGCAGCTTGCCAAAATGCTTTTTTTAAAGCCCGACAAATCCTTTGTCAGGAAGATCAAAGAAGCGGTCATCGCAATAAAGATAGAGAGACGCTATACAAAAGATGAGATACTCGGCCTTTATCTGAACCAGACCTATTTCGGCACAAGGGCCTTCGGCATAGAAGCTGCTGCACAGACTTATTTCGGAAAACAGGCCGATCAACTCTCGGTAGCTGAGGCCGCCCTCCTCGCAGCTCTGCCTAAGGCGCCTTCCCTGTATTCTCCTTTCAAAAATCCTCAGAAGGCCGAAGAACGGCGGACAGCAGTGCTGACAACTATGCTCAGTCACAAGTTCATAACTCAGGACCAGTACAACAGGGCTGTGGCAGAACCCCTGCCGGCATCACCCCGGTACAGAAAATATGAAGCGCCGTATTTTGTGGAGCTCCTGCGGCAGCATCTCGAACAGAAATATGGCTCAGCGATTTACACCTCAGGCTATAAAGTATATTCGACGATCGATCTTAACATGCAGCACATAGCGGAAAAGGCCCTTTCAGACGGCGTAAAAAATATTGAAAAAAGAAGGAAGCCACGGGTGCAGGCGGCATTGATCGCCATTGACATCCGCACAGGCCAGATCAGGGCCATGGTCGGGGGCTTCGATTTCTGGCAGACCCAGTTCAACAGGGCCACGCAGGCGCTGCGGCAGCCGGGCTCGGCATTCAAGCCTTTTGTTTACGCAACCGCGATCGAAGGGGGCATGACATCGCAGACCATTATTAACGACAGCCCGATATCATTCAAGGGAGCACGTCCCGGCCAGCTATGGTCGCCCAAAAACTATGACGGTAAATATCACGGGGCAGTGACCCTGAAGACCGCCCTTGCAAAGTCCTTAAACGCGGCAACCGTCCGGCTTGCAAGCTGGTTCGGGGTGAAAGATATTATCGCGATGGCCCAAAGGCTGGGGGTAAAAAGCCCTCTCCAGCCGTACCTTCCTTTGGCCTTAGGCGCATCTGACGTCACGCTTCTGGAGATGGTGCAGGCCTACTCTTCTTTTGCCACCGGCAAAAAAATGGAACTCATCTCCTATAAAAGGATCGAAAACAGAGACAATATAGTCCTTGAAGAGATATACCCTAAACAGACAGAGGTCCTCAATGAGGACACAGTCAGGGAGATGCGGATACTCCTGGGAGCGGTTGTCAGCGAAGGGACAGCAGCAAAGGCAAAAGAACTCGGGAGGCCTCTATACGGAAAAACAGGCACTACCAATGATTATTCAGATGCATGGTTTATAGGCTTCGATGAAAAACTCGCTGTAGGGGTATGGGTCGGCAGAGACAATCACACACCAATCGGCAACAAAGAAACAGGGTCTATGGCAGCCCTGCCTATATGGATGGAGTTCATGAAACAGACGGCAGCAGACGCACCGGCAGTGAAATAAATGGATAGCGTGCGATATTCTCCGTAGTAATGCGCAGCCTCTTTCAAACTTATGCCTGCCACACCTATATACGCCCTATCGTTTAAGTCCCAATTTACATCGGGCCCTTACCGGGCCTGTAGAGGACTTCCACCTCCAGGAGTCTGCGCCCTGCCGGGCCCACCAAAAAAAGGACGGCTGTTATAGCCGTCCTTTTCAACGCAATCTGAATTGAATCTCTTACTTTTTCTTGGTCTTCGCAGTCGCTTTCGCAGCAGTCTTTTTTGTTGTGCCGCAGGAAGCACCTTTGGATTTACAGGCCATAATAAACCTCCTTTACAAAAAGATATTTTGAAAATACCACAGTCTGTCCATGCTGTCAATAAATAAAAAGCGGCCTCAGGGGGAAATGCAGTGAATAGTGAATAGTAACGACCAGCAACACAACGACTCAACGACTGAATGACTTATTTTATCCTTACGCTCTGTGTGTTCCGTGGTTTGTTTTTCTGATGGTGAGTTCAGGCAGGCCTCCCTTGCGGACAGCTATGCAACATGGATATAATGAAGCAGCTGCATAACTATAGGGGGTTAAAGCAATGATATGCGCCTTATGCAAAAATGAGATAACAACAGACAGGTTTTTTTCAAGAAAATCCGCCTGTCCAAAATGCGGCGGCGACCTGCATATCTGTTTAAACTGCAGGTTCTTTTCTGAATCTTCTCATAACAAATGCCTTGAACCAAAGGCGGAATTCCAGAGGACCAGGGACAGGGCCAACTTCTGCGATTTTTTTAAATTCAGCCAGGCCCCTGCTGCTTCATCATCAGACAGTGAAAAGGAAGCTGCCAGAAAAAAACTGGATGATCTCTTCAGAAAATAAGCAGTAAGCAGTAAGTATTTAAAAGTTAAAAAAGGCGACTGGAAAACCAGACGCCTTTAATTATTTACTGTATTGCGACTCAACCACTCAACTAGTTGACTACTTACTTCGCACGACCCACCTTTCACAGTTCAAACTATACATCAGTATGATAAATTATCGTGCTGCTTTCCGTGACAGGTCAGATTGCAGCTGCCGGAAAATGTTCCCAAATCATTGAAGGTCGGATAGACAGATCCTAACTTGCTCACCACCATGGTATCGAAGTTTATGAGATGGGTATGAGAACCGGTCATTCCCCCATCATCAGCTACGCCATGCGCATCGTGACAGGCTGAGCATGAGGCCCCTGCTGCGAGATGGCCGCTGTGGCCGCCTTTGTTCGCGATATTTCTTTTAAAGCTATCATCATTTAGGATGCTGGACCTGTTATGGCAACGATAGCAAAGGGCGTAATTTTCGTAACTTTCGACGGTATTGTCGGCAGTCTCATAACGCTCTTTCAGTATTGGAGCAAAAGATGAGCCGTGGGGTCCCTTTGTTCCTGCATCATCGCTGTGGCACTGGGTGCAGGTTATTATGGCTGATACCGTGAGAGCAGGCTCATATGCAGAGGGGATGCTCGGGATGATCGGATTTTGGCCCTTCTCCATTACCGGGTGGTAGGAGGGATTATTCGGGTCAAATTGCAGTCTGGCGTTTGATGTATTGATGACCCTCGCTACAAGGGTGAACAGGCCGGAAGTATCTGCATGGCATTTGAAACAGATCTCATACTCATAGGTGGAAGTGTCAACGCTCACGCCATATCTGTCTACTCCACTCACTCCCGTAGTGCTCCCCGTCACTCTTCCATCAGGTACAGATGATACGGGATTGTCGGTTATGGAGTGGGAGTTATGGCAGGAGCTGCAGGTTACCTCGCGGAACAGGGCCTGGCCGGAGAGAGAAAGCGACGATACATTTGAAGGATAGTGAGAGGAGGTCACGGTCACCCTGTGAGCCGACATCTTCTGAGTTTGGGCCGTGATGTTCTGAGCCGAACCGGCAGCGGCAATCGTTTGCATGGAGCTGAAACCCTGAGTCAGATTTTGCTGCCGCAATATGAGGGTCTCCGGAGGGTGGAGTGGCACCGTGGCACGGATCACAGACTTCCGCCTCGCTCGCATAGTTCAAAAGCCATTGTCCGCTGGGAGAAGAATGAGTGGTATGGCAAATTGCACATCCCCATTCACCTACAGTCTGCCAGGTCGGCCATTGCCGTGGAGGCACGGGGAACTTGTTTTGGTCTACCAATGCCGTCGATGTCTGGTGCTTCGAACCATTCCAGTTCGTTAACGCATGGCATTCGAGACACAGACCGGAGTATTTGGGGTCAACAAGCAGAAATTTCCCCGTAAGCTGACCGAATTTATCCGGCGACAGCCACTTGTCTTCATGGGGATCGTGACAGGTGGTGCATTCCATAAAGCCGTTCATATTTCCTTCAGTATAAAAAACAAGGTCAGGCGGCAAGACCGGGTTAATTTCCGGATTAGACAAGGCATCATAATAGGAAAAGGAAAAAGGGTGGTCTCCCGAAAGATTCAGATCGGCGCCAACGCTGGACGGGCTGCCGGCAGAGATCTGATTTATCATGGAGATCCCTCCAGAAGGCTGCAGCACTGCCCCCAGGGCTATCGTGCCGTCGTGACAGCTAAGGCAAAGTCGCGAAGGACCGTTTGGCTGTAAAGGGGTCGCTTTCATTGTCAGACTCGAGTATAGCGTGTAGTTCTGTGAACCTACCTCTCTGTTCCATAGAGGCGTATTTGGCGTTGCGTTGTGGGGAGTATGACAAAATATGCAGATGCGCGTTTCACTCAGTGACTTTATCTCTCCAGGTCCTGTTACGGATAAATTATGCTTCGTATTAACTATGGTAGCCGCCCCTGAGTTGAACGTGCATACAAGCAAGAGCATACCAGCGGCTATTAACTGTGCAGCTTTTAAAAGAGCTTGTATCATCACTCCCTCATCTCCGGCCGTGTTTATGGGTTTCTGTCACCGGGCCAGTTCCCTCAATATCCGGAAAATTTGAATCCTTTTGTTAAAAGAGTCGCACACATAAAGTGTATCATGGGCATCTATGAATATTCCAGACGGCAACAAGAACTCTCCCGGCATGTTCCCCCGACCTCCGAGTGTCAACAGAAAGTCGCCGTTCTCATTAAAGAGTTGAACGCTATCAAAGAGACTGTCGGCAACATAAATAACACGGTCCTTGTCGGCTGCAACACCTTTAGGAACGGCAAAATCACCGGAGCCGTCTCCCTGTTGGCCGAAGCCGGTCAGAAAGCGGCCTGATGAGTCGAATATCTGTATTCTGAAGTTCATAGCATCAGTCACATAAATCCGCCCCGGCAGGGACCAAAAAATGTGCGTCGGAAAATTAAACTTGCCGTTGCCGTTGGCTCTGTCCCCGAAAGAGAAAAGCAAGAGTCCGTTCTTGTCAAACGCATCTACTTTGTGCGAAGTGGTATCAATGACATAAAGGATCTTGTTGTCGCTGTTGAAAGCAATGCCGGTAGGACGCTTCAGCCTGCGTTCACCCGCCTTTTCTATCGCAAAAAGATATACCCCCTGACTGTCAAAGACGAAGACCTTGGCGAGGGCCGAATCAGAGACATAAAGCCTGGATTCATCATCAAAGGCCACTCCCACAGGAGAGACCATATCTTCACTGTCTACTTTGGACAACTGGCAATATTTCTGGCTGGAAGGGATGTAGAAATGCACGCATCGACAGGATATGTCTGCGACGGCTATTCTGCCGTCCTGGTCTGCCGCCACGGCAACAGGCCGCATGAATCTTCCTTCTTCTGTTCCAAAGATCACGCTTTTCAGAGATGTCCCTTCTTCCCTGAACCCCTTCAGCGAGGTCAGGTACTCGATCCTTGTCTTCTCAGGCGGATTTGGCCACTTTAGCCGTGTCTCCTGGGAATCTGTAATAGAGGTCCATGTCGAAGCGCACCCTGTGGACAGCAGGGCCATCGCTAAAAAAAATATTTGAAGTCTCTTAACCATCTTCAGATGAATAACCTCTTTCCTTTCATTATAGCCTTTTGCAATTAACGTCTGTCGAGTCGCTGAGTTGTGACTACCCGACTAATTAAGCACTTAATGGTTGTTTTACAATTCACGTCTCACGATTCACTTTTCACTGTCTTTTGCGTCCAGTATCTCTATCTTTGCATTTTTTCTTAATTCAGTCTCCCACTCGCGTAGTCTGTTTTTTTGGGCCTCTTTCCTTAATGCCAGCCTTCAAGGCACCTTTGACTTCGTCAAAGGTGAGCTGTTTTGACGGTACGTACTCCTTCAGCTTGAAAATGTGGAGACTGTCATGCGTGATCACAACTCCGGAAAGCTCGCCCGGCTGCAGTTTTTTTGCTGCTTCATACAATGTCTTTTTCTTCGTCCTTCTTGACCTCGATATCTCTCACGGCAAAGGTGCCGTCAGGGGCAAGTTTCCAGGGGTCTTTGTTCTCTTCCTTTTTAATTTTGTCGAGTATTTCTGCTGCCTTGCTCTGAGAAGCCTTGTCCTGCGTATCCAGAAAGAAGACGACGTCAGTAGACAACGATCTTTTCAGGAGTAACAAAGGTGTCTTTTCCCTTCTCGTATTCCTTTTTGACCTCATCCTCTGTAATGGCAGCATGCTCAAACACCTCTTTGGTAAAGATGTGATCAACTATAATAGCTCTTTCAAGCTGTGAACGCAGCCCGGCCTCAGTCAGGGCAGAAGCTTTGAGGAAATCGTCATATTCTTGTTCACCACCCATTTTTTTCTTCAGGTTGGTGAGCGCGGTCTCGACATCTTTCGGGTCTGCAGTAATCCCCTTCTCCTTTGCCTTTTGATAGGCAAGTTCCTGGAATATCAGCCTGTCCAAAGCCTTTTGTTTCAGATCATCATCGTATCGGGTCTGCAGGTCCCCTTTTCCTTTGCGGTTACTCATGCGGTCCATCATTGCCATCACTGATTCCCGCGTGATAGGAGCTCCGTTGACTGTTGCTGCAATGGCTCTTTCCGCATCTCCCTGTGGCGTTTTCATTACAGGACCCTTGTCCGGGGATTCTGCTGTGACGGCACGCTCCTCAGTTGCAGAGGCGGATCCCGAAACTGCCACAACCAGAAGCACCAACGACGCAGCAAGCAAAGAGATCTTCTTCTTGCTTCCTTTCCTCTTGCGGTCCTCCAGATTGTCTCTGGCAGCTATCATGCATGACGTAATTCTTTTCATTTTATTCCTCCCGGTTTCGAATTTGTCCTGGCTGTTCAGGCTCCGGCATGCGTATCCGGAGTTTAGAAGAGCTTTCTCCTTAAAGAAAGATAATAGTACTGGTTCAGAGACTCCTGCTTTCCTTCCCAGTTCCTCCGTCTTACTGCCGATTTTCATACCGGCCCGTATTTCCAGATTTCCCATACTTTTTATCAATGAGGCATCAACCAAATAGCTGCGCGTTTGAGTCAATCCTGTCGTCTGGTAGTAAAAGGCCCCGAGACTGGTGGTGAGGTTCTTTTTCGGGAAGCGTTTCATTAAATTTATATCTCCCCCAAAGAAATCCTCGTGAGTCATTCGTGTTCGTCAGAGATGACGTGCGGTCGTGGGTGGTTCTAGTATAGTATGCGCGGCCAGATACATGGGTCGTCGCTGTGAGGGCCTTTTTGTACTTCAGCTCAATTTTATATTGCTTATAAGAATTCGTCGTTGCCTGATAGTCCTGGTATTTCACGTCAAGAGTGAACGGATCTTTCTGAATGAGGAGGCCCACAATATTGGAGGTGCTGTTCTCCGGCACCCCAAAAAGAGTTCCGGACAATATCTTCTGTTCCAATTTATTGTAGCTGTAGTAGGGAGTTAATAGATAGTTAAAGAGGTGCACTTTCAGAGAGTATCCGTACGCATCTGTCTGGATTTTGGCGTCCTGCGGGACAAGCGAGTAGGTAACCTGAAACGTGTAATTGTAAAACGGATCAGCTTTTAACACCTCAGTCGGGATCCCGATGATCCTGATGGGTATGGTGTTTCCGACTGGAGGTAGAACAAGATAATGAACGTTTTCTATCATGTCCACAAGAGTGCCGGTGTCGTCATCTCTGACCCGCATTATGATCGTGGATGCATCAACATCCTGCGGCAACGGGAACTCACCTGTGATCGGAGTAAGCGGCGGGGTCACATTCAGTACGGTCTCGGCACCGTTTCTATCGATCACTGAGCTGGAGAGATTGATTCCTGCCTTCAAAACCCCCCACGGTATTTTTTTTGTGTATTCGCTGCTCAGGGAATTAGTCATTACATTCGAATCGCCGGTCAAAGAAGAATTTTTCATGTAGCTAAAGGTATACGTCGTCAACAGGCTCTGATACAGTTTTTGCTGAACACTAAAAGCTGCGTTGTCGCTCTTGGTCCACAGCTTGGTTTTGACACCAGTAGCACGTTCGGTTGAATCCCCATCATCTTTAAAATGGTTGTAAAAAAATTGCGTACTGAAGTTCCAGGGCAGCTCAATGGTCAAACGCTCTGTCCAGGTGAATCTGTCGTCTCCGTAGGACCTGAAAAAGTCTTCCTGCTCGAAAATGGTTTTGTTTATATTGCTCGAAAGATAGGCTTTTTTCTTCATGAGCTGGAGCTGGTTGGCCAGGGAATAACTGTCTGTGGTTGAGTGGGACGAGGTGGCGGCAAACGAAGAATCGGAATCCTTATGAGAATATGCCCCTGAAAAGCTGCCCCAGTCCTTAAAATATGAGGCATTGGCGTTGAATGTTGTTGTGTCTGTGTGTGTACTGCGTTGATTCAAGGGTGGAAATGTTGTAACTGCAGATAAAACGGTACGGTCTTTGTTTGTATTTGAAAATTGCACCTGAATTGTAACCCAGAGTCTCGATGCCCAGCGTAAACTTTCCCGTGACATAGGGATTCCGGCGCAGGGTGAAGAGTTCAAGATTATACGGGTGTTCAGGCAGGATGAGCGCCCTGAATTCATATTCCTGTATAGGATCTATGGTCGATCCATCATTGTTGCGCCTCTGTTATCGTCAGTGACATTGTCCTCGTACAGGCCCAATCCTATCTTTGCGAGAAAGAGGATAAATCTCGGATGATAGATCCAGCCTTTCGTGGTGAGGACAAACCGTTGTGAAAATAAAATGTGCCGCCTCTCCGTATCAGCGGCCCCCTCCCCTGTTTTCTTTTCACTCATGAAAAATGCATCTGCATCGAGCTCTCCTTCATAGTTATAAATTGTAGGAATGAAACTCCGCATATCGCCGGTGGCGATAGAGGGAACTACCAGCATGCACATTGTAAAGATAAGAATAATCCTCGTAATAGTTATTACCTCCGCACAAGCCGCTGCAATCTGTCTCAAAAACCTGATATGAGGTTTCTGTTTTCTGCTAAACCACTTCCTTATTTTAATAGATACGCATTGTCCGAACTGTGTGCATCGTGGCAAACTGTGCATTGTTCATCTGTTTCCCTGTGCACTTCACTTTTCAATATGTCTTTCTTACTGTGGCAGTGAAGACAAAATTCCTTCGGTTCAGAGATAAGGAGAAAAGGGTAATTTGAACCATGGGGAGCATGACATATCTTGCAGCCGCCTGAGGCAAGAGGCCCGTGAATATACTTTTTCTTTATATTCAGCGTATGGCACTGAAAACAGAGCTCTTCAATAGGAAGAAGGAGCTTGTTGCTGCCCCTATCGTGGCAGCCGTTACACATCCTCGCTGCGTAGGGGCCGTGTTCCCTGTAGGTACTCTGGACCTGTGCAGACACTTTTTTTCCCGCTTTATCCACTTCCTGCTTCGGCTCCCCGGGAGGAGGTACGCCGTCAAAGAAAAAACTCAATACCTGGTATGCGGCCTTTCCTTCGCATCCATACGAAAGCGTCATAAGCAGAAAGAAAACAATAGGTAGGGCAACATTTTTTATCGTCAGGTTCTTCAGCGTATTGTTCTCCGGAAGTCCTGCCTATTTTTGCTCCTCTTTAAAGTCTTTAGCCTTTGTCTGCCGGTTCCTTCAGTATCTTCTGAAATCTCTCTTGAAGGATTATCTTGATTTCAGCTTCCGTAGGATACTTTTTCCCTTTCTCTTTCCCGAACCCGAATACATTGACCATGTTGTCGCCAAACTGACTGGTGACCAGAACGAGATATTCAATCTGGAACGTTGGATCGGCATAGCGCTCGAAATATGGTACGTTATCATAATCTATGGTAACCTGCGCGGGAAGATACAGATTCCCGGGATCTAATCCCGTCTTCCCGAAATGCCCGAACCATAAAAGCACATTCCCGTCGGCATTGAATATCTGGACATTGTCAAATGAAGCATCCACGACGTACAGATTCTTTTCCCGGTCAACAGCAACACCCTTGGGGCGTGCAAAAGTGCCGGGAGATGTCCCCAGTTTGCCGATTGAGCCCAGGTAATGACCATCCCGGTCGTATTTCAGTACCTGGAATTTTCCGACATCTGATACATAAAGGGTACCATCTTTGTCAAAAGTTATATTTGTCGGCATATAGAGCTTCTCGGCGGCTTCACCTGTCCTTCCGATCTTTTTTACTATATCGCCCGTGTTCATATCCAGGACAGCAATCAACCCGTTCTTCATGTCGGCAACGTAAAGCCTGTCGTCAAGAGCAACCGCGTCCACAGGTTTCCACGCAGCCGGCTCGCCGAAAGCCTTGACGTAAGCGTCGTTTTTGTCATAAATCACAATCTGACCTCTTACGGGGTCGGTTACATATTTATTCCCTTGCTTGTCAATGCTTATGTTGAGGGGCTGGGCCAGTTTCCCGGCACCCTTCGCCCCCTCGAGCGGACCGAAAGAGTGCTTCTTGAAGTCAAAGACCATCAGAGTCCGGTTTGTGTCACAGACATATATCTTCCCATCATATATAGCGACTCCATAGGGCTTATCCAGTCTTCGCCTGTCTCCTTCCTCGCCGGTGACGAATTTATCGAAGGCTGTCTTTTCCTGCTCGACGTCCTTTGCTCCGGTAAATGCGGCAAGCCATTGCAAACGGGGCAGTTCAGGAGGTGGGGGGTAAAAGAGGCTAAAGCTCTCCTTCTTTTGAGGGGCAGCGCAACCTATTATTATAAACAACATACTTGCTATTGCTATCTTCAATAAACATTTCATCTCAAACCTCCTTAAGTCCTCATTCCAGGAGCATATGCTATGTCATTACAAAGAAATAGACTTATTCAGTCCAACCTTAAAAACATAACATATTTCAGCTTTTTTACTCAACCATGGATCTTGATGTAAGCATAGAAAAATGGTGTTTTTTCGCGAAGATACGTGGAAAGAACACCTTCATCGTGGTGCTCAGAGGCATATGATCAAAAGAGGTGACATCAGTGCGCTCCTATAGTATATGACGAGTGAAAACGTTACGAAAAACGGTGACACAGATTCGTATGCCTGCCTTGCCTCGGTCAATCTGGCCGTGCTCAGGTAGAGAGATCCCTTTGTAATATGTCCTGAGGATAAGCCCGGATGCTTTATAATAAAACAATGTACAACTTTCAAAGGGCTGGAACTTCCTTATAACGTAATGAATAAGAGCACGCAATCAATTCTTGATATAAATGAAAAAGTCTATGCACTCTCAGACGGAAGAAATCAAGAGGAGGTGGGGAATTCCCCACCTCCTCCGGGATGCTACGTATTGCTGCAGTGAAAAGTTACGGCATTGAAGTGAAAGTCAGAGTAACATCAGCAGGAGCTGAGGTATCAGCGGTTTGAGCTGCACTCATCTTCCCTATTCCTGCACCGAAATTAACTCCGGACTTGTACGCCGTTACATTGTAATTAGCGTCAGGATTGAGATTGCTGAATGTCCAGGTCCCGGCAGCATTGCTGTAACCGGTTGTCACAAGCGTGGTACCCTTTTTCAGGTAGAGTCTTGCTGCTCCAATAGGGTTAGTGCCATCAGTCACATTTACCGTAATCTTGGTCTTTGTGGTTGATGTCCCTGACATTACCTGCACAGCTATGAGTTCGGAAGCCACACGGCCACCAGCGTCAGTTGCAGTGTGGACAATATTGTATTTACCTGCGTTTACATAGGTGTGGCTGAAGGTAGCACCTGCAGCACCGGTTGTTGTCTGACCGTCGCCCCAGTTTACATAGACGCTGGCTATGGACTGATGGTTATTGTCCTTGGAAGCATCAATAAAGCTCACTGGAGTTCCTTTGAGAACAGGCGACACCAGGGCGGTGTTTCCTACTGTCGGAGGAAGCTTTGATGCGGCATGCATGCCAGCAGCATAGACCGCAAGAGTAGGTTTGTTAAAGTACATAATGCCTGCTTTTGAAGGATTAGTTGTTTGGGAGGTTCCTCCGCCATGGCACTGTCCACATGCCTTATCGAGGTCGACCCAGACAGCATCAAAGCCGTCAGCATCCTTCGCCGTCGGGGCAGGCATATCAGCAGTCAGAGCGGCATCAGGGAACTCCGTGTAGTTGGCATCAGTGCTGATCCTGAAGAGATGCTGACCGCCAGGCATATGGCAGACCACACATGAATCAGAGTAATCAAGCGGGGTGCCGGTCCCGGACGGATGTTTGATAGTGACAATGGTAACCTGAGGAGTCAATGTGTCGGATGGATTGCTGTGGCAGGCTGTGCACTCCGCTGTCGCACCGTCGCTCTGGCCGTCTACGTTTTCAAGCACCGTCTTGTGTACGTCGTGACAAACCGTACAACTGCCGCCATTGGCCGCAGCTGCCCGCCGCAGGCTCTCTGGTTGCGCCGTTCCATTCGGCCTGCTAGTGCCTGAAATTGCTGTCATACTTGCTCATGGTACTGTCGCATCCGGCAGTTCCGGCCGGGCTGATCGATACAGGCGGGCAACCGATCTGGCTCCAGGTCCCTGTCATCCGCGCATGTGGACTGTTAAGGAACTGGGTCCCGTGGGAATGGCTGACAAAACCAACGGGAGGAGCACCGTGGCTTGCACCGATGACAAGCGTATCTGCCGGGCTGTTGGCGGCAACCTTATACCCGCTGACAACATCAGGCACGCCGCTTGATTCCTGTCTGTGGCAGTTCATGCACATGGCGGTTATATCGCCGCCCGTGTTGACTCCTTCTATGGGGAATGTCGCATGGCCGCCACTGTACGGCCCCGCTTCTTTCGAAGCAGTGGGACTGCCTGTCGCCTCATGGCACCTTGAGCACTGAATGCCGAAGCGGTCCCAGGAAGCGATCTGTTTGGCGTCGCCGCTGACACCGCCGGCCAGATTGACAGAACCGACTCCACTGTTGAGTACTCCGTCCCAGGAAACGCCAGGGTAGGATACCTCAGGTTCTTTATTCGTGTTGATCGTGGCATCGCTGGTCCAGCCTGTGGCATGACAACGTGCGCACGAATATGATGTTTTGGGCTTTCCGCTTGAGTTACCATTGGCATAGATGGCGGTAGGCGTTGTCCCTTCAAGACCGTTGCCGCCGTACATCCATAACATCGTTTTCCAATTCGGGGTCCATGTGGCGGGAGCAACGCAAACATCCTTGGTTTTTTTCGTTGCGTCAGAACACGAGCCTACATCAATTGTCCCATCTGTCCACTTGTAATCGCTCGTTGTGCCGTTGACACCAAGGGCATAGATGCCGGTAGCATCGGTGCCCGGAAGGCCCCAAGGCTTGGGCACGGTAACTTTTCTGACCATGTTCTTGTGACCGCCCTTAAGGTAGGACTCCTTCTTGGCCCATTGGTCGGCCGAGTGGGTGCTGTTTGAGATATAGGCGTCATTGTGGCATCTGAGGCAGCCCTTGTGATCCGTATAGTACGGCAGAGGGCTGTTGTCCGGGTCGTCCGTGGTCCAGGTTGACGCGCCGCAAGAGCCTGAGTAGCCGCTCCAGGCATACCCGCTCGCAACGCATTCGTCTATGGTCCTCTTGACCGTATTCGTCGGATAGTCCGAATATTTTACAGCGTTTTTCGTAGCTGTGTCCGCGATGGCGCAGGCCGTGTTATAGGGCAAACTCGACGGAGCGGCAAGATCGTCGCGACGAACTGCGGGCGATAGCGTTGCGCTCGGAGTCCAGCCCGAGGGTGTGGCAACACAATAGAACGACGACGGAATGTTCCACTGGCCGCTTGTCGCGCTCTGTACTGCAGCATCAGAGTTGTAAGTGCCGCTGACGGCTGTCACTGCCCCAGCATTGCCCGTAAAGAGAACCGGAATCGCCAGAAATAACAATGTTGCTATAAATAGCAATGTTGTCTTGTTTAATTTCATTTGAGAACTCCTTAAATTTCAAAATTTTGATTTTTTTTACTGCTGCAGACCTCAAGACGCAACTACGCCAAGGTCTAATTCTGTAGGCCGAATTTTTTCTCTTTGTGACACCTCCTGGTGTCTGCCAGTTTTTTCAAAAAAAGAGAATTCGAGACAATCCGGGGGAATTGTCTCTGGTAAAGTAGTTTGCAATGGGTATGCCAAGGAGATGATATCTTACTGAGCTTGTAACTACCTGTAATTTAAAGAAAAAAATCCAATAAAGATAATCGGGTAAAAGGTGGGAGAAAGGGTTTCATTGCAGTTGGAACTACTAAAATCTGCAAGTACCTGGTTTTAATAGAATGTTAGTGCAATTTCAAGATTGCACTAAAAATAAAAAATCTTGCACTAACGGAAGTCCTCAGGATTTATGCCGCAGCGTTTCATTATCTGCTGAAGAGATTGTCTCATCATGGAACATTCTTCGGCTGTTTTGGAGACATTGCCTTTGTTTCTTATCAAAGCGGATGTGATATATGTTCTGTAAAAATTCATGAGCGCCTTTTGCTTTGCTTCCTTGAAGCCGGTATCGGCTTCTATTTCTCCGGTTTCTTCTGAAAAAAGGTCCATCTCATCGATGACCGCATCACCGGAGATGGCCACTGCCCGGGCGATGGCGTTTTCCAGCTCCCTAACGTTCCCTTTCCAGGGTCTTATTATCAAGAGCTGCATGGCGGAAGGCGAGATCCCTGTAATTGCTTTCTCGTACTTCTTTGCATATTTTTTCACAAAGTGATTCGCCAGAAGCTGAATATCATCTTTCCTCTCACTGAGGAGGGGCATATGTATGGTTACGACCTTCAGGCGATAAAACAGGTCTTCCCTGAAGTTTCCCTTTATGACTTCCTTGTCCAGGTCCCTGTTAGTGGCGCTAATGACCCTTAGATCCACCTTCTTGTCGCTGTTGTCTCCTATGGAACGAAACTCCCCCTCCTGGAGCACGCGGAGGAGCTTGACCTGGATTGGAAGGCTGAGGTCCCCCACCTCATCGAGAAATAACGTGCCGCCGTCCGCTTCTTCCAGCAGTCCCCTTTTGTCCCTCACGGCACTGGTGAAGGCCCCTTTTGTGTATCCAAAGAACTCGCTCTCCAGTATCGTCTCGGGCAACCCGCCGCAGTTCACGGCAATGAAACGCCTTTCCCTTCTTTTGCTTTCAAAATGAATTGCTCGTGCTGCGAGTTCCTTTCCTGTCCCGCTTTCTCCGGTAATCAGTACGGACACGGTTGTGGCCGCAATACTCCTGATCCTTTCATAGACTTTAAGCATCTCCTGACTGTTTCCGATAAATTCGTTGAAGCCCGAGCGCCCCCTCAGCTCCGACTGGAGATACCGCTTTTCATCCAGGAGACAGACCCGCTCAAGCGAACGGTCTATCAATAACAGGAGATCGTCGTACTGAAACGGCTTAGTTATATAATCGTAGGCCCCTTTTTTGATCGCTTCTACTGCATTCTCTATGGTGCCGCAGGCGGTCATGATGATGGTAGTCATGTCCGGCCACCTTTCCTTGATCTTCAGCAGGAGTTCTAATCCGTCCATCCCCGGCATCTTCAGGTCCGTAAGGACAATATCGACATCATTGGCTGAGAGCACTTCCAAGGCCTGAAGACCCGTGGCCGCCTTCAGGACCCCGTAATTTTTCCGCGAGGTGATAATCCGCTCCAGCAGGGAAAGCATGTCAGTCTCGTCATCCACAATGAGTATTTTATTGTTCATATTCTTTTGCAGAGGGGAAAACAATATGGAACGTCGAACCTTTTCCGCCGGTACTTTCCACCCAGAGTGAGCCGTTGTGGTCATTGATTATACTATAAGAAACTGAGAGGCCGAGTCCTGTCCCTTCGCCTACCTCCTTTGTGGTAAAAAACGGGTCGAAGATCCTTTTTATGTCATTTTCGCTTATACCGCACCCGGTATCCCTGAAGGTAACTTCAACCCGTCTTTCAGGTCCCGAATCAAAGGCCACGGTGCCGATGGTAAGGCTGCCACCGTCTTGTTTCATCGCATCTAGTGCGTTCATCCCCAGGTTCAGGAACACCTGATGCAGTTTGTCGGGATCGCCCATGATTTTCGGCGAAGACGGATCAAGTTCAAAGACAATGGATACGCGCTCCTTCGAAAAATTTTTGTTGAGCAGAGAAAGGGTCTCTCTGATGTTTGTATTTATATCCACTACCGTATGTGTCTGCCTGTTTGTTCTTGAAAATTGGAGCAGGTCCTCCACGATTTTTTTGCATGCAAGCGCCTGCTTTTCAATTATTTTCAAGTCAGCATAATGTCTGTCGGGAGGCCCTATCTCCTCAAGGACTACCTGAGAGTATCCGAGTGATAATACCGATGGGATTGTTTATCTCGTGTGAGACACCGGCGACAAGGCGGCCGAGGGAGGCTATTTTTTCATTCTGTATCATCTTTTTTTCCATCTCTTTCTTTTCTAACAGTAAAGCCGCCATTTTTTCAACTTCCTCGGAAAGCGTCTGGATCTCGTCCCCTGTCCTGATGTTCCGGACTCCCGTGAAATCTTCCCTGCCTATGGCCTTGACCCTTTCAGCAATAAGGTTGATCGGACTTGTCACCCTTCTGACGAAAACGATAGCCACGAGGACCGCGAAAAAATACACGCAAAAAAGCCCGGATACGAGAGCCTTGAAACATCGAATACAGGCGACACTATGTCGCTGCGCGGTATCTCCGTTATGACGGACCAGCCTGTAGAACCTATTTTCTCTTCGACCGCATTATACAGGACCCCATTTTTCTGTATCGTCTTTCCGTACGTGTCCTGATTGAGGGGAGGGGGGCCATAAATCATCTTTTCCGGCCGGATGCCATCCGTCAGAGGAGAGGACGATGGCCCTTCTGTCATCCAAAATAAGGCGACGCCAGTTTTTTTCCATTCTCAGATTGGACGTACGATCATAGAGCCTCTTTAAATCAAGAAGGACTTCTATGTGTCCTCCAGCCAGGGGGAGCACCATAGAGACGTTTGTCCTGTCCTGTCCTCTGATATAGAAATCGTTCAGTCTGGTGTCCGGCGTCAATGACGCCAAAACTTTTCTTAAGCGGACGTCCTCCCCAATGCCGCTGTAATTGACCGCCCCTGATGATGCATCTTTTCGTAAGCGGAATATTTCCCCGTAATTATCAAACAGTGATATGCCATTAATATCTTCATTCTCCCCGAGGAGGGAAATCAGGAGTTCTTTTCGGGCAGCCTCATGGCTGGCCATCGCGAATAAAAGATGGTTCCTGACGTTGTCAGTCGGCGTCATTCATCGAAGCCAGTATCCTGTCAGCGGCAAGGGAAGCGAGCTTCTCATTTTCCTTATAAGACAACCTCAGAAGGGCATCGGCCATCAGGTAAGAGACCAGCAGGATGATGAAAAAGGCGGGTATGACCACCGCGAAGATCACATGCAGGATCGCCTTGAAGCGTATGCTGGCAAAGTCCTTCGATAGTCTGAAAAATCTGAGCATGGAAAAAGTGATAAGGACGGCGCTAAAAGTTCGAAACAACTGTGTAGGGACACCAAATGTCTTGTACACAGTTTCGTAATTCAGGACGGATGCTGGATAGAAAGCCGGCCTTCTGCGTGATTACATTTCCGACCGCAAAAAGAACAAAACCAATGGAAGCCAGGGTCACGTATTTTTGTGCATTCGTCCCCGCATTCCTCCTGAAGAGGGCCATAGAAACAGCCGCCATCACAGCGGAGGGAAGGCCGATAATATATCTGGAAAGTATATCCACTGTGGTAAACCATTCATTGCTGGGCCCTTCTCTGCTTAAGAGAAAAAGGACTGGAATAAGCCAGAGAGCTGCAGGCGACATTCGCCAATTCGAACCTTCGCGCGCTATGCGCGGCTGAAAACCTCCCCGTGTGATCAGCAGCAGCGGCCGAAGAATTCTTCTCCCCCTCCGAGGCCTGCGGCCTGCGGCCCCAAGAAGATGCGAATTTACAGAGAAAATAGAAGGATACAGGAAGGACTAGAAGCCTGATTACTCTCAGGGGAAGTATTAACCCGCCATAGAAGATGTTGTATATGCCAATGAATTCGAACAGACCGTAGGCAAGGCCGAAGATCGACAAGGAGCCCAGAGGAGAACCGATAAAGTGTTTGAAATGTCCTGGTTTGTCAGAAGAGAGACCTTCTATCGCAATGGTGACGCCGAGCATGAAAAAAGACATGCTGTAGATGAGGAAAATTATCGGCATGAAAACGAAAAAATTTATACTGAAATATTGCATTATACTGTCATCACGGGGATAGAACTCTTCGGCACTATTTTTTTTAATATAACATAAACCCCTCAAATCTGGCGGTTTTTCTGTGGGCCGCAGGAGCAGGCAAATAAAGGCAGGCTTTAGGGCCTGCCTTTATTTGCCGTCTTAATGCAACTACGGTGTATGAGTGAAGGTCACTGTTTTGTTAGGTCCGACAATAACGGTGACAGGGTTCTGGCCCCCGCCGGCGCCGGGGTCACCGTCAAACGTATAGCCGGACTTGGATGCAGTCACGGTATATGTTCCGGGATTGAGATTGGGGAAGGTGTACGTGCCGCCGATACCAGTAGTACCAAGGGCCTTGGTGATCCCGTTGAGCTTCAAATAGAGATTCACCCCTGAAAGTGCCGGTGAGGTATTCACAGTGATCGTGGATTTCGACGGGACCGTTATTTTGGTGGTTTTGGAAACGAAAGTGCCTGCGTTATCTTTCACGGTCTGTAGCACATCAATGGTCCCTGCAAAGCCGGGGAAGCTTCGCGTAATGACCGTATTTGAGGGAGCATCGGAGAAGGCAACAGATCTTGTATCGACAACCCCCCTGCCCTTCCAGTTAACTGACAGTTCGCCGCTTCCGCTATGGCCGCAGGTGTTATAATCAGGATCTGTGGAGAGGTCGGTGAGGGTAACGGTGTAACTCTCTACTGTTATGGTGCTATTGACTATCGGTGGCATGTTTGCCGGTTGCGGGTAAACTCCACTGCTTATCCCGGTAAAGTGATGGCGGTTCGCATCCCGGCCTGTAACGACAGGATAATACGGTCCCTCTGTGGCATAGCTATGGGCTATGGGCAATCCTGTACCAGTCTGTCCATCACCAAAATCCCATTCATAGGTGAAGGGAGGCGTGGCCCCGGGTGAGAAATCGACCCTGTCAAAGTTCACCTCATAACAATTGGGACCGTTTAGATAATGTATCCAGGCATCAAATGTTATTCTACCCCAGACCCACTTCGCACCCCCATGACACGACACATTGTCACAATTTCCCCCTCCCGGATCAAAGCTGTAGTCGAAGTGGACCGGGACGCTTTCATAGAGCGCGGCCGGATCGGGCACCACATTATAAAATCCATTTGCATGCTTTGAGACGTCTGTGATGGCAACACCGTCCGTGGTAGTTGCGTAATGGCAAACATTGCATGGCTGCTGATGGGGCGGATACATATGGCTGTTGGATTTGGGCTGGTCCTGGCCATAGGACGGAGGAAACGCATGGCATGCGGTGCACCCCACTGTCGGAGCGTCCCAAGCTGGGGACATGGCATGCAGCACTCCAGTAGCAACAGATGTCCCGTCGCTGTGGCAGTAAATTCCCGAACAGGTCTTAGTCCCCCCCAGAGTCACTGATGTGCCGTTTGTGGCCTCATAACTGTAAGGCGGGTTCAGTAAATGGCCGTCATATGAGCCGCCGCCTGTCCCCCCAGCATTGAAACCTATCTGTATTAAGTTGTTGCCCACCACTGGTGACTGCGGCATGCCGCTGAAATGGCATATCTGACAGGAGTAACCTAAACCCGAGGATGACGAGTGTTTCTCATGAGCTCCCGGCGAAAGCGATCCTGTCGGCAGAGGGCTCGTCTGCCCTGCAAGCGGGCCCACAAGTCCGATAGGGCCGCCTGGGAGAATTGTTCGCGGCGGATTGCCATGGCAAGCGTCACAGGAGGAATTGCACGCTGCTCCGTGAGGCCCCTGCGGGCCATGGCAGTCGGTACACACTAATTCCGCATAAGCGCTGACTGATAACATTAGGAAAAGGAATACGAAAAAGCTGATGAAGGTGACGCCTGTCTTTATTGCTATGCCTTGCCTGATGAAGCCTCCTCTATCTATTGCCTGCATTGGTATACCTCCTGAAAAAGGTTTTATATGTATCATGTTCGTACCTCATTTTTACGGCGCTGGTGTGCAGGACTCGTTCAAATAACCCGTACGGTGGCACTGGTCGCACTCTGTACCCGGGCCTTCCCATCCCCGGTATGGCGATCCCCATTTGACCTTTTTCTGCCAGAGTGAAGGGTCTGCAACCATATTACCGTTATAGTGGCATGACACATTGGAGCATGTCTTTGTGGCAGGCTCATATGTCGCCGAGTTCAGGCTAAACAGAACATTATAGGTCCCATAATACGGGTCATTATAATAATACCGGTAGCCATTCACCATATCAAAGCTGACATCCGGCCTGCCGTTGACATGCATCACGCGGCTCTTAAGCGGCACCGGATAATATGCCCTGATCCATTTACCGTTTACCTGCTTCCAATAGGTCGGGAGGTTGGTGGTCGGGGGATTGGCCTGGGGCGTGCTGTTTCTATGATCTGCCGTCTCATAGTGGCATGTCGCACAGGGAATCCCAGGGAAAGTCTCCATGTTATTGGCATGGCCGTAGATATAGCCATATTGGTTATACCACTGGTGGCTGTCGCCGGACATTGCATCATTATCCGGGTAGAATGTGGTAAGAGGGAATTCATGGCATTCCGTACAGGTCGTAAAGGTCCCTGTAGTCCCCCATGCCGGAGGGGTCTTATACGCCCTCTGGGAGTTGACCGTATAAGGGGCGTACGTCAGGTTGCTGCAGGTCTCGTCCATAATGTATTGACCGAAGTTCAAGAGGAAGCCCGGCGGCACAGGGTTGAGAGGGTAAGTGAGGGGGTTTCCTACAGGCCCCGGTGAAGACACAGTGTATCGGCTGTGGCAGTAGACATTGCTGCATGTGCCGTCCGAGTAAGAAAGCGGGTTTCCACCGCTCACTTTGCTTGAATAAGTCACAACATTCTGACCTGGAGTATATGCGGCATTTGCCGGGTTCTTTGCCTTGAGCGAGTCCGCAAGTGCATTCGTGTCATAAAGTTCTACATCCACGGTCCCGTTATTGTGTTTTGTCTTGTCCAGGGGATGGCAGTTGCCGCAACCGAATTTATATACATCGGCATCGCTGGTGACACTGGTATCGCCATATGAGACCATCATCTGAGGGCCGCCGCCGTAATGAGTCACATGTGTACCTGTCTGCGGAGGGGAATCATGGCAGCCTGAGCACCCTGTCCAGCCCGGGCCGTGTGGGTCGCCGTGGCATACATTGCAGTCGCAATCAGCGGCCTTTGTCTGCTGCACGCCCACGGTGAAAACCAGAAAAAGAAATACTGCAGCAAGCGTCAGTAGGGTGGCTAATTTCACCATCCCCTCATTTCGTCCTCTGCCCAAACCACAACGGCCTGTCCATATTCGCCCTAGCAACATACCATACCCTCCTTTTTAAGCAATTTCCTTTAAAAAAAGCTTCCAAAACGTTTAATCATGAAACACTTTGAATCAGTAATATTAGAGCAATATCAGTGCCATTATACCGGCAAGGCCAAAAAACCCGGAAGACAGCGGATATACCACTCCAACAGAGATAGAAAGACTTTTAATTTCAAGCACTTCTATATATTCTCGTGTTATCTTTTGGAAATAATTAAGTTCAATCTTTCATAAAAGAGTTAACATTTCACCATTGACGTTCTAATTTGGTTATTTCACCAGCAACCTGGTCATTTGACGCAGAACAATAAATAAGCCAGAAGAAACAAGAGGTATTGTGAATTACCACCCCGTACTTCAGATACCCTCCTAGAGTCCCTTAACCACTGCCTTTAAGTCTGTGTAGACTTGGCTTCTGCGAGGAAAGCGCGGGAAGGTTTGCTCATCAGGGTCCAGTCTAACTGCATTCTCCAGATATGGTATGCAAGGTTGTTGAGGGCCTTGATAAAGTGAGGATTCAATTGCAGGGCTACCTGCCGGCAGGCACAGTGCAAAAAAACCCCGGGGGCAAAGCCCCCGGGGTTTTTCTTCTTTAAGAAAAAATATTACTTTGCGTGGCAGCTGAAGCAGAGATTACTGTTGGTGTCTTCGACCCACAGGAACTTCAAGCCTGTATTCTTCGTGTTGTGCACGTCGTGGCAGGATGAACATTCAATGCTGCGGCCATAGAGAAGAGAATCAATCGTCAGACCATAAGGGTTATTTCCCAGCAGGGTTGAAGTTGAATCTCTGATTTCATCATCGACTGCTGCTACATCATCGTAGTTGAAACCGATCGGATGATGGTTCTGGAGGTTGCCTCCAACGCCGATGCCGAATCTGCCGTTGAGTGTGGCATTAGCCATTACGGTGCCGGTATGTTTGGAAGAGGAAGCGCCACCTTCGAAGTTGCCATAGCTGCTGACGGCAACTGAAGCATCATGACAGCTCAGGCAGAGCTTTGAAATGCTTGCAGGATCGCCAAGCTGCGCGTTGAGCTGATGCTGAATGCTGTCAGGGATGACCGGGTTTAAAGGATCAGTGTTCTCATATGGTGTCCAAGTCAGTTATAGTTGAGATATCATGGTTCCAAAGCGGGTAGTAGGTTATCCCTGAAGCTGCCGCCTCAGCAGTTGTGATGGTATGGTGAGGAGCGTGGCAGTAGATACAGATTCTGTCCAGAACAGGGTCAGCTGCTACGCCGGCATCATACAGAGCACCTTTACCTGTTGCAGTGCTAAGGTCATGGGATGTCTGGGTGATTCCGGTTCCCGGGTTGAGGCCCGCGAAAACCAGTGTAGCTGCAGCCAATAATCCAAGTGCAACTACTAATGCTAAAATAATGTGTTTCTTCATGGTTCCTCCATTAAATTTTTTACTCTTACATCAAATTCGATTCAACTTTTGTGCCTTCTCAACACCCCCGCATCTTGAAGGCAATTCAACCTGGCAGACCAAAATTTATTCTTTTGCTTAAATAGAATGCAAATCCAATGCCAGACTATAAATAATAACTGGCAAATACGCAGTCAAAATAAAATACTTTTAAATCAGAGTATTATCCTCATTTCCCGAAGTACGATCCAGCACTGAGCAGTCCAATGAGGAACGCTCCTATCGGGGAAATCACCACATATGGTGCCATAAGCCCATGTACTTTACCCAATTCTTAAACCTAAATAAAGCGTGGACCTAAAAACGGCAGTTTAACCACAGAGTTCACAGAGAACGCAAATAAAATCAAAGAGTTCGGGTTAAAAACCGGAATCACCGTAATGATGGATTTCATTCTAAGTCTTTGTTTTTCTTTGCGAACTTTGCGGGCTTAGAAGCGCTAAGTCATCCATTCGCATAGATGCGTTTTATGGATGCTCACCTACTGTCGGCCCTGCATTAGCTTTTGGGAGTAAAAAAAGAGGAGGTGGGGAATTCCCCACCTCCTCCGGGATGCTACGTATTGCTGCAGTGAAAAGTTACGGTATTGAAGTGAAAGTCAGAGTAACATCAGCAGGTGCTGAGGTATCAGCGGTTTGAGCTGCACTCATCTTCCCTTTTCCTGCACCGAAATTAACTCCGGACTTGTACGCCGTTACATTGTAAGTAGCGTCAGGATTGAGATTGCTGAATGTCCAGGTCCCGGCACGCATTGCTGTAACCGGTTGTCACAAGCGTGGTACCCTTCTTCAGGTAGAGTCTTGCCGCTCCAATAGGGTTGGTGCCATCAGTCACATTTACCGTAATCTTGGTCTTTGTGGTTGATGTCCCTGACATTACCTGCACAGCTATGAGCTCGGAAGCCACACGGCCACCAGCGTCAGTTGCAGTGTGGACAACATTGTATTTACCTGCGTTTACAGTAGGTGTGGCTGAAGGTAGCACCTGCAGCGCCGCTTGTTGTCTGACCGTCGCCCCAGTTTACATAGACGCTGGCTATGGACTGATGGTTATTGTCCTTGGAAGCATCAATAAAGCTCACTGGAGTTCCTTTGAGAACAGGCGACACCAGGGCGGTGTTTCCTACTGTCGGAGGAAGCTTTGATGCGGTATGCATGCCTGCTGCATAGACCGAAAGAGTAGCCTTGTCGAAGGACATGATTCCAGGCTTTGCAGGTCCGGCTCCGCCGCCATGGCACTGTCCGCAGGCGAGATTGACGTCAAGAGCGGCTGCATCAAAGCCCTCTTCGTCATAGGTCGCAAGCTCCCGACCATCATCTGTCCAGGTATTGCCATTATCGGTACATGAAGTAATGTTCCAATAGTTCGTATCGCTGCAGTTTGTAACTGTACTATAGTCCGTACTGGTGCTGATTCTAAAGAGGTGGGCGGTTGTCGGACCCATGTGGCAGGTTACGCAGGCGGAAAGTTTGCCTTTGGTTGTTGAGAGGTTGCCGTCCAGTGGGGTGCCAGGACCTGAAGGATGCTTGATTACTTAAGATTGATGTACGCGTGGCAGCTTCCTGTGCCGCATGAACCAGTATCACTCGGAGCAATTCCTGCCAAATCTGTGAAAGTGCACTGGTCGGGTCAAGCACTTCCGGATCAACTGCGCCGACATGTACGGCATGGCAGCCTACGCAGCCTCTGTTACGAGACCCGTGGCATTCCATGTTTTGGCTGCTGTGGTGCAAGCTGACAGAGTCAGATAAGTGGTATCCGAGCAGACGCCCACTTTATCCGCGAAATGGCTACCATACTTGGTCGGGTCAGCAATCTGGGCAAAGGTGCCGGTGAACTTTGCGTGCGGGCTGTTGAGGAACTGTCCGCCGATGTTGCCATGCTCCGCCGCAAGCTCCTCAACCTTCAGAGCATTGGCCTGAACGTGGGATAGGCGCGGGTCGTGTCTTCCGTCCTGTGGCACTGTATGCAGAGCGCCGTTGCATCAACGCTCCATTGGTGCCATTGTAATAAGTGCCCGCATGACCGCTTGTATAATCTTAGGCGTACCGTCTAAAATGCCGGCGTGCGAGCGGGCTCTTGTGACAGGTTACGCAGACGATACCGTGTCCCATGTGAAAAGAGGGGTGGGCATGGCACCAGCGGCGGGAATAGGCATACGTTCCGCCGCCGTCGCCGGAATGGCAATAGAAGCAGGTTCTGACTGAAGCCGAGTTAGATACCTGGCTGACAGTTGTCGGATCAGACATCGGAAGCCTTTCGAGCTTCTGCTTCGTTAATATCCACAAACCAGCTGTTGTAGATGTAGTCGGCGCCGGCAAGGTTAGTTGTGTAGGCAGTTGAGCCAGGCTCGCCTGCTGAGAAGAACGGTCCGCCATAAGGCCTGTCATGGCTGACTTTCCTCATGACGTTCTTGTGACCGGTCATTGGGAAATCATCAACGGCATACTTATCCGCCCTGCCGCCGTAGGTGGGGGCTGTGCCGCCCTGCATATACTTGGTGTTATGGCAGTGCAGACATTCGCCGCCGGAACCGGATCTGTTGGTTGCAATCCAGTCGCTGGAACTCATTACAGGCTGCTTCATTGCTGGCTGACGCCGTCAGCACAAAAACCTGTCTGGGTAATACTTGTGCCGAGACCCAGTTGCCTACGCAACCGGCAGGGCCACGTTCCAAGTATTGCCGGCGGTTGTACAGGCTGCCTCGCTGATATATGAGGGGTCAGAGCATGTGTGGTCATCCAAGTAGCCATAGCCATTCCATGAATAACCCGCTGCATTACAGGCTTTGTCTGTTGACACGCCATCAGCTGAATGCCAATGCACTGGGAGTGGTAGCCCATGTGTTTCCAGCAGTTGTGCAGGTGGTCTGCTTCAGCAAGACGTTCCTCTCTGAAAGTGTGCTGACTTGCTGCGCCTAAAGCTAGATAATTCTGTGCAGCTGGAGTAATTGTTACAAAAGCCCGGATCAGTAATGACGTTCTTACCGGTTAAGTCCGGCCCGGAGCCGTCCTTTACGCCCACATAGCGTGTAGTTGCGTCGGCGTTGGTGCCATAGATCATCGGCAATACCATAAGAAAACACATTGCCATTAAAAGCAATTTTGTAAATTTCATTATATCGTTCTCCTTAATTCAAATTATTGTTTCTCGTCCTGACAAGATTAAAATAAGATGGAATCTATCAGGATACACTTCCCGTACATACTTATATTGGTCGATTCACCTCCTGATCGTTGTCTGCCATTTTAAAAATTCGTGGGGGTTCCTATTATTAAGCAACAAGTGTGCCAAAGTCAAGACTATAAATCAGGACGACATAGATAGAAGTCTATTAACCCAAAAAGATTATTAAATTATAATGAGTTACTATGTGACGTTGAAATTATGGGATGTTCCAGCCTGCTTTAGCATTTTAACCGGGAACGGTGAAATGACCAGATTAGGAGGGTGAGGGAATCACGAGAACGTGAAACATCATGGATTCTCTGTGCTCTCTGTGGTTTAACTGCCGTTTTCAGATTAAATAGTTGTTAGCTGATCCGTTAATTCACTGCATTTCTCTGTGCCCTCGCTTAGAGCGCAGTCAATTGGCATATTAGCTGCGATTTATGGAAGCTTACCACTGTCGGCCACTTCGGCGATTAAACTTAACACCTCGGACAGGCATTTCCCCTCAAAAGCCTGTTTATGCTATATTACTCAATGGGAAAGGCTTCAAGGAAAAAACAGTCATCATCGCAAGCCGGAAAGCGAACAAGCGAACAAGCTGACAAGCCGGCAAGCCCACAAGCCAACAAATCGCTGACAAGCCAGCAAGCGAACAGGCTGCAAGGCAGGCAGTCCGGCAAGCTCGTGAACTAGGCCGTCATTCACCTATTTGCTAATCGTAATTCTCGGTTTTCTGGCGTATTCCAATACCTTCCACGGCCCTTTTCAGTGGGACGAGACAGGATTTCATTGTCAGGAACCCGATTGTCAGAGACCTCGGCTACTTTACGGACCCTTCGCTGGCCAAAGGGTTGCCGGTCTATGACGGCCTCAAGTCGCGGTATATCGGGTATCTCACCTTTGCCCTGAATTATAAGCTGCACGGGTTCAATGTCTTCGGCTATCACGTCGTTAATCTTGTCATCCATTTAATCAATGCGATACTGGTCTATTTTTTGGTTTTGTTGACGTTCAGGACGCCGTTTTTTCAGCAGGTGAAAAGTTAGAAAGTAAAAAGTGAAAAGTCATGGAACAGGACTGCACGAATGAATCGACTATTCACCATTCACTATTCACCTATTCACGTTTTTTCGCCCTTGCCGTTGCCCTGCTCTTTGTCGCTCACCCTATCCAGACAGAGGCGGTGACGTACGTATTTCAGCGGTCTTGCGTCCCTTGTGAGCATGTTTTATCTGCTTTCGCTGGTGCTGTACATAAAAGGCAGGCAGTACAGGCAGAGGCCAAGGTCAGGGTCGAGACAAGACTCAAACTCCGGCTAAGGTCTCACGCCTCAGTCTCGGCCTTAACCTGCATTTATCTGTCTTTTCTTTCCGCTGTCCTTGCCATGAAGACAAAGGAAAATGCCTTTACCCTGCCGGTGATCATAACGCTTTATGAATTTCTGTTTTTCTCCGGACCGCTGAAATCCAGGGTATTGCGGCTTGCTGCCGTTTCTTCTGACCATGCTGATCATTCCGATGACGATTATGGGCATCAGACAGCACTGCAGGGGAGATCATAAGCCAGATTAAGGACCCCGCATCCCTGGGCTACGATAAGATCTCAGGCAGCGAGTATTTTTTTACGCAGTTTCGGGTGATCATCACTTATATACGTCTCCTCTTTTTCCCGGCTAAACAGAACATCGACTATGATTATCCGGTATATCACACGCTCTTTACACCGCCTGTCCTCCTGTCGTTTCTGTTTCTGGCAGCGCTCTTTGGGGCAGCGGTGTATCTGGTGTACAAAACACGAAGTGAAAAGTTACAGAGTGAAAAGTAAGCAACGATCGAGATGACGCACCAGCAGAAAACCTTTCACCTTTCACCTTTCACTCTTCACTTTCACGTCTCATCGCCTTCGGCATCCTCTGGTTTTTCATAACGCTCTCGGTTGAATCGAGCATCATACCGATACCTATGTTGATTAATGAATACAGGGTCTATCTCCCCTCGGTCGGTTTTTTCCTTGCGCTTGTTGCGGGTGCAGCCCTTCTCGTTAAGAGAGTTCACGATTCACGGGTCACGCTTCACGGTATACGAAGGTTGCCGCTGTCTGTGTTTGCGCTTATCATACTGGGCCTTGCTTCAGCCACCTATGCCCGAAATACTCTCTGGAAGGACAAGGTCAGCCTATGGGAGGATGTGGTCAGCAAAAGCCCGAATTCGCCAAGAGGATATAACAATCTGGGAATAGCCTATAATGAAAAGGGGCTGGACGATAAAGCTGATTAATATGTATGAACAAGCAATCTAGCGTTGCGTCCCTTATATCTGGATGCGTATGTTAATCTGGGAGTCTCTTACGCCACGACCGGCCGGATCGACAAAGCAATTGAGCAACTTGACGCAGGCCATCGCCATAAATCCGAAGGAATAATATTGCCTATACCAATTTGGCCGCGCTTACAGTCAGGCCGGACAGGCCTGACATGGCTGTGGAGAATTATCTCAGGGCAATTGAGCTAAACCCCTTCAACAGCAGCGCTTATCACGGACTTGGTACATCCTATATGAGACTCGGCAGGGTCGATGACGCCATTGCCGCCTATACGAAGTTTGCCGCACTCAGCCCGAACAATCCTGAGGCTTACAGAAACCGCGGAATAGCTTATGCAAATAAGGGCGATTTTAACAGTGCGCGGGCAGACTTTCAGAAGGCCTGCTCTCTGGGGAGCACGGCCGAGTTGTAATTATTTGCAGAACCCGCAGTTCCGATGAAAATTATACGAATTATTGTCATTGCAGTCCATGCCGATAACTGGTAAAGAACGTCTCATCAATAACCCGCTTGTCCACCTTCTGCTGATTGTCATTCTTGGTTTTCTGGCCTATTCCAACACCTTCCAGGGCCCCTTTCAGTGGGATGAAGCTGTATATATCCTCGACAAGCCTTTCGTTAAAGACCTCACATACTTCATGGAGCCTTCACGGGCCGAAGGGCAGGATGGAGCAGCCCTCAAATCGCGGTATATCGGCTATCTCACCTTTGCCCTGAACTACAAGCTTCACGGCTTCAATGTTGTTCGGCTATCACGTCGTTAATCTTGCCATTCATTTAATAAATGCGATACTGGTCTATTTTCTGGTGTTGTTTACGTTCAGGACGCCGTATTTCAGCAGTCAGGAGTCAGGAGTCAAGGGTCAGAAGGCAAGTGGCAATCAGAGCAGAACGGGCAGTGACACTCACGCCACTGCTATTCACCATTCACTATTCACTATTCACTATTCACGTCTTTTCGCCCTTGCCGTTGCCCTGCTCTTTGTCGCTCACCCTATCCAGACAGAGGCGGTGACCTATGTTTTTCAGAGGTTTGCGTCGCTTGTGAGCATGTTTTATCTGCTGTCGCTGGTGCTGTATATAAAAGGCAGGCTAATGCAGGCATGAGGCAAAGGTTGAAAAGGGATAAGTACAGAAAGGCATAATAACGTTCACTCTCTACCTCTTCACGTATTCACCATAACCTGCTATTGTTCTGTCTCTTCTTTCTGCCGTCCTTGCGATGAAGACAAAGGAAAATGCCTTTACCCTGCCTCTCATCATAACGCTCTATGAATTCCTGTTCTTCACCGGGCCGGTGAAGACGCGCTTGTTGAGACTTGTGCCATTCCTCCTCACCATGCTGATCATTCCGGTGACAATCATGGGGACAAGCAGCACTGCAGGGGAGATCATAAGCCAGATAAAGGACCCCGCATCCCTGGGCTTCGAGGGAGTGTCACGAAGTGATTATTTCTTCACTCAATTCAGGGTGATAGTCACTTATATAAGGCTCCTCTTCCTGCCGGTAAATCAGAACCTTTACCATGACTACCCTGTTTATAGGTCATTTTTTGAGCCTGCCGGTCTTTTTGTCCTTTCTGTTCCTGGCATCCCTCTTTGGGGCAGCGGTGTATCTGGTGTATAAAACACGAAGTGAAAAGTTAAAAGTGAAAAGTGAAAAGTCGGAACAAACAGCAGAAAACCTTTCACCTTTCACCTTTCACCTTTTACGCCTCATCGCCTTCGGCATCCTCTGGTTTTTCATAACTCTCTCGGTCGAATCGAGCATCATACCGATAGCGATGGTCATCGATGAGTACAGGATATATCTCCCCTCTGTGGGCTTTTTCATTGCGCTTGTTGCGGGTGTCATGCTTCTCCTTAAGCAGATGTCACAATTCATACGCCTGGGCGAGAGCCCGACCCGAGGGCGGGCGATTGCACGAAAGGTTGCTTCGCTGTCCTTGTTTGCGCTTTATCATACTGGGCCTTGCTTCAGCCACCTATGCGCGAAATGCCCTCTGGAAGGACAAGATCAGCCTCTGGGAGGATGTGGTCAGCAAGAGCCCGAAATTTCCACTAGGGTATAACAATCTGGGGATTGCCTACTATGAAAAGGGGCTCTATGAAAAAGCGATCAGCCTCGTATGAACGCGCCATTGCGCTATTTCCGGTTTATCTCGATTCCTATATTAATCTGGGGATCGCATATGCCGCTTCAGGCCGGCCTGATATGGCCATTGAAACTTACACAAAGGCCCTGGCAATGTATCCGAAGAACAGCACCTTATATTTCAACCTGGCCCATGCATACGCGGTGAGCGGCCAGCCTGACAGGGCTGTGGAGAATTATCTCAAGATCGATACAGTTCGACCCATACAACAGCAAGGCTTATCACGGATCTCGGCACTGTATATGCGCGACTCAGGAGGCTTGACGACTCCATAGCAGCTTATACGCAGTTTGTCACGCTGAGTCCGAACGATCCCGAGGCATACAGAGGCCGGGGGATTGTCTACGAGGTTAAGGGCGATTTGAGCAAAGCCCGGGCGGACTTTGAGAAGTCCTGCTCACTGGGGAGCAAGGAGAGTTGTGAGTATCTGGAAAAGGGCCGGTGATTCTGTAAATCATGAGAGGTGATTACCTGTAGGTGGTGGACTCGAGTAACTGCCGTGCCGAATAATTATCCGGTTCAATTTCCAGCACTCGTTCAAATTCTGTTCTCGCCATATCTATCGAGCCCGTGTTCAGGTAGAGCAATCCAAGATTATAATGAGCATCTGCAAAATCAGGTTTCAGACTTACGGCTATCTGGTATTGCTCTATCGCCCTGTCCGTCAGGCCTTTGGTCTTATACGCCACTCCAAGATTATTATGCGCACCTGCATGCTCCGGCTTCAGATTTATTGCTATCTGGTATTGCTCTATCGCACTGTCAGTCAGACCTTTGGAAAAGTAGGCGTTGCCGAGATTATAGTATGGCGCTGGAACTCTTAAGGTTTCCTTCTGCATGATATAATTCCAAAATACTATACTGTTTTTCCACACACCAATTTGAGCTGCCGTAGCATATGACAGCGAGACAAGCAGGGCTATGGCGAGAGCCAGACAAAATCTTTTTAAAAACTCTCCCCACCGGTTTAAAGCTGACATCCGTTTATAAAGCTCCGATACTGACAGACCGAGGAGAAAGAAGGGGCCAATGCCAGGCAAATAAGTATACCTGTCTGCCATTGCCTGGCTTCCTACCTGAATAATACCGAGCACAGGCAACAAGGTTATGACATAATAACCCCAGACTGCCAACCATAATTTATGTTTTCCCGCCAGGGCCAGACACGTTATCGTAATGCCGGCGGTAAGTACAAGAGGCAGAATGTACTCTAACGATACTGGTGAGATAGCCTCAGGATATGGATAAAAAGGGACCAGATCCACAGGCCACAGCAGCTTCCCGAGATAAACAGTAAGAGCTTTCGAGGCAAGCAGCGCTCTGGCATGACAGAGGCACAGCTTCAATCGGGGCTATGGCAGCAGCTGTTTTCTGGGCCAGAATAGTGATTATGGATACCAGGAGGCTAAAGGTTATAAAAGGAAGCTTCCCGGCAGATGAAGCAAAAAAAGTCTTTAGCGACCGGATTCTCTGAAAAGGATACCAGTCCAGAAGCAGCAGGACAAAAGGAAGAGTGACTGCCATGGGTTTGCTCAGTAAGGCAAGGATGAAGAAGCGGAGGGAGAGAATATAGGTCCGTATAATTCGTATAAGACCTGTATGACACGTACGCCATAATACTCAGCAGATAAAACAAGGCGCATAGAAGGTCTTTCCTCTCCGCCACCCACGCCACTGATTCCACATGCAAAGGATGCAGGCCGAACAATAGGCCGGTGGTTGCTGCGGCAATCAGCGTGAATTGGGAATCGTGAGACGTGAAACGTGAATCGTAAGACGTGAATCGTGAATTTTGAATAGGGAAAGGATTGACGGCCTCTATTAACCTCGTAACCAGCAATACCACGACAAACGTATTTGCCGCATGGAGTATGTTGTTCGTAAGATGATGCCCCAGTGGATTTAAACCCCAAAGCGCGTAATCCAGTGCATGGGATATCCAGGTAAGCGGCTC
>CAWEYN010000006.1:0-12107 GCA_963813295.1 uncultured Nitrospira sp.
CTGAGTACCGACAGTCCTGGTGCTGATTCTGGTGCCAGTCCGGCTGATAATCCTGAAACCGGGGAGAAGCGGGGAATGGAAAATAAGATACTGATTATTTCAGGGACTAAGGGGATGATAGGCGCTACTATTGACAAGGTTATGGGGGTTGTGAGATTGCCCCTCAGCGGGATGCTTCAGCCTCCGGGCCATTTAGACGAAAAGGAACTTAAATTTATCGAGGGTATTGTTGTGATAGAAAAACGTTTTATCTCCATAATTCATTCTGATGCTGCGATGGACATAGAGGCCGGTTAAAGGAGGTTGTATGCGCGAAAGACTTGAATTAAAGATCCTTGCCATTGTAGGTGTTCTTCTTCTGGCAGGGATCGCTGCCGCCAGCTTTATGGTGATGACAATCGAAAAAAAGAGTCTCTACAGCATAACCGGGGCGGGTGCGGAGGCCATGGCAAAGATCGTCGCAAAGGACGTGGAAAGGGTAATGCTTGAGGGACGAGCTGACCTCACAAAGACCCTCGTGGATGATCTTAAGGGGGCAAGCGGCATTGAAAAGATAGTGGTCCTCAACTTTCAGGGACGTGAGGCTTTTAATAAGGAAGCCCCTGCAACCGAGTCAGATATAATGAAGAAAATGGCCGGGACGAAGATGTCCCAAAAAATCAATGAAAAAAAACGCAGCATCTTCTATGAGACACTTAAAAACAAGGAACAGTGCCGGGCCTGCCATGCAAACGATCCGGAGATTTTAGGGGCTGTAAAGGTGTCTATATCAATAGAGGAGGAATACAACAGATCGATGAATATAGTTCTCATCGTGATAGTCGCGACCGTAATTGCCTGCCTGAGCTTCAGTATCATCCTATGGCTGATGATCAGAAAAATGGTGATTTCTCCCATAAAATCATTGGAAAAAGCAGCGCACGAGCTGTCCAGGGGTGATCTGTCTTTTGATATCGACCTGAAGAGCAATGACGAGATAGGAAGGTTCAACAGGGCGATAAAGGATTCCATGATTTCGGTATCCGGCATACTTAAAAGGATCAGGGACATATCAACGCGTATCGTATACGTTGCAGAAGAGGTTGAAGTCGAATCAAGAAAGGTTGTTGAAGGCACTAGCCTTGAGAGCGAGGCGATTTCGGATATTTCTGCCTCGGTAGAGGAAATGAATGCTGCAATCTCTGAGGTGGCGGACAGCACGGAAGGTCTTGCGTCTTCGGCTGAAGCGGCGGTGGTTTCGATGGCCGAGATGGTGACGAGCATTGAGCAGATCAACGGGAGCACTCAGGACCTTTCCGTGGCAGTGGAATCCTCCTCAGCTTCTTTAGAGGAATTGTCCGCCACCATCAAAGAAGTTGCAAACAATTCTGCGGAACTGGCCGGTGCGGCCCAGGAGACCCAGTCAGCCATTATGGAGATCGCCTCATCGGTCAAAGAGGTTGAGCAGAGGGCCAAGGAATCTTCAATACTTTCAGACAAGGTCAAGACCGACGCAACTACCTTCGGAATGTCTTCCATAGGAAAGGCCATTGACGGCATGAAGGATATAAAGGTTTCTGTTGAAAAGACAGCCGGATATATCAAGAAATTGGGCGGCAGGTCTGAGGAAATCGGGAAGATCCTAAATATCATTGACGAGGTAACGGACCAGACAACGCTTCTTGCGCTTAATGCAGCGATTCTCGCGGCACAGGCAGGTGAGCATGGGAAAGGCTTTTCAGTAGTTGCTGATGAGATAAAAAATCTTGCTGAGCGGACATCCGTGTCCACGCAGGAAATAGGAGAGCTTATCCAGTCAGTTCAGCAGGAGGTAGCCGATGCTGTGGAGGCCATGGACCTGGGCTTGAAGTCAGTGGATACAGGCTTCAAGGTCACTGGCGAGGCGGCTGATGCCCTGAGAAAAATAGTAGAAAGCTCAAAACAGTCATCAGATATGTCTGCCGCGATCGAGCGTTCCACGGCAGAGCAGGCCCAGGCCTCGCGGCTGGTTTCAAAGGCGATGGAAAAGGTGCTGCAGATGGTTGGAGAGATAGCAAAGGCCACTACGGAACAAAGCAGGGGCATACAGCTTATCGTGCAGGCGACCGAGAAGATGAGCGATGTCTCACTCCATGTCAAGACAGCCACGAACGAACAGTCGATCAACAGCAAACAGGTTTCCCAGGCGATGGAGCTTGTTTCTGACAAAAGCCGGCAGATATCAAGGTCTATGAATGAACAGAAAATAGGGGCGACCCAGATCTGGGAATCAATAGAAAGGATCAAGGATGTCCCGAGGGCCAACAAGGGAAGGGCGTTCAACCTGAATCAGCGCGTCAAGGATTTGATGAAAGACGCTGAACTGACGACCACGGAGATGGAGCGCTTCAAGTTCACTGAGGATGCTTCATCTGAACTCCTGCGGATGGGGATCATACCTCTGGAGTCTCCGGCCATCATGTTCAGAAAGTTCAGTCCCCTTGCGGAATATCTCAGCAGAAAACTGGGCAGAAGGGTTGACCTGAAGGTCGCAGTAGATTTCCAGGGTGCGATAGAAGACATTGGAAAGGGTGTAACACAGTTCTGCTTTATGACGCCTTCAACGTATATTGAGGCACACATGAAATACGGTGTGAGTGTTCTGGGAAAGGCGCTCAGAGACGGCAAGCCCTTCCAGCACTCGGTAATCATTTCGAGGAACGACAGCCCTGTTAATGAAATCAAAGACATTAAAGGCCGTTCCTTTGCGTTTGGGGACCTTCATTCAACATCAAGCCACATTGTCCCACGGGCCATGCTGCTTGATGAAGGTGTAGATGTGAAGGACCTCCAATCCTACAATTATCTCGGCCACCATGACGATGTTGTGAGGGCTGTGCTGAAAGGTGATTTCGAAGCAGGCGCTGTTATGGAATCAATAGCATACAAATATAAGGGCCAGGGAATAAAATTTGTTAAAATTTCAGACGAGATACCGGAATTTAACATATGTATATCCAAAAACATTGATGTTACAATACTGGACAAGCTGAAGGACGCGTTTATTTCCCTGACCCCTGATTCCGCTGAAGGGGCGGCGATATTAAAGTCTATCAATGAGAGTTATACCGGATTCGTAGGATCTTCAGATGAAGAATATGACGGAATTAAAAAAATGATGATCAGGTTGGGTCTAATTTAAATAAGGAGTAATCGCTATGAAAAAAATGATGTCCCTGACTTTTTTTGCCTTTACCCCTGCTTATGGTCCATATGTGGCGGACAAGGTCATGACAGCAGAGCTGGTGGAGGATGCTTCAGCAGGCGAAGCTGCCTGTAAAGGCCTTTATGGCTTGATGAAAACAGATCTGGTTGTAACAAGATGATATTCAAAAAATCCATAACAGCCAAGTTTATAGCTACTGTGTTTGTTGTACTGCTGGCAGGTCAAATCCTCGGCACTGTTTTATTTATACTCAATGCCAGGACGTCCCTCTTAGCTTCGCTTGAAGCAAGGATAAAAAGGATATCGCTGATCGCTGCAGGGGTCAGCGCGGGGCCGCTCCTGAGTTATGACTATTCACTGATTGAAACCTATCTGACTGAGATTATAAATGATGAGGAAATAACCTCTGTCCGGGTCCTCGACAGCACCGGGAATATGCTGAAGGAAAGAACAAAGGCCGGGCCTGTTGAGAGGGAGAGCATCAACCCTGTTTTTATCAAAAAATTACTGACTATGAAAACCCCTGTGATGTCTTCAGGGGAAAAGATAGGAGAAGTTGTAATCGAGTATAATACCTTTAAAATAAACAAAGACATGTCCAAAAGCATGATCGTTGTATCGCTCTATCAGCTCACTCTTCTTTTTTGTGGTGCCTTTGTCATGATGCTCCTATTTAGGAGGAATATTACCAATCCTGTTTTGTCCATTAACAGGGCCCTAGAGCAGATCACCTCAGGGGACCTGTCAACCTCAGTGCCTGATATCGGGGAAAACGAAATCGGCGTAATAGCCAAAGGAGTGCTCTTTCTTGAGGAAAGGCTTTCCATGATTATTGGAAAACTGAATTCAACAGCAGTAAATGTGTCGATGGCCACAAAACAGGTCGACCAGACCTATACAAATGTGATAGAGGGGATAACAAACCAGGTGAATTCGGTCAATGACATAAGCAGGTCTATTGAAAATGCTACAAAATCACAGGCCGAATTGGGCGATAGCACTGAAAAGCTGTTGAGCTTTTCTGCTGAGAATGTTGCCTCGCTGTTTGAGATGAAGGAGACCTCTGAGGAGATAGCTTCCAATACTGAAAGGCTTTTTAAGGCAACAGAAAATTCCTACTCCGTGGTATTGCAGATGAATCAGACCGCCAAGGAGATATCGGACAATGCCGCCAGGGCGTCCTCTGCGGTGGAGAACACCTCGGCCTCCGTGGAAGAGGTCGGAGCGTCGATCAGGGAGGTAGAGGCAAATGCAAGAAAGTCATCCGGTCTGGCTGAAAAAGTCCAGGAGATTACCTCCGGCGATGGCATGATGTCTGTTGTCAATGCTATCGAAGGTATGGACAATATCTCTGAGGAAGTAAGAAAGTCGGCCGAGATAATCCAGAAGCTTGGCGTAAGGTCTGCTGATATCGAGAAAGTCCTCTCTGTCATAAAGGACGTGGCCGAGCAGACGAACCTTTTAAGCCTTAATGCAGCTATCCTGGCAGCCCAGGCAGGGGAGTACGGAAAGAGTTTTTCTGTTGTTGCTGATGAAATCAGAGGGTTGTCCGAGAGGACCTCGAATTCAACCAGGGAGATTGGCGGGATAGTCAAGACCATCCAGAAGGACATCAAGGACGCTGTTTATACTATCGATTCCGCACAGGGGAAGGTGGAAGAAGGGAATTCCCTTGTCATGAAGGCAGGAGAAGCCCTGAGAGAGATTCTGAATGCCTCTATCCAGTCGACCGAGATGACAAAGGCCATTGAACGTGCCACTCAGGAGCAGTCGGTCGGGTTGAAGCAGATCACCCTGGCTGTTGATGATATCCGGAAGATGATGAACAGTGTTGCGAAATCCACGAAAGAGCAGGACAATGCCCTCGGCTATCTGCTGGAGGGGACAGGAGAGGTCAAGGAAGTAGCTGAGCTGAGCAAAAGGAGCAGCCTTGAGCAGGCCGAAGGGACAAAGTTGATATCCCGGAACATAGAACTTGCAAACGAAAGGATAAATTATATCAACGAGGCGATTCTGAATCAGCAGGAACTCAATAACAATATCCTTTCCGCAATGGCCCGGATAAGCACCAGCGGAACATCTACCAGGAGGGATATGGAAGATGTTTCCGTATCTCTGAAAACCCTTATCAAGGAGATAGAAACGCTCAAACAGGGCATGGAAGTCTTTAAAATCAAATAAGATGCAGAAATTTACGATATTTAAAATAGGGGATGAGATATTCGGAATCGGGATAGAAAGGGTCGTTGAGATCCTGAAGGTCCAGAAAATATTCACTATTCCAGGACTTCCGGAATTCCTTTCCGGTGTTATGAGCGTGAGGGGGAATATTGTTCCTGTAATAGATTTGAGGCGGCGTTTTGGCATTAAGCCTTCAGGAAATAAGGAACGGATTATCATTGTCCGCTACGGGCAGGAAAAAATAAGTTTTCTGGTAGACGACATAAAAGAAATCCTGTCTTTATCTCCGGAGGAAATAAGAACTCCGCCATCGATCTTCAAAGGTTTTAAGACAGAGTACCTGACTGGCCTTGGCAAACAAGGCGAAAGAATAATCATTCTTCTGAATATCGACAATCTTCTTACTTCCGAAGAGAAGATTATGCTCAGGGAATCCATAGGACTTTTGGAGGAAAAAGGTGCAGGAGCCGGCAAAGCAACTCGGTGACAGCAATATAGAGATCAGAAGAGAGGCCGTCGAAAAACTGGGCGGAGCAAAGGACCTCTCCTGTATTCCTCTTCTGATGACAGCCATGCAAGACAGCAGCTGGCGTGTAAGGAAGACGGCAGTGGATATCCTGTTTCAGGATTATCAGGTTGCTGAGTATATCGACGGGCTTATCAAGCTCCTGTATATTGAAGACAATGCCGGGGCAAGGAACTCAGCCATCGAGGCCCTCATAAGGCTGGGCAAGAAGGCGACTGTTTATCTTATAGAAGCTTTCAAGACCCCGAATAAAGATGTAAGGAAGTTTATCATAGATGTGCTTGGCGAGCTGATGGATAACCGGTCGCTCGGCCTGATGCTGGAGGCGATCAGGGATGAGGACGAGAATGTCAGGGCTACTGCCGTGGAACACCTGGGAAAAGTCGGAGAACCTTCAGTAGTTGATGCGCTGATAGACATACTTGAAAACGGCGATCTCTGGACTGCTTATCCTGCTGCCGATGCCCTGGGCAGGATAGGAAACAAAAAGGCCGTACCTCATTTACTGCAGGCACTCAAAAGAAAGCCTCTGAGAGAACCGGTGCTGAAGGCCCTGGGGTTGCTGGCAGATATTTCAACCCTCGAAAATATCATCTCCCTCCTGGAAGACAGTTCAAGTAATATCCGGGAACAGGCGCTCAGAACAATAGAAAAGATGTACCATAACGGTGTAGATGCCGGTCTGATTACCGGTGAGCTGAGGAGGATGCTGGGCGACAAGGCCATTGAGTTGCTGGTGAACTATGCCTGGTCGAATAAACGCGAGGTTAGAATCTCTGCAATATTGCTGCTGGGCCTGATGAAGGATGAAGCTGCCTATGCCCCGCTGCTGGATATTTCGCATGAGGAAGAGTTTGCAGAAGATGTAAAAAAAGCGCTGGTTTTTATCGGCAGGGAGAATCCGGAATCCCTTTTGAAGCTTTTCAATACAGACAAGCCGCACCAGCTGCGCTTCATCTGTGAGGTTGCAGGAGAGATCGTTTCCCCTGCGTATTACGATGTCCTTGAAGGTATTCTGAGTAATGAAGATGGGCATGTCCGTTCCATAGCTGCGCGCAGCATATCAAAGCTCGGCAACGGTAAGGCCAAAGAAAAGCTGATGGAGCTTTTAACAGACCCATATGAAGACGTGCAGGAGGCGGCTGTTGAGGCCCTCCAGAACCTGCAACACGCGCTGAATGAAACTGAGCTTGTAGAAATGCTGAAATCTGAAAACCATTTCCTCAGACGTAACATCGCATGTCTTCTTGGAAAGATAAAGGCCGGGGGGGCGGTCGCAGAACTGGGCTTTGCCTTGAAGGATGCAAAGGTCATGGTCAGGAAGGCGGTCGCCGAGGCTCTTTCATCGATAGGCACGTCTGAGGCGTCGCGTTATCTTACCTACGCATTGACAGATGAGGATCCTGGCATACGAATTTCCGCAGCGCTGAGTCTGGGCGCTATCGGCGGCGAAGGCATACTCGATTCTTTGCTTATACTTGCGTCTGATCCTGATGATTTTGTGCGGGTCTCGGCTGCAAAGGCCTTAGGCATTCTGAAGGACAGGGGCGCAGTTAAGACCCTGATGAACCTGCTTTCTGACAGGAGCGGGTTTGTAGTCACCACTGCTATCGAATCTTTGCAGGCCCTTGGCGGCGATGAAGCCAGAGACGCTGTCCTGAAAATGTTATCTTCTGACGATGACGAGATCAAACGGACAGCTATATCCGCGCTTGAGGGGTTTAAAGATGTGGAAGACAGGCTCATTCCTTTCCTGGCAGACCCTGATTGGGCCAGCAGGATTGCCGCAGTCAGGGTGCTCGGTAGAAGTGCCGGGCAAAGAGCGAGGAGGGAGCTTGAAAAAATGCTTGATACTGAGGAAGACCCTACGGTAATTAAGGCTGTCGAGGAGATCCTGAGTGTTTGAGGCTGAAAAGGTCATTCCTCTGTCAGAAGATGTATTCAGGCTGATAAGAGATATTATAAAGGACTACTGCGGACTTTATTTCGATGACAGTTCCCTTTACCTCATTGAAAAAAGGCTTTCCCGCCGGGTGAAAAGCCATAATCTGAATGATTTCAGGGACTACTACAGGTTTATCAGATATGATAAAAATACAGAAGAAGAGCTCTCTGCCATCATGGATATACTTACTGTGAACGAAACTTATTTTTTCAGGGAGCAAAACCAGCTTAAGGCCTTCAGCGAGGAGATACTGGAGGAACTGAAAGTAACTCTGAAAGACAGAAAGACATTGAGGATATGGTCTGCCGGTTGTTCCACAGGAGAAGAACCCTATACCATCACAATGCTCGTAAATGAAAAAGACAGCTTTAACGGGTGGAACCTCGAGATTCACGGGAGTGATATAAACCAGCGGGTATTGCAGACCGCCCGCAAAGGGACATACATGAAAAACTCATTCAGAACTACAGACCTGTATTTTTTAAAGAAATACTTTTCTGAAGACAACGGCGCTTTTACCATCCATGACAGGATAAAAAAGCATGTAAACTTCAGTTATCTGAATCTTCTCGATCCGGTAAAAACAAGGTTTATGGGCAAAATGGATGTAATATTCTGCAGAAATGTTTTAATATATTTCGATATTGAATCAAGAAGAAGGGTCATTGAAAATTTCTATGACAGGCTTGTAGACGGAGGGTATCTTTTACTCGGCCATGCCGAGTCTCTGATAAATATTTCAACCGCCTTTAAACTGAAGCATCTGAAAAATGATATGGTATATCAGAAACCCTATGGAAAAGATATATTAGGAAAAATTTAATATGAAAACAAAGGTCCTTATTGTTGACGACTCTGCCTATACAAGGCAGACTATGAAAAAGATACTTGAAGAGGTTTCAAGTCTGGAGGTTGTCGGTATTGCTTCTGACGGCATAGATGCAATGGCCAAGACCTTGAGACTGCAGCCTGATATCATAACACTCGATTTTGAGATGCCTGAGATGGACGGTTTCAGCTTCCTGCGGTGGCTGATGAAGGAAAGGCCGACCCCGGTAATCATGGTCAGCTCACATGCTGATTCAAAAACCGTATTCAAGGCCCTTGAACTCGGAGCTGTTGATTTTATAGCGAAACCTACCAGACGCGCCTCGGTAGAACTTCAGACAATTGAAAAAGACCTTATCAGGAAGATCAGAGGGATCAAAGATATAAGACTTGAGATTCTGAGCAAGAATCTTGAGCTCCTCGAAAGCGAGGAAATAGTAGCAACACCCGAGGTCAGGAGCAAACAGCGTGCGATAGATGTTGTAGCTATCGGTTCCTCTACAGGAGGTCCGGCCGCCCTCCAGATCATTCTTACGAGACTTCCTTCTGATTTCCAGGCTGCAATACTTATCAGCCAGCATATGCCGAAGGGCTTTACAGGCCCTTTAGCGGAGCGGCTGGACAAGCTGTCGCAAATTAAGATCAAGGAAGCAGAAGAAGGAGACCAGATAAGCAAAGGGACGGTTTATATCTGCCCAGGAGGGGTCCATCTCGGCATCAGCCAGAAAAAACATAAGCTGGTTATTGCCTTGAAGGAAGGAAGACTGACTGACAAGTATACCCCCTCTGTCGACTATATGATGACCTCCGCGGCTGAACATTACGGCCCAAGCTCTATGGGGGTCATACTCACTGGTATGGGAAATGACGGCAGGAACGGTATGCTGGAAATTAAAACAAAAGGCGGTTATACTATTGCAGAAGCGGAATCGAGTGCCGTGGTATTTGGCATGCCGGCAGAGGCCATAAAAAACGGCGCGGTAGAAACAGTTCTTCCAATTTCAGAAATTCCGTCAGCAATAATCAGGGTGGTCAATAATCCTCATAACAGAGGGAGGAATTAGTGGATAAAGATACCAGTTATACAAGCAAGGCAGATGAATTCATTCAGATGTTCAAAAAAGGTGAGGAGTTCACAAAAGAACTCCTGAAGGAAAACGAAAAACTCAGATATAAAATTGTGGAACTTGAAGGATCAATCGAAAAATCGGTTGATAATGCCAGGACCAGGCTATATGAAGAAAGAATCAAACTGCTTGAGGATGATCTGAATTCATTAAAGGATAAATACAGTGAGGTTGAGAAAGAAAACAAGGATTTTGCAACTAAATATCTGGAGGTTGAGGAGGAAAACAACAACCTGGCCAATCTGTATGTCGCCAGTTATCAGCTGCATTCGACCCTCGATTTTTCCGAGGTCCTGCGCATAGTCCTTGAGATTGTGATAAACCTGATCGGGGCGGAAAAATTTTCAATTATTCTCATCGATGACAAAACAAATGAACTGGTCCCTGTTGCAACAGAAGGCATGGATATAGCGGATGCGCCGAAAGTTAAAATCGGTGTCGGTATTATCGGAAGGGTTGCAAGAGAAGGCGAGAGCTTTTTTGCTGAAAATCTCATGGATGCAGGTGAGTATAATCCCTATGAACCTATAGTATGCATACCGCTTAAAATAAAGGAACATGTGATAGGTGTTTTAGCGATTTATAAGCTATTTACCCAGAAGTCGGGTTTTTCAAATGTGGATTACGAACTGTTTAATCTGCTTGCCGGGCATGCAGCAACAGCGATCTTCTCTTCAAGGCTCTATACGCAATCTGAGAGGAAACTGACTACGATCCAGAGTTTCCTTGATCTTCTCAAAGAGAAACCGAAGAAATAGGAGAATATATAATGGCGAATATTCTTGTTGTTGAAGATTCACCTACGATGAGACAGCTTATCAGTTTCGCGATAAAGAGAATACCCAATTCCCGCGTCATCGAAGCTACAGACGGCGTTGATGCCCTGAAGAAGCTTTCCTCCGACAAAATTGATCTTATCCTTGCCGATATAAACATGCCCGTTATGGATGGTCTGAAGCTGGTAAGCCTTGTGCGCGGCAATTCTGCTTTTAAAGATATCCCTATCATTATGGTAACTACGGAAGGGGCTGAGGAAGACAGGAAAAGAGCAATTGCCATAGGTGCAAATGCCTATCTTCCAAAGCCGATCCAGACTCAGGAATTGCTTAAGCTTGTAACAAGCTTCCTCTCTGGTCAGCGCAAATAATACTGCCTCGCCCTGGACTGTTCGGAGTTCCGGGCTTTACCGCGTGATTTTATATGGAACTGTCGGAATTTCTGCAGAATAGATCCGCAATCAGAAAAAATTCTTTGCAATTTGTCTTAGACCATGGGATTATTGTTGATAATGACCTTCCTTTAGTCTGATGGTATGAGCATATTAATGCACGGTGGGTTGACTAACAGTTTAATATATATTAAACTAATGCATTGAATGTAGAGTAGAAGGTTGTAAGGAATATCCTATTCAACCGTTGAATTACAAAAATATAACTTTTTAAAAAAAGGAGATTGTATGGCAACGCAGAAATTGGATTTTAAAGGTATGTCATGTCCTATGCCGATCATGAAAACTGCTATTGCACTGAAGAAAGCGGCCTCAGGTGATGTGTTCGAGGTTGTATGTGATGATGCGGGTTTTGGACCTGACGTTACAGCATGGTGCAAAGAGACAGGGAATACTTTAAACAGCGTATCTACAACCGGCAAAGATATTACTGCTGTTATCACAAAAAAATAAGTTTAAGAGGAGTATAACGTGGAAAATCAGGAACTAGCCAAGACAGTTCAGGAGCTCCAGGAGCGTGTTGATAAGCTTGAGGCAAAGAATTCCAAACTTACGATGGTGCTTTTCAGCGGAGACTTCGATAAGGTAATGGCAGCCTTTATTATTGCAAATGGTGCGCTGGCGATGGGTAAAGAGGTCACCATATTTGCCACATTCTGGGGGCTTGACGCGATCAAGAAGCCGGAGATGGGAACTGCAGGGAAAAATATCCTTGAGAAAATGGTCACCTGGATGAGGCCAAAAGGCCCTGCCAAGCTTCCGACCTCCAAGATGAATTTCGGAGGGGTAGGGCCGAAGCTTTTCCATTACATGATGGGGAAGAAGAATATTGAACCCCTTTCCTCCCTCATTGAAATGGCAAGAGAATTTGGATTGAGAATTGTTGCCTGTCAGATGTCGATGGATGTAATGGGGATAAAGCAGGAAGATCTGATCGATGGTATAGAATTCGGTGGTGTTGCAGTCTTCCTCAGTGAATCATACGGATCTAACACCACCTTGTTTGTGTAGCAGAACTAAAAGGCAGAAGCAGCGACATCATATGTTACGGCTCTGAGCGGCAAGGACAGCTATTCCTTGTTCAGATC
>CAWEYN010000007.1:0-16348 GCA_963813295.1 uncultured Nitrospira sp.
ACTAAAAGTCCGCATCTATGCTGCGATGAGAGTTGCACGATTCACCCTGCTATACGTAACATAACCTACTTTTTCTAATGTTTTCAGTTAGTTAAAGCCTATTTTTTATTACCCTTTTTTGCCAAATTCAGAGTTATTCTGCCTTATTGGCTGGGTCCTCTGCAATACAACATTTATTGCCTTGTAGTAATCTCTCTGTACTTTGAGATTGGAAACTCTACAATAGCACTGTGTTGTAGTAATCTTGCTGTGGCCCAGCAGATCCTGAATGGTGACGAGATCGGCATCTGCATTTAACAACTGGGTTGCCATGGTGTGTCTCAAGTGATGACAGGATACCTGTATCCCGGTCTTCTGTGCATAGTATTCAATTCTCTTTTGAATGCCGCGAACTGATATCGGCTTCCCTCTCAGCGGTCCCTTTTGCACTAAGAACACTCTTTTCTCTTTAGACCATTTCCGTTTCTGCATATACGCCTGTAAGGCACTCAGAGCATCCTCGCTGAGATAGACAACCCTGTCCTTGCTGCCTTTGCCATTGAAGACATAAAGCTGTCTGCTGCGATACTCTATCGCATCTACTGTCAGTCGTGCAACCTCCTCAACACGCAGACCGCATCTGAGCATCAGCATGAACATGGCCCGATCTCTGGTATCATTAATTTCGTTGAAGAGAGCTGCAACCTGTTCGTCTCTGAGATGTTTGGGCAGTGGTCTGGGCAGACGAAGTCTGTAATTCTTTCTTACCGGATTGACAAGAGACATTCTCTCATCTTCGATCAGATAATCATAAAAGGCATGGATGCAGCCGAAATGACAGTTGATGGTCTTCGGTTTTTTTCTATTTCTCAATAGATGGTCCATATACGAATCGGTTTCCTTGGTGGTCACCTCCTCTATAGGAATCTTTAGCCAGCCGCTGAAGTGACCGAGGATATTGATGTAGTTTTTTACAGTGTGAGCCGAACAGTTCCTTCGCTTCAGGAATCTCCGATACCTGCCAATCGGATCAGTAAGCTCCATGAATGCCTCCCTGCTCGATAATCACCATGGCACGGAAGTACTCCTCTTCGCGGCTCTTATCGGTGAGACGAGCATACCGCCGGGTCATCTCTATGTCGCGATGACCCAACAGCAGTTGCAGACATTCCAGGCGCATGCCGGCATTGAGCAGTTCACTTGCAAAGGTATGCCGGAGACTGTGGATTGTGTAGCCTTTGTGTTGAAGCCCTGTTTCCCTCAAATATTGTGTAAAGATATTCCGGGCCGAAGTGTAGCATAAGTGACTTCTCAAACCGTGAAAGAGATATTCTTTTCTCTTATCTCTCTTGCCAAGCCAGAGCTTTAAGGCCATCAGCGCATCATCGCTGAGATAGACCACTCGCCCAAGACAGTTCTTTTCGCCCTCATATATGTGTATCTTTCTCTCCCTGACATCCAGGTCTCTCATCTTCAGGCCAAGAACTTCACCGATTCTCATGCCTGTTCGTAAGAGCACGAGGATCAGGGCACGGTCACGAATCTCTTTAATGGCACCGAGAAACTTTCTGACATCGCCAGGGGCAATGGCCCTCGGCAGAAATTCGGGAACCCTCAGTTTGATCTTACGTTTTAGTATGCGTCCGTCAATAATATCCTGGTCGATCAGAAACCTCAGGAATGCCCACAGATGATTAAGCCGTGTCCTGACCGTTGTGACTTTGAGCCCTCGATCCTGTTCGTGTTCGACAAATGCCTCAATATCGCCACTGACTATCTCTTGGAGTTGGCTCTTCCCCAGACCGGCATAGAAAATGAGAAAGGAACTCACAGCGTGGAAGCTGCCCTTAAGAGTGCTTGGCTTGTGATTCATTCTCCACTTGTGGCGCATGTAGCTCTCGAAGTGTTCCCTGTCGGGAATGTCCAATCTGGAGATCTTCTTAAGAATGCGATCAATAGGGGATTCTACTGCGGTCTGATGATTTACGCTGCGTACAGATTGCTCTGAGAATTAAACCTGCCTTGGTCATTGCTCCTCCTCTTTCTCTTTGAAAAAGCAGGATTGATCATGACCCTTGGTGGCTCTAAGAATCAATCAATTTTGTTACGTATAGCACCTCCGAGTCCGTAGGTATGGGAAAGTGCAACTGTTATCTATCTATATGTGTAGTGATGCGAAAAAGGCTGACTGAAATATTGAGGGTTTTTGACCTGTGCGTAGTAGCAACAAATCCACAGTTATAGGGAGTAATACGCATGAAAAAGGGTGAAATCACTACCTCGCTCTCTCTGGCTTCTATAGCAGAATTTGCTCAGACTGCTCTTCCCTAGAACTGTTTTATCAGGCTTAAGGCTTGATAATCAATGATGTCACAAAGTTTATGTAATTGGCATCTTTTTCCATTAGTTGAATTCCCATCCCATCTTTTGAAGGTATTCCCGCCCTTTCCAAGAGCAAACTATAAGGCTCCCTTATAGCCCTTGTGACTCTGCCAGTCAATTTTGATGTCGAGCCATCAGGCAGATGGACTTTCATTTCAATTATTTTTTCTAGGTCGAGAGGCTTTCTTGTCTTTATGAAGAGCCCATCTAAAGACAAATTTTTGCATATTCCTATATAAGTCTTACCATCCGACGTAAATTTAGCGGTACAACGCTTTACAAATCTTTTTTGACTTCTCTTTTCATGTTCCAAATTCCTCATTGTGCTAATCCTTGAGCTACTCACTAATCTCTTTCTAATGATTCATTATTTCTGATTCTAACTAACGCCATTATAGCAGACCTTAAAGGTGCAGATAACAGTAAGGATCTGAAGCACTGTCCACTTCCATTTCTATTAAATATCATCCGTAACCTGCCTCACCACAAATTGTATCACTAGTATTTGTTCCAAGGGGAAAGCAGGGGCCTCAAAAGGTCGTTGAAGGGTGAGATTTAAAAAGAAGGCCGGCCCTAAGTGATGAGAATCTTGTCCTTTACAAACTCTTCATACTCAGGCGAAGAAAAATCTATCCCTACGCCGGTTGTTTGTACCCCGTTTACACGGCAACTTGTATGTCTTTTAACTATCCCCTCAAATGTAGATATTTCATCTCTGATTTTTAGAGTCAGTTTAACATTTGTTCCGATAGGCGGGGGTAACCGTCTTGGGATGAGAACTCCGTGTTTTGAAATATCAATTGTTCTGACTTCATGAATTCCACCCTCAAATTCTAATATGGCTTGAAATCTCTTATCGTGTCTTCGGCTCCTTCTTTTCTCCGGACCATCATGCAGACTTTTTCTCTGAATCATTTCAATCCTTTTGTGCTTTTAAGCTTTTAGATCGGTATACATCTAAAAATAAATAAATACTTGCATGATTGTCAATATGTAATATTGAAGAACATGGGTTCATTGAAGAATCCCTCCAGCAAGACAGCAGAGAATATCGCTTGCTATTCATTTATTTCCAGTTGTAATGAGCATATTATCTCATGAGAATATTTTGCGGTGTACAAGGGGCACAGCGCAACTACTACAACTGACATTATTGCGGACTTCCGTGAGTATCCCTCCGTAACCCAAATATTTTATCTGCTCAAAATTCGTAGATTACTTAGCGGTCTTAGAATGCTAGGGCACTTTCTGTGGGGTCAAGTAGCAGCAACTACATCTAAAATGAAAAAAGTTCTTCTGCTGATGCAGCCTGAAAGCTCGTGGTTACTATAACTGCCGTTTTATTAACTCCGCTATTACTGTTTCGCCTGCTTTAACATCATCGTTTATCTTTACTTTAATTTCTACATCCTTTGGCAGGTATACATCTACCCTGGAACTGAATTTTATTACCCCGTATCTTTCTCCCCGCCTCAATACATCGCCTTCAGTCTTCCTGCATACAGCGCGCCTGGCAATAAAGCCCGCAACTTGCCTCACGAGAATATCGCCGTATGATGTTTCGAGCACCATCTCGATGTTCTCATTTTTTATTGAGGATTCCTCCTTATACGCGGCTAAAAAACTTCCCCTGTTATGCTGGACTGTCTTCACCCTTCCGTCGCAGGGTGCGCGGTTTACGTGGACATTGAAAGGTGACATAAATATGCTTACCTGTTTCATATCAGCCCCCAGGTGACGTGTCTCACGCACATCCCTGATCACTATGATTTTGCCGTCAGCAGGCGCTGTAAAGAGGTCCCTGCCTTGGGGTATCAGTCTCTCAGGGTCCCTGAAGAAATAGACCATAAAGGCCGTCAGAACAAAGGGAATAAACGTTCCGACCGGAAAAAATATCGAAACCAGCACTGTCAGAACAAGTGCTCCAAGTATAAAGGGATAACCTTCAGGGGCGAGTTTTAGCATAAGTTCATTAAGTTCATTGGGTTAGTTGAGTTCGTTGAGTCTATCGGGTTCGTTGAGTATATCACATGACTCTATAAACTCAATGAACCCGATAAACTCTATAAACTCTTTTTAGGCCTTTGACTTGTCGACGAGTTTACCTTTCTTGAGCCAGGGCATCATCGCCCTTAACTTTGCGCCGACCTCTTCAATCTGGTGTCTTTCACCTTTCTTTGTAAGGGCATTAAAGGAGGGCTTGTTCGCCTTGCATTCAAGCATCCACTCTTTTGCAAAAATACCATCCTGAATCTCTCCAAGGATCTTTTTCATCTCTTTTTTCGTCTCATCGGTAACAATCCTCGGGCCTCTTGTCAGGTCTCCGTATTGTGCAGTATTGCTGATCGAATATCTCATATTTGATATTCCACCTTCGTGAAGCAGATCAACAATAAGTTTGACCTCATGCATGCATTCAAAATAGGCCATCTCAGGCGCATATCCTGCCTCGACCAAAGTCTCGAACCCGGCCTGTATGAGGGCCGTCAGTCCGCCGCACAGAACGACCTGCTCGCCAAAGAGGTCTGTCTCTGTCTCTTCCCTGAATGATGTTTCTATGATGCCTGCCCTTCCCCCTCCGTTTGCCGAGGCATAGGCAAGCGCGATGTCCTTTGTATTCTTTGACGGGTCCTGATGGATTGCGATAAGGCAGGGGACACCGCTTCCCTTCAGGTATTCAGACCTTACAAGATGTCCGGGTCCTTTTGGCGCGGCCATAAATACATTGGCATCAGCAGGAGGCACGATCTGTCCGAAGTGGATATTAAAACCGTGAGCAAACGCCAGATAAACGCCTTTTTTCATATTCGGAGCTATCTCGGCATTGTAAATGTCTCCCTGATATTCATCAGGAAGCAGTATCATGATCACGTCAGCGATCTTTGCAGCATCAGAAGGGGTCATCACCCTGAAACCAGCCTTCTTCGCCTTGTCCCAGCTTGCGCCCTTCCGTATGCCGATGGTAACATCCATCCCGCTTTCCTTAAGATTGTTGGCATGCGCATGTCCCTGACTGCCGTATCCCATGATAACTATCTTTTTCTTTTTGAGAACCCCGAGATTTGCATCTTTATCGTAATAAACCTTTATCATGACTTCCTCCTTAAAAATTAAATGTTTTTTGATATAAAAAGAATCTGTATTATATTACATTTGCTCTGTTTTTGCCATTTCTGATTTTTTACTGATGCTGCTTTTTAAGGAAAATTTATAAATACCAGGTCATCAGGAACATGAAAATCAAACAAAACAATCTGCTCTGGTATTAACACGCAAGGCTTACTGCGTATCTGGTGCTTGTTGCCGGAGGTCGTCAAGCAGCCTCTGGAATTCACCGGACTCTGAGAGTATCCGACGGGCCGCGGCGCGCAGCCTGTCTACTTCCCCGGGCAGAAGACTGAAGGATGTCGGAAGTGTCTTGAAAAACCAGCGTTCGTGCTCATCCTTTGTCGCATCAAACTTCACTTCGATTACGTAAAACCTGATATCCCCGCATGAGCCAGGCTCGTCGGATAGCGGCTTCCCGCTGCACCGCTGCTCGCGGACCTGCCCGGTCCATGCCTTCAGGTTATCCTTAAGGAGGGCGAGGGTTTCCACATTGTAGCGTTCAATAGCAGTGGATGAATATGACTCAAGCATAGCGCCAAATGACGGTGGGGCCTCAGACCTGTCCCAGGAAGAGTCCGGGTGAGTTTCCGCATTGACCACAATGTAGACTACCTTCCGAACGTTTTCGTGATGGGTAATCCTGATAGTTTTCCAGAAATCACCCCTTAAGATGATCCTGTCGACTATAGCCCTGAGCCCGAGGTTGTCGGCAATGCCGCCGTCCAGAAGATGGAGATAAGGCTTTTTTCCTGCGTCCAGATAGGGAGTCATATTGTTTGCAAGATAAAACTGCCGTTCCGTGAAGTCGCTCTCCCTAAAGACACTTGCCAGGGGCTCAGGCATTTTGTAATTGCAGGTTCCGGCATAATTCCTGACCGTTAAGGGACTTAGTGCTACCGGCACGGCTGACGAGGCTGCAACCGCCCTGGCTACAGGAAAATTCGAAAGGTCCGAGCAGATGATATCGAATATGTCCTGGGTAAATCCAACCCGTATGCCGTATGTCATGTCGGTGGCGTTTATTATGACCATCGGCCCTTTCCTGGCCGCTAAATCACCGATGGTTCCGCCCTCGAAGATATTTTTGTCATAATATTCCGCGGCCAGATCACTCCGGTCGAAATACGGCGAAAACAGCCGGACCCAGTTGACAGGGTTCAGAAACATGCTCCTGTAAAGTTCGGCCTGGACATTTTTTTTCAGAAATTTGTCCTCGAAGTCCCTGAAGATCCGGTCTCCGAAGAGGCCGTAATAACCGGCGGTAAAGCTCCCGCCTGAAACACTCGATATGGTGTCTACTTCATCGAGGAGCCGCCTGTTCTTTACGCCTATCCGGACCTCGGTATTTTTGAGCTCTTCAAGGACGCCGTATGAAAAAGCAGCGGCCCTCGTTCCTCCGCCCGAAAAAGTGAGAAAGAGGAGTATGTCATCGGATTTTCCCTCTGCCCTCATATTCTTGGCCCGATATCCGGCCGCGGAGTTATATTCTTTGAGAGGCTGATTTACAGGGTAATGTGCGCAGCCGGTCACGAAAAGTCCGATGAGCAGGACTGCGAAGAGCCGGAATATTTCCGCTCCTCTTTTGACAAGTTTTCGGATGAGCAGAACTGATTTTGCGTGAATCATAGAAAAGAGCGTCGCCTTTATGGTGTCTTTTTATACCTGTCTTTGTGCCTGTCGCAACCTCGAAGTGAGCCTGACCTCCTTCAAAGCTGCTGCGACTCATATTTTCAGGAGCATTCTCCACCGGGTATTCAGGGGCAGGCCCCAAGGTACGTCATTCGATCTTTAATTGTTAGCATATTTGACGGAACTTAATCAACCCTATGCCTTTTCTTTCTTTGCGGGATATTCGAAACAACCACTTTATCAGATCTCAGTTTCAGTTATCTCTAACCTTTAAGGAAGCGTTGGAGATGCATACGAAATTGAGAGCCTGCCTGCACCTGAAATACTCGCACGCATGAGAAGTCACCGTTTTTTTTCCTTAAGCAGTTCTGCTATGCCTTTCATCAGTACCGGATGGATTAAATCCCCTGCTATCTCTGATAATGGTCCGAGGACAAACTCCCTTTCATGCATCAGGGGATGGGGAATTGTCAGGGAATCAGTCTGCATAATGATGTCGTCATACAGAAGTATATCAAGATCGATTATACGTGGGCCCCATCTTCTTGTATCCTGGCGGCCCATGTCCTTTTCTATCTTCTTGAGTATCTCCAGAAGCTTTATTGGCGCAAGGTCTGTCCCTGTCGCAACAGCCATATTTACAAACTCAGGCTGCTTAGTCACGCCCCAGGGCTTTGTTTCATGCATCGAGGATTGCTTTATTATGACCAGCCCATTCTGCCTTAAAAGCTCGATGGCCCTGAGACAATTTTTATGTCTGTCTCCAAGGTTCGAGCCTATACCAAGGTAGACAATGGCCATTAAGCCTGACTTTCGATTTCAATTACCGCAAATCCCTCAGAAGGCCTTCCTGATCCTTTCAACAGCTTCCTTCATTCTCCCATACAGGCACAGTAAGTGCAAAGCGCACATAACCTTCTCCTGGAGCGCCGAACCCATTGCCCGGTGTTGTCAGCACACCTGCCTTATCCAGGATATGCGCCACAAAACTTGAAGAATCATATTGTTTCGGAACCTTTGCCCACAGATAAAAACTCGCCTTCGGTTTGATAACTTCGATGCCTATACCCTTCAACCCCTCATACAACGCATCACGCCTGTCCTGATAGGTCTTCCTGATATCTGACAAAATCGTTTCATCTGTATTGAGGGCTGTAATAGATGCCTCCTGTACAGCCTGGAAGACTCCTGAATCAAGGTTGGACTTGATCTTACCCAGGCCGGCAAGAACCGAACTGTTGCCAACAGCAAAACCTATCCTCCAGCCTGTCATGTTGTATGTTTTGGAGAGGGAATGAAATTCAATACCCACATCCTTTGCTCCGTCTATCTGCATAAAGCTCAGCGGCTTTTCATCATCAAAGTAAATCTCGCTGTAAGCCGCATCATGGCATACGATAATATTATATTTTCCGGCAAGGGCTGTCACTTCTTCATAGAACGCCTTTGGCGCCACAGCAGAGGTCGGATTGTTGGGGTAGTTTATGAACATGAGCTTCGCCTTTTTTAATGTCACCTCAGGGATGGCCTTCAAATCAGGCAGAAAACCGTTTTCCTCCCTCAGAGGCATAAAATAACTTTCTCCTCCTGCAAACATTACGCTTACAGGATATACAGGATAGCCGGGGGAAGGCACTAGTACAGTATCACCCGGTTCAACAAATGCCAGCGGGATGTGCCCGATCCCTTCCTTTGAGCCGATAAGCGAGAGCACCTCGGTCGCAGGATCGATCGTCACATCAAAGCGTCTCTTGTACCATCCGGCTACTGCTTCCCTGTAATGAGAGCATGCCCTCATATGAAGGATAACGGTGGTGCTCGGCCTTTCCTACCGCTGTCTTCATCGCTTCAACTATATGGCCTGGCGTAGGAATATCCGGGTCGCCTATGCTGAGATCTATGAGATCGACCCCCTTTGCTATGGCTTCCTGCTTCATCTTGTCAATGGTAGCAAAAAGATAAGGGGGCAGATTCTTAACACGTGATGCAAGTTCAATATTAATTTTAGGTTTCAAGATTACCTCCACAATATTTATAACGATGAAATATATTATATATTATTTCCATACGTCTCTTCATCAGGAGACGGAAAAAAATCCGGTCATTGCTGAAGGGCCGCTGGATGTCCAGGAAATCAGCAGGCTGGAACTTAAAGTCATCATAGACTAAACCCCTTCCCTACTTCAAAAGATCGAGGACTTTTACAAATCCCGGGTCCGGGACACCATAAGAAAAGCAATTCCCTGATCCATCTTCAGGCCCGGACCTTTGAATTTACCAGGTTTTTTCTGTTAAGATTCCCTGTGTTTTTACAGCAATTAGTAAACGGTCTGACGCTTGGCAGTGTGTACGCACTTATTGCGCTGGGCTATACAATGGTTTACGGAATACTGGAACTGATCAATTTCGCTCACGGTGAGATTTATATGCTCGGGGCCTATCTCAGCATTATACTGCTGGGCTTCTTCACAGCTATCGGGCTCACGTCCTACAGCCTGTACCTCTCCCTTGCGCTGACTCTGCTTATAACAGTCATCTTCTGCTCCTCCTATGGATTCACAGTCGAAAAAATAGCCTACAAGCCTTTAAGAAACGCGCCGAGGCTCAGCCCGCTTATCAGCGCTATAGGTGTTTCCATCTTTCTTCAGAACTATGTCATGCTCACACAGGGGGCCACGGACAAAGTATTCCCGTCACTTTTCGGAGGGGCCGGTTTCACCTTTATGTCGACAAGGATAACCTATGTTCAGGCCTCGATAATCCTGATCTCAGCGTGCATGATGCTGCTGCTCCATGCCTTTATCAGAAAGACCAGGACAGGAAAGGCCATGCGCGCTGTTGCCCAGGACAAGGTGATGGCTTCACTTCTCGGGATCAACATCGATACGATCATTTCAGTGACATTCATCATAGGGTCAGGACTTGCTGCTGTTGCCGGATTGATGGTTGCCATGTATTACGGCCTCGTAAATTATTTCATAGGCTACTCAGCAGGCATCAAGGCCTTTACAGCAGCGGTCCTCGGCGGCATAGGCAGCGTACCCGGGGCAATGCTCGGCGGCATACTGCTCGGCCTCATTGAGAGCCTGGGAGCAAGTTACATATCGAGTGAATACAAGGATGCGTATGCCTTCATCATCCTCATCATCATACTCCTTGTAAAACCGGAAGGGCTGCTCGGCAAAAATCTTGAGGAAAAGATATAACAGAATGAATGCCCTGACCTCCTTATTGGGAAGGCCTCTTTTAAGACCGTTGATTATGTCCCTTTGGCTGTCCCTTCTGTTATTGCCTTTCAAGGGTATAAGGGCCGCCGGCGTCCTCTTCATAGTAATGTCCGCGGCTATACCTGCCTTGAAATTTCTTTCCGTTTATCTTTCGCCTCTTTTGAAAAAAATACACTCCTCCGTGGAGCATTTCAGGCAATACCTGCCGGCAGACAGCCGTTTCCTTTTTCTTCTTCTTGTACCTGCTGCAGCAATACCCTTTGTTGCTCAGGGTTATATCATTGATGTTACGATCATCTGCGGCATTTATATAATCCTGGCGCTGGGGCTGAATGTTGTAGTAGGTTTTACAGGACTGCTTAATCTCGGCTTTGTAGCATATTATGCAATCGGCGCATACAGTTTTGCACTCCTGAACACAAAACTGGGGATGGGCTTCTGGAGTGCCATGCCGCTCTCAACCCTGATAACCGTAATAGCAGGATTTCTCTTTGCTGTTCCTGCAGTCAGGCTGAAGGGGGACTACCTTGCCCTGGTTACCCTCGGATTTGGCGAGATCGTCCGCATAACGCTCAATAACTGGGACAGTTTCACAAAGGGGCCAAACGGTATATCAGGCATAACACCTCCCTGGTTCTTTAATACAGCACTGACAACCCTCTCCAGTTATTACTACCTGGTCATGTTCTTTGTGGTCCTTGCAATAATTGTGATGCGAAGGATCCATGCCTCCAAGATAGGAAGGGCCTGGATCGCCATAAGGGAAGACGAGATCGCAACCGCAGCAATGGGCATAAACAACACATTGTATAAATTATATTCCGTGGCCTTCGGGGCCTTCTGGGCAGGACTTGCAGGCAGCCTCTTTGCTGCCAAGATGAGGTTTATATCGCCGGAGAGCTTCACCTTCATGGAATCCGTCCTAATTCTCAGTATGGTAATAGTCGGAGGGCTCGGAAGTATTGCAGGGGTCATTCTCGGTGCAGTAATCCTGGTCCTGCTCCCGGAGGTTTTGCGGGAGGTCCAGTTATACCGTATGCTTGCCCTCGGAGCAGGTCTGGTGCTCCTTATGATCTTCAGACCTCAGGGTCTTTTCGGAGGTAAGAGTGTATCCGCTGGAAGTTAAGGCCCTCTCCAAGCACTTTGGCGGCATCAGGGCGATCGAAGAGCTGAGTTTCCATACAAAAAACAGGACAATCCTGAGTATCATAGGGCCCAACGGCGCAGGCAAGACAACGCTTTTTAACTGTCTTACAGGATTCACGAAACCCTCAAAGGGCAGCATTGTTTTTTCAGGGCAGGAAATATCAGGGTTTTCAGCTGACAAGGTCAACAGGCTCGGCATATCAAGGACATTTCAAAACATAAGGCTTTTTAAAAGCATGACGCTGCTTGAAAATATCATGGTTGCGCAGCACACAAAAATCAGGTCAGGGTTCATATCCGCAATAATGCGTTCCTCCTATTTTAAAAAGGAAGAAAAGACGATCAGGGAAAAGGCCTACGAATATCTTGAGCTGTTGGGACTTGAGGCCCATGCAGGCAAAATTTCAGGGAGCATGCCCTACGGTGCGCAACGCAGGCTTGAGATAGCCAGGGCGCTGGCTACAGAGGCCTCCCTTTTACTCTTCGACGAGCCCACAGCAGGAATGAATCCCCAGGAAACAGACGAGATGATGCAGACGATCAGGAATCTCAGGGACATGGAGAAGACTATTATCCTTATAGAGCATGACATGAAGTTTGTTATGGGTATATCTGACAGGATCATAGTCCTGGACCACGGTGTCAAGATAGCAGAGGGGACGCCTGAAGAAATAAAAACCAATCCAATGGTTATAGAGGCATATCTTGGCAAGGAGACGCATTAAGATATATGTTAAGGCTCGAAAATATCCGTACATTTTACGGCCCCATAGAAGCTCTCAGGGGCATTGATCTGGAGATCGGCAGAAATGAGATCGTCTCTCTTATCGGCAGCAACGGCGCAGGCAAGTCAACCTGTCTGATGACCATCTCGGGCGTCTTAAAGCCTTCGTCAGGCAGAATTGTTCTGAATAATTCCGACATAACCGGCTTAGCTCCTCACAGGATTAGTAGAACTCGGAATAAGCCAGGTGCCTGAAGGGAGAAGGATATTTCCGAAATTAACAGTCCTCGAAAATCTCGAAATGGGTCATTATCTTCAGAGGGGCGACCTGAAGTCTTCTTTTGAGATGGTCTACAAATTGTTTCCCATTCTGGAGGAAAGAAAGAGCCAGAAAGGCGGGACCTTAAGCGGCGGCGAACAGCAGATGCTCGCGATAGCCAGGGCCTTAATGTCCGGACCGGACATCCTGCTCCTGGATGAACCCTCATTAGGACTTGCGCCGATCATGGTCAGCAAGATCTTCAGGACCATTCAGGACATCAACAGCAGGGGAGTGACCGTGCTCCTTGTTGAACAGAACGCTAAAGCCGCGCTGAAGCTCTCTCACAGGGCATATGTAATAGAAAACGGCACCATCGCCCTCCAGGGCAGAAGTGAAGACCTGCTCCACAATGAAAAAGTCAGACACGCATATCTTGGAGAGTAACAAGATTGTGAAAAGAATTCAGGTCGTTCGACCTTGGAGGGCATGCTATACTGAGGAAACTTCTTTTATGTTGATATCGATCCCATGCGCAACGGGTACCTGCTCGTGGTCTTTGAACTTCAGGATAAGCCATTTTTCAAGGACTTCTATCAGTTCCTTGCGGCAGGCCTCAACTATTGCCGCATTTGCCCAAACACCTTCAAAGCCCGGTATTTCAGCAAACCAGCTGCCGTCATCAAACTTTTTGTAAGCCGCATCTTCAATGGACGTATTAACTTACCCCTATTGGTGCTGCTCGAATATCTCTTCAAACGAGGGCGCAATTTCTATAAACGCCTTGAGGACCCGCCGGATCAAAGTGTTCCGGCAGGGTCCTTCCGTCACCCTCGGTTATAATCTTGAACGTCTTTTGATGGTCAAAGGCCGGTTTGTAGGGCCTTTGACCCCTTAGAGCGTCATACTGGTCCACGAGCATGACTATCCTGCCCTCAACGGGTGTTTCTTCTCCTTTAAGTCCTCTCGGATATCCCCCGCCGTCCCACCTTCGTGATGATTTAAGGCAATGGAGGCAGCCATCTGAATACTGGGATAGGTTGACCCTGAGAGTATCTTCTCTCCGATAACTGAATGCATCTTCATGATCTCAAATTCGTCTCGGGAAAGGGGTCTCGGCTTAAGAAGTATGCTGTCAGAAATCCCGATCTTTCCTATGTCATGCAGCTGACTTGCAAAGGTTATCATCTCGATAAAGTCCATCGGCATATCCATCGCCTCTGCGATCTTTTTGGAATAAAAACCTATCCTTGATATATGAGCGCCTGTGTCCGTATCACGAAATTCTGCAGCTGCCGTCAGTTTCTGCACCATCTCGTTGCTCATATTTCTAAGGTCCTGCGTTCTTTCACGAACTTCCTTTTCAAGTATCTGATTATGCCTGAGCATAAAGTCTTCGAAGGCCTTGATCTTGAGAAGGTTTCTGACCCGTATAGTTAATTCGGTCTGATCTATAGGTTTGGAAAGAAAATCATTTGCGGAGGCAGAGAGACCTTTTAATTTTGATTCCCTGTCTTGAAGCGCCGTCACCATAATTATCGGTATGTTTTTTGTCTCCGGGTCTGCTTTTATAAGACTGCATGCCGCGTACCCATCCATAACCGGCATCATGATATCAAGTATTATCAGGTCAGGTCTGCTGTTCCTGGCCTTCTGCACAGCCTCTTCCCCGTTTGAGGCAAGTTCAATATCATAGCCCAACGGAATGAGCCACTGGGTGAGCAGCCTGAGATTGACTTCCTCATCGTCGACAATCAATATTTTTTCATTAGGCATTTGGGACCCCTTTCCTACCCCTGTGTCAGTAGCAGAAATTTTCACATCAGCGGCAACCGCTTATCAGACATTATTGTCTCATGTCACTTTTTTTAACATCTTTGATTTTCTTCAATCCTTCGGATGCCCTGGTATTATCAGGGGAGATGCTCAAAGCCTTCTCAAACAACCCCTTTGCCCTTAATGGATAGCCCAGTTCCAGAAAAACAAGACCAAGCTCCGTCAGATATTTGGCATTGTGAGGTTCGAGCCTTCGGGCCCCTTCGAACTCCTTTTCCGCCTCTCTGAATTTATTTTGTATTGCCAGGGTCACTCCATAATGATAATGATATTCAGCTATTGTGGCGTCATAATATATTGCCACTTCAAAAAGATGTTCCGCATTCTGATAATTTTTCTCTGACAGGTAATTCCTCCCTTCTTCAAAGGCAGCCCTCGCTTTATCTTGGACTTCTGCAAGTCTTGCAGGTTTGAAGGTCAATATTTCGTCGTATTCTCTTCTCTTTTCCGGGTTTGACAAGGTTGAATATGCCACAGATACATAGGAGAATATACCGTCTAACTTGTCCTTAAGAGAATCATCGTCAACGTAGGAATGCACATCGGGATGATACTTTTTTACGGCCTCATGGTATGCCGCCTTAATTTCGGCAAGCGAGGCATTATCTTTGACCCCCAAAACGTCATAATGTTCGAGATGTTCACATTTGCTGTACATATCCTCTATCATTTTTTTGGTTTCAGGATCTATCTTTCTTCCTCTTTTCTCCTCAAGTATATCACCCACCACCACCTCCGACATCCCAATGCCGGCTGCGCTGTCTTCCTGCAGCTCAAGCGTCCCTATAAGCGCTTCAATCTTTGTTAAAAGCTCTTCTTTCCTGACCGGTTTCTCCAGATAGTCGTCAGCGTGATATATCTTAATGACATCGAATTTATATTTCAGCCCTTTATAAATACCTGACATGATAATAATCTTCGGAGGCTTTTGCAGCCCAGTATCTTCCTTGACTTTCTTGCAGAGCTCGAATCCGTGCATTCCCGGGATGAGCCCATCGATAATCGCCAGATCAGGGCTTTCCTTAATGATTAGCTGGTAAGCTTCCTCACCGTTTTTGCTGGTTATGATGTTAATATCCTTATAATGCCTGAGAAAGGCATTAATCATGTTCAGGATATCCTGATCATCATCGACAATTAGAACTTTCATATCCCCTCCGAATCCTCTAAGGCATTAATCCGCGTCGCTTTCATAAATGTAAGCTCACGTCATCATGAGCTTTTAGGTGTTGCCCCTGGACACAACCTTCACCCGTGAAAGATACCCAGCCAGTCTCTCCTTCAGCGTCGACAAAGTATCCTTATCTCCCTTTCTGGCCGCTTCTTCTATCTCCCCTCCTATCAGAGTTATCCCTTCAAAGCCGTATCCTCCACCGGAGCCCTTCATGCTGTGGCCGAGCCTAAGGATTTCCTGAAGGTTACCTTCGAGCAGAAACCTTCCTATCTCCCGTACATCCCTGTGCCGGTTTTCAAGATATCCCGGAACAAGGCCAGCCAGATCCGGATCGACATAAACTACTATATCACCCGGCTGTTCCGCATCCCCTCCGATTACTATCCCTTCGTCGAGATATTTATGGATAACAGTGAGTAGTGCACTTTCCTTCATCGGTTTCTGAATATAGTCGGTGCATCCCATATCTGTGCATTTCTTGATTTCCTTTGGTCCCTCGTGCGCCGTCATGGCTATAATCGGCACCGTCCGAAATCCCTCAAGTTTCCGAATTATCCTCACCGCCGTATAGCCGTCCATTATCGGCATTTCCATATCCATAAGAATCAGGGAGATTGCCTGGTTCTTAAACGCGGCTATCGCCTCAACCCCGTTTTTTGCAAAGACCGCCTTGTACCGGCCTTCTTTCAAGAGATAATTCTCTACCAGTTTCCTGTTGTCTTCGACATCATCAACCATAAGGATGGCCATGCGCCTGTCTATCCACCTGTCGAGGGTCTCCAATATTTTTGACCGTAATCTGATCTGCTATAATATTCCCTATGAAAACTGCAACAGCACATCTGTTCATAGAAGGGAGGGTCCAGGGCGTTTTTTACCGGGCC
>CAWEYN010000008.1:0-53258 GCA_963813295.1 uncultured Nitrospira sp.
TTTACCAGAAACCTTGCAGCAAGACTGGGCCTCAACGGCTGGGTCAGAAATCTCTATGACGGTCGTGTCGAGGCGCTCTTCGAAGGCAGCAGGGAACTGATCGAACAGGCGGTCCAGGAATGCTGGAAAGGCCCTGCCGGCTCCTCAGTCAGAAATATCGATGTCCGGTGGGAAGAGTCCTCTGCAGAATATAAAGGCTTCGAGGTCCGATACTAGTGCTTCACGAGTCCCTCTGCATCGAGATGTATCCGCCTGGAATCCCTTTTTTGGAAAAAAGGATCTGCCATACTTGCATGTATCGTGATCTGAAGGTGCCTGCTGAGCTCAAAAGATAATACTTCCACATCCGGTAAAATCTCTGATCGTAAAGCCCTTTCAATTTGTCCCAATTGTCATCAAAGTTCTTAAACCATGAGATCAGGGTCGCATCATAATCAAACCCGATGTTCTGAAGGGCTTCTGTAATAAATAAGCCCTCGGCAGCGCCGCTGATCTGTTTCAGCGATGGGATCAGCGCGTTTGGGAAGATATACTTGTCGAGCCATGGATCAACACGGACACACGAGACACCGTCCCCTATTGTATGCAATAAGAACAACCCATCATCTTTGAGACAATTATGGACCTTCTCCATATAGGTCCTGTAATTCTTGCATCCCACATGCTCGAACATACCTACAGAAACAATGTGGTCGAATTTTTCGTCAATGTCCCTGTAGTCCTGAAGCCTGATCTCAACAGGCAACCCTCGGCACAATTCCCGTCCGAGCGACACCTGCTCTTTCGAGACTGTTATGCCGACGACTTCAATCTTATAGTTTTCAGCGGCGTACTTTGCAAGACTTCCCCAGCCGCAGCCAATATCCAGTATTCTGTCACCAGGCCTGAGCCCCAATTTCCTGCAGATCAGCTCCAGCTTGGCCTCTTGTGCTTCATCAAGGCTCCTGGCGTCCTTCCAATAGGCACAGCTATAGACCATCCTTTTGTCGAGCATATTCTTAAAAAGTTCATTTCCTTTGTCATAATGTCTTTCTCCTACCTGAAATGCGTTTGCTTTTCTGCCGGCATTAAAAATTACTGCGCCGAGGATGTAGGCAAGGAGCCTCCAATTTTTTTTGATCTTATCTTTGGGGTCCGCTGGCAGGATCTTCGCAAAAAGCTCATCGAGTTGCTCGCACTCCCACCATCCGTCAACATATGATTCTCCAAATCCCAAACTGCTGTCCCTCAGGACCCGCTGATAAAACCTTTCATCCCTGACCCGGAGGTCCCAAGGCTTATCTCCATTGAGAGTGATGCCGGCAGGAGAAAGTATTTCCTGAACAATACCCTTTAGCCTTTCTGCAGCCATTTGTTCCTCAAGTTTTCTTGTGCTGTAGTCTTTATGATTTCATACTAGCATTTCCAGATTATTTTTCAAGTCTCCGGCGATGCATATGGGCAGAAACAGTTCAATTGGGTCCAAAATATTTTGGAATGATGATCTCGTGTTACGTGATGCTTCATACTGAGTTGTAAACGTGTTGACTTCTTGAGGTTGACAATAAATCCACCTTCTGCAAAAATAACAAATGCTAAAAAGTATTGAGGAAAAAGTCTTAGATGGCAGTAAAATATCACGTAAAGAGGCCCTTTTTATCGCATCGCTTTCAAGTCAGGATATCTTCGATCTGTTTTCCTCAGCAAACAGGATAAGGGAACATTTCAGGGGCAATACAGTTGACCTCTGCGCGATCATAAACGCTAAATCAGGCGCCTGCCCTGAAGACTGCTCCTACTGCGCCCAGTCTGCCAAAAGCTCTTCTGAGATCAAGACCTTCCGTCTCGTTGAAAAAGAAACTGTTGTTAAAAAGGCACAGGAAGCTAAAGAAGGCGGAGCAAGACGTTTCTGCATAGTGACCAGCGGCAAAAAGGCATCTGCAGCTGATCTCAAAAAAATCGCTGAGATGGTATCAGCAGTCAGAAAGCTCGGTCTGCTTCCCTGCGCTACTTTGGGGCTTTTATCAGGGGCAGATCTCCTGCTGCTCAAGGATGCGGGATTGGAACGCTACCACAACAATCTCGAAACCTCTGAACGGTTTTTTTCAGAGATATGCACCACGCATACCTACCAGGACAAGCTCGAGACAATAAGAGAGGTAAAATCATCAGGTCTTTCCTTGTGTTCAGGCGGCATATTCGGCCTTGGCGAGACCTGGGAAGACAGGGTCGACATGGCGTTTGCGCTCAGGGATATCGGGCCTGACTCTGTCCCTCTCAATTTCCTGACACCTGTAAAGGGCACCAGGCTTGGCTTAAATAAAATTCTTGATCCCTTTGATGCCTTGAAAATAATCAGCCTCTACAGGTTCATACTCCCTGACAAAGAGATACGGGTGTGCGGCGGCCGTATCCAGACACTCGGCGAATTCAACTCCTTTATCTTCCCTGCCGGAGCTGACGGACTGCTCACCGGAAATTATCTCACGACCCTTGGAAGAAATTTTGAAGATGATCTGAAATTAATAAATCAGTACGGTCTGAAGGTGCTGTAATCAGCTCGTTAAGTTTCTGATATTTTTTCAGAAAATGGGAAAAAATGTGGAGAATCTGGTTTAATAATATACAGGGTCCCGGTTTTTGGGACATCTTATGAGGACAGGAATTAAATTGTCATGATCGACTTCTTTGCAGGCCGGACAGACTATATCTTTTTCTTTAAAGATTCAGCTTTTTTTCTCTTCCAAAAAAAATACATCTATGACTAAATACAGAATCATCATAGCAGAAGACGACAGCATAACCTCAAAGTACCTGCAAAGACACTTAAACAGCCTGGGATATGATGTTGTATCCGTGGTCTCTTCAGGCGAGAACGCTGTCAAAGACGCGGAGATGTTGAGTCCGGACCTGGTCCTCATGGACATTGTCCTGAAGGGAGAAATGGACGGGATCGAGGCAGCGGAAAAGATACACGCGCTTGACATCCCGGTCATATTTCTCACTGCTTGCTCTGACAATAATACTTTTGAAAGGGCGAAGCTTACAGAGCCTTACGGTTATATTGTCAAGCCGTTTGACTAGCGGTTAATGCATCTTACAGTTGATATGGCCCTTATCAAGCATGAAACTGAGAAGGCACTCGTCGAACGCTCACAGCTTGCAGCACTGGGCTCTGATATCGGAGCAGCCCTCACAAAAGGCTTCACCATACAGGAGAGTTTGCAGTGGTGCTCAGAAGCTCTTGTTAAGCATCTGGACGCTGCGTTTGCACGCATCTGGACACTAGACAGCCACGACCAGACTCTCTGTCTGCAGGCAAGCGCCGGGCTCTATACCCACTTAGACGGCTTTCACAGCCGTATACCTTTAGGCAAGTTCAAGATCGGGAGCATCGCTGCTCAGCAGCGTCCTCATATTACCAACACAGTCATAGGCGACCCCCTTATTCATCAGCAGGACTGGGCAAAGCAGGAGGGAATCGTCTCCTTTGCCGGTCACCCTCTCATCGTCAAGGACAGGACTGTCGGAGTTATGGCCATTTTCGGCCGACAGGCCGTTTTCGGATACTGCGATGAAGGCCCTTGAATCAGTTGCGGATATCATCTCTCTGGGCATCGAGCACAAACAGTCAGAGGAAGCGCTCATAAAATCAGAGGAAAAATATAAAAATCTCGTTGAACTGACCTCGGACATCATATATATTTACGACAGGGACGGCAATCTGGTGTACCTGAACGATGCGGGATACGAGAGGCTTAAATACAGTCCTGAGGAGATCATCGGCAAGCCGTGGATAAGTGTAGTCCATCCTGAAGACAGGGATATGTCTCTTTTAAAAATTAAAGAAATGATCGAAACAGGCATGGACGTATTCAGCTTCGAAAACAGGTATTTATCGAAGAACAGCAGCGAGATAAATATGCTTCATAATGTACGGATGCTCAGGGATGAGAGGGGAGAGATCATCGGGACTCAGGGAATCGCCAGGGACATCACACTGAGAAAACGGGCAGAAGAGAACCTGAAGCTCTTTCTCAATGGCGATTGAAGAGGCTATGGACGGAGTTCAGATCATAGACCTTAACGGATATATACTTTATTCGAACAAGGCTGTTGAGGAGATATACGGCTACACTTCTGACGAACTTATTGGAAAACATGTCAATGAAATGAACGTGGACAAGAAGTTCGACAGTGAGGTGATAATCCCGAGTATCAGGGAGAAAGGCCGCTGGAACGGCGAAGTCAGGGTCTACCACAAAAACGGGAGGGAATTTCTGATATGGTTGTCCGCTTCAATAGTAACTGACAACACAGGCGAACCTATCGGCGATGGTCGGGTTCATCAGGGACATAACAGAACTCAAAAAAACAGAAGAGGAATTGAGAAACCACCGCGAACATCTTCTGGAACTGGTCGAAGAACGCACCTTCGAGCTCAAGACAGCGATCCAGCTCCTTACCCAGGAGATCAATTTCCGCAAGACGACTGAAGAGACTCTGAAGGAAAGCGAAACCAGATTCAAGAGACTCTCACAGGAATTTCATACGCTCCTTGACGCCATACCCGATTCTTTGCTCCTGCTGTCGACTGATCTGAAAGTTCTATGGACCAACAGGGCTGCTGCCTCAGCCTTTGAAATGGAGGCCTCAGGCCTGGAGGGACGGCATTGTTACGAATTGTGGCATCAGAACTCTGAGCCCTGCGCAGACTGTCATGTAATAAGATGTTTTAGCACCGGAGAACCCGAAAGCTCAAGAAGAACGACTCCTAATAAAAGGCTTCTCGACTCAAGGGCCTTCCCGATCAAGGGTGATGACAATAATGTGCTAAATGTCATAATCGTAGTCACAGATATCACTGAAAAGACGAACCTTGAGGCCGAGGCTGTGCGGGCCGGACATCTCGCCTCCCTTGGCGAACTTGCAGCAGGAGTGGCACATGAGATAAATAACCCCATCAACGGCATAATAAACTATGCCCAGATAATCGCCAATAAAAGCGAAAAGAGGAGTAAGGAGAGCGATATAGCCAACCAGGATTATAAAGGAAGGCAACAGGATCGCCGTCATCGTGAGCAGCCTTCTGTCCTTCGCGCGTGAAAGAAAAGAGGAAAAAGCCACTGTACGCGTAGAAAGAATTCTTCATGATGCTATTACTCTGACGGAGGTACAGATCAGGAAAGAAGGTATCACCCTGAAGATGGATTTAAACTCTCGCTCTGCCTGAAATTATAGCTAACCCGCAGCAGATCCAGCAGGTCTTTCTCAACATAATGAGCAACGCGAGATATGCCCTTAACAAGAAATACCCTGGCTCTCATGAGGCAAAGACAATTGAAATTTCCGATAAACAACTGATGGTCGATGGCAGTCCCTATGTGCGCTTGATTTTTTATGATCAGGGCACTGGCATACCTGCGAACATCATTGATAAAGTGTTGAACCCCTTTTTTTCGACCAAACCAAGCGGCGAGGGGACTGGTTTGGGTCTGAGCATCAGTCATGGTATTATTAAAGACCATGGAGGCAGGCTCCAAATTGAAAGCATAGGAGAATGAATTTACAAGAATAATCATTGATCTGCCTGCAATAGGAAGAGATGGAAGATAAGAGAAAAATCCTCGTCATAGACGATGAAGAGAGCATAAGATTTACCTTCGAAAGTTTTCTGAAGGACGAAGGACACGAGGTGACTACCGCAAAGGACTATGACGAGGCCGTTGCTGCCATTGGCGAAACAGACTTTGATCTGATATTTGCCGATATAATACTGGGAGCAAAAACCGGGATCGATGTAATCAGGGAGGTAAGACGCAGAAACCTGAACTGTCAGGTAATAATGATTACCGGGGATCCCAATCTCGAAACCGCATCAGAAGCCCTCCGCCTCGGGGCCTTTGACTATATTCCCAAACCAGTACGCCAGGATACACTTTTACGTCTTACTGAAATTGCGCTGAAACATAAGGCGATTAATGACGAAAAGGAGAAATACCGTTCCAATCTGGATGCTATTTTCCGAAGTGTTAAAGACGCGATAATAACCGTAGATAAAGAATTGAAAATTGTAGCGGTCAATGAAACTGCCCTGTCCATCTGCGGGCTGTCCCGAAAGAATATAGGCGAGCAGCTCAGCGCTCTCACTGCCGACTGCGCAGGTACATGTTTCAAAGCACTGTCAGAAACTATCAATAATAAAATACCTGTGGAAATCTATCGCCTTGAGTGCAGGCATGGGAGCCGTCCGGGTCAGGTTGTAACTGTTTCAACCTCTCCTCTCCTGGACCACCATGGCACTTTTTCAGGGGCCGTTATAGTAGTCAGGGACGAGACGCGTCTGGCCGACCTTGAACGCGACATCAATGAACGGCAGCAGTTCCATAAGATCGTGGGCGCAAGCCAGAAGATGCAGCATGTTTATTCTTTGATAGAAGATCTCGCGGATGTGCAGTCAACCGTTCTCATCACAGGCGAAAGCGGCACAGGCAAAGAGCTGGTTGCCGAGGCGCTTCACTTCAAAGGGGCGCGAAGCAATAAACCGCTGGTGAAGGTAAATTGCTCCGCACTGTCCGAGGGCCTTCTTGAAAGTGAACTTTTCGGACATGTCCGGGGCGCATTCACCGGAGCTGTCAGGGACAGAACAGGCAGGTTCGAGATGGCTGACAACGGCACTATATTTCTCGATGAAATAGGTGACATATCACAAAGGATACAGCTCCACCTTCTCAGGGTACTTCAGGAAATGGAATTCGAACGCGTCGGAGATTCAACGCCAGTGAGGGTGGATGTGCGGGTCATCGCAGCTACAAACCAGGAGCTTTCTGCCAAGGTCAGAAGCGGGGAGTTCAGGGAAGACCTTTACTACAGGCTCAAGGTCGTAGAGATAACAATGCCTCCGCTTAGGGAACGTATGGAAGACATACCGCTTTTTGTGGACCACTTTATTAACAAGTTCAACAAGAGACTCAACAGGGAGGTCTCGGGTGTATCATCAGGCGTCAGCAAAATCTTTATGGATTACCCATGGCCTGGCAATGTCAGGGAATTGGAGCATACGCTTGAGCATGCGGTCATACTCTGCCGTCAAAATATTATAACAGTCGACCACCTTCCGGCACAGTTCAGGGACTTGAAAAAAGCGGAAAAGATTTCAGACGGGGACGGAGACAAAAACGAGCTAAGTGAAATCCTGAGCGCCCTCGAAAAGACAGCCGGCAACAAATCCCGCGCTGCACGGCTTCTCGGTATGGACAGAAAGACCCTTTACAGGAAAATTGAAAGATATAATATTACAACCGAAGGGTCCTTGAACTGATTAGTCTTAAATCCTGCCTTATGCGCCATTAATTTGATTTTTCCTGAAAATGTAACAATCTATTGTGGCATGCCACAGAAGTGTGGTCACCACAACTGTAGCATGCCACACATAATAGTATAGCCCAAAATCCATGTAAATATTTTTAAGTGCTTGTTTTAATTATATTAAAACTAATTTCTCTTTCCAATTTGTTTCAGGCATACTTCTTGTAATATAAATCGTGCTAACTTGCAATATTGTTCATACCCACAAGTTGTACTTTGACTGCTTGACAGTAACACCGGTTGATTGTAAATTTAGCTTTCAAAATGGCAAGATGGCGAACAATCAGGGAGCATTAATGGAAAAAAACAATAAAATAGAGGAAAGCATGTTAAGCAGGCCTGTTAAAAGAACACTCTGTCCCTTTGTCAATAAACCGTTTGAAGGCTGCTATTGCACAAGCACAAGCAGTTTATATACAGAAGCGACCATCAATTACTGCGGCGGCAACTTCAAACAGTGTGATATTTACGGAAAAATTGCCGGTTCAAAAGGTTTTGAAATATGAAGCGCCCTCATCCTCTTCAAAGGGTCCTGGCAGCCTGTAAGTCAGATGCAAGGCAATATGTTTAAGAAGACTGACAAAAATAAATTGATAGATGGAGCGAATGGCATGGGAAGAAATGTCCTTGTAGTGGATGACGAAGACTTGATCAGGCAGATTATCTCAATCATATTGAAGTCCGCAGGTTATAAAGTGATCGAGGCTGTAAGCGGAAATGATGCGCTCAGCAAAATGACTGACAGGGACTTTGGATTGGTGATAACAGACCTTCGCATGCCGGGGATGGACGGCATTGAATTCATAAAACAACTCCGCAGTGAATCTAGCACACAGGTTCGTTCCGATAATTATGCTGACATCCGAATTTTCGGACTTCAAAAAAAGGGAAGCCGAAATAGCAGGTGTCAGCGACTGGATTGTAAAGCCTTTTATTCGTCAACAGTTATTGCAGTCAGTAAAAAAATTCATGGGCAACAGGGATTCCTTTATAAAACAGCGAACTGGCAGCAACATGAAAATGCTTAATGAAAGGGAGAATATCATGGGATTGAAAGGACTTGCCGAAGGAATTATTTTACAGTCTATCGAAGATTTATGGGTCAAACATCATAAGGATGACTGCATCGCCTTTTTTAAAGGAAAAGGATTCAGGGACTGTGCAGAGATGGCAGGGATGACAACATCAGATCAGATCAGGCTGCTCAATCTTGTGAAAAACATAATTGAAAATCAGAGAGAAAAGAGAAAGCTGAAACTTAAATCTTCCGGACAGCTAATGGAGAGACAGGAATTAAGGAAAGAAAGTCTCACTTCCATTATGTGACCTTCTCTTGTTGCACCTGCAAGACATTTAATTATTAACAACCGGCATTCCAGTTTGTCAGGATGGAATGCCTGACTTTTCTTCAGTGAAAAACTCTGCGTGCAGAGACCGCAGGGCGTCTAAAATCCGGACCTTTACTTACTATCGTCATTCCCGCAAGCATAGCGCGCCGGGAATCCTTCTGAAAGATTCCGGACAAGCCGGAATGACAGAAATTTGGAATCCCGAACGCTTTCGGGAAGACCGCAGGACTGTAATATTTATAAAAAGCCTTGCTTTGTTCCAAATTCAAACAAATTGCCTCTTTTGTTAAAAACTTCTCCAGCGACTTGTTCCAAAAACCCGGCAAATTCAAGCTGTGAATGGAAAAGTTGCGATACATATTAGCAGGCTCTGTAGTATAATTTCACTCATGTGGAATATACGGATGAGGGCATCAAAAAAATCCAAAAGGCAAATTCCGGAGACTTCAGACCGGGGACAGCGGGCTGCTTGAAATACACATTTCAGGAGCTGAAGGGATATATGAAGAAAAAGAGATAGCAAAAATCATCAGGACAGTATACGACTCAGGGCGCTCAGTCATCAAAAAGGCAGGCCGGACAGTATCGTAATCTCTTTGGAAGAGATAAAACAGAGGCCTCAGTCAATACAGAGTCTTCCGGTAAGGACATTAGCATGCAGGTCACCCCTTCAGGCCCGCAGGCTGGTCCGTAAACTTCTGAATTCCTGCGGCATATCCGACTGTGCCATAAAAACCTCTTTTGCCGTTATAGACAGCTCAAACACCATGCGAGGCGCTGCCCTTGTGCTGTCTGAATCAGGCAGAAGAAAGGAGCAGGACAAAGAGCGGGGCATCCGGGCATCAAGACTGGGAATAAGCAGATATGCGGATAAAATTCTCTCCAGGAATCTTCAAGAGCACGGGATTAACAATACCACGGTTAAGGAAGCGATAATCCTCGCCTCAAAAGTCGCTGCTTGCAGAGAGGTCACAGCAGAGCTCTGCATCTCTGATGATCCCGGATATACAACTGGCTACGTATCATCAAAAAAATACGGATATGTTAGAATTCCCCACATAAAAAAGAAAGGTGAAAGAACGGGCGGAAGGGTCTTCTTCATTGAAGAAGATGCTGATATCGATTCTGTAACAGGATTTCTCGAAAAAACTCCTGTGATCATAAACAGCGTTTCGCCCTGCCTTGGGACCCGGACAATAGATGAGATCATCGATCATATTGATAGGTAATCCAGCCGCACGGGGCGCATCACTCAAGAAATTCGAGTCTGCCTCTGTTTTCCTGCAGGAAAAAGGATTTGGAACAAAAATACTCCTGACAGAAAAAAGCAACGACGCAACACGTCTTGCAGAGGAAGCTGTCAGGGAAAAGCCTTATGCGATCATAGCAGCAGGTGGAGACGGAACAATCAATGAAGTAATAAACGGCATGGTCAAATCAGATGTCCCGCTTGCGATATTGCCTCTCGGCACCACTAATGTCCTGGCAAAAGAACTTGGCATACCTGAGGACATTAACAGAGCGCTGGAGACAGCTGTTTCAAGGAAGCCGAGAACAGTTTCTCTTGGAAAGATAGAACTGAATCCTGGATACTGATTCCGCATATTCCCGCTACTTCTGTCTCATGGCAGGAATCGGTTTTGACGGCAAGACAGTCCATGATATCAATAACGCAGTCAAGAAAAAGTCCGGCAAGGCAGCATATATATTCAGCGGCATAAAGAACCTCCTGCACTACTCGCCGAACCAGCTCTTTTATAATATTGACGGAAAAGAATATACGGGTTTTTCCTCCATAACAGGCAAGGCGAGCAAGTACGGCGGGAATTTCAAGATAACCCCTGACGCGGACCTCTCAAACCCGACTTTGTACACCTGTATTTTCCAGGGAAACAAACGCAGAGATCTCCTCAGATATGTTTTCAAAGTAATGACGGGCAGGCTTTTTGATGAGAGAGATATCGTATACCTGAAATCAGCCAGTGTAGAAGTGCTCGGCACCGCCCATATACAGATAGACGGAGACTACCTAGGCGTCACTCCGGCAAAAATCACTGTTGAAAAAGACGCGCTGCAGATTATTTATTGACAGATGAGGCGGGTTCTAAAATGAGTTGTTTCTTACTATTTTCTTCGCGCTTTGAAAGGATTTTCTATAAGTACACCTTCAATTATCTGGCCTGAATTGAGGTCTTCAGTCAATATTCTTTCGCACTTCGCCTCGTATGCAGCTACAATCACAAGGGCATCCCAAAAAGAGATACGATGTTTTTCTTCAATCTCCGTCGCCCTGATGATAGACATAGGCGTAAGCTCGCTGATACTCCAGCAGATATATGTCCTGATGATTTCTCTTGCCTCGGATTTGGCGATAGGTTTTAGGATCTTCTTTGTAACGCTTACATAGAATTCCTGTAATACCTGATTGCTTAAAACACCCGTCCGCTTCTCCCACAGGTCCTTGACGATTTCAACAGCGATAGAATGTTTTTCTCCTGCATCTTTGTCATGGGCATAGACAAGGATGTTTGCGTCCAGAAAGACCTTATCGCTCATGCAGTTCTTCCCTGGTATATGTTATCTTCCCGCCGAGATGATATCCTTTGTCCAGCGTGTTCAGGGCCTTTCTTTTGCATTGTTCATAAAGATCCTCTTCTTCAATAATCTGTTTCAGAAAATCACTCAGAAGGCGATTTAATGACGTCTCCTTTTTTGATGCGATAATCTTGCCCTTTTTTATCAAATCCTTATCCAGACTTATGGTTATATTCTGTTTCATTTTTTACCTCCACAGGTGATGATCTAATCATAACACGCGAGTCACGTGCAGTCAATTCCGTTGTTGTTTTCGTTGTTTTGCTAACCTCTGACTTATGTCTTGCGTCCCGGACGTTCTGCCCGAGGCGAGCAAGGAACCGGGCTTTGTCCTTAGTATCGCGATATCACGGTTTATTATCTTTGCAAATCGGCGATTAATCGTGGGATACTGACAGGCTTTTTTCTATTGTCTCCGCAATCCTGTCCCCAAGTGCGGGTAAATATCCCGGAAGTATCTGTTTAATGATGTGATTTCTATCCAGAATATACGTGGTTGGAATTTTATTGACTTTGTAGGACTTGCTCGCTCTGCCGTTGTCAATAAGCATCAGGTAGGTAAGATCATTTTTTTGGGCAAAGTTCCTGACCTTCTTTTCGGCATTGCTTCCTGAATCCATGCTGATTCCCAGGAAAACGACATCCCTGTCCTTATAATTATTGTGCAGTTTCTCCAGTTCCTCAGTAGTCTCCCTGCACCAGGAGCACCAGGTAGTCCAGAAGTCCATGACAACTACCTTGCCTTTAAAATCCGACAGACTCACATTATTCCCTCTAACGTCCTTCAGTATAAACGACGGGGCCATGTTTCCTACTGCCGGAAGCGGGACTTCCTTATTAATAGTCGTTTCTTTTTTCTTACATGAGGGGATAAAGACAAGAATCAAAGAAACTGCAATCGCAATAAAGGAGGCCCTCGCAAACGTCCCGCCAGATAAACCCGCTGATCCTTTCATAATCTGCTTTTCCTCCTAATCCCGGTAGAAACATCGGGGTTTTCTCTGTATAACTCCTGCATTCTTCCCTGGTTATTGTAATCATCTCACTTTTTCCCCTCGTCGACAAGCGGTAATAGACAATAAAACTTATAGAGCCAGGACCTTAATAAATGGGACGTTCACACAGACACTAATTAATACTGCAAAGGAATGAAATCATGACACCTGTTAACTGGCTGAGTCGTTTATTTAACTACAACTTACGAAGACCGCTGCAGGAGAAAATCAGTTATCTCGAACATGGAAATCTCTCCCTGGGAAGAATCAGAGAGTTTTTTCCACTTCAATCTGCCTGAATTTAGTTCATCATCGCCGATGATAAAGACATATTTTGACGACAACCTGTCAGCCTTCCTCATCTGGCTCTTCAGGGAATTTCCCGAATCACCGAGTTCTGCCCATAGGCCCTTCCCTCTCAGTCTGTCAGCTATGACCATGCTTTCCCTGGCAGCCAGCTCTCCTATGGCAGCGATAAAGACGTCCGGCGTTGGAAAGTCATGGACAACAGAATTCTTAAGCAGCTCTATGATCCTCTCCATACCTATGGCAAACCCTATCGCAGGCGTTTCAGGCCCGCCGAACTCCTTTACAAGCCTGTCATATCTCCCGCCTGCGGCAACCGCGTTTTGCGCACCAAGGTTTTCACTTGTAACTTCAAAGGTAGTGCGTGTGTAATAATCAAGTCCCCTTACCATATCAGGATTTACTGTATAGGATATTCCCAGCAGTTCAAGATATGAAAGAAGGCTGTCAAAATGTGTCCTGCAGCCGCTGCACAGATAGTCAGTGACCCTGGGCGCGCCTTTCCTCATATCCCTGCACCTCTCCACCTTGCAGTCCAGGATCCTGAGAGGATTTGTATGGTACCTGCGGTTACAATCAGGACAGAGACTCTCAAGTCCTCCTGCAAAGAACTCTACAAGCTTTTCCCTGTATGCAGGCCTGCACTCCGGACATCCGATGGAATTGACATTGAAGGTTATCTCTTTCAGTCCGAGCCTCTCAAGGCAGTGCCGCAGCATTGAGATCACCTCTGCATCCATCCTTGGACTCTGATCTCCAAAGGCCTCGACCCCGATCTGATAAAACTGCCTGAAACGTCCGGACTGGGGCCTTTCATACCGGAACATGGGCCCTGCATAATAGAATTTCTGAGGAGACGGCATAGTATGCAGATTTTTCTCGACATAACATCTCACGACAGAAGCTGTGCCCTCAGGCCGCAAAGAAATACTGCGGTCGCCTTTGTCCTTGAACGTATACATCTCCTTTTCCACGATATCAGTATTTTCACCGATGCTCCGGGTAAAGACATTCGTAGACTCCACAACAGGCGGCCGGATCTCCTGGAAACCGTAGGAAGAAAAAACCTCCCGGGCAACTGCCTCAACCTTCTGCCATATGTAAATATCAGGCGGCAGGATGTCCTGCATACCCTTTAATGCCTTATATTGAATTGAACTCACTCTGCGACCTCATCAGTATCTTCTCTTTCCCGCTTGTCATCAAACTGCAGCATCGTGAGGTGGTTTTCGATGAGCCTTTTGAGCTCTTCCTTGAAATGGCGGCGTATCCCCTTCATGTCCGTAATGTCCTCATGTATTTTAATGACCTTTTCATGAGACTCCTTGATCATGTTTTCCGCCCTGAGTTCAGCTTCTCTAATCAGGAGTTCAGCCTCTTTTCTTGCATTTATCTTGTAGTCCTCGACCATCTGCTGAGCAGTCATAAGGGTTTCACGCAGGGTAGTTTCCATGTCCTTGAATTCCCTGATCTGGACTTCAGTCCTCTGTACATTCTCCTTAAGGTTTGCGTTTTCCCTGAGAAGCTCCTCCATTTCCTCGCGTATCACCTCAAGAAACGCATAGACCTCTTCAACATCAAATCCCCTGAACTTCATAGGGAACTGTTTCTGCTGGATATCAAGCGGCGTAATTCTCATTTTAACCTCCTCCGAACTTGTAACCGACTTTTATTATTGTCCTTACCAGAAATGACTGGATAAATATAATAGCAAGAATTACGATTATTGGCGAAATATCTATAGGCCCGAGCCTGTATCCTATAAGCCGGCGTATCGGCCTGAAGACCGGTTCAGTGACTGAATAAAGGAACCTGACAATCGGATTATAAGGATCAGGATTCACCCAGCTCAACAGCGCAGCGATGATAACAACCCATTTATAAAATCCCAGGAGATAGTCAAGGATTGTTGCAATAGATATCAGCAAGTCACCAAAAACAAACATCTACCCCCTCCTTCCCAGTTCATCCGCCCTCACCTGCGCGGCCTTCAGGGCATCCTCAACAATACCCATTAAACCCTTTTCCTCAAATACCTTCAGGCCCGCAGCCGTAGTTCCTCCCGGTGAAGTGACCATTTTTCTGAGATTCTCTGCCGACATCCCGGTATCAAGAAGCTTCGCTGTCCCCAGCACTGTCTGAACAGCAAGCTCAACAGCGTCAGACCTGTTCAGGCCCAGTTTCACGCCAGCATCAGTCATCGCCTCAGTGAATAACGCAACAAAGGCAGGGCCGCTGCCTGAAAGTGCGGTCACCGCGTTCATCTGCTCCTCAGGCAGGACAAGCACCTTTCCAACTGACATCAGAATGCTCTTGACCATATCGAGTTCTTTGCCGTAGAAACATCCGCACAAGGACATTACCGACATGCCCTCCTGCACAAGCGCAGGCGTATTGGGCATTACCCTGATGATCAGCTCTGTCTTGAGCTTTGATGCAAGATATGACAGGGTGATGCCGGCTGCTATTGATACCACCATTTTTTTATCCGTAATATCATTGGCTATTTCGTCAAGGACAGCCTCCATATTCTGCGGCTTCACAGCCAGAATGATGATATCGCAGGAAGCAGCCACCTCTTTGTTTGATGCCGTGGCGCTTATCCCGTAAGCCTGCTGCAGATACTTCCTTCTTTCTTCATTCGGTTCTGCTACGTATATTTCACCCTGAACATTGATCCTCGAACCTAGAACCATGCCTTTTATTATGGCCTCCGCCATATTGCCGCCGCCGATAAATCCTATCATCTAATAGCTCCTCTCTCCAAATATTGCAGTACCGACCCTCACCATTGTCGCACCTTCCTCAATGGCGATCTCAAAATCATTCGACATACCCATTGAAAGCTCAGAAAGTCCGAAGCCTGCCTGCACCGCCTTGTCCTTTAACTCTCTCAATTCTCTGAAAAAAGGCCTTACCCTCTCAGGGTCATCGAAATAAGGAGGGATCGTCATCAGGCCTTCAACCTGCAGGTTGCCAAGATGCCTTATTCCATTTAAAACCTCAATAATATTATCCTTTAATATTCCATGTTTGCTCTCTTCATCTGAAAGTTTTACTTGAAGCATTATCTTCTGTTTTTTGCCTGTCTCTCCGGCATATCTATCGATCAGTTCTGCAAGCTCCAGGGAATCAACAGAGTGGATCATATCAAAAAGTTTCACCGCGCTCTTTGCCTTGTTCTTCTGAAGATGACCTATCAGATGCCATTTGACCCTTGATTCAGGCAGGCAGGCTTTAATAATAGTTATCTTTTCCTGGGCCTCCTGTATCCTGTTTTCCCCTAATTCACGAATACCGTTTTCTACTGCATTCTTTATTGTCTCTGCCCCAACACCCTTAGATACTGCTATTAGCTTGACCTCTTCAGGACTTCTCCCTGCCCTCATCGCGGCATGGGCAATTCTTTTATATACATCTTTTATATTATTCATAAGCATTATGTCTTCAATTATATTGAATGGAATTAAGAGGAATCAATTAAATAAACAGCAGGAAATTTAAATCGCATATTTTGATCATGCAACCCTGCAATAATAAACTGGTTATTTCATGTATTCCTTATATTTTTTATATTCCTGATATTCTATTGGCCTGCGCATTCATACTCAACAGAGTTGATCATATCGTAATTGTGTATAATCATCGCTACAATGTCAGCATCCAGTGATGAATTATCAGACACATCTGTTGCAGTCCTTGAACCGTTCTCTCCTTTGTCATACCAAGCCCGTGGTAAAAAGCTATTGCGCACGGGACAGGCAAGGGAAATTCACCCTTGGACCGCCTTTTGATACTCTTCCCAGAGTTTTTCCTTTGAGTACACCAGCGTCAATAAAATCCCAGGGGAGATTTTCCGATATATCTTTTTTTCTGAAGACAAAAAAGTCCAGGTCACTTTCAAACGACTTGTCTTTTACTGCAAGGTCGTCACCTGAAGCTATCCTGTCTATCAACTCGCCTGTCCTCCTGTCTCCGGAGGCAAACAAGGCCTGCATATATGCGTATTTCGGTACATCATGAAACACCCTCATGCCCTTTTCCTCCATAAGCCCCTTTTTAATCATCTTCAACCTTTCCTTGACCTCTTTAAGAGGCAGCATGGGATGCCACTGAAAAGGGGTGAAAGGCTTCGGCACAAAGGTGCTTATGCTGAGGTTGATATGTCCTTTCCTCGAATTAGCGCGTATCTTTTTTGCCAGATCGATAATTCCGGCAATATCCTCCCTTGTCTCTGTCGGAAGACCTATCATGAAATATAGGCGTAATGTCTCGATATCCCCTTCCAGGATACGCTGCGCAGTGTCGAGAATGTCCTCCTCAGTGATCCTTTTATTTATGACCTTCCTGAGTCTTTCAGTCCCTGCCTCAGGGGCTATTGAAACACTCTTATGCCCCTTCATCAATGCGGCTATCCTTGCGCTCTTTATATTAGCGCGCAAAGAAGTAATGGAAAAATCAACGCCCTCCATCATGAGAATCTCTTCTGCATGAGGATAATCGGAAAGTGACGGGCCTATCAGCCCGACCCTTCTGGTCATTGTCAGGGCCTCTTTTATCTCTGCCTGCAGCACAGCAAAATCCTTTATCCTTGCAGGATTATATATATGCCCTGCCAGGCAGAACCTGCAGGACCACGGACATCCGCGCATTGCCTCAAGAAGATACATGTCCGAAAACTCCATCTCAGGGGTAACGACAGCAGACTTCATGAAAGACTTCGATATGTCAGGGACAGTCTGCTTCCTGATAACAGCAGGAGCGTTATTTATTGCGTTTCTGCGCAGAATCCTTCCTTCAGCATCATAGTCAACTGAATAATAGGCCGGGACATATATGCCTTCATGCGTTAAAAGGCATTCCAGCAGCTCTGTTTTTCCCCTGTGACTTCTGTAATCAGAAAGGAATTCCCTGAGCATATCCTCTGCCTCTCCTGTAAAGCAGACGTCGATAAACCCGGCCAGGGGCTCAGGATTATAAAAAGCGCATACACCGCCCATAATCACAAGGGGGCCATATTCCCCCCTCTCGACACTCTTCAACTTGATTTTTGCCAGTTTCAGCATCTTTACGACATTCGGATAGTCGTTCTCAAAGGAGACGGAAAAGGCTATGATATCAAACTTGTCCAGTGTCCTCTTTGATTCAAGGGAAAAAATCCTGGTATTAGTCCTGATGTACTGCTCAATATCATCTTCATCAGGCAGAAAGACCCTCTCACACACAACATCGTTCATACTGTTTAAATAGCCGTATATCCCCTGAAACCCAAGGCTCGACATGCCAACGGAATATCTGTTTGGATACACGAGGGCGATATTGATTTTGCCGCCAGGGTCTTTAAATACAGTCCCCTTTTCCTTTGAAATCAGATAATTTGCTTTATCAACGAGTTTTCTGTTCATCACCGATCCGCATTAAGTCCTTCTCATTATACTTTTTTTGAACGCTTTATTTGTACATTCAGACAGTAAATCTCCTTTCCTGCTAAGGAAAACTCTATCTTTCTTTTCATTTGCCCGAAGGGCATGTTACTATTTTCTATGAAAATTGTAGCGCAAAACAGAAAGGCCTATCACGACTATACCATTGAAGAGACCCTTGAGGCAGGTATCCTGCTCACCGGCACTGAGGTCAAATCCTTGCGTGACGGCAAAGCAAATCTCAAAGACAGTTATGTCATTGTCAAGGATGAAGCTGCCTTCCTCCTGAATTGCCATATCAGCCCTTATACCCACGGCAATATCATGAACCACGACCCTCTCAGGACAAGGAAGCTCCTGCTCCATAAAAAAGAGATAATCAGGGTGCAGGAGAAGGCTGCCCAGAAAGGGTACTCTCTCATTCCCTTGAAGCTATACTTTAAAGGCTCTTACGTAAAGGTCGAGATCGGACTTGCAAAGGGCAAAAAACAGTATGAGAAAAGAGATAGCATCAAAAAGAGAGAGGCCGACAGGGAGATAGAACGCGCCATGAAAAGCCGCTGATATGTTATAATACTTTATAAGCAACCTTGGGGGCGAATGGGCTCGACGGGGGTTATGAGGCTTATGTTGCATGTCGTGGCTCCATCACCACGTAAAAAGGTGGAAAAAATCACAAACGCCAACAACGAACTGGCACTCGCTGCTTAATTAAAGCAGCTCGCTACCTTGGGATCGCCTGTGTCCCGGGGATAGCGACGATCAGCAGGCTAGCAGCAGAGGACGGCTCCTGACTCTTTTGCGAAACTAAGGGAGATTGGATTTCTCGAAGCCTGTCTGTCAGCGTCCTGAAGTCCGAAAACTGAAAAGACAGTCTACACATGTAGAAGCATAAGAGTAGTGCTTTCGGACGCGGGTTCGATTCCCGCCGCCTCCACCAATTAACCCTTTGATTTTAAAGGCTTTTTGTCTTGTTATGTAAAGTATTTGTGTCCCCAGACTGCTCCCCAGAACACTTCATTAGGGGACAGTTGCTTGCTCACAGTAACCCATCGGTAAGGCCACATGATTGTATTTGTCCTGTCATCCCTGCCCGTCCGGAACAATTCTTGCTGTCCGGCTGACTCACAGAAGCCAGAAGTACTCCCGACAAGCAGGAATAACAATGTGTAGCGTCTTACTCATGAACTTCTTAGTAATCTCCGCAAGGTCTTACTCCTTTTTGCAAAGATTTTAGCCTGAGTGGGTCCCTTTATTTCATCATGCCTTCCTTCATCTTCTTGCCTTTATCCATCATCATTTCGCCGTCTTTCATCATCATACCGCCCTGCTTCATCATCTTCTCCTTATCCATTTTACCTTCCTTCATCATCTTGCCATTCTTCATCATCATTTCGCCGTCTTTGGTCATCTTCTTGTCTTTCATCTCCTTGCCTTTGTTCTTCATCATCTTACCTTCGTTCATCATCATCTCGCCTTCCTTCATCATTGCGTCTTTGTCCATCGTGCCTTCCTTCATCATTTTGCCTTTATCCATCATCATCTGGCCTTTTTCCATCATCATGTCGCCGTCTTTCATCATCATATCTTTGTCCATCATCTTCTCTGCAGCCTGCGAAAAATTGGCCCCGATGGAAAGCATCAGGATAAACGTGGAGACCACTACTGTAGCTAATATAAATATCTTTTTCATTGCAAATTCTCCTTTAATCATTTCTGAATTCTTAAATCAGGTTTTAGTCTGCCCGAAGCCTTAAGGAAAAAAATCGGCCCGCTCACTTTTTTCAACTCCGATCTCTGAAAATTATTCTTATCACCTCCTCTAAGCAGATTGGTCCGTCAGCTATTTTTTAAGTATTTTGGGCCACTTCTCATCCGCTTTTTTGATGTATCCCGGGATGTCTTTGCTCCACTTGTCCCTTATTTTTTTGCTGAGGTTGAGGTAAAGTCTCCCATCAACTATGTTCCACGCCTCAGGGTCGATATCGGCGGTGGTCCCCTGGCTTACTGCATACGCGCAATAACCGCCGTACTTCGGCGCGTATTTCTCGGGGTCTCTAATGAAGAGATTCCTGTGCTCCACAGTCGAAAAGTGCCATTTTGCACCCATCCAGACATATTCAAAGTCCCTGCTCCCTTTCACAGGTCTTCCATCGGTAAAATAGGCCACAGGATCATAACCTTTAATTGCAACTCCATTAGAAGCTTTGTTGACAGGTTCGATTGCGAATGCAGGACTTAAAGTTAATAAATAGAACGCTGTCGTGATAAGAATCGCCGTAACAGTTTTCTTTTCGTTTCTCCTGAAGATTAACGCTGACATCATTTTGCCGCCTGTTTATAGATTGAGAAATCTCTTTTAGAGTAAGTATATCAAACGCCTAAGATATAGCAAGCTGTTAGAATATTGATATGTGAGAATTTTACACTGTATCAAAAACTGTGGACTTTTTTAGCTATTTAACTGTTCCCACGTAGGTGCCGGCCTTCTTTAAGGCCGTCTCCATTTCTTCAATCGTTATTACTGCTGGATCATAATAAACAGTGTTTATCTCTTTGAAGTAGCGAAAGCCTTTTTCAACTCTCTTCACTCCCTTCAGCCCTTCCAGGGCCTCCTTGCCGACATCATATCATGTAACATAAAAGAGCACCTTGGATGTTCCAGCATCTTGCGCGAGAGAAACCCCACAATATGAAAAAAGAAACAATATCAAAACAAAAAAAGTCAAAAACTGAGAGGTTCGGCTCTTCATGGCTTATTGTATCATGAGAAAGGAAACTGACCTAAGTAGGTTGGGCGGGCAAGTACATGGCGCGATTGAAAGTTTAATAAAGATGGGCGCGGAATGCCCGCATTCCCGTGTTGGCAACGGAAAAGTGTATCTCTTTATTTACTTTAGAGTTTTCTTTTCATAATCTTTCTCTCGTACATGAGCAGGATGACACTTCAGGAAATCTTCCCTTACTCCCCTTTGCCAGAGAAAGTGCAATTTCCCTCCCCGGATCTTTGACCGTTTGAAAAGCGAAGAAGATTTGATAAGATTTAAGCGATAGAGCAGATCCACTGCTATATTTCCAGTCTGCTGAATACAAGTCTATCTATTCCTGCAATCCCTCTTCTCATCGCAGATTACCCGCAAGTGCAATCTTATTGGCTCAGCCAACTCTTTGCCTCGGAAAGTTTATCATTGGCAAAAATTCTTACCGGATAGGGAATGATAAACCCGAATATTTTGACTGCTTCCACTATCCAGCCGACATCGGAAACAACTGCAATTTTGTCGAATGCAGTGAGATGTTTAAACCCGACTTTGGCATCATCCCACATTGCCGCCGCTGTAAGTTTATCGAAATCCTGACCTAAGAGGTACAGCAAACGAATCTTGGCATGTCTTTTCAGCTTTTCTTCGACCGCCGGAATCAGTATCTTTTCATAGTCATCGGCGGTTACGGTTCCCTTTGCGCTTACTGCAACGATATCGTCTGGCAGGTCCGGAATCAATTCTATCATTTGATCCTCCTATGTAAGGTATTGAGACAGTCCTGACTATTATTTTTAGTCTACCTGGTAAAATCCTATGTTACAAGTTTATCGATATAGCACGCGAACATTCTTCCCGAATCGTCAGGGGCCGCAGCAGTGCTATATGCGCAATCTTCTCAATCTCAGTGCGTTTCCTACTACAGATACTGAACTGAAACTCATGGCAGCAGCCGCAAAGATCGGACTCAGGAGCATGCCGGTAAAAGGATAAAGTACTCCGGCAGCAATGGGAATACCGAGAGAGTTATAGGCAAAGGCAAAGAAAAGGTTCTGCTTGATGTTCCGCATCGTTGCCCTGCTCAACCTTCTCGCCCGCACGATTCCTCTCAGATCGCCTTTTACCAGAGTCACTCCTGCGCTCTGCATCGCCACATCAGTTCCGGTCCCCATCGCGATCCCGACATGTGCCTGGGCAAGGGCTGGAGCGTCATTGATACCGTCTCCTGCCATGGCTACAATCTTTCCCTGAGCCTGGAGCTTTTTGACAATCTCTGCTTTTTGGTCGGGCAGGATCTCTGCTATCACCTCATCTATGCCGAGTTTCTTCCCAACAGCTTCAGCAGTTGTCTTGCTGTCACCTGTAAGCATAACGACCCTTATTCCTTCCTGATGAAGCTGTTCTATCGCCTCGGCTGTTGTTGACTTGATCGGGTCTGCCACACCAAGGAGTCCGGCAGCCTTTCCGTCCACAGCAACGAACATCGCGGTCTGTCCTTCTTTGCGCATGGACTCTGCCTTGTCCGGGAGTTCGCCCGGTGCAATGCCGAGTTCATCTATGAGTTTGCGATTTCCAAGGGCGATCTTCTTGCCGTCGATCATGCCCGTTACCCCGCGTCCTGTAAGCGACTCAAAGGATTCGACCTTTGAAGGTGAGATATCCTTTTCTTTTGCACCTGCGACTATCGCTGCAGCCAGGGGATGCTCGCTTCCCATCTCGATGCTTGCAGCAAGAAGGAGGAGCGTTTTCTCATCGAATCCTGCCGCAGGGATTACAGTTACCAACTTCGGTTTTCCCTCAGTAAGAGTGCCGGTTTTGTCCGTGACAAGGGTATCGACAGCTTTCATTACCTCAATCGCCTCGGCGTTTTTAAAGAGGACTCCTCCTGTTGCTCCCTTGCCCATCGCAACCATAATTGACATTGGTGTTGCCAGTCCAAGGGCGCAGGGGCAGGCAATGATCAGCACTGCAACAGCGTTGACAAGGGCATAGGCCATGCGCGGCTCAGGCCCGAGCCATGCCCAGACCACGAAGGTGAGAACCGCGATGCTCACCACTATCTGGACAAAATATCCGGCAACGGTATCCGCAAGCTTCTGAATTGGGGCACGGCTTCTTTGTGCCTCCGCAACCATATTGACAATCTGGGAAAGCAGTGTTTCAGATCCTACCTTTTCTGCCTTCATTATCATTGTGCCGGTACCATTAACGGTTGCGCCGATCACTCTGTCCCCTGACTGCTTCGATACGGGGATCGGCTCACCGAGAGATCATAGATTCATCCACACTGCTCGATCCTTCAGTGACAGTGCCGTCAACCGGAATCTTTTCACCCGGCCTCACACGTAGTAGATCTCCCGCCAGGATCTGCTCAAGAGGGACATCCTCTTCATTGCCGTCCTTTATCCGACGTGCTGTCTTAGGCGCCAGCCCCAGAAGGGCTTTGATAGCAGCACCGGTCCGTGTCCTCGCCCTCAGTTCCATCACCTGGCCTATCAGTACGAGAACGGTGATGGCTGCAGCAGCTTCAAAATAGACACTGACTTCTCCGCCCTCCCCCGGAATGAGGCTGGGAAGAGACCGGGAAACAGAGCAGCTACAATGCTATACAGATAGGCAACACCAACACCAAGCCCGATAAGGGTAAACATATTCGGATTCCAGGTGACGACCGACTGCCAGCCCCTGACAAAGAAGGGCCAGGCTCCCCAAAGGACCACTGGTGTTGCAAGAATAAGTTCGAGCCATTTCATAAGTGCAGGCGATAGGAGATTGTCAAGGGCGGAGAGACCAGGGATCATATGGCGCATGGCGATAATGACCAGAGGAATGGTCAGCACAACGCAGACCTTAAACCGTCGAGTCATGTCGATGAGTTCAGGATTTTCCTTTTCTTCAGCACTGATTGTCTTCGGTTCGAGTGCCATGCCGCACTTGGGACAACTCCCGGGAGCATCCCTGATGATCTCCGGATGCATCGGGCATGTCCACTCAGTCTTGGTCACTTCGGCAGAAGGAGCAACAGGCTCAAGCGCCATGCCGCATTTCGGACATGCGCCGGGGCCTTTCTTTCTTATTTCAGGATGCATTGGACACGTATGGTCTGTCCCTTTTTCCAAAACACCGGCCTTTGAAGAGGCTTCTCCTATGCCAACATATGCCTCCGGATCTTTGTCGAAGTCTTCCTTGCAGGATTTCGAGCAGAAATAATAGGTCTTACCTTTATATGACGACGTTGCCGCAGCCTTTTTATCTTCGATAACCATTTTGCAGACAGGATCAGTGGCCTTCATTATCACCTCTATAAAAAAGTCTCCCTTATGTATTTTCGATCATATGCTGACAAAATCCTTCAACGCGTCACAGGCTCCGGTTCCTTTTTCACCATGAGGATTGAGCATGGCATTTTCCGAATAATCTCTTCGTTGCTTCGTCCGAAAAGGAAGTGCTCCAGATGCCCCTCCTCATGTGCGAGCATGATGATGAGGTCTATTTTTTCTTCCTTTACAACCTTCAGAACTTCCTCTGTAGGCTTGCCCTCTTTGATCAATTCCTTTATGGACACGCCTTTCTTTTTCTCCGAATTTATAATTGTGTGAAGTTCTTCCCTTGTGTCCTTTAAAAGCTTCTTATACTCCTCAAGCAGTGACGGAATGGGAAGGTTCCACCCTCCGAAAATAAAGGGGTCATGAACTACATGGATAACATATAGCTCAGCTCCATATTTTTTGGAGAGCGAAACTCCATAAAGAACAGCTTTTCTGCAGTATTTAGTATCCCTGCTTACAACAAGAATTCGTTTAACATCTTCCATGATTTACCTCCTTATGGTTTAAATAATTACCCATTAAAATTATTCCGTAATCTTTTTTCATTGCATCTCCGGTGGTATCAAAAATCCAAAAGCATGTTCATCACTTATACAATGAACACTGGTTTTTTGGCTCCATCTTGTGCATGCTCCTAAATGCAATGCATTTTTTACACTCTGTCGATAACTGTTTTCAGCTTATTGCGATTTCGGAAGCAATCCCCGTTAACGCAGATTAATGCTACCGCCTCATCAAAAAAAACGTTTATTATTTTGCTGAAGTAATAACTCATTGCATGTTTTCCTTTCATCATTTCATGAAATGTCTCAAAAAAAAAGAGGTACCTAAAATTGTTTTAAAAGATTTTTTTTGCCATTTCAGTTTTTTACCTTCGTTTCATCATATAAACGATAGCCAAAATAACGAGAATCACAATAATGATCCCGAAACCCCCTCCATATCCCATGCCCCACCCCCAACCACCATCCATCATGCCTCCACCGTGATCAGTGCCCATCTGGGCAGATGCCGAAATACCGAAAACAGACAAGACCGATAAAACAATCATAAATCTTTTCATCTTCTTCCTTCTGGCAAAATTAACTATTTGCAAGATTAAAACTTCTTTCAATAAATTTTTCAAAGAGCGCTCGCATTATTCTCTGTCAATATAATGTTATTCCTTCTTACGCCCTCATCCTAAAAAGAGATGCCGCATTCTTTCGGCCATGCCCGCCACGCGATTTTCGTCGGTTCATTTTGGGGACTCAGGCTCAGATTCGACTGTGGCTTCGGGCTGAGGCTCGTTTTTTGGGGGATCAAAAATCCGATATGCAAGCAGTTTCACACGGTCGTTCAGCATGAACCACGCCAGTGCATAGCCCCAGACGAACAGTGCCCAACCCCAGCTTAAAGGTGTCATAAACACCCCATAAACCGCGATCAAAGTTGCTACTATTTGTGTACCGAGCACGGCCGCCCATAAAATCCTCGCGGGGCGTATCGACCAGAACGGTCCGCGTGTTCGCGTCAGGAAGATGGTCAGATGACCCGCCACAGACAGCTTCAAGTACATCAGCGTCTGGATGTGCTCACGGTCGAGATGAAAGACGCGCTCGCCGAGATAAAACAAGCCGAAGGCGGAGACGACTCCGGCGATGCCCAGCACCGTAGCGACCCCCAGCACCAGGGGCATGTTCCAAGACTCTGGCTCGTCCTTGTAATGAACATTGTCATAGGCAATGGACAGGATGGCACCGTCATTGAGCAACGCCAGCATCACGATCATGACTGCGGTCACCGGGTAAAAGTTAAACACCAGGATCGACAGTGTCATGAACAACAGCACGCGCAGTGTTTCGGTGATGCGGTAGATCGCGTAACTGTTCATCCGCTGGAAGATTTTCCGGCTTTCCTTGATTGCGTCGATAATCACCGACAGGCCGGACGTCATCAGCACGATGTCCGCCGCTGCACGTGCCGCATCCGTGGCGCCGGAAACGGCGATGCCACAGTCGGCTTTCTTCAGAGGGGGGGCATCATTCACTCCGTCGCCCGTCATGCCGACAATGTGACCGCGTTGCTGCAGGACGTCTATAATGTGGAACTTGTGTTCGGGAAACACTTGGGCGAAACCGTCTGCCTTCTCGATGGACTCCGCCAACTGCGCTGTCTCGTGATGCTTCGTGTCGCCGAAGCTGCTGGCATCGAGGATATTTGTGCCCATCCCTAATTTCTTGGCGGTTTCCTGGGCGATGGCCAGTGCATCGCCCGTCACCATCTTGACCTTCACACCCATCTGTCGGGCGGTCGCGATAGTTGCCTTGGCATCATCCCGGGGAGGATCGAATAGGGGCAATACACCAAGAAACTGCCATTGACCCTCTACCCCGGTTCGCGCTACGCCCAACGAACGAAAGCCGCGCGCTGCGAATTCGTTGACCGCTTTCTCAACGGCGGGCTTCTGCCCGGCATTGGTCGACAGCTCCAGAATCACCTGCGGCGCGCCCTTGGTCACCTTGAAATCCTTTCCTTCGGTGTCTTTGACTGTGGCTTCGGTGCGTTTATGCACCGGGTCGAACGGCTGGAAATGGACCACCTCGTAGCCTTTCAGGGTCTGATCATTCTTCAGGCCACCCAGCACGGCCAAATCAATGGTGTCCTTATTGTCCGTGCGCGAAGCCAGCGCGGCGTTGAGGATAACTTGATCGGCAGTGATACCGTTGACGCTGAACGGAACGCCTAGCGTCAACTTGTTCTGGGTCAAGGTGCCGGTCTTGTCCGAGCATAGCACGTCCACGCCCGCCAATTCCTCGATGGCTGCTAACCTGGTCACAATCGCCTCTTTTTTGGCCAGCATGCGTGCGCCGACCGCCATGGTCACAGACAGCACTGTGGGCATCGCCACGGGAATGGCCGCCACGGTCAGCACTAAGGCGAACTGCAGCGTGGTTAGCATCCGATCGCCCCGGAACAGCGCTACAGCCAAAATCAACACCACCAATACCACTGCTAGGATGATCAGGTAATTGCCGATCTTCAACACCGCGCGTTGAAAGTGGCTGACTGTCTGTGCCTCCTGCACCAGTTGTGCCGTTTTGCCGAAGTAGGTGTTCTGGCCCGTGGAGTATACGAGAGCGTCGATTTCGCCTTGGCGAATGATCGAACCCGAAAACACCGCTTCGCTGGGTTTGCGCGTGGCGGGTAAAGATTCTCCCGTCAGTGCGGACTGATCTACCTCCACCGGATCGCCCTCCAGTAAACGTGCATCTGCCGGCACGATGTCGCCCAGACGCACGTGGATGACGTCTCCAGGCACAAGCTCACGCGCCTCTTGGGTGGTCCAATTCCCATCACGTTTCACTTGGGCTTTTATCGCCAGCTTGGCCTTCAGCGCGGCGATGGCGTTGCCTGCCTGGTGTTCCTCCCAGAATCCGACCACTGCGTTTGCCAGAAGCAGAAGAAGGATGATGGCAAAGTCCGGCCAATGCCGGGCTATCGCCGAAAGGACTACGGCCGCTTCGATCATCCACGGGATCGGACCCCAAAAATAGGTTAGGAATTTCAGGAACGGACTGGTTTTCTTTTCTTCAATTTCGTTAGGCCCATATTGGACCAGCCGTTTCTGTGCCTCGACTTGGCTGAGGCCGTCCGGCGACGACCCCAATTTTGCCTGTAATTCAGGCATGGGAAGGGCTTTGGGATCGTCTTTCGCATTGGGCTTCGACCCCGGATTAGATTCGGGGGCCTTGGGGTGGTCGGTATTGAATTTCATAAAAGGCATCCTTTCTATATTTCCTCACATCCGCTAGCATCAGCTGCCGCTTAAGCAGTGAATTGTCGTAAAGATAAATCTGGCCGACCGACAGATAGTTGGCGGCACGCCAGTAGACATCGATTTTTGAAAGCAGTTTGGGTGAGAGAGTTTTTGCAATCATGGATGACATGCACCCGGCGCTGCGAGCGTGCCGAGCCTTTGGGTCAGGCGCAGGTTCTCCGAGGCGTCCACCGGGCAGTCGATGATCGTGAGTTTGTTTGAGCTCAACGCGCTGCGCAGCGCGGGCGCCAGTTCGTCTGCCGATTCGATGCGACAGCCGTTCGCGCCGAAGCTCTCAGCGTATTTGATGTAATCCGGGTTATTGAAGTCCACGAAGGCCGGCCGGCCGAACTGCTGCATCTGCTTCCAGCGAATCAGGCCGTAGCTGCGGTCGTTGAACACCAGCACCACGAAGGGCGTTTCCAGGCGCGCGGCGGTCTCCAATTCCTGCGAGTTCATCAGGAACCCGCCGTCACCCGTGACCGCCACCACGCGGCGATTCGGGATGCACCAGTTTTGCAGCCACGGCACCGGGCACAGCCATTCCCATTGCGGCAAAACCGTTCGAGATGATGCAGGTGTTGGGTTGAAGGCACGGGAAGAGGCGCGCCAGCCACAGTTTGTGCGCGCCCACGTCGGAGATGACGATGTCGTCGTCGGCCAGCGCGGAGCGGAGGTCGGCGAGGATTCGTTGCGGCTTGAGCGGGAAGGAGGTGTCGTGACGGCCCTGCTCCAGTTCGTCACGCAGCATTTGTCGGAAGTGCGCGCCGTGCGAAGCGGAGTGGGGGGTCGCCGTCTGCGCCAGCGCGTCGAGCGACGAGGCGATGTTGCCCACGACGCCGACGTTGACGATGTAGGCCGCGTCCACTTCGGCGGGTGCCATGTCCACATCCACGATCTTTTTGTCGTGTTTCGGGTTCCACGAGCGCGGCGCGTATTCCACAACGTCATAGCCGACGGCAATGACGACGTCGGCTTCCGCGAACGCGCAGTTCACGTAGTCGGGCGTTTGCAGTCCGATCGCTCCAAGCGCGAGCGGATGCGTGTCAGGAATGACGCCTTTGGCCATAAAGGTCGTGGCGACCGGGATATTCAACTTTTCGGCGAACCGCACCAGCGGTTCGGACGCATGTCCGCGAATGACGCCGTTGCCGGCGAGCACGACCGGGTGCGTTGCTTCCGAAATAATGCGCGCGGCCTTCTCGATTTGTTCTGGCGCGGCTCCGCCGAGGTGGGGCCATTGCACGAGCAGCGGCTGGCCGTCGGTTTCCATACGGGCCACGTCTTCGGGGATTTCGATGTGAGTGGCGCCGGGCTTTTCGGATTGCGCTAGCTTGAAGGCTTTGCGGAAGGCTTCGGGAATGATGTCGGGTGTGGGCAGGCTGGTGTTCCACTTCGTCACCGGGCGGAATAGAGTGACGATGTCCAGATGCTGGTGCGATTCCTTGTGCATCCGGTCGTGACCGGCCTGGGCGGTAAGCGCCACCACTGGTGCGCGGTCCATGTTGGCATCGGCCACGCCGGTGATGAGATTCGTCGCGCCTGGCCCCAACGTGGCGAGGCACACCCCCGCTTTGCCGGTCAGCCGACCGTACACATCCGCCATGAATGCCGCGCCTTGCTCATGGCGCGTCATGACGAAGCGGATGGACGAGCCGAGCAACGCGTCGAGCAGATCCATGTTCTCCTCGCCCGGCACGCCGAAGATGTAATCGACACCTTCGTTCTCCAGGCATTTCACGATGAGTTCAGTGGCTTTCATAGTTCCTCTCGTGGGAGTTACACTTCTGACTTGTCAGGGAGTTCGCCCGGCGCAATGCCGAGTTCATCAATGAGTTTGCGATTTCCTAGGGCGCCCTTTCGTCCGCCAAACGTATACATTCACTTCCTCTCAGAGTGTTTAATGTACATAAAATTTATGTAAGGCAACCTCTTCATACGCAACTTTTGCATCTGCTTCGTTTGTCAGCGTCTTTTAAACCACATCTCATAGAGAGAGAAAAAGATTTGGATTCCCAATGAGAGACCCATAAGCAGGCCCCCAGCTATTACGGTATAGGCAAAGACAGGTTTATATTTCGTAAGCCACCATGAACCTATATCAAGCCAGATGGCCAAAAAAGGAATAGTTACTGACGCAAATTTCAGATAGTTGTTCATATTGCTAAGAGAAAAGATAAAGCCTGTTGTTAAAAAGATGAAACTGATACCAAAGAGGTGGATGTGAGAGACGCGGGCCAGTGTTCTGATGGATTCGCCCAAATCTGTTCCTGTGACTTTCTTAACTTCAGCATAAGTCGTGAGAGTGGGAATACCCAGTCTGGATGCCGGGCTATGGCATTTGATGCAATCTCTGTCAAAAATCGGTTTGACCTGCTGAAAGCCGTACTCAGACGCTCCTTCATCGACCCAATCGGAAATACTTTTTTTATCAGAGACAGTGGCGTATTGCCGCATACTCCCGTGCAACATGGCTTCTATCCGTGAAGTCCCCCGATTGCCATAATACTTGTGTATTGTGGCCTGAAGCATATCCAAGCTCACTTCTTGACGCGGTCCAGCCTCCAGGAGAAAAAGGTACAGGATCGCGATCAGATAACCGATGCCGATGGTAAGGAGATATGCGCTCAAAATCCCCTTTGTTGGGAAAGAAAGCCTTCTCAAATCGAATGATGAAGTCATATTAGTGTCCACAGTTAAAGCCCCTAAGTCTTCCTATTTTGAAGCTCCTTCGAAAGCACCGTTCATATAGGGTACGGAATAACTATTCCTTCTTGCTTGTGCCCCACTTGTCATTTGAGAAAATTCTTCAGCCTGTCACAGACTCCGGTTCCTTCTTCACCATGAGGATTGAGCATGGCATTTCCCGAATAATCTCTTCGTTGCTTCGCCCGAAAAGGAAGTGCTCCAGATGTCCCTCCTCGTGGGCGAGCATGATGATGAGGTCTATGTTTTCTTCCTTTACAACCTTCAGAATTTCCTTCGTAGGCTTGCCCTCTTTGATCAATTCCTTTATGGACACGCCTTTCTTTTTCTCCGAATTTATAATTGTGTGAAGTTCTTCCCTCGTGTCCTTTAAAAGCTTCTTATACTCCTCAAGCAGTGACGGAATGGGAAGGTTCCACCCTCCGAAAATAAAGGGGTCATGAACTACATGGATCACGTAAAGTTCGGCTCCGTATTTCCTGGAGAGCGAAACTCCATAACGAACAGCTTTTCTGCAGTATTTAGTATCCCTGCTTACAACAAGAATTCGTTTAACATCTTCCATAAGTCTTCCTCCTTACTGATAGTTTTTAATCCATGTTGATAAAGTAACTATTTTGCTTAAATAAGAATGTCATATAAAATCTATCCCTAAATCGGTCGTCCTTTTCTTTAAGGGTATCACAAATTATGGCCACCTCCAATAATCATATTTCAAAGCAGTTGACTTACCCCTCATTAAAGTTATTGTTCCTTTGGACGGAGTTTCCTTTCTTTGGCTTAAACTGTCTCCTTTATATCCACTGAAAAGTTTGTGTTTTCCCATTTGTCCGCTTCCGGCCAATAGAAGGTAAAACGCACGGTACTTCCGGCAGGTATCATGGGCCGTCGGCAGATCAACAATATACGATCCCAATCCCGTATCCCGAGTATCAGCATCATGCGCAGTATGCCAATCATCGCTGCTCCAATGCACGGTTGCCGGCGCCAGCACCTCAACCCGCAGTGTTTTACCCGCCTGCATTGTGCGGCACTTGTGATTGAACCGCCAGATAGCATAAGGAGATCCGGTCTTTTTCACCTGATATCGCTGGATGGTCTGGGGCGGCGTATCAAACACGCGTCCCTCGCGCAGGGACCGTCTCAGTTTCACGTACTCGGCATGGGCCCAGACCAGGGGCATGGCAGAGCCCGAAGGCCTGCCGAAGAAGAGTTCCCTCTCCGGAATGTCGGGGCTGTCCCAGACCTGCTCGGACAGCATTCCCCCCTCATTGGCAAAAGCCTCGAACGTATGGAGCAGTTTCTCTGCCTGGTCCCGGCGTCCGGCCGCAAGCTCATAATGTGCCCGTTCACCGGTGAGCAGCGGCCAGACCCGTCCGATGCCGGTGCCGTCGAAAGGGGATCCATCGGCATGTTCACCGTAGCCGTCGTCGTTGTACCGGTGCCAGGCAGGGCCGTGACGGGGTCTCCACCTTTAATAGGGCATCAATGACCTTAACTGTGTTCACGATGCGCGGATCATCGGCTGCACGCAGGCCGAAGCGGACCAGGGCCAGGGCATCGGGGCTCACGATGTGAACGGCAGGTTCGGCGCTCTGTCCTGGGGGCCGGTTCTTGATCGGTACGAACCCTGCTTCCGGAGAAGCGGCATCAGCCTCTTCCGGCGGCGCGATGCGAACGTAGTAGCCCTCTACTCCCAAACGCACTGCCAATTCCGTCCCCGTCACGTAGACCCAGCGTTCGATGTTCGCGTTCCAGGTGTCGGCGGTTTCGCGAAGGTATGCGGCCGCTCCGAGCTCATTGTTCGTTTCCGCAAGATCCGCAGCCACCAGGAGTGCCGCGATCTCGACAGCAAGCGTAAAGGGCGAATAGCCCGCATCCTCCTCCCAGCGGTCCTGCTGCGTCACCGGTCCGTTCCGCACGAGATAACCTGCCGCGCGCTTTACCATGGGCCAGAGCGTGGTCAGATCGCCCTTGCCCAGCGCCTCTTCTCTCTGCGCGAGGTCTACAAGCAGGATGGGAAACGCAGTCTCATCCATCTGGATGCCGCTCCAGTAGGGTGCACCGTCGAGCCACATGTTCTGCGGCCAGTGTCCGTCCGCTTCCTGCGTGACCTGAAGATAGTGAAGCACACGATGGACATCTTCCCGCGCCCCTGCGGCCAGGAGGCCCCCGGCGGATTCAACGAGGTCGCGCGGCCACACAAGGTGGTATCCGCCGAGGTCGTCATCGCCTTTGGAAAAACCCCAGGGAATGGCGAGGCTGGCGATCAGGCCCCCGGGAAAGCGTTTTGACTCGTGGGTCCGGAGAACAGCGGTGCTGACCCGGAACAGATTATGGTTGTCAGTCCTCTTCCTCCTTCTTGATCGGCAGCGTCCGCTGCCATGCCTGCCACTCGCTTGTGTACAGGCTCTGCGCAGATTCAAATCCGTCGTAGAGACTTGCCAGTGCGCGGTATCCAGCTTCATTGGAATCGCTGCCGAACCCCAGGGCGAGCAGGAATGTGCCGTTGGCTGCAGCGATGTCAATTTCACCGGCCAGGGCCACATTGCCGTTCTCGGCGCGGGTGTATTCCCAGGACATGAACTTATGACGCATAAGGTCCTGCCAGGCATCGGACACTCCAACAAAGCCGACGGAGCGCTTGAGCCACGGCGCCGAACATGCCAGGGCCAGGGCATTGCCGTTGCGCTCCGCAAAGAGCATGGGCACGCCCTTGTAGTCGCCGACCCACGCGGTGTTTCCGGCGCCGTGATTCCCGAGATGCGGCGCAAGGAGGACGTAAAGGTGATAGTCATCCATCTTTCCCTGAAGAGCGATGAAACGTGTCTGCTGGAGCACAACGTCCCTTCGGGGATCAGCGATGACGTCCTTTTCGATCCGGTAACGCCCGTCCCCTGAGGCGTTCACCAAATGGTAGGCCGGAACGCCGTCAACGGGATAGGTCACTGTGGATGCGGCATGCCGCTTTTCTTCGGAAAAAAAATCCTTCCCGTCGGTGATGATGAGGCCCAGATCGCGCGTACACGCCTGGTCCACGCGGGGATAGTAGATTTCGTTCAGGATGCCGTGACTGATCGTGAACCAGACGCGGCTTGCAGGGGAGAGCGACGTGCCCACGCCGCTCTTGGCGCTCGAGGTCCAGCGCGCGGGGATGCCCGGCCATCCGGGAGCATGTATCGAATCGGTCATGACTCTCCTCCAACTCTTCTCGTTGATTATTTCTTACCCATTTCACGCGGATGCTTTCCCGCGCGCCAGTGCGCCTCGATGTCTTCGAGGCTCCGTCCTTTTGTTTCAGGCACCAGAAGCATAGGCGAAGATCCAGGCACCGATGCCGACCAGGCCATAGAGCCAGAATGTTCCGGTCCGCCCCAGGACCTGAATCAGTGTAAGAAAGGTGAGGGCAACGAACAGGTTTGCTCCCCAGTTGGCAACCGTGGCAATGCTCATGGCAAGGCCCCGGATCTTCACGGGATAGATCTCCGAGATCAGCAGCCAGAAGACCGGCCCCAGGCCCACGGCAAAGGAACCCACGTAGAGCATCAGGCTTCCGGCGGCAACCCATCTCAGGGCAGACAGGTGGGGAAACAGGAAGGCCGTGCCGAGGACTGCCAGACTGATGACCATGCCGGCCATGCCGATCAGCAAAAGCGGCCGTCTTCCCACGCGGTCCAGAAGCAGCAGCGCCACCACGGTCATCAATACGTTGACGACGCCAACGCCTGTTGTGGCCAGGATGGCGACTGATGCGGACGCGAACCCTGCGGATTGAAAGATGGTCGGCGCATAGTAGATGACCGTGTTGATGCCCGTCACCTGCTGGAACAGGGCCAGTCCGATGCCGACGATCATTGCCGGCCTGAGCAGAGGGGCTTTACAGCTCGGACCAGCTGCCGCCCTGTTGGACGGAGCTTTGCCGGATGTCCTGCACTTCATCGTCAACAGCGGCTGTTCCGCGGATACGCTGAAGCACGGAGCGCCCCTTGTCCTCTCGTCCGTGGCTCACGAGCCAGCGAGGGCTTTCAGGCATGAACACCATTCCTATTCCCAGCAGGGCTGACGGGATTGCGGCCAGACCGAACATCCAGCGCCATCCCCGCATATCGGACAAGGCATAGTCCGCGAGGTACGCGATAACGATCCCGCTGGTGAGCGCGATCTGGTTGAACGAGACGAACCGGCCGCGCAAGGTTACGGGAGATATCTCGGAAATGTAGAGCGGCGTTGTAAAGGACGCCACGCCGATGGCCATGCCCACGATGACCCGGCCGATGATCAGCCAGAAGACCGTAGGCGCCAGGGCCGTGCCGACAGCGCCCAGGGCAAAGAGGGCCGCTGTTACAATGAGGACGATGCGCCGTCCGAAGCGGTCGGTCAGCGTTCCGCCCGCGGCAGCACCGAGCACTGCCCCCAGCACCACGGAGCTGACAACGATCTCTTCGAGCGTCGGCGAGAGCGCGAAGTCCTGCTGAATAAAGAGGATGGCCCCTGATATGACGCCGGTGTCATAGCCGAAGAGCATGCCGCCGAGCGCAGAGATCGCTGCAGCGATGTAGACGAATCTGTTCGAATCGGCTTGCTGACCCGTACCAGATGTGCGAGACATGGCTTATGGTCTCCCGGAGATATCAGCAGAAACAACCTTGAAGCTGATTGTGCTTTTCGTGCTCATGTTCCCCATTCCAGCACGACCTTGATTTCATTCTCATCGTGGCGTCCAAGAGCGGCCAGGAACTCGGTGTGTGGATAACGGTTCGTGATCAGACGGTCCAGCTGGTCGCCCCATCGCAGGTGCGCCGCCATGAGATCGTCCACGGCCATCTGGTAATGGTCGCGGCTGGCATTGACGCTTCCCACCATCACCCGGTTGCCCAGCACCAGCCGGCTGATGAGTTCCGAGCCTGCGAATCTCGATCGGCCGGTGGCCTCCGGGTATGCCGGTGAGCACGTAGACGCCGTCAAGAGCAAGGGCGTCTAGAAGGTTGAACTCCAAAGCAGCGATCCCCGTGGCCTCAATGATCAGCTCCATGGGTCCGAGGGCCTTATTCACCTGATCCGCCGGCACCTGCCTGGCGTCCACGTATTGTCCGCCGATTGCAGTCAGCCACTGCGCGCGCACGGATGCTGCATCCACAATATCCAGGCCGAAGACTTTAGCCCCGCGTAGCTGCAGGGCCAGTGCAGCCAGCAACCCGATAGGGCCGAGCCCGGCCACCAGGCAATGCCGGCCCTGTAGCCAGTCAGGTGTGGCCAGTGCATCAGGAAGGCGGGCGAACTGCAGCCGCACTGCCTCATCGATCGCTTTTTCGGCCACGGACAACGGTTCGGTCAGGACCCCGACCCGCTCCAGCTCCGGGGTATGCGGACCACATACTGTTCCTTGTCCACCGCGAATTCCGTCTGATAGCCGTCCGCTCCCCAGATGCCACGTTCTTTATACTCGCCGGTCCTGCACATGTCCGAGCGGTTCATGCTGCACGGCATGCATTTGCCGCAACCCCGCCGCACCGTGAAGACGGCATAATCACCCGGCTGTACCCGTGAAACAGCCTTGCCCGCTTCAACCACCTGGCCGAACATTTCGTGGCCGATAACGAGGTCCTGCTGTCCTGGCGGAGCGAGCGCGCGGCCGCCTGCCGCTTCTTCACGGTCAGTGCCGCAGATGCCGACTCGCAGGATCCGTATCTTTACTTCGTCGGTGGCGCTTATAGACAGGCTCAGTGCGATCTGCCAGACTCACCGACTCAGTGCCCGGGAACGACAGCTATGGCTTTCATTTAACTAATTTCCTTTTAGATGGATTCATGCTTCTTTTCCCAAAATGCTGCTTTGGTTTTCCCTGAGGCCACAATAATATTACACCCAGTTTATTCTGGAACAGCTCTTCTATATCTTCCGGTCAACCTTTCACTACCATGACAGGTATTTTTGTGTCCTTGTGGATCACGCCATAGGCGACGCTGCCGAGTACCGCAGCTTCTAAAGCGCTCCTTCCGTGAGAGTATAGCTGAAGATTTTCCTTTGATTTCTTGGCTCTTTCATGATGCTCTCTCTACCGGATGTCCGGTCGTTATAACAGTCTTTGAAACTCCAATTTTATTGAAGTTTTCTTTATTTTCGGTATACCCTTTGTAATAGTTCTCGCAGAATTCTCTAGGTCTATTAAATGTTTTGAAGTCTTCCCTGCTGTAACTGTCTGGCCCATAAAAATAAGCGCGATCAATAACGTCTTACAGCATATGAAGGCTTTCAACTGTTTTGCGAGGTCTACCGCATACAGGGCTGCCTTTTAGAATGCCTTTTACCCGTCTGTCTGGAACAAGAATCTTTGAAATCATACCGTCCTCCTTTGCCTAGTATCTATATCAATAGCTGGGTGTTGATCATTCTATTATTTGTCGTAAAGGTGATAATCTTCAGCTATCTTATCGGCCGCCGCTTTTACCTCAGTACTGCAATTACTTCTCTTAATAGCTTCGTAAATTGCCTGTGCATTTTTCAGGTTGTCGCTATCAAATCCTTTTTTTGATGAATAGAATTGTCCGATTCCGACTGTGACCATTAGTTCCTGACCTAACTTTTCCCCCCCGCAGTTTTTTTCAAACCAAGGCTGAGATGACGAAAGCTCCTCTGTCAAATTATCCAGATCGAAATCAGGATGTTTCTCAATTATCACACTCCATTTCTCTTTGGCATTGCGGCAATAGTGCATGATTCTTTCATCACCATTAATCAATAATTCACTTATGTTGACCATCTTTTTCTCCTTTCTATAAATGTTAATGCTAAGCTGAATTCGCCCAATTCTCCTCTGTTGCTCTGTGGCCGGATCACTCCTCAAACTTGTATCCCAATTTTTCTACGTTATCCCGTGTAATCCTGGTCAGTTCTTCCCCGCTGATCTTTGCACCGTCAAACACCACAGCAACCTTGCCTTCTTCAACATCGATGGATTCGACGCCCTCCATATGTCCGATAAACCTTCTTAAAGCGAGAGAGCACTCTTCACAAAAATTCTTTTCCACATTCAATGTAATCTTTTCCATATGCTTTTCCTCCTGATCCCGGCCTGAACATCGGGGTTTTCTATGTATGCCTTCTGTATTGCTCACTGAATATTATAATCATCTCACTTTTCTCTCTCTTAGGCAAACTGTAATAAAGAATACAACTTATTGAGCATTACCTTAGGAACTGGTATGTCCCGTGCGGCATCAGCCGGCAATAATAGTTAATGATTGAAGAGATCATGCTTCATTTTTTCTGATCTTTTCCAAGCCCTTTACTATCCCTGTGGTAATGCTTTTTGCTCTTATCTCCACGTTGACGCCTGGCATCTCGACTACTTATGCAATAAAGGAGCTATCAAGTGGAAAAGTTACGATACATATGCGACGTTAAAGAGTAATGGACCATTATGCACGAGCGTACCCGATATTTAGTAGAATACGAGGCTATAGGAGGTATCAGAAGATGCTTTCAAGCCTCAGGAGATTTAGCAGGGATGAAGTTGCGCAGCAGCGGCAACGGATCATGGCGTTTTATGACAAATACGGGGAGCAGGCCACGAAAGAAGCCTTCGGAGCTGATCGGAAAGTTATTAGCCGCTGGAGAGAGAAGCTTCGCCAACATGGAGGAGCCCTTGAAGGGCTGGTACCCGAATCCACACGACCTAAACGGAGCAGAACGATGACAGTTGCAACGGAAATCGTTCAGTTCATCCGGCAGATAAGGCAGGAACATCCCCGTTTGGGAAAAGAGAAGATCAAGCCTCTTTTGGATGAATTCTGCCAGAGCAATGGCTTAAAAACCATAGCTGAATCCACCATCGGCAAGGTGATCAAGCGGCATAAGCTTTTCTACCAGAAGACCGGCAGGGTGTACCACGATCCCAGTATAAAAAGACCAATAAAACAAAAGCGTCTCAGGGTAAAGCGTTCTCCCCGGCATGAGGACTTCGGCCATATAATTTCCGATACGGTAGAGAGGGTAACTGATGGGATAAAGGACTACTTTTACAATGCCATTGATGCAAAACTGAAGTTTGCATTTACGCTTAACTATAAGCGCCTCAGTAGCAGGAATATGACGGATTTCTACAAACGCTTCAGGTCTGTCTATCCGCTTTCTATCAAGGACTGGCAGAATGATAATGGCCCGGAGAATCAGGGGGAATTCGACGTGGCATTACGGAATGATCAGATTCCTCATCTGTTTAGTTATCCCAGGTGTCCTAAGATTAACAGCATTATTGAGCGCTACAACAGAACGCTTCAGGAAGAGTTTATAGATAACCATCTGGATGTTATCCATGACAAGCCACTCTTCCATAAGCATCTTGCTGAATATATCGTCTTTTACCTTACCAGGAGAATTCATAAGTCTCTCGATAAGATGACTCCTGTTGACTATCTAATTAAAAAAGGGGGTATGTCGCATTTGTATGGAACTTATACATCAAGTTGTAAAAAGCAAAGTAGAGTGATAGGATTTCTTAAAGATAGGAAATCCGTAACAGGCATAAAGAGGTGATCATTAAGCACAAGGGCGATTATGGCTGGGGCATGGGCTTTGGATGGCTGTTAAGGTGAAATTCGCACTAAAAGCCAACCGTCCAGGGGGAAAGAAGTAATTGTTTCGCTGCCTCCAAAGCAGCCTTGCTAATAGATTCTTTAGTATTTATGGACCCTCAAATTTTCTGACATATGACAATAACCCCGGGAAAAGAACACCTAAAAAAGGGGCTTCACATCGTCTCCATCGTTGAAGGTGTGAAAGGTCTGCTTGTCCTGGTTGTCGGCTTTGGATTACTTGAGTTCATTCGCAGAAAGACCTTCATCTGGCAGCAGAGCAAATTGTCCAGAGCATCCACCTAAATCCTGCCAGACACTATCCCAGAATTTTCATCGATGCAGCCAATCATATGACTGATGGCAAACTTTGGGCAATGGCCCTGTCAGCAATGTTCTATTCTGTTGTTCGCTTCGTCGAAGCCTTTGCTTTATGGCGACATCGACAGTGGGCTGAATGGTTCGGACTTCTCACAGGAGGAATGTATCTTCCTGTTGAAATTTTTGAAATCCTGCGAGGGGCAACTTGGCCTATAGTTGCTATTCTTATTATTAATGCAAGTATTGTGGCATATTTGGCCTATGCTTTGCATGAATCAAAACAAAGAAACAAAGGCACGATGGGAGCGAGCGGATAAGAGCGGCCTGCAAGTACTTAAAAATCCCACGGACAATCAAAGATTCCATTACCACAGGCTACTTCATATAAGGATCCATAGATCACTCCAACATAGAAGAAAGGCATCAGACCGCAAGGGATTCGCTCACTCTTTTGCAGGGCAGGTGCGGTTCGCGCGCCCTGCCGGATCCTGGCGGTAGTAGGCGCTGAGGACACGGTAGAGGTCGGGGACGTGCTTCTGGAGGGCAAGGGGACGGTCGAAGAACTCCTCGGTTGCCACAGCGAAGAACTCGGCCTCGTTCGTTGCGCCGTAGGCGTCGAGGAAGGTTTTGTGGCCCTTCTCGGCGAGGCTGCGCAGCCGCAGGAATTCGAAGGAGCAGACGGCCACCCATTCGGCGAACTGGTCGCGGTCGGCCAGGAGCGGGGTGCCGTCGGCAGCTCCGTCGAGCATGTCGAGCTTGTGGGCGAACTCGTGGTAAACCACGTTATGACCCTGCTCCGGGTGGCGCGCCCCGTGGAGGACGGCGTCCCACACGAGGATCACCGGACCCTGGGAAAAGGCCTGGCCCAGGATGGGGACGGGGGCCGCTACCGGGCCGTCCACGCGCTCGAATACGCCGGGGTGGTGCTCGGGAGGCACTACGGTGGAGGGGTAGACGAGGATCGACTCCACGTTGCGATAGTAGTCATGGGGGAGTCCCAGTTGCAGCAGACACGCCTGGGCCGCGATGGTGACACGGATCTCGTCGGTGAGTTCGAGCCCGCCACATCCCTCCCAGTGCTTTTCCTCCAGGAAGACCTGCATCATCGCCTGCAGCTCGGCGCGCTCGGCGTCGTCGAGCACGCAGTAGTGGGCCACGTTCGCACGCACGAAGGTCTCCCACTCAGGGGGGAACGGGCGCTTTCGCGCCTCAGCGCGGCGATGATCGCGGAGCCAGTGGAACATGGGATACCCTCCTTTATCAGAATGACGCTTATTAGTACCACTCTGCTTCCTAAGAAGAACTTATTGCGCTGTCACTTCATGCAGACTTGTCTTACACAATATCTATTGCCTTTTGCTCAGCACCTCTATTGCCAAGGGAATTGTGCTAATAACTCCAATAATCAACAGGGTCCGCTCTATGGCCTTTCTCTGATCGTCATTGAGTCTATCTGCCAATAACATGCCTGCTCCTGTTCCCAGCATTCCGCGTGTGCCAGTTATAAGAGCGATCTCGGGTAACGTCAATTCCGCTTTCTTCATAGTCTCTCCTCTTATGTTATTTATATTATATCATCTCTGAGATGTAACGGATCCACAGTTGTGATAAGATGAATTATTCCAAACGGGAGGGAATGGCCGAACTATGATACCTGTTAACTGGCTGCTTCGTTTATTATCTCCGAAGAAAGGCGAATTTGCAGAGCCTTTTATGTTTCCGCTAGAAGAACAAATCAGGGCCTGGCGCAGAGCCAGCAAAAAAATGAATTGGGACATTGGTGAAAAAGAATTCAACGGAATTGGTCGCCTCCTTCCTTGACTGACAGTGACCTGGACCAGGGGTTTGCCGGTATTGCTCTTTTTTACGGCTTCGGTGACGACGGCACAGGACATGCTGATTCTGTTCTCTCCGGAAAGATGGCCTGGGATTATGCCTGTAAGCGATTAAAGAATAAAGTATGGCAGAGCCCGCATATTGATTTTGATAAACCTGATTCTCTCCGGCTGCGCCCCGGCGCTCCGCCAAGACCAAAAGGGTTTTATTTTGGAAAAATCCAAACAGGAGAAAGATTTCAAAGAATGACCGTCTCTCAAGTCCGCAAGCATTTTAACTCTGTTACCGGATGCGGCCCTGAAGGGTTACAGTTGCTCTGTATAACTCATACTCATATTCCAGACATGATGAGCGAAAGGAAAATGCCATTTATGATACTTGCAGATTATGACGTTGCTCCCTACGGCTACAATGATTTCTTTGATACACTTCAGATTTTCTCAAGCAACAGAATTCTCGGTCTCGGAATAGGAAACGTGGAGCAAAATTATCCGGGCTTCGAGATTCCTACAGTTCGGTTCTAACCCGGTCGCTGCCAATATGGCGAGGATATTCTTTAGTTGCAGTTTATCGACGAGCAGTCAGGCCGTATTGTTCGGCCTATCAGGTGCTAAGCAGGGCACATCCCTGGCCAAGATGTTTATTTTACGGTGGAAAATCCTTATATTCCGGCGTTGAAGGTGTTATAACGCTTATTTCTGCGGTTTTTTCGGGAATCTTGATATTAAAATGTTTGATTATTGCATCGATTTTCTCTTCGAGGTTGTTAATTTGTCTTGCAAGGTCCTCAATCTTTTCTGAATCAGTCATAAGTAAAGCCTCCTTACTTCCTATCTTAAAGAAATCCTATCACTCTCTGTTGTTTGTTACAACACGGAAGACTGAATAAGGTTTTGGAATCAGCGTCTGACTATCTCATCATATAAAGGAGCATAAGGTTCATCAGATAAATCAGTAAGATCGAAATAGAATCCCATGCCATAAATAAAGGCTTTCTCTCGGCACGATAGGTCAGACCAATCACTGCTATGGTCGCCATGGCAATGGCTGACATCGCGGATATCATATGGTTTTGGTTTACGAAATGAAAGTATGGGACCTCTTGTAAAGAAGATATCATCGAGGGCAAGGATAAAGATATTGAAGATATTGCTCCCGAATAAATTTCCGATCGCCAGGTCAACTGAGCCCATTCTGACAGCTGCTATGGAAACTACGACCTCGGGCAAGGACGTTGATATAGCAATAAAGATATTGCCAACAAAAGTCTGTCCGAGCCCTGTTGTGGCTGCAAGACCTTCTCCTATTTTTGGCAGAAAGATGGCTGAAAGAATTACCAGTATTGCGTTCCCCATATAATTGATAAGCGCTGTTTTTAGTGGAATGTCCTTATATTTAAACTCTGTGGCCATTTCCTTTAGAAAAGCTTCTATCTGTTTTTTTTCATAGAGGAAAATCAAGCGCATGGCTACAAAATAGAGAGGTATAGTCAGACAGGGTATAAGGACCAATCCATCCAAGGGGCGGCAAAGACATTCTCAGAAATAAGCTCCCTGACATTATGCTCAGCATAAGAATGCCAAATCCTGCTGAGAGCACATTTCCCTGGTGCGCTTTTGCGGATATTGGCATAGGACGATGAATCGCATCGAGAAAGGCAAGAATAAGCATGTTAAAAACACAGCTTCCCAGAATATCGCCAACTGCTATATCAGGAACGCCGGCAAAAGTAACTGAACTGATTCCTGTAATGAGTTCCGGCAGTGAGGTAACGGAGGCCATAAGGACAACGCCGATCCACGCCCTCCCCAGACCGGTCTTTTCAGCTATAATGTCGCCATACTTCGCAAGTCGGGAGCCGGCATAAACAATTACGGCTGTGCAGACAACAAAAGCAATCCAGAGCATGAATTCTCCTCGGGTAGATACCTTATCAGAGATGGTTTATCTCATCCTTTTTCTCTTCGCTTTTTAACTTCTTTTCGAGATATTCTTTTGCAATATCCCGCCCACCGAGTCCAAGGGCCAAGGCAAGGGCAAGTACTGATTCCGCCAAATACAATCGCAAAGGCAACTACTATGGTGCTGCTACCGATCCCAAGCTGCTCCAGGGACATCGTTACAGCCAGAATGAAGATGGTCATTTTAACAAGCCTTCCTATCAGGCCTGAAACCTTGATCCCGGCGTTTACAGAAGCTATAAGGGCCGCGCGACCGAGGAAGTTGCTCAGGAGATAGCCGAAGAAAAGTATAAGTGCAGCGGCAAATACATTGGGCAGATAGAGGAGAAACCGCTCAAGTAGCCCTTCGACGGTCGGGATTGCGAGAGCTCTTAAAGAGATAATAGTGAAAGTAATAATGGTGATCCATCCAATTATCCTTGAAAGGAGCTCAGATAAAGGATCTTTTATGCCCCCCTTTTTGAGGACCTCCTTCAGCCCCAGGCTTTCAGCAAAGCTGTCCAGTTTCAATAGTTCTGAAAACCCTTGCGGATATTGCCCTCAATAACCAGCCAATCAGAATGCCGACAATAAAGAGGAGCAAAGAGGCAAGCAAGTTCGGCAGAAACTGCAAAACCTGTTCATACAGTCTGTCAAATGGCTCTATAATCACTCTTTCAAATAGATGCATATGTACCTCCTTTGGTCACTGCCAGTTATCAATGAGAAAAGGCTTCCTGGCCTCATATATCACACATAATTGTTCTATTTTCTTTTCAACCTCCTGCGCATCACTGTCCCATGTCTCCTTCACAAACGATGCGGTCCTTCCGATGTAGAGAGGCGTAAGGGATTTCAGAAGATGTTCCCTGTTGATATTTTTTTTGTGGTACGCAACAGCAAAATAATAAATGATATCGGTCCAAATTTCCTGGGGGATATGAAAATCCTCTGTAGAAACTTTTTCCGCCTTTATCAGAAAATCAGTTATGTCCACAGACAAAAAATCCTTCCATATGCCGGATAGCTCCCTTACGCCGAGCCTGAACCTCTCTATCATCCTGTCGAGATTGACCGAGACAGGTTCCAGTCCAACCGCATATTCAAACCCATATGTCGGCACTGCTTCAGAGCCTGTAACACCTTTCCAGACATCAGGGTATGTTTCCATAAGGTCGAAAGCAGCGCTCACAACCTGGAAAAGCATCGAACTGAGATCAGCTCCGGGGTCCTTGGGGTCATGGATTTTTGCTCCCAGAAATGACTGGCAGACCTTGAAGTTGTTTGCTATTGCCGTTGTAGTCATCCAGATGTCTATCCCGTACCTTGCAACATCAGTTCCCCAGACATCCTTTGTAAGATAAAAATTTGGCCAGTCTTCCTGAAAAGCCGAAATCTCCTCCTATGGGCTGTCTTATCCGTTTGCCGTATAACGCCCTGGTTAAGGGATAGACTATGCTGTTGGTTATTGTCCCGTCATATTTATGCCTGTGATAAAGGGGGGCCACATAATCATACCCTTGCTCCAGGACAGGCTTAATGAGGAGCTCAATCCATTCAGGAGTAATGCTCCTCAGATCAGAGTCAACAACAGCGCAGGCTTTCACCCCAAGTGCATCTGCTATCTCAAAAATAGTTCTGAAGGCACTCCCCTTGCCTGGTATGCCGTGATAGGGAGTTGTTATTTTGAATACAGGTGGAATTCTGTGATGCAGGAGGATTGCCTGAAAATCGTCCACAGACTGCATTCTGCACAACTTCCATTGTGCCATCGGTGGAACCGCCGTCAGAATTCACAAGCACGCACTTTTTATCAGGGAAGTACTTAGCGAATCCGGCCTGCACAGCCTTTACGACATGTCTGATAGTTTTGGCATTATTAAAGCTTGGTATGCCGACAAGAATATCAGCAGCGCCGATTGCTGAAATAAGGGACTGGATGTCTTTGCGAAGGACTACACTTTCCATATTACCTCCGCTCTTTTAGTCTCTTGAAGCTCCTCGATATACCACTCAATAAGCTTTTTTCTCTCGGTTCATACTCGACTCCTTCAACGTGCTTCATCTCCTGTCCATGCTTTACAGTCAACGAAGATGATTTAGACATAGAGAGGATCTGACTCGGATATACACTCCTGTGGCCTGTCATCAGAAAGCTGATTACGCATGATACAGCAGCGTAAGGCGCGAGCTGCGGGCCAAAAAGCTCCATGGCCATGATACTTGCGGAAATGGGCGTATTCGCAGCTCCGGCAACCAGACTTACCATACCTATTGCAGAGAATACCGATACATTGAAACCCGGTATGTGCCCGAGAAGATTTCCGGCTGTTGAGCCGACAAAAAAGATCGGGGTGATAATCCCGCCGCTCCCTCCAAAGCCCAGTGTTACTGAGGTAGAAAACATTTTAAGGACAGATGCGTACCAGGGGACTGAATTGCCCTCCACGGCATTCTTGATTGTTTCAAGTCCAAGGCCGAGATAATCTGTTGACATAAAAAATGTCAGGACTACAAGTGATAAACCTCCAAGCAAAGCCTTCCATTCCTCCCTGATGGGCATTTTATCGTTCAGCTTCTCGAACATTTTCAACATTTCTATAAAGATAAGCGAAACCGTGCCGAAAAATATACCTCCCACACAGACCTTCAGGAAAAACAGACTGCTGAAGACCGGAGTGAAATTTAAAGGCTGGTGGAAGTATGAAACACCGAGCGCAGTCGATACCTGGTATCCGACGATACCGGCAACAAAAGACGGCAGAAGCACATCGTAAAGAAGCCCTCCGACAAACAGTACCTCAACTCCGAATATGGCTCCGGCAATCGGGGTGCCAAAGATTGTTGCAAATCCGGCACTGATACCGCAGATAACAAGTTTCCTGCGGTCTCTTTTGCCAAACCTGAAAAGATCGGCAAAACCTGAGCAGAGAGCAGCGCCGATCTGCGCAGCAGGCCCTTCTTTCCCTGCTGAGCCGCCACAGGATATGGTGACTACCGTTGCAAGGAGTTTGACCGGGACAACAGAGAGTTTGATCTTTCCGGAATTCTGGTGAACGGCTTCAATGATTTTCTCCGTACCATGACCACGGGCATCGGGAGCGAAATATTTTACTAAAAGCGTGCTTGCAAGAAGACCAACGGGAATCAACAGATAATAGTACGGCACTCCAGATACAAGCGCGATCCCTTTATGAAGCAGCCCAAGGAATAATAGCAGTGGAAATTCCAACAATAATGCCAATGCATGTTGCAAGAGAAAGCCATTTAAGGATGCTGACAAAGAGTACAGACTCTTCTATGACCCTTCTTCTCATGGTTGTCTATCTTCTACATGAAACGTTCTAATTATCATGACAAGCTCCTTTTTTGTGCTTTTCTGAAAATGGTCAAATTTAGTTTTCTACCTGTTGTCCTCTTCCACAGCCTTCTTGATTTTGACAAGGATGTCCGGTATGGCTGAGGTTACCCTGTCCCAGCTTGCAATAAGGGGTACACCAAGAGGATCTTCCGTGATTATCTCTGCGGCCTTCCTGATGCCGTTGGTAAACGTATCCACGGCGAGGCTTTCCTGATGCCTGTCAAAGAACAGACCATTTATGGCGGCATCGTCCTCGTATCGCTTGAGCATATCCTGAGCAGTCCTTACATACGTGGCAACAAGCGTCTTAAAAAAACCATCGGAAAATACAATCCCCTCTGATGCAAGGGTCCTGAAGACAGACTTGCTGATGTCAACACACATTTTATGAAGGCCTTTTGAGGAATCTTCTTCTGACAGTGCCTGATGCTTGTGCTCATAGTTCTCAGCGATATCTACCTGGCAGACCCTCCGAAGGGAGGTATTCCGATAAACTTCCGCAAGGACGCCCACCTCAAGCCCCCAGTCTCCCGGGATTCTATTGACCCTCGCCATATCAATATCCATCGCGAATTCACCTGCAAGGGGATACCGGAAGCTGTCAAAGAATGCCAAAAGGGGATGATAACCAATAATCTTCTGGATAGACCTGAAAAGCGGGGTAACGAGCAGTCTTGTTGCCCGACCGTGAAGTCTGTCGGTCACACGGCTATAGAAACCCTTGCAGAAATCATAATCAAGACTTGGGTTTGCAACAGGATAGCACAGACGTGCCAGCAGGTCCCTGCTATAGGAAATGATGTCGCAGTCATGCAGTGCAATGACGTGAAAATCCAGCTGAGAGAGAATATATCCGTAGGCCATCCATGCAGACCGTCCTTTGCCGGTTTCCCCGATAGGGAGTCCTTCGGATTCAATCGACTTATATAATTCAGTCAGTCTGGGGCCTGAATTCCAAATGATACTTGTCTTCTGGGGCAATACGGAAAAGAATTTCCTTGCATGCTCGAATTCATCATCCGTGGCCGGACCCAGGGCTACAACAATTTCCCTGACGTACTTTACTTCTTTCAGCTCCTTCACAATGCCCTTCAGTGCATCTCCCTGCAATTCACTGTAAAGAGATGGCAGAACAAGAGCTATCGGGCGCTCCAGTGCATACCAGGAAAGTTCTGCTTCGATCTTTTCGATATTTGCCCTTCCAAGCCTGTGAAGGGTTGCCACTACACCGGTTTGATAGAAATCGGACATTGGACACCTCCTATATGTCTTTTAAGTTAGAGACAAGACTTTCAAGCCTTCTGAAGCTGCTGCTTTGCAGAGGCGGTCATCGATTGAGGAAAATGCTAACTTAATGGTATTGCCTGCTCGTTGAATATTCTTTACTGCGGATAAATGAATCGCAGCCATTCTGTTTAATCCATATTTTTTTACAAACCTTCCTGCTTCAAGATCATCAAAGTCAACGACAGCGAGATGGTCCCAGTCATCAGTGAAAGCCTCGCAGAGCTTACTGTAATATTTCTCAGACAAGTCCCCTTTCTTGAATCGCATATCAAGTGCGGACATTACTTCAGTGTAAGCCACCCGGCATGTTGCTACGATCTCAGCCTCGACTACCCACTGTCGTATAGTTTTTGAATCAGCATCCTCTATATATAATTTAATAAGACAACTCGTTCCCAGATATAGAATCATTGCCGTTCCTCAAGTATGGTTTCTGAAATGGTTTTTCCTTTGATCTTAACCCCTTCCAATCCCTTAGGCTTCCCCCCAAGCCATTGTGCTTTTCCTTCTTTTACCAATGACATTATGGTCTGTCGCTCTATCGAGATAGCCTTAATTACCGCAACTTCTACCCCATGTTCGGTTACGATTATCTCTTCTCCACTTTTTACCTGATCGATAAAACTGCTCAGTCTGGCTTTCAGTTCTCTTATTCCGACACTATTCATTGCAACCCCATTATTAGTTAATTATGACTACATTATATATGGTTTGTAGGCTACTTACAAGCTATTTATGATATTATTATAAATGTACAAAACGTTATGAATACAGATTATCACAAAATAATGGCTTCTCATATTTTTTTATCGTATGCTAAAACAAGGTGAATACTAACTGATGAAATTAAAAGTCCTGAAGGGTAAGCAATGGAATTGTTTAATGTTGTAGCCATTCTGATTACACTGTCAGCACTATTTGGATACGTGAATCATCGTTTCATTAAATTGCCTACAACAATCGGACTTAATGCTGATATCCATTTTGATGTCCCTTGGCATTTTAGCCTTTGGGCATCTTGGACAGACTGCTCTTGGCATTGAGATGCGATGGCTGGCCCTGGTCCGGACCATTGATTTTAACGAGACGCTTATGGTCGGAATGCTAAGCTTTCTGTTGTTTGCGGGTGCACTTGCATGTAGACCTCAACGAACTGGCAAACCAGAAGTGGGAAGTGCTTATTTTTGCGACACTGGGTGTTATTTTTTCAACCTTTCTGATCGGCACTTTCATGTATTTCATTACAGGATTTTTGGGTCTCTCTCTGAATTTCATTTATTGTCTCCTGTTCGGTGCGCTGATTTCTCCCACTGACCCGATTGCAGTGCTCGGGATGCTTAAAAAGGCCAATGTGCCTAAAAGCCTGGAGGTCAAAATAGCCGGTGAATCCCTGTTTAATGACGGCATAGGGGTGGTAATATTCATAACCATATTGGATATAGCTATCGCAGGGTATGACATATCCTTCAGCGGGATTGCCCTGCTATTTGCCGAAGAGGTGATAGGAGGGATTACAATAGGACTGGCAGGAGGATGGATAGCCTTCTTGCTGCTTAAGAGCATAGACAACTATCAGGTCGAGATACTGATCACCCTGGCGCTGGTGATGGGAGGATACGCAATAGCCTCTGCCCTTCATTCTTCCGGACCTATTGCCATGGTGGTTGCAGGACTATTAATTGGGAATCAGGGAAGGCATTTTGCAATGTCTGAGAAGACCCGGCAGAACCTTGATATGTTCTGGGAGCTTATTGACGAAATACTCAATTCCCTTCTTTTCGTGCTGATCGGCATAGAACTTATAATCGTTCAACTTTCAACCGGATATATTTTAGCGGGCGTGGTTGCTATTTTGATAGTTTTGGTTTCAAGGGGGATTTCTATAGGGGTGCCACAGTTTCTGTTGTCAGTCAGGAGAAAATTTGACTATCGCTCTCTCAAGATCATGACTTGGGGAGGGTTGCGGGGTGGCATTTCGGTTGCCCTGGCGCTTTCGTTACCGTCCGGAGCTGATAAGGACCTTATTATTACGATGACCTACATAGTAGTCGTATTTTCGATTCTGGTGCAGGGACTGACTATGAAATATGCACTGAGGCCATAACCCATATACGCGCAATGACATCAATAGACCATAAAGAGGCTGCAAAGGAGATATTTCAGGCCGCACTGAAGGCTGTTGATCCTTATGAATCGGTTAAGTCTTATACAGAGAAGATACGCTCGGTTTATACTGATGGGAGGTATTCAAGGCTTTTAGTAGCAGGGTTTGGAAAGGCCTCATGCAATATGGCAAAAGCCGTGGAAGAACAGTTCCCTGACATCCTCGAAGAAGGGATAGTCATAACAAAACACGGACATGCGATAAGAGATGATAAAGAAACCGGCGGCAGATCAGTGATCAGGGTTTTTGAAGCAGGCCATCCTGTCCCTGATGAAAACGGTTTGCAAGCTACCAAAGAGATCATTAAGCTTCTGAAGGACACGGATGAAAAGACCCTCCTGGTCTGTCTCATCTCAGGAGGAGGTTCAGCCCTTCTTATTTCGCCTTATAAAAACATATCGCTGAAAGACAAGCAGAGAATTACGGGACTTCTTCTCAAGTCCGGGGCAGATATAAACGAACTCAATACAATAAGAAAGCATATCTCAGGAATCAAAGGCGGCAGGCTTGCCGAGATCGCATATCCGGCAAAGGTAATTTCTCTGATCATCTCTGACGTGATCGGCGACAGGCTTGATGTCATTGCCTCAGGACCAACGTCTCCTGACAGCACTACCTATAAGGATGCTCTCAGAGTGATTGAAAAATACAAGTTGATGGACAAGACGCCGCCGTCGGTACTCGACGTCCTGCAAAAAGGCGCAGAAGGTCTTGTTTCCGAAACACCGAAAGAAGGCAGTTACATCTTTAATAAAGTAGAGAACATAATAATAAGCAATAACAAAAAAGCCCTGGAAGCTGCGAAATCCAGGGCTGTATCACTTGGTTTCAATGCAGAGATCATTTCATCAGAGTTGACAGGAGAGGCACGAGAGGTCGGAATAGAGCTTGCACAAAGAGCTATCAGAATCAAAGAAAATGGCGAACCGAAACGGCCCCGCTGTTTAATCTCGGGCGGTGAGACAACCGTAACGGTTAAAAGCAAGGGACTCGGAGGGCGGAATATGGAGCTTGCCCTTGCATTTGCAATTGAGGTTGGAGGTATCGATGGCATTACACTTCTGTCCGCAGGAACTGACGGTACTGACGGGCCAACCGATGCAGCAGGGGCTCTAGTAAACGGACAAACGTTTATCAAAGCAAAGTCTCTTGGACTTGATCCCAGGGCTTACCTGAACAACAACGACTCTTATCATTTTTTTGAACGGATCAATGATCTTCTTCTGACGGGTCCCACAGGTACAAATGTGATGGATATGCAAATAATAGTGATAGAATAAACCATGTAAAAATTCAATGATATATATATGTCTACCCATAAAATATAAGAGAAATCACCCTGCTGATCAAGGGATGGCGTGAAAAAAATGCGTCCCTTATAGACCATCATGCCGTGCTGAAAGATATCTATCTCGAAGTTGATATATCTGCCGGATATTTTTTAATGCTTACCTTCGCTAATCTTATTGCCCTGAACGGTTTGATCCAAAACAGTATTGCCGTAATTATCGGGGCAATGCTCATTTCTCCACTGATGGGTCCCATATTAAGTTTTGGCTTTGCCTTTACAACCGGGAACCATGTCATCTGGCAAAAGTCGGTCAAGAAAATTATTATGAGTGTTGCGCTGACAGTAATAGTTGCGCTCATTACAACATATCTTTCTCCGCTGAAAGATATTTCCGCTGAAATAATTTCAAGGACAAGGCCGAACCTCTATGACCTTTTTATAGCATTTTTTGCCGGAACTGCCGGGGCCATTGCGATATGTACAAAAAAGAACTATTTGACAATAATTCCCGGCGTTGCGATAGCGACTGCCGTAATCCCTCCCCTGAGTGTCACTGGGTTCGGTCTCGGGATATGGAACCTGAAGATTGCCTTCGGGGGGTTTTTTCTTTTCTTTACCAATTTTGTTGCCATTGTCATTTCTACCTGTATTGTATTTTTTATCTATGGCTTCAGTCCCAAATTCCTTAAAGAAGAGGACATCACAAACTTAAAGAGGAGGGTCACTGTCCTTGGCGGAATTCTTTTTATAATCTCTATTCCCCTTATATACACTATACATCAGTCGGTCACAGAGGTGAGGCAAAGAAGCGAGATTCAGAAGGTTCTGCAGCAGGAGTTTAATATAGAGGGACGATCGCATCTGGACACTTTCAATTATGCTGAAGTTCAAAAAGGCAGACTCGATATACGCCCCGTTATCAATACAGTCAGTTATCTTAAAGAATCCGAGATAACGCTCATCGAAAAAAACATGAAAGACTATTTAAAAAGCGACCTGCGCCTTAATGTCGAGCAGATACTGGTGCATCCCGGAGGGTTAAAAGAACTGGTGAAGATAACACCTTCTCTTGCGCCTGCTATTACGCCGCCAAAACCACCTTCCGAAGTCCTTAAGAGCTCGCGGGAAAATGTTCTCTCTGTAATAAGGCAATCCGCTCCAAGAGTTGAGAAGGTTATATCGCCATCAAGGATTGCAGACTTCTCAGTGGTGTTGCAGGATAAGACCTCAGATGTCGCCTTAGTACTGAAAATAAGCAGGGACACTCCTTTATCAGATGAAGAAGTACTTTGGCTTAGAAGGATATTTGCAGATACGCTCAATCTGCCGTTGTCTCTTAAAGTGGAGACCATCCCCTATGTTCCTCTGCTTATCTTCAAGAAAGAAGAAACTTCCTTGACCAATGAAATGAAAAAGGCCCTGGCAGCAATAAAAGATGCGTATGAGAGAGAAAACAATATCATCGTTATGGATTGAAGCCTATCCTGAATCTTCTGTTGCCTATAGCAAAAGGATAAGACTCGCAGAACAAAGGATCAATGAAGTAGTGACTTTGCTGACAAAAGAATATGGCATACCCAAAACCAGAATCGAGACGACTATTGGTAAAAAAGCGATAAAGGAGCCAACTGTCAAGGTAATGCTGATGTCACCTCAAAGCAAACCATACCAGGACGCCGCTTCTCATTAATTGAAAGAAACTATACCCCTAGAGATTTTCGAATGCCCATAGCATATTTATCGCATCCGCTGAAGCTTGCTTTTGATATTCATGTCTGCTGTTCCTTTCTTTCGTTGGCTACAAAACACCGCTTGAGGTCGCTTCTGCTTTTGTTGCACTTCGACCTTGAATGTGGGACCCTATAATTATGGAT
>CAWEYN010000009.1:0-310759 GCA_963813295.1 uncultured Nitrospira sp.
TTGAGCGCGTTCAGGAGGTTGACCCCCTGGTCCCGGTCCTTTTCGACGTACAGAACGCGGGGCCTGCCGCGCACCGCCACGAGCCCCATCCCCCGGTTGTTCTCCTCGATGACGTCGTCCGGCGCCTCCCAGGCGCGCCTGAAACATGTGGAAGCCGCCCTGGTCAATCGCCTGCTGGGTCAGAGTTCTTTCCGGCGGCGAGTTTCACCGGCTGAGCGCCCACGAACGTGCCGTCGCGGTAGAGCGACAGGCGGCCGTTGGTCTCCCGGGCGCTCCACGCGACCACGCGCACCAGGAACGACTCCCCGAATTTTACCTCCTGGGGGAGGACCAGTCGCTCGACGAGCACCTCGCCTGCGTACTCGTTCTTCATCGGGACGGCATAGATGTCTGCCCCGCCCGCCCGGGCAAGCTGGGCGGCGTCGCGGGCGCCGCCCCGATTCTCGTTCCCGTCGCTCAAGAGGACGATCCGCCGCGCTCCCTCCTGCGGGAATGCCGCCAGGGCCAACTTCAGCGCCGCGCCGATATTGGTCCCGCGCCCGTCGCCCGCCTGCGGCGGCTTCGTGGAAGCGGTTCGCGGCCGACGGGGGTCTCCAAGACGGGGCTGGCGCCGAAGGTGACGACCCCGTCAGGATCTGGGGGCTGGCGCCCGGATCGCCTCCGCCACGTACTGGCGGGTGCGCGCGCGGTTTTCGAGCGACACGCTATCCGGCGTCCAGCACGAATAGCACGGTCTGGGCGTCCGTCGAGCGGTGGAGATCAAAGCCCAGCAGGCCCCCGACGATGCAGAGCAGCACCGCCAGGCGAAACGTGGCGGCGGCCCACGGCCAGCGCCCGCGGACTTCGCGATGATAAAGGACCCCCTACGAAGAACAGCGCGATCGCGGCGAGCGCGCAGACTCCAGAGGTCCTGCCGCGAGGGAAAGAGCGCCGACGCGTCCTCGGCCCGTCGCGCTTCGGCCCGCCCGGCGACCCCTTGGGCATGCACGCCGACGTTGGACTCGGCATCGTCCAGGAGGTTCACGACAAACCGCTGCTCCCACCCGTCGGCCGTCACGGTATAGATGCCGGCGCTGGTGGTGTCCACGTAGCTCACCCGGCTATCCGCGTCCGCCTGGAGCGCGTGCTTTCGGCCCGCCGGGTCCGTCAGGGTGGCCATGCCGGCCCCGGCGGGCAGGGCGGCGGCCAGCGTCTGGCCGGCGCGAAGCTGCAGGCCTGCATCCTCGAGGCGGCTCGGCGAGAGCCATCGCAAGGCGTTCGAGACGAACAGGGGAAATGCCACACGCAGCGGAAGGTCCGTCCGGTACAGGTCGAACCCGAGGAAGATGGCCTTGACGCCTCCCTCGTCCATCGCATAGATCAGCGGCGTCAGATTGGATTCCACCAGGGCGCGTCCGCCTCCCAAGGGCCGGACTCGCATCGCTTCCTGGATCGCCACCTTGGACAGGTCCAGGTAGCGCATGGCGGGATGGGTGCGGTCCCAGTCCACGATCGGGGGGTCCTGGACTTTTCCCTGCACCTCCAGCGGCACGCCCTCCGGCACGGTGTTCACGAACAGATAGCGTCCGGGGGAAGGCGCTTGACCTGGACCCCATCGATGATCGCCACGTCGAACGGGGGCTTCTTCTCCAGGAGCTCCGGCCCCCCGGTCTCCACCTTCAACTGCGAGTCCGCGGCCAGGGCCTTTTCCAGGAACGCGTTTCCCGCTGATGAGCAGGACGCTGAGCGGGCGCGGCGCGGGCAGAATGGCCTGGGCCTGGTTGTCCACCGCGAGATCATCACCACGGCGATCGCCGCCTTGAGGATGCAAGAATGCTCAGGGTGAAATAATAGTGCGAATGGATGCGCATAATACATATGAAAAGGATTATATTTCGAAATGTGTCAGGAATTTGAAAGATTTTAATGCAGACAATGTTGGTGGCGTGTGGATAACAGAACCAGGCGCTGATACCATTGTGGCGAAATCAATAGCTTTGGCCCTTTGTCATCCTTTTGGCGTCGGAAACGCTTACTTTAGAATAGGATTAAAAGAGCCGAAAGAAGTGGATACCGTGCCGTTTGGGACTTATCATAAACGTATTTTTGATAAAATCGGGATGTTCAATGAACATCTCGTCAGAAATCAGGATATTGAACTTAATCTCAGATTGAAAAAAAGTGGCGGCAAAATACTCCTGTTGCCGGACATTATCAGCTATTATCATGCACGGTCCACGTTAAAAGCTTTGGCAATAAACAACTTCTGGAATGGTTTCTGGGTAATTTATAGTACTAATTTTGCTGATATGCCCTTTTCGGTGAGACACCTCATTCCATTCTTTTTTGTACTAGCTTTAATATTTAGTTTTATATTGTCATTATTCTCTCAGTTTTTTTTCTATTTACTATCTTTCATCACCGGACTTTACTGTATGGTCGCCATAATATTTTCTTTAAAGATTTCATTAAGAAATGATCTAAGGTATTTCCCGTTCCTTTTTGCAGTTTTTTCTACTCTTCACTGTTCATACGGATTGGGGTCTATATGGGGAACTATAAGAAAAGTTATTTACCTCTTCAGTAAATTTCGCTCTGCTCGTAGAAATTTTAATGAAGGACAAGAATCAGGAAGATCATTACAATAAATTTATGAATACATTTTATTTCTTCAAAGGTCGAGTGGCGCTCTATGCCATTTTGAAGGCGATGAGCATTAAACCGGGTGACGAAATTATTCTTCCGGGCTTCACGTGCATCGTTGTGCCAAATGCCATCACATATCTTTCTGCAACACCCATTTATGTAGACATCGATCCAGCTACGTACAACATTGACGCAGATAAAATCGACGAAAAAATAACCGATAAAACGAAAGTTATAATCGCCCAGCATACCTTTGGTATTCCTGCCGAAATGGATAGAATTACTGAAATTGCTAGGAAATATAATCTGTATGTTATTGAAGATTCATGTCATTCAATTGGGTCAACGTATAAGCAGCAGAAAGTCGGGACTTTTGGAGACGCCGCTTTTTTTTCATCTCAGTGGTCAAAACCAGTCACAACAGGCCTTGGGGGTTGGGCTGTTATTAATAATGAGCAGCTGTTAATGAACATGGAGAGGATTTATCCAGAATTTATTAAACCATCCTGGAGGGAAGAAATAATGTTAAAGCTTCAATACTTGACATACTCCAGATTATTCAAGCCGTCACTCTTCTGGGTGATACAGGAAACGTATCGCTTGCTCTCAAAGGCAGGCTTGGCGATTGGATCGTCCTCAAATGAAGAGCTTGAATGCGAAATGCCAGTGGATTTCAGCAAGAGAATGTCCGGATGGCAGAAGGAATTGCTCGAAAGCAAACTTGCAGAAATTGAGAAAGACATTGCGCATCGAAAATGGACGGTTTCACTATATGAGCGAATGTTAAAAGAGAGAGGAATCAAAACGCTAGACTTATCGGATGATTATGACCCTGTTTTTTTGAGATATCCCGTTCTTGTAAAAGACAAGAAGAAAACCCTGGCTGAAGCAAGGAAAAGAAAAATAGAAATGGGTGATTGGTTCCTTTCACCTGTTCATCCAAACGTTGCGGGCTGGGAAAAGGCTGGCTACCAGGAAGGTATGTGTCCGTATGCCGAAAATACCTGCAAGGCTATTATTAATCTTCCGACACATGCGCGAATTAATGTTAAAGGAATAGAGGAGGAAATCAATCTCATTACCAACTCATGACGTGAACATGTGTTTGAGATAGTTTGATTTATGTGAAAATGCGCATAATTTATCGAGCCATATTTGTACTTGCTCTTTTGTTTAACGTTTGTTGTGCCGGGCATCAATCTGCGAAAATAAACTCTCATTTGCCGACCATCTATTTCGTTTCTCCCACTGGCAGTGACAGCAGTAGCGGCACATCAAGCGCACCATTTAAGACCATCCAGAAGGCGGCGAACATTGTCAATCCTGGCGACACGGTAATAATCAAAGATGGAATTTATATTGATACAAATAATGATAATTTTGTTGTTCAACTCAACAGGGGCGGCACAGCAAGCAACTGGATAACATTTAAAGCTGAAGACAAGTGGGGTGCTATTCTGGATGGTGAAAACTTTTCAACCGGGTATGGCTGGAAGTTTGGAAAAGACGCTGACTATATCAGGGTAGAGGGCCTGGAGTAAAAGATATGAAATATAATGGCTTTTTCATTGGAGCGGGTTCATCAAATGTATCTCTGTATGGAAACAAAATCCATGATATTGCCCGACGGCAAATAGCCTGCTAGTGAAAGAGACGCGGCTGATGGGCATTCAGGTGTTTATACATCGCCGAATTCAAATAATCTCACTTTTGATAGTAATTTAATTTATAACATCGGCCGTCTTCCAGGTGGGTGTGACTTACACGATTATAACAAAGACCATGGCCTATACATGAGCGGTCCTTACGGTATAATTACTAATAATATTTTTTATGATAATAAGGCAGGCTGGGGAGTACAACTCCAAAAGTCGGCTGATCACTGGAATATTATCAATAATACATTCTACGGCGCAAATCCCAGAAGAGATGGACATATTGTTGTCGTTGGTTCACGCGATGATATCAACATACTCAATAATATCTCTCATAGTCCTAAAACGCATTTTGTCCAGTCTTCTAGACCGACAAATGATACAAACATTACCATAAACAACAACTTAGTCTATAATGCGGCTGTTATGAGTGTTTCTGCTCCGGGATATATACTTTCAAATAATATTACGGGCCAAGACCCCAAGTTTGTAAATTTGACTGGAAGAGATTTTCATCTGCGGGCTGATTCACCTGCAATTGACAGGGGTGAAGACAGGTATATTCCTAAAGCGGATTTTGATAATAATAGCAGGCCGAAAGGAAGAGGCTGTGATATTGGTGCCTATGAATTTGATCCTGAGCTTGAAATAAATATGAAGCTGCGATAAGAAACCTATTTTAATTGAGGCAAGATTGTTGAGGGAGTGATCGTGAAGAAGAATGATAATTTAGAGACAATTAAAGCTGACTTATACAGATACTTCGGCGATACTTCAGTTATATATTTCTTCAAGGGATTTTTCAAGACGGCTGGATTTAAATATACTTATTTTCTAAGAAAATGCTCATTTCATAAACAGAATGGGCATTATTTAAGGTTCCTTTTTTTTAGATGTTTATTAGAAAGATATAGATTCAAATACGGTTTTGATATCCCGTATGTGTGCAAAATCGGAAGAGGATTTTATTTGGGCCATTTTGGAGGCGTAGTTATTAGTTCTATGGCAGTCATAGGATCCAATGTTAATATAGCCCAGGGCGTTACCATAGGACGCAGTAATCGCGGTAAAAAAAAGGAGCACCTATAATAGGAAATAAAGTTTGGATTGGTGCAAATGCTATTGTTGTTGGGGGCATTAAAATAGGCGATAACTCCTTAATCGGCCCGGGTGCTTATGTGAATATTGATATTCCTGAAAACGCAGTCGTCATAGGGAACCCTGCTAAAATTATTTCATTTAAGGGTAGCGAAGGTTATATCAATCGAACGGTAAGCGATTATGTGCTCTGATTGAGATAGGTTCCATGTGACTGTAGTCACATCAATTGTTATTGGATCTCTATATTCTAAGAACTGAAGGCCCCTGATTCTCTGCTTCCTATCACTTTCCTTAGCTGGCGATTAATCGACCGAAGGCTTTCGCTTAAAAATCCCCCTCCACCGTCAATTGTCCGACGTCAATTGTCCGATCCTGGCGTGTAGAGCCTTGACCCTGGCCTCGTGCGCGGCGTCGTTCCGCCCTGTCTTTCCTGTAAAGACCTCCGTAAGTCCATCGATGGCCTGCTTCTTCCGTTCGCTCCCCTGGTTGGGGTGAATGCTGAACCGTGTCGCAATATCAGCAATGGTCGATTCTTCCTTTAACGCCTCACGCGCTACCTTTGCCTTGAACTCCCCTGAATACCTCTTCCATTTTGTCTTACTCATCTCATTGTGACCTCCTTACGTCTGCCGTATTTTACACCTTATACGACTGTCACTTTTTCGGTGCCACCTCTCTGTATATGGGCTTTTGCACAGATGATTGGTGATTTTCCCGATTACCGGTTTTGCATTGGAGGGGTCTATTGATGAATGGTTTCTATCAGAGTTAATGCAACATACTGATTATAATGACTTTCTGTCGGACTATTTCAATTTTTTACCATAACTTAAGGGCTGGCATGAAAAATGCCTTTAATAAATAGAAATCTGTAAATATTATATAGGAAATCTCAAAACACCGTTTCTTGGCTGAGTAAAATGAAATAAATATAATTTAACCTTAATGAAAAGTTAATAAAAGTTATTTATTATTAAATCTGATAATTTTGTTCTCAATCCAGAAAAAGAAGAGGCTTCGCAGGGTTTCGAAAAGGTAAAACATGGGTAAGCTGTAAGAAACTAATTACTGTAAACATGAAGACTAACATTTAACACAGGAGTTTAGATGAAAAAAAGAAGAGAAATGAAGATAACTTTTCTGATGATATGCGCAATTGTTTTTTTACTCTGTGCAGGCGGACAGGCCTTTGCAGCTACCTATTACGTATCTCCAACTGGCAGCGACAGCAGCAGTGGTTCTGTGAGTGCGCCGTTTAAGAGCATACAAAAGGCAGCGAATATAGTTAACCCCGGCGATACGGTAATTGTGAAAGATGGGACGTATACGGACACAGATGGCGATGATTATATTGTCTTACTCTCCAGAGGGGGTAATTCTTCGGCATGGATAACCTTCAGGGCTGAAAACAAAGGGCGTGCTGTACTTGACGGAAACAATAACACTGATCAGGGTTTTTTTGTGTCGGGTTCTTCTCCTGGCTATATCAGGATTGAAGGATTTGAAATAAAAGAAGTCAATGTGGGGATTAATTTATGGGCAAGCAACATATATGTCTACAACAATTACATACATGAAATAGGGAGAAAGGCTACCAATTCGGGGAATGGACAGGCTGGCGTGTATGTTTCCCCGGGTAAGCAATATGTGACAGTTGACAGCAACCTTTTTCATACCATTGGCAGACTGAATCCATATACGACACCATCGGCTTCCGCAAGCACTTGCCAGAATTGCACAGATGGCGGAGTGGAATGTTGCTATAACCACGATCACGGCCTCTATATGAATGGAACATATCACGATGTCATTAATAATACTTTTTATGATTGTAAGTCAGGGTGGCCTGTCCAGGCGAACCAAACAACATCGGCAACAAATCATTGGAATATTGTTAACAATACATTTTATGGGCAAAACCCCGGGAGAAATGGGCATATAATTCTGTCGGGTTCATTTAGCGATATCAACATACAGAACAATATCTCCCATAGTCCTAACACGCATTTTGTCCAGTCATCTACACCGACAAATGACTCAAACATCGTCATCAAAAATAACTTGGTATATAACGCTGTTATGATGAGTGTTTCAGATTCGGAATATACACTTTCCAACAATATCACAGGCCAAGACCCGAAGTTTGTAAATCTGACAGGAAAAGATTTTCATCTGCAGGCGGGGTCACCGGCCATTAATAAGGGTGTCTCTATTGCAGGCTATGATTACGATGCCGATGGCAATCCGATTGTCGGAGCCCCTGATATCGGCGCTTATGAATATGGCAGCTCCACGACTCCTCCTCCAACTACTTCTGCTGATACCACTGCACCATCAGTCCCGACCGGTCTGACGGCAACTGCTGTTTCATCATCACAGATCAACCTTGCATGGAAAGCTTCTACTGACAACTCAGGAATATCAGGATATAAGGTATACAGAGGCACTACTCTCATTGCCACTACCACTACAGCCAGCTATGCCAATACAGGCCTGGCTGCATCGACGACTTATACTTATAAAGTATCTGCTTTTGATACAGCAGGAAACGTTTCCGGACAATCTGTAGCCGCATCGGCAAAAACTACCAGTACAGTTTCTGACACCCAGGCGCCTTCAACTCCGACAAATCTGAAGGCAACTGCTGTGTCGTCTTCGCAGATCAACCTTTCGTGGACAGCATCGAGTGACAACGTAGGGGTGACAGGATATAGGGTTTATAGAAACGGGACTCAGATAGCAACTGCGACTGCAACTTCATACTCTAATACCGGACTTACTGCATCGACAACCTATAGCTACAGTGTTGCAGCTTATGACGCAGGGGGAAACGTTTCCGGTCAGTCTCCTTCTACATCAGGCGCCACCACTGCGTTCTCAACAACCTCTTCCTCATTCACGATAGGCGGCAATGTGAAGAACAGCCTCAACGCCAGTCTTTCGGGCGTGACAGTAACCCTCTTTAACTCAGCGGGCACTGCTATTGCCAGCAAGACGACTGATGTCAACGGCAACTACTCGTTTACGGGCCAGAAGCCGGGCACTTACAAAGTGAGAACCTATAAGTACGGTGCGACCTTCAGCGTTCCCGGAGCAGGAGCAGCCGGGTACTCTACGTTCATCGACCCCATAACAGTAGGTCCGGACTCGATAGCTAACAACTTCCAGACGTCCAAACCGTAACACTGTCGCAGTTCTGTAGTTCTTACCTGAGAGGGCGGCCGCAAGGCCGCCCTCTCTTTTTTATTGCTGAGATTAACTGTCCGGTAGATAGACCGAAGGTAAAGACTTTTGGGGATTACCTGATACTTCACATTTGAGATAGCTGACGGGGCAATAGTAAAGAGAGGAGGGAATATAATATTATTCTCTCTCCCTTCTCTGTGAGTGGCAAGTTTCTACGACTTTAACAGATGGGGGTAAATACATGCCACGTATCTGCGTATTGGAAGTTCAGAACGCGAAAGCAGGACTAGCGGCTGGATTTAGGTTATGGGAAACCACCTGCCTTTTTTAACAGTTATTATGGGGAGTCAAACACTTTCCGGATTTGCCGTTCTTCTCATTCTTGCGATTAATGGGGGAGATACCGTTGAATCTGAAGCTGATTCGGATTGTGGACGAGCGTACACTGGAGTGTTCTTAACATTTCAGCTTTCTTCGTTCACCTTCCATACTACCTTGACATGGATATTGTCTGTGTTCCTTCCCGTTATGTATGCCATTTCTGCACGCTGTCTTTTCTCAATAAATGAAAAAAAATTAATTTAAAGTTCATTGTGTTTTTAATAAAAAGTATGTAATGTATGCAGCATGATAATATTTTTCTTTCAAACCAGAAAAAGAAGAGGCTTCGCAGAGTTTGATACTGTTGCATGGTATAAGCCCAAATTCTCCGCCGTGTTATTAGACATAAATTATAAAAGTATATCTTTCGAAATGATAAGAACTGGGTGAGCAGAGAAATGACAAAGGCCGGATTATGAGTGTGTTGCTTGATGCTTGCAGAAAGGTCCAATAAAGCCTGTTTCCTTTTGGAAACGGGCTTTATTTTGGGATCTGCAGCTGGAAGAAACTAATTACTGTAAACATGAAGACTAACATTTAACACAGGAGGTTGGATGAAAAAAATAAGAGAAATGAAGATAACTTTTCTGGTGATATGCTCAATTGTTTTTTTGCTCGTGTGCAGGCGGACAGGCCTTTGCAGCCACCTATTACGTATCTCCGACTGGCAGCGACAGCAGCAGTGGTTCATCAAGTGCGCCGTTTAAGACTATCCAGAAAGCAGCCGATATAGTTAATCCCGGCGATACGGTAATTGTGAAGAGATGGGACGTATACGGATACAAACGGCGATGATATGATTGTCTCACTCAACAGAGGCGGAACATCTATCAACTGGATTACCTTCAAGGCAGAAAACAAATGGGGTGCTGTACTTGATGGTCAAACAATAACTGATCAGGGTTTTTTTGTGTCAGTTCCGCTGCATGGCTATATCACATTGAAGGATTTTGAAATAAAAGGATGTGCCAATGTGGGGATTTCAATTTATGCGATCAAGCAACGATATATATCTACAGGAATTACATACATGATATAGGCAGAAAGGCTACAACATGTCGGACGAATGGACAGGATGGCGTGTATGTTTCCGGGTAAGCACATACAATGTTACTATTGACAGCAATCTTTTTATACTATTGGCAGACTGAATCCATACACGACGCCATCGGCTTCCGAAGCATTGCCAGAATGCACATATGGCGGAGTGAATGTTGCTATAACCACGATCACGGCATTTATATGTAATGGAACATGATCACGATGATCATTAATAATATTTTTTATGATTGTAACGTCAGGGTGGCCTGTTCAGGCGAACCAAGCAACATCGGCAACAAATCACTGGAATATTATTAATAATACATTTTATGGAGCAAAACCCTGGCAAAGACTGGGCATATAATTCTGTGGGGCATGCCATCTATAGCGATATCTATCATACAGAACAATATCTTCCCATAGTCCTAATACGCATTTTGTCCAGTCATTCTACACCGACTAATGATGACATAACAGTACGCATCAAAAATAATCTTGGTCTATAACGCTGTAGATCTATGAGTGTCTCAGATCCGGAATATACACATCTCCAACAATATCACAGGCCAAGACCCGAAGTTTGTAAATCTAACAGGAAAAGATTTTCATCTTCAGTCTGGCTCACCTGCCATTAACAAAGGTGCTTCTATTGCAGGCTATGATTACGATGCCGATGGGAATCCGATTGTCGGAGCCCCTGATATCGGCGCGTATGAATATGGCAGCTCCACGACTTCTTCTCCAACTACTTCTACTGATACCACTGCACCATCAGTCCCGACCGGTCTGACGGCAACTGCTGTTTCATCATCACAGATCAACCTTGCATGGAAAGCTTCTACGGACAACGTAGGAGTATCAGGATATAAGGTATACAGAGGCACTACTCTCATTGCCACTACCACAACAACCAGCTATGCGAATACAGGCCTGGCTGCATCGACGACGTATACCTATAAAGTATCTGCTTTTGACACAGCAGGAAACGTTTCCGGACAGTCTGTAGCCGCATCGGCAAAAACTACCAGTACAGTTTTCTGACACCCAGGCGCCTTCAACTCCGACTAATCTGAAGGCAACTGCTGCATCATCTTCGCAGATTAACCTTTCATGGACAGCTTCGACTGACAACGTTGGAGTGAAAGGATATAAGGTATACAGAGGTACTACTCTCATTGCCACTACCACAACAACCAGCTATGCCAATACAGGCTTAGCTGCATCGACAGCCTATACCTATAAGGTGGCTGCTTTTGACTCGGCGGGCAATGTATCCAGTCAGTCTGTAACCGCATCGGCGACCACCCCATCGACCTCTAAATATACGATCAGCGGCACGATTACCGATACCAGTGGTAAAGCGGTTGTGGGCGCAACGGTCACACTGAAGAAGAAAGGTGTGACGCAGAAAGCCGCTACAACTGCTTCAAACGGGACATATTCCTTCACTCTTCTGAATTCCGGAAGATACACCGTGACATTTGCGAAGACCGGTTACGACTGGCAGTCGACTGCCGGCACACAGTCTCTCAGCTCAGCTGTCAGAACCACTGTTGGGCCAAATCAAGTTGTAAACTTCAGACCGGCAAAGAGTCCGTTATTAAAGTAATCAAGCCCTAACACAAGGGCAGGTTTAGTAGTACAGAGGCAGGTGGGACTTTTTCCACCTGCCTTTATTAAAAAGTGATTATGAACGATTCGGCATCGCTAGAGATTGCTTTCCTGTACACGAGTTAGTGGTGAGAGCCAGCCGAATCTGAAGTTAATGCTGTTAGATTTCCGTCTTTGTATTTTACCCGACTTTGGTGTCCACTTTTTCCATCTTTCAACGCTGCGGAATATCGCGAAAAAAAGACTGCTGGTTGGATTTAGCATCAAAGATCACGGTGAATGATTATTAATTTATTGTTTTTTTAAAGCACCCTTAAAATATTTGTGGAAGTTGATCCCATTTGCAGATACACCTGAAGGTTGCCATTTCTTTATCATTCCCGATATTTGTGTCTAAAGGATACATATTGTTACCACTGAGCTACTCAATAGTTCTTTGTTTTCAATGACTTAAAGTGCTGGAACCTTGGTATGCTATTTGCTTCAATATTTGAGTTAACCCGTGGTTTCCGTTTTGTTGAGCACATCTATCTTAAACGGACCAGGAAGCCGCCAAGTTATTAAGAGGGAAGCAGCCTCTGGGACTATTATTTAGCCTTAGAGGTTTCCGAGTGAAATTATAAGAAAGCTATTTAAGCGGAGAAAATTGAAAAATATGGGGACTTCTATGCAAAGCAAACAAGCGCAAAAATATGCTGTAGAGAGTATCTCTATATTAAAAAGCATGCCATTTTTTGCCACAGTTTCGGATAAAGAGATTTCTAATCTGAGCCAGATTATTTCCAGAAAGAGTTTTTCGAAAAATGAGATTATCCTTGTTGAAGAGGACACGCCTAACTATATGTATATCATTTTCTCCGGAAAGGTGAAAGTTGTCCAGATAAGCACAGAGGGCAGGGAAAAGGTCCTGACATACCATAAGAAAGGTGATTTTTTTGGCGAAATGGCATTAGTCGATGGAAAAACCTCCCCGGCTACTATAATAGCAATCGAAGATACAGATATAGGACTTATCCACAAAACCGATTTTGAGACATATCTCTTGAAGAATGAGAAGGTCCTCAGACAGTTGATTTCTATGCTCTGCAGGAGATTGCGGGAGTCTTGGATGATGGTAAAGGTGCTGAGTTTTGCCGACGCGGAACAGAGGGTCAGAGCTACACTTAAGCTTATGAGTATTCAATATGGAATAAAAGATCATTTTGGGACTATCATTACCTTGAAACTTACCCACCGCGATATTGCAAGCTATTCCTCTGTCTCCAGAGAAACCGCAACACGGATCCTCGACAGGTTTTTAAAACAAGGGGAGATAGAGATGCTTGACAGTAAAAATATACGCATCAGGCCTGCCTTTCTCGAAAAAACAACGTTTTTGTGATACGCATCACTTCAATCTGCCTTGTGTTCTGGTAATCTAAAGATGAGTAAAGATGAATTTAAACCAGAAAGAGGAAAAGTGAGAGCATGAAAATTCCAAGAAAACAACGTTTTTGTGATACGCATCACTTCAATCTGCCTGGTGTTCTGCTAAACTAAAGATAAATAAAGATGATATTGCACCAAAAGAGGCAGAGGAAGAGCATGAAATAGACTCAGAGAAAATAGTAGTAAAGGTTTCCGAAAAGGTAAACCTCGAGTAATCGGGGGGCACAAAGCCACGGGTCCCAGATTCAGGGACAGCCGGGTTGCCGAAGAAACATGCTGATCAATGAAAAGACAGCCTGTTTATAGCAGTGCAAACCTTTTCATATAAATATTCAGCCTGTTTCCCTTTTCAAGGAAACAGGCTTTTTTATTGTGTTAAGAGAGGCGGAGGAAAGAGCATGAAATAGAATCAGAGAAAATAGTAGTAAAGGTTTCCGAAAAGGTAAACCTCGAGTAATCGGGGGGCACAAAGCCACGGGTCCCAAGATCAGGGATAGCCGGGTTGCCGAAGAAACATGCTGATCAATGAAAAGACAGCCTGTTTATGCCAGTGCAGCCTTTTCACAAATAAAATCAGCCTGTTTCCTCCTTTTCAAGGAAACAGGCTTTTTTATTGTGTTAAGGACAGATCGTGATTTTTAAAAACAAACATAAACTCAGGAGGTTGTCATGAAAAAAGTTAAAATGCTAAAAATTAATTTAGCAAAAATCATCATTATTGCATTGCTCTTTCTTGTTGCATCGGGAGAAGCCTTTGCAGCCACCTACTACGTATCCCCGACCGGCAGCGACAGCAGCAGCGGCTCAGCGAGTGCGCCATTTAAGACTATCCAGAAAGCAGCGAATATAGTTAACCCTGGCGATACGGTAATTGTGAAAGATGGTACGTATACAGATACAGACAGCGATGACTATGTTGTTGAACTGAACAGAGGCTGGCACGTCCTGCTAATGGATAACCTTCAAGGCTGAAAACAAATGGGGTGCTGTGCTGGATGGAGAAAATGGCACAACTGGCATGGGTTTTATCATGTGGCAGAACCCATCATATCATTCGGGTAGAAGGTTTTGAAGTAAAAAACATGCATCGACATGGATTTTATAACTATGTCGGCTCGCATGATATCGTTTATTATGGTAATAAGGTACACGATATAGGCAGAAGGTCGATAAGTTGTAGCGCAAGCGACACGTTACTAGGTAATACCGGGGCTTACACTGACGGTGGAGTGTATAACGTCACCTATGATAGCAACCTGTTTTATAACATAGGCAGGATTGAGGGAGGCTGTTCTACCAATGACTATAACCACGACCACGGATTGTATCTTGCCGGACACGATCAAACCATAATCAATAATATTTTTTACGACACAAAGGCAGGGTGGGGTGTTCAGGTACAACCTGAAGGCAGTTCCAATGGTCATTACTTCGATATTATCAACAATACTTTCTATGGCACTAATCCGGGTAGAAACGGACATATAGTTCTTGTCGGGTGCTTGCGGTTATGTAAACATACAGAATAATATCTCTCATAGTCCTACGACTCATTTTGTCCAGTCATCTACACCAACAATGACAATAATGTTACCATAAAGAATAATTTAGTCTATAACGCTGTTGTGATGAGCGTATCAGATTCAGGCATATACCATTTCCAACAACATCACAGGCCAAGACCCGAAGTTTGTAAATTTACAGGAAAAGATTTTCATCTGCAGTCGACGTCACCGGCCATTAATAAGGGTGCCTCTATTGCAGGCTATGATTATGACGCCGATGGGAATCCGATTGTCGGAGCCCCTGATATCGGCGCTTATGAATATGGCAGCTCTACGACTCCTCCTCCAACTACTTCTGCTGATACCACTGCACCATCAGTCCCGACCGGTCTGACGGCAACTGCTGTTTCATCATCACAGATCAATCTTTCGTGGTCAGCCTCGAGTGACAACGCAGGAGTATCAGGATATAAGGTATACAGAGGCACTACTCTCATTGCCACTACCACTACAACGAGCTATGCCAATACAGGCCTGGCTGCATCGACGACTTATACTTATATAGTATCTGCTTTTGACACAGCAGGAAACGTTTCCGGTCAGTCTGTAGCGGTCTCGGCGACCACCAAGGCGGCTTCTACTGATACCACTGCACCGTCAGTCCCGACCGGTCTGACGGCAACTGTTGTTTCATCATCACAGATCAACCTTTCGTGGTCAGCCTCGACTGACAACGCAGGGGTGACAGGATATAAGATATATAGGAACGGGACTCAGATAGCAACTGCGACTGCAACTTCATACTCTAATACCGGACTGACAGCATCGACTTCCTACACATATGCAGTATCAGCCTATGACGCGGCAGGAAATGTTTCCGGACAGTCAGCATCTGCATCGGCACAACAGCAACAACGGCATCAACCGTTTCAACTGTATCTACCGTTATCATAGATAACGGAAGTTCTGGGACATCGTATACCGGGTCCTGGAGTATTTCCGGAGGTACCGGTCAATATGGTAAGAATTCCCTCTGGAGCCGTGACGGAGCAAAGTATACCTGGACCTTTACTCCCAAGACCTCAGGCAGATATGACGTATCCATGTGGTGGACGCAGTGGCCATCACGGAGTACGAATGTACCGGTCGTTATCTCCTATTCAGGGGGCACAAACATAGTATACGTAAACCAACAGCTGGACGGCAGCAAATGGAACAGTCTTAACAGCTATTACTTTGAAGCTGGAAAGAGTTACAAGATTACTATTACTGCACAGCCTGGTCCTTCAAGTACCAATGCGGATGCTGTCAGGTTTGTTTACATGGGTGCAAAATAATAAAACAAGAAAGAAACAGATAATATCAGCCGCATAATTGCCGGAACTGAGTACCGATGATCAGTTCCGGCTTTATTTTTCAGGAATTGAAGACTCCCTGCGCAAGACCGCAGGGAATCTCAATGTAAGGAATATTTTTTTAAATACATTCGCTCGCTAACCCGTGGATCGCTCGCTGTCCATTTATGCCTGTTTTCCGGAAGTTCTTGGCTTTCATCTACTGATTTAATATGGCGGTGTCACAGCGTTTTTGAAGGGAGTCTTCAATATAATGTATCTAAAGTTCAATATCAGTTCCGGATACTATTTTAAAAGGGTTGGAATAAAATAATTTATCCGCCTCATCTGCGCCGAACTTTTCCGTTGTTATTTTATAAGCATGAGAGAGGATAGGGGGTCTTTTTTCAGCGTCGTGAGCGTCTGAAGCAACTGCGTGAACATACCCCTTTTGAATCATTTTAAACGTAGCTTTCTGAATTCGCCTGCCTAAATAATTGCTGATACTCATAGCAGTGACCTGAAAAGTGGCGCCGCAACCTATCAGTCTTTCCATAATAGACAAATCATTGAGTATAGGTATATTTCTTTCGGGATGCGCAAATATCGGGTTTATTTCTTGCGTTTTAAGATTTTTGACAATGTTTTCCAGTTCCATAATAGGCGGTAATAGATAAGTCGGTAATTCTAAAAGAAGATAATTATTGTTATTTAACAATGGGATTTCGTTATTGCTGATTCGTTGGGCCAAATATCTGTTTATTCTTACTTCTGCTCCTATATAGAGGTGAACTCCGGAATTTTCCGCGTTAAGTTCTGTAACAGCTTTTCCAATGTTTTCAATGGAATTATTATAAACACCATCGTGCACATGAGGGGTTGCAACCATTCCTGATATGCCATCTCCTTTGGCTATCTGGAGCATTTTCATAGACTCTTTGAGGCACGATGGGCCTTCATCGAGCTTTGGGAGTATGTGGCTGTGTATGTCGATGAAGCCGTTATTTTGCATAAAGAAAAAGTCCTTTTATCACTGTCTGCAATGAGTTAATGTCTGCATATGTAATTATATCCATAACATTATTACTGGCAATCCGGATAGCTTGAAAGACCATTTCTATTTCCCCGCGCGACGATGACGATATGGAGGAATTCGTAACTATTTTGTCGAAGATAAGAAGTAATATTGACAAAATTGCTATTATCACGGCTGTTCCAATAATAAATAAAGGTAAATATTTCAAGGACATAGAATGATATATCCTGCTGCTTCCAGTGGGACTTATCTTTGAGGCATCATTGAATGAATTGTAATAAATCTTATTTTTTTTTAACTTTTGAATTTCTTCATAAAGTTCATTGATTTTTTTCGCTTTTTCTTCAAATATTCTCTGATTTAAATACTTGTCCGGATGATATAGGACAATGAGACTTTTCCACCTCCTGCTTACCTCTGACAAAGGCGCATCTGTGTTTAAGCCGAAAGATAAATATGGGTCGTTTTCTTTATTAAACAGCAGGATATTGATGATAGCTTCGGCATATCCTCTTATTGTAACAGCCGGGATATCCAGTATAGCGGATATTTCTTCTGTAGTTTCTGTTTTTTCAATACTCTCAATGAGAGTTTCATAGCACCTGATGGCTTTGTCATAAATTTCACTGAGACTGCATCGTTCATGAAATCTCCGAATAAGTGTTGCAGTCGCAAGTACTTTTAAAGTAGTGTTGCCGGATTTATTAGTCTTCATGATTTGAAATAAACAAGTGATTTAAGGGATAAGAATGGTGATGGATGCATACAAAATTTAAGAATAGCCGGAAAATGACCATTTTCATGGTGAACTAATGACCAGAAAAATGAAATTTCTATTCATTGAAATAGGACGAATAATAATTCGAATAATAATCATATTTCATGTCTTGTTTTTTCACCCCGTTTAATACTACGCCCAAAAGTTTGGCATTTACAGTACTGAATATTCTTTTTTGTCTCCGCTAGGGCATTTTTCTGGGTTTCACCGGCCTTTACCACTAATACAGTGCCATCTACAAGGCTGCTCAGGAGAATGCTGTCCGGCATACCCATGACAGGCGGCGCATCAATAATGACGAAGCTGTAAAGGGCTTGCAAGGCATCGAGAAGGTCTTTCATCCTTGCTGAATACAATAGTTCGGATGGATTTGGAGGTGTAGGCCCTGAAGGGATAACGCTGATGCCTTTCAGAGATGTCGGTCGTATCAGTCTCCCGTCATTGCTGTCAAATTCGATATTTCCGGAAAGGTATTTCGAGAGGCCGGTCTTATTGTCGATTTTAAAGACACTGTGCAGCCTCGGCCTTCTCAAATCAGCATCAATCATAATGCCGGGGCCTATAGCTTCTGCAAGTGCGACGGCAATATTAATGCTGATAGTCGTTTTTCCCTCTCCTCCTCCGGGACTCGTGATAAGTATTGTCTGGGGCGGCTTTGCAGATGAGGAGAGCAGAAGAAAGGTGCCGATGGAACGGAACGCTTCCGCCACTTGGTTCGTGGCCCCGGCGCTTACCAGTAAAGGCCTGCTATCGGCAGCAATATTAGTCTGGAGCGGGATCATGCCAAGGGAAGGGAGACGGATGCCTTTTTCGATCTCCTGTGCATCTTTGATCGTATTGTCGAAATATTCCACGAAAAAATGCCAGGCCAACGCCGCCCATGACTCCGAAGATAACCGACAGGAAAAAATTCAGCGATTTGTTCGGTTTACTTGGTTTCCTCGGGTATACCGCTTTATCAACGACCTGGATACTTGAGGCCTTGCTCATTGCAGCTATTCCGACTTCATTGAGTTTCTGCAATAAACTGTTATGCAACTCCTTGTTGGTATCGACCTCTCTTTTTAGTGTCTCATATTCAACTGCCTTTTCCTGAAAATTGAGGACCTGCCCCTGCAATGATTCAAAGGAATTTTTCAGGTATTTCTCCTTTTTTAAAGAAGCGTAATAATCAGACTGAAGGGACTTTATGAGACGGGATTTTTCAGATTCAAGTCTGTCGCTGACTGTATCTATCTGGCTTTTTAAGTTTTTCATCTTTGGAAAATCAGGAGTAAATGTTCTGGAGAGGTTAGAATACTCTGCTTCCAATGAGGCATGCTCTTTTGAGAGGTCCTGTATTAAAGGATTGTTCAAAATCTCGGGGATAGTAGTGCCTGATTCCTTTATCTGATTGTAAAGCGCCTCTTTTCGCATCCTTTCGGTTGAGGTCTCACTCAGACCATTGTTAATTTCAGACAGTTGTTGGGTGAGCACGCTCTGCTTGCCGCTGTCAAGGTAGATAATTTGATTTTTTGAGGCATAACGGTTAAGATCATTTTCAGAAGCTTCTGTCTTGGCTTTTACATCAGTGATCTGTTTTTCGAGGAAAATTTTAGCCTGCTCTGCTTGCGTCGATTCTGCTCTCAAGGTCATATTCTATGTAAGCATCAGCTATCGCATTGGTGACCAGCATGGAGATCTCCGGATCGTTTGATTCAAAAGTCACCTTTACCAGCTGGGAGTCTTTTACGGGCGTAACTTCGAGTCTGCTGATGAGGGCGTTGGAAAGATAGACCGGTATTTCCTCTTTTTTACGGGTTGACCCGGAAGCAGGTTTATCCTCTTCAGAAGTGAAAAGAGAGGCAAAGTACGACGCGAAGTTTTTTATCGGGACCAGTATGAGATCCGTTGCCTTTGAAAATATGCTTTGGACCGGCAAAAAATTGCTGTTTTTGTCGAGTGCAAGTTTTTTGATCACCTTTTCAGCGAGACTGCGGCTCTTCAGCAATTCATATTGTGTTGTGTAGTAATCCGTGCCCGGCCTTGAAAACTCAAGACCTGGGACCGAAAGTGCATCAGGGTTTTGCTTGTCGATTTTTATGGTGATCGTTGACTGATATACGGGGACCATTAAAAAAGACAGAATAGTTGTTGTCACAACGACGCAGATAAAAAATGCGATAATGATCCATTTTCTCTTCAATATCACACTTAAATAATCCCGTAAGTGTATATTTTCCCCTGATCCGTTATCCTGATATCTGATTTCAGAAGTAGGGAATTCCGGGTGAGCATAAGGCTGTATACTGTATTGTTTTTTTATAACATCACCTTTATTATCCGTATTATCCATGTGATAAACTCCTTAAAAAGGTCTTGCACCCACACGAAACATGCCAAAGCCGAGGGACCCAGAAACTGTATTTAAAAATCTTTTAAATCCGTTTGATGAAACAATTATAATATCTTTCTCTCGAATTGCAATGTCAGGAGATTTCCCTTCGATTACAGAGTCATAGTCAATGTTGATGATTTCTCTGTCCTGTTTCCCGTTGTCTCTGAATATTTTTACGTCTGAATGCGTTGCCGTAAGGTCCAGACCCTTAGCCATGCTAAGGGCCTGCGTAAAGGTGGTTTTGCCTTTTAAGTGGAATTCGCCTGGACTATTAACAGCTCCGTCAACAAAAAATATCCCGCTGATTGGTACTTGTACTATATCTCCCGAGAACATCGGAATATTCAGGTCAGCCCGTCCTTTTATGAGCAACTCGTCAAGATCAATGACTATTTTGTCGGTGAATTCGTTGTCGCCGGCAAGGGTTCCGGATGTCCTTTGGATTATGCAAACACTTCCTGCATCCGGGGTCAACCCCCCTGCAAGCGAGAGCATATCAAGGAGATATTTCTGCCCGGTAGCATAATATACCCGTGGGTCCTTTACCGAGCCCAGTACGGAGATTTGCTGACTTCTGTATTCTTTCACAAATACACTGACAACAGGTTCCTTCACATATTGCTCGAGTTTTTTGGCGATATAAGACTCAAGTTCTGAAACAGTCAGCCCGCCCGCCTTGATCTTGTCAACTAAAGGTATCTTGATAAACCCTTGAGCACTAACTCGCACAGTTGATTTTAACTCCTGGACCTGGAACGTATCGATTTCGAGCAGGTCCTCCGGACCTATTTTATAATCGGAAGCAGAGAAAGCTTTACGGAAATCCAGATTTTTTTGTGTGAGCGCTGAATTTAACTGTTCATTTTTTTCTGAAGAGGCATTGAGCTGAAGCTGGGTTTTAGCCTGCAGCTCATTACTTGCACATGAATTTAGCAGGAGTAAAACGAATAACACTATACTGATAAAACTAAGAAATAACTCATTTGTAAGCATTATTTTTAACTTTTTCATATCTTAGGTTTGCAAGCACAAGATTGCTTTGTTTCTTATGGCAGTTCTCCTTTAATAATTAGTTAGCAAGACATATGCCATTTCATTTCAGCAGAATAATGCTGAGGCATTAATGATTGAAATTTCCTGTAAGCTATAAATTTGATTGCTGTTAATGCTGGAAAAGGCTGTGCAGGTTATCTTTTTTAACAGATTTAAGTATTTATTTGAATAATTATATGCATTGAACAGGGGTCAGGGGAGGTTAAGCTATTTGTATCATTTAGAAACATTCAGGCAGTAATAATTTTATTGTGTTTCTATTAGATACATTTCTGATTTACCTGGATTCTCTCACTTTTAAAGGATTGTGAAATGCGGGAAGGTTTATCGGGGCGACTTAATATAGTTTAATAGAAAATCAAGCAGACTTTTTACGTAATAGGCATGATTACTTCTGACATTGCTTTTTCCAGTGCTTCAACAATCTTTGGGTCATATAGTGAGCCGGCCCCTTTCTTTATCTCAGCGAGAGCCGCATCTTTAGTGTGAGCCTTTCTGTAAGGTTTTTCTGTAATTAGTGCACAAAATGAATCAACGACAGACAATGCTCTTGATATAAAAGGGATTTCTTCGCCTTTCAGTCTGTCAGGATACCCTGTCCCATCGTATCTCTCATGATGATGCAATATCGCTTTTTTGACGTCCTCAGAAAACTCAAAATCATCAAGAAGTCCGATGGTTGTATAAGGATGGACTCTTAGCACGCTGACTTCTGATGGAGACAGTTTCTTGAATTGCAGAAAACCATTTTCAACGAGCACCAGGCCAAGGTCATATATCATGGATACGTATATAGCTGAGTTTCTGTCTTCGTCGCTTGCGTTTAGATTACTGATAACCCTATCCATTAAATTCGGGAAAATGTTACTTTTTTTGAAATAGGTTTTTTCCGCGTTGAGCAGGCTATCAAAGGATGCTATGAAATGTTTAAAGTAATCTTCACTATATTCACCTGCATAAAGTTTTTTCAAAAAAAACGAAATACGTTCACAAAGGGATGAGGCAATCTGAAGGTCCTGCTTCGTAAAGGTTTCCCCTGTTTTTTTATTATTAAGGTTGACAACGCCAATTACCTTGCCGTCAATTTTCAGCGGGAGCGAAAGAAGAGAATTAGTATTGTAATGGCGAGCATTCAATCGTACGAAATCCGGAGAATTTTCTATATTGTCTAATAAAAGCGGTTTCCCTTCAAGTGCTACCCAACCGGAGACGCTGTCAGCAGCTCTTATTCTGGTCCGATTGATTACTTCATCACTGAGTCCTATGGCACTTTTAATTGAAAGTTCGCCTGTGAGTTCATCTGTCAGCATTATTGAGCAGATATTTAAATTCAGCATTTCGGATATAAACTCCGTGAACATATCCATAGTAGTCGAGAGCACTGCTTCGATCTTCATTTTTGCACTATGTGGTATTGAAACCGAAATATGAAAATTGTCTTCCCCGTTTTCTGCAAGAAGCTTCCATTTATGAATTTCCGCGACTTTCCATGCAAGATAGAGTTTTACTTTTTCCTCAGAATGTTCTCCCTGAAAAATATATGTCGAATTCCAGATATTCCGATAGATCGATTCAGGCAATTGCCTGGGAATGGTTATGTGTATATTTACATAATCATTTTCATCGAAGGCTATCGTTATTTGATCATTTGGGGCAAGATAGTGGCTTAATCCCTCTATTAAATTTATAAAGAATTGAAAAACCCTTATCCTGTCTCCTAAAACATTCGAAATGTCTTTTCTTGCATTTAAGTTCAGCTTTAAGCTCTTCTTTGTCAGTGTAGTTTTTAGGATTTTTGAGTCAATAATTTCCTGCACAAGGTCTGGCAGGTTTATTATGGTTTTTTTCACGGCCTGAGCCCCGTTTTCGAGCCTGAGATAATCAAGAAGGTTCTCGGATATCTCTATGAGTTTGTTCGTCTCACTGGAAATAATATTGCAGAACTCTCCGTGTTCAGGAGATAGGGGTTTCAGGGTTTTATTCATGTAATAGATGGATCCCTTTATGGAGTTTAAGGGAGTTCTCAGTTCATGCGAAACGCGAGTAAGAAACTCTGTCTTTACAATATCGAACTCTACAAGTTTTTTATTTAACTCTTCAAGCCCTGCAGCCTTCACTCTCAGTTGATTCATCAGAGAGGCATTCTGGAGGACAATGGCTGCCTGATTGGAAATTATTTTTATCAGGGCGAATTCATCTTCTGTAAAGACCGATCCGTCTTTTTTGTCGCTAATATTCAGTACGCCGAGTAATCTGTTTTTAAATAAAATAGGACATGATATGAATGATTTTGTTTTATAATGGTCTCTTTTCTTTTCCTTAAATCTCTCATCGTTGTTTATGTCTTGAACAAGAACGGGAATTTTCTGTTTAGCGACTGTACCGGCAATGCCTTCACCTATGATCTCGCTGAATGTATTGAAAAGCTTAATATCAATGCCTTTTGCCGCGCGAATATGCAATTCACCCAGTTCATTTACCGTCATGAGTGAGCCTGTTTCAGCGTCTGTGTAGTCGATGGCAAGGTCGAGCATGAGATTGGCGATTGAGGTGATGTTGGTTGTGGCTGCAATAAGATTGGATATTTCCTGAAGAATCGAAAACTTTTTATTGCAGAGTTCAGCACTGTCTTTTGGGCTGTTATTATGATCCATTATTATTGCTTTCTAACTCCTGTAATGCCTGAGTTTTGCAGCTTAAACTTGATGATTATTTAAAAAGCTCATATCCCGGTTTTGCCTTTATCTTGCAACATTTCATTGACTGACTATCATTTTATGTGGAAAAGCTTTGTATAGCAAGCCTTAAAGGTGAAGCAAAATCTTTGTTTCGCGATAAAATGACAATCACTTTAATGTAGCAACAAATGTGCCAGACCGCTTTTATCATCTGCAAAAATAATTTTGAAATTCGTAAAAAATCATCGGTTTCCACCAGAAAGCATTCCATAGCGGTGCTGCAGATGTTTGAAGAGGCGTATTGTGCGGAATCAGGACACATCCAGGGCCAGATAGACCCGCTCGTCGTTTGCTCTGACTGATACCTCCGGCTATATTGTCAAGAGCTGTCAAGTCATACCAGGATTTCCGTTACTGCAGTTCCGCATACGGCGCACAAAAGTGCGCCCCCTGCGGCAAACCTTGCTATATCCAAAAGGACATGGAAGTTTTACAAGACCACGGGGAATTAGATTTTAAACAGAAATATTAGTATTAAGACGTGTACTTCAACGACTTAAGAGGGGTGTTTTTTCTCAGATCGTGGACAGCACTAACGATGATTTCAGCTGCTTTCGAGGATCTCGTCTTCCGTATTGTCTTTGCCCACACTCAATCTGATTGAAGAAAGGGCTTCCAGGTCGGAAAGGCCCATGGATTTTAATGCCCTTGATGGTATCTGTTTTCCCGAGTGGCAGGCTGACCCTGAAGAAATTGCCACCTGATCATGAAGCTCATTGACAAGATCATCAGAAGATATGCCGGGGATGCATATGTTTAAAGTATTGGGAAGCCTGTTTGTCTTATGACCGTTAAGCACGATATCAGGAATTCCGTATAGCAGTTTCTGGAAAAGAATTTCCCTTAAATGTGAAGTATGGGAGACCCTTAGATTAAGGTCACTCATGGTCAGCTGGCATGCCTTCGCAAAACCGGCAATGCCAGGTACATTCTCTGTGCCGGGACGCAATCCCATCTCATGATCTGCACCGAACATCAAGGGTAAAACATTACAGCCGCTTCTGATATAGAGCGCTCCGGTCCCTTTTGGTCCGTAGAATTTGTGAGGGACCACTGTGAGCATGTCAATAGATGAGTTATGTAAAGTAAAATACGATTTTCCTATGGACTGAGCGGCATCAACATGAAATGGTGATAGCATGTTTTTTTGCCAGGGCACCTATATCTTCAATAGGTTGTAAAACGCCTGTTTCATTATTGGAGTGCATGATTGATATAAGTATAGTATTTTTTCTTACTGCTTTACTGATTTCTTCGGGCCTGACTGCACCAGTGCTGTCAGCGTCGATATAGGTGACCTCAAAACCTCTGGATTCCAGGTGCCTGACTGTATTGAAAACTGATGGGTGCTCGATTGCAGATGTTATAATATGACCGGTCTTATGAAGCATTCCTGTCCCTAATAAAGCCAGGTTATTTGATTCAGTCCCACCGGAGGTGAAAAATATTTCCTTCTGCGAACATTCCAGAAGATCCGAAATATATTTACGTGAGGTCTCGATTATTTCCTTTGCCCTTCTGCCTTGCATATGGACACTTGAGGGATTTCCAAAATCTCTTTTCAGGCAGGAAAAAATCGCATCGGAAACTTCAGGGTCAACCGGCGTTGAGGCATTGTTATCCAGATATATCATCGATAATTATTATATCATGATATGTCCCGGTGAATAATGTTTAAACCAATATTTCTTTTTCTGATCAGTTTAGAGATTTCTTCAACAAGGGCAGGGGAACGATGCATGCCGCCGGTACATCCAAACGCGATGGAAAGATATGATTTGCCTTCTTTTATATAGAGGGGGACAAGGAAGTTCAGTAAATCTTTGATCTTTTTTATGAATTCCCTTGTCTCGGCATGCTGAAAAATAAAATTTACAACCTGTTTGTTTGTGCCGTTTAAATCTTTAAGCAAAGGTACGAAATAAGGATTAGGCAGGAAACGTACATCAAACAGCAGATCTATATTCTGGGGAATCCCGTATTTGAATCCGAAAGAAATAAGACTCACCGCAAGATCTTTCTGTTCTTTTGCTGAAGCATACATGGATGATACAAGCTTTCTTAGCTGGTGTGGAGATAATGAAGATGTATCTATAATCCTGTCAGCGTTCTGTTTCAGGGGGGCCAGTATCTTCTGCTCTGATACGATCGCATCTTCTATTTCACCTCCAAGAGGGTGAGGTCTTCGGGTTTCCTTGAAGCGCCGGATCAGAATATCAGTGTCAGCGTCAAGAAAAAGTATCTCAACCTGACATTTTGACCTGATAGCATTGAGTACCCTGTCGATGTCTGAAAGAAATTCTTTTTCGCGTATATCAACTCCGATTGCAATGTTCTTTGTACCGGCCTGGCCGGAGATTATTGTTATAAGGGAGTTTATGAGAGACACCGGAAGGTTGTCTACACAGAAAAAATCAGCATCTTCAACAGCCCTTAGCGCTACGGTTTTGCCTGAACCGGATAACCCTGTAATGATGAGCACCCGTGAGCATATCCTCTTGGTCGCTCGGACCTGTTTGTCTTTTGCCTGGGAAGTTTTTCTGTTCACAGTAGTGAGTTATTTAACAGGTTCGATAAGGCCGAAATTGCCGTCCTGTCTTTGATAGATTACATTAATATCTCCGCTGATATCATTTATAAATACGAAAAAACTCTTGTCAAGAAGTTCCATCTGCATGGACGCTTCATCAGGACTCATCGGTTTAAGTTCAAAGCGCTTATTCTTTATAATTCGGGCGCCCTCGTGCAAAGATGAGGGTTCCGGTTTTGCTTCGGCGTTCTTTGGAGAAACTTTCCTGTGCGAAACCAGCTTCTCTTTGTATTTCTTGATCTGACGGTCAAGCTTTTCAGAGACTTCATCAATTGAGGAGTAGATTTCGCCGGTTACACTCTCGGCCTGTATAAGTATTCCATTGGCTTTCAGCAGGACTTCAGCCTTATGCCGGTATTTTTCGACGCTGAGAGTTACCGTTGCTTCTGTTATATCGGATGAATATTTTTCGAATTTCTTAATTTTTTCTTCTGCATAATTTTTTAGTGCAGGTGTTACTTCAAGATGTCTTCCGTTGATCAGGATGTTCATGATTTTCTCCTTTATTATGTGATGATTAATGTTACTGGTTATTATCTTCATTTTATTATCTTCTTCTTTGGCTCTGAGGGCGTATTTTAAGTTCATCGCGGTATTTTGCTATTGTTCTTCTTGCTATCGTTATATTTTTATTCCTGAATATATCTACAATCCGCATATCACTGAGGGGTGCTTTCGGATCTTCTTCGGATATTATTGTCCTGATCATATCCTTCACAGAGGTTGAAGATAGTTCTCCGGCATTACTTGGTATGGCATTGCTGAAAAAGTACTTGAAGCTGTATATTCCATGCGGACACGACAGGTACTTATTGGAAGTTACTCTGCTTATCGTGCTTTCATGGAGATTCAACTCAGTTGCGATGTCTTTAAGATTGAGGGGCTTTAAAACATTCACTCCTTTGTCGAAGAAATCTCTTTGAAAAGTCAGAATACTTTCAGTTACCCTGTAAATTGTTTTGTTTCGCTGATCAAGGCTCTTTAAGAGCCAGACAGCGGAACGGAGTTTATCTTCCAGAAACTGCCTTTCTTCTTTTGAAACAGAATCTTTTTGCTTCAAAAGTCTTTGATAATAATAGTTGATCCTTATTTTCGGCAGGCCTTCATCGTTCAGGACAATCTGATAATCATTGTCAGTTTTCACAATGAATACATCAGGTGTTATATAATCTGCAGATGACGAGGAGAATTTCCTGGCTGGTTTTGGGTCAAGACCTTCAATTACTTTGACCGCTGAGAGTATGTCTTCGACAGAAACGCTGTATTCTTTGGCCAGTTGCTGGTATTTTCTCTTTCCGATCAGGTCCAGGCTATTGATAACCAGACTTTCCGCAAGTGAGCCCTGCATATTCATGGCTTTCAGCTGCAGCTGCAGACATTCTCTTACATCCCTGGCGGCGATGCCCTGCGGATCGAAGCTCTGGACCAGAGTTAAAGCCTTTTGGGCTGTTTCCATATCAGACTTTGACAGTTCCATAATTTCATCGATGGAGAGTCTGAGGTATCCGTTTTCATCAATGTTGCCGATTATGAGCTCTCCGACTTCCCTGATTTCTTCGGATTCTTTCGACAAGCGAAGTTGCCAGATTAAATGATCAAAAAGATCAGTTGCTGTACTGAGAAAATATTCGTATGACGGCTGGGTTACATTGCCTGACGTAAAATAACCCAGGTCTTTTCCGTCAGAGCTCCGTTCTTCAAAGTAATCCTCTGAGGAAAAATACGACAGTTTTTCAAGGGAAAGTTCAGTGTCGTCAGTATACTGGGGTATTTCTTCAAGAGATTCTTTTTCCTCCTGGGAGAGTTCTTCTGAAGAAGTAATATCTGACATCTCCTCAAGAAAAGGATTTTCTATCAGCTCCTGATTGATCGTCTGTGACAATTCCAGCTGCGGCATCTGCAATAATTTTATTGCCATCTGAAGCTGGGGGGTAAGCACCAGCTTTTGAGAAAGTTTCAGTTCAAGACGACTTTCCAGTGCCATTTATAGCCTGAACTCCTCTCCCAGGTATACTTCTTTTACTTTCGGTTCAGCAATAAGTTTATCCGGGCTTCCTTCATCGAGGATCTCGCCGTTATTAATAATATAGGCCCTGTTGGTTATAGATAGCGTGTCCCGTACATTGTGGTCAGTAATAATAATCCCCAGCCCTTTTTCTTTCAGATATATAAGCATTTTTTTTAATTCAATGATTGCAAGGGGGTCGATACCGGCAAAGGGTTCATCAAAAAGTATGAAAGTAGGTTTTGTGGCAAGCGCTCTGGCTATTTCTGTTCTTCTTCTTTCTCCGCCTGAGAGTTTGAAGCCATCTCTTTTGGAAAATTCTTCCAGATTAAACTCTTTCAACAAAACATGCAACTCAGTTTCAATTTCATCTTTTGACAGACCTTTAATCTCCAGGACAGCCTTCAGGTTGTCTTCTACAGAAAGTTTTCTGAAGATTGAAGGTTCCTGCGGCAGATAACTTATGCCCCGCATTGCCCGTTGATACATTGGAAGCACGCTGATATCTTCGTGGTCGAGATAAATACTTCCTTTTTCAGGCCTTATCAGTCCGAGAATACTATAGAAAGTCGTTGTTTTTCCTGCTCCGTTAGGACCGAGTAATCCCACGATTTCAGAAGTTGAGACATTGAGGTCTATATTCCTGAGGACAATTTTCTTGCCGTAGCTTTTATAAAGCCCTTTGACTTCCAGGGTATGCATTAACGGTCCTTTTTGCTCTTGAGGATGACTTTGCTGTTTTCTACGTGAAAGCGGTCAGTACCCATAAAATAAGTTATTATTGTTCCTGTCACAACGTTGTCACCGTCCATGGCGCGGGGCTCCCCGGTGAAGATAACTTTGTTCTTCGTCGCGCGTAATATATAGCTGATTTTGATGTAATGATTCGTGATTCCCTGAGGACCTTAACGTTACCGGTCGCCTCGATTTTTGTTACAGTACCGCCGTCTTCTTTATAGTAGACGAGCATTTTGTCGGAATGGATGGTTAAATCTGTTGTCTTTGCCACTACATTTTTTTCAAACAACGCAGTATGTGCCTTGTTATCTGCTGTAAGAGTTTCTGAGGTGATGTTGATAGGGCCTTTTATCTGCGCTTTTTGATCTTCAGCGTTTGATAGTATCGGGAGAAACAGCAATAAAATACTAATTATTAAAAGTCGCTTTAACATCCTTCATTATCCTCACTTTTTGCTCATTATTATTGATTTCCATCCCTTTGCCCTGTAATGTAAATTTCTTGCCCTCAATGCGTACATCTTTGCCGGTAGTTAGTAAACCTGCATCGCTGTCTACTTCAACCTGCTCGGTAGTTATCGAATAAGTATTGCCTTTCGCAGTAATAGGTCCCTCAATAGATATCTTCTTGGTGTTCAGATTATAGAGGCCCTTTTGAGCGAAAATAGTTATCCCTTTGTCCTTTACTTCCATCTCTATATCAGTGAGGTTAGCTTCATTGCCGTCTTTGGAGATATCAGCCCGTTTTGCGGTCAATATCCAGTTCTGGACGCCATTTTTTTTCTGAATAATCTTCAATCCTTCTAAAAACGATTCTCCTTTAAGATGTATATCAAGCTTGCTGGCTTTTTCTCCTTCAACCAAAAAGAAAAAAAGGGAAAAAAGCAAAAATGAAGCAAGAACCAGGAGACTTTTCTTCATAAAAAAGTTTATCACACAGGGACTTTTAAGTAAAGGCAATTATTGTGCCAGAAATTAAAATACATGTCATTTTTAGCTTGATTTTTTTGAAAATATGTAATACGCGATGCTGATATAGTGCAAAAAAGTATGTTCTTAATTATTTAATACCGTTTATAAGAGCAGTTTTCATAATTTCAACAGGAGGAGAAGTCCTGGTCCAGAGTTCAAATGCGAGGACCCCCTGCCAGAGGAGCATACCTAGCCCGTCGATAGTTTTGCATCCTTTTTGCGCAGCGTGCGATAAAAGAGGGGTATTTTTGTAGATCAGATCACAAACTGTTTGGTCAGGAGAAAGAACGGAAACATCAAAGGGAACTGGATCTGTTGTTTTCAGACCGAGTGGAGTTGCATTAATCAATATGTCAAAGCGGCTTAATTCGGCGGTGTCATTAAGGATATTAATATTATCTCTGATTTCAGAGAGATCTGATGCGAGTTTTTCCAATTTTATTTTATCGATATCAAAAAGATACAGCTTATCAGCTTTTTGACTCAGATAATAGCCGATTGCCCGCGAAGCCCCTCCTGCTCCTGTTATAAGTATTTTTTTGTTGTCAGGAGAAACATTATTCTCCGCGAGAGAGCGCATGAATCCTCTTCCATCCGTATTATGACCGGTAAGCGTTCCTTCCTGATTTACTATGGTATTGACTGCGCCGATAAATAAAGCTTCTTCATTGACGTTGTCCAGATAGGGTATGACAGATTCCTTATGGGGGATTGTAATGTTCACGCCTGCCAGGTTCAGAGCCCGTATTGCCTCTACCGCGTTCTTAAGAAAGTCAGGATGGACCGAAAAGGGGAGATAGCAGTAATCGAGCCCAAGATGTTCAAAGGCTGCGTTATGCATAAGCGGTGATAACGTATGTTCAACCGGAAAACCATAAAGCCCGGTTATCTTTGTTCTTCCTGTTATTTTCATCATAATCTCCTCAGCTGTTTCCAGTTATCCCGCGCTGCTCCTGCTTAAAATTCACAGATCGTATCAATAAATCCCTGTGGTGTGCCGTCGGTTACCACTGTTTTCAATCCTGTTGCATCTTCGATGTCCCTGAGAGATACGTTATCGAGTAATACATTGTCTCCTTCTCTTAAAACAACATCAGGCACAATCAGGACGTCGTACGAATCAGCATTGTCGTGCAGTGATTTTATGATATCCCGTCCTGTCAGTAAACCGGCAACTGTGACAGACTGGCCAAAGAATTCGTTTTTTATCGGGACAATCGTAATATTGACGTTTTCATTCTCAGTAATCCGGTTAATAAATTTTGTCAGATAAGGAAAGAATGAGACGCCGGTAAAGGTTATGAACTTCTTTTTACCGGATATTGTTTTGGGGATTCTGACTTTTTTGGCCTGATTGATAAAAAGCGGCACCATACCGACGCCATTTTCTATCTGAGAAAGACTTCCGTATTCCTTCAGGGGCGGGAATGCCTTTTCTGCCTTGATGTACATTTCATCAGAGCAATACACGATCGGCTTCTCCGTGCTTTTTCTTGAATCTCTTTTGAAATGACTCGACGATTTCTATGGATTCAAGGGCAATGATCCTTTGTTACCGGCTGAAGCTGGAGTTTCCTGTGCCTTGTAAGACCTACAGGGACGACTGCTATAGAAGAAACATAGGGGTAAAATTTGTAAATGTCCCTGATCGTGTTCTGTAATTCCATTCCGTCGTTAAACCCCGGGCACAGAACGATTTGTATATGCATCCGGATTTTGTTGGCTGAAAAAAACTTCAGCTCCTTCATGATATCCTGCGCCTTAGGGTTCCCCAGCATCTTATTTCGAAGAGATCTGTTTGTGGTATGGACCGATATGTAAAGAGGGCTTAATCTCTGCTCTAAAATCCTTTTTCTGTCCTCATCAGTGATATTGGACAAAGTCATATAATTCCCATACAGAAAAGAAAGCCGGTAATCTTCGTCTTTAATATACAGCGATTTTCTGAGGCCTTTGGGAAGCTGTTTTACAAAACAGAAGATACAATTGTTCCTGCAGGTTTTTACCTTGAAGGGCTTGACGGTTATCCCGAGGTCCGCGTCATCTTCCATTGTAATAAGGATCTTGTTTGCAACAGCATTGCGCATAAATTCTATTTCAAGTTCATCGGAGCCTTTATTGAACATAAAGTCTATGACGTCATGTAACGGACAGGAATTTATCGACAGGAGTATATCGCCTTGCTGAAGGCCTGCTTTTGCAGCCGGGCTGTCTGCATCGACTGATTCAATCTCGAGCCTGTTATTAGTGCGCATTCGTCAGTTTAAATCCCTTATAAATATATTGGAGTCCTGATATTGCTGTAATCGCTGCTGATAGTATAAAAAAACCATCATGAACAGGTGGTAATGTTATCATATTTATATTAAGCAATACATATGCAAGAATGAAAAGCTGCAAGGCTATGGCTGCTTTGCCGAGGAAAACAGGCTCTACCTTTAACGAATTTGTGATCATGTAAAGCAGAAAACACCCGATTACGACGATTATGTCCCTGCTTATTACAATGATCGCAAACCATTTCGGTATCCATCCATACACAGAAAAAATGATGAATGAGGACACAAGGAGAAATTTGTCTGCCAGCGGATCCAGGAAGGTCCCGAGGGCAGTTTTTTGGTTTGTGAGTCTGGCTAACAGGCCGTCAAGCATATCTGTTAAGGCAGCTACTGACAAAAAGGATGAGAGCGTACAGATATTGATTGTATATGATTGTGGTTATGAAAACAGGGATAATAACTATTCGCGTAATAGTCAGGGTATTTGGAACATTCAATACTTTCAAAAAATATCTCCAGAGTATATGCCAAATTAAAAACAGATCAGAAGCTTAGAACTATCCAATAATTCCCAAAACTTATTGTTTTAAACTGCTTAGTGTAGCAGCAGAACTTACGGTAAATTAAAAGGCAGCTTATCGAAACTCAGCTTCAATCCCAGTTTATTATAACATCCTGACGCTGTTTTTCCCGAGATACAGGAAAACAGCATTTCAGCATGGCAGCTTTCAACCTTGAACCCATAGCTCTTTCCGTTTAGCACTGATTCCCTGAAGTATTTCTCTGCCTGTTTTTTTCTGCCTTCAATAAGCGCTATCTCTCCAAACCCGAGCCTGCAGTAGATAAGTCCTCTCGGGTCCTTTGTCTTTTTGAATAACTCTTGTGAGATCTTGAAATAGTTGGAAGCATTCGTGTAGTCTCCCAGCATCTTGCAGGTTGTCCCCATGCTCCAAAGGGTATATGCGTAGCTTACACTGTCTCCAATTCTATTGTAGAGAGAGGAGGCCTTTTTGAAGTATGATAACGCCTTCCTGTAGTCACCAAGCATGCGGTGCGCATTGCCTATGCCACAGTATGAATATGCTGTTCCGAAGGTGTCTTTCATGCCTGCAAACAAAGTGTTTGCCTGGTTGTAATAGTTCAAAGAATCTTTGAAGAGGCCGGCGATTCTCGAAGTCCCTCCAAGGCCGCACAGGCAATATCCTATAGAAGATTCCTGTTTCAGGGATTTGAAGGCCTTCAGTGCCTGTTTGAAGTTAGCAATGGCCTCTAAAATATCTCCCTTAATCCTTAAAGAACCGGCTGTGGCCCAGAGAGAGAATGCTATGCCGTGTTTGTCACCGGTAGATTGATAATAATCCATAGCAGATGAAATCATCTCCAGGGCTTTTTTCCAGTCTCCCTTTGCCCTCAAAGACAGACCGATGCCTATTTCAGCATCAGCTATTGCTGAGATGTCATATGTTTTTTTGGCTGTTTTTATCGCTGCTGCATATGCTTTCTCTGCCCGGTCGAAATCGCCTATCATCCTGCATACGTCACCGGTGGAGAGATGGCATTGCATAATGCCGCTTAAATCCCGCGAGGAGGTATATAATTTCAGAGCCTGTTTGTACAGGTCCAATGATTCGGCATAGCGGCTTTTCTGTCTTAAGATTTCGGCTTTTTCAAAAAGTTTATCTGTTTCCAAGGATTTCATTGAGTGTCTCCATAGTTTTTGAATAATTGTCTGATTTAAAAAATGCAGAACCCATAACAAGGATATCAGCGCCTGCATCGGCCACTTTTTTGGCGTTATCGATTTTTACACCACCGTCTACCTCAATGAGTGGAGCTGCACCGGCGTCAGTTATCATCTTTTTGACTGCTTTAATCTTTTCTATCGTAAAAGGTATAAACTCCTGTCCGCCAAATCCCGGGTTAACAGACATGAGGAGCACCAAATCAGCATCTGCCAAAATATTTTCAAGCTGACATACCGGGGTTGCAGGGTTTATCGAAACCCCTGCCTTCATTTTGTTCTGTTTTATGAACTGAACAGATCTGTGCAGGTGAACAGACGCTTCACAGTGAACGGTGAGAAAATCAGCCCCTGCATCCGCAAATTCCTTCACAAATTTATCAGGATCTTCTATCATCAAATGCACATCGAGAGGAAGTTTGGTTATTTTTCTGATAGCTTCCACAACAGAATAACCGATAGTGATATTGGGTACAAAATGACCGTCCATTACATCTATATGCAGCATATGTGCACCGGCGTTTTCAGCAGCTTTTATCTCTTCTTCCAGTCTTACAAAGTTTGCGGAAAGAATTGACGGCGAAATCCTAATCATTGATGGTATCCTCTTTCAATTCAAGATATATTTTATCGGTATTTTTTATCAGTGTCCCTGGTTTTGGCTTTTGAGCGCTGACAATATTGCCCGGTCCTTTTGATTCCACTGACAGCCCCATTTTTTCCGCAATCTCCTGTGCATTTTCGATGCTCTTATTAAGAAAATCCGGACAGAAATAGATTAGCTCATGAGGGCCAAGACTGACAAGCACTGTTATCTTATCGGACAACCTCTCATGAGGTTCAGGCTTTTGGGCTATTATCTTCCCTTTTTCCACTGTATCAGTATGAACATAGATGACTTTCCCTATACTGAGACCTTTTTGCATAAGCAAAGACTCGGCGTCTGTAAGCGTCTCATGAACAAGCTGGGGGACGGAAGATATTCGGGGGCCTTTGCTGACAATTACCTTAATTGACCGTTTTTCCTTAACTTTATTGCCTGCCGGAATGTCCTGTCTTAATATGCGTCCGGCCTGAATAGCCGGATCAAAATCCTCACCCTCAATTTTCAGATAAAGGCCTGTCTTGCTTAAGGATTCATTAGCTTCCAGCATTGTCAAATTAGTCAGGGAAGGGACTTCCACGGTCCTGCTGAAGCTCAGGATTTTAAATGTAATGAAACCAAAAAAAAGTCCAAGCAATATAAACAACGCAAAGAAAAGAGGTATCTTAAGAAAATTGCTCATCTGTTTCTGCACAACGCCACTCCAAAAAATCCGTCCATATTGTGTTTGTGAGGATAGGTCCTGAAAAACCCCTTTTCCATAAAAGGATGCAAAAATTCCTGTTTAACATCATCTATAATACGGAAATCCGCTGCTGTCTTCAAGAATTCTCTGACAACCTGTTCACCTTCCTCGGGTTCGGTAGAACATACAGAATATACCAGTCTGCCTGTTTCTGCCAAAAAACATGAGGCTGTTTTGAGCAATTCGAGCTGTCTTTGTCCTGTTGTTCGAGAGATCTGCAGCAGTATATTTGTATTTGATGTCAGGGTTCTTCCTTATGACACCTATTGAAGAGCATGGAGCATCCACAAGAATTTTATCGAACTTCCCCATGTCTGTATCTTTTAAACTGTTCATGTCAGAGTTTACTATTTTTACAGAACCTATACCGAGAGTTTTAAGATTATCTTCCAGACTGACGATCCTTTTTGGATCTTTTTCAACAGCAATGATTTCACCTTTATCCTGCATGCATTGTGCGATATGCGAAGTTTTTCCGCCAGGAGCTGCGCATGCGTCGAGAACTCTTTCACCTGGTTTTGGATCAAGAATATACGTAATAAGCTGAGACGCTTCATCCTGGACTGCAAATAGTCCGTGGATAAAGTTGAGGTCTGCGTACGTATGCATTTCTTTCAGTATGATTCCGTCAGGAGAGAACCGGGTTGGTTCGCCTGCAACTCCGTTGTCAGAGAGGTTTTCGAGCAGACTGTCTCTGCTGATTCTCAGGGTATTTGCCCTGATGCTGAAAGGCTGGATCTCATTGTTTGCCTTTGCAAGCAGGAGCGCATCATTTTTTCCGAACCGTTCAATCCATCTTTCTATGAGCCATTTAGGATGGGAGGTATTAATTGCTATAGCTTCAACAGGATCTTCCAGCTTAACCGGCAGGACAAATTTTTCTTTCTGTCTGAGAATATTTCTTAAGACAGCATTTACCAGCGGGCCTTTTCTGTTGGGAGCATCCCGCAATGATTTATTCTTTTCGATTTCAACTGATTCGTTTACGACTGCCCAATCAGGGACTCTCATGAAAAAGATCTGATATACCGCGATCCTGAGATTATTGAGTGTGAAATCACCTAATTTTGAAGGGTTTTCAAGGAAATGGTCCAGTATCCAGTCAATCGTGTCCCTGTATCTCAATACGCCGTAAACGATTTCCATATTAAAGGAACGGTCTCTTCTGTCCAAAGATGAAGCGATATCCTCTAATGATTTTTTAGGTCGCTTGCCTCTTTTGAATATCTCCAGAAGAGACTGTATGGCAAAAAGACGTGCTTCAGACATATAGAGAATGGTTCCTTTTAGTCAATTAATGGATTAGTGCTTCCAATTTACTCAGAAAGATGCTGTTTAGACTGAATCTGTAATAACCGCGTTTCATTTTCTGTAATGTTACCATTTTGAGATATTTTAATGAAATCAGGTAGCGTAAGGTTTTTTCTAATGGGATGAGTTTTCGTCTGATTGCTTTATCGACCGGAGAGGGCAAAATGTTTTATAATTGTATATGGCTATTTTAGAAATAAAAAAGTACCCGGAAAAGGTATTAAAACAGAAGGCTTTGCCTGTAACCACTTTTGATCAGGACCTGCAGGTGCTTATAGACAATATGATCGAGACCATGTATGCCGCGCCCGGGGTCGGGCTTGCGGCCCCCCAGGTGGGAGAACCAAAGAGGCTTGCTGTTATCGATATCAGTTCCAGAGATGAGAAGTTTCCCCTGCTTGTTATAGTCAACCCTGTTATAGTGAGTTCTGAAGGCGAGGTTGAATTTGAAGAGGGCTGCCTCAGCCTCCCTGAATATACGGCAGTAGTTAAAAGGGCTGAAAAGGTGGTAGTCAAGGCCCAGGACAGGGATGGCAAGCCAATAGAAATCGAAGGAACGGACCTTCTTGCAATAGCCTTGCAGCACGAAATAGATCATCTTGACGGCATTTTGCTTATTGACAGGATCAGCCCGATCAAGAGAGAATTTTTCAAGAAACGGTATAAGAAAATCCAGAAGTTCAACCAGTAGGGCCAATTACACGTAAATGAAAATAATATATTTCGGGACCCCTGAGTTTGCAGTTCCTTCCCTTCAGGCCCTCATTGAATCAGGAGAAGATGTTATTTCTGTTGTTACTCAGCCGGATAAGGTGAAGGGAAGGGGGCATAAATTGTCCCAGCCTCCTGTCAAGGAATTGGCTTTCTCAAGGGGAATCCGCGTCCTGCAGCCTTCAAGCATAAGGACCCCTGAATTTTTTGATGAGATGGCAAGGCTGGCTCCTGACATCATCGTTGTTGTTGCATATGGAAAAATTATCCCTCCTTCCCTGCTTAAGCTGCCTCCTCTTGGGTGTGTGAATGTGCATGCATCTTTGCTCCCTCAATATCGGGGGGCTGCCCCTATACAATGGGCGCTTATAAACGGCGATGAAAAAACAGGCATTACCACAATGCTTATGGATGAAGGAATGGATACAGGAGACATACTCTTGAGAGAAGAGGTGGAAATATATGATGAAGATAATGCCTACACTCTTGGCCGTGAGACTTTCTCAGGCAGGGGCATCACTCCTTATGAAAACCCTTAAGGGGTTAAAAGATAAGCTCATAAGGCCGGTACCACAAAGCGGCAAGGCCACTTTTGCCCCGCCTTTAAAGAAGGAAAACGGAAGGATAAACTGGTCGTTATCAGCCCGTGAAATATCCAACCTGATAAGAGGGACGTATCCCTGGCCAGGTGCATACTGTTATTTAAATGGCGAAAAGATAAATATTATAAAGGCAAAAGTCGCTCCCGCATGACAATAAAGGGACCGTGGGGCGTATAGAAGAGATTTCCATTAGCGACATTCTTGTCAGCACCGGCGAGGGTATACTTGCCGTAACAGAGGTGAAACCCGAGGGGAAAAAGATAATGTCTGCATCTGCTTTCATGCACGGAAGACATTTAAAAGAGGGGGCATCTTTTGACACCTTATAGGATATTGAGAGGTCTTGTCTTAAGGGTGTATTATCCCTTTCTCATGTTTTTAAGCGCTTTTTTAAAAAATAAAAAAGAGGGTTTTCAGAGGTCTGTTATACATTTAAACAACAGGCTTGTCATGGCAGAAAAGACGAAGACAAAAAAGATACTCCTTCTTTTGCCGCATTGCATCCAGGTGACCGAGTGCACCATAAGACTTACGCATAATATTTACAACTGCGAAAGGTGCGGCAGGTGCGAAATAAAGGACCTTATCGAGCTTGCGGAAGAAAACAGGCTTGAACTGTTTGTAGCTACCGGCGGCACCATTGCACGAAAGATCGTTAAGGAAATCAGGCCTGAAGCTATTGTGGCTGTGGCCTGCGAAAGAGACCTCTCCAGCGGGCTGGTAGATACCTATCCGTTTCCTATCCTCGGGATAACGAATGAAAGGCCTTATGGCCCCTGCATCAATACCCGCGTTGACCTTGATAAGGTCAAAGACGCGATAAATTTCTTTGGCAGGGATTAATAACCCTAAAACACCGGTCATTTCTTCAATTGTTGGCGACATAATAATACTCAATCTCTTCAGAGTGGATATTGTCCTCGACAGCAACTTCGACATCTGAGATAATGAATTCAAGGGCAATTATGGAAGATAATGCTGAGAATAATGCTGAACTTGCTGAGTTGCGGCAGCGAAGGATTATTGACCTGCAAAGGCAGCTGGACCTGCAAAAAGAAATTGGGGAATTGAACTCCAGATTAGCTGCAATTGTTGAATCTTCAGACGATGCCATTATAGGAAAAGACCTCAACGGCATTATCGTCAGTTGGAACAAGGGCGCCGAAAGGATTTACGGCTATACGGCTGAGGAGACCATTGGCCAACCTATATCCATTCTTGTCCCCTGCCAGTCATGCCGAAGAGATTCAGTCAATTTTAGAAAAAATCAGGAGGGGGGAAAGAGTAGAGCACTACGAAACTGTACGCGTGACGAAAGCCGCCGAAGCAGATTAACATATCGTTAACTGTGTCCCCCATTAGAGATGCCGCCGGCACAATCATCGGAGCGTCCACCATCTCGCGTGACATTACCAGGCGCAAGAAGTACGAAGAGATGATTCATAGGCAGGCGAGGATACTGGATCAGATACAGGACGCTGTCATTACGACCGATCTCGACGGCAATGTCACCAGTTGGAACAAGGGGGCTGAAAGAACTGTATTTATACACGGCGGAAGAGGCTGTGGGCAGACACATATCATTTATTTATCCTGAGGACCAACTGGAGTTTCTTGAGCATGATGTTATCGGACCTCTGAAAGAAAAGGGAGTCCATGAAAGTGAAGTGCGTCTGAGAAGAAAATCAGGCGAGGAGTTCCATGCGCTGCTCCTGCTGTCGCTGCTGAGGGACGGCAGCGGCGCTCCTACGGGCATGGTCGGCTCATCCATAGACATCAGCGCGCGCAAAAAGGCCGACGAATTAATCAGGTTAGGCAAGGAAGAATGGGAGCAGACCTTTGACGCTATGCCGGATATGGTTGCAGTGATAGACAAGGAGCATGTCATCAGAAGGGCAAATAAGGCGTTGACCGCCAAGCTGGGTATTGACTGGAACGAGCTCATAGGAAGACACTGCTACAGAAGCTATCTGCGGCTCGGAAAAACAGCTTTCCAACTGCTCCGGCAGCATGGCGATCCTCACAGGCAGGGAGAGGATCGAGGAGAGATACGTAGAGAAATTGAAGGGGCATTATCTTATAAGCTGCACTCCAATATACGCCTGCGCCAGCGACAGCAGTATCCAGTTTTGTTGAAGTGTGGAGGGACATCTCCCAGACAGAAGGAGACGGAAAAAAAGCTGTATGAAGCTGCCAATACCGATATCCTCACCGGACTGTATAACAGGCGGGGATTCATCGCTCTTGCAGAGCATCAACTGCGCGTGGCGGACCGGGAAAGGAAAAACCTTATTCTTGTCTATATTGGATTTGGACGACATGAAGAGAATCAATGATCAGTTCGGGCATAAAGAAGGCGACCGGGCATTGGCTGATACTGCAAATATTCTAAGGAAATCCTTCCGTGAATCTGATGTCCTGGGGCGGCTGGGAGGCGATGAGTTTGCCGTTCTTCTGACAGAACCCTCTGAACTGGATATAGAACAAATAATATGTGAGCACATTCAACAGAATCTCAGGAGCCATAATGAACAAAACGGTCGTCCATATCTGCTGTCAGTCAGTGTCGGTATTGCTCATTATAATCCGGCAAACCCCTGCACTCTGGACGACCTTTTAACAATGGCAGATAAACTGATGTACAGAGAGAAAGGGCATCTTAAGTTATAAGGATAGAAGTAGATATTTCAGATCCCAAAAGACTTAACCTTAACTTTGCATAATAGTCGAGGCAGCTGGTGACAATTTCGGAAATGGTAGGCAACCGTCATCATGTTATGCCGCAGAGTGTTAATCCCGAGAGCGACATGGCCTCTGCATATGTCATCTCGGAGTGGTTACTTCTTCTTTATCTTCTTCATGATCTCCTTCATAAAAACCGGAAGGTCTGAAGGTTGTCGGGATGTGATTAAATTGTCGTCAACGATTACCTCTTTATCTTCGTAGTTGGCTCCAGCTTCCTTCATCTCAGGCGCAACTGAACGATAACAGGTTGCGTGTTTACCCTTCATAAGACCTGCAGAGATCAATATTTGCGGACCGTGACAGATTGCGGCGACTGGCTTGTTTTTATCAAAGAAATCCCGGGCTATTTCGAGGGCCCTTTGCTCCTTTCTGATCTCTCCGGGCGCCTTGCCGCCAGGGAGTATGAGGAAGTCATAATCCTCGGAATTAACATCCTTGATCGCCTTGTTTGCTTCAACTTCGTATCCTTTCTTGCCTCTGATCATTCCTTTTTTCATGGAAGCTATATCGACACCATGTCCTTCTTCAAGCATTCTGTAATAGGGAACGAGGAGTTCCGTGTCTTCAAAGTTTTCTGCGCTTACGATTAATACCTTCATGGCCCACCTCTATGATTTGAGAGATTTATATTACGGATGCGCCCAACATCTGCCTTATGCTCATAATTGTATCACTCCGCAAGGACAGATACAAGATTGACCAGCGGTATCAAGATAGTCAGCCATCCATGACACGTATAAACACATTTTAGGGGTCAATGGCCTTTGCGTCTTCAGAGACCTTATATGTGCAGATAATCTTGACTACTATTAACAGACAGGCACTCTTGGAGAAAAGCATACGCTCCTTAATAGTAATTAGTGTCTCAATCGCATTTTTTTGGCCCAGGCCAGCCGCAAAATGTCTCTGTACCGGGTAGTACTGCTCTTGCGATTTCTCACTTCCCTTCCGCGCGGAGCGTCACGCGGAGGATCTCTCCGGGGTGCCAGAGTCGCATGCGCGTACCCCAGGTGCCGGTACCCCTGCATACGATGACTGTCATTCCGTCAATGTCGTACCTTCCTCCAAGCAGAGGGTATATGCGCTGGACCAGGTAACCAAAGGGCCATATCTGGCCTCCGTGGGTGTGTCCCGAGAGCATAAGGCCTGCTCCGGCTGAGGCTGCTTTTTCAGCCTGCCAGGGCGTATGGGACAGGAAAATAGTAGCCCCTGCAGGCCTGCCTGCAAGCGCCCTTGAGACAAGGTAATCAGCCGTGCCTGAACGGTGGTTTCTGGTAAGGTCGTCAACTCCTGCCAGGACAAGTCCGGGCTTAAGTTCGGCCCAGGAATTGTTGAGCACCCGCGCGCCGTCAATCTTCATAAGCGGCGTGCCTGTCGCTTCACGCCCATGGTATTCATGATTGCCCAAAACAGCCCAGACACCCAGAGGCGCTGAAAGGCGGTGAAAGATCTGAAGCTGTTCCTGAGGAGGCTCGCTGTGCCCTTCGAATATGTCCCCAAGCAGGACAATGAGGTCTGGTTTTTCTGCCTGTACCTGGGCAACGCGCGCCTCCAGCCACTTACTGTCAAGCATACTCCCCAGGTGCATGTCGGACATGGCTACGAGCACTGTTTTATCCATCTCTTTGGGAAGCCCTGAGAGCCGCACCTCATACTCCTGCACCACCGGAGGCCGCAGCCCCTGTACGAGTGCGATTATTGAAAGGACCCCGCCTGCAATCAGTGCCACGCCTCTTAGCGAAGGAGCAAGCCTGGGCATAAGAAGGCCGAAGCCGGTGACAAGGTCAACAGCGAGAAGGGAGATTGTAGTGAGGAACATCACTGCCATCCAGTTCATGCCGGTCAGCTCCAGGGTCGCCGCAAGAGCGCCTGTGGCATCGTGACTGAAGAAGCGGCCGAGGCAGAAGATCAGCCAGAAAAACACGCCAGTGCTTATGAGGAATTTTCCGGGGACATGACGTTTCAGAAACGGCACTGAGCCCGCACGCCAGAAGACGTACAGGTGCATCAGCGTGACGGCTGATAAAAGTATGGTCCCAAACACAAGGCCTCCATCTGAATCAAACTGTATTTTATTCTAACATTTGTGGCATTGCTCCTGGTTTTTACCAAAAGGTTTATATCGATAGGCTTGCCTAATTGCTCTTTAGCGGGGGACATCTTAGTCCTGTCAGGAGAGCAACAACTCCTTTATTTAAGCTGGCATGACGTATTATCACCTGAATTCCTCCATTATTTCGGGATATGACCTCAGACTGTGCTTCTGGTGGTAATCTGATGAAGAAATTATAAAAATGGAATACTTCACCTAGTTGCGCAGCAGAACTACTGTTTGAGAAGGCGTGCTACTCGCGCCAGAATCAAATCAGGCAGCGAATCTCTGTTTTCCTGCGTTACCTCATGAATTTCGATATCTCCCCTGCTTTTGATCCGCAAGATGAAATCATCGCCTCCGAAGGTAATCGTGCCGACCACAATATTGGGTGAATCAAGGGCATTTAGCGCAGCCTGTTTGAATACTTCGGAGAAACATTCCATCTTCCCGATCTCATCGAGGATAATGATGTGTCTGTTGCAAGTCGTAATCGAAGGTACCGCAATTGTCTCGATATTTTCGATGCTGACCCCATACCGCCGTATGTGAAAATCAGACCGAATGTCCTGATGGGCAAGGTAGCCTGATTTTCCCTCAATCGTTTTCATGACAAAGCCGATCCGCTTGCCTGCCACCCGTTCCTCCTCGGTGTAGAATCCGGCGGCAGCGTGGGGCATGAGTGTAATCACCTTCTTGATGACTGTCGTCTTGCCGGACGAAGGAGCACCCGTGAGGAAAATATTTTTCTTCAGATCAGCCATATGCTCATTTTCAGGTCTTTTTACCCCGGTTAGAAAGTCTTTTAAGGTAACACGTGGGTATGTGAGCCTTTCTGTTAGAAGGGCAAAGTTCTTCTAACGTGGTTTACTGCACGGTTGCGCGGCAATTGTGCTACAGGAGGCAAATCAGGAATCGAGATCTGCCCAGCTACGCTCCTGGTATGAAGTAGCTGATGATCAGGCGCAACCCATCAAGTATAAATGCAGTATCTTGGGGCAGGGCCTGCGAAGTTCATATTTAACTTCAGCGGAGGAAAATATACTTTATTTCAGTGCATGCAATTTTTCCAGTATTACTTTTAATATCGCTTCTTCCTCCTTCAGCTCAAGCTTGAAATCGTGTTTAGCGCCTGAAGCAATCTCACCTCTGAGTTCCGGTATATAGTCGTTAAGTACGCCTACAAGCATTTCTCTTTCCTTGTCTGTCAGTTCCAGGTTCATGTCCACTCTCCTTTCTTAAAAAATACTATCTTTTTCCACTACATATTCCTTTATTAATACTTATCATGAAAATTCAAACAAGTCAACGCGGATAAACATTGTAGGACAAACCCCGCACCGCGAGACTTTTACCAGAATTTCTTTCTCTCCGGGAACAGGCACTGGCATATCAATCAACTCCAGTGGCTGACTATTTTTCAGGAAATCCGAAACTCTTTTGAGCGCCATGGCTTTCATTCTTTCTTTTACTCTCCTACCTCATACGTCACTTTTTGAATATCTGACTGAGAAACCTGCGAAGTTCCTCCCATGATTTCTTGTCCGCTTCTGCATTATATCCGAGGGGCAGATTAAATTTCTTCGCATATGCATCGGCATCGGGATTGGTAAAGCTGTGCATTGCGCCTGGATAGGTTATGAACTGGAAATCAGCCTTCGCATCTTTCATCTCTTTTTTAAACGCATCGATCTGCTCTGCTGTGGTGAACTTATCATCCTCTCCATGGAGCACGAGGATTTTGGCCTTGACCGCGCCCGGCTGGGCCGGTTTCACTGCGGCGAGGCTGCCGTGGAAGCTTGCGACCCCTTTAAGATCAATGCCTTGTCGTGCCATATTGAGCACTACACCGCCCCCAAAGCAATAGCCTATGGCAGCGATTTCTCCGGGATCAACGATATGCTGCTTTTTCAGAAAGTCCATGGCTGCTGTGAACCTCGCCTTTGCCGTGTCGAAATTTTTCATCACCTCTGATGAGAATTTGCCTGCGTCGTCAGGGTGCATGGCCTGCTTACCGTCTCCGTACATATCGACTGCAAGTGCGGCATACCCCATAGCCGCCAGCATGCGGGCACGCTTCCTGACGTATTCGTTATGCCCCCACCATTCATGGACAACGAGTATGCCGGGTCTTTTGCCTTTGATGTTTTTATCATAGGCCAGATAGCCTTTCATTACCGTGGAACCGGAGCTGTAAGAGACTTCTTTCCCCTTAATGTTTTGCTCCGCTGAAGCGGATAGTGCAATCGCCGATACCAGCGCGACGGCAACCAATAACGTCATCATCATTTTCATAACTGCCTCCTTAATTGGATTGTTTTAACGGAATAAACGGCTGATCTCCTTGTAGTAAAGTGTATCACCAACCGCCCGGGCAGACAACCCCCCGGTCATCCTTGTCTCCGTTCGCACTTTCTGACAGATATTGCCATTGCGGCAAGCCGGATCTATCAGAATAATCCTACACAAGATGTAGTCAAATGAAACGATTCACAAACGCCTGGTAAGCTGGTAAAATTGGATATGGCTGTCTTATGTCATGACAGCCGGATCCTTTCAGAGGAAGGAGGTGAGGTGGATGAAGAAGATGCTCTCAAAAGAAGTTCTTGAGAAAGAGGCTGCTTTATGGCAAGGCCTGAAGAAGGCTGCTGCAGAAAATCCCGGAAAAGCATGCCGCAAGTGAAAGGGTTGAAAGAGCTAAGGTTGCCGGTCAGGCAACAACAAAAAAGGCAGCTGTGAGGGACAGACCATACACACTTCCGAAGGTCCCTCACGGCTGCCGGCTTTTATCGTTGTATTATGACTGATATGGTGATATTCAAGGAGAAACTGGTGAAATACTATGCCGATTAGCAATCCGTTTGAATTTTTCATCCAGCTGCATATTACAGAGCGCTGCAACCTTCGCTGCAGCCACTGCTACCAGGACGGCAGCAGGTCAGGGGAGATGACGCTCGGGGAGATAATGTCCGTAATTGACGAAGTCTCTGAGATCATAACAGACTGGGAAGAGGCTTACACCGTCCAGTTTGAGTCGAGCTTCACAGTGACTGGGGGAGAACCCTTCCTTAGAAGTGACTTCAGCGCCATCCTCGATGCTCTGAATCAGAAGGGATTTGATATATATATTCTTACCAACGGTACGCTCATCAGCCGGGAAAGGGCACGGGAGCTTGCAGACCTCGGGGTCAGGGGCGTCCAGATAAGCCTTGAGGGGCCGGAGCAGATTCATGACAGTATTCGTGGTGCAGGGAGTTTTGCAGCTTCGCTAAACGGCATAGAGAATATTGTCAGTTCGGGCATCGAGCTCACATTGAATACAACTCTTTCTGAAATCAACGCACCTCATTTCATGGACATGATCAGCCTGTCCTCTGCTTTGGGAGCGCAGAAGCTCGGCTTTTCAAGGCTTGTCCCGTCAGGGGGAGGAAGGCAGCTTATAGGCAGGATGCTCAGCAGGACTGCTGTTGAAGACCTTTACAAGAAAATATTCTCCATGAATACAGGGGACCTGAAGATCGTCACCGGAGACCCGGTCGCCTCACAGTACCGGTCTCCTGGGCAGGCTGCTTACGGCAGTTCCGTGCCGTCCGGCGGATGCGCAGCAGGTGTTTCAGGACTGACAATTATGCCCGACGGCACTGTAACTCCCTGCAGGAGGCTCCCAATAGCTATCGGGAATGTACGTACTGATTCACTCAGGGAGATATGGGCCTCTTCCGATGTGCTCAACAGCCTAAGGGACAAGGCCCTGTATCAGGGAAAATGCGGAGACTGCAGCAGGTGGGCCTCATGCCGGGGCTGCAGGGCGATCGCCTTTGCTACTGCCGGGACAGGCGGCATGGATGCCTGCCTTGCGGAAGACCCGCAGTGCTTTCTGGAATGAAGACAGCAGGTGCTGTAAATATTTTGTCAGAAAAGGAGACTTGATATGAAGACTTGGGTTGTTGACCCAGACCACTCTGTAGCAGCTTTCTCAATCCGGCATATGATGATCGCGCAGGTGCGCGGTCAGTTCAATAAAATCGAAGGGTCCGTCCGCTTTGATCCGGCCGATATCAGTGGTTCGTCCGTTGAGCTGACGATTGACGCTTCAAGCGTCATAAGCGGCGTCGGGAAAAGGGACGCTCACCTTATGTCAGCTGATTTTCTCGACACGGAAAAGTACCCGGTCATCTCATTTAAAAGCAGTCAGATCCAGGCCCTCGCGCCCGGACGCGGCCTTGTGACCGGGGACCTTAACCTTCACGGGGTCACACGAAGCATAACAGTAGAGGTTTCATACACAGACCCTGTCAAAGACCCCTTTGGCGACGGACTGAGCATGGGGTTTGCGATAGCCGCCAAGCTCAACAGGGAAGACTACGGCATTACGTGGAACCAGCCGATGCCGGATTTTGGAGTCATGCTCGGTCATGAGGTCGAGCTGCTGATAGATCTTGAGGCAGATCTTGCCCCCTGATCAGACATATATAGCAGACAGGATAATACAGAACGCGCATCAGGAGGTCTGTTTATGAAAACCTATGATGTTATTGTTGTAGGCGCCGGAGATGTTGGCCTGGGCATTGTCTTTAAGGCAGCCTCGCAGGGACTCAGCGTTGCTGTTGCAGATAAGGGGAACCCAGGTGGGACCTGTGTCAACTATGGCTGCGTGCCTTCAAAGACACTTATTCATACCGCAGACAGGATAATTGAGATCAGACAAGCCTCTGCATTCGGCATAAGCGCGCATATTGCGGAGATAGACTTCGGCGATATCATGCAAAGGATGAAGGAAACAGTCTCCTCAGGCAGACGCTCCATAGAAAAAGCCCTGGAGGAGAGCGACAACATCGATTTTTTCAGGGGGCAGGCCCATTTTCTCAATGAGCGGACGCTCGCAGTCGGCAAGCAGAGAATCAGGGGCAGGAAGATCTTCATAGCGTCGGGCTCGCGCCCAACTGTCCCTGACATAAAGGGGATTGATTCGGTTGACTATCTGACGAACGAGACCGTGCTGAACCTGAAGGAGCAGCCCGGGAGCCTGGTAATCATCGGAGGCGGATTTGTCGGCGTCGAATACGCGCATTTCTTCTCGGCAGTAGGAACAAAGGTTACGCTGATCATACGCGACATGGACCTTTTGCCTTTTGAAGAGCCTGAAATATCAGAGCTGCTGAAAAATGAGATGGGCAGAAGGATGACTCTCCTCTTCGGGTCTGATGCAGTTGAAGTCAGGAGGTCAGGCAAGGGATATGAGGTGCTGGTAAAGAACAGGGAGTCCGGTGCCATACAGGAGCTGCAGGCTGACGCTGTCATGGTTACTGCAGGACGGACATCGAACGCTGACTTGCTCAGTATAGAAAATGCAGGTGTCGAGATAAATGAGAGCAACTACATAAAGGTGGACGATTATCTCCGGACGAACAAAAGGCATATCTGGGCCCTGGGCGACGCTATCGGCAGGGCGATGTTCACCCATGCCGGCGACCATGAGGCTGAACTGGCATGGCATAATGCCAGGAGCAGGAAGAAGCTGCCGATGGATTTTCAGAACGTCCCACATGCTGTCTATACCTCCCCGCAGATCGCGTCCATCGGGCTGACCGAAAAAAAGGCGAGGGAGAAGTACGATATCCTGGTGGGAAGGGCGGCGTATTCCGACACGGTCATGGGAGAGGCGATGCTTGAACGCAGCGGGTTTGCCAAAGCGGTCGTCGAGAAGGACAGCGGCCGGATACTCGGATTTCATATTATAGGTCCGCACGCAGCTATCCTGATCCAGGAAGTCGTCAACGCTGTCCTGAACCGTTCTGATATGCGGTCTATAACCGGGAGCATGCATATATTCCCGGCGCTGTCGAACCTTGTGACCGAGACCCTGGGCAACGTGGAGTAGAACTGGAAAAGTATGCCTGCAATGCGGTGACCATGTCCATTGTATGCTTTCCTCTCCAGGGCGGTTTACCGCACAGCCCCAAAATCCGGCAATAATCCGGCATTCCATCCGTACGAAGGTAGGTCCGGTTCTGCCTCAAATATCATATTTTATACTGAATTTTCAGGATATTTGAGCTGTGATGGTCTTTTGTAGGACTTAGTCCTACTAAGTAATCAGAGATCATCCGATATACGGCGCATTCACCTGGTGATATAGTGAACTTAAGGTTAAACCTGAGAAAAAGATGCGGATAATAAAGCTATTTACAAGTGACGTTAGAGGCATCACAGAATACGTCAAAGGGCTGTTTTTAGAAGGACGTGAGTTTCTCAGCGAAGGAGCGATCGAGGCAGCATTACTCTTCGGCCTCATCCTGAAACATCTGAGAATTCGGGAAAGATTGACGCGTCAAGAGATCAGGGAAATGAGGATTCATTTCAAGAAGGCCTTGAAGCTGGTTTATGCTGTTACGATTTTTCTCCTGCCTGGTAGCCTGGTGCTTCTGCCTGTCGTCTACGGCGCATTACACAAAAGACAGTGAGCATATGGAATCAGTCCCGGCTTTCAATTGGCCGGCTATGAAATGCAGGGCGACTAAGTTTTCATTTGTTTGTTTTTCTTGAGCGATGGTCCATTAAAATGTTGAAAAAGGAGGTGATAAGCATGGAAACAAAACTTAAAAAACTTGAATGTGACCCGGTGTGCGGTTTTATGGTAAGGAGTCATGATGAAAAGGAGTTGATTGAAATCGCACTGGGACATGCAAAGAAATTTCACAAAGAAATCAGGATCACAGAAAAGGATGTAAAAACCATGATTAAGGCTGCTTAGCTTTTGGAGTCACTTATCCCCCCATTTAAACTATTGTCCGATAAGGTCACTAAGGCTAACAGTCGAATCTGGCGGGGATGGGATATCCCGGTACGAAAGCTAGCGATATGTGAAGGCAAAATGTATCTTGATACTTCTTTATTTTTATGGTATGTAGTAATTAGGGACAAGAGAAGTTGATGGAGTCCGTATTGTCTGAATTTATAAACCTGAGAAAAAGGAGGAAGTCATGGCTAAAGTCATGGAGAAAACAATGGATGTAACGGATTATTGTAATAATGTGACAGTAGAACTTGCCGGATGGAAGGCAAAGATGTATGATCTGGCCAAAAAATTAGATAAGGTACCTACGGGTTCAAAGGAAAAAGTTGTAAATGAAGTCAATGAGCTTCATATGATTATTGAAGAACTCGGCGACCGGATCGAAAGGTTGAGAAAAGAGTGCCCGATTTCATGGAAACCCGAGAGGACCGAGATTGAAAACAAGGTCGGTTATCTGGGGCGTAAACTGGGAGACGTCATAGATGCTATTTCACCCAGTGATGTCGGGGGATAGATACTAGCAGAAAGGTGTGGGCTGACTAAACAAGGTATTCAGCCCGCAAAACAAATACGGATCCTTTTTTGAAGGACTATCGCTGGTCGACTGCGGAACCTGGGATGAAGGAGAAAAAATGTAATTCCCGGATAAGGGAGCTCAAAAGGAGTAAAAGGAGGCTTATATGGCCTATACGGACGAAGCGTTAAGACAGAAAATAACCGAAATGTATCCGGAGGTTACAAAACACGGCATTTCGGTAACTCTTGATTTCAGTAAAGAGAAGAATGCGTATATCGTTAAATTCAGCAAAGGCTCACATGAGCTTACCACACACCTTGAGAAGAAGGATGCCGATGACTGCATGAATGATGTTAAGTGCATTTATTTAGGCGTCCAGGTCGGTCAGTTTGTGAGAAACTTTGAAGAAGCTGAATAATCTGACAGGAGGTATTACATGGCTGTACTGGAATACTCAGATAAAAAGATAAATCTGGATGATGAAGGGTATCTCGAAAATCCGGATGACTGGAATGAAAAGGTGGCGTGCATATTGGCAGAAAAGGAAGGTGTCGAAGAGCTAACCAAAGACAGAATGGAGGTTATTAAATTTCTAAGAGACCATTACCGGAAATATAACTTTTTTCCGATTCTCAGTTCTATCTGCAAAAATGTCCACCAGCCCAAGGAATGCATAACCGAACAGTTTATGGAGCCACTTGCTGCCTGGAAGATAGCAGGTCTTCCAAAACCAAATCCGCAAGTAGTAGGGTATCTCCGGGGGGAAGGAGGTGTAGTTTAAGGAATTACTCAACAACTCATCCCTGGCAGGTTTTGATAAAAACACTATTTTGAAAGAGAAAGGAAGGCAAGAAGATGGATTTGAAATTAACAAATACTGAGGCGGTTGCAGTATTGACTGCCCTGCAGCATTACCAGAAGGAAGTTGAGAAGATGGCCGACGAAAAAGGTGTCCAGATCGAGAAAAAAACGCTTAAGGGCCTCATCAGCAAATTGGAGGCCATGCCTGCAGGTGAAGTCCAGTAGGCCAACATACAAAGAGTGGCCAGGGTCTCGGAATTCAGGAATTCCTGGGACACCACACTAATTAAAATAGATAGCGAGCGATATTCCCCGTGGTATTGCCACGGGGGCAGCGCGCCAAACACAGTGAATAAAATATTCATTCATTCAGATTCTCTGCGGTCTTGCCAAAGAGGGTCTTCAATTTCATGCATAAGCCGCATCTGATCGAAGGATATCAATTCCTTTGAAGGGACATGCTCTTCCATGAGAAAACTCATGATTGCAATGCTGTTTTCACTTGTATTTCTGGTCTCACATCTTTATGCAGAAGACCCCTATTTCCAGAAGCGCCATGCCATGGTTGAGAAAGACCTTAAGGGCAGGGGGATAAAGGATAAAAAGGTCCTGGATGCGATGACGAAGGTGCCGCGGCACCTCTTTGTGGCTGAGAAGCTGAAGGATAAGGCATACAGTGACCATCCTTTGCCAATTGAAGAAGGACAGACGATCTCTCAACCCTATGTTGTTGCGCTCATGACAGAGGCGCTTGGATTAAAGACCACTGACAGGGTGCTTGAGATAGGCACAGGTTCGGGCTATCAGGCAGCGGTGCTCTCCGGCATGGTAAAAGAGGTGTATACAATAGAAATAAGGAAGTCCCTGGCAGATACAGCCTCCGGGAGACTCAGAGCCCTCGGCTACGGCAATGTTAAGGTCAGGTACGCCGATGGATACTTTGGATGGCAGGAATACGCACCTTTTGACGCGATTATTATAACTGCCTTTGTAAACCATATCCCCCAGCCGCTTCTAAAGCAGCTCAAAGAAGGGGGGAGGCTGGTTGTCCCTCTTGGCAACACCTTTTTTTACCAGACACTCACCCTGCTGACTAAAAAGAAGGGTGAGCCCGAAGTCATTCAGATGGGTCCCGTGGCTTTTGTTCCGATGGTCGGAGAGGTTGAAAAGAAAAGATAAAAAACGCAGCAAGGTACGCGGCTGCGCCCAGCCAGAGCACTGCCCTGAACCCCGTCATTATTGCGAGTAAAACAGCGAGCACAGGCGCCAGTACAGAGAAACAGCCGTTAATGGCCCACGCCCAGGGAATGAGCGATTCATCGATCTGTCCCAGGGCCTTCAGTCCGGTCGGGAAGGGTATGCCCATCAGAATACCTGGAGGCATGAAAATGAAAAAAACCGAAATGATTTTTACCGTCATTGAATATGGGGAGATTGCGTCGATTATATTCGGAAGGAATATGCTGTAAGCGATAACAAGAATAGAAATTACGATCATGACATGCGGCGTTCTCAGTATGACGGTCCTGTAACTCAGCAGACTGCCGATGCCCGAGCTTATAAGTATTGAGGTGAGTAAAACCGCTACAGCGTAAGACGGGTTCTCAAGGAGCAGGATAATCTTCTGGATAAAAGATATTTCAATGAACATGAACCCTATGCCCAATAACGCGAAATACAAAAGGAACCACCTGTTAGATCCTGCTTTTTTTCTGTTCTCTCTTTTATTTGCTAATGCCGGAACGAGCATCAGCAGAAGGCTTAAAAACAGTACCTGAAGAAATAGCGCAGGGAGGATATAGCCTTCTTCCATGAAGTACTGCCATTTCTCACCCATGACCCTGTAAACAGTCTTAATGTTTTTGAACTTCAGATAATAATGAAAGAACGGTTTGTCGTCACGGACTGCTCTTACATCAAAGATATACCTCTCCAGAAACTCTCCTCTTGTTTCCGGACCCAGGATGCTCCTGAAGGCACTGAAATATTCGTTTCCGGGCGTACGGATATAGATGTTTGTCTCCTCTTCCTTAATACCCGGCAGATGTATTACGTCAAACCTCCTCTTCTTTGAGAACTCTCTGATAATCCCTGTTTCCTCTGTAGTAAAAGGCATTTTTTTGAGCAGTATGCATATGCTCCCCCAGCTTCTGACTGCCGCAATGCGGCTTCCGGCATCATTTATTCCAAGCTCCTCAAAGGCGGTAATGATCGTATTGAGCAATCTCAACTCTGTTCTGGGCGGCTGGGAAATATAGAGGTTGATATTTAAGATGCCTGCTGCCTTCAGATGCGCTATATATTCCTTGAAGGCCTCAACCGTGAACCTGTAATCCTCTGCTATTCCGAGAGAGCCGGAGGGGCTTACACCCATCAGTGATATATCAATAATGTCGAATTTTTTGTCCCTTGACTTAAGCCACGACCTGCCAAGAGCTGACCAGCTGTTATTACCGAATATGTCCCTGGAAAAATCCCGGTACTTGTCACGGACAACTCTCATCAATAAAGCATTGGACTCAACTTTATACAGCTGTTCTGAGCCGAAGTGACTTGCAACAAGCGCCTGGAGACCACCTTTCGGATCAATGATCATGACATCTTCTTTTTTGCCTGTTTCATAGGCAAGCGCAGAGGGCAGGTATTGGAGGAACGAGAGCTTTTTGACGTCGTCAAAGGTTGTTATAGCGTTAATATCCCCGCCGTCTGTCGCAATTCCGATCTGCTCGGGAATGGGGTCGAGATACGTGAGGCTGAGGCCAGGGGCAAAGCGGACAGCGGGGCTCCTGAAAATATCTATTCTTGAGAAGGGACTGAAATAAGTGCCGAGGTGTTCTGCCCCGGGATATTTCAAGGCCATCTGGAGCTCTTTATACGGGGACATCCGGGGCTTGATAAACGCAGGAGAAAAATAGAGAAATAAAACATTGAGAGATATGCATGCAAGGGCAATTAATTTCAATTTCATCTTCCCTGTCAGGCATGTCAAAGTCAGGACAATAGAAGAAAGAATGAACACACTATTTTCAGGAGCTGTAATTGAAAGAAGACAGAGTATTCCCACTGAGCCTGCGCCGGCCCCAAGAAGATCGGCGGCGTAGATCAGTCCGGATTTTTCGCTTAAGGAAGCAAAGGCCGAGGCAACAGTCAGGCCTGCAAAGAAGAAAGGTATGGAAAGTGTGATGTAGTAAAGGCCGATTTTCATTATCTCGAGGCGCGACCAGGATAGTCTCACCGGGTCGAAAGCTATCTGGTTTGACAGCAGATAACTAAGAGAGATGGCGCCCCCAAGCAACAGTGTGTAGCGGCCTATGTTGGAGAGATTCCGTAGTTTTGGGTATAGTGCAAGTATTGTCCCGCTGGCCCCGATGCCGAGCATGGCAATGCTGATTATCATAAAAGCGAAGTGATACCAGAGCGATATGGAGAATATCCTTGTCAGCAGTATCTCATACGCAAGGCTTGAAAAGGAGCACAAAAATATTACGGGCACTATTCCGCGGTCTTTCATTATGGCTCAATAAGATTATATCTGAAATCACGACAGTGCGGAATTATTAGTGTCTGTGTATAAACTCACAATTTGTCATCCTCGGGCTTGACCGTGGATCCAGAACCTATTGAAAAGACTGGATTCCCGCTAACAACACGCGGGAATGACAAGCAAGAAAAACAACTTTTTACACAGACACTATTCAGGTCAGGGACAAAGTGGCATTTTCTATCAGCTAATCTGTTTTGCTCTCCTTCCCAGGGAAACCAAGTTAGAGAAGATGAGTGCTTCGCCCGTAATGAATAACGGCCAGTTGTATGAAGTGGGGACAAATGCCGCGATGCATCTTCTGGAATTCAGGGTCTGTTCCGAGCACCCAGAACCGTGAATAAAATCCTCCCTTGATAATAATGTGAGCAAAGTCCCAGACAAACGTGATGAAGATGAGCAAAGTCCCTAGACCCATAAGGAGCCATTCAGAGCGCCTCATTCGCACAGCATAGCCCTTATTAAGAATAACCAGGAAATATCCCCCGATCACGATCATGGTACCGGAACAGATCACTGGCGCAAGGACAGGGCCTATCCATATCACGGGGATAAGGAAGAGAACATCCCAATCGAGAAGGGTTGAAGGCCAATCAAGAAGGATCTTGAGCCAGATGTAATAGAAAATGTCCCACACGCCGAAAATTATGAGAAAAAATGAAAACCTCCTGAGAAACTCAGAAGCTGCAAGGATGCTCACAGTAATGAGCATTACCATTGTAGAAATCTCCCTGAGCGACTCGATCGATAGAAGAACGGGCGACATACGCCTAAGGGGAAATGCAAAACCCTCGGGATATAAGATCTGCCTTAGGTAGATGACAACTACCGCTTCAAGAAAGCCCATGGCAATCCCAAAGGTCGCAAGGGCGAAAAGATGTTTTAGCAGCGGCGATCGATGCAAGTTCATAAGATCGTACTATTTTACACCCTCACCACCTGCGCATCCAAGCCGTAACGGAATTCGATTGGCCTGCGCCGTCCACCTGAAAGTTGATAGGCATTACCGTTCGCAACTCTATAACGATTACGACTGGAATAAGAGACCCTCGACAAAGCCCTGTGGCGATTGTTTCAACCACGAATAAACATAATTGCGCTAACGTCTTTGTTCATAGCAATTTCGCGTCACAGCGTTCTTACTAATGCTTATTGTAGATAAGCTTCTGTTTTAGTTCGCCAGTGCCGGTAGAGGTCTTAGTGGTCGTATCTATCGTCATCACCTTGCCGTCGGCGCTGAGGGATCGGACAAGGGTCGACTCTGTGGTCCCATGTCCAGTCGACATGACGCTCTTTGTAACCAGTGTCGAGCCCTCCCACCGGCTGGTGCTCCTGATGTCCAGGCCGCTGGGAGACTTATTTATACTCTCACTGCCATCCAGCTTGAGGATAGTGGTCTCGGGGCCCCTGCCCACGTTGCGCGTTGTGGCGAGAACAGCCGGGGTCTGTTTAATCACAATGGTCAATTTCGACGCCTCTAGAGCGCCGGCGGACAGGCGCGCTTTCCCCATATCGCTTTTGGCTACGTCCAAGGTCCATCTGCCTGAGAAGTCGGGTTTGCCTAAAGCGAATGCTGATCCGGAGAAACCCAAAGTGATGAATATGATGAAAACCATTGCACGTTTCATTGATGCCTCCAAGTCGAAAAGATTCCGCAATATAACCGATAGAAATATTCATGTCAACTCTTAGTTTATTAAGCGACCTTTAAAAAACGCCGTGGGGTTCCTTGACCCTAATAGTGCTTATTGGGCCATTATAAGGATGTCTGGAAGACTGCTGAGGCGTTCTAAGGCTGAGAGCATTGCAGGCCCCTCCCTGAAAGTCAGATACCCCGGGACATAGGGGAATGAGGTCTTTGCGATGCTGTAAATCTCTTCGACAGAAACAAGAGATCTATAGTCAAAAACAGATACGCATCCTATTATAGTTTCCCCGTCAGATAACGCGTCTACCCCTCCAACCGTATTTATTTTCGCCTTCAGGGGCTCCAGGACGACCTTCTTGGAAACTTCATTCTGAAGCCTCCTGGCATCTTCTATTGTTTTTGGCCAGGGGTGCTAACACAGCTTCTTCAGGCCCATATCACTTTCTGAGCGACTTTCCTATTCTCCGCTCAATGGATTTTACCTTTGCATCAATTCTGTTAGGCATACCTTTGCGGTCATCAACAGTAATATTGGTCAAGACCCTTTCCCCTTTTTTCATAACGGTCATGTGACATTTCCTGACAATCTTCATCACTGCATCCCATTCACCCTCAATGACCGTCCCCATGGGGTTGATCTTATAAGGCAATCCGCTTGCATCAACAATCCTCAGTACGTCTGCCAGCTTATCACCGATGCTGCTGCCGATGCCCAACGGCACGATACTGAATTCTATAAGCATTTATTCCTCCGTGAAAGGCTGCATTTTGATATATAAAAAAAGCATACCAGAAAATAGATGAAATGCAAATGGACCAGTATGCGAGTGTTGCGTCTCGCCTTTTAAGAGGTCATATCACATTTATAACTCATCTTGGGGCATGGCTTCAAATCCCGTTCCTTGAGCAAAGGCGTAACAACCTCTACGAGCTCTTTTCGCTGCTGCAGGGTTGTTAAATAGCCTGATTTCTGATATATGAATATATAAGTATTTTAGATAATGTCGCTGCAGCATCGGCCACCTGCATCCGGCACAAAGGAAAAGAGATGCGAAAAGACCTCACCGCCTCTATGCACCACCCACTGTCCCGTGAGCTTATGCTCGAATATGCCGCATTGAGCGGGCTTTCGCCTGCCAGACCAGATCCTCAACGGTATTTATGGACAGATGCCTTCGCGGTCTGTAATTTCCTTGGGCTTTATCGCAAAACCGGAGAGGAGCAGTACAGGAAGCTCGCTCTTGCCCTCGTCCAGCAGGTCCATTCCACCCTCGGCCGGCATCGCACCGATGATCAACGCAAAGGCTGGATCAGCGGCCTTGATGAGAAAAAGGGCCCACGGCATCCTGCCGTCGGTGGACTGAGGATCGGCAAAGAGATGAATGAACGGAAGCTGGGAGAGCCCTATGATGAATCACTGGAATGGGACCGGGACGGGCAGTATTATCACTATCTCACCAAATGGATGCACGCCCTCGCCAGGGTGAGCCTGGTGACGGGGTATTCGGAGTATACAAAATGGGCAATTGAGCTGGCAAAAACAGCCCATGCTCGTTTTACCTATGCTCCCTCACTCAGGGCGCGGAAGCGTATGTACTGGAAGATGAGTATTGATCTCTCGTATGCCCTCGTTCCATCCATGGGCCAGCATGATCCCCTCGACGGGCTTGTCACCTACTGTGAGCTTCAGTCCCAGACAGATCAATCCGAAGAGCAAAGAGATTGGCCTTCCCTCAGTGCTGAAATTGCCGGGATGGCCCTGATATGCGAAGGACAACAGTTGATCACCGATGACCCCCTCGGCATCGGCGGTCTTCTGATAGACGCTTACAGAATGGCGCAGTTGATCGTAAAGGGAAGCTTTCCGTATGCCGGTCTTCTGACAGAGGTCCTGGACGCTGCCAGATCGGGTCTTGATTACTACGCAATGACAGCAGCCTCCAGGAGGCTCCCTGCTGATTACCGTTTGGCATTCCGCGAGCTGGGATTGTCCATCGGACTGCATGCTGTCGGACACATACAGGAACTCCTCAATCAGCACCCCGGCGCCTTCGATAAGGGCTCTTCCCTCTCCGCACAGATAGAACTCCTGATTCGGCATTCCCGGCTTCAGACAGAGATAGAGGCTTTCTGGCTCGTAGGCCGCAACAGGGAATCAGCTGGCTGGTTAGCCCACCGCTTTATTAACATGGTGATGCTCGCAACGAGTCTGGCCCCTGACGGTTTTCTCGCACTCTCGTAACAAGAGGGAAATGTGCAAGGAGGTCTTCAAAACCTCCTGGTATCGCGGTATCGCATTCCGGGCATTTCCCGTTAAATAAAGTTACAGATGATTGACAGGTCATGCTAAAGAATGGCGTCTCCTTGCCATCCAATTTTAACCGGACAGTTTATGTGTCCGCTACAGCCTGTCGGGAGATGGTTGACAAATACAAATATAATGAATTAACTTAACTTAGTTAAGTTTAATTAACGGTAATAAGGAAATACGTAGTGGGAGTCAAAGAAAAAAGAGCCAAATACAAAGAGGAGTTTCGCCGGGAGATTCTCGATGCGGCCCGGGAACTCTTTATTAATGAAGGATACGAAAAGTTCTCTATGCGCAGGCTCGCCGAAAAAATAGACTATTCGGCGACCACCATCTATCTTTATTTTAAAGATAAGGACGATTTGCTTTTCGCCATATGTGAAGAGTTTTTCGCGCATTTTTCTGAACAGTTGAATCAAATCCGATCAGTTTCTCAAGATCCTGTCGAGACCCTGCGTAAGGCCTTGCTTTACCTTATGGAATTTGGTCTTAAAAACCCTAATCAATACAAACTGATTTTTTTCACCAAAAGTATTTACGGGACCCGGGAGGAATTAGTCGAAAAGGAATCCATGGCGCGTAATACCTACTTCGTGTTCAAAGAGATAGTGCAGGACTGCATAAATGCCGGTAAACTGAGGGAGATAGAGGTGGACGTGATAGTGGATACTCTGTCAATAGCATCTCACGGCGTAACAGCGAAGAAAATATATTGCGCAAATTTCTCGAAAGATAGAAGCGACGTAGTCGCTCATACTCTGGTCGACGCGTTGTTGCGGGGATTCCAGAAGTAATTTTTGTGAATGAAACATTCTGGTATGTATTATTTTTGTGTTAGATCAGATGAAGCAGGAAGAAATAGATGCTCTTCCACGAATGGGGGCAGCGACTTTCTATGATTAATTTGATTATTCTCAGTACTGCCATCTGGGTGGTTTTTATTGCGGTTGGAATCTTCATTATGAAAAAGCTCAAATGACCGCGAGGTTCATATAACGTTATCATAGATGTTTTACAGAAATAGGAGGAATCGAGCATGACATTCATAGAGCATGTATATGACAAACCAAGGGCAGAGCCAAAGCGATTACTATTATTGGAATGCTCGCCGGATTCCTTGTCTTGACCGGTTGCGGAAAAAAACCTGTTGCTGGCGGGCCGATGCAAGGCGGCACTCCCGAAGTGGGGGTAGTGGTGGTGCAGCCGCAACGCGTTGCGCTTACCACGGAACTCGCCGGCCGAACCTCTGCCTTTCTCATTGCCGAAGTTCGTCCGCAGGTAGGTGGCATCATCCAGAAACGCCTGTTTACTGAAGGATCGGATGTCAAGGCAGGTGAGGTGCTATACCAGATCGACCCGGCTACCTACCAGGCGGCCTACGACCAGCGCAAAGGCTTCACTTGCCAGGACTGAGGCCAATCTCATCCCTGCCGGGCTTAAGGCCGAACGCTATCGGGAGCTAGTTAAAATAAATGCAGTCAGTCAGCAGGACTACGACGATGCAAGCGCGGCACTTAAGCAGGCTGAGGCGGACGTCGAGGCCGGCAAGGCAGCACTTGAGACCGCCCGCATCAATCTGGCCTATACCAAGGTAACTGCCCCCATCTCCGGACGGATCGGCCGTTCGACTGTGACCGACGGCGCCCTGGTGACTGCCAGCCAGCAGGCAGCACTTGCCACCATCCAGCAGCTTGGTTCCATATATGTGGATGTCACCCAGTCCAGCGCGGAGTTGCTGCGCCTGAAGCGGAACCTGGCCAGCGGCCTTATGAAAAACAATGCGGCTGGCCAGTCAAGGGTAAGGCTGCAGCTGGAAGACGGAAGCGACTATCCGTTGTCTGGCACCCTGAAATTTTCAGAAGTTACCGTGGACCAGAGCACCGGCTCAATTACCCTGCGGGCGATCTTCCCAAACCCGAAACAGACCCTGCTTCCGGGCATGTTTGTACGCGCGATTGTGGAAGAGGGGGTAAACGACAACGCCATCCTTATCCCACAGCGCGGCGTGACCCGTAATCCTAATGGTGACGCCATGGTTCTGGTGGTTGGAGCCGGGGAAAAGGTAGAAATACGTCCAATCAAGGTTATCAGGACAGTTGGTGAGAACTGGCTGGTTAGCGACGGGTTAAAAGCGGGAGACCGTGTCATTCTGGAGGGACTGCAGAAGGCTCGACCGGGAAATCCTGTCAAAGCTGTTCCCTTTGACAGCGCACCGGCAGCGCCTCCCGCCGGCTACTCCAGAACCAGCTGCAGCCAAAAAATAAAGGAGATACGCTATGCCCCGTTTTTTCATAAATCGTCCTATTTTCGCCTGGGTTATCGCCATCATGGTCATGCTGGCGGGTCTTCTGGCCATCAAGACCCTGCCGGTCTCCCAGTATCCGCCCATCGCGCCGCCGCAGATCAGCATCAACGCCGTTTATCCCGGCGCCTCGGCCCAGACCGTGCAGGACACGGTCACCCAGGTCATTGAGCAAAAGCTCAACGGCATCGACAACCTGATCTACATGTCCTCCACCAGCGACTCGGCCGGGGCGGTTTCCATCAGCCTGACCTTCAAGGCCGGCACCGACCCGAACATCGCCCAGGTGCAGGTGCAGAACAAGCTGCAACTGGCTATCCCGCTCCTGCCCCAGGTGGTGCAGCGGCAGGGCATCCAGGTGGTCAAATCCACCCGGAACTTTCTGCTGATCGTCGGCCTGGTCTCGGAGGACGGGTCCATGGACCGCAACGCCCTGACCGACTACATGGTCTCCAACATCCAGGACATCATCAGCCGGGTGGAAGGGGTGGGAGAATTGCAGTTGTTCGGCACCCAGAACGCCATGCGGATCTGGCTGAACCCCGCCAAGCTGAATAACTACCGGTTGACCTCCACCGATGTGATCAATGCGATCCAGGCCCAGAACGCCCAGGTCTCGGCCGGCCAGTTCGGCGGCACCCCGGCCGTTCAGGGGCAGCAACTAAACGCCACCATCACCGCCCGCACCCTGCTGCAGACCCCGGAGCAGTTCGACAACATCATCCTGCGCACCAACCCCGACGGTTCCACGGTAAAGCTCAAGGATGTCGCCGAAACCAAGATCGGCACCGAAAACTACGACATCCAGTCCTTCTACCAGGGCAAACCGATGGGCGGCATGGCCATCCGGCTGGCCGCCGGCGCCAACGCCCTGGAAACCGGCAACCGGATCAAGGCCAAGATGGCGGAGCTGGAAAAATACTTCCCCACCGGCATGAAGGTGGTCTATCCCTACGACACCACCCCCTTCGTCAAGATCTCCATCGAGGAGGTGGTCCAGACCCTGATGGAGGCGGTCTGCCTGGTCTTCATCATCATGTTCCTCTTCCTGCAGAACATCCGGGCCACCCTGATTCCCACCATCGCCGTGCCGGTGGTTCTGCTGGGGACCATGGGGGTGCTGTCGGCCACCGGTTTCTCCATCAATACCCTGACCATGTTCGCCCTGGTGATTGTCATCGGTCTCCTGGTGGACGACGCCATCGTCGTGGTCGAGAACGTGGAACGGATCATGTCCGAGGAGGGTCTGTCGCCCCATGACGCCACCATCAAATCCATGGGGCAGATCACCAGCGCCCTCTGGGGCATCGCCACCGTGCTGACGGCGGTCTTCCTGCCCATGGCCTTCTTCGGCGGTTCCACCGGGGTCATCTACCGACAGTTCTCGATCACCATCATCTCCGCCATGATCCTTTCGGTGCTGGTGGCCATGATCCTGACCCCGGCCCTCTGCGCCACCCTGCTCAAGCCGGTGGCAAAGGGACATCATACAGGTGAGTCAGGCTGGTTCACCTGGTTCTTCCGCCGGTTTAACAGATTGTTTGATTTCTTCAGGAACAAGTATGAAGGGATCGTCGGCCGCTCCTTCGGCAGACCGGTGCGCTTTCTGGTGGTATACGGCGCCATTGTTTGCCGCCATGGTATTCTTGTTCCTGCGGCTCCCCACCGCCTTCCTGCCGGATGAGGACCAGGGGTTCATCATCTGCCAGGTCCAGCTGCCGGCCGGGGCCACCACAGGAACGGACCATCAAGGTGATCCGCCAGCTGGAAAAGCATTTTCTGGAAGATGAGAAGAAAACGGTGGAGGGGGTAATCACCGTGACCGGGTTCAGCTTTGCCGGCCGCGGCCAGAACATGGGTCTGGCCTTTGTGAAACTCAAGGACTGGAAGCTGCGACGGAGCGCCGGACTTGAAGGCGCCGGCCATTGCCGGCCGGGCCATGCAGGCCTTCTCGAAGTTCCGGGACGGTATGGCCTTCGCCTTTGCCCCGCCGGCGGTGATCGAGCTGGGTTTTGCCAACGGCTTCGACATGGAACTGCAGGACCGCAGCGGTCTGGGCCACGACAAGCTGATGGAGGCGCGCAACCAGCTTCTGGGCATGGCCATGAAAAACCCCAAACTGGTGGCGGTGCGACCCAACGGCCAGGACGATACCCCCCAGTTCAAGCTCGACATCGACGATGTGCGGGCCGGCGCCCTGGGGGTATCCGTGAGTGATGTCAACAGCGTGCTGGCCACTGCCTGGGGCAGCTCCTACGTCAACGACTTCATCCAGAACGGCCGGGTCAAGAAGGTCTATCTCCAGGCCGATGCCAGATACCGGATGGTGCCGGAGGATATCAACAGCTGGTATGTCCGCAACAGCAGCGGTGACATGGTGCCGTTTTCGGCCTTTTCCACCGCCCGCTGGCAGTACGGCTCGCCCCGTCTGGAACGTTACAACGGCATTCCTTCCCTGGAGATCCAGGGGCAGGCGGCGCCGGGGGTCAGCACCGGCGAGGCTATGGCCGAGATGGAGAAGATGGCGGCCCAGCTGCCGCCCGGGATCGGCTACGAGTGGACCGGACTCTCCTACGAGGAGAAGCATGCCGGCGCCCAGGCCCCGGCCCTCTACGCCATCTCGCTCCTGGTGGTGTTTCTCGCCGTGGCGGCCCTGTATGAGAGCTGGACCATCCCCTTTGTCAACCTGCTGATGCTGCCGCTGGGGCTGGTGGGCGCGGTGACAGCGGTTACGCTGCGGGTCTTGCCCAACGATATCTATCTCCAGATCGGCCTGCTCACCACCATTGGACTTTCCACCAAGAACGCCATCCTGATCATCCAGTTCATCAAGGCACAGATGCATCAGGGACATGAACTGGTCGAGGCCACCCTGACGGCGGTGAAGATCCGGCTGCGTCCGGTCATCATGACCTCGCTGGCGTTCTTTTTCGGCACCTTGCCGCTGGCCCTGACCAAGGGCGCCGGGGCCGGAGCCCAGAACGCCATCGGCACCGCCGTTACCGGCGGACTGCTTTCGGCCACCTTCATCGACCTGATCTTTATTCCATTTTTCTTTGTGCTGGTCTCCCGGCTGTTTGGCAGGAAGAAGCAAGCCCCATCCAGCAGAACCTGCTGTTGTCCGCAACTCCTCGGAGGTGAACTGATATGAAACAACATGAAACGGATGAATAACAACTCTGTGCCTCCCTCTGTGGCAGCGTTCCTTTGTCCTCGCCGGCTGCGCGACCATGGCCCCGAAATATACCCGGCCGGAAGCGCCGGTTCCGGCTGACTGGCCGAGCGGCCCGGCCTACAAGGAGCAGCGCAGCCAAGCCGGCTGACAAGTCTGTTGCCGACATCACCTGGCAGGAGTTTTTTGTCGATGAGCAGCTGCAAAAGCTGATCGCACTCGCGCTGGACAACAACCGCGACCTGCGGGTAGCCGCACTCAACATCGAAAGGTCGCAGGCCCTGTATCAGATCCAGCGCGCCGATCTGTTTCCGACAGTGAACGCCTGCCGGCAGCGCCGTGCAGGCGAGGACACCGGGAGTACTCTCCGGCACCGGGCACGCCATGACAGCACACCAGTACAGCGTCAACCTCGGGGTCAGCTCCTACGAGCTCGATCTTTTCGGCCGCGTGCGAAGCCTTAAAGACCAGGCCCTGGAGCAGTTTCTTGCCACTGAGGAGGCACGCCGCAGCGTGCAGATCAGCCTGGTGGCCGAGGTTGCCAGCAACTACCTGACCCTTGCCGCCGATCAAGAGCGGCTGAAACTCGCCCAGGATACGCTGGCGAGCCAGCAGACATCGTACAACCTTATCAAGAGCCGCTTCGAGGCCGGCGCCTCCTCGGAGCTGGATCTCCGTCAGGCCCAGACCAGCGTGGATTCGGCGCGGGTGGATATTGCCCGCTTCACCACCCAGGTGGCCCAGGACGAAAACGCACTGACGCTGGTGGTCGGCTCGCCGGTGCCGGCCGATCTTCTGCCTTCGGGACTCAGTGCGATTACTGCACTGAAGGAGCTTAGCGCCGGTCTGCCGTCCGACGTACTGCAACGCCGTCCCGACATCCTGCAGGCCGAACACCTGCTCAAGGCCGCCAACGCCAACATCGGCGCGGCACGGGCGGCGTTCTTCCCGCGCATCACCCTTACGACGAGCATTGGTCTTTCAAGCGACCAGCTGTCCGGACTCTTTAAGGGAGGCGCTGGACATGGAGCTTTGCACCGCAGATTACCCTGCCGATCTTCGATGCAGGGCGAAACAGGGCCAATCTGAAAGTGGCGGAAGTCGATCGCGAAATCTTCCTTGCCCAGTATGAGAAGGCGATCCAGAGCGCCTTCAGGGAAGTGGCCGATGCCCTTGCGCAACGTGGGACCCTTGGCGATCAAATGGAGGCGCAGCAGTCTCTTACGGATGCCACTGCCGAGAGCTATCACTTATCTGAGGCGCGCTACCGCAGCGGGATCGCCAGCTACCTGAATGTTCTGGACTCGCAGCGCTCTCTTTACAGTGCGCAGCAGGGGCTGATCACCGTTCGCCTTTCCCGGCTGATCAATCTGGTGACACTCTACAAGGTGCTTGGTGGAGGTGCGTGATAGTGGAGTCGTGGGCCAATGTACAGACGCTAAGAATCACTATCTACTACTCTTGGATGTGAGATTGCGGATGCATTCTGAAGCTGAAACACAAAACCAGTTGTAACACCTGCTATATCAATGGTGTTTGGCAGCCCGTTTCTGCGCTTCCTTTTTTTCAACCACACAATAGATGCCGCCTTCCTTGAGTCCCGGTTTGAAGCAGCCATTGCAGGAGATGCAAGTCGCGGGAGAGAGGTCACCTTTTTTCCAGCGGTTGATCAGCTGCGGTTCCCTGATAAAGGGGCGGGCCATGGAAATGTAATCCATCCCCTCTTCGATGACCTTATTGATAACTTCAGGCGATCTGAAACCTCCTACTGCAATGATGGGGCATTTAACCGCTTTTTTGATCTCACGGACAAGTGCAAGGTTGTAAGCTTCACGTGAGGGTCTGTCGATCTTGGTCCTTACTGGAGTCCTTTCGCCGGAGGCGGAGGTGCCGCCGCTTACTTCTATGGCATCGATCTTTTCTATGTCCAGCAGACGTGCTGCATGGACAGCATCGTTTATTTCGAGGCCGCCCTCAAGATTGTCGGAGCCGTTGAGTTTGACTAAGACCGGGAAATCGGGTCCCACCTGTAGACGTACTCGGCGGTATACTTCGAGAAGGAAGCGACAACGGTTCTCTACAGGTCCGCCGTATTCATCAGTCCGCAGGTTGGTCAGAGGAGAAAGAAACTGATTGATGAGGTAGCCATGGGCTGCATGGAGCTGGACAGCATCGAAACCGTAATCCTTTGCCCGTCGGGCACCATCGCCGAAGGCCGCGACAATTTCATCTATGTCCTGTTTACTCATTGCTTGAGGTTCTTCAGGAAATTGCTCAACTTTTACAGCGGACGGTGCAAGAGGACGTCTGCCTGCTGTTTTTGCCGTTGTCTGGCCTCCTGCATGAACTAGCTGTATGCATATTTTGCCGCCTCTCGTTGTGGACAGCCTTGGTAAGAGACCTGCATTTCAGCGGCAAAATCGTCTTTATGGATTCCCATTTTCCCGGGGAGCTGTTTACCGTCAGGCCTTACAAACGCATAACCGGTGATGATCAGGCCGACACCGCCTGCAGCGAGATCACGGTAGTAGGAAGCAAGCCTTGGTGTGGGACGCCCGTCTGCTTCGCACATGCCTTCCCAGGTCGCCGACCGGACAAACCTGTTGTTGAGTGTCATACCATTGATTGTCGTTTTTTCAAACAGTCTTTTCATGTGTCGACCTCTTGAAGAATTATTTATTATTCATTATAGCAGGGTTATATGCGTGTGTTAAGGACTTATTTCACAGGGGAGAGACAGACATTCTGCCGTCATTTGACAAAGCGGCATCATGTGGTAAAGTCTTAGATAGAATAGGGCAGCCTGCTGGAATGCTGTATGCGGGCCTTACTCTTTTGCCGGCAGCAAAGGTCACTGACCGAATAGATAACCATAATAACTCGTAAGCGGGCAAGGAGGCATTATATGAGTGCAAGTGATTTTTTTGAAGAGGGCAAGCGTTTTTTTGTTGAAGGTAATTATGAGAAAAGCATAGAGGCATTTACAAAAGCGGCTGAGGCAGGACATGATCAGACGATTTCCTACCTTAGCCGGGGTGCGGCATTTTTGAAGCTGCGCAGGGCTGATGAGGCAATCGCGGACTTCAGCTGGGTCATAGACGCTGGAGGAGATAATTCGAGGGCGTATTACTACAGAGGAATGGCGTATGCTCAGAATAGAAATTATGAAAAGGCAGCGGAGGACTTCAGCAGGGCCATAATGCTGAAACCCGGTGAGGGGACTTTCCTCTTTGCCCGCGGGGCGGCCTACATTGAAATGGGGAAACTTGAGGAGGCAGGTCAGGACATAAGAAACGCTGCCAACTATCTGGCTGCAGCAGCGCAGGGTTATGCGGACACGATTGGTGACAGGACGCACCTGGATAAGGTGTTAGCGACGCTTGAAGGCGAGAGAAGGGCCGAAACTCTCGATATAAACGAGGCTGAATTTGAGACGATCAGGCAGATGCTCGAAGGCGGGGTTAGTAAGGAGTAGAAGCATAAGAGACCTGAAGGATATTAAGGGAATTGCGCAGAAACAGGGTGTTAAGACCGGCAAGATGAAGAAAGACGAGATTATACGCGCCATACAAAGGGCTGAAGGTAACTTTGACTGCTTTGGAACAGGCTGTTTCCAGTCAATGTTTGCAGTCTGATTGTCTATGGAGAGAAGACTGTCTGAAAATATAGTCAGCCGTGAAATTCTCTCATCGCCTCTTCTATGACTTTATCAGGACAATCCCTGTATTTTGGCGAAAAATGCATTAGTTCCAATTTTTTTACTCCTGCTTTTTTTGCTATTGATCCCTGCTGCCTTAGCTGTCAGATGGGACCTCTCGATAGCTCTTTCCAGGTCTTTTTCCAGGAAATAGGCCTCGCAGAAGAACAGATCAGAACCCTTTATCAATTTTATTAACCTGGCAAAATTTTTTTGCTTTAAGGCTATATCTGTTGCATATGAAATTTTTTGTCCCCTTGTTATCCTGGCAATATCAGATATTTCGGTTATCTTGATATCTTTATCGCAGATCCTTATTGTTTGTTGCGTGTCTTCAGAATTTTCTCTTAAAATTTTCTTGAAATCATTCAGCCATGCACCCACCGCAAGCCCTTTTCTGATAAGGAGAGCTTTATCAATGTTGATATGAAATTCCTCTTCAAGGGAATAGGCAAGGCAGGGTATGCCGTGGTCCAGTTTTACTGCCCGTACAGTAAACATGGGGTTTTTGAGAAGAAGACCGTCTGATTCAGATCTTGATACAGTCTGTTTCCTGAATCTGTTTTTTGCTGAGAAAATTGAATGTGTCAAGTATCTGCCGTTATATGCAAATACATTTATTTTGGTCGGATAATCTTCTATGAGATTCCATGTATAGCCTTTCAACTTTCCCTGAATGCAAGACAGGACACTGGGAGGTCCATAAATATTTAAGGGAACTTCCCTTCTCAGTATCGCTCTGAGGAGGGTGTCGAACCCTATGAAATGGTCCATATGGGTATGGGTCACAAAAACATCGGTAATTTTATATAGCTCAGATGGTTTTAATGAATGTATATTGCCGAGATCAAAAAGAACAGCCTTTTTTTCATGCAGGATTCTTATGAAAAGACAGGGATCACCGAAATAATCATTCAGCAGTTTGGCGTGAAAAACAGGTTTCATCTGTAATTATATCTTATTGTGATATAATATTCCAAAACAGTAACTGTCAGATTTTTATATATAAAAAGGAAAAATGGAGCTGAGTGAATAAGCTGCTTAATTCCTTAATTTTTATTCGGAGGATATATGCCTGAATTACGGAAGGACCCAATCGTCGGCAGATGGGTCATTATATCGATAGAGAGAGGGAAAAGGCCGACTGATTTTATCTCCCCTTCACAGCGAAAAAAAGGTGGGTTCTGCCCTTTCTGTCCAGGTAATGAATATACGACACCACCTGAGATCATGGCTTTCAGATCTGTCGACTCTCAGGCCAATGCTCCTGGCTGGACACTGAGAGTCATGCCGAATAAATTTCCGGCACTCCAGATTTACGGCGAGCTTGGGAAGACCGGTGAAGGCATATTCGATAAAATGAACGGTATCGGCGCCCATGAAGTCATTGTTGAGACACCAGAACATAATTTGTCTCTTTCTACCATGCCTCAAAAGGCGGTTGAAGATGTTTTATGGGCCTGTTTTCTGAGGCTTGGAGATCTCAAGAAGGACCAGCGTTTCAAATACGCTCTGATATTCAAAAATGAGGGCGAGGCTGCAGGGGCCTCTCTTGAACACACGCATACCCAGCTCATAGCGCTGCCGATTGTCCCGAAGCTTGTGAAGGAAGAGCTGGATGCTGCACGCCAGCACTACGAGATTAAGGAAAGATGCATTTTTTGTGATGTGATCACACAGGAGCTTTCTGACGGGAAGCGGGTGATATATGAGAATGCAAAATATGTTGCGCTTGCACCTTTTGCACCCCGGGCACCATTTGAGACATGGATACTTCCCAAGAAACACACATCCATGTTCAGCCCGCCTGAGAGAAATTATTCAGAGCTGGCCGAGATACTTCAAAGAATACTAAGACAGATGGACAGGATACTTGATACTCCTCCATATAATTTTGTTATTCATACCTCTCCTTTCTATGACGAAATTAATGATTACTATCACTGGCATATTGAAATAGTCCCCAAGCTGACGAAAATCGCAGGCTTTGAGTGGGGTTCGGGATTTTATATTAATCCAACCCCCCCTGAAGAGTCTGCCAAGTTTATGCGTGAGGCGAAGATTCCTTGAAAATTCTCATCGCAAGTTCTGAGGCGGTTCCCTATATCAAGACCGGCGGACTTGCGGACGTTGCAGGGGCCCTTTTGAAGGAATTACGCAAAAAAAATGAAAAAGCTTTTTTAATGCTCCCCTTGTATGCAGCGATAAAAAGTAAATATAAACTTCATGCTACAGGTAAATCCATACTGGTCAGGATGGGAAAGCGTGCGTATAGGGGAAGGATATTTGCTTCGTCAAAAGAGGAGAATCCCGAGGCATATTTTATTGAGTGCGATGAACTGTACGACAGGCCTGAACTCTACGGGACATCTGCAGGTGACTATGCTGATAATGCAATCAGGTTCATATTTTTTTCAAAGGCTGTTTTGGAAGTATGTCTTGCAATGCGGATTAAGCCGGATGTTATTCACTGTAATGACTGGCAGACAGCTTTGGTCCCCCTCTACCTTAAAACTCTCTATAAAGGCAGCGGATATTTCGCTAAAACATCGTCACTCTTTACAGTTCACAACCTTGGTTACCAGGGCATTTTCGATGCATCAACACTGAGCTACACCGGCCTGGGCAGGGAATATTTTATTCCTGAGAGGCTTGAGTTTTACGGAAAACTTAATTTGATGAAGGCAGGACTCCTTTACGCTGATATTATAAATACTGTGAGTAATACCTATGCACGTGAGATACAGCAGGCTGAGTACGGCTTTGGCCTTGATGGGGTGATTAGAAAAAGGGCCAAGGAACTCTATGGAATTATTAACGGCATAGACTATGAGGAACTGGACCCGGCAAAGGATACTTTACTTCCCTGTAAATATGGTGATGATGATCTCAAAGGAAAGGTGCGATGCAGGAAGGCATTATTTAAAGAGGCTGCATTCGATAAAGAAACACTGCCGATTGCAGCGATTGTCAGCAGACTTTCCTCACAAAAGGGGATTGATCTTGTCCTGGACTCCCTTGAGGTCATTGATTGCAATGGGCGCTGAATCTCATCGTGCTTGGAAAAGGTGAGGATGAATATGAGAGGCTCTTTAAGAAAGCGTCTGAATCTCTTAAAGGCAGAATTTTTGTGCATATAGGGTTTGAAGAGTCTCTGGCGCGCCTTATATACGCCGGATCTGATTTTTTTCTGATGCCTTCGCAGTATGAACCGTGCGGACTTGGACAGCTTATAGCCATGAAATACGGGACTGTTCCGATAGCGAGGAAAACCGGGGGGCTTGCCGATACGATACAGGATTATGACCATCTTACACACACAGGGACCGGGTTTCTTTTCAGCGACTATACGCCATATGCGCTGCAGGATGCTGTCAAGCGTGCAATATGTGTTTTTACTGATAAGGCAAATATGAAAAAGATGGCCTGTGAAGTTATGAAAAACAATTTCTCCTGGAGCAGATCAACTGACAAATATATTGAGCTTTACATGCTGGCGCGCAAAAAGGTGAGTAAATGACCCTCAGAACAAGATTGTCCCTCATGCTTTCGATATTTTTTGTTTTGATTGCGCTTTTGTCCGTGGGGTCAATAGTTATATTTGAGAGAATAAGCGAGCATATGGAGTCCCTCCGTTCAGGAAGTGAAGAGAATAAGCTTTATAATGAACTGGACCGGAATATCGGAGATTTTATAGATGCAACGAAAGGCTGGAGTCTGACCGGAGATGCAAAATACAAGAAACAGTATTTCAAAAAACTATCAGATGTGCGCAAGAGTTTTGGTAATTTAAGCGCAATTCATCAGAATAAAGAAGAACTTGATAGGCTTGGCAAAGAATTTCAGCATATCGTGGATCTTTCAGAGAATGTCATAAGAAACAGGCAACCTGTTGGAGACCCTGAGGTAATCGGATATCTTCAGAATATCGACTCTGTTGCTATTGACATCATAAAAGAGATTGATGTGATGCTTGAGAATTCAAATAATAAAATATTGAATGTTGCAATAGTTGGCGACAAGATAAAGAAAAAAATGTTCTATTATCATTCCGCACTGATTATCTTCAGTTTCCTTGCAACTTTTTTTCTTATTATGCGCATCAGGAGGGCCATAGAAGTCCCTTTTAACGAACTTTTAAAGGCAACCGAACGGATAAGCAAGGGCGAAATGTCTTACAGGATAGGGATGGACCGTGACGATGAGTTTGGAACAGTAGCAAAGAGATTTGATTCCATGGTGAACAGAATTGGAATCTTCAAGTTTAAAGATAACTCAAAAACTCAAAGAAACAGAGCTGTTGCTGGATGTTGCGAAAGTGGCCGGAACAACATTGATTTAAAGGATGCCCTTCAGTATATTGTTGAAACAATTTCCCTTAAGCTGCAGTATGATAACTGTGCTCTTTATCTGTTGAAACCTGAACAGAAAGCTTTTTGTCTCGAGGCTTCAAATGTGACTGACGAACACCTGTCCGAAGAGTGTGTTTCTTTGGAAAACGATATCATAAATGAAATGATAACAACTCTTGGCCCTGTGGTTATTTCTGATGAGATTCAGATAAAACCGAAAAAACCGGGATATTGAAACACTACAAAACTGCTCTGGCTATGCCGATAATCCGCGATAGTAAATGTTTGGGCTTTTTGCTTGTCAGCAAGATTATCTCCGTATACATTTTTTACCGACGAGATTGATACGTTAAAAATTCTGTCACATACAATCGAATCTATTGTGAGAAACGCAGAACTTTTCCAAGCGACAAAAAAGCAACTTCAGAAACTTACTGTTTTGTATGAAATGAGCAGGGCGGTTACATCGGTTTTGGATCTTGAGGACTTACTGAAAAAAATAGCAACTGAAATTTCACGGTTGTTATCTTCCAAGGGATGTATTATAAGATTGCTCGAAGACAACAAGCTGAAAATAAAATCCTGTTACGGCCTGCCGGAAGGGGTCGAGCAGGAGATGGAGCTTTCTCTTGGAGAGGGTATTGCCGGATGGGTAGCTGCTAATGATAAGCCGTTACTGGTAGAAGACGCAAATAAAATGCCTCAGAATATGAGAGTGCCTGTAATCAATGTGAAATCTGTAATATGCGCGCCGTTAAAAGTAGGAGAAAAAGTAATCGGAACTCTTGGGCTTTATGACAAGTACGATCTGCACGGCAATCTGGTTTCCTTTACTAACGAAGATCTGAATACCGTGGAGGGTTTTGCCTCAATTTTATCGCTGGCCATAGAACGGTCTAAAATATATGAATCCGAGCTTAACAGGCAAAAAAAGTTTGCCGAGGACAGGAAACGTTTGAATGTGCTTTTTGACAGTGTCCAGGGCGGTATTATTACTCTTGACAGGGACTATACTATAACGTCAGTAAATAAATATATAGAAGAATGGGTGGCTACTCCGGCTGGTGATCTTGTAGGACGTAATACCCTTGATATTTTTCACGAAAAGATCGGTATTTGCCCTCACTGCGCTGCAAAAGCAACTTTTGAAACCGGTGAGATTAATTCAATTATGCAATCACGGGGCATGAATTATGCTGAACTCACTGCATATCCTATCAAGAGATGAAACAGGCGAGATTACGGAATCTGTTGTTTTTATCATGGATATTACTGAAAGGGTGCTGTATCAGGAAGAGACCTTAGGACTTTACCGGGAAGTGATTCAAACTAAAGAATATCTTGAGAGCATTATAAATAACTCTGCGGATGCGATTGTTACATCCGACCTTGAGGGATTGGTCACTTCCTGGAACCAGGGCGCGGAAAAAATATTCGGCTTTTCCGAAAAAGATGTTACAGGTAATTTTTTGCCGTTTGTTCCTGAGTTTCTTCTTGAAAAAGAACGGGAAAATATAGAACGTATAAAAAAAGGAGAAGTTTTAAAGGATATTGAGACGTTAAGAAGAAAAAAAGACGGGAGCATTATCGAGATCAGCCTTACTTTGTCACCCATAAAAGATGCTACAGGGGATGTTATAGGGATAAGCGGTATATCAAGAGACATTTCAGAGAAGAAAAGGGTGGAAAAAGAGCTGATCAGAAGAAACCAGGAGATATCCAGGCTTTTTTTCATTAGTTCGGCCATGAGAAGCACCCTGGAACTCGACAGGCTTTTGAGAATGGTCCTGACTGCGGTGACAATGAGTGACGGCATGGGATTCAACAGGGCGATTCTCTTTCTTGTTGATGAATCAAAAAATGTGCTGAAGGGAGTTATGGGTGTTGGCCCTGCGAGTCCGGAAGAAGCATGGAAAATATGGGATGATATATCCCTGAAACATAAAACGCTCAATGATGTCATGCAGGAAATCGCTACGAGTCCTGCAAAAAAGGATTCATTTCTTGAGAAGCTTACACTTGGTCTCGAGGTCTCTCTCGATAATGATGGCGCACTGATCCGTGCTGTTAAAGAGAAAAAGCCGTTTAATATATTAGATGTCAAAGAAGAACCTCTTTCAGATACAGTGCTCATACAGCAGCTCGGCACCCAGGCCTATGCTTTGGTCCCGTTAATTTCCCGCGATAAAGTGATTGGATTGATTTGGGTTGATAATTATTTCAACAGAAAGACCATCCTGGAAGAAGATATGCAGTTTCTTGTAAGTTTTTCCAACCATGTTGCTTCAGCGATTGAGAGCGCGCGGTTGTTTGAACAGGTGACTATGGCTGAACAGCAGCTTGAGAATATTTTCGAATCCATATCGGATATGGTTTATTTTGTGAGCAGTGATTACGAAATTAAGAATATTAACCGTGCGGTAAGCGATAAAATAGGGATTCCGCCATCTGAGATCATAGGGAAAAAATGTTACGAGATATTCCACGGTACGAACGAGCCGCTTCATAAGGTGTCCGCATCACAAGACGGTAAACACGAAAAAGGCCTATATCGAAGAGCTTGAGGAACCGCATCTGGGCGGCACATTCCTTACCTCAAGTTCACCGATATTTGACTCTGGCGGGGAATTTATCGGATCGGTCCATGTGGTAAGAGATATCAGCGAGTTAAAAAATCTGCGTGAAAAACTTGTTATGTCTGAAAAAATGGCTGCACTTGGAGAGGTCGCTGCAAAAGTTGCGCATGAGATCAGGAACCCTCTTGTTTCTGTTGGAGGGTTCGCCAAGAGACTTGAAAAGAAACTGGAGGGGAATCTCAAGGAATATGCAGGCATAATAGTGAAAGAAGTTGCAAGGCTGGAAGAGCATATTAAAAGAGATACTGGGATTTGTGAAAGAGGTCAGGCTTTCAAGGGAAAATACCAATTTCAATGTGCTCGTTGATGACGTTTTACAGTTAATGGAATCTGATATCGAGGAAAGGGGCATTGTTCTTGTGCGGGATTACGGCCCTTCTCCTGATATTTTTATTGATCCTCACAGGGTCAAAGAGGCCATCGTAAATATTATTTCGAATGCTATTCAATCGATAACCGGCAGCGGTTCGATATATATTAGAACATATATTGAAAGAAATGATGCTGTACTGGAGATAAGGGATACCGGGAGGGGTATACCTGAGGAAGATCTTGCATTTATTTTTAATCCGTTTTTTACCACAAAATCTTCAGGCACAGGTCTTGGACTGGCTATAACGCATAGAATAATACAGGAGCATAATGGCAGGCTTGAGGTTGAGAGCGAAGTCGACAAAGGGACTGTTTTTAGAGTTTTTATACCTATAAAGGAGGGCGAAAAATGAAAATATTGATAGTAGACGATGACCAGAATATTTTAAGGCTTTACAAAGAGGAACTCGAGGAGGAAGGATACACTATTGTTACTGCTTCCAACGGACAGGAGGCTATTGAGAGATTTGAGCAGGAAGATCCTGACCTTGTCACCCTTGATATACTCCTCCCTGATATTGACGGCATCAAGTTATTAAGACAGATGAAAGAAAAGAAACCGAGACTGCCGATTATCATGTCTACAGCATATGATTACAGAGATGATTTCGCTGTCTGGGCATCTGAGGCCTATATTGTAAAGTCGTCGGACATGACTGAACTGAAGGCAACCATTAAAAAATTGATAGAAAGGGAATAAGACGAGTGGTGCTAAAATCTTTGATGCCGGCATACGGTGGTTATACTATAGCCCGAGATGAAAAGGTAATCCTTATCAAGGGAGCAATACCAGGTGAAGTTGTGGAAGTAACCATTGAAGAAAAAAAGAGGGATTATTCTATTGCGAGTGTAACAAATGTCATCGAGGCTTCGGAATACAGAATTTCGCCGAGATGTTCTGTCTTTGGCATTTGCGGAGGATGCAGGCTTCAGTTCGTATCATGTGAAAAGCAACGGATGATGAAAGATGAGATAATTCTGGACTCACTGAAAAGGATAAGCGGCGTGGAAGCTTCACTGGAGCCTGCGCTTTATGACCTGACGTGGAATTACCGTCACAGGGCGCAATTCAAGGTTTCACGAAACGGAGATATAGGATTTTTCAGGGAATCTTCAAGGGATATCGTAACATTTCAGCATTGTCCATTGATGGTGCCTGAGATCAATGAACTGCTCCAAAAAATTAAGGAAACCGATAGTGCCCGAAATCTCAGTGATATACATATAGCGGTCGGTGATTCTGCGATAGTTTTTTTGAAGGGAAGAGGTTATGACAGGTCGTTATCTGATAAATACAGGGCCATGGGATTTTCCGGTGTAATGCTTGATGATGATACCTGTACTGGCACGGCGTATACCAAATTTGATCTCAATGGCATGCAGTATACTGTTGCACCGACGACTTTTTTCCAGGCACACTGGAGTCTTAATAAGAAGGCGGTTGATTTTGTTGTACAAAAATTATTTCCATTAAGCGGCAAAAAGGTCCTCGATCTGTATGCCGGTGCAGGGAATTTCTCTATCCCACTGGCTGCCCATGCAGATGAGGTTGTTGCAGTTGAAGAAAATCGTTTTGCTGTCGATGATGGAATAAGGAATATTGAACTTAACAACTTGAAGAATTGCAAGTTTGTCAGGATCTCAGCTGAAAAGTACAAGATAAAAAATAAATTTGATATTCTCATTCTCGATCCGCCGAGACCCGGGCTTACTTCTGATATGGCAACCAAGATTTTGGCGAATCCTGCTGACACTATTGTCTATATATCCTGTAATCCTGCTACCTTGGCGAGAGATATTAAAAAGTTGCAGGAAAAGTACGAGATACAGTCTGTATGTCAGATCGACTTTTTCCCGAACACATTTCATATCGAAACTATCGCATTTTTGCAGATCAGATAAGCACAAGAAACCGTTTTCCCTATCGTTGCATAATTCGCACGCAGGATGTGTAGAAAAAGGTCTTGCAATGACGACAGGAGCCGATATGTGCAGCTATCTGTAAATCTCCGAACAGTGAATTCCTGCCTGCGCCTGGCTGGCCACGGCAGGATTCTCCAAGGTGTAGCAGGCAAGCTCTCTTTCAACACATCCTGCATGCTGTACTGATTTTTTTTGCAACTGTAAGGTTTTGTTTCAGGGAGAAATATGCTTGGTTATTATGGTATCTTATAAATATTGGAAACTTCATCTGACAAAGACAAAAACAATTTTTTCAGGGAAATAGTAATATTTCAGGACGAAATTTCCAGAAAATCCCATAAAGCCCTCTTTTCTTTAGATGATGCCTGTTACAAACAAAGCTGTATAAACATTGTCGATTCTGTTTTGGAAGTTGCTCAGTCCGGATTGTCCAAACTGCATATATCGGCAGGATGGGAAAATATATTGAAGATAGCTGTCTGGACCTGCGACAGCCCGTTGATTCATGATGTCATATCGCTTGTCAAAAAATGCGGCGTTAAAGAAGAAGAGTTGATGCCTTTTAAGCATTCTGACATAAACGATATATTCCCGTGGCTTTATTACAGCAACAGGACTGATATTCTGAGAAAGATCTGCAGTGCGGCAAAGACAAGGATTGAATCAAGGATCGACAGCAGAAAAGTACTGGTTTATTGTCACCTCGTTTCAGAGGAAACAGAAAAAATAATTGCAAGCAGCCTTTGAAGGTGTTGATCTCTGCCCGTGAAGGCAGAAAACCGGAACCAAAATTATTTTTACCACAGAGAACACAGAGAACAAAGGTAGGAAGCTGAGAAAAATATTTCATCTCTTCCTGTTCTTACCTTTCCGATTTCCATCTGAGAGCTCTGTGGTTAATATTTTTGCATTAAAATACTTAATAACTGAAGGCAGGCAAAATGAGAAAAGGCATATATCTGGATAATATCTCTTTGAATGAAGCCATAAGGAAATGGCTTGAAAAAATACAATCCGAACATGTCAGGCCGCTTGAGCATGAGAGCATTCCTGCCGGTCAGGCCCTTGGCAGAATAACAAGCGAAGCGATATTTGCAAAATTGTCTTCCCCTTTTTATCACGCTTCTGCGATGGATGGATACGCGGTAAAATTTGCCGATACATTCGGAGCTTCTGAAAGATCTCCTAAAAAACTTGCTTACGGACCCCAGGCTGTTTCTGTAAATACAGGAGATCCTGTGCCTGATGGTTTTGACTCAGTAATCATGGTAGAAGATGTAAATATCATCCAGAAGAAGGATATCGAACCACGATCGATCAGGATGCTCAGGAAAGGGTTGTAGAATATATAGAGATAATTAAAGCTGCAACACCATGGCAGCATGTCAGGGTTATAGGAGAAGACATTGTTTCTACTGAGCTGATAGTGCCGGAAAATCATAAAATAAGACCGGTTGATATAGGTGCGATAATTTCCGGCGGACATATATCGGTCCATGTTCGAAGAAGGCCTAAAATAGTCCTTATTCCGACTGGTTCCGAGCTTGTAGAGCCGGGCAGCGAACTGAGAAAAGGTAACATAATCGAATCCAATTCCTTCATCCTCTCAGCGCTTGTTCAGGAATGGGGTGGGGAGGCTTTAAGAGTCAAGCCTGTCCCGGATAGTATTGAAGAGATAAAAAAGGCCATTAAGGAAGGATGTGAACTTGGCGATCTCGTAGTTGTCAATGCCGGATCTTCAGCAGGTTCTGCTGATTTTACAGCACAGGCCATTGCAGAACTCGGTGAGGTCATTCAGCATGGCATAAATATCAAGCCAGGGAAACCTGTAATACTGGGTTGGATAAAAAACACTCCTGTGCTGGGGATACCGGGATATCCTGTTTCAGCATTTATAACCTTCAGTATTTTTGCCAGAATTATTGTCTGCAAATTACAGGGGACAGAGCTGCCCAATCCTGAGTACATGACAGCAAAGATGTCGCGACAGGTTGCGTCTTCTTTGGGACAGGAAGAATTTCTCAGGGTCAAACTCGGCAAAGTTGGGGAAAACATGATTGCAACGCCTGTCAGCAGGGGCGCTGGTGTTTTGATGTCACTGGTACGTGCCGATGGCTTTGTAAGGATACCTGCAATGTCTGAAGGTCTCGGCGCAGGAGCTGAAGTTAATGTTGAACTCCTCAGGGATAAAGATGAAATAGGCAATACCGTTGTATGCATTGGAAGCCATGACAACTCGCTGGATCTGCTGGCCAATATCCTGAAGAAAAACTATCCGCGATTTTCCCTGTCATCAGCTCATGTCGGATCAATGGGGGGACTGATCGCACTTGAAAAAAGGTGAAGCGCATATGGCGGGCACTCATCTTCTTGACGAAGAAACCGGTGAATATAACATCCCTATTCTCCGAAACCTTCTCGGTGACAAAGGAATTGTATTGATGAATCTTGTGTATCGGCAGCAGGGGCTTATGGTGATAAAAGGCAATCCCAAGAATATCAGCTCTTTTGAGGACCTTGTTGCGTGCTGATATTGTTTTTATAAACAGGCAGAGAGGGTCAGGTACGAGGTTACTTACCGATAAGTATCTCAGGGAAAATAATATATCTTCAGGCGATATCAAGGGGTATGAAAGAGAGGAGTATACGCATATGGGAGTAGCTTCGGCTGTCCTTACCGGAATTGCTGATACCGGCATGGGTATTTTAGCCGCTGCCCAGGGCGCTCGGGCTTGATTTCATACCGCTGGCAAGGGAAAGATACGATCTTGCCTTTATGAAAGAATATATGGGTGCCGGCCCTGTTTCTGCAGTCCTTCAGATAATCAGGGAAAATAATGAATTCCGTATGTCAGTAGAAAATCTCGGGGGTTATGATATCACTGATATGGGGAAGATATTCTATGAGTCGTAAACCTTTTGTATTTCGTTTATGATGTTGATCTCACCCCACCTTCAGTACAAGACAAAACTGCTGATGCAGACCGGCTAAAAAATGAACTGAAAAAAAATGGACTTGAAAATGTGACCATTCCTTTGAATATTCTGAGAAGGCTCCCCGAAGAAATTCGAAGAAACCAGTTTAGTCTGAGGCTTGTTATCGGATTTCACGAAGATAACTTCAGGGTGCTTGATATGGGAAAAGAAAAGATTTACGGGCTTGCCCTGGATATCGGATCTACGAACATTGAATGCTCATTATTCGACCTTGCCTACAGAAGAAAAAACCGATGTGATTGCCTCAGAGAACCCACAGATGAGATTCGGAAGTGATGTGCTCAGCAGGGTACAGCACGTAATGACAGGTAGTCCCGGGAATTTGACCGATGAACTCTTGGCGGGCATTAATATGCTGATCAGCACGATATGCGCAAAAAACAGCTGTCAGTCCTGAAAATATTTATGCAGTTACAGTAGCTGGAAACACCATCATGACACATTTTTTTCTCGGTTGGATGTGCAGAATATTCCGGTCAGCCCTTATATCCCTGCTGTTAACAGGGGCGTTTATCTTGATGCACGCGAGGCAGGGCTGCAGATCAATCAGAATGCTGTTATCTATGTGTTGCCGAATTCAGGAAGCTATGTCGGAGGAGATATCATTAGCGGTATTATCTACTCAGGGATATATAAGGAAAAAGACCCTGTTCTCTTTATAGATGTCGGGACAAATGTAGAGGTGACACTGGGCTGCAGTGACTGGATCATGGTAGGCGCAGGTGCAGCCGGTCCTGCGCTGGAAGAAGGTATTGCAAGTATCGGGGCAAAGGCCAAACCAGGAACGATCTGCGGGGTGAAGATCGATCGCACTGGACAAAAAGCTTCATATCGATGCCATAGCAGGAGAGGAACCTTCAGGGATATGCGGCTCAGGATTGATCGAACTCATCTCAGAGCTCTATTTATCGAATATCATCGACCAGTCGGGAAAGTTCATTGAAACTGAAAACGGGGTGATAGAAAGAAACGGGGAAAAAGGATATGTATTGTTTCGATCTGATCATAAGGACCTTATCCTGACCGAACATGAGATACAGAATTTTCTGCTTTCGAAGGCGGCCATGTTCTCCTTCCTCTATGTCTTTGTACAGATCACTGGGACTGACTTTCAGAGATATTAGTAAGGTCTATATCGCAGGGGCACTGGGCTGTGGGATTAATATTGAAAATGCCATTACAATCGGCCTCCTTCCCGACATGCCGAGAGACAAGTTTATACCGTTGGGCAACTCTTCTTTGGGCGGTGCTGAAATGGTATTGCTTGATCGGGGGCTTGTAGGACAGATTGAAGATTTATTGCCCATGATAACGTACAGTGAAATGAACGAAAATCAGGATTTAATGAATGTGCTGCAGGGGGCCATGTTTATACCTCATACAGAGCCTGATTTATTGAAGGGCTGAGTCGGTAAGGCCGCAGGTGTCTAGGCTGAAGACTGAAGGTTTCCCGCCTTGGCGCGCCAAAGGCGACCAGGGCTGAAGTATATCAATCAGTTATTAGTTACGAATTTCTTTTACAGCATTTGACAACCAGTGTGTCACTTATTTCAATCAGGCCTTTTCCTACAACATCGTTGATAAGCGGCAAGACCCTGGAGATCATCTCTTCAGAGTCAACGACCTCGATCTTGACAGGAAGATCTGTTGAAAGTTCCAGCATTTTTGATGTATGAAAAACACCATCGCTTCCATATCCCGCAACACCTCTGAAAACACTGACGCCTGCTATCCTTTGTTTGTAAAATATGTCCATCAGGACTTCATAAACCGGTTTTCCCTCATACTTGTCTGTTTCATCAACATACACCGTGAGTTTTTTTGCGGCCCCTTTGCGTATCATAATGTTATCTCCTATATACTCTTTGCAATGAATTCTCCGAATTTCAATGCCACAAAACCGGCAATCACGCTGAGGATTACATTTGCTAATGCAATAGACCATTCACCGTCCCTCACGAGATTCCCTGTTTCGTATTCAAACGTTGAGAATGTGGTATAGGCGCCAAGAAAACCTATTACCAGAAACAGTCTTACTTGCGGATTTACCATAAATTTTTCAGTGAACAGAGACATGAGGAGGCTGATGAGGAAACTGCCGCTTATATTAACTACAAAAGTCCCGAGGGGAAATATCCTGCCCCATCTTTGACCTATCCATAGAGCAACTATATAGCGGGCAACAGCTCCAAGGAATCCGCCGAGGCCTATTATGAAGTAGTTAGAAATCATGCTTTATCCTGGCAAAAGGATGTACTAGGCTGACAGGCATAGAAGTACATGCGGAGGCAAGCCATCTTTGAAGAAATTTCAGCTTTGCGGGTCAGTATGACTTATTTTCATCGTTTAACAATCTTTTGGCCCCTATGAATCTTTTTACAAAATAGGGGGCCTCCAGGTTATCAACTTTGACCTTTTTTCCCTTTGATGAGGCATGTATGAACAGATTATTGCCGAGATAAATACCCACATGGGAGGGAAAGGAGGCATAGGTCCTGAAGAAAACGAGGTCGCCGATGGACAGCTCTTCCTTTTCGATTGTCTTCTCCTTCGTTGAACTGTTCTCTGGCAGTTCTGGGAAGGTCCATCCCAAGAAGACCGTATACCTTTTTTACGTATCCTGAACAATCAATGCCCAGGATACTGTTTCCGCCAAATTTATAAGGGATGTTTAACAGTTTATTTGCAAAGAGAGAGAGCTTTTCCTGTATACTTTTTTCAGTAAATTCGTCAGATTCAGGTATGTTCTTCAGTTCTTCTTCCATGTTCTTTGTGAGAATCTCATTATTCTGGAGTTCGGCTATAACTGACTGATCTTCTTCAAGGTACAGTTTTTGCCCTGTTTTCAGCGGAAGGAGAATCCATTTCATTTATTTCCATTAATTCTTCCGCATCAATGTTGTATTTCTTTGCTATTTTCCAGATATTATCGCCTTTTTTGACTGTGTAAATTTTTGGCCCGGCAGATTTAACGAGAAGTTTCTGCCCATTTTTCAATTTTGCTGATTTTCTGAGTTCGTTTAGTTCCCTCAGTTCAATGACGCTGATTGAATATTTGTGAGATATAGAGGAGAGGGTATCTCCTTTTTTTACAATGTGATAGACATCTTTGGCAGAGGTTTGTGAAGGTCCGGTTGTTTTGTCAAGGGTGCTGTTTTCTTTGGATGATTTTTTGTATGAAACGTTGTCCTTTTCTGGTTTACCTGATCTTGTTTTTTTCTTTGCCTCATTCTTTTGCGAAGGGATGACGATCTTGTCTCCGGGTTTCATATCTCTTGCAGCAGCTGTATTGGCATTCTTCAAGATCGCTGACTTCGACGTGATATTTTTTTGCAATGCTATAAAAACTATCACCCTTTTTTACTTTATACTGGACTGCGGCCTCAGTTACTGATGCAAAGGAAGACAGGAGGAGACAGAGCAGCAAAAGGCTTGAAGGTGCAAACAGATACAGAGAAGTTTTTTTCATATGGCTTCCTCACGTGCAAGCTCTTTCAGGGTAGGGAGTTCTGTCAGGTCTTTTATCCCGAAGTATTGAAGAAATTCATGTGTTGTGCCGTACAGAAGAGGTTTTCCCGGGACCTCTTTTCTCCCCATAATCTTTATCAGTCTTTTGTCCAAAAGTGTTTTTATTACACCGTCTGAATTAACACCCCGTATCTGTTCCAGTTCAGCCTTGATAATTGGCTGTTTGTAGGCGACAATTGCAAGTGTTTCTAAAGAAGGCATCGAGAGCTTGTTTGAAGTATTTGTATTTGTAAATTTTTTCAGCCACTGGGAATACAATGGATTAGTCACCATCTGGTAGCCGTTGGCAATCTCTATAATGAGGACGCCGCTCTCTCTCTGTTTATATTCAATAATAAGTTCATCAAGGAGCTGCTTAAGATCATTTCAGGAAAATCTGTAGTATTTTTAAGGACAGAAAGCGTAACAGGATCGCCTGAAACAAACAGAATCGACTCGATAAGAGATTTTTTTTCCTTGCTTGTCATCTTTGGTATGAAACTATACCAAAAAAGACCTAAAAAATTCAATTAGATTAAAGATATGAGTGTAATCCTTCTCTAACGAGGCAGCGATCTTAAATGTAATAATCCCTCCGGCTCTATCTTAACCCCAGCACATCCTGCATGTCGTATAACCCGGAAGGCTTTCCTGCAAGCCATGAGGCTGCCTTTAAAGCACCTCTTGCAAACGTGTCCCTGCTTGAAGCCTTGTGGGTGATTTCGATCCTCTCACCAAGCCCGCCGAACATAACTGTATGTTCTCCTACAATATCGCCTGCACGTACGGTCTGAATACCGATCTCTTTTTTAGTCCTCTGGCCAATTATGCCTTTTCTGGAATAAACAGCTACTTCCTCAAGATTCCTGTTGACAGCATCTGCTATTACCTGCGCCATTTTTAAGGCTGTACCGCTGGGTGCGTCTTTTTTTAATCTATGGTGAGCTTCCACAATTTCAATGTCATAGTCATCACCAAGGACCCTGGCTATGTCCTGAAGGACCTTTAGCAGAAGATTGACTCCTAGACTCATGTTCGATGCCAGTACGCACGGGATAGTTTTAGTCAGAGACTCGATCTCTTTCAAATCTTCTTTTGAAAAGCCTGTTGTGCCTATGACCATCGCCTTGCCTTTGCCTGATGCGATTTTCAGATTTTCCATTGTTGATTCTATGGAAGTGAAATCTATGATCAGATCAACCTTGTCTATTATTTCTTCAATACCTGCTGAAAGCCGGATCCCCAGCTCACCAATTCCGTGTTAAGATGCCGATATCTTTACCAATGTCCGTATGCCCCTTTCTTTCAAAGGCACCCGCAAGCTCTATACCTTCATATTCCTTTGACAGAGCGGTTATTCTGCTGCCCATTTTTCCTGCTGCGCCTGCTACTCCGATCTTTATCATATTCTCCTCCATTATGTTTTTAAATGTATTGTTAAAAATTAACCCCAGAGTACACAGAGATTATAGGTAATGAATTCACAGCATTTTTCTGTCTCATCTTATTGGTTATTATTCTGTCCCTGTTTTTGCTTAATAATCATGACGTTTTCTCTGTGCGCTCTGTGGTGTAATTTTTCCGGTTTCATGTCTTTAGTTCTATTTATTGTCTTCCTCTTCTTCCTGCCCAGCCTGATCTGTTTCATCTGCAGGGTTTCCTGGAAGCTTGTATTCCCCGGAGGCCCATGCTCCAAGATCAATAAGCTTGCAGCGTTCGGAACAAAAAGGCCTGAAAGGGTTCTCCTCCCAGGTTGTTATATTTTTACATACAGGACAAATTATTTTCATGCTATCCCTCAGCTACATTCTGGATTTTTTCGCTATTTTTTTTCAACAGGTTTTTTATCAGTATGTCTGAGATAATACCATTTACGATCCCGGTGACTGATCCGATGAGTACTATGAGGGGGCTGATGATGAGCACTGCTTCGATCCTTTGTATAAACAGAAAATAAGCCAATGACAACTGCGCTATATTATGGAAAAGCGCGCCGATCAGGCTTATTCCGACAGTGCCGAAGAGATTTTTAAACAACTTTATGCTCAACCCCATGGCAATTACGCTTGCTATGCCGCCGCCTGCGCTGAGGATGAAGGCAGGTCCCAGAAAAGTGCCTATGAGAATGGAAGCAAGAACAACCCGTATCAGAGTGACTAAAAGGGCGGTCCTGAATCCGTAGAGGATAAGGGCGACGAGCGTTATGATATTTGCGAGGCCGAGTTTGAGCCAGGGTATCGGAGTCGGCAGAAGGCTTTCAAAACCATGCAAGGCAAGGGCATAAGCGGAAAGAATAGCAATGCGATGTTTATCCTGTAATTGCATCAATGCCTTGCTGCTGGTCCTTTTTGCTGCCGCCTACAATAATAACAAGTTTATTGGGAAGGCATACTATTACCCCTTTGGAGATCCAGCCTTCCCTGACACAAATCTGGTTCCGGCAATGTGCTTCTTTTACACGCACTTTCCCATCCTGTATTTCTATCAGGGTATTGCCATAGGGACCGTCTACGGAAAGTAACCTGTTTGACGTATAAGGGCAGGGTATATGCCGGTTTACCGTCAAGCTTCTATGATAACGTCTGATCCCTGGGACAGGGCCTCTCTTGAAATAAAGATCCCTGCGATGGATACAGAGATCAGGAGTATAAACAGCAGTCTGTCTGCCAGTGGTAGTATTTTTAATGGTTTCTTTCAATGGTAAGTTTCCCCTGCAACCCTGCTGTTGTATGAATAGCTCCTTTGCTGTCGATTATCATAGCATCCATACCCATTTCCCTGGCAAGTTCTATCCCTTTTTCAGGACCAAGGATGAACATGGCGTTATCGAAGCCGTCGTGTCATGACTCCTGTATCGGCAATTACGGTTACACTCTGGCAGGTATATGCCGGATAGCCTGTTTGGGGTATCAGCAGATGATGGAACCTCTGTCCGTCCATAATAAAATATCGCTCATAATCCCCTGAAGTTGAAATTGCCTTGTTGCTGAGAGGCACTCTTGCAATTATCTCATCGTCATTGCTTTTTTGTCTGGGGTTTTTAATGCCCACAACCCATGGTTTTTTATCAGGTTTTAAGCCAAAGGCTTTTATGTCACCCGCAATTGCAACGAGGCCGGCGCTTATCCCTCTTTGTTTAAGGTCTTGCACCGCCAGATCAGCAGCGTATCCTTTTGCGATACCGCCCAGATCAAGAAGCATATCTTTCTTTTTGAGAAATACAGTTGATTTGCCTCTGTCAATAATAATGTTTTTGTAATTAACTAAAGGAAGATTTCTCTTGATTTCGGCATCGGATGGTTTTATTTTATTTAAAAAATCCCATAGTTTTATTTCAGGTCCTATTGTAGGGTCGAAAGCTCCACCTGATTTTTCAGAGACATATACTGCTTTTTCTATGGTATCAAGTGTTTCCGGAGAAACCCTGACTTCATGTATTCCTGCACTTCTGTTGATAGCTGACAATTCGCTTTTATCAGAAAAAAAATTGATCAGGTCCCCATATTTCTCGATAACATCAAAGGCATTTTCAATAGCCTTATCAGCTGTTTCTTTGGATTCAGCCACTACGGTGATAGTAACAAAAGTATCCATCAGTGCTTTGCTTTTTTTATACGTTGAAGGCTTATTGGAGGAGCAGGAACTCAGCAGCATTATGCATGAGCATAGAAGAAGAGACAGAAATAGTTTATAATTTGTCATTAAATAATAAAACTCCTTACTGGATTGGTCTTTAAGTTTAAAATAAATGTCCGTAATTTTAAAAGTGAGAGAAAAAGATTACTCAGGTGGATAGACTGTCCGCACAAGGCTTCTAGGAGAAATGAAGGCTTTTAGTTGTCTTTCGCTGCCGGAGGCAGGTAACTTTGCCATCCGTCGCCTTCAGTCTTCAGCCTAAACACCTGAGTCGTTTATGAGTTTAGGCTTAAGGAACATGCCGGTGTAAGATGCCGGGTTTTTGATAATGTCTTCAGGCGTACCCTCAGCGATCAAATATCCTCCGTTTTCTCCGCCTTCAGGTCCCAGATCTATAATGTAGTCTGCTGACTTTATAATATCCAGATTATGTTCTATGACTATTACAGTGTTTCCCTGATCTACAAGCATATTTATAATATCGAGAAGTCTCTGAATGTCGGCGAAATGCAGACCTGTGGTAGGTTCATCCAGAATATAGAGGGCATTGCCTGTAGATTTTTTGCCCAGTTCGCGTGACAGCCTTATCCTTTGAGACTCACCTCCTGAGAGTGTCAGCGCAGATTGCCCGAGTTGAAGATATCCCAGTCCAATGTCTTCAAGTACCATCAGTTTTCTTCTGATCTTGGGAATATTTTCAAAAAAGTTTAATGCCTCAGTTATTGTCATATCAAGTACTTCAGAGATATTTTTTCCTTTGAAGCGTATTTCCAGAGTTTCATTATTGTATCTTTTCCCTTTGCAACTGTCGCATTGTATGTATACATCAGGGAGAAAATGCATTTCGACTTTAATCAATCCGTTGCCATGGCAGGCTTCACATCTCCCGCCAGGGCGATTAAAGCTGAACCTGGATATCGAATACCCCCTTAATTTTGAATCCTGGAGAAGTGAAAAAAGTTCTCTGATCAAAGAGAAAAAACCGGTATATGTTGCCGGATTTGATCTCGGCGTACGGCCGATAGGCGACTGATCAACACTGATGACCCGGTCTATCAGATTCAACCCTTTTACAGACGTGTATTTTTTCTGTGAGATAAACTTGTCTTGCCGGTAAGCGAGACAGGCTGTTATGGGCGGCTTCATAGAGTATATCGAAAATTAATGTGCTTTTTCCTGAACCGGAAACACCGGTGACACAGGTAAACAGCTTAAGAGGTATTTTCACATCAATATTTTTGAGGTTATGTTCGGATGCCCCCTGTATTTCAATAAAATCCGTGGCCTTTCTTCTTATTGAGGGAATTGCGATAGAGAGGGACCCGTTGAGATATTGACCGGTGAGGGACTTGACATTATGCTTTATCTCTTCAGGGGTCCCCTCTGCGACAACCCATCCGCCTTTTGTGCCTGCGCCTGGTCCCATATCAATGATGTGATCTGCCCAGTTGATTGTTTCTTCATCATGTTCAACAACGATAATTGTATTGCCAGCACTCCTTTATATCAGAAAGACTTTCCAGGAGCTTTACACAATCTTTTGAGTGGAGTCCTATGCTGGGCTCATCCAAAACATATAAAACACCGGTCAAAGTCGAGCCCATCTGTGTTGCAAGACGCACCCTTTGAGATTCACCTCCTGAAAGCGTCAGGGAAGGTCTGTCCATTGTCAGATACCCCAGACCGACAGTCATCAAAAAAGAGAGTCTGTCTTTCACTTCTTTCAGTATTCTTGAGGCGATTATATTTTCCCTCTCCGTCAATACGATATTTTCCAGAAAAGAGATGGCGTCTCTTACTGACATCCGGCAGAATTCTCCAATATTGATACCCTGAAATATTACGCTTAAAGCCTCTTTCCCAAGTCTGAGACCCGTTGCATGCCCTGCAGGCCTGCCGGTCAGTTGTCCGGATATCTCTGCAGAGTCTTCCTGCATTCCTTCGAACCCAAGCCCTTTACATGCAGGACAGGCCCCGCTTGAACTGTTAAAAGAAAAGAACCTCGGGTTGATGTCAGGGTAACTTATACCGCAGTTCAGGCAGGCAGCAGTTTTCGAAAAAATGATATCTTTATTCTTGTCAACTATGTTGACGACAAGGATATCAGCGTACTTAAATGAAGTCTCAATCGCCTCTGTAAGCTGTCTTTCGATCCCATTTTTTATGATGAGTCTGTCTATGACTATTTCGATGGTATGTCGTTTCTTTTTCTCCAGTAATATATCGTGTGTCAGGTCTGTCATCTCGTTGTCTATTCTTGCCCTGACAAATCCCTCGCTGCGCATTTCCTGAAGCTCTTTACGGTAGTTTCCTTTTCTGTCTCTTACTATCGGCGAAAGGACCTGTATTTTTGTTTTTTCAGGCAGTGACAGAACTGCCTTAAGAATATTTTCTGATCCCTGAGGAGAAATTACGGACCCGCAGTTGTAACATAAAGGCTTTCCCAAGCGTGTATAAAGAACACGAAGATAATCGTAAATTTCTGTTATTGTACCGAGTGTTGACCGGGGACTTCTGCTGACTGTTTTCTGATCAATGGCAATAGAAGGGGAAAGCCCTTCTATGTAGTCAATATCAGGCTTCTGCAGCTGCTCCAGAAATTGCCTCGAATATGCAGACAGGCTCTCGACATAACGTCTCTGGCCTTCAGCATAGATTGTATCTATTGCAAGAGATGATTTGCCGGAGCCTGACGGACCGGTTATCACAGTGATTGCATCTCTCGGAATAGAGAGGCCGATATTTTTAAGGTTGTGCTCCCGGGCGCCTTTGATAAGGATAAATTTCTGCATAGCTCAATCTTTATAATAACTTAATGGACTCTGATAAGTTAACAGATGGGCTGCATGTATACGAAAAAACCTGGCATTATTATTTTAACTTTTAAGGCAGGTGTTGTAAGATATGTATAGTATTTCGCATATTGTTTTTGCTTATGCAGATCAGGCCGAAAAACAGAAAAAGGAAAGGAAGCATGAACGCGGCAATAAATAAGGTTTCAGTTTATTTGCGGATGATTAAGTTTTCCCATTCAGTATTTGCACTTCCGTTTGCCTTTACGTCAGCCTTGATAGCTGCATCCGGAATTCCGGACTTAAGGCAGATTGGATGGATAGTGATTGCAATGGTGGGGGCAAGGTCAGGCGCAATGGGTCTAAACAGGATTATCGACAGGAAAATCGACAGTGCTAATCCCCGTACCGAAGGACGTGAAATCCCGCGGGGCGCCATCAGTGTTTTTGCAGCTGTTCTTTTTGTCATTGTTTCCTTTATCTTCTTAGTGCTTGCAGCATATATGCTTAATCCATTATGTCTGAAGCTCTCTCCTGTAGCGATTGCTGTTCTTATTCTCTATTCCTATACAAAACGCTTTACCTGGATGTCCCATTTTGTGCTCGGCCTCTCGATATCTGCTGCGCCTCTTGGTGCATGGATTGCGGTGAAAGGGTCTTTTGATATTGAGATTATACCTCTGGTCATCGCTGTAATTTTCTGGCTGGCCGGATTTGATGTGTTATACGCGTTACAGGACATTGACTTTGACAGAAAATACGGACTTTATTCGATACCGAAAAGATTTGGCATCAGTAAATCTATTTATCTTTCGAGAATATTTCATATAACAAGCTTTCTCCTGCTTGTTGCAAACGGTATGATTTTCAAACTTGGGTGGTTTATACTGGACTGGAATGTTTCTGACAGCAGGGCTTTTTCTCTATGAACATTCACTGATCAAGGTTGATGATCTCAGGAAGCTCGATATCGCTTTTTTTAATATGAACGGCTATATCAGCGTGACTGTATTTATCTTTACCCTGATGGATTACATGGTATGAAAAAATATGTTTTTGCTCTGACCGGCGCTACCGGTTCTGTTGTCGGCATAAGAGTTTTGCAGGAGACTCGTAAAGGTATCAGAAGTCCATCTGCTTATATCTTCACAATCATTCCCTATCATCCGCCAGGAGACCGGGATCGACTGGTATGCTGATACTGAAGAAGAGGTCCAGGGCAAGGTCAGGGAATCGTTAAGTTCAGAAAATATTTATTATTATCATGAAATGGACCTTTCTGCTCCTGTTTCGAGCGGGTCCTTCAGGACAGATGGAATGTTCATTGTCCCTTGTTCAATGAAGACCCTCTCGGGTGTTGCCAACGGATATACGGAAAACCTTATACAGAGGACGGCTGATGTTACCATAAAAGAAGGAAGGCCCCTGGTAATTTCACCCCGGGAGATGCCTTTCAGCGCCATTCATCTGGAAAACATGTTGAAGCTGGCAAGATTGGGAGTGAGGATAGCGCCTCCTGTTATGGGGTTTTATCACAAACCGCGGACTATAGAAGACATGGTAGATTTTGCCGCAGGGAAGATCCTTGACCTGATGGGAATAGAGCACGATATCTTCAGAAGGTGGGGCAAATAAAAGCCATATGATATAGGTCATATACTTTTACGCAGAAACCGGTAAAATAACACTACAATGTTTAAAGAAAGTTGCCCAGGAAGCAGAGAAATCAGAACGCCATATCCGGAAGAGGTAAGGTGTTTCTGGTGTGATACGGTAAATGAAATGTGGACCGATGAGGTCGAGGCTGACTGCAAGAAATGCGGGAAGAAATTGACGCGTGAAATGCAGCCTTCCTGTATAGAGTGGTGTCCTGCTGCCAGAGACTGTGTTGGCGCTGAAAAGTATGACAGACTGATGGCAGCCAGAAAAAAATAAGTATTTGATATCAATGGATAAAAAAGCCCCTCTATAATATCAGAGGGGCTTAGTAGTTTCAGGTTTAACGGATATTATAGCTTTTGTCACATTGACAGCTTTAGGGCCTTTAGGGCCATCTGCAACCTCAAATGATACCTCCTGGCCTTCTGCAAGGGTTTTAAAACTATTGGACTGAATTTCAGAATAATGGACGAAGACGTCTCCTCCGTCTTCCTTTGTAATGAATCCGAAGCCTTTGCTTTCATTGAACCACTTTACTGTACCTTTCTGCATGCTGCTCTTTCCTCCTGAAAAATGATTTGGAGCTTTCGAAATCCTAATTACACAGGCTTCCGAAACATCCGAGAAAATTATCACCTAAAGGACCATTGAGAGGTCAAGAAAAATATTATCACCGTGCCTAATGCGCCAGGGAAACAGGATGCTCATCTTTTGCGTGTTCCAGCATAAGGTTCGACAGATATTTTATGAACAGAACCGGGTCTTTTGGTTTTGAACCCTCCAGTAACAGCGCCTGATCGAAAATCAGAGCAGTATATTCCTTGAGGATATTGTCTTCCTTGTCTTTTTCGAAGATCCTGAGCATGGTATCAAAAATGGGGTGTAAGGGATTAATTTCAAGTATCTTTTTGCGCTCCGGGACATCCTGTCCCATGGATTTTAAAAGCTTTTCCATTCTGGGGTCCAGGTCTCCTTCATCTGATACGAGACAGCAGGGTGATTCTTTTAACCGGCCCGAGATTCTTACATCTTTTACCTCGTCTTTTAAGCCTTCTTTGATGAAAATCAGGAGTTTTTCGAATTTTTCCTTTGATTCTTTTTCATCTTCCTGCTTCAGTTTGTCGATACTGATTTCACCCTTTATTATGGATTTGAACTTTTTCCCTTTATATTCGAAGTTGCTGAAAATCAAATCATCGATTTCATCGAGCATGATAAGGACTTCATAGTCTTTTTCGATAAACATCTCAAGGTACGGAGATTTTAACATTTCATCAAGCGAATTCCCTGTGAGGTAATAAATCTCCTCCTGTTCTGCCTTCATGGAACTGACATAATCCTGGAGTGTTCTGAAAGCCCCTTTTTCAGCCTTTGTTGAATGTAAGAGAAGGAGATCGGCGATCAGCTCTTTCCTTGAATAATCATAGTGCAGGCCTTCTTTCAGTATCTTGCCGAATTCATTGAAGAAGATGAGATATTTGTCATATTCGTTCTTCTTCATCTCGGCAAGAGATTCGAGTATCTTTTTTGTGATGTTATTTTTGATGACTTCGGTCTGCCGGTTGTTCTGTAACATCTCTCTGGAAACATTGAGGGGCAGGTCTGACGAATCTACCAACCCTTTTACGAACCTGAGATATTGGGGAATGAGCTGTTCGCAGTGGTCCATTATCTGAACACGCTTTACATAAAGTGCAGGCCCGATCTTGAAATCTTTGTAGAAGATATCAAGAGGGGCTTTTGATGGAATATAAAGCAGAGAGATGAATTCTGATGTGCCTTCAGCTTTGTAGTGGATGATCTTTGAGGGATCTGCAAAATCATGGGAGATATGGTGGTAGAATTCATTGTATTCAGTGTCGTTAATTTCAGCCTTGTCCTTCAGCCATAGCGCCTTTCCGGAATTTACGGTCTCTTCTTCCTTTATCTTTACCTTCGTGCCTTTTTCTATGGCAGAGTCCTTCTCTCTTTCGACTTCCATTACAACAGGATATTCGATATAGTCGGAATATTTTTTTATGATGCCGCGGATCTGCCATTCGTCAAGATAGTTTTTTTCTTCTTCTTTGATATGCAAAATAATCTCGGTGCCCGAGTCCTCTTTTTCAATGTCTTCTACAGTAAAGGAGCCATCAGCTGTAGATTCCCATTTCACGCCTGAGGTATCTTTGGAGCCGGCCTTTCTCGAAAGCACGGTAATCCTGTCGGCAACCATGAAAGCTGAATAGAATCCGACACCGAACTGACCGATCAGCTCAGGGTTGTCCTGTATATCTTTGTTTTTCAGAGACTGAAGGAACTCTTTTGTGCCTGAATGGGCAATGGTCCCAAGGGCTTCAATGGCTTCTTCCTTGTCCATTCCTATGCCGTTGTCGCTGACAGTAAGTGTCCCTGCACCTTTGTCAGCAGATATCCTGATTTTCCAATCTCCCTTTGTACCCATCAGTTCACTGTTGAGCAGTGCTTCGTAACGTGCCTTGTCCAGGGCATCGGAGGCATTGGAGATGAGTTCCCGCAGGAATATCTCCTTGTGTGAATAGAGGGAGTGTATCATCAAATCCATGATCTGATTTACTTCTGTTTTGAATTCCATTTTTTGTGCGCTCATTTCTGTTAACACCTCGATAAAAGTAGTATTGCTTAGCACTCTGACTGCGAGAGTGCTAATATATTTTTGTATAAACAACGGATAGTTGTCAAGGCATTATATGGCAGGGAGTAATGGCGGGGCGGACGGGGCTCGAACCCGCGACCTCCTGCGTGACAGGCAGGCGTTCTAACCAACTGAACTACCGCCCCCGCGTTCGTGATATGTGATTGGTCCTTAGGGGTTTGGGGATTAGAAAAAAAATTCTAAACTAACCATCTAATTCGCCAATCACCAATTACTGTTGTAATGGTAGGCGGGACAGGGATCGAACCTGCGACCCATGCCTTGTAAGGGCATTGCTCTCCCAGCTGAGCTACCCGCCCGAAGTCTAATTTTATACTACAATAAATCCTGTTTTGTCAATTTGTTAGAGGGAATGCCACTAAACAGTCGAAGTAACATTGCAACCCTTTCAGCAATATTAAAGCAGAGAAGCCATCTGCAGATATTAAAATACATGAAAGAACTAATTAATCTTAAGGGTTACGGTGCCATTTTCAGGATTATAATCATATTTCGAAAAATCCATCTCAGAACCACCGAGAAGGGGTTTTATCTCATCCAGATTCTGTGGATATTTATCGTTTGCAGCATGATATGCCTGTATCGCCTTTTTGACAGCATCGAGGTTTCCATCTACAGCCGCCTGCTTTCCCTTCTGATAAGAATTAATCATGACATCACCGTATTCAGCCACAGGGTTTTTGGGCTTTTCATCGCAGGCGAGAATGATGGCTAAAATAACTACCGCAAAAAACAATCTTTTCATGAATAATTATAGCATAAAGTATGGACAGGTTTTGTAGAATAACTTAGATGACAAATCTCTGGGTCGTTTTATCATTGATCTCGGCTTTTTCTCTTGCTACGAGCGATGCGCTTTCAAAAAAGGCGCTTCAGGGAAATAACGAATATCTTGTTGCCTGGTTCAGGCTTGTCTTTACTATGCCTGTACTCCTTGTTGCAATGTTCTTTACTCCTGTCCCTGAACTGGATAGCGATTTTTATAAGGCGTTTTGCATTGCTCTGCCCCTGGAAATTGTAACGGTTGTACTGTACATAAAAGCCTTAAAACTCTCTCCCCTGGGCCTGACGCTTCCCTTTCTGTCGTTAACACCTTTCTTCCTGATCCTGAACTCATATCTCATACTGGGAGAAAAAGTTTCTTTTCTGGGAGGGGCCGGAATATGCATGATAGTTTCCGGAAGTTATGTCCTGAACATCGGAGAAATGAGGAATGGATTTCTGGGGCCGCTTAAGGCGATAAAAAAGGAAAAAGGTTCTTTGCTCATGATCTGTGTTGCATTGCTATATAGTTTAACGTCTTCTTTTGGGAAAATTGCGATAGAGCATTCTTCCCCACTTGTTTTTTGGCATTACTTATTTCATTGCACTGAATATCATTTTTGCACCTATCGGATTTTCGATGGGTAAGAGGGACCTCGGCTTTTTCTTGAGGGAGGCCAAATTCAAGTCCATGGTCATTCCCGGGCTCTTTTATTCCATTATGGTCCTTACGCATATGACTGCCATGAAGCTTACAAAGGTTGCATATATGATTTCAGTAAAAAGGGTGAGTCTGCTTATCGGGCTTTTTTACGGATACCTGTTTTTCAGAGAGGAAAATATCAGAAGCAGATTTATAGGCGCGCTCCTGATGTTTGTCGGATTTCTCATGGTTGTAAATGCAAAGTGATGATTATCCATTACTCGTTATCCAATCCGTATTTTTTTAATTTTCTCCAGAGAGATACTCTGTCTATTCCCAGTATTTGTGCCGCAAGCGTTTTATTCCCTCCGACTTCGCCAAGTACCCAGTTGATATAAGACATTTCCTGATCTTCCAAAGAAGGTATCTTGCCTTCCTTTCTTCTGAATGTCTTTATGTTTAGCTCCCTGAGATCTTCAGGAAGGTTTATAATTTCGATACTGCTCAATGTAGAGAGAGCTACACCTCTTTCTATGATATTTTCCAGTTCCCGTACATTGCCGGGGAAATCATAATTCATGAGGATCGCGATCACATCAGGGGATATTTCCGTAATGTTTTTCTTCATGAGCATCGAGTATTTCTTCAGAAAATAGTAGCTTAAAAGAGGTATATCATCCTTTCTTTCAGAAAGCGGCGGTATGTGCAGCAAAACAACATTAAGCCTGTAATAGAGGTCCTGTCTGAAATCCCCGGTCTTTATTGCAGATTGTATGTCCCTGTTCGTTGCGGCAATAAAACGTACGTCGACTTTGACCGGTTCTGTTGCGCCAAGCCGAAGTACTTCCTTTTCCTGGATGACCCTCAGAAGCTTGACCTGCATGGATGGAGGCATCTCGGTAATCTCGTCAAGAAACAAGGTCCCTCCGGAGGCCATTTCCGTGAGCCCTTTTTTCATGGTTGTTGCGCCTGTGAAGGCCCCTTTTTCGTGACCGAAAAGTTCGTTGGAAAGGAGCTCTTCTGTGAAGGCTCCGCAATTTATCGCAAAGAAGGCACCTTCAGCGCGGGTGCTGCTGTAGTGTATATAACGGGCAAACAACTCTTTTCCTGTGCCGCTTTCGCCGCTGAGCAGTACATTGCAGTCAGTTGGCGCAATCTGCCGGGCAGTTTCAAGAAGCTTTTGGATTTTCACATCCTGGGTTATTATTTTGACCTTTCCCTGATAATTTTCTATCTGCTCCCGCAGTTGTCTGTTTTCGTTTTTCAGTCTGACTTTTTCAACTGCTTCTTTTACGACCTTTCTTACCTCATCGAGCTTGAAGGGCTTCGAAATATAATAGAAAGCGCCGTGTTTCATGGTTTCAACAGCGGTTTCAAGGGTGGCAAATCCGGTTATCATAATGACCTCTGTGTCAGGATAGAGTTCATGGCATCTCTTCAGTATCTGCATTCCATCGACTTTCTCCATGCGCAGGTCTGTAAGTACAACATCGAATGACTGTTCTTCAAGCAGTTTTAGCGCGTTTTGTCCGCTCTGTGTTGAGACGACTGTGTATCCTTCCTTCTTCATGACGTGCTCAAGATTCCTGAGCGCTATCTTTTCATCATCGATGATCAATATTTTTGCATTTTGCTGCATTTGTAACTCCTTTATTCAGCGGTTATGTTTTGTGGAGCGGTAATCTGATTAAAAACGTCGTCCCTTCATTGACTTTGCTGTCTACTGCGATGCAGCCGTCATGTTCCTCTATGATTTCATGAACAATGAACAATCCGAGGCCTGATCCTTTGCCGACATCTTTTGTCGTAAAAAAGGGATCGAATATCCTCGAAAGGAATTCCTGCGGTATGCCTGGACCCGAATCTTTTATTATGATATCTACCGTATCTTCCTCAAGAGTACATTTCCCGTGATATTTCAGATAATTGAAAATTTCTGCCTCTCCCTCTATTTTGTCTATGGCATTATGTCGTGCAGCCTTGATGTGAATATCGCCTGTATCACCCATGGAGTCTATCGCATTTTTGATAAGGTTCAGGAAGGCCTGCTGCATGCGCTGTTTGTCAGCGTATATATTTATTTCATCGGGTATATTCAGTGCTATCGTAATGTTTGTTGGGACCTGACCTTTTACGAAACGTATTGTTTCCTCAAAAAGCGCTTTTAACTGGATCAATTCCTTTTTGAAGACCTTTTCCCGGGAAAATTCCAGCAGGGACCTGACGATATTACGTGCCCTGTCGGTCTGTTCGTCGATCTGGGAAAGCAGTTCTTTTTTATAAGGAATATCCGTGTCCTCGATTTCTTCCGTGAGTATCTGGCATGATGAGGAGATGTTTGAAAGCGGGTTGTTCAATTCATGCGCTACACCGGAAAGAAGTGTGCCCAGAGAAGCGAGCTTTTCAGACTGGACCAGATGTCTCTGTCTCAGTTCAAGTTCCTTGAGCATGGTATTGAAGGCATTGGCCAGTGATAAGATTTCCCTGTCATGGGAGTCTATCGATACTCTTTCGAACTTGCCTTCTGCTATCACCCCCATGCTTTCTTCAAGCATTTTAAGTGGTTTGACCACCATGCGTGACAGTATTTGTCCTATAATGATCGCCATGAGTATAAGGGAAATAATGGAAAAAACGATGATGCTCCGGGAATTGTTCAGCAATGTCTGGATATACTTACGCTCGGTTTTCGAGATGTCTTCAGCGACTGTAATAATGTCTTTGCCTACCTTTCTCAGTTCCTTCTCAAATATTATTTTCTCAACAGGTTCTTCAAACTCCTTGTCTTTAAACAAGGCTGACTGATTTCCCTGAGGCGTAAGAATCGATAAGCTCTTTGTATTTCCGAAGGTCTTCTTTTAGTTTTGCTATCTGCTGTGGATCTGAGATCGTCTCAAATCCTCTGGTATTATTTTCCAGCAGGCCCTGTGCCTTTTCAATGTAACTGATATTTTCAAGATAATCTGATTTTTGACTGTAAAGAAAATAATTTTTCTCAAAACGTCTGATCTCAAGTGTTGTATCAAAGAACTCGGAAATTACATCCCCGAACATGACCTTCTTTTCAATAAATCTCAGTTCGAAGAAGACAAATATGGATAACCCTACGATAATGGCCACAATTGTGTAATATCCGAGGATTATCTTTTGCCTTATGCTTGAACGGTATTTAAACATGGTTAATTATACCAATCAGATATTGCAATAAGCAACACATGGCCAGGTGTGTGCAACACTCATGGTAGTATTCCACCGCATGTTGATGAGTCAGTACACTATAGAAATTAGGGGACATTTTCTCTTTCAATTTGTGTAATATACTCTTATATATGAGTATCTTTAAGAAGACAGAAGAAAGACCGCAGAATGATTCACTGGAGGCGCTCAGGGAAATCTTTGCCTCGGCCTTTTTGCCATCTCATGTCAGGGATATTGTGCAGAGGGAGATAGAACTTTTATCCCGGCTGAATTCCAGTGCAGCGGAATTTTCAATCGGCATGACCTATATAGAGTATCTTTTAAGCCTTCCCTGGAACAAAAAAACAGAGGACAATCTTGATATCGCAAGGGCTGAAAGGATACTGGATGAACGTCATTACGGACTTAAGGCTGTTAAGGAAAGGATACTCGAGCACCTTGCAGTCAGGACCCTGCTGAAAAACAGGCGGGCAAGCATACTGATTGTCGATGATGAGGAGATTGCAAGGAAAAACCTGGAACACATCCTGAAAAAGGAAAATTATGTAGTGGATACTTCAGTAAACGGCATGGAAGCACTTCAAAAGATGGCTGCCTGTGCCTTCGATGTTGTCATTAGTGATCTGAAAATGGAAAAGGTTGACGGCATCGCCCTGCTTGAAAAAATAAAGTCCCGTTATCCCAATACCATGGTAATAATGATAACAGGCCACGCCTCCATTGACTCAGCAGTTGAAACCATCAGGAAAGGCGCATTCCATTATATTACCAAGCCTTTTAAGCTTGAAGAGGTCAGGGATACGGTTAGGGAGGCGGTCGTGAAACGCTTTTCTCTGGTGTCTCCCAAGGGGTCTGTGCTCTGTTTTTCAGGACCACCCGGGACCGGAAAAACCTCCCTTGGCAATTCCATAGCAGAGGCGCTCGGCAGAAAATTCGTCAGAATATCCCTGGGGGGTATAAAGGACGAAGCAGAAATCAGGGGCCACCGGAGGACTTATGCCGGCGCACTGCCGGGAAGGATTGTAGAGGAGATCCGGCGCCTGCAGACCTTAAACCCGCTTATTATGCTGGATGAAATTGACAAGATCGGGGAGGATTTCAAGGGAGATCCTTCTTCTGCATTACTGGAAGTGCTTGACCCTGAACAAAACCACAGCTTTATTGATCACTATCTGGATATTCCCTTTGATCTGTCTCAGGTCATATTCATTGTGACTGCAAATGTGTCAGAAAATATCCATTATGCCCTCAGAGACAGGATGGAGATCATAGAGTTTTCCGGGTATACTGAAAATGAAAAAGTGCATATCGGACTGCGCTATCTTGTTCCCAAGCAGATCCAGCAGATCGGATTAAGCGACTATCCTCCTGAATTTTCCCGTGAGGCGATGATGAAAATTATCCGGGAATATACCCGTGAGGCCGGGATAAGAGATCTGGAGAGGCAGATAGCTGCAGTATGCAGAAAAATAGCCTTAAAATTTGTTCATTCCAAAGGTCCACCAGCAGCTCATTAAGGTTGGTCCTGACCTGGTTGAGGAGTTTCTCGGTCCAAGAAAATATTACTTTGAGGGCGCAGAAGGCATAAACAGCATTGGCATTGTTACCGGGCTTGTCTGGACTGATTCAGGAGGCGACATAATTTTTGTTGAGGCAGCCAAAATGAAGGGTGACAAAGAATTGATACTGACCGGCTCTCTTGGCACGGTCATGCGCGAGTCTGCACAGGCTGCCTTGAGCTATGTCAGAAGCAATGCGGCCCGTCTGAATATTCCGGAAGATTTTTTTGAAAAGCATGATATCCATATTCATGTGCCTGCCGGAGCTATTCCAAAGGATGGTCCTTCTGCAGGTGCTACTATCGCGGTCGCCCTTATTTCTCTGCTGAAAGGAAGGCCTGCTTATAGAAATGTGGCGGTTTCCGGAGAGCTCACTTTAAGCGGCAGGATATTACCTGTCGGAGGAGTCAAAGAAAAGTTATTGGCTGCAAAACGGGCCGGAATAAAAACTGTTATTATGCCACGCCTCAACAGAGTGGACATAGATAACCTGCCTGAGGAGGTCAGGGCGGACATCGACATAAGACTGGCAGACGATATGGAGGTAATCATAAAAGAGGTCCTGGAAAGAGAGTGATATAAGGTTTTTATTACAAAGAAAAGACTAATAACAGTCTGACCTCATGGGATCGTCACTGGACAACAATGTTTTCAAGGATGACAGTGCCTGATCCGCGGATTGTAATAGACCCGCCAGTGCCGCCTGGGCCGGTTAAGGTCGTAAGACCGGTTTTTGAAACAAACGCGCAGTCATAGCCTCCCTTAAGGGCCACAGTCCCTGCCCCTTCGAATAAGAGGTCTTCAGTGAAATTGCCGGCCTTCGTCTGGATCACCGCATCACTGTCTCCTGCTCCGGTGGTTATGGCAGCCTGGATCGTATCGTATGTGATTCGCGATTTTTATCGCACCAGGGAGCACATGACGGCGTGAATGTCATATCGCCGCCAATTGCATTGCCTGTGACGCTCGAACCGGCCACACGGTAGTGATATGTCATTCCGGGTGTGAGTCCTGTAAGCGGTGCGCTCACTGCGGTGTTTGAACTTCCGGCAACAGGGCTTGGTGCAGCTGTAACGGTGAAGCCGTATGAGGTGGATGTCCCGTATTGGAAGATGACCGCCGTGCTTGCGTTGTTGGCATTGACTGTCCCGTTGAGTGTCGCGCCTGTAGTCGGTAACTGATGTGGCTGCTTCAGTGACCACTATGGGCAGGGTGGTATTATTGCCGCAGGTGATGGAGACATCGTCAAGATTAGAAGTCTGTGGGACGTGGACCTGTTGTAGTGGTCTGGAATCTGACAGCGTGCGGAGCTGCCGTCGGCATAAGCCGAAAGATCTATCCCTGTAAGAACGTATCCGCTGCCATAGAGAGTATTTCCCTCCGGGACGGAGAAGATTTCAGCGTCGTCCACCATCACCTTAAGAGCATCACTTCCGTTGCCGCTCGAAGTATTGTTCCAGAGATAGAATTCCAGCCGGGGAGAAGATCCCGAGGGGATTACAACCTCCTGCGTCAGCGATGCGGTCTCTGTCGTTCCGGCTGATACCGCCGAACCATGCCCACCACGCGCCCGTCCTCGGTCCTGCTCCGTCGCAGACCTCTACAGTGCAGAGGGGGGTGCCAAAATTGATAGATGTCTCGGTCCAGGAAGCATTGGGGGTACCACCTTCAAAACTTCCGTCTGCAAGAGTAGCACAGGCGCCTACGGTTGTAAAGGTTATGTCATTACCGTGGGAAGTACCAGCGTTCACCCGGTAGTGGTAGAGGGTATTTTCGGTAAGTCCTGTGATGCCCTGGCTCACTGGAGTAAGCGTGCTCCCGCTGACAGGGCTTTGATATGCGGGAGTTCCAGTGGCTATCTCATATGAGGTAGTCTGTCCCGTAATCGAAAGTGACAGGCGTGTTTGGATTGTTGTTGGCATTGACTGTTCCGTTCAGCGTTGCAGTTGTCTGGGTAATGTTTGTTGCTGCGTTTGTCTGTGCAGAAGGGCCGCTCCCCAGCGAGTTGAATGCATCAGTGACATTGATGCGCTTTTTTGTTACTGAAGGGACATTTTGACGTGTCAGTAACCGTTACGCCCGTGAAGAGTGAATGCGCCCAGGATCTCATCGACCGTGTTGCCGGGCTTCGCCTGTTTCAGTAATGCCCATGCACCCGAAACATGAGGCGCCGCCATAGAAGTACCACTCTTTACTCCATACGTTCCACCGGGGATGGAAGACATTTATGTTCGAGCCTGGCGCAAGAAGGCTCATGAAAGATGCGCTGTTTGAATAAGAGGCAACAGCATCCGAATCATCAGTCGCCCCCACACTGACAGCCGATGAGATGCAGGCCGGCGCGCTTATTGAACCGCACCAACCGTTGTTACCCGAGGAAATGACTGTTGCGATTCCCGCTGCCTTAAGGCTGTCGATTATCGGCTTTCTCGGGTCTGTATCGCAATTAGCCGGATAGGTAGAAGCTGCCGCCAAAACTCATATTGACAGACGAAATGGTATACGTTGAGCGAAGGGCATAGACCCTTTCGAGGCCCTTCATGATATCCGATTGCCATGCACCAACCTGACCGCCTACCACTGAGAAGACCTGTATGGCGATAATATTCGCACCGGTGCAACACCAGGCCCGGGAGAGCCGGCAACAGTCCTGCCTCCCCGCGATGATTCCAGCCACGTGTGTCCCATGATCGCAATTATTGTTGATGCCGCGGACAGACTCCGCTTGCATAAGGCATTGCCGAGCCTGAGGCTGTTGAATGAGTCACCCCTCCAGGACAGAGAGATTGGGAAGGTGGAGAAGAAGTCGGGTCAGCAGTCGAATAGCATGCCTCAGATATGACCGCACCCGCAAGAAATGGATGGGTCTTGTCCACCCCGGTATCCAGGACCGCCACCGTGACATTCGAGCCGTCAAACCCTTGTCCCGTGCCGTATTTGTTCCATAAAGAAGGAGCACCGATAAGAGGGACACTTACATCAAGCGTCGGGAATTCGGGGATGTCTTCGTGGACGTCAAGCACGAGCGGAGAGGCCAATAATGCCTGCAAAGCCGGACTATCGACTTCCACAAACAGGTATGGAGTATAGCTGTATTTGTGATACGCCTTCGGTTTAAATTTAGCAAGGGCCGATAAAACGGCGTCCTGGGCCGTTGCGATGCCGTTCATTTGACGCTGAGAGCCTGGTGAGTCCGGCAGGCCCATAGGCTGGAAAGGCGTATCAACCTTTACGATAAGCCGAACGCTTCCTGTCTGTCCTATCTTCGAAGCAAGCGCCTCATAGCTTCCAGGTGTCGCTATTTTAGTTGAGCCCGGTACAGGCTGACCGAATGCCGCACCGTAAAAGCATAACAGGACCAACAGCGCGCCCAATGTCTTTGCGGTCCAGATCTTTAATCCCGCGCGTTTCAATTGCCTCCTTCAGGGAATGACGAAAATAAGGTAATCCGTGATATGACCACAGATGACCTCATGTTTATATGATATGCATGAAAATAAAGAAAAAACAATCAGACTATTTCTTACAAGCCGGGAAAGGAAGTTTATTTACCACAGAAACACTTGATTGACAATTTTTATCATCGGTTAGTAGATTACCCAGTCGCTTCTTTTTACCAACTCCGGGTTGGGTCCCTTGCCGAGTTGAACTATGTAGCAGCCTTTCGAGGCATAGCGCTGTCCGGGGCCGAAACTGAGGCGTTCATACAGCGGGACCTGCTGGTCCGCCATCATACCGATGACGTCGAGGAAGCGGTCACGATAATATTCTCCTTTCAAGTCCATTAGCGCCCGGGCAAGTACCTGGATGACGGCATAAGTCCGCTTCAATATAAGCTGGGCATCTCCCTTAACCTCCATGTTTCTCATGAAAGGGATAGAGAACCTCTGCCCCGCCTCATCCTGAGGCAGCCTGAAAGGATACGTTATGTAGACAAAGTCGCGAAGTCCTTCTCTCAGGGACCATACGTCTTTACCGAGATAGCCCGAGGAAACAAAGACCACTTCGGGCATGTTCTTGCCGGCCGGCAATGTCTCAAGCGCCGGCAAGGCCTCCGGGCCGTCCCAGATTACAACGGCGGCGGGTTTTTCCTTGGCCAATACCTGCTGAAGAAGTTCCGCGGTCAATGTTTCTTCTGCTTTCAATGTGACTGTCAAGGGCGGCTGATTTCCAATATCGCGCCATGTTTCCAGGAACCCTGCGGTGAGGGCCCTGCCTTCCTGCGAAGATCTAACAATCTGCACAATGGCCCTGCCTTTTAACAAGTCACCCCTGCTGTTAAGGTATCGGGCCGCACCTTCACCCTCCTGATAGTATCCCTTCGACAGGTATAATGTGTACCAGTCAGTTTCCGATATGACGGGCAAGTTGGTAAAAGGGAAAAGACTCGGTATACGATTCGCCTCGCTGAAATCGTGGATGGGCTTCCATTCTCCGCTCGTGCTTCCTCCAAGCAGGGCAAATACCGGCTCCGCCCGATAGAACTCCTCCAGTTGGCCGCGCCATGTCTGAGGAGGGCCCTTCAATACCCAGAGCGACAGTTTCAGGTCGAGGTATGCAGCATCCCTTGAGCCGAGCATTGTTTCCGTCATGCGGGATTGCCTCTTGCCTATACCGTACGCCTTCGCCGAGTTATTTCTGTACGTAAAATAATCCTCCAGGGGGGCAAGCATTACGTCACGTTCTTCAGGGCTTACATCGTCGGAAATTATTGTAGCAATACGAAGCGTCGTATCCGTCACGCCGGGTGAAAATTGCGATGAGAGTGATTTCAGGTAGTAAATTAGAAACGGCCATGTCCTTGTCGTCAAGAATGTAACGCGGCATTATATCATTCAGTGTGCGACCTGAAGGATCGACGCCTCCCCGAAGCACATCGGCTAATGATTCATCAGTATATGCGGGGCGCCGGAGAGGCATGGAGTCGACTACAACATTCTTGTAGAGGGTTTTGAGCGGCTGGAAGAGTTTTTTCCCGTTCGTGGGAGGAGTGATAACACGACCCTCGATTGAGCCGAGGCCGCTGCGCATATGACAGCTTTCGCAGGAGAAGGCTGTTGCGGCAACGGGGATGTCACCTTTTACCACGGCCTCCATCGGTGCTCCCGATGGCAGAATTCCCTCGCGATACATACGTTCTCCGAGCTTCAAGGCTTCCTCAGCGGGCACACCGGAAATCGAGAAAGGCTTCAGGTTGTCACTCCCGACCGCCGCAGAGCAAAAAATCGCAAACAGCAGACAAAAAAATCCTAGCCCCTGAAGAGTCGAATATCTTACTTTTTTAGTGTAAAACCTCATTGTCCGAGGACCTTCTCATATTCTGCGATAAGGTCTGAAGTCCCGATGAGGCCGAAGATCCTGACCCACTGGTTGGCGCTCGAAGAATGCAGTATCGCCAACGGCAAATGATACATTTTATTATCTGCCGTGTTGGCATTCAAGGCAAGCAAAACCTTTTTGATATCATTGGGGTTGCCGGTCAGGAAATCCCATCCAGACTTTGCGTCATATCTTTTCAGATACTCTCTCATTCGCTTCGGAGTATCGTGTTCGGGGTCTATCGAAATGGAAACGAGATGCACATTTTTCGAGTCGGGCCCAATTTTTTTTTGAAAATTCGAAAAGCCGGCTGAAAGCACGGGACATATCGTTGTACATGTAGTAAAGATAAAATCTATCAGCACAACTTTTTTTGAGCTTATCAGAGATTTTAGTTTTACCTTTGCTCCGTTTTGGTTCACCAACGTTACGTCAGGAACCACATAGTTTTCAACCGTCCTTTTGTACTTTTCCCTGGGTGCGGCCTGGACCTCTTCCCCTGAGAAAGCAAACGTAATCATATAGAAAGAGATAATGAATATAAATGCTTTGCCTGTTGCCATTAGGAAGACTCCCTATAATAAAATTTTAGTTTTTTAATATTAGCAATAAAAATCCCAATCTGCAAGGGCGCTGATTGACAGTTAGGAGGTCCAAATATGCTTTTATACTGCATTTGCATACTTGCAAAGATGACAATGACATGCCCGGCAAATTAAAGACATCTTGACATATTTCTAATAATTAAAGTAATTTATTAATAAATTAGTAGGACAAACACTGACAATATTTTCAGACAATGACCGATTGTGTTGTATCGTTACAAACTGTAATTTTATATAAGAGGCAGGGAGCATTTAAAGTGCTTAGACGGTATAGATATAACAGTACGAGCAATAGCTACAAAAAATAAAGGGGAGGAGAGATAGCATGAACAGGCGCATAATTGTGGTCCTTATGAGTTTACTATTGTCAATGGCAGCCATTTTTTGGGGAGCTGACCAGGTCCTGGCGCAACAGCAATCAACATTGAATGAACCACTGGCTGATTTTCTGGCCGAGATTTCAGGGAGGGTGAAGCCTTCGGACCAGAAGGCTGCGGCAGCAAGGGTCGCGGCAGCCCGCGCAGGAGGCAAAACAATTGGCGATCGAGAACGGATATGAACTTCCGCAGGCCATACCGCCGGGTCCCGGCGATCAGCCGGATTACTTCACCTCTCCAAACTGGGCCAATACGCCGCCGATCAGGAAATTCGTCGACACCCTGCCGGGTCTGGGGTCTGCGAGCGCAAACAACCTCGGTCAATACATCCCAGTGGCGAATCCGAATACGACAACCTATCCGGGGTCAGACTATTACGAGATCGGCCTTAGGGAGTATACCGAGAAGCTGCATTCGGACCTGAACCCGACGAAGCTGAGGGGCTACTACCAGATCAATAACGGAACAGTGGGCGTAACCGACCACAGCAATCATTATCTGGGGCCTTTGATCATAGCCACGAAGAACCGCCCGGTGCGCATCAAGTTCGTAAATGAGCTTCCCACAGGGGCCGGCGGCAACCTCTTTCTCCCAGTTGACGGTACCATAATGGGATCCGGTCCGTTTGAGATCAATTTTGATCCCGCCAATCCAGCAGGTGGCATTATTTCTACTGTCACCGGCACGTTCTCTCAGAACAGGGCCACACTGCATCTGCACGGTGGACGTACCCCGTGGATCAGTGACGGTACGCCCCATCAGTGGATCACCCCGGCTGCAGAGAGCACGAATTATCCCAAGGGTGTCAGCGTGAAATATGTGCCTGATATGTGGTTCCTCCCGAATGGGACCCATGTTACTGCATGCGCGGGACAGTTGAGCTGCCCTTCGCAGCCGACTGCCACGAACAATCCCGGCCCCGGTGCAGAGACATTTTTTTGGACGAACGCTCAGAGCGCCAGGCTGATGTTCTATCATGACCATGCCTGGGGCATCACGCGCCTCAACGTCTATGCCGGTGAGGCTGCGGGTTACCTGATCACTGATGCGAAAGAACAGCAACTGATCGCCCCCGGAGGTCTGCTCGCACCCTATGGCTACGGCACCCCCCTTGTCATCCAGGACAAGACCTTTGTGGATGCAAATCTGAACAGTCCGACTTATGTCCGCGCCACAGACCCCACCTGGGCCTGGGGCTCTGGACCACTAGTCAACGGGTATCCGTCTCCGGTCACCGGCGACCTTTGGTGGCCCCATGTCTACATGCCGGCACAGAACCCATATAGCCCTGACCATAGCGGGATAAACCCGTTTGGACGTTGGCACTATGGACCCTGGTTCTTTCCGCCTCTTCCTGTGTGCGGATCCACCCCTGACGCGACGGTTCCGTTATGTATAAACAATGGGCCCGTGCCGAACCTATACTACGACCCCCAGTGTAATCCGGAAGTAACCGGCTTTTGCCAGCCGCCGTTTATTCCTGGCACGCCAAACGTATCCTGGGGGGCGGAGGCCTTCCTGGACACCATGCTTGTTAATGGCACTGCATATCCCTCTATTACCGTGAATCCGCAGGCCTATCGCTTCCGGATCCTCAATGCGGCCCATGACCGTTTCCTTAACCTGCAGCTATATAAGGCAAGCCCCATTGTCAGCAGCATCACGGTCACTAACGGCGGCAGCGGCTATACTGAGGACCCTGCCGTTACGATAACTGGCAACGGGACAGGAGCAACAGCTACAGCTACTATAGATCCCTTAACTGGCACCGTAACAGCGATAACCCTTGATACCGTAGGCAGCGGTTATACATCCGCCAGCGTTACCATAACTGGAGGCCATGGAACAGGCGCTACTGCTACGGCAACAATTTATACTGATCCTAAAGAAGTCGGCATGGTCCCGGCGGCCCGGACCTCGGGTTTCCCCCCGGCCTGGCCTGCGGACGGCAGGGAAGGCGGTGTGCCGAACCCAGCCACAGCTGGTCCAGCGTTTATCCAGATCGGGACAGAAGGCGGTTTCCTGCCTGCTCCTGTGCTTTTGAACAACCAACCGGTTGCCTGGAACCTCGACCCTACTATGTTTAATGTAGGGAATGTGCTGCAGCAGGCAGACGGCGGCGGCACGCTCTTCCTTGGTCCTGCTGAACGCGCGGACGTCATTGTCGATTTCTCACAATACGCCGGGCAGACCCTTATTTTGTACAACGATGCCCCTACGGCGTTCCCGGCGCTCGTCCCTCAGTATGACTACTTCACGGGCGCGCCGGACCGTACCGACATTGGAGGAGCAAGGACTATACCTCCTGGTGTTGCACCCAATGTCCGGACAGTAATGCAGATCAAGGTGACCGGAACCGGCGGCCTTGCGCCTGCCAACGCCTATAATGCGACCACCCTGACGAACTTGCAGAATGCCTTTCAGTCAACCCCCGGAACACCGGGCGTCTTCGCGGCTTCGCAGGACCCGATCGTAGTGGGGCAGGCTGCCTATGACTCGGCATACAATACAATATTCCCGGCGACGTGGCCGAATTGGGGCATATCGAGGATCTCGGACTCATCCATCAGCTTCGTTCAGACCGACGGCACCCTGGTGACCAACTACCCGATGAGGCCCAAGGCCATCCATGACGAGATGGGGGCCACCTACGATGACTATGGCCGTATGAGCGCCAAACTGGGGCTTGAATTGCCCTTTACGAATGCTGCAATCGCTAACTTTATTCTTCAGAACTATGTTGATCCGCCCACCGAGTTAATACCGGAAGGCGGGACGCAGATTTGGAGGATTACCCACAACGGCGTTGACTCGCATCCCATTCACTTCCATCTCTTTGATGTGCAGGTGCTTAACCGGGTCGGCTGGGACGGGTTTATAAGACTGCCCGACCCCAATGAGCTGGGCTGGAAGGACACCGTCAGGATATCCCCGCTGGAGGACACGATCGTGGCCTTGCGGCCGGTCAAACCTCCTGTGAACTTCCCGCTGCCTGACAGCATTCGACCCCTGAACCCGGCCGCGCCGATAGGGACAGGCTCCCAGGAGGGGTTCTCTCAGATAGACCCTCTGACGGGAAATCCCCTCCTGACGCCCCAGACCAACAATCTGTTCAACTTCGGTTTTGAGTACGTGTGGCATTGCCACATCCTCAGCCATGAAGAGAACGACATGATGCGTTCGATCATCTTTGATGTTCCGACCACCAGTCCGGCCGCGCCCCTCTCGACTTTGACCGCAACGGCAGTGACGGCTCCGGCGGGATCAGTAGGGCAACAGGTTAAGCTTGACTGGACAAAGGGTGCTCCGTTAACGCCCAATCGGAACACGGAGATCGGGTTCCGTATAGAGCGGTGCGCAGGAGGCGGCTGTGCGCCTGTGCCTTATGTCACGGTCCCTTCGGGCCTCGCGACAACCTATACTGATACCGCGGTGGTTTCAGGGACGTTGTACAGGTATCAAGTCAAGGCATACAACGCTTTCGGCGATTCGGCGGCGACAAACATTGCTGAGGTAACGCCGGCAGGGCCCGCTGCTGCCAGTGTGACCCTGACTGCCAGCCCGACGAGTCCGAGTCTGGCGGGTGGCGGAGTCCTGTTTACCGCACAATGCCTGGATATCTCAAGTAATCCCATTACTTGCCTGTATCAGTTTACTCTTGATAGCACTATAGTTAAGAACTATGGCAGTCTCGGGGTCCCTAATAACTTTATATTGCCTGCCTCCACACCTCCCGGGACCTATATTGTAAAGGTTGACGTGACGACCAATCCTGTGTCACTGGCCTCTGCCGCCTCTGCCAGCATAGCCTACCAGTTATCAGGGGGCGTGCGGCTCTTGCACCTTGGGTCACTGACTTTTCCGTCGACAGTTGCAGGAGCGTTCGCCGACGCTGCCGCAGTTGGAGGCAGTAGTACCATCGAGGCATGGGGAGTTCTGTTCAACGAACCCCCCATCACCTTCAGTCCAGTGGCTGCAACTGTCGTGACATTCAGCGGCGGATGGAATACCAACTACTCACTCTTCTTCCCTGCCAACCTCTCTATGACCACTTTGAAGGGACCGCTTACAATAGGCGGGGCAGGGACGCTGATCGCAGGGAACCTGATTATTCAATAAATCGCAGCTACAGTATTACATGAAATATCTGAGGGGCACTGCCCCTCAGATATTTTTTTGCTGCCGGGATGTCAAGCAATACTCGTAGTCGACCCTCTCAATTAGTTCATTCAGTAGCACCATCCACCTCTGTTGTTTCTTTTATTTAATACCTATTGCAAAAAACAACAGGCAGGATTTTACCTTTAAGAAATTCTCCAGCCCCCACTAGCATCAGTAATTCACTTCCTTTGAGCTGGAGCCACATCTCAAAAAGCTTATCTATTGCAATATGCATCACGCAGACATCCTTCAGATAAATCCTATTTCTTGATTTATCTAAATAAAACAACATGTTAGATGATAATTTGCAGTTGGCATGAAACGTGTAATACATAGAGAGAAGTTAAATAATCGCAGGAGGATTAGAAAATGAAAAGCTTTCACAGAAAAATTTGACAGGACTTTTTACAGCAATAACCTTTGCAGAGGCAGGGGAGTTCGAGACAGCGCGGAAGATCATGAGGGAAAGACCCACTGACCAGAAGCGTGACAACACAGGCGTCAGGAAGACCGTAAGAATGTCAGCGCCAGGCGCAAAAAGGTAATTCGGTTAAGGGATAGGAAATGGTCGATCTGAAGAAAAAAGTGGAAGACCTGATGTCAGCAATATCCTTTGCAGAAGAAGGGGAGTTTGATACTGCCAGGGAGATGCTTAAGGAAGAAAGGCGTGTCCTTCTGGCAATAAAGGAAAACCATCTGGATAAAAAGACATTCAGGTATGCGATAAACACTTGTAAAAGGGTAGGGGCTGATCTGGACATCCTGTATGTTTCATCTGCTGAGAAGATGTCCCCTGTCCTTGAGCAGTGCCTCGAAGACCTTAAAAATGAGGGCATAAGCTTCAGAGTGGTACGAGAAAAATGGTTGTTTAAAGCAGCAGATTATAGATTACACAAATAGCAAAAAGGAGATCCTGTTCGCTGTTACCAAGTCACTCGAAAATCTTGACCTTGATTGCAGCGGCAAAGGGAAAAGACTTTCAGAGGCCTGGCAGAGGCTCAGATGTCCGCTGGTTGTAGTAGCTGATAACGTTTAATTGAAGGAAATAAATCCGGCACCATAGGTGCCGTAATTACAAGGAGGAGAAATGGCAAGCAGTCATGGAAGCAGTAAAAAGAAGCCATATGGAGCAGCGATAATCCTGGGGATTGTCTCTTTAGCTCTCTATGTGGGTCTATTAACGCAGCAGGAGGTTGTGAATCAATATTTTACAAAAGGCGGGGTATATGCATTTCTGCCTATAGCCGCAGCTTTTCTTTTTTCTGTAGTGCATGGGAATTTTACCGGAAATTTCTGGACCGTGCTCGGGATTGAGGCTTCAAAGAAAAAGAAGGAGGTAAAATAAAATGCACGATATTGTCAATGCTGCATCAAATCTTATTCAGCTTGATGTAATGAATATTACTTATCTGTTTCTCGTAGGTTTTGTCGGAGGTCTTGTAAGCGGTTTTATCGGTTCAGGAGGGGCATTTGTTCTTACCCCCGGCATGATGAGTCTTGGAGTTCCTGCCCTTGTGGCTGTTGCAAGTAATATGTGCCACAAGTTTCCTAAGGCACTGGTGGGATCCATAAAACGCGCAAAATACGGTCAGGTCGACGTGAAACTTGGTATTGTGCTCGGTATTTCTGCCGAGGCAGGGGTCCTTTACGGAGCGCATATACAGGAGAGTATTAAAAAGGCCTTCGGAGAAGCAGGGTCCAATCTGTATGTAAGCGTTGCTTTTGTGGTAATTCTTGCGGTAGTTGGCGGATTTGTCCTGAGAGACGCGTTGAAGACACGCAAAAATGGGACTGCTGATGAGGAAGAGAAGCTTACGAAAATCGCGAAATGGGTGCAGTCTGTCAACATACCCTACACCATGGTATATTTCAAAAGCCTCAATGCAAGGATTTCAGTCCTCTTTACGATACCCTTGGGCTTTGCAACCGGTATGCTTGCCGCTACCATAGCTGTTGGCGGTTTTATCGGCGTCCCGGCGATGATCTATGTGCTTGGCGCACCGAGCCTTATGGCCTCAGCTACGGAACTGGTTATCGCCTTTGTCATGGGATGTCGGTGGTTCGTTTAAGTATGCCATGCACGGTCTTGTCGACATCCGTCTGGCTATGATTATCCTCGGCGGTTCTCTCTTTGGCATCCAGCTTGGAGCAATGGGCACCACGTATGTTAAACCGTTCGTCATTAAGCTGGTCATGGGTGTAATCATGGTTATTGTCCTGTTCAGCCGCGGGTTGATGGTGCCTGTATACCTTTCACAGCTCGGCCTTATCGGAACGCTTGGTGAGACAACGGTTAAAGTATTAAAGACTACGAGTTTTAGCATTATGATATTTGCATTGGCTACGGGGGCCTTCATTGTACTCCGTGCAATGTGGATTGGCAGGCGTGAAGAAAGAATGGCTGCCAGTCAGGTCATGGAGCAAAGCAGAATTTAATAATGGCCAGGTACAGAAAGATACTTTCTGCTGTTGACGGTTCAATATCCAGCATTCATGCATTGCGCGAGTCCTTTAAGTTCGCAAGCAATGAAAAGTGCTGGATAACCGTGACCTCGGTTGTGCCTTCCTACGTCGGCGATCTGGATATGGTCGGAGTGGGTGATGTCATGGGGGCCATGAGAAAACCCTGTGAAGATGCACTGAAAGAGGCTGAAAAGCTCGCAAGGGAAGAGGGTGTCCTGATCAAGACGGTCTGTGAAGAAGGAGAGATCTTTGAAAGGATTTCTGATCTTGCAGCAGCTGAAAATTGTGATCTTATAGTTATCGGCAGAAGGGGCCTCCACAGATTGGAAAGGTCATTGGTCGGGAGTGTTACCGCAAGGGTAATAGGGTATAGCCAGAGAGATGTGCTTGTTGTGCCGGGTGACACCCATGTAGGATTTCAGCGTGTCCTTGTTGCTACCGACGGGTCAAAGCAGTGCAGGGCTGCGGTAGAAAGGGCGATAGATTTTTCTCAGTCATATGGCGGGGAGATTTCAGTTGTATCAATCGTAGATGTCCCTGCGGAGTTTTATGCAGAAGCACCTCAGGTAGTGGATGATATGATACATAAGGCAAAGGGATATGTAGAAGAGGTGAAAAAACAGGCAGAGGCTTCAGGCGTAAAGGCAGAAGCCTTTGTCAAAGAAGGAGAGGCGTATCAGGCCATCGTTGACCTTGCAAAGGAAAGGGATGTGAACATTATAGTAATGGGATCTCACGGAAGGACTGGTCTCAAGAGGCTTCTCATGGGAAGTGTTGCAGAAAAAGTGATCGGATATGCTCCTTGTCCTGTGCTTGTGACAAGATAAAAAACAATTAAAACAGATAGATACAGATAATACTAAAGCTAAAACATTAAGTTTATTGAATACAAAAAAGGCAGCTAAGCAGCTGCCTTTTTGTGTATATCAATTTCAAAATTACTTATGCTTTAACTACTAATACTGAACAGGGTGCATGTCCTATGACCCTTGAGGTGACGCTTCCCATTAATAACCTTGTAAGTCCTGTTCTGCCGTGGCTTCCCATTACGATGATATCGGCCTTTTTCTTCTTTGCGATATCAACGATCATTTCATAGGCATCTCCAACATGGACTTCTACTTTGGCCTTTACTTTGGCAGCAACAGCTTTTCCTAGGGCCTTCTGTGCCAACTTCAGGAGTTTTTCAGTCATCTTGTCGGTAAGGCCAGGGGCCTCTGACTCAAATTCATCAGTGATATCTACAATGCTGAGTATCAAGAGACTGCCGCCTGATGATTTTGCGAGCCTTATGGCCTCCTGCAAGGCCTTGTTGCTGAACTTCGAGCCGTCATATGCCAGTACAATATTCTTGTACATATCAGTGTCCTCCTGACTTCAATACGCCTGATGCAGCAAGGACCAGCACCAGAACTTCAACGATCGCCAAAACGGCGTAAATCGTATCTTTTTTCCTGAAAAGTATGGGTATTATTCTTATATAGCATAAGAATTGTGACACCCGCGAGAAAGGCGATCGGGACAAAATTGAGAAAGTCGCCTTTGCCGACCTCGCTGAGCCAGGACCAGCCTGTATGGATGTCTGCAGCTTTAAGATATTCCTTTACCGGCAATTTCCAGTAATTCGGCAGTTCGTTCACCGGTATATGGGGTGTGAAAATTCCAAAGACATATATGAAGAATGTGACGACAAGCATAAGCAGTCCGACCTTCATTCCGAGATCAAGGAGCTTTGCATATGCAAGCTGTTCCTCTGTGGCCTGTAATTTATTAGACATCTTATTCCTCCTGTATAAATTTTAATGTTTATGTTTGTTAATTCCAGATACCCAGACCTTTAAGCAATGCCCTTGATCCTGCAAAGAGCAACATGAATATGACAATATAACGAATGGCTGCTGGTTTTGTCTTTGCAAGGATTCGTACCCCAACAATTGAGCCGAGCATTATGCCGATGATAGAAGGGACAACCATCATCGGAAGTACTGCGCCGTTGTTGACATATATCCAGGCAGCAGAGGTGTCTGTTATCGAAAGCAGAAACTTGCTTGTTGCAACTGAGACCTTTAAGGGAGCGCCCATCATCAGGTTCAGGACAGGCACATTTGCCCAGCCTGCGCCGAGTCCGAACATGCCGGCCATAACTCCGATAATAATGAACGTTGCCAGTCCCTGAGGGGTCCTGTGGATCTTCCAGTTGATGTCCTGACCTGTGGAGACTTCGTGATATATCGCCGCTTATCCTTAAAGCAGTTGAAAGGTTGTCGGCCTGTTTTACATCCGGATATTCTGATTTTTTGGCCATCAACATAATCGCAACAATACCGAGAATAGTACCTCCTAAAGCTATATTGACAATATTTGCAGGCAATGCAAGGCCGATCATCGCACCTACGATAGCGCATGATGACGCGATTACGGCAACGGGTATGGCCAATCTTAGGTCAGCCATGCCTTTTTTCAGCAAGCCCGGGCCTGCGGCAAGAGCTCCTGCGAGAGCTACCAGAAGTCCTGCGCCTCTTACAAAGTCAATGTGAAAGGGGAAAAAGCCACCAATTATGGGTACAAAGAGGACGCCGCCTCCAACGCCTCCCAGGACAGCCACAATACCCATAAGGAACGTTACTACGAAGAGGATCAAAGGCCATGCCCACCAGGGCATGCTTGATCCGCCTTCGACAGGTAAAACAGGCGCTGCTGCATCTGATGAAGCAAAAACAGAACTGCTGACAAGAAACACTGCAAAAACGATCAATGCTAACGACAGGAACTTAACGTGTTTTTTTGACATGATAAAAATGTTTCCTCCTTTTATTTATTATCTGATACGTTCGAACTCTGTCTGAAATTTATATCTATCACTTCTCCCTAGAAATCTTGTATAGCCAACAGGGGTATTATCGGAACTGAAAAGAAGTCTGTGGACTGCGAGTACGGGAACTCCTTCAGTCCAGATCGAGATATTGAGCAGGATACCCTTGTATCAATTGTACTTCGATAGTCTGTACTACTCTGAATATTTTTTTTATCGCCTTTTCCTGCAAGACCGAATAAAGGGAATTATGAATAATGTCGAGCTGTTCTATTCCGGGCAGCATATGGTAAGGTATAAATGATTCATCGAGATAAGCAGGGTTACCATTTACTGTTCTCCTGCAAAGAAAGTGATATATTTTATCGGTTGTCTTGAGGTATGCCCTGATATCAGGGGATGGCTCTTTTATGCCTTTAAAAAGAATCTCCTTCTCAACTTTCACCTCCTTTCCGAATGTTTCTTCTGCCAAGTTGTGTTTTCATGGCAAGGCCTACAACAGGAAGAACGCTGACAACGAATGTCCCTTTTCCCTGGAGTTTCATCAAATAACCATCTGAGACAAGGTTGTTGACCGCCTGCCGCACAGTAATTTTGCTTACTCCGTATTTTTTGCATAATTCTTCTTCAGACGGAATTCTGCTGATTCATCTGCCAATTTCCTGAATTTATTTCTTCAAGAAAGATCCTGGTGAGCTGAATATAGAGTTTTTCCTGGTTGAATCTGTCAATTGATTTGTTATGCAACGTATCTGTTTCATAATGCATCATATTGATATGATATTATAATGTTATGATGATGTCAAGGGGAAATTTTTAACAGAGGAAAATGCTATAAAATAAAGTAACTTTATGTTTATTTACATTATTTAGGTTATTATATAACCACTGAATATATAAAAGAATTCTCTTTTATTAAACAGGTTCTTGTAGAAATGCAATATTTATCGAGATCTGTGCACTATAAGATTGAGATTAAACATAGCAGTGTTTTCCATTGACTTTGATCAGTCCCGAACGCTTATCGGGACAGGTGCTTATTAAAGCAGGATTATGGACCATAGCTCAGGTCAGGCCTGATTGTATGGTCCCGTAATTACTTTGATATATGAATTTAAAGATATTAGAACAAATAACGAAGTGGATGGATGAAGGCTGCAAAGGTCTGGCACTTGCCCATAACTATACGCAGTATATGGACCATTTTCTTGCCGATATCTTTGATTCAGTCGACAAAAACGCCCCTTTCGCGCTTCTGGCAACAGGTGGATATGGGCGTGAAGAGCTTGCACCTTTTTCTGATATTGATATCATGTTTTTTGCACAAGACAGGGCAAGTGCTGAAACAGCGGAGCGTATACTTTATAAATTATGGGATTCCGGGCTGGAGATCAGCCATGCCTTCAGAACTGCTGAGGAATGTATTGAAGAGGCTTTTAAAGATATCAGGACCAGGACATCGCTCCTTGAGGCAAGGTATGTTGCAGGAGACGTGACACTTTATAATAGATTCAGAAACGAAGTGTATCCGGTGATCACGCATAAAAAAAAGAAGGCTTTTATCAGGGACAAATTGAAAGAGATGGAGAAAAGACACCTGGAGTCCGGTGATTCAGTATTTCTTCTGGAACCTCACATAAAGGAAGGTGAGGGAAGTCTCAGGGATATACATACGTTGTATTGGCTCTCAAAGGTTGTTTTCAGGTTAGAAAAGATTTCCGATCTTTCCTCTGTTATGGGAGAATATGATTACAAAAGATTGTTTAAAGCCTATGATTTTATGCTCCGCCTGAGGTACTGCCTGCATCTTGAAAGTAAAAGAAGAAATGATGTGCTTTCTTTTGAATATCAGAAAAACGTTTCCAGTCTGTCTCGGTTTTAAGAACTCAAAAAAATTCAGCGGCCCCGAGAGAATGATGCGCTATTACTATCTCAAAAGCAAGGTCATAAAGGACCTGACGAGACAGATAATACTATTGTGCAGCAAGCAGTATATGCCTGTATTTAAAAATCTGAGCATAAGAAAGATCACGGATGAATTTTCCGTGTCTGCCGGAAGATTGATATCAACAAAGCATAATCTTCTGGAGGCAAATACCGATAAAATAATGGAATGTTTTTATCTTTATGCCCGGGAGGGCAGAAAGTTCAGCGATGCCCTGAAGGAGCGAATAAAGTCTCATCTTTTGAGGATAAACAAAAGGACGAGAGGTTCTTCTGTTTCCATCCATTATTTCCTGGAGATATTTAAAAGCAGGCATGTTTATGATACTCTGCGCGAAATGCATGAAACAGGAGTTCTTGGAAGGTTTGTTCCGGAATTCGGCGCATTAAGATGCCTTGTTGTTCATGAACCCTATCATATGTATACGGTTGATGAACATACCCTCCTTGCAATAAAAAGCCTGGAAAACCTCATAACTACAAATTACGGTAACCTTGAGGAACTCAGAGAAATTATCAACAGTATGGAAAAACTCGACCTGCTTTTCCTGGCCCTGCTTTTCCATGATATAGGGAAGGCCGCAGGCAAACACCACGAGGAAGAAGGGTACAGAAGACTGAAGAATATCCTGGACCGCTTTAATCTTGAGGGCAGAAAAAGGGTGACGATTGAATTTCTCGTCAAAAACCATATCCTTATGTCAAGGCTTGCAATGACCAGGGAGACGAGCGATATGGATGTGATAGCAAGGTTCGCAGATACTGTTGGAGATCTGGAAAAACTGAAAGCACTTTATCTTATAACCTATGCTGATATGTCTGCTGTGAACCCGCGGTTCTGGACATCTTGGAAGGCATACTTTCTCAGAGATTTGTACCTCTCTGCCAGGGAATATTTATCCGGCATCAAGGAAGACAAAGCAGAGTATCTGAAGAGTCTTCAGTCCTTTTCACCTGAAATCAGGCCGGAAGAACTCATCCGGTTTATCGATGACATGCCTGAGCGATATTTGCTTTCAACAAGCAAGTCGAAAGTGATAGCCGATTACGAGTTAAAAAAGAAGGCGGTGTGGGAGTTTTTTTCGATGCGAATAGACAACCGGTCCGACGGGGTCACAGATATAGCCATCTGCACAAAAGACGCTCCCGGACTTTTTTCCGGAATTGTCGGTTTCCTTTCGTCAAAGAGGCTGAATATCTTTAGCGGAAACATATTTACCGGCAAGAGCGGTATTGTAATTGACAAGATTTCAATTTCAAACTGGAAAGATATCTGGTGGGAGGGGCTCGAGAAAGACATTGAAGAAGGACTCAGAGGCATTATTATCGATGAAAAACCTGTTCAGCTGGTCCAGCGGAAAGAGGAGAGGAACAGTCTTTTCGACCTGTTCATAGAACTTGATAACGAGACATCGCCTGTGTTCAGTATTATAGAAATATTTACCCAGGACAGGCTTGGATTATTATATGATATATCGAAGGTCATGCATGAAAAAGGAGTAAATATAGTTTCGGCCAGGATTCATACTGAGTCCGGACTTGCACAGGATATATTTTATGTCCAGACTAATAATGGAAAAATTGCCGATAGCATGATACAGGAGCTTCTGTCTGAATTATGGACACTGCTAAAAAAATAAGAAAAATATCTTGTCTGATTGCTCTGGGACTGCTTTTGGGAATTGCAGTAATGGTATTAAGAGGTCCCCATATTTCCAATTTTCTGAAGAGGACTGATATTGCCTGAACTTGAAATGGCCACCGGACATAAAGTAATTGCACAGAAGATATATGTAAATCTTTTCCCTTTGTTTGTTGAAGCGAAAGAAATAAAAATGTTTGACGAGGAGGGAAACAGGGTACTGCTGGCAAAAAGGGTCAAGGCTTATCTTGATATATCGGGAATCTTTGACAAAACCATAAAGATTCGCAGGCTTGTCATAAAGGAACCTGCAGTGACTGTTGACAGGCAGAAGACTGAAGAGATAATTGACAATATAAAGAAGTATTTGTCGCAAAAGAAGGAAAAAAAGATAAATGTTGAGGTTATGTCTGTGGAAGTGCAGCAGGGAAACGCAGAGTATGCTGATAGAGACATAAAAACCGGGATAAGTTTACATGGCTTTGGCGGTGAAATAATAATTGGCAAGGTACAGAAGATTAAGGGAACTGTTCAGCAAATATCAGTGAAGAGAGATGGATGGCCGGAAATCACGGCTGGAATTTCAACAGTCCTGCAATTGAAAGACGGGATTCTCCAGATAAATAAGCTGCAGGTAAATTCCTTTGATTCGCAACTGACAGCCTCAGGAGAATATACTGAAGACAGACTGTCCCTTAAGACCAGTTTTAAACTCCTGGTTAAAACAGTCAAGGAAATTTTTCATTTGGGAAGTTCAGGTGAGGGAGAACTGGAGGCAAATGGAAATATAGCATTTAGAGATAAAGAGATCACAGCAGACATGAAGGTCTCTGGAGAATTTTATCTTCAGACGCTGATGGAACTGCTCAAGGTAAAAGACAAAATACAGGGGCTCGTTAAAGTTCAGGGTGAGATTAAGGGCCGATTGAACAACATCAGTGGCACCGGCACCGCATCTGTACAGAAAGGAAATCTGTATGGTGTTGATATAGATTTTCTGAAAGCCAATGTGTCCTATGCAAACGGTGTCATGAGTTTTACCGATGGTCAGGGCAAACTGTATAACGGTCTGGCCAAAGTCTCGGCTTCCATAGCTCTTCCTGTTGTTAATACTTTTACACTTGCTGTTGATTTTGCCGACGCGGACAGTCTTCCCCTGTTTAAGCTGATAGGATGGGACCCAGGCATCCAACAGGGAAAGGTTACAGGAACACTTTACAGCACTGGACCTGAGTTTAACCCAGCGGGAAGTTTTAAATATAAGAGTACAAGCCAGGGCAATGACATCCTCGGAAGGATCAGGGACATTGAAGGCTCTTACAGTATGAACGGTCGGATACTTTCCCTGAATGATATGAAGCTCGGCACTGAGAAATCGAATATCTTTGCAAGAGGTTTTTTGGACCTTGAAAAGAAATCATTGAGTATAAACTGTTCGTTACAATCCGGTGCTGTAACTGATATTACTTTGCCATACTATAACAAGCTGCTGGGAAAGGCAGAATTTGCCGGCAAAGTAACCGGTTCTTTCGATGATCCGGTAATCAGCGGAAGGATGAAGATGCAGGATGCGTTTATTGAAGGCTATCCAGCAAACAGACTGGATGCTGATGTGGTTTATCGAAAAAACCTTTTACATGTCAATGAATTTGTCCTGGGTCGAGGCGACGAAATGCACAGCATCGGGGGAGAAATATATTTTAAAAATGCAAAGACATTATTTGATTTAACCGGCGCTGAGTATAAATTGCATGCTGTTTTTAAACATGCGGACGTAGAAAAATTTGTAAGGATATTTTATCCTGACTTCAGGGCCTCCGGCAGATTTTCTTCTGATTTTAACATCAGAGGCACTGCTGCAAAACCGGATATTAAAGGTCCGGCTTTGCTTGATAAGGGCTCTCTCTATGATGTACCATTTGATTCAGCTTCTTTTGACGTGCATTATGCTGAGAAAAAACTGGAGCTCTCAAACGTAAGAGGCAAAAAAAACAAATCTATTTTGCAGGGATATTTTACCCTTTACCCGGATGCCAAGTTTTTCTATAAAGCCTATTCTGACAACATTATGCTTAGCGACCTGATCCCTGTACCGATCCAGGGGGAGGCCACTTTAAGCGTTAAGACTGAGGGAAGCGGCACTTTTGACAATCCGACAATTTTTGCAGATGCAAAAATGAAAGACGGAGTATTGAAGGGAAATCAGATAGGCAGTGGTATCGCGACAGTTTCTCTAAAGGACAAAAATATCGCTTTAAAAGCCAGGATTATAAATGATAAGTTATCGATTGATGCGAAGGGGCGGCTTGAGGATGAACTGCCGTGGGATGCAAAAGTAGATATACAGACTGGACGATATGATTTCCTTATAACTTCTTTTCTGAAAGATGTTCCTGAGGATCTCATATTAAGCCTCAATGGTTCCGTAACAATGCACGGCACAAGGAAACATATCGCTGCATCATCAAAGATAAAGCACCTGGTGCTTTCAATGTATGGATATAGTTTTTCCAATGAAGAAGAGATGAGCTTTGAATTGAATGACAGAAAGCTTTCATTCAATACGTTTTCGCTGCGCAGCGGAAACACCTTGCTGCGCATGGGTGGAGGCATGGAAATAGGAAAGGCGTATAATCTCTCCTTTGAAGGGAGTTCCGCCCTGTCACCGTTTAAAAGCCTTTCCAGTAAACTGGGACTTTTAAAGGGAGATGCTGAGTTTGTTGTGGAAGTAACCGGTGCCTGGGAAACCCCCAAGATCAACGGTGGTATTACCCTTGTCAATGGTTCTGTCGGTCTCAAGGAATATCCTTCGCACAGGGTCACGAACCTTAACGGTTATCTGTATATGGACAATGACCGGGTGGTGCTGCAGAACCTCAGCGGGAAGGTCGGCGGCGGTGACCTTGACTTTTCCGGTATCCTGTATCTGAAGAGATTCGCCTTTTCACGTTTCTACGTTGAAGCGAAGATGAAAAATGTGACTAGTTCAATATCCAATGAATTCAGCGTTAATTTCGACGGCAGCCTGCTATATAAAGGGACGCCTGAAGCGCAGATTATTTCAGGCAATATTGATATCAACAGGGCGCGCTATCGGGAGCGGGTCGAATGGAAGAGCTGGCTTCTTCAGGCGAAGAAGGCCGAGAAATTAAAGACCGACATATCAAACCTTGATAAGGCTGACCTTAACATAAAGATCACAGGGAAGGACAATATCGTCATAGATAACAATGTGGCAAGGACTGTGGTCGGGGCAGATATGGTGCTGAGGGGCAAATTGTATCGTCCTGCACTAATGGGCAGGTTTGAGACCAGTGAGGGCAAGGTCTTTTTCAGAAATAACGAGTTCACCATTCTTCATGCAAGCGCTGACTTTTCTGATCCGAACCGTCTGAATCCTTTTATCTCAATTGCATCTGAGACGCTCGTGAAAGGCTATAAGGTCAAGATGAACCTTGAGGGCCAGCTGGACCGCTTTAACATGTCTCTGTCGTCAGACCCTCCGCTTAAGGAAATGGATATCCTTGCACTGCTGACCGTGGGGCAGACCGGCAGCGGTGTTAAGGGACTTGAAGCAGGTATCGGTGCGGGTGAGGCAACATCGTTTGTTACCGGAAAGATGCAGGACGTTTTTGAAGAGCGGCTGCGCTCAATTACCGGATTGGACCGTTTCCAAGTCGATCCCTATGTCTCTAAGACGACCGGTACGGTCGAGCCAAGAGTTACCGTATCCAAGAGACTGTTGGGGGACAAGGTTTTTGTTACCTATACGACCGCGGTGGGTGCTTTGGAAGAGCAGATCATCAAGCTCGAGTTTTTTATGACCAAGAACGTTTCCCTGGTAGGCGTACGGGATGAACGCGGTATCACGGGCGGAGACATCCGGTTCCGTTTTGAGTTTAAATGAGGATGTTGGTGACGCCAGCAGATACTTTTATGCATAAACAGACTGCGCGGTATGGCAGGGTTGTCACGAAACATGTTTGGCTTGTGATAGTATTGTTTATGCTATTTGGGTCTGCCGCTTCGCATGCAGCTGATGCGGTGACAGTCGGGAAGATTACGGTCCAGGGCCTTCATTCTGCCAGCCGTGAGGAATTGCTTGATATGCTTGGCCTGAGCGAAGGAAAGCAGATCGATGCAGAGAAGGTGAGGACCGGCATCAAGAGGGCTTTTCTGAAAGGTATCTTCGAAAATATAGCGGTTGACACGAATGACCATGAGCCCGCAGATGTGATGGTCACGTTACAGGAACGGGATATGATCCGAAAGGTATCGGTCCGGGGTGACCATGTACTTTCCGCCAAGAAAGTAAGGAATCTGCTGCTTATGAAAGAAGGAGATTTTTTGCGGTATGACCGTATCACTGAAGTGGAACGTGACCTGAAGGAGAAATACGCATTATCAGGCTATCCGGATGCTGTTGTCAGCATCAGTACTGAGTCAACAAAAGAACCCTATAGGGTGGTCATGGTCGTCACAATAGAGGCAGGTCCACCCCTGTTGATCTCCAGGGTACAGATAGATGGAACAGATGTTGTTACCCCGGGCGATCTGAGGTTATCAAAAGGAGACATCTATGACCAGTTTAAGGTCAGGGAAGAACTCAAGAGACTGCAGGCAAGGCTCCGCAAGGACGGGTACTTCCATCCCGTTGTAGGCCCATATGTATACCATGATGGCGTTCTGGGCCTTACAGTTGATCCCGGGCGTCAGCTTGGGGTCATCATTGAGGGTAATAGTGCTGTATCGACAAAACGTCTTAAGAAAGAGGTGCCTTTTTTTGATACCGAGACGGTGAATGATGAAAGTATCGATGAAGCTGTCATCAGAATACTTGACCTGTACCATAGCGAAGGGTATGTTTTTGCACAGGTTGCTCCGGTCCTGAAGGAAGACAAGAAGACTATAGAGGTATCCTTCTTTGTCCTTGAAGGAATCAGGATAAAAACACGCTCTATAGGGATCTCCGGCAGTACGCTTCCGCCTCAGAGCCTGAAAAAAGTCATGTCCCTGAAGGAGGGTGAGTATTTTAACCCGGACATAATCGAGCGCGATCGGGAGACGCTCCGGGAGTTTTACCAGGCGCTAGGTTATCTTGATGCTGTCATTCATGAAATTGGATATAAAATCGATGAGCAGGCAGGACGGGCAGATATCTCTGTGGTTGTCGAAGAGGGTGCCCGCACACTCATCTCATCGATCGATATCCGTGGGGTAAAGACTGATGTACGTGAGCAGCTGCTTTCAGCCATTTCCATTAAAATTGGAGACCCTTATAACGAGGTGAACATTTCCGATGCTCGGTTCAAGATAATCGACTCCTTTGTCAGTGAAGGATATCTGAATTTAGATGTTACGGTCCAGCGCGCGATTGAAGACCATAAGGCGTCAGTTGTATTCACGGTCACTGAGGGCGCCAAGGTGCTGATAGGAAAAACAGTCATTGCCGGTAATCAACGGACACGATATGAAGTCATACGAAGGGAGATCGTGAAGGATGAGGGACGTCCTTACAGCTTCAAGACGCTTGCCGAGGAAAGGAGGAAGCTCTACAAACTCGGTCTGTTTGACGAGGTAGAGATCGAGCCATTCAACACCACAGATGGTGTTAAGGACCTCCTGCTGAGGGTGAAGGAGGGTAATGCCGGTGCTTATGAATTCGGTATTGGCTATGCAGACTATGAGCAGTTCCGTGGGTATGCCGAAGTAAGTTACCGGAACCTGTGGGGCATGAACCGCCAGGGACTTCTAAGGGGGGAGCTTAGTTCTCTGCAGCAACGGTTTATCACGCAGTATACTGAACCGTGGTTACTCGGAAACCCCTTGCCTTTCAGGGTAATGTTTCTGTATGAGGATAAGAAGGAGATTTCCATACCTGGGCGCGAAGTCCGTTATCGTATCAACCGTTATTCTGCGAGTGCCGGCGTAGAAAAGCAGCTGACAGATAAGCTGAAAGCCGAATTGTATTACGAATATTCCATTGTAAAAACATCTGATGTTCAGCCTGATGTGGTACTGAGCAAGGAAGACGTCGGTACCCTGGCTATCAGTTCCATCAGGCCTTCACTGGTATACGACACACGCGACAATCCCTTTGATCCGACGCAGGGGATTGTTGCGGGCCTCTCAGTCAAGATAGCTTCATCCCTGCTTTTTTCGGAAACAAACTTTGTGAAAGATAACACTCTACGGGAGCACCTTTCACCGGCTGCACAGGCGCGTTGTTCTTGCCCTGTCTGGCAGGGGTGGTATGGCATACGGCTATAACGGTACTGATGAACTTCCACTTGTTGAGAGGTTCTTTCTCGGCGGAAGGTTCTCAGTCCGTGGATATGAGCAGGACACTCTTGGTCCGAAAGGCGCTGACAACAACCCTACCGGCGGCAATGCGTTTGCCATGGGAAGTGTCGAGTTCAGAACTGATATCGGAAAGGGCTTTAGTCTTGTACCATTTTTTGATTTAGGCAATGTCTGGGTCAAGGTAAGCGATGTTAACCCCTCTGATATCAAGTACACTGCAGGGCTCGGGCTGCGTTACGGGACTCCGGTAGGGCCTCTCAGGGTCGATTACGGATTTAAGCTCAATAAGGAGAAAAATGAGAGCAGTGGTGAACTGCATTTCAGTATTGGCCATGCGTTTTAGAAACAGTGACGAGTGATGAGCGACTGGTAACGAGATAACAGATGAAAATGGATAATGATCTCAGATCAACACCTGACATAACAATGAAGATGCTTATATGTGTCCTCTTACTTGTGACTTGTCATTTTTTACTTGTGACTGACGGTTCAGCTGCTGTTAGTGACCGGGTCATTGCCTTTGTTGATAACGATGCCATAACTATGAGCGAGCTGGATGAGCAGTACAAGATTACGAGAAAGATATCTCCTGATATAACGATCGGAGAAGTGCTTGATACCATGATCAACAAGATCCTTATCCTGAGGGAAGCACGCAAATACAGGATAGAGGCCTCGTCTCTTGAACACGTGATGCAGGAGTATATTGACCTTAAGATCCGCGCATTTATCCGCGTCGGCGAGTCTGACATTGTGAAATTTTACCAGGAGAACAAGGCTAATTTCCCCGGAAAGGAATTTGAAGACGTGAGGGATGAGATAGATACGTACCTGACGGAAAAAGAGCTCAACGATCGACTGAAAGAGTTGCTCAAGGAACTGAGGAGAGATGCCTATATCAGGATCTTCATCGCACGATAAAACTGATAGGACATATGACCAGTCATGAAGCAGGGCAACCGCAGGCAGATCATCAGCTGGTGTCTTTTTGATTTCGCCAATTCGAGCTATTCTGCAGTTATTTCGGCTGTGGTCTTTCCCGTGTATTTTGTGTCTGCTATAGCCGGAGGAGCAACCGGACAGGGCGACTTATGGTGGGGCAGGGCCATCTCTTTGAGCATGGCTTTTGTGGCGATTACTTCTCCTTTCCTGGGAGGTATTGCCGATTACAGCGGAAAGAGGAAAAGGCTTCTCTTCTTTTATACTTTTTTGTGTATTTTAGCGGTCTCATCTTTTTCCCTGCTGCGCAAAGGCATGCTCCTGGAAGGGTTTATCCTTATAGTATTTGCAAATATCGGCATGGAGGGAGGTCTTGTTTTTTACAATTCTTTTCTGCCTGAAATAACCGAGAGTGAATATCAGGGAAGAGTATCTGCCTGGGGGTACGCAGTAGGTTACGCAGGCTCCATACTGTCCCTTTTGATAGCGCTGCCACTTTTAAAAAATGGGCACTATAATGAAACATGGTTTATGGTTTCTATTTTTTTTCTGATTTTTTCTCTCCCGGCCTTTTTTTGGCTGCCACATGACAGAAAAAACGGCCTGCCGGTCTTTGTTGCTGCGGTAAAAGGCGGTCGTTATTCGCTAAATACGATGAAGGAAATACTGAAAAACCGGCAAATAAGGAGGTTCATGCTTGCCTATTTCATTTACGAGGACGGGGTGAACACGGTAATAGTTTTTTCGAGTATTTTCGCTTCTGTCACCCTTAAGTTTGACGCACGTGAATTAATCCTGCTCTATATAATTGTGCAGGTGACGGCTTTAATTGGTGCTTTTGTTATGGCAAAACCCATTGATACATGGGGTCCTAAAAAAGTTCTGATCTTGTCCCTGTTTGCCTGGTCCTTTGTTTCGATTATAGCCTTTTTTATTGTATCAAAAATGCATTTTTGGATTTTGGCAAGTGTTGCGGGACTCGGACTCGGAACGGTCCAGGCATCCAGTCGTGCTTTTTTTACCCAATTTATACCTGTCGGTCATGAGAGCGAATATTTTGGGATGTATTCTCTGGCAGGAAAATCATCGGCGATCATGGGGCCCCTGCTTTTCGGCACTATTTCTTCGGCCTTTGGAAGTCAGCGGCCGGCCATACTCGCGGTGTCGGTCTTTTTTATCGCCGGACTGCTTATTATCAGGCATGTAAATGGCGGCGTACCGAACATAAAACAACCTGCGACTTCATATCATGATAAAAAGCAACGCTGACCGTTTGTTGTCCAGTTACCTGCTGTGGGGAATCATCTCGATATCTTCCTTTATTGCTTTTGTTGCGCTTCTTTTGGTTACTCTTGTGCTTGAGAAAACAGATATGATTCTTTATTTTATTATGCTGCTCACGGGTTTCCTATGGATCGGCGTTACCTCTATCAGCCGTCATGTATTTGTTATGCTGAAAAGGTACATCGGAAAGGACATAAGCATTCTGGAGTTTTTGTCCACGCAGTTCATTGTGCTGCTGTTGCCGTTTTTATATATGAAACTCAAAAAGGAAGTACGGACCTACAAGGAAAAAAAGAGAAGGCCGATACAGCAGAAGGATCATAATAATGCAATTTTTATGAAGATGATACAAGTGTCTTGCCGACAAGCTCATCCATAACGGTTTTAACACTTACGATTTTGTCTACCCTGCTTGCATTTGTGCCGACTGTATAGAGAGGCTCTTCTTTATCACAATTGTAACCTGCTGAACTCAGCAGTCCGTTACAGATGCAGAAATGGTTCTCGTTACTCTCTTTTGCCGGACAGCGCGTGAAATTCCCTTCGGAATCTTTGAGGAGCACATAGCCCTTATCACATTTAGGCTTCCTGAGTCTCTGCAGGGAAGATACGTACATCGGCGACTGTTTTATCACCCTGAAGGGCAGTCCGCAGGGAGACCCAGGCTTGTCAGCAACGATTATATCTTCTTCTGTTGCATGTACTACTGCATTTTTGTAATCAGCAGTTGCACTGCTCTCTTCTGTTGCAAGAAATCTTGTTCCCATCTGAACACCGTTTGCGCCCATCTTCATGAAGCGCACGATATCATCATGGGTATAGATACCGCCTGCTACGATAACCGGGATATCACCGTATTTTATAGCCATGTCCTTTACAGGGGGTAAAAGATTTTCGAGTTTGTTCGACTCAAGATCGATCTGGTCCATTTTAAATCCGAGATGTCCTCCTGCAAGCGGACCTTCCAGAACAACCGCATCCGGTCTGTAACCGAGACGTTCCCACTTTTTGCAGATCAGTTCCAGTGCGCGGGCAGAGGAAACTATGGGTATCAGAGCTGTGTCCTTGGGAGGCTGGATTGCAGGCAGATTTAAAGGTAATCCGGCCCCGGAAATGATGAAGTCAGCGCCTGCATCGATGGACGCCTTTACGGAATTCACATAATCTCTGACAAGCGCCACCATAATGTTTATTCCGACAAATCCACCAGAGGCTTTAGAGAGGGAAATCTCTTCATAGGTTGCATCGTAGGTATTATGCTTTTTGCCGGTTCTCTTGGAAACAATTCTGTCAAGACAGGCGCTGGAAACAATGCCGACACCTCCCTCTTTAGCAACAGCACTTGCCAGCGGATACAAAGATACTCCGACGCCCATTCCGCCCTGTATAATGGGAACAGATATTTTTTTGCCCTTAATTATTAGTGGTGATAATGAAGATTCCAATTGCTGAAATATCTCCTCAATAATTTATTCAGACGCATTGCATAATAATTATGCAGGCAGGCCTGTATTTCTTACCAGAAAATGATAAACCGAATAAAATATAATTGCTTATTATAACCTATTTTATCAAGAAAAATGTTTTAGAATTTATGAAGATATGATGTTTAATATTTTAAACCCTTTTATAATAATTCTAAATGTTTTAAAATAAGAAAAAAATCAGGACAGGAAAGGAAATGCTATGCTTTCTCAACGGGCAACAAAGATTAAACCGTCACCGACGCTTGCTATAGATTCGAGGGCAAAAGCCATGAAGGCCTCAGGAATGGATGTTATTAATTTTGGAGTAGGAGAACCTGATTTCGATACTCCGGAGAATATCAAAGAAGCAGCTGTAAAGGCCTTAAAGGATGGATTCACAAAATATACCCCGGTTGGCGGCATAGATCCTCTTAAGGACGCTATCATAGAAAAGTTAAAGGCAGACAACAGCCTTTCTTACAAAAGGGAAGAAATAATAGTCTCCTGCGGAGCAAAACACAGCCTTTATAATATTGCGCAGGCGCTCTATGGACCAGGAGATGAAGTAATCATTCCTTCTCCTTACTGGGTATCTTATCCTGACCAGGTATTGTTAAACGATGCAACTCCTGTTTTTGTTAAAACTTACGTATCTGATTCCTTTATGGTCAGACCCGAGGCCCTTGAGAAATGTGTGACAAAAAATACCAGGGCCCTTATTTTGAATTCGCCTTCTAACCCTACAGGGATGATTTACGACAAAGAAACCCTCGAGAAAATAGCCGAATTGGCCGTCAAATATAATTTTTATATTATTTCCGATGAGATTTACGAGAAACTCATTTACGACGGCGCCAAACATGTCAGTATAGCGTCCCTTGGCAATGAGGTAAAAGAAAAAACTATTGTAGTGAACGGTTTGTCAAAATCCCATGCAATGACGGGTTGGAGATTAGGGTATGCTGCAGGGCCTGCTGATGTAATAAAAGCCATGACCAATATCCAGAGTCAATCCACCTCTAATCCTAATTCCATTACACAGAAGGCCGCGGTTGAGGCTTTGACAGGTCCTCAGGATTTTATTGGCATGATGCTTAAGGAGTTTGATAAGAGAAGACGTTATATTGTGAGTGAGCTTTCTGCTATCAGGGACATTACCTGCGCTATGCCTGCCGGCGCCTTCTATGCGTTCCCTAATACGTCAAAGATTTACGGGCGCAGGTTCAAAGACAAAGAGATATCTTCTTCACGCGATCTCGCTCTTTATCTTCTCGAAGAGGCAAATGTTGCACTGGTCCACGGTGAGGCCTTCGGCGACGATGACTATTTAAGACTTTCCTACGCGACCTCCATGGATGATATCAGGAGAGGCATTGAAAGAATCAGGGAAGCTATAAGCAAACTGGAAGTTCCGGCTTAGATGGAGGAGTCTTTTCGTTCCGGATATGTTTCGTTTACAGGCAGGCCCAATGTCGGGAAGTCAACGCTTCTGAATGCTGTACTGGGGCAGAAGATCGCCATTGTTGCAGACAGGCAGCAGACAACCAGAAACAGGATATTGGGAATAAAAAACTACCCTGAGGCACAGATTATTTTTGTAGATACCCCTGGCATTCATAAGCCCGTACATAAACTCGGGAGCATTATGGTCAAGACAGCCAGGGAAGTCTTAAGTGAAATGGACCTGGTTGTATTCGTTGCCGAACCTCATGCAATAGACAGGGACAGAGATATTCTTGAATCCTTCAAAAACCTCGACAAACCGGTGATGCTGCTGATTAACAAGATAGACAAGATCAAGAAGCCGGAGATATTATCTCATATTGATGACTACAGGAACATATTTGCCTTTAAAGAGATTATTCCGGTATCTGCCATAAAACATGACGGGATAGATCTCTTTCTCAAAAAAGTACTGGAGTATCTTCCTAGTGGCCCCAAATATTACAGCGATGATCTTGTCACAGACCAGATGGAAAGATTTATGGTATCTGAGATCATAAGAGAAAAAATCGTTGAAAATACCTCTGAAGAGATACCGCATTCCGTTGCCGTTGAAGTAATCAGCTGGACTGAAAAAAAGCAATGGAATGGTAGTAATCGGTGCCAATATTTATGTTGAAAGAGAGGGACAAAAAGGTATAATAATTGGACATAGGGGGAAGTTGTTGAAGCATATAGGGACTACGGCCCGCTTTGATATAGAAAAACTTCTGGCTGCAAAGGTATTTCTTGAATTATGGGTAAAGGTCAAAAAAGCCTGGCGTGATGATAATAAAATGCTTAATGAGCTGGGGTACAGATAGATGCTTGTAGAAATGAAGGTAGAAGGTCTGCTGTTTGATCCGAGAAGCAATATGTATATTCTGCTGCTGAAAGAAGTTAACGGTGCAGGCACGCTTCCGATCTGGATCGGCAAGCCCGAAGCTGATTCGATCGCATTAGCGCTCGGAAAGGTCGCAACCCCGAGACCGCTGACCCATGATCTGGTCAAAAATATTGTTGATGGACTCAGGGTGAAGATCGTCAAGATAGTTGTAACCGAAATATCGGACAATACGTATTATGCACTTATTTACCTCAATGACGGGGGAAAAGAGACACTGGTCGATTCCAGGCCGAGTGATGCTGTGGCTGTTGCCTTGAGGGCCAGCGCTCCTATCTTCGTGGAAGATAGTATTATGGCTACGCGATCAGCTGATGAGCTTGATGAATGGCTAAAAAATCTTAAACCTGAAGATTTCGGAAATATTATGTAATGCTGCAAAGAACAGAAGGTATTGTCTTAAAGACCGACCTTTTTGCTGAAGCTGACCTCATAGTCACATACATTACAAAAGACTGCGGAATAGTAAAAACCTTTGCAAAAAGCCCCCGCAAGATCAAAGAGCAGGTTTGGCAGCAGCCTGGAGCCTCTTACCTGTTCGAAAATATCCTTTTGGGGGAAAGAGGACAGCTCTCTGCCGAGGTTAGTCCAGTCTGATATTGTACACCCTTTTCATTCTTTAAGAAGTTCACTGAAATCTTTCCTGAAAGTTTCCGAAATTTTCGAGCTAACATTGAATTTTGTGCCTGAAAGAGATGCAAACAGCAGGGTTTATTCCCTTCTTATGAATACTCTCCGTTTTATGGAAGTGGATTGTCAAACAGGGATGCTCATGCTTTATTATAAGTTAAAACTTCTTGAGATTGTCGGATATCTTCCCGGGCTGAACGGTTGCGGACAATGCGGACGGAAAGGAAATATATTTTATATTTCCCATGGGACTGTTTTATGTAACAGATGCTCAAAAGACCATAACCCGTCAAACAGCCTTTCCCCTGCGGTGATAAGTCTATGTATTAATCTTCTTAGCTGGGATATGAATAAGCTGGGTCGTTTAAAGCCGTCAGAAAAAATCGTACAAGAACTGACTGCACTGATAGATGAGCATGTAAAATATATAACTGAACGGACCAGCAGGACAAGGACTTTCAGAGTCCCCTGTTAGGATTCCCTCATTCTTTCTTCTTCTTCCTGAAGGGTTTTGCAGTCAATGCACATTGTCGTGACCGGTCTTGCCTCAAGCCGCTTGAGGTTGATTTCATTCCCGCAATCCTCACATATGCCGAAAGTCCCGGCTTCAACGCGTTCAAGTGCCTGGTCGATTTTCTTCAAAAGCCGCTGCTCCCTGCCCCTCAGGCGCAACATGAAATTCCTGTCAGTTTCAGCAGTAGCCTGATCTCCCAAATCAGGGAAAATGGTCTGTCCCGGCAGCTCGTTCAGGGCAACTTCTGCTTCGCTGAGGAGCATTGCTCTTTGTTGAAGCAGTTTCATCTTGATCTGCAGAAGTTTTTCTTCACGCGGAGAGAGTTTTTGCAAGGGTTTCCTGTCGACTTTAGCGGCAGCAGCAGGCTTTGCAGTGACTTTCTCTTTTTTTACCGGCAAAACAGCCTTTTTGGGTTTTGACGCAGCAGTTTCTTTTGCTTTAATTGTGGAAGTTTTAACCACTTTTTTATTAACAGTTTTTTTAGTTTTTTTAACAGTAGCCATATCTACTCCTGTTTTGAATTTTGATAGCGTAACAAAAAAAATCCCGGTTAGTCAAGAAAGCCTGCATTGCCGTTTTATGAACGAATAATTGAATAATCCATTTATTTTATTTGAATTATTATAGGTTTTCATAAAATCAATCAATGCTTTTCTGCTTTCCGGATCGATCTCTATAAATTTTACTCCTACGCCTGCGTCCTCATCAGGCACATTCTGAATCTTAATATGTACAACCTCTCCTTTAATTATTAATGGCTTATCAATTCCCGGCACAATAAGAGATAAATCGACAATCTCGTTTACCTCATGATGTCTTTTGGTATTAATGAATATACCGCCTTTACTGACATCCTTGGTGTATTCGGTGATAAATTCATTGTAACTGTCATAAGAGACCTTAAGCGTTGCACTAATTCTTTCTTCAGAACGTTCATTCTCTGCAGCAAATTCCAGATTTTTCAGAGAAGAGGTATCTATCAGAGCTCCGCAGGACGGACAGGGAAATTCGGGGAAAGGGTTTTGTTCTATATATGCGTCGGTTATAATCTCTCCGCACTGTGGACATTCCTGTTTTTCTCGTTTTAGGGTTTCATTTTTATCAGGCATCAAATAGTATATTTTAATGCTCAATAATTATTCAATAATAGCCGAACAATGCATGAAGGTTTAAGTCTATCTTCAGTTGGTTTATGGATGGGCGATACTATAAGCTGAGTTTGCCGGAGGGAGGCTTCAATTAATAATTGGTTCATCTTCATAATTATTTCAATTTTCGAAAGTATAGTAAATACAGAATAACCGTAAGATTTTTAATAAAAGAGGAGGTGAAGAGAGCTTATGAGAAGAATGACTCCAGGGGCCGGCCAGTTTTCTTCCAGTGTTCGGGATTACTCTGCTTTTAAGCTCAAAAGCCTGTTAAGCTGTTATGTTGACAATTATGCTGCTGTGTGAGATATTTGTCTTGGGAAGGCGCAGAGGGTTTCTGAATTGTACAAAAAAGGTTATTATTGCAGAAAATGAAAAAAAGATTATAGTAGAGAAACTAATTTAAATGATAGGAGCTAATGAATATGAAAAAGATAGCAGTATTTGCAATAGTTTTCCTTTTGATCGCCGGTATGGCGTTATGCAAAGGATTACGAAGTCAAAAAGAAGGCCGGGCAATATGATGTAGAAGTGAAGATAGACAAGAACCCGCCTGTAGTTGGTGACAACAATATCTCAATCGAGATCAAGGACGAATCCGGCAAGTATGTGACTGACGCGAAAGTCATGGTGGATTATTCAATGCCTGCGATGCCGGGCATGCCTGCGATGAATTATAAGACGGATGCAGCAGTGAGCGGCAGCATATACAAGGCAGTAATGAATCTTTCCATGTCCGGCTCCTGGAATATAGCGGTCAAAATCACCAGGGCAGGGAAGACATCCTCAGCCAAGTTCAGCATTGACGCGCGGTAATTGCCTGATGGGGGAATCTGAGACCACGCAGCAGGAGGCAGGAAAGCCCTGGTTGCTGCGGGGTCTTTTTCTCTGTCATCCTGTCTGTTGTCTTTCTGATTTCTTCGATATGCGTTGCGAGGGCTGATGAACTCAGGCTCAGGGACCTGATCGAAGAGGCCCTGCATAAGAGTCCGGAGATCCTTGCTTCCGAATCACGGGCGCTGGCTGCGGGATACAGGCCCCCGCAGGCAGGCAGCCTTCCGGACCCGATGATCATGTTCGGGTACCAGAATGAAGGCTGGGAACGCTATACCTTGGCAAGGAGCCTGACGCCCAGTGGATGTTCTCTGTATCCCAGATGTTCCCTTTTCCCGGAAAGCTCTCTCTGAAGGAGGAGATGGCAAGACAGGACGCCGAGGGGACATCCATAATCCATGAATCTGTGAAATTGAAGACCATTGCGCGGATCAGGGAACTCTATTACGACCTGTTTCTTGCCTACAAGAACATTGATCTTCTAAGGGACAAGACAGCGCTTTTTTCACGCATCGAGGATGCCGCGCTTGCGCGATACTCCTCAGGCATGGGCATGCAGCAGGAAGTGCTTATGGCCCAGACAGAGAAATACATGCTCCTTGAGAAAGAAGAGATGCAGAAACAGAAGATCCAGTCTCTTGAGGCGATGCTTAACACCACTGTCGGCAGGGATGTGAACTCTCCGCTTGGCAGGCCTGCAGAGCAGACGCTCTCCCTTCAGGACGAAAAGTCTCGATGAACTGCTCAATATGGCCTATGAACATTCCCCTGAGATACGGGCGCGGCAGAGGATGGTTGCTGCGGCTGAGGCCAGAGTCAAAATGGCGGAGAAGGAATATTATCCTGATTTCACCTTGCAGCGAATTATTTTAACAGGGGAGGCGGCCAGTTTGATGATATGTGGAGCCTCACAACAACCATGAATGTCCCGATTTTTTACAGGACCAAACAAAGACAGGCTGTGCTTGAGGCAAAGGCAGCGCTCGCTGAGTCGAAAGGAATGCTTGAGGCGACAAGGCTTATGGTTGCTTCTGCGATCAGGGACACCTATTCAATGTGGAAGACCTGCAGAAAGGCTGATGGACCTGTACAAGAACGGACTTATGCCCAAAACATATCAGGACTTTGAATCAGCCCTGTCCGGATATACAAATGGAAAGACCGAGGCGATCACAGTCATAAACAGGCTTAAGGCCCTGATCGATTTCGAATCACTGTATTGGGCCCAGGTTGCAGAGCGGGAAAAGGCTTCAGCCCGGTTTGAGGCTATGACCGGAACTGTCGAAACAGGGGGAATGGGTCAATGAAGAAACAATATCTGATCGGTCTTGTTATCGTGGTCCTGGCGGGAATTGCAGCAGTGTACGCTTTAAAGAACGGAAACGTCCCGGGAAAGATATGCCTCAGCCTGTCCAACAGACACAGTCTGCAGCAGAACGTCAGGGGCACGATGCGCCGCAGGATGCACAGACGGCGCAGGAGGTGGCTGAAGAGGAGGCCCCGACTGTTGAGATACCGCTTGATAAGCAGCAGATGATCGGCGTAAAGACGGTTGAGGTTACGGAACACCAGCTTAGAAAGGTGATAAGGACTGTCGGCCGCATAGAGTATGATGAACGCAGGCTTGCAACGGTGAATATGAAGTTTGAAGGCTGGATCGAAAAGCTTCATGTTGATTACAGCGGAAAATATGTGAAGAAAGGCACGCCCCTTGCCGAGATTTACAGCCCTGAGCTTTTGGCCACTCAGCAGGAATTCATCAATGCCCTTAAATGGGCCCGGAAGAACGGCAGCTGATAATGATTCGATGAAGATTATGCTTTCAAAAGACGCGCAGTCGCTTGTCGAGGCCGCGCGCCAGAGGCTGAAATTGTGGGACATCTCTGATGAACAGATAAAGAAGATAGAAGAGAGCGGCAAGCCTGTAAGGACAATGACTCTTTACAGTCCGGTGAGCGGCTATGTTGTTCAGAAGATGGCCTTTCAGGGAATGAGGGCCATGCCGGGTGAGAAGCTGTTTGATATAGCAGACCTTGGCATCGGTCTGGATTGTGGCGGAGGTATACGAGAACGAACTGGCGCTTGTGAAACAGGGACAAAGAGCGATGATATCCCTGAGCTATTTCCCGGGCAGGGAGATAAATGCCGTGATTGACTATGTCTATCCCGTGCTTTCTGCTGAAACCCGAACAGCGAAGGTGCGCTTCACAGTGCCCAATCCCGGTATACAACTCAAACCGCAGATGTTCACAAATGTTGAGATCACAATACCGGTAGGCAAGAAGCTTGCTGTCCCGGCTGAGGCGGTGCTTGACACCGGCATGCGGCAGGTCGTCTATGTAGATAAGGGCGACGGGTATTTTGAGCCGAGAGAGGTAAAGACCGGAGTGAAGGTCGAAGGAATGCTTGAGGTCCTCGCCGGGCTGAAGCAGGGGGAGAAGGTCGCATCTTCAGCTATCTTTCTTATCGACTCCGAGGCCCAGTTAAAAGGCGTCAAGCCGCTGAGCAGCGGACATAAACACTAAAGACCGTGAATCGTGAATGGTGAATGGTGAAAGGTAAATACACCACAGACAGAGGGCTTGCAGATATTTCTTTCTACTATTCACTATTCACTATTCACTATTCACGTTTCACCGCTTTATGATTGCCAGAATAATAGAATTCAGCGCCAGGAACAAGTTCATCGTTCTTCTTGCTCGTCGGTTTTCTCTGTCTCTGGGGATACTGGTCACTCAAGAGAACGCCTCTCGATGCAATCCCCGATCTCAGCGACACGCAGGTGATCATCTTCACCGAATGGGGCGGCAGGAGCCCTGACCTTGTCGAGGACCAGGTCACCTATCCCATAACCTCCACGCTGCTTGCTGCGCCCAAGGTGCAGGCTGTACAGAGGTTTTTCCTTTCTGGGCAGTTCTTTTATCTATGTGATTTTTGAAGAAGGGACTGATATCTACTGGGCACGAAGCAGGGTGCTTGAGTATATACAGTCGGTCAAGGGGAAACTGCCCGCCGGATGTGAACCCTGTGCTGGGGCCTGATGCCACGAGCCTTGGCTGGGGCTTTTCCTATGCCCTTGTTGATGAAACCGGCGGTCACGACCTTTCACAGCTGCGTTCTCTTCAGGATTGGAACATCAAGCTTGCTATAGAGAGCGTGCCCGGAGTTTCGCAGGTCGCGAGTGTCGGCGGGTTCGTCAAGCAGTACCAGGTGCATATAGACCCGAACCGTCTCTCAGCATATAACCTTTCGCTCATGAATGTGATGGAGGCTGTCAGAAAGAGCAACCGGGATGTCGAAGGAAGGGTCCTTGAAATGTCCGGTGTTGAGTACATGATCCGGGGCAGAGGTTACGTGAAGGGCCTCAAGGACCTTGAACTCATTTCCGTCGGCGTGGGGCCGGCCGGCGCGCCCATCTACCTGCGTGATATCGGCATCAGTCCAGTTAGGGCCCGAGATGAGGAGGGGGCTTGCGGACCTTGACGGCAAGGGCGAGGTCGCAGGGGGCATTGTTGTTGTCAGGTTCGGCGAGAATGTGCTTACGGTCATCGACCGCGTGAAAGAGAAGATTGAGAAGGACATCAGACCGTCTTTGCCAAAGGGGGTGAAGATCGTCACGACCTATGACCGCTCCGACCTTATCCTCAGGTCTATCGATACTCTGAAGGAGGAGATCATCAAGCTCTCGATCGCGGTGAGTGTGGTCTGCATTGTATTTCTCTTTCACCTGCCGAGCGCGCTTGTGGTCATCCTGACGCTGCCTGTTGCGATCATCATCTCTTTTATCTGCATGTATTATCTGGGCGTTACGTCGAACATTATGAGCCTCAGCGGCATTGCGATAGCTATCGGGGCCATGGTAGACGCTTCGATCATCATGGTGGAGAATGCCCATAAGAAGCTGGAAGAATGGGAGCATGAAAAGAGCTTGACAGTCCGGCTGTCTGCGTCAGCGGAAGAGACAGAGTCGATGTAATCATAGAGGCCGCCAAAGAGGTGGGGCCGTCGCTTTTCTTTTCACTCCTGGTGATCACGGTTGGCTTCTTCCCGGTTTTTACGCTTCAGGCCCAGGCAGGCAGACTCTTTAAGCCTCTGGCCTATACCAAGACCTTTGCCATGCTCTTTTCCTCATTCCTTGCTGTCACCCTGACGCCGGTCCTTATGACTATGTTTATCAGGGGGAAGATAAAGCCTGAGGACGAGAATCGTGATCGTACATTTCCTCGCAAAGCTCTACCGGCCGAGGGTCATGTTTTCTCTGAAACATCCGAAGACTTGTGATCGTGATCGCCCTGCTGATTGTTGCCGCTGACTGTTTATCCGTTGATGAAGCTTGGGAAAGAGTTTATGCCCCTGCTTGACGAGGGCACGCTCTTTTATATGCCGACAACTGTTCCTGCTATTTCTGTTTCTGAAGCGTCAAAGATACTCCAGCTTCAGGACCGCCTGCTGATGAAAATCCCGGAAGTGTCGCAGGTCTTTGGAAAGGCAGGCCGGGCAGAGACTGCGACAGACCCTGCGCCGCTTGAGATGTTCGAGACTGTCATCAACCTCAAACCGGACAACAAACCGTCATGGCTCGACAAGCTTCTCCATCGGATAGGGTTGAAAAAGAGCTGCCCCAGTCGGAGTGGCGGGAAGGCATGGATTCGAAAAACTGAAGAACGAGATGAACGACGCACTTCAGATTCCCGGGGTTGCGAATTCTTTCACCATGCCGATCAAGGCCCGGATGGACATGCTTGCCACGGGCATCAGGACCCAGGTAGGGGTGAAGGTGCTTGGACCTGATCTTGCAATGCTCGAAAAGATCTCCATAGATGTTGAGAACGTTGTCAAAAGTGTCCCGGGTACACGGAGCGCCTACGCAGAAAGGGTGACGACCGGATATTTCCTGGATATCAAACCAAAGAGGGCTGAGATCGCACGGTATGGTCTTTCGATAGACGATGTTCAGACGGTCATTGCTGCGGCCCTGGGCGGTATGAACCTGACCATTACAGTCGAGGGCAGGGAGCGGTATCCTGTGCACGTGCGCTATGCACGGGAGCTCCAGAACGACATCGAGAAGCTCAAGCGGATATTTGTCCCTGTCTCTGTGGCAGCTTCTTCCGGCAGCATGGGTGCAGGGCCTTCCCGGAGCGGAGGGATTGCTCACATACCCCTTGGAGAGATTGCTGATATCGGTATTGTGCAGGGACCGACCTCGATCAAGAGTGAAGAGGGTCTGCTTGCCAATTATGTCTATGTTGATTTTTCCGGCCGCGACGTCGGCGGCTATGTTGAAGAGGCAAAAAAGAATGTTGAAAAGCAGGTGAAACTTCCGGCCGGCTACAGTCTTCAGTGGAGCGGGGAGTACGAATACCTCCTCAAGACCAGTGGAGCGGCTGAAGACGGTCATTCCGCTGACTCTCTTTATCATTTTTGTGCTTATCTACCTCAATACCAAGTCGACTGTAAAGACTGTGATCATTCTTCTGGCGGTCCCCTTTTCTCTGGTCGGCTCTTTTTGGCTTCTGTACTGGCTGGGCTACAACATGAGCATCGCGGTCTGCGGTCGGCATGATCGCGCTTGCAGGCCTTGATGCGGAAACAGGCGTTGTCATGCTTCTGTATCTTGATCTGTCTTATGAGCAATGGAAGAAAGAAGGCCGCATGAAAGATATGGAAGACCTGAAGGAGGCCATCATGCACGGCGCGGTAAAAAGGATCAGACCGAAGCTCATGACAGTAGGGGTCATTCTTGCCGGACTGATCCCGATCATGTTCAGCCACGGCGCAGGCTCGGACATCATGAAGCGGATAGCCGCACCGATGGTCGGAGGCGTTATTACTTCAGAGATCCTCGAACTGACTATATATCCGGCTATATACCTGCTTTGGAAGGGAAGGAGGTTTAAAGATGAAGACGATAGAATGAATTGACATCGGGCATAGGACATACTATAAAGTATTATGTCCTTAATGCTCTTCATGGTGCCGTTCCTCCTGCTTCTTTTCTCTTTCCTTGTTCTTTCCAATGCAGGAAGAAACCTTAAAGAGAAATTAACTATCTTTCTTTTTAATCCCGAAAATACAGGGAAGGGCTCATCAAACCTGATTACTATCCTCAGGATAAGCTTCTGGTTGTCCCTTTTTATTTGCCTCTGGATGATTATCAGCATTGTCAGACATAAAGGATAGGTTATAATAACTAATGTCAAAAACACTGATCATTATCGGCGGAGGTCTTGCAGGCTCCGAGGCTGCCTGGCAGGCGGCCCTGCGCGGGATCCAGGTGAGTTTGTATGAAATGAGGCCTGAAAAACTGACAGAGGCCCATAAGACCGCGTCGCTTGCTGAGCTTGTATGCTCAAACTCCCTCAGATCCAATGACGTTTACACCGGCCCCGGCCTTCTCAAGAAGGAACTGTCGATGGCAGGCTCGCTGATTATGGAAGCTGCATACGCATCTGCTGTGCCTGCCGGGTCTGCATTGGCTGTTGACAGGGAAAGATTCGCGGAAATTATCAGCGACAGGATATCGGACAATCCGAATATCAAAATAGTCAGGGAAGAAATTACCGAACTCCCCGATAGCCTCTCTGTGATAGCTACAGGACCGCTTACATCTGAGGCCATGACAAAAGCCCTTTCAGAGCGCATCGGCGGTGATTATCTCTATTTTTATGATGCCATAGCGCCTATTATTGACGCTGAATCGATTGATTACCAGAAGGTATACCGGGCCTCCCGCTACGGAAAGGGAGGCGATGATTACCTCAATTGTCCTATGACCAGGGAGGAGTACGAACAGTTTTATCAGGCGATCATTGACTCTGAAAAGGTCAATCCAAGAGGGTTCGAGGAAAAAATGGTCTTTGAAGGATGCATGCCTATCGAGGTCATGGCCTCAAGAGGGTTTGACACCATGAGGTTCGGCCCTATGAAGCCTGTCGGCCTCCCTGACCCGAAAACAGGAAGAGAACCTCATGCGGTCGTGCAGCTCAGGACAGAGAATAAAGAGATGACAGCGTATAACATGGTCGGGTTTCAGACGAGGCTGAAATGGCCTGAGCAAAAAAGGGTCTTCAGCATGATTAATGGACTCGAAAACGCGGAGTTTCTCCGCTTTGGGAGCATTCACCGTAATACGTTTATCAATTCACCTCTTTTTCTGAATAAGGACCTGACCTTGAAAATGAGTGATAACCTCTATATCGCAGGACAGATAAGCGGTGTTGAGGGATATATCGAATCAACAGCAATGGGCCTGATCGCAGGTATTAATGCTGCTTTGCGCCTGCAGGGTAAGAAGACTCTCGACGTGCCGGAGACAACCGCCCACGGAGCACTGATACGCCATATTACTGAATCAGAAAGCAGACATTTTCAGCCGAGCAATATCAACTTCGGCCTTTTCCCTCTGCCTGAGCAAGCGCTTAAGATGAGAGACAAAAAACTGAAAAAGCAGATCCTTGTTGAAAGGGCGATGAAAGACTGGGATAACTATCTAAATGAATTAGGCTCATTATGAAGGAAAAGATAGACAAATTCCTCAGGTATCTCGAAGTAGAGAATGATGCCTCAAAGCATACTCTCAGGGCCTACAAAAATGACCTTGAGTCATTCAGTGAATATGTTGGGGAAAAAGAACGGGACATAGAGATGATCGATGTAAGAGGGTTTGTAGCCCTTCAGATCAGAAATGGCCTCAGTAAAACAACAGCAGCAAGACGTCTTGCCTCTGTCAGGTCTTTCCTGAATTATCTTTGCAGAGAGGGATTTATCAGGTCCAATCCTGCAAAGCTTGTCACTAACCCCAAGACAGAGAAGCGGCTGCCGAATTTTCTCTCTGTTGATGATGTCTTTACCCTTATGGAAAAACCTGACGGCATAGGTTTTCTTCACACGAGAGACCGGGCGATACTGGAGCTTCTCTATTCAAGCGGTCTGCGGGTGAGCGAGATCGCAGAGCTCAACGTGGATGATATTAATACAAAGGAAGGACTGGTAAAGGTCAGGGGCAAAGGGAAAAAAGAACGAATACTTCCGATAGGTTCAAAGGCAATCGATGCCATAAAAACATATGCGGTCGAAAAGATGCTTCTAAAAAAGAAAGACAGGGCGATGTTTCTTAACAGGAGCGGCGCCAGGCTGACAGACAGGGGGGTAAGGCGTATTGTTGTGAAATATTCGAGGATGATAGGCATCAATGGACAGATAGGCCCCCATACACTGCGTCATACCTTTGCATCGCATCTGCTGCAGGCAGGCGCTGATTTGCGGGTGATACAGGAACTGCTCGGACATTCCTCTTTGTCTACGACCCAGAAGTATACCCACATCGACATTACCCATCTTATGGACGTGTACGACAAGGCTCACCCGCTCTCCGGTGATGAAAACGAAAAAAAATAGGATGTCTTTTCTTTGCCGGACGTGTTGAAGTGTGAGATAATTTCTGAAAGAATGACATATTAATCAGGATTTTAGTAAGATAAACAGATTTGAAAAGGAGCTCATATGTTTCATGCAACTACGATACTTTGTGTAAGACGTGACGGAAAGGTCGCTATAGGCGGGGATGGACAGGTCACGATGGGAAATACTGTTTTCAAGCAGAACGCAAAAAAAATCAGGACCATCTACAGTGAGAAGGTGATTGCCGGTTTTGCGGGTGCAACAGCTGATGCCTTTACACTGTTTGAAAAGTTCGAGGAAAAGCTTGAATCATACAGGGGAAATATAACAAGGGCGGCTGTTGAACTGGCAAAGGACTGGAGGACCGATAAGATCCTCAGAAGGCTGGAGGCGCTGCTGATAATAGCTGACAGGGAACATACCTTTATTATCTCCGGCACCGGCGATGTCATAGAGCCTGAAGAGGGCATTGCGGCCATCGGCTCAGGCGGGGCCTATGCACAGGCAGCAGCAAAGGCGCTTTTTGAAAATACGCAGCTCAGCGCAAGGGAGATAGTAGAGAAGTCGATGAAGATCGCCGGAAATATCTGCATTTATACCAATGAAAATATAAGCATAGAGGAGCTTTTATAGAATGGATGAGCTTACGCCCAGAAAGATTGTAGAAGAACTGGATAAATATATCATAGGCCAGAAAAACGCCAAAAAGTCGGTTGCTATAGCCCTGAGAAACAGGTGGAGAAGACAGAGACTTTCTCCTGAACTGAAAGACGAAGTGCTTCCGAAAAATATCATTATGATAGGCCCTACAGGTGTCGGAAAAACAGAAATAGCCCGCAGGCTCTCCAGACTTGCCAACGCGCCTTTCCTGAAGATTGAGGCCTCGAAATTTACAGAGGTCGGATATGTTGGAAGGGATGTCGAGTCGATGATCCGGGACCTTGCCGAGATATCAGTCAGCATGGTCAAACAGGAATATCTCGAAAAGATACGGGAGAAGGCAAGGCATCTTGCTGAAGAGAGGCTTCTTGACCTGCTGCTGCCTCAGCCAAGGACTTCAAGGACAGAGGTGGACGAACAGGAAAGGGAGAGGAGCAGGGAGACAAGGGAAAGACTGAGGGAACAGCTCAGGAGCGGCAAGCTCGATTCCCGTTATGTTGATATAGAGGTGAAGGAAAAAATCATGCCCTTTGGCGTAATCTCGAGCGGCGGGCTTGAAGATATTGAGATGAACCTAAAGTCCATGCTGGGAAATCTTCTGCCTGAGAAGGCGAAGCGGAAAAAGGCAAAGGTCCCCGAGGCTCTGAAAATGCTCGAAGATGAAGAGGCCAATAAGCTGCTCGATATGGACAAGATCACCAGAGAGGCTATAGAAAGGGTGGAGCAGGCAGGGATAGTTTTTTTAGATGAGATAGACAAAATAGCGGTCAAAGGACACGGGCATGGCCCTGATGTTTCACGGGAAGGTGTACAGCGCGACCTTCTCCCCATTGTGGAAGGTTCAACAGTGGCAACGAAACATGGCGCTGTGAAAACCGAACATATACTCTTTATCGCAGCAGGCGCCTTTCATATGGCAAAACCGTCTGACCTTATCCCTGAACTGCAGGGAAGGTTCCCGATACGTGTAGAGCTCAATCCTCTTGGAAAAGAAGATTTCAAGAGAATCCTTACAGAACCTAATAATGCCCTCATCAAGCAATATATCGCTTTACTTGAGACAGAGGGTGTTGAGCTTGCATTCTCAGAGGATGCTATTGATGAGATCTCTGAGATTGCGGAACAGGTAAACGAAAAGACTGAGAATATAGGCGCGCGCAGACTCCATACCATACTTGAACGGCTTTTGGAGGAGATATCTTTTGAGGCGCCTGAAAGAAAAAATGAGAAGCTGGCTATAGACAGGGCCTATGTCAAGGACAAGCTGAGCGACATTGTGCTGGACCAGGACCTGAGCAGATACATACTGTAAGCGGTGAGGAGTAAAGAGTAATGAGTGATGAGAAAGAATAAAAAGGATCCCTTTTTTCATTCTTTCAGGCTGTTTCTACTCATTACTCATTACTTATTACTCATTACTTTTTTAGCTTCCTGTTCGTCTGTTCATACCAAAACTTCTCCCTCGTCTGCCTATGACAAAACGAATACAGTTGCCTCGTGGTATGGCCCGAAATTTCACGGCCGACCGACTTCCTCAGGAGAGATATTCAACATGTATGCTATGACCTGCGCCCATAAAGAATATCCCTTCGGAACACGGCTGAAAGTAACGAACATTGAAAATAACCGTTCAGCCGAGTGTGTTGTCAATGACAGGGGGCCTTTTGTTGAGGGCAGGGACATAGATCTTTCATATGCGGTTGCCAAAGAGATCGGCGTCATAGGGCCGGGCATATCCAGGGTTATGCTTGAGACAAATGGAAGGGACAATTCATATATAAGACCTGTTAAAGTGCAGACTTCAGAAATGACAGGGCTGTTTGCGATACAGGTCGGCGCCTTTACAGAGAGCATAAATGCAATACAGTTGAAGGTCGCCCTCAGGCTGAAATACGCCAATGTCTATATCCAGGAGACTGAAATTAAAGGCATGACGTATTACCGGGTAAGGGTCGGAAACTATGAGAATTATAACACGGCACTTTCAGTCGCAGAGCAACTTGGGCAGGAAGGCTATCCAGGCTCTTCTGCTGAAGGCTGATGTGAAGATATAGTTTTCCGGCAGCCCCATGCATAGAAGCCCCGAAGGGGCTTCTATGCAGAAAAAAGATGTTCTTGTAATCCACTGACCTCTACCGGTACCCTGGCGGATAGGGTGCATAGTAGTCTTCATCCCAGAGCCTGTTTTGCGCTTCCTTCCGGCACTGCAGGATGCCTTTTCTGCAGAGGACTTCACGCCATTCGTATTTGATCAGCGTTTTTTGGACTGGATTTTTCTCTGGTTCGAAGGCGACCTTAATAACTGGAGAGTACTGCACATCACCAAAGCCTGTGCCGGCACTCTTATCCCTGGCTGCTTCTGACCTGTTATCTGTCAAGCCCCGCGCTGACGGGGCCGGCGGTGCGATTTTCTGATGCCCGCTTTCATACAGCGGACGCGGCTGTTCCTTTTCCCTGTAGACCGCAACAGCGATGACGCCCATGGAAGAGGAATCCTCAAAGGTCCTCATAGCATAGGAGTCTGCAGTATCAGTGAAATAGAATTTATGCACAGTATCATTTGCTGTCCTCCAGCCGTCGTAGCGGACCTGTTCATACCCGTTTACAATGTACATCTCCTCACTGTTTTTGAGATCAGACTTCTTGCCGGAGATGATGTTCCTTCCGTCAACAGCAATGACTACACCGATTCTGTCGGGTGTCATGTTCCGTATGACAATTCCATAGTTCTCGCCTTTTCTCGCCTCAAGATACTTCTTGATAATACGGGTCCTGGTTTTCCATGAATCCCTGTGCGGAATGCTCAGTAAGGCGCTTCCGTTTTCTGAAACAATCTCAATGGAGGCCGCTTCTCCCCTCTGGATTTCCTGGTGGGCACACACAGGCACTGCCGCTGCTACAATAAATGCTGTCAGAACTGTTAACACTAAATAACGCATGTTCTTTCTCCTTTCTGTTGAGGTCTTTGGTTTGTTAGACAACCCAAGTGATGTTTTTGTTCCCGGAGAAATCAGAATATATCAGGTTTGTGACAGAAATTTATTTCATTGACAATCATGTTTTTTGTTGATAGTCTATGGAGCGATAAAGAGCTCTTTATTAAAGTCAAAATATATCAGGAGCATTTATGAGCGTTAAGGTATGGGGCCCTTTCTTTTTGTTCATCTTTTTATTAGTTCCCGCAGTATGCGTTTCCTCTGAAGACAATAAGGTATCCGGCAGGGAAGAGACAAAGAGCGCTGTCTTTAGCCCAGTCCAAAGAGGCTGTGGAAGACCTGCTCATGTTCTGGGAGGAGAAAGACCTCTTTGTCCAGTCAGCAACAAGGAATGAGAAACCCATTTCACAGGTTGCTGAGAATATGACGGTCATTACAGCAAAAGATATTGAGGACATGAACGCCCATACAGTCGCCGAGGTGTTGAACAGGGTGACAGGTTTTCTTGTGAATTTCCAGGGACAGGACTTCGGGAGTTTTTACACCGATTTATCAATCGATGGGTCTGCTGGACAGGAATGTACTTGTCCTGCTGGACGGCATGCAGTGGAACTGGCCTTCTGACAACTTGGCATATACCGGTTTGATCCCTGTTGGTATTATTGAGCGCATCGAGATAATCAAGGGGCCTGCCTCATCCGCCTGGGGGTCTTCACTCGGAGGGGTGGTCAACATCATAACAAAGAATACAGGTGACTACAAAAGTCCCTGCCGGAACTCTGAGCGCATCGTATGGCGAGAGGAATACACAGGATTACAGCGCAGGAATTTCAGGCAAGGCAGGCCCAGTCGGGTATTATCTTGTTTGCCGGACACCAGTCCTCTGACGGCCTGAGGTTTAACAGGAATTTTAATAATGACGATTTATTTGCAAAGATAAGCATCCCTGTTTCTAAAAATGTGACCCTCGGGTTCAGCGCCGGCTACAGCGACCTGGATATTAAACCTTTGGTATCGCAGGACTTGAATTTTATGTCAAAGGTAATTGCACGCGCATTTTTTGCGATAGGCTCAGTTGACGCTGCACTTACCCGGGAGCTCGGTCTGAAGCTGTCCCTTTATACAAACAAACAGAAGGGCATTGTAAATGATAGTTCAATCGATCCGGAAACTGTTTTGCTGAGCAGGATTTATGAAAATGATACCACAGGAGGCAGCGCTAAGCTTATATGGACTCATGGGATGCATACTGCTGTTATAGGTACGGATATTATCCACAGCAGCCTGGAGCAGAACCTGGTAGCTTTGCCCTCCAGACCCGAGGTCGACAAATGGGCTGTGTTTGCCAATGATTCCATTAATATCGGCAAGTTGTCTATTACCCCTGGCATCAGGTATGACAACAACAATATCTCAGGCTCGTTTGTAAGTCCGAGTCTCGGAATAACCTATAAACTCGGTGAGCACACTATCGCGAGGGCCTCTGCAGCAAGGGGTTTTTCCTACCCTGATCTTATAGATACAAAGATAGGGGATGGTAATTTTCTTGACCCGAATCCGGATCTTAAGCCTGAAGAGGTCTGGTCATACCAGGCAGGCCTGGAGTCAAACATAACAGACTATATCCTGGCAAAGGCAACGGTCTTTTACCATGACCTGAAGAACTTATTGATAAAGGAATCTTTTGCCGGCAGGGCCTCCAGGATGTGTTGGTTCTGCCTGTAATGACCTGATGGTGAACAAGGGAAACACTAAAGCGAAAGGGGTTTGAGCTTGAAGCTGAGACAGTCCCGTTTTATAATGTCTCATTTAAGGGAGGGATGGCGTATGTTGAAACTAACCCCTTGCCTGAAGCTGTTTATACGTGGAAATATTCCTATAATCTGGCTGTTAAATACGATGACAGGAAGTCCTTCATGGCACAGCTCTGGGGGACCTATAAATGGTTTATCATCAGGCCTGACTCAACCGGAAAGTATCATGACTTTATCTGGGACATTAATCTCCAGAAGAAGATATATTCCACTGAAAAGACAAAGACTGAGCTCTTCCTTACAGCCCACAATATCTTTAACGGATCCCAGTATGATGATATCTTAGTGCAGAACCCGAAGAGATGGGTTGAGGCCGGGCTCAGGTTCAAGTTTTAAAAGCTGTTTAGCTTGTCAGCTAATCTTCAGAGAATTCGCATATTATTTATGCTGATTTCATATCTTTGCAACTGATTTTTATATTGACATTGAGGATTAATTATGTTTAAATTGCTTACATCTGTCTTTGGCAGCCTTAAAAAAACTTCTTTTGGAGGAAACCATGGAGACACAGTCTATTATAGTTCTGGACAGCGGAATTGACTTTGAAAATTTCGCAGCCCCGCTCGCATGTTGTTATACGCTTGCAATGAGTCTCCAGGTAAATAGAAGGGGGAGATCAATCTCCCCTTTTACCTTTCATCTTCAGTAAGTTCCACAGAGAAACCTATGCAACTTTCACATTATCTTAAAGATATACCCCTACGAAGAAAAGCCCGGACATCATATTGTCTTCTCGACAAAAAAGGCGTCTGTGCTGCTTCTTAACAATAATACTCTTGATTCAATAGAAAACAGCACACTTGCACCTGCTGATGAAGCGACGTTGTCCAGGCTAGGCATTATCGTGCCTGATCGGGAAGCGGAAAAGCTTGAGATGTACAATATGCTGGATATGCTCAATTCAAAGAACAAGGGCCTGAATATCAGCGTTATCATAAACCTCGACTGCAATTTTGAGTGTGTATACTGTTATGAGGGAGACCAGAAGGGCAGGCATTACATGTCTGAAGAGACCATAGGCCTTCTGATAAATTTTATCAAGGCGAATTTCAGCCAGGGCAAGAAATCGATTAACATAGATTTTTACGGGGGAGAGCCGCTTTTAAGCGCAGGTCTTATCAAATCCATATCAAGTGAGGTTAAATCATTCGCAGAGAGCAGGGGGGCTGATTATACCTTTACACTTGTCTCAAACGGCTCACTTTTTAAGCGACAGATCGCGGAAGAACTGAAACAACTCGGTCTGACAGGCGTCAGGATAACACTTGACGGAACTGCCGAGGCGCATAACAAATACCGTCCGTTTAAATCCGGAGCAGGCAGCTTTGATACTATTATCAGGAATATCAAGGAGACCTGCGATATCGTGAAGATCAGCACAGGCGGAAACTTTGACAGGGAGAATTTTGAGACCTTCCCGCAACTCTTCGATTATTTTGAAAAGGAGGGTCTCACGCCCGACAGGATTTACGAGATAAGGACAGGTCCTGTGAGCAAAAGGCCTGAAGACGATAATACTCCAACCGATTATTCTGACTGGTGCCTCTCAGTTAATGAGCCGTGGATCATCAAGGCAGGCGAGATGTTGAGGGAGGAGATTTTAAAGAGGGGATATCACACGACAAAGATAATGCCCATGCCCTGCCAGGTCGAGATAACGGATTCTTATGTTGTGAATTACGACGGCGCTATTTACAAGTGTCCTGCCCTTATCGGCAGGGATGGCTTTGAGATAGGCAACCTGAGAGACGGCGTGACTGATTACACTGATTCCCACAAGCTTGGCATATGGAAGAACACAGAGTGCATAGAGTGCGAATATCTGCCTCTCTGTTTCGGCGGCTGCAGATATATGGCATATGTAAGAGACGGCAATATCGATAAGCCTGATTGCAAGAGACCTTACTTTGAGGCCTCCCTTGAGACAATGATCAAGCAGGACATCAAATACAGGAAAGCCGCTGAAAGCAAAAGAGTCTTGAGCTCTGCTGATATCAAAAGCCTCCGTATGTTCACTGCCTTAAGTTCTGTCTGGGGCATTGTCTATGGCCTCATCGGACCCTTTTATGCTGTTTATGTAGCCAATATCACAGGCGGCATGGACAAACTCGGCTTTGCATTCAGCATCATGATACTTGTGCAGGCAGCCACTTCCTATGTTGTCGGCCACTATTCAGACAGACTTGGGAGAAAACCGTTCCTCTTCGTAACCGCCTATGCTGATGCAGCTATCCTGCTGTTATATACGATGGTGGACAAGACTTATCAGATTTACATCCTGCAGGCCTTTCTCGGAGGTCACAAACGCGATGAGCATGACTATAAGGGAATCTCTTATGGGAGACCTCACAAGAAGGGAAAAAAGGGGATCTGCTGTCGGGAGATTGAACGCGATTGTGAGCATATTCGCAGCAGCAGGACTTGCCCTTGGCGGTTATATTGCCAAACTTTACGGCCTCAAATCCATTTTCTATCTCGGGGCGGTAGTTATTACCTTTTCTACAGCTCTGCTTTTTTTCATCCATGAACCGGAAAATGATTGAGCTTTGCACAGATAGTTATTATAATACTGCTTAAATTTGGGAGATCAGCACCGAGCATTAAAAGTATTGAAAGGGGACCAATACCAGCGCAATGTCAGGCAAAAGGCTTTTTCTTTTTATCTTCATAATCATTAATTATCCATTTTCTCAGCAGTCCAGTCTGAATCATCTGATGTAATAATCATCGGTGATTTCAGGCTGAAACCTATAAATGACATCGTCACGATTATCCGGGAGTCATTGCCTTCTGAAGCAGCCGTTTATCTGCCGAAAGATGTAAAGGGGATACTGAACTCAGTAGTCAGAAAAGAAAACGCAAAGATAGTTATTGCCCTTGGCGGAGAGCCCACTAATGACGCATTGTCCCTTCCGGAATCAGTACCGCTCATTTACGGACTTCTGATAAAACCTGCAATTACCAAGAGACAGAACATTACCGGTGTCTACATGACAACCCCTGTCAGTGAATATATTTCTTTGCTGGAGAGGTATTTCCCGAATATCAGAAAACTCGGGATCGTTCTTGAGCCTGAAACAGGAAATGTATTGCTGCATGAGGTCTCATCAACTTCAGTGACACTTTACAAGGCCAATAACTCATATGAATTCATAAAGGGCATCAATCACCTGGGCGGAAATATAGATGCGTTTCTCCTGCTTCCGGAAAAGAACCTCCTGACCGCAACTGCAATGGAGGAGCTGTATCGCCACTCCTTCGCAGATAAGGTCCCTGTAATCGGCGTATCTGAAAAACATGTGAAAATGGGTTCGCTCTTTGCGCTCGTCTTTGATGAATCAGGCATGGGGAAGCAGATAGGGGAACTGGCACAAAAAGTGCTGTCACGTGGAAATGCTTCAGGTATAGCTCCTGCTCCTCCCGGGAGATTTAACCTCTACCTGAATATTGAAACTGCAAAGGCCATGAAAATAAGCATACCTGCTGAACTCTTTAAGAAGGCCAGGGTTATATATCCATGAAGTCGCCTGCGGCTATCATAAAGGCGTTAGTTTTCAAATACGGCACTTCATTCAGACGAAAGGCCCTCTGGGTGGCTATCCCGGGTTTGATAATAACATCTGTTGTATATACATTCGACGCAGTGAGAACAGAAAAGGCGATAATGAAAGGAGAGATCACGAAAAGGGCGGAGGTAGTGGCCCATCTTGCCTCCAGGATAGGTGAACTGCCATTGCTTTCAGGGAATCCTGAACTTATGAGGGATGCGATATTAACTTTAAAAAGCGTTCCGGAGGTCAGCTTCGTAGCATTTTACAACAACAAAATGGATCTTCTGATGAAGGATGGATCTGACATCAGCAAGCAGCGGCTGATATCAGCCGCGGCAACAATCAAAATTTTTGAAGACAAAGATTACTTTGACCTGTATGCCCCTGTCTTTTCCGTAAAGGCGAAGGAGGATTTTGATATTTTTCAGGAAGGCGCTAACAGAACTGATATCAGAGATAACGCCGGATGGGTCAGGATAGGATTCTCCAAGTCTGCAATGATAAAAGAACAGCAGAAAATTATTTTCAGGGGGCTTATGTTTGCAGTTCTTTTTACGTTTGCGATCGGATGGCTCGTCTACTATATGTTTACACTTGCAACCAGGCCTCTTATCGATGCTGCAGAAGGCATTGGGCGGTGTCCGCAAGGGGCGCTACCCCGAGATCCATATTTCCTCCAATGATGAAGTAGGGATGCTTGCCTTAGAGTACAACAGGATGGCTGAGGCTGTTAAAGACAGGGAGGACCAGGTTAAAGGATTCGGAAAAAAGAACAAGAGAGCTTTTCGACAGGGTCGAACACGCCATCTTCAGACTGGATAAAGAGGGGAACATCAAAGAGACGAACAAGAAGTTCGATACGCTTTGCGGAGGTGCAGGACAATTCAGCGAATTGTTTGTTAAGGACCGAAAGGGCATTTCACTGGAAAGCATCCAGGATAATCTGAACAATAGTGAGGAGAGAATAGTCGGCAGGGAGGGCGAAGAACTTGTGGTCCTTATGTCTGTATACCCCGAGTATGATGAAGAAAATATGCTTGTGGGTTTTGACGGACATTTTGTTGATATCACAGAAAAAAAGAGACTGGAAGAGATCCTGTTCCAGACACAGAAGCTTGAAAGCCTCGGTCTGCTCGCCGGCGGAGTTGCACATGATTTCAATAACATTCTGACGGGAATTCTGGGATATTCCTCACTCATGAAGAATATGGTACCGGAAGACGAAGTGATGTACAAGTATCTGGATACAATTGAAAAATCAGTTTTTAGAGCTGCGGGTCTTACAGGTCAGCTCCTCGGCTTTGCAAGAAAAGGGAAATATATGATAGAGACACTTTCCATCAATGATATCGCTAATGAACTCTCAAGTTTCCTGAAGGAGACCTTTGACAGGGGCATTGCGATCGTTCTAAACACAGGGGAGAACCTTCCTCCGATCGAGGGAGACGGCACCCAGATTTATCAGGCTATTTTGAACCTCTGCATTAACGCCAGGGATGCAATGCCTGACGGAGGCAAGCTCTACATAAAAACAGATGCTTTCTTGCTCAGCGATAAACAAAGGGCTGATTCATTACAGTTACAGCCAGGCAGATACGTCAGAGTTTGTGTCACAGACACAGGTATGGGCATAGAACCAGAGGTCAGGGACAGGATCTTCGAACCATTTTTTACAACAAAAGAGATCGGTAAAGGCACTGGACTCGGCCTTGCAATGGTCTACGGCATAATAAAAAACCACGGGGGGCACATTGAGGTCCATTCAAAGCAGGGACTGGGCACAGCAATAATCTTATGGCTCCCGGCAACAGAGGGATTGATAGAAGAAAAAAGTCAAAGGACATCAACTGAGGAAAAGTCTGAAAAAGGAGCGGTTCTTATTATTGATGATGAAGAGGTGATAAGAATTTTAGGCAAAGACGTCATGGAAGTCTACGGTTACGAAGTCCATATCGCCATGAACGGAATAGAAGGGATAAGGATTTTCAGGGAGCATAAAGACAGGATAAATCTTGTGATACTCGATATGATCATGCCTGAAATGAGCGGGAGACAGACTTTCAGAGAGATAAAGGCGATCAAGGCTGAAACAAAGGTGATCCTATGCAGCGGATACGGTAAGGAACATTATATCCAGGAATTGATTGAGGAAGGCGCTGCGGGGTTTCTTCAAAAGCCGTTTCACCACATGGACCTTGTAAACAAAGTTAAAGAGACGATTGGGGCGGGATAGTTACCTTAAAGACCATTTAAGTTCAGAAGAGTAAGAGTTTGCTGCATTAGCCTTATCTTAGGCTCCTTTGAACTTCTGTACCTTGTTTATGCAGAGTATTCTATGACATCAGACCTTCAGTCCCTCAATGACTTAAACCTCTTTGCCGGGTCGTCGAAGACAACATTGTCTTTATCAAAATACTCAGGCTCGAAATCTCCTGCCCATTCCAGCATTTCTTCATATCTTTCATGCCTCGGGTCCATGATGATCTCCAGAAATTGCTCATATCCACCAGGCCCTCCTATGTCCTCTGGAGGACAGGCACGCTTTCCATCGCTGCATAAGGGATAGACAATACCTTTTTCACGGGGCAGTATTCTTTCTAGCAGTATCGAGTGCTCCCAGTTATTGCCGAAATCATAAATATAGTCCGCTGTTTTGTTGTAAGGAGAAAAATAATCCGAGATTTTTTGCTTCCAGCCCGGCAGTATTTCATAATAATCATCCTCTTCATCCGGAATTCCTATGTCTACTTTTGCGCTAATCCTGGGATCGATTATCCTGAATTGATGAAGGTGGCAATCAGACCAATCCATAACGTCCTGTATTGCGACGTGCAGGTCCCAGAAGGTATAAGTTTCAGGGACCAGCATCCTCCTAAATACAGGCGGTCTTATGCCTTCTAAGGTGATTCTGAATTGATAAACCCTGCCAAATTTATTTTTCATAAGAAGTCCTGCTAAATATATTTAGATGTTTAGAATTTACTGCGGATATCTTAATCAAGACAAGTGGTTTCTGCAAGGGGAAAAAAATAAAAAATCACAAATCAGGAATAGGCCTTGAATGAAGTCCTACCCAAAAAATCCATTTTCATGTAAAATCCCTGTATGAAAGCGTATGAAGATATAGTTGATTTTCACGGACACTCCTGTCCGGGACTCGCCCTGGGCTACCGGGTGTCTCTGTGTGCTCTCGAGGGGTTTAAGGAGAGGGCTGAGGATGAGGAACTTGTCGCGATTGTCGAAAACAATTCCTGTGCTGTTGATGCTGTTCAGGTCATGACCGGCTGCACCTTTGGAAAAGGCAATCTGATCTTCAGAGACTACGGCAAACAGGTATATACATTTATTAAAAGACCTTCTGGTAAGGGCGTGAGAATATCTGTTCACTGGCAAAAGCCTCCTGAGTCAGAAGAAGAAAAGACGATGTGGGAGCTTTATATGAAGGGCGACCGTTCCAGAAAGGTGCTTGATTTCGTCCATAACAGAAAGGCTGAAAAGATAAGGCATATCCTTGAGGCTGATGAAAAGGCGCTTTTGAAGGTCAAAAAATGCAGGCAGCAATTGCCTGAGGAGGCGAGGATTTATCCGAGCATACAATGCGATGAATGCAAGGAAAAGGTCATGGAGCCCAGGGCGAGGGTGAGAAGCGGAAAGATACTCTGCATACCATGTTTTAAGAGGGAAGATAATGGAAAAGATCATAAAAAAGGCTGAAATCCTGATAGATGCACTACCATTTATCAGAAAATTTTACGGAAAGACGGTTGTCATAAAATACGGAGGTGCGGCCCAGACAAAGACTGAGCTGAAGGAGTCTTTTGCGAAGGATGTTGTGATGCTCAACTTTATCGGGATCAGGACGGTCATTGTCCACGGCGGCGGACCAAAAATATCAGCTACAATGGAGAAGATGGGGAAAAAGCCTGAGTTTGTTCAGGGACAGCGGGTGACTGACCAGGAAACTATGGATATCGTAGAGATGGTGCTTGGCGGACTTGTTAGTAAGGAGATTGTCTCTCTCATCAACAAACATGGAGGAAAGTCGGTAAGCCTGAGCGGCAAGGACGGCGGGCTGATACAGGCACAAAAGAAGACGATTAAAAAGCTCACGCCTGAAACTGGGGTCAGCGAGATAGTTGATATAGGACTTGTCGGTGAGGTGACCTATATCTCTCCGGATATCATCAACAGCCTTCAAAGGGATGGTTTTATACCGGTCATATCGCCTATCGGCGTGGGCCCCAATGGAGAGACCTTGAATATCAACGCAGACTTTGTGGCTGCTGCTGTGGCCTCCGCGCTCAAGGCGGAAAAACTCCTGCTCCTCACTGATGTGCCAGGGATATTGAATAAAAAAGGAGATATTATCTCTACCCTGAAAAAGGTGCAGATCAGCAAGCTGGTCAAAGACGGAACGATTACCGGAGGCATGCTTCCCAAGGTACAGGCCTGCCTGAACGCACTTTCAGAGGGAGTAGGCAAGACGCATATTGTAGACGGCAGGGTCCCACACTGTCTCCTCCTGGAAATATTCACCAAAGAGGGGATAGGCACAGAGATACTTAACTGACCGGGCTTTTAAAAAATATTTTTAAAGACTTTGTAAAGGAAATGGTAATAGTGGAAACAATAGTATTTGGCATAGCAGGTATCATCATCGGCGGAATAATTGTATGGTTACTGCTGAGGATACGGTCCAGGGAAGATTGCGCGAATAAGATGTCCGAACTTCACATGGGATATGCGAATCAGCTCACACAGCTAGAAGCAAAGGCCATGAGCGCTGAGGCGGTTGTCGGTGAACTGAGGCAGCAGATCCTGCAGAAGGACGCTGATATGGACCAGATAAGGAATGTCCTTGATACGGAGAAACAGGCCAAGACAGAGGCCCTGACAAAACTTGATGAGGCACGTAAGGGCTTTGAGGAGCAGAAGGCGCTTATCGACACCATGAAGAAGGAGATGACAGATACCTTTAACGCGCTTTCATCAGCTGCGCTTAAAAGCAGCAGCGAAGATTTTCTGAGGCTTGCCTCTGAGTCCCTGGGCAAGGTAGTGACAGACACAAAGGGCAGGCTGGGAGAACACCAGGTAGCTATGGACGGCATGATAAAACCCCTGTATGAGTCTTTGAAGAGATATGAAGAACAGATAAAGACAATGGAGGAAGGCAGGCACAAGGCATACGGAAGCCTTGAGGAGCAGCTCAGGACCCTGGCCTCTACACAGGAAAGTCTGCAGAAGGAGACGAGCAACCTGGTCTCTGCACTCAGAAAGCCGCAGGTGCGCGGCAGATGGGGTGAGATGCAGCTCAGGAGGGTCGCTGAACTCTCCGGCATGTCGGTCCACTGCGATTTTACCGAACAGCAGTCTGTAGATACTGAAAAGGGCAAGATACGTCCGGATATGATTGTGCACCTGCCGATGGACAGGGAGATTGTTGTTGACTCAAAGGTCTCACTTGAGGCATATCTTGATACTGTCAATGCTTCGACAGATGATGAAAAAAGGTCAAAGATGGAAAAACACGCCCAGCAGGTGAGGGCGCATATGATCAAACTCGCTTCAAAGGAATACTGGAGTCAGTTCAAGCAGTCACCTGAATTCGTTGTGCTCTTCATACCAGGTGAGTCGTTCCTGGGTGCCGCGGTTGAGGTTGACAGTTCCCTTATAGAAGACGGGATAGAGAAAAGGGTGATCATCGCTACGCCTACCACCTTTATAGCCCTGTTAAGGGCTATAGCCTATGGCTGGCGACAGGAGCAGGTCACTAAGAACGCACAGGAGATCAGCGATCTGGGCCGTCAGCTCTATGAACGTATGAGCACACTCGCACAGCATTTCGACAATGTAGGAAAAGGCCTCGAAAAGGCCATCGGGTCCTACAATAAAGCTGTGGCCTCAATGGAATCAAGGGTGCTGCCGACTGTGAGAAAGTTCAGGGAACTCGGTGTTACAGGAGCAGAAGAGATTCCTGTTCTTGATCAGGTCGATCAGGTGCCGAGGCCCCTCAGTCTGCTTGATGATGTAAATTAGACTAATATCTTAACTCTTCTTATAATTCCGTATTCGCCCACCAGTTAATAAGAAGCTAAAAAGCCTGACATAGTAATTTCTTGAAACTATTCATAAATGAATGAGAGGTGATTTTTCCCCATAGGAGATTTCCTTCTTTATACGAATATGACTTTAAAACAGTTTCATTTGAGCTATATATAATGATATCTCTGATAGCCCCGGTTCCATTTTTACAATTTATAGAAAAACTCATTTTTGTAGCTTCTCCTTTCCTATCCGTATTCTTAGTCCAGAAAGTTACAATATGCTGTTTATATCTGACACTGTCCAGGTCAATATAATTCTTTTCTCCTCCCGGATAATCTTCAATTTGCAGCCAATCGGAAGAATAAGAGGGTGTCGACAAGATAAAAAAAATATTTATAAATGCATAAGTAAAAAGAAACACTTTTCTCATATTTAAATATCACCAATTGACTGCTTTTTGGAATCAACAACATTATAACAGGTTCAGTGGGTCTGAAGAAAAGGAATTAATCTGATGCAGACTGGATTACTGTGAAACAGAGACGGACGTCAAATCAATACCCAGAAGCCTTATCTTCTGCTGAAGATTCTGCCTGTGGATGTTGAGAAGTCTTGAGGCCTCTGAGATATTTCCTCCGGACTCTATGAGTGCAGCCATGATAAGACTTTTTTCAAATTGAGCCTTCGCTTCCCTGAGGGGCATGATTGGTATGGAGCGGGCTTCTTCACTGAGTTTTTTGTCTTCAAGGATATATTTAGGTAAATCGTCTCTTTGGACAAAAGGGCCTGAGGTAAAAGCGATCGCATATTCTACTGCGTTTTCGAGTTCCCTCACATTCCCGGGGAAGTGGTAATTAAGCAGCGACTGCATTGCCTCCTTCGAGATGCCCTTAATGTTCTTTTCAAGCGCCTTCACCTTATGTTTTTCGATAAAAAAATTAACAAGCATAGGGATGTCTTCTTTTCTCTTCCTGAGAGGCGGGAGTTCGATGGGGATAACGTTGAGTCTGTAATAAAGGTCTTCCCTGAAATTCTTTTCCGCAATAGCTTTTTTGAAGGTCCCTGTTGGTTGCGGCAATTACCCTCACATTGACGTTGCGGGGCACAGGGTCGCCCACACGTGAAAAGTCACCGTCCTGCAGCACCCTCAGCAGCTTCACCTGAAGGACCTGTGGCAGTTCTCCTATTTCATCCAGGAAAAGGGTGCCTTTGTCAGCCTCCTCAACAAGTCCCCGTTTGTCGGAGACCGCACCGGTAAAGGCGCCTTTAACATGACCGAAGAGCTCGGATTCCATGAGTCCCTCAGGTATAGCCCCGCAATTGACTGTCACAAATTTTTTGCGCGTCCTGACGCTGTTACTGTGGACAGCCCTTGCAACAAGCTCTTTGCCTGTGCCGCTCTCTCCTGTGATCAATACATTGGACTCGCTCGACGCAGCATGTCTCATTATTCTGAAGACCTCATGCATCTCAGAGCTGTTTCCGATAATATTGTTAAATGAATACCTTACCTCGATCTGTGTACGAAGGGCGATATTCTCTCTTTCAAGCCGCTTCCTCTCAAGTGCCCTTCTGACAGGGATTCTTACTTCATCCGGGGTAAAAGGCTTCGGGATATAATCGTATATCCCCTTTTTAATGGCATCTACTGCTGAGGAGATTGTTCCAAAGGCAGTGATAAGGATGAATATACTGTCGGGTGCGGCTTCTTTAATATTTTCGTAGAGATCAAATCCATTCATCTCAGGCATCATGACATCTGAAATGATGAGGTCATAACTGTTCGCCTTGATATCTTCGATCGCCTTAAGACTGCTAGTTGTGATGAAAACTTCAATATTCTCTGTCTCTAAAATAGCCTTGACAGCCTCGCAAACAATTGGCTCATCATCTACTACTATGGCCTTGAATCTATCCATATAATGGCAACCTCACAATAAATGTCGACCCTTCATTCTACCGTACTTCTCACCTCAATATCTCCGCCGTGCTTCTTAATAATACCATAACTCACTGCAAGGCCGAGGCCCGTCCCTTTTGTTTTGTCTTTTGTGGTAAAGAACGGATCAAAGACTTTTTTTAAGTTTTCTTCAGGTATGCCGCTGCCAGTGTCCGTGAATATTATTTCTACGAAATTGCCGGCTGCCTGTGTGACTATATCTATCTTGCCGGGAGGGGTAATGGCATGAGCGGCGTTCACCAGTATGTTCGTTATGACCTGACCAATCTGAACAGGGTCTATATATATATCCGGCAGGTTTTCAGCGATATTCAGTGACAGTTCAATATCTCTGAACGTCCCCTGTTCAGTAAGAGAATCGGCTATTTCTTTAACCGGACGGTTTACGTTTATTTTTTCTTTCCGTAAGGGCGCTTCTTTGGCGAAATTAAGTACCTGTCTAACTATATTTCTGGCACGTGTCGTCTCTTTCACGACCATCTTAAGTCTTTCATGACGCGGGTCGCTTTCAGGACACTGTTCAAGGAGCAGGCTGGAGAATGTTAAAACAGAGGTGAGGGGGTTGTTAATCTCATGGGCGATGCCTGCAGCCAGTTTGCCGATCGAGGCAAGTTTCTCGGACTCGACCAGTTCAGCCTGTTTTTCCTGAAGTTTTTCAATAGTATGCTCAAGAGAGGTCATCGCATCCTGCAATCTCTCCTCCATCTGGTTGAACGAGAGTTCAAGGGACGCAATCTCATCTTTGCCTGTCACCTTAATCGCCTCTGAAAAATCTCCCTTAGCGACCTTTTTTGTCATTTTTTCAAGTCTTCTTATAGGGTTGGCGATGCTTGTGGCAAGTTTTATATTTATTATCATGCCCAGCATTATAAACTCCGATTAAGGCAAATAAAAGCACCTGCACGGACTTCTGAAGTATCCTGCCGATATCCGCTCTCTCCCTTTTTGACAGATTCTCTGTAAAGGACTGCAGTTCCCTCGCCTTGAGTCTCATAACAGCCATGGAATTATTTTCTTCCTCATAAAGATCGCATATTCGATTCACAAGCATTACATAGCGTTCAACGCGGCTGTCGGAATCAAGCATCATGGCTGTTTTTAAGAAAAGGTCTTTGCTATTTTCATCCTTATCCAGCATCAGGTTCTTTTCGTATCTTCTAAGGACAAGGAAAGTTTGGAGGTTCTTTCCGTCCAGTTCCCGCTCGATGTTCATTCCTGCTGTTTTCACTACTGACGAAAGTTCATCCTGCGCTATAAAATTTGCATTAATTTTATTGAAGAGCTTTTCGTATTCGTCCAACGTTCTTTTCATCATTGTGTAATTTTCTGTGCCTATTTCCCTGATTATCTCGGCCTTAATTTTGTCTATATGATTTTTAAAGGCGCTGAGATACTTCTCGAATTCCTCAAGACTGTTTTTGTCCCTGAACAGCAGATAATTTTTTTCATATCTCCTTACCTCAAGGATTGTATTTGTTATATCATCTGCCACCTCGACAAGTTTCAGTCTTGTTGTTATTTTACTGAGGTTCTTGTAGGCAAAGAAACCGCATACAACAGCAAAAAGAATATAAAAACCGAAACCGAGGAACAATTTATCTCTTATTTTCATGCTCAATGATTGTAGCTTACTGCGACGGAAAAAGTTAAGAATATTCGGAAGGTTGTTTTGAGCTGCGACATAATCCCGCCGCCATTTTAATAAAGGATGCATCCCGGCTATTTCTCTTACTTTTCAACTCTGTGACTCCGTGTCTCTGTGGTTAACTGCTTTTTTCTAAGATAATTGGATGTGGTAAGGCATAAAAAAGGGCGGACATTAATGTCCGCCCTTCAGAATTAAAGAGAGCAGGAACAGGGCTCTTTCACTACATATACGCAGCACGGACTGTAACGCACAACTTTGCCGGCTACGCTGCCAAGCAGGAACCTTTGGGTCGCTCCCATGCCCCTGCTTCCTATGACAATAAGGTCCATCTTCTCCTTTTCAGCAAAGCTTACTATCTCATGTGCGGCGGAAGTACCTGTAGACAGTACGGTATTTACGTTGGCAACACCATGCGATTTTGCAATATCCTTTGCCTTTTCCAGTATCTCTTCCCCGCGGCTTTTCATGCTTTCGAGCAAACGGTCACGTTCGGAAGCGGAAAGTTCCAGGTCTATATCAGAGATATAAGAGATAACTGTCATGATATTTACCTCAGAGCCTTTTGTTTTGGCATAATCCGAGGCCACTTTCACACCTTCCATCGCCTGTTTTGAACCATCAACCGGAACGAGTATTTTCATATCTCCCCCTATGCCTCTTTCTTTACTTTGGATTTACTCATTGTAAGCCCGATACCATCAAATATATAAAATATTGCAAAACCCCACCACATGGTATATGATAACATAAAATACCAGAAGTCCTGTCATAAGCCTGCGTTTTCAGAAACCTTCTCGTCCTCAACCCCATAATAGTTGTAAGCGGTCTCGACCGCTTTCTTCGTTACAGCAGAGACCATATTTGCTTCTTCAATCTTCTTTGCCTTGGCGAATTCCTTGTTGATCTTGACGGGCAGGCCATTAGTTCCTTGCCTGAACATCTGTTTAATATCGTCAGTTGCCATTGCGTTCGTATTTTGCCTTGATCTTGTCACCTTCGTTTTTGAACATGACATCTGAGTCCTCTAAGGCGCCTTCAGTACCAGCCAAGATCACCGTCGAGCTTTAGTTCAGTATCTTTTGACTCTACCTTGGCTCCGGCAGTGCTGAAGAGTTTTGCTGTCGGCTCGACATCTTCAGCTTTTTCGAGTTTTATCCTTACTGCAAACATGGTTTTCCAACATACTTATCAACTTCTTTTTGCAACCTTGGGGATAAAATATGAAGAACCCTTTGACAGTTTGTTAAAGCTGCTATCAGCAAACACCAGGCCGTTTTTTCCACCGAAAACCGGAGAAAATATAAGCAGCAGTACGGCAAAGAACGAAATGGCAAGACTACCCCCATGCTGAATGGTTTTTTATTTCTCACTAACATGTTATGCCTCCTCTTTGCAAGGACAGGACTTACTTCTTGTTCATCCTCGCCCCTTAATGAATTGATGTTCGTTATAAACTTGCCGAGGACCCATCCTGCAAAAATAACAACAACAACCCAAAAAATAATATTGCCGAAGGATTCTATGTTTTTCACGAGGGTCGGCGAAAGGTTAATCATTTCAAGTTCAACCATTTTTTTAGGCAGTGTAGATACCCTGTTTATGAACCCTGCCAATATTGAAACTGGCATAAAAACCTCTGATATGTATGCCCTTTAACAACCTTTGTAGTGAGAGCGCCTACCTGTATGCCGATCAGGGAACCGAGGAGCATGCCCATTGCAAGCGTATAAAAGACATAGCCATAGATCGCATACTGTCCTGTTGCAGCAAATCCAGCAGTAAAGATAATCTGCAGGATGTCTGTTCCGACTGTTGTCATTGAGGATACGCCAAAGACATAGACGAACATCGGGAAGGTTACAAAACCTCCGCCTACACCCATAATCGCCGCCAGTACGCCTACAACCACACCCCCGAGCGCTACAACCACAGCCGGATATCTTTCTGCCGCCAGGGACAAAGTCTTCATCAAACGTTATGGAAGGCGGGATATTGAGTTTCTGGACCTTAATGGCTAATGAGGTCATGCCAGCGCTGCCGCCGTGGGCATCGCCTGTGTCCTTTGCTTTTCTCGACTTCAAAAAGTCGATAAGTGAATAGAAACCGAGGAAACCGAGCAGAACGGCATAGACAAGGCTTATAAAAGCCTCACTTAAAAGCGGATCATAATCATACAGGGACTTGTTTATATAGCCGCCTACAAATGTCCCTCCGCAGAACCTACGAGAAACGCTATCGCGAGTTTTCCCGAGACATTGCCAAGCTTCTTATGAACAGTAGTTCCCATAATTGCCTTTGCAAATATATGGAAGAGGTCTGTTCCTACAGCGAGTATGCCCTTAACGCCGGCTGCCATAAGCGCAGGGGTAATAATAAAACCACCGCCAGCTCCTATGCATCCTGTAATGAGGCCGGCAGCTAAACCGATCACGATTGATACGAGGAAAATCCGTTGAATAGAATGGCAGGTGCATAAGCGGTTTTGCTGCCTATCATATCACTTGCTTCCAAGAAAGGATATCGCAATAATCGGAATCATCGCTCAAGAAGAATCAGCATCTTTTTTCTGTTCTTTACGATCGACATCGATACTTCGTAGTCCCACTTTGCGTGGGCAATCGAACCCGTTTTAAAAACTCAAAAACATTTCTGAAAATACTCATTTTACTACAACCTCCTTTTTATTTGGTCTTGTGACATCACAGAAGAATATTTATTACAAAACCCTCGTCTTCTGTACATAAACGCGGGGGCATGTTATCTGATCCTTTCAAATTCCGTCTGGATCTTGTACGTTCTGCCGCTCCCTATGAGCCGTGTATAGGCTATAGGGCCTCCATTTGAATCGAATAAGAGTCTATGAAGAAGCAATGACAGGTGAACCGTTTTTGACCTTTAAGATATCGGCAGCGTCCCCTGATATTTCGGTGACTTCAATGGTCTGCAAGACCTGGCTATTTTCCTGTTCGCATTTTCTTGTCCACCACGTTATAAAATGAGGTCTGGCAGATGTCTTCCGTTTCTATGTCAGGGAACAAAAATAAAGGGGAAAAATGACTCTTCAAGAAAGGCAGGATTCGCCGTCAACAATTCTTTTGCAAAGTACGTAATACATGGAATCATCGGTTTTTAGGTACTCCTTGATATCGTCAGATGGCTCTTTTACTCCCTTCACTAAAATCTCTTTCTTTACATTCACCTCCTTACCAAACATATCTTCTGTTAAGCTTGTTTTCATAGCCATGCCAAAATGAGGCATAGCAAAAGCTACAAAAGTCCCTTTGCCCTGCTGTCTCGTCAAATAGCCGTCTCTTACCAGTTCAGAGAGGGCTATCCTTATAGTGGCCTTGCTGACATTATACGACCTGCAGAGCTCGTCCTCCGTTGGTATCTGGGCAGCGGAGGACCATTCACCTTTCTCAATCTTGTCTTTGATGATGGAGTACACCTGAACATAGAGTTTTTGTTGGCTTTGCCTGTCAATCGTTTGATCTATCCACATATGGTTATCCTTTTCGGTCTTTATAATGATTGTTTTTGCACAAAAAAAATTTACTTCACTAACACTTTATTTCTTATAAAAATTCCAGAAACAGACCTAGAGCTGTCATAAAAACACATATCAGAATCAGAGAAACCAGCAAAATATACTTCCATTCGATCATAGCGCCATATTTCATTATTCCTCTGCCGTCTCTTTCCATAAATTTATCTTACCAAAACTCTAAAGGGGTATCCGGCAGCATTGCTACCAGAATGGCTGTCATAAGTATCGTTATAACGAAAGCCGCCACAATGTACTTCCATTCATCCGGGATTTGAAAGTTCATTTTTAAAACTGAAACTATCATTGAGCTGTTTCTGCGGCCTGCCGGGGTACTTCCGCCTGTGTCTCATCCATCCCCTCGCTGAGAATCTTCTTTGCTTCGTCATATTCTCCAGCCTCTGCAAATGTTACCGCCACCATAATGTCTTCAAATTTTTTAAGTAATCTCTTCATGTAATCCTCCATTCAAGATATTTCCCTTGATCTTTGGAATATCCATCAGAATAACTTAATTATAGCTTCGCAATAACTATGCCATGCGATAACTCATTGATAACACAAGTTAAATTAACTTTCAAGGGGTTTATGGTGCAATATTATGTTGCAGATAATAAAAGTAGAACCTCTTGGATTAAAGGCTTTGTGACAGTGCAGTTAATTAATGCAGGTGAATCTTTATGTTGCTATGCGGAGGATTTTTATCTTTCTCTGCAGTTGCTGACGGTAAATACCTAATGTTGATGCAGCACGCGAAATATTTCCAGCAGACTCATTTAAGGCAGAAATTATTATTTCTTTTTCTAAGGCCTTTAATGCATCTCTTAATTTGGGAGTTACTGCTCTGCTTTTGGCAGGGGACTGAAAAATATGCGATGGTAAATCAGAAGGCAATATCTCAGGATTGTTTGCAAATGAAATCGCATGTTCAATGATATTTTCAAGCTCCCTTACGTTGCCGGGATATGAATGGTTTTTCAAAATATTTATTGCATCTTCTGTAATGCCCTTGATCAGTATGTCTTTTCTCTTGTACGCATGTTTCTCAATAAAGTGATTTGCCAATAGGGGCACATCTTCTATTCTGTCTCTTAAGGGTGGCAGGTGAATATTTATGACATTAAGCCTGTAAAAAAGGTCCTCTCTGAATTTTTCCTTTAGGCAGGCTGTTTTCAGATCTTTATTAGTAGCTGCTATGATCCTGACGTCCACCTTTAACTGCCGGTTACCCCCGATTCTCATAATCTCACCCTCCTGCAGCACCCGAAGGATCTTGATTTGAAATAACGGAGAAACATCCCCGATCTCATCAAAAAATACTGTCCCTCCATCAGCTGACTCAAGAAGACCCTTTTTTGTATAGTTTGCACCTGTAAAGGCGCCTTTTTCAAAGCCGAAGAGTTCAGACTCAAGCAAGGTATCAGGAATGGCGCTGCAATTGATGGTCATAAATGATTTTTCGTTTCTAGGACTCCATCTGTGGATCGCCCTTGCAATAAGCTCTTTACCCGTCCCGCTCTCCCCGGTAATCAGGACATTGCTTTCGCTGGCAGCGGCCTTCTTTATCACTCCAAAAACTTCCTGGATCGGCTGACTGAGGCCCGTTATTTCATCAAAACCAAACTTCTGATTGAGTATCTCTTTCTTGTATCTGCTGATTACTTCATCCAGGAGGTCTCTGTCAAGAGGCTTCTCCAGAAAATCACTCGCCCCTAACTTCAAGGCATCTACCGCCTTCTTTATGTCAGGCTTTGAAAATGCAATAACAGGCATCTGCTGCCTCAATTCAAGAAGTCGATGATGCCATCCATCAAGATCAAGGTCAAGAAAGGCTATATCATATTTGTCTTTATCGGTGTGGCTGTTTTCAGAATCATTGGCCCTATGCGTTAAATCTTGCGTATCCGGGGTAAAACCGCCTGCCTTGAATAAGGCATATATATTTTTAGCTTCATCAGAGATGATTAAGATGTTGAACATATTGATATTGTAAAACAAGACCGTCACAAAAGGGCAAGTAAATTGAAAGGGGCCGATTACCAGACCAGGCCCCACACGTTACTCCGTGGTTATTCCGCCTTTACAACCAGTACCGCACTCTCTGCATGACCGATGACCCTCTCAGTGACACTTCCCATAAGAAACCTGCTGATCCCGGTCCTGCCGTGACTTCCGACCACAATGAGGTCTATATTCTTGTCCAGGGCCGCCTTGGCTATCGCCTCATGCGGTCTTCCTTCCGCGATAATGCCTTCTGCATGAATACCTTCTTTTTCAGCAAGCTCTTTGACCCCTGATATATTTCTTTCCGCCCTCTGCAGTTCCTGTTTTTCGATCACTTCCTGCTGGTTTTGTGTATATCCTGTATCAGGGCTCATGGAAGACAGAGCTTCGGTATGAACAGCGGTTATTATGATAAGGTTAGATTTACAGCGCTTTGCGATGCCTATCGCCTCTGCTGCAGCCGCAACGCTGTATTTTGAGCCGTCAGTAGCTATAAGGATGTTTTTGCACGAGATCCTGGCAAAACGAGGCACAACCAGCACCTTGCAGGGCGCATAACCAATGACCTTTGCAGCAACACTCCCCATCAGCATCTTTGCAAGTCCAGTCCTTCCCCGCCTGCCCATAACGATAACGTCGGACTTCATCTTCGCAGCCTCTTCTATGATGGCCTTGTATGGCTGGTCAGTTCTCCTGACAATAGCTTCGACTTCAACATTCTGGGCTGCCGCCTCCTTCCTGATCAGCTCAAGATGCTCCCTTGCCGCAAGTTCCATCTTCTCCACAAACTTCAGCCCTTCGGTTTCAAATTCAGGATTTGTCTCCAGGACATAGATCACGGAGAGTTTTGCAACGCAGGACTTTGCCAGGTATATCGCCTCCTTTACAGCGCCTTCACATGATTCAGAACCGTCAGTTGCAAGAAGAATGTGTTTCAGCGGACCCATATAATCCATAGCTTCCATGATTCCCTCCTTAATTAAGTTTTTATTAAATAGTCGTTAGTGAATAGTAATAACCGGAAATTCAAAAGAAACTAACATCGTCACTTTTTCCTGTTCCTTATTACCATCTTCGCACCAATTATACCACAAGAGGGTCGGGGTATCAGGCAACAAACGGACTATGGAATTAGCTTATAGCACTTTTTTATGACCTTTTCTCCTAATGGTTCGAGGTCATAAGAATCGCTATCGAAACTCCACCACCTCTTTTACAGAAAGCCTTGTGGTCGGGTTTGGGGTTCGCTCAGGATAACCGACAGGGACAAGCGCGACAGGCCGGAGATTATCCGGAAGATCAAGAATCCTGGAAACTTCATTTTCCTTAAAAGCCCCAACCCAGCATGTACCGATTTTGTTCTCAATAGCGACAAGCATCATGGCCATCACACTGACTGCAACATCCTGTATTGAGTATAGTTCAATTCCTCGTTTGCCATAATGCATGCTGATTCTGGAATCAGCGCAACATACTACTAAAACAGGGGCATTCGCTATAAAGTTCTGGTTTAACGCGGCAGCAGCGATCTTTTTCTTCGTCCCGTCATCCTTGATGAAATAAAATTTCCTTGACTGTAAATTGCCTGCACTTGGAGCCCATATAAGGGCATCAATCAATCTGGAAAGAATATTCTCAGGGATGTCTTTATGCGAAAAACTGCGGATGCTTCTCCTTTCCTTTACTGCACTAAAAACTTCCATAGCACATTCTTCTTTCTGTATACATAGAGGGCAGATCTATATGCGGTTGTGGTGGCAGCGAACAAGCAGTTTTCTTCCATGTCTCAGCGTCTGATCAGATTCAGTGCAATGTTTGTCCCCATGCCCTGTCCATATCCAAGCTGTATCATCAACATTGCCAGAGGTTCCAGGTAGCGGGCGCTCCTGAGAGGTCCTGCATCAATTGGTTCAAAACCAGTCTCCCTGATCAATCTTGCAACTGTTGTTTTTGCCACAGCATCATCACCGCAGTAAAACATTGTCGGCATACGGGAGCCAAAAAGCCTGGAGTCGGAGTGATATATATCAGCAAATGCGCTATTAAAGGCCTTTACTACCTTTGCCCCGGGTGCCATTTTCGCTATTTCTTCAGCTGCAGACGTAGCATGGCCGAGCACAAGTCCTGAGAAATCCGGTTGCAACGGATTCGTGCAATCGATCAATATCTTCTCCTGCAGAGGTCCTGCAGCTTTTAATGCCTCCATGACTGTTTCCCACCGTACCGACAAAAGTAGCACTTCACTATGTTGCACTGCTTCAGCAGGTGAGCCTGCACTGGAATTTTGATCGGTAACTGCCAGTGTCTTGAGTTTCTCCTGGTTTCGTGAGAAGCTGAAAATGACCTTGTGCCCTTTTTGAACCCATATCTTTCCCAGTCCGCTGCCGACATTCCCTGATCCTATAATCCCTATATTCATACTATTTCTCCTGGTTTTATTCTTTTAATTAAGCTGTTTTTATCCTAATCGTAGCAGCCCAAAAGGCTTATGTCAATGAAGTTGACGGGCTGTCCTGAAAACTGCCAGTTCAGTTTATCGACTTCTTGAAAAATATATTAATCAACAGTGGTAACGCTTTATTGGTCAGATATGGGCAGTTTTTTCTGTGGAGATATAATAGGGGATTACTTTGAAGCCGTAATATGAGGCGCTTAATTTTCTTCAGACGGACCTTCTACCTCTTGATCAGGAGTTCCGGGTTGAGAAGCCTGTGGAACAGGTGGAGGAGGCGGGGGTATAGCAGGCTGTTTAGAATTGTTGAGACGTCGGGAGCGCCAAGTCTTGAAAGGAACAGCGCCGGTTTCTCTTGCGGGAGATGCTGCTGGAGGTACACTGCCGACGGCTCCAGTGCTGGTACTTATGTCATATACTTTTAATTTTGAAATTGAGCCATTTGTATCATAATTGATAAGGTAATTGCTCTCTTTTACGAGTGAAAAAAGCCTTATGATTCCAATGTCTATATCGAGATCAGTGAATTTGGTTGTTACTATTCTGCTTAAGACCTTGCTGGAGCCTTCAACCTCGAATCCTGCTTTATTACTTATGGCCTGCAGGATTTCCCCAAAGCTTACATTAACAAACTCGACACTGAGACGGTTGTTTTCTACAATTACAGTGGATGTATGTTTTGGAATCTCTGGTTGAGGCGCAGCCTCTTCAGGCGTTGGGGTAACCAACTGAGTATTTTGAGGGGGCTTCTGTGCATATGCAGAGCCCCCTCCTGTTATTATAATAAGCGAATACAACAGTGCGATGAGTATTATTTTAGGCATTTTTTGTTTGTTTTTGCGCCTCACGCTCTGCAATTATTTTTTGTGAAAGATGTGAAGGGACTTCTTCGTAATGAGAAAACTCCATGGAATAAAGTCCTCTTCCTGATGTCAGGCTATGGAGCTGATTTGCATAGGTGAGCATCTCTGACATCGGTACCAGCGCGGATATCTTCTGGTTGCCACCTGCCTGAGGCTCTACTCCCTGGACTTTGCCTCTTTTTGAGTTCAGATCTCCTATTATGGCTCCAAGGGCATCATCAGGTGTTGTTACCTCTGCCTTCATTACAGGTTCAAGAAGCACTGGTTTTGCTTCCATAACAGCCTTTTTTATCGCCATGGAGCCGGCAATCTTAAAAGCCATTTCCGAGGAATCAACAGTATGATAAGAACCATCAACAAGTGTGACGCGAAGATCAACAATGGGATACCCTGCGATGACACCTTCGTGCATCGCTTCAATAACGCCTTTTTCTACTGCCGGTATGTATTGTCTGCGGGATCGCACCACCTACTATCTTGTCGACAAATTCGAATCCTGCACCTCTGGAAAGAGGTTCTGCAATGATATGGCAGTCGCCGTACTGTCCTTTTCCCCCTGACTGTTTCTTGTATCTGCCCTGGACCCTGGTAGCACTCCTTATTGTCTCTCTGTAAGGTATTTTGGGGGTCTTCATGTCGATCTCAACTCCGAATCTTCTCTTGAGCCTTTCAAGAGTAACTTCTATATGGACCTGCCCCATTCCGGATATCAGCATCTCTTTTGTTTCTTCATCCCTGCTGAATCTGAGTGTCGGGTCTTCCTCTAATACCCTGTGAAGGCTTGTGCTGATCTTTTCTTCATCTCCTTTGTTCTTTGGCGCGATCGCGTATGATATTATCGGATCTGCAAACCTGACCTTCTCAAATACTATTGGATGGGCTTCATCCGACAAAGTATCCCCGGTGTTTGTAGACTTCAGTTTAGCAACTACCCCTATTTCTCCTGCACAAAGAGATTGTGTCGGCACCTGTTTTTTCCCGAGAAGGTAAAAAAGCTGGCCCATGCGTTCTTTTGCGTCCAGTGATGCATTGTATACGGTTGAATCAGCCTTGAAGGTGCCTGAATATACCCTGAATAAGGAGAGTTTACCTGCATATTGGTCGGCTATTGTCTTAAAAACATAAGCAGAGGCCGGTTCTGTTTCAAGAGGTTGCCTTAAAAGCTTCTTTGCCGTCTTTCGGGTTCCTGCCCCTGATTGGAGATATAATTGTCATTTCGGTCGGGGAGGGCAGGCAAAGGAGTATGGAATCAAGAAGGTTGGAGGTGCCGATATTCTTTGTAGATGAACCACAGGTGACTGGTATATATTTTCTTGTGAGAGAACCTTCTTTTATGCCTGTGTATATCTCGCTTCGGTCAATTCCGCGCCTTCGAGATATTTTTCGAGAAGGGCATCATCAGATTCAGCTATTTTTTCTACCAGTTTCTTCCGGTATTTTTCAGCCTCATCCTTCAGTTCAGCAGGGATATCTTCTTCGCTGACTTTTCGGCCGTTCATTTTATATGCCTTCATTTTAACGATGTCTATCACGCCGGAAAAGCTCTCACCTGTCCCTATCGGAATTTGAAGCGGTACAGGTTCTGTTTCGAACGAGCTCTGGATCTCACCTAATGCCTTTTCGAAGTTTGCGGACTCCTTATCCATCTTATTGATGAAGACGATCCTGGGCACTTCGTACTCACAGGCGTATTTCCATATCTTTTCTGTTTCAGCCTTGACTCCGGAGATAGCGCTTACCAGGACTACGGCTCCATCGACTACCCTGAGACAACCTTTCGTGTCCTCGATAAAGTTGATAAATCCGGGGGTATCAATCATGTTGATCCTGTTTTTGTTCCAGTCGCAGAAGGCCAGTGAAGAGGTTATGCTGATCTTTCTGTCAATTTCCTCTGGTTCATAATCGGTAGTCGTTGTTCCATCCTGAATATTGCCAATCCTGTCGATCATTCCGGCGGTGTAGAGCATCGCCTCTACAAGAGAAGTCTTTCCAGCTCCACCATGTGCTATAAATGCAACATTCCTGATCTTGGATACCTCAAAATTTGCCATTTAAACCCCCTATATGAAAAAATTTCTAGATCATAATTGTTTAAATGCTGCTTAACTTTCTCTTGTAATGCTCAGCCTAATATCTCTTCAATAACAGGCCCGGACTCAGTTTTATCAGCTTTACGGTTTGACCATATTTTTACCCCGACAAAAGACAGCCCCAGAAAGCCGAAACCGAAAATAGCAGAAAGGATATCGGGATCTGTTCCAATGAACAATTCAGACATGAACTCTTTACCGAAAACTGCCCCTAAAATGAGGGCAAGAGCAGGAATACCGTAGATAATCATGGTGCCTTTCATATAGGCAGATGAGTGAATAAGCACCTTTACCTTTTGACCTGCTTCTGCGCCTGCCTTGTTGAAAGCAATGATCTCCATAGACTGTTCTCCGGCAGTACAGGTGCCGGCCGTACACCCTTCACAGGTGCTTTTTTTCGGCACATTCACATGTGCTGTCGTACCATCAGTACTTGTTACAATGCCGATTTCTTCAATCATGTCTGCATTTTAACATACGGGGTTTTAAAAAATCTGTAACTGATTATATTCCGAAATATATGGTAACAAGCCGCAGTCGGATATAATGTCTGTGAAATTTTCCGGCAATTATAATTCCGGCTGTCTATGCTTGTAATTCAGCTCTGATTCTGATTTAATCAAAAGAATTCCTCGATGCTCTGCATAGGGGTGAGACAACAACAAATGTGTCATTGCCCGACATACATCGGGCAATCCAGTTATTTGATCTCTGGATCCCCCGGTCAAGCCGGAGGATGACTAATGTTGTTTTTTCAATCAAGAAGAAGAGAAAGGTCCTTTATGGCAAGGCTCGTGCTGCAAATCATGTCAGGATATACGGCAATCAAGGCAGACCATATTTTCAGCCCTTCTGCGGATTGCACGGCAAAAAGATATTTACTGCTGAACAATGGAATTATAGAAAATATTTCAGATAGCCTGCCTGTTCATCAGGGGATGCGGCATCTTGATTTTACGGGTTTTGTAGTGTCCCCTTTTTTTTGCGATTACCACCTCCATTTTTCTGACAGCGCTTTAGCAGCTTCACACGAGATAGCCGAAGCCTTGCTTCAAAACGGCATTCATAAGGTATGCGAAGGAGGAGATAGTCTTCTTTCAGGGCTGGAAATGAAAAAACTGCTGAAGGACAGGCTTGAGGTAAGGACAGCCGGATATGCTATTTATAAAAAAGGTACATATGGAAAAGCTCTTGGAAAGGGTGTTGAGGGCTTGCGTGATGCACGGGGACTTATCGATCAGCTCAGAAAGCTCGGGGTTGATTATATAAAGGTCATAAACTCGGGGATATTTAAGCCTGAAACAAGACAGATAACTTCCGGAGGTTTCGAAAGAGAGGAGCTTGCCGGGATTGTGCAATATGCAAAAGAACACGGGCTGGATGTTTTCTGTCATGCCAATGGCGCCGGAAAGGTCCATGATGCAGTGTCTGCAGGCGTATCGGCAATAGTCCATGGCTTGTATATCTCTGATGGGACCCTGGAGATGATGGCTGAAAAGAAAATTGCCTTTATACCTACGGCGCATGCCTTTGCGGGCCTTTCGAGTCTAACGGGTGACCCGGAAATACAGACACATATAGCAAGAGCTGTCGAAGGGCATCTTCTGACTATAAAAAAAGCTGTCGACAGAGGAGTAATGGTCCTGCCGGGAAGTGATTCAGGCCCTCATTTTATTCCATACGGAAAGGCTTATCATAAGGAGTTGGATCTATTTAAGAAAGCCGGGTTGTCCGATGAATATATTTTGTCTTCGGCTGTTAACGGTCAATTCAGGGCGGGAATGCAGGCGGATTTTCTCGTGTTAAAGGGAATAGAGATTGAAAAGATATTTATTCGGGGAGAAGCTCTTCAATACAGGAGTTCATCCGCTATCCCATAACTATATCCATTTGACTACCGGTCCCTTTTTTTTGCGGAGGATCAGGGTAGACTTTTGGATATCCGATAACAAGTGGGCCGAAGATTTTTTCATCATTCTTCAACTCCAGCAGCTTTATTATATCGGGGTCCTCAGTGACCATGGAGCCAAAACCCACCCAGCAGCTTCCAAGCCCAAGAGAATGGGCAGCCAGCATGATATTTTCGCAGGCCAGAGGACATGAGTGGTCGGCGTATCTTCCTGACCCTATCACGAAAAGCACTACAGGTGCGGAATAGTAGATAGGATCCTCCAGTTCACTGTAGCGTTTCATTATTGATTCGTATCTCTCAGGGTCTGCATCCTTTACCTGTTCGAGGATGTTTTTTGCATTCGGCAAAGCAGCCTTTAGAAGTTTTTTCTTGACCTCTTTGTCTTCAATTACAACGAATCTCCATGGCTGACTGTTCATTGCAGAGGGGGCCTGATTTCCGGCCTCTATGATCATATTTATAATATCTGCTGAAACAGACCTGGACTCATAGGACCTGACTGACCGTCTCTTTTTTATAGCATCAATTACCTGGTTCATTAATTTCCTCCTGTTATGCTGACTTCTAAAAAAAGTTTATCACAGCAAATAGGATTTGAGAATGCATTTCGCCTTATCGCATTTCATAATTCCTGTAATTTTGTTAATATAATAGTTAAGAAGAGTCGAAACAGTATAATTAAGGAGTACGTATGAAGAAAAATATTTGTTTTGTTGACCGTATTTCTTGTTTCCATGTTTTCGTATGCTTTTGCAGAGAATTATAAGAGTATTTCTGCTGATGAATTAAGAAAGATGCTGGATAAAAAAACTGAACTTTTTCTGGTAGATGCAAGGCCTCAACAGGAGTTCAATCAGGGACATATACTGTTGGCAGTAAACATACCACCAGAAAAAGTTGGAAGCATCAGTACATTGCTGCCAAAAAACAAAAAAACACTTATTGTATTTTACTGCAGAGGAGTTGGCTGAAGCTTGTCAAAACAGGCTGCGGTCGCAGCAGAAAAAGCCGGCTACAGGAATATTTCTCTTATGCCCGGAGGACTTCCTGAATGGATATCAAAAGGGTATAAAACTGTTCAGTGATTTTCAGGGTTGATGGGAAAGGAGAAATATCAGTGCAGAAACTTAGAGTTCACAGGTTTTCAATACTTATTTCAGCAGTAGTACTTATTTTTTTGGGCTGTTTGACTGCTCCTGCATATTCGAACAATGAGCAGGGGGTAAATAAAAACAGCGCTTCGGTTACAGAAAACAAACATGGACTGAGAAAAAACAGTGATATACAGGTTGTAATGTATATGACAGAATGGTGTCCCTACTGCAAAAAGGCCGGAAAATATATAAAATCACTTGGCGTTCATTTGACTGAATACAATATAGAGAAGGACCAAAGCAGGAAAAATGAAATGAAAAGTTTGAGCGGTGGTTCGGGTATGGTGCCCCTGATTTATATTGAGGGAGTAATCATAAGAGGTTATGTACCGGAGGAGATCAAGGCTGCTGTTGAGAAAATGAAAAAACAGGGCTAGTTGCCTTATCCCCGTCAGGGGTATAAACAAGAGAGGTGTTTATGAATCTTTTTAAAAGTATTGCAAATATGTTTAGTTCTGAAAGATGAACAGGACGAGGTGAAAAATCTGGGCAGAAATGAGCTATGCTGGTGCGGAAGCGGAAAGAAATACAAAAAATGTCATCTTATTGAAGATGAAAAAAAGGCATAAAGTGCTCGTCGCATTTGGAAAAACCTGAGCCACTTAATAAGCTGAGTTCAGCTTACTTATTTCTGAAAACCTGACAACGGCTAATAAGTTTAAGCCGCAGAGTAGAAGATAGTTAAAGAAGTACATTCTATTTTTCGCGGTGAAACGTTCTTATAAAAATGATTAGAGCGCATCCCTCGTGTTTCTGATATCATATATCCTGCCGGATGTATTTTTGCTATTTTCGCATAGTCAATAATACATGGAGACTACAATAAAAAAAGTTCATCTGAGAAGGACAAAGAGACTGCTTGCGGGACACCTTTGGGTGTTTTCCAATGAAATATATGAGAATACCGGACAATACAGTCCCGGCTCTCTTGTTGAAGTCTTTGATATGCATGAGGTTTTTCTCGGAATCGGTTATATCAATCCTCGAAGTCTCATCTCAATAAGGCTGCTGACAAGAGAAAAAGAAGATATTCAGAAGGAATTTATTCAGAGACGTATCTGTGATGCAGTTAAACTGCGTGAAAGGCTTCTCGGCCATAGGGATGCATACCGTTTAGTTTATAGCGAGGGTGATTACCTCCCGGGCCTCATCGTTGATAAGTACGCTAACTGTCTTGTATTGCAGTTTCTCACAGCCGGGATGGAGGAGTTCAGGGACACAATTATTGAAATCCTTGATGAATTGCTAAAGCCTGAGATAATGGTTTTAAGAAATGAAAGCCGTATGCGTACGCTTGAGGGATTGCCCCTGTACAAAGAGGTGATAAAAGGCGACCTTAAGAGCCTGCCTGTAGTGCAGGAAGACGGAATTTTATTTGAGATTGACCCTTATGAAGGCCAGAAGACAGGGTTTCTTTCTTGATCAGAGGGAGAACAGGACTTTACTGAAAAAGTATGTAAGGGGAGGGAAGGGGCTTGACCTTTTTTCTTATCTCGGTGCATGGTCTATGCATCTTGCCTCTGCAGGCGCAGAGGTTATTGGTGTGGATGCATCTGAGAGGGCGGTAATACAGGCGCAAAGGATCGCGGAAATGAACGGGTTCAGTGAAAGGGTTTCATTCGTGAAAGATGATGTCTTTTCTTTTCTTGAAAATGATCTGGGATCAAATGAGAAAAAGTATGACTTTATTGTGCTTGACCCTCCTGCCTTTGTTAAGAGCTCCAGCAAGATAAAGGAGGCTGTAAAGGCATATCGGGAACTGAACGAAATGAGCATGCGGCTGATAAAAACAAAAGGCATACTTGCGACCTCATCCTGCTCATACCATCTTTCCAGAGAGATGTTTTCTGATATGCTCCATACTGCTGCCAGGAACGCAAAGCGCAGTCTCAGGCTTATCGAGATGCGCTCGCAGAGTCCTGACCATCCTGTGCTGCTTTCCATGCCTGAGACGGAATATCTCAAGTGCGCGTTTCTTCTTGTTGACTGAATCTAATAATCTTAAAAAATAACCCCATTTCAATAACTATGATTTTCCTCTTTAGTGTCTGTCCTTAAACTCAAGGTGTTTTCATTGTCCGGCTTGACCGGACAATCCAGAACCTATTGAAAGGACTGGATTCCCTGATCAAGTCGTGGAATGACAGAATAAATAGATCATAATTTATGGGGTCTCTTTTGCCTTCCTCAAAGCAACACTGCACCTGTTTTTTCGCAAACCTGCGAAGCAATTCGCTGAAATGCACGGGAGAGCGAAGGGACAAAGCAATAAAAACAATGAGTTATAGTTGGCATGGCAAATGCACTATATATAGCAGATATATAAAGCAGAAAGTAAATGACGGAGGATACGAAGATGAAAGACACAACCTATACAAAGAAACTGGCATACATGGGAGCAGGATGCGGAGTAGTACTCTTTGCAGTGTTTGGGCTGCTTCCAGGCTCATTCCTTGGCGGAGTCATGGGATTAAATATAGCAGGTATACTGTTTGGCACACCAGTAGGAGCTGGATTGGTCCCGCGGATGATCGTGGCAGCCTCGATGGTGGTAGGGGTGATGGTATCAGGGACGATGTTCATCATGGCATCTACGACCCTGGGGTGGCTGATAGGCACAGTGGTGGATGCGATAAAGACAGGGAATAAGGAACTGGCAACAATAGAGCATAAATAAGCAGAAGCCGTAAATAGTGAAGTAAGGCACAAATAAAACATAAAACAATTAAAAGGAGGAAGGTGTCATGACAGCAGGAAGAACAAACACAATGAAGGTTGGGACAAAGATCGGAGCAGGGATTGGGGTGTTAGCATTTCTGGTATTTGGAATAGTGCCGGGATTTTATTTTGGGAGCTACGGGACATTGGTACTGTTAAGCCATCTGGCAGGCGGCCCGGTTGGGCCTACAACGATTGTAAGGATGCTGACAGTAATTGGCATCATGCTCGGCATATTCTGTGTAGGAGCAGTGAGCATAGTGCTTGGTTCGGTATTTGGCACAGCCATGGGTTATGTGGTTGACGTAATTGGCCAGCCTCGGCAAGGCAAAAGAGACAGAGGAAGTCAAGGCCCATAACTGATTAATATTATCTCCCTTGTTACCTCCCCTAGGCCCCTGCATCTCGCAGGGGCCTTTTTTTTGTGTTTGACCTGATAACAGGGCTGTGTGGAATTCTCGGGTCCCTTGCGTGCAATGAATTCTTCATAATTATCGTTCCAGAAAGTATAATATTCATCATGGCTAAGAGATATTATGTAATTTCCTGTATTTTTATATTTGCAGTTATTTCCCTGGCATATGGAATAAAGGAAAGACATTTTCCTGATAATAAGGGAGTTGGTAAGTTTGTACTGTCAGAGAAGATTTATGACGGCGATACAATTGGGGCTTTGGTGGACGGTCGTTTTGAAAAAATCCGGTTGCTCGGGATTGATGCTCCTGAAATGGACCAGAAACCATGGGGCAAGAAGGCCAAGGAGTGTCTCAGATCTTTAATCTCAGTTACGGATTCAAGAATTTCCCTTGAATATGATATAGATAGGAGAGATAAATACGGACGTATCCTTGCCTATGTATGGACACAGTACGGCCAGATGATTAATGAGGAAATGATGAAAAATGGATGCGCTGTCCTCTTTACGTTTCCTCCGAATGTAAGATATGCCGAGCGGTTCCGTGCTGCGCAAAAAAAGGCGCAGGAAAATAAGGCAGGTGTCTGGGGTGAGCGTGGTTTACAGGAGAGCCCCTATGATTACAGAAAAAAGCATCCGCGGAATGATGGATCAATTTATCCTCTGCTGTTTGATTGCATCCGCTACCTTTGCTACCCTTGCCATCTCTTTTACGTCATGAACGCGAACTATATGCGCACCTTTGATAATAGAAATCGCTACTGATGCTGCGGTGCCCTCCAGCCTCTCCATAGCGGGGAGATCGCCTAAAAGCTTTCCCAGAAAAGCCTTTCGGGAGGGTCCTATCAGAATTGGATTTTCAAGCAGGGAGAACTGATCAAGATTATTGATTATCTCAAGGTTATGTTCAAAGGTCTTTCCGAACCCGATCCCCGGGTCCAGTATTATCATGTTATCAGGAATGCCGAACTTCGCAGCGAGCCGGATACCGGTCCTGAAGTAATCCATGATCTCAGGGATTAACGCCTTATAAGTGGGGTTGATCTGCATGTTTTTGGGGGTGCCTTTCATATGCATTATGACAACAGGCACTTTAAATCTGGAGACGACTGTCGGCATCTCAGGGTCAAATCTCATGCCGCTTATATCATTGACGATTGATGCCCCTGCTTCCAGCGCCCGCACAGCAACATCTGATTTATAGGTATCTATGGATATGGGTATGGATATGCTCTTTGAAAGCGCTTCTATAACAGGGATTGTGCGTCTGAGCTCCTCATCCAGAGAAACCGGATCAGAACCAGGTCTTGTGGATTCACCTCCTATGTCGAGAATGTCGGCACCGTCATTGATCATCCTGAGGGCGTGATCTACTGCCCTGGATTTGTCAAAGTGCATACCGCCGTCGGAGAATGAATCCGGGGTGATATTGAGGACCCCCATGATATGGGTTTTCTTTGAAAAATCCAGTAAAAACTTATCCCATTGAAGTTTCATGACATGAGGTGAAACAACCCGGATACGGACATCTCCAGCTGATCATGAGCAGAAGATATCAGGTCCGGTTACGCCTGGCTTTTCGCAGCAAGTTCCTGTATCATCTTTTCTATTTCAGCCCCGTCCATTGTCTCTACTTCGAGGAGTTTTTTTGCAAACTCATCGAGCACAGCGAAATGTTCGGTAAGAAGATTCTTTGCAGCTGTGTAAGCCTCGAATACAAAGCGTTTGACCTCTTCATCGATATCAACCGCGGTCTTTTCACTGTAGTCTTTGTGCTGGGCTATTTCCCTGCCGAGAAATATCTGTTCATCTTTTTTGCCGTATGTGAGAGGACCGAGTTTCTCACTCATTCCCCAGACAGTGACCATTTTTCTTGCAAGTTCCGTGGCCCTTTCAAGGTCATTGCCGGCTCCTGTGGTCATATGATGGAGAGCGATCTCTTCTGCCGCCCTGCCGCCCATAAGGACCTGCAAGGTCTTGACGAGATAGTCCTTGGAATACGTATACTTGTCGTCTATAGGCAGCTGCTGGGTCACACCTAGTGCCCTTCCCCTCGGGATGATACTCACCTTATGGATTGGATCGGTCCCTGCTGTGAGCTTGGCAACCAGTGCATGGCCAGCCTCATGATATGCGGTGTTCTTCTTTTCCTCTTCGCTGATGATCATGCTCTTTCTCTCGACACCCATCAGGACCTTGTCCTTCGCAGCCTCCAGGTCTGAGTTCTCTACTTTTGTCTTGGAGTTTCTCGCAGCGAGCAGGGCGGCCTCGTTGACAAGATTGGCAAGGTCTGCGCCTGAAAAACCGGGTGCGCCTCTTGCGATTTTCTCCAGATTTACTGTTTCGTCAACGGGAATATTCCTTGTGTGCACTTTCAATATTTCGAGTCTCCCCTTGACATCAGGGAGCGGGACAACAACCTGCCTGTCGAACCTTCCGGGTCTAAGTAATGCAGGATCCAAAACATCGGGCCTGTTTGTGGCAGCTATGATTATTATCCCTTCATTGCCTTCAAAGCCGTCCATTTCTACAAGGAGCTGGTTAAGTGTCTGCTCGCGTTCGTCATGTCCGCCGCCAAGGCCTGCCCCTCTATGTCTTCCTACAGCATCGATTTCGTCGATGAATATAATACAGGGTGCGCTTTTTTTGGCCTGTTCAAACAGATCGCGTACACGTGAAGCACCGACCCCGACAAACATCTCTACAAAGTCGGAACCGCTGATGCTGAAGAAGGGAACGCCTGCCTCTCCGGCAATGGCTCTTGCCAGCAGTGTCTTCCCGGTCCCGGGGGCCCCGACAAGGAGCACGCCTTTAGGTATTTTGCCGCCCAGCTTCTGGAATTTGTGCGGATCTTTCAGAAAATCTATTATCTCCTGGACTTCCCCCTTTGCCTCATCGATTCCAGCAACGTCTGAAAACGTTATCTTGACGGATTTTTCAGAGACCAGCCGAGCCTTTGACTTGCCGAAAGACAAGGCCTTGTTGCCTCCGCTTTGCATCTGGCGCATGAAGAATATCCAGACTACCGCGATGAAAATAATAGGACCCCAGGTGAAGAAGAAGTTGACATACCAGGGGTTTTGGTCCGGCGGCTTAACGGTGATTTTTATATTTTTAGTCCGGAGATTATCGATCAAAGCAGGGTACTCCGGCGAATACGATTTAAACTTTGTCCCATCCTTGAAGCGTCCGGAAATACTGTTTTCCTTTATCGTGACTTCGTCTATCTGATCTGCATCAAGCTTAGTCATGAACTCAGAAAAGATTATCTCTTCCTGCGTTTTCTGCGGTGCATTTAATAAATTAAAAAGCAGGATTACCATGATCCCGATCATCAGCCATATGAATAGACTTCTATATGTGTTCAAATTAAACCTCCAAATAATGTCTCATATTCTAACATATAAAAAAAATTATTTGCAGCAGTAAGTCTGACATGTGATAGAAGAAACATGTATAAGAAGAAAATTATGCACTATCACGCTTGCGCTGTCAAATGCTAACTAATGCTTATCAAGGGAGAGAAATCTCTGACAATATCTTTCTGTACAGAGATCAATCCTTCTATGCCTTCCTTGGCCAGTATTATCAGTTCATCGAGATTTTGCACTGAAAAGGGAGCGCCTTCGGCAGTGCCCTGGATTTCTACCATATCCCCGCTGCCGGTCATAACGATATTCATGTCGACCTCGGCAGTGGAGTCTTCTTCATAACACAAATCAAGCATGGGCTGTTTTCTGACCATCCCTACACTGATCGCTGCCAGATAGCCTTTTAAGGGGTTTTTTGCGATTAAACCTTTCTGCATTGCGAAGTGAAAGGCATCGGCAAGGCAGATAAAGGAGCCGGTTATTGCCGCGGTCCTGGTGCCTCCGTCAGCCCTTATGACATCACAATCTATCCAGAAGGTCCTTTGTCCGATTACGTTAAGATCCACTACAGACCGCAAAGACCTTCCGATAAGACGCTGAATTTCGTGCGTCCTGCCGCCGACACGGCCCATCGCTGATTCCCTGTTGGTCCTGATCTGCGTGGCCCTTGGAAGCATGGAATATTCTGCTGTCACCCAGCCCTTGTTTTTATCCTTAAGGAAGGCCGGTACTTTCTCCTCCATTGAGGCTGTACATATTACCCGTGTTTTTCCGATTTCTATTAAAACTGATCCCTCAGCTGTATCTATATAATTTCTGGTTATATTCACAGTACGCATCTCATTGTTCTTCCTGCCGTCGGGCCGCATTGTTAAACCTCCATTTCGAGTTCGATCTTTTTTATATGCTGAATTGGTTCGCCCAAAAATCTTTCGCCGATAGTTTTGAATTTAGCCGGCGAATCCGTTACATAGAACTCTCTGATGATATTGCCTCCTGATGTGTTCAGCAGGGAAAGATATCCAAGGATTTTTTCTATTTCCCGGGCTGTTTCTATTGCCGAATCAATAAGGCTTACGTTTTCTCCCATGACTTCCGAGAGGATGCCTTTCAGAAGCGGATAATGTGTACAGCCGAGGACAAGGGTGTCGATGTCTTTGCGCTTAATTTCCTTCAGGTATTCACTGGCGATCATCTCCGCTATTTTCCCTTCTGTCCAGCCCTCTTCAACAAGCGGGACAAAAAGAGGACAGGCCATACCGAAGACCTCGATGCTGTTGTCAATTTTCATTATCGCCCTTGCATATGAGTTGCTTTTTATTGTAGCCTCAGTTCCGATAACGCCGATCTTCTTGTTTCTTGTTGCTGATACCGCTGCCTTGGCCCCTGGGTCTATGACCCCGACAAAGGGGACAGGGACAGAGTTCCTTATCGCTTCAAGACTTACTGAAGATGCCGTATTGCAGGCAACCACGATCATTTTGACCTCTTTGGAAAAAAGGAACTTTGTATTTTCCAGGGAATACCGGGTGACGGTTTCGGGTGATCTTATGCCATAGGGTACACGTGCGGTATCTCCAAGATAGACCGTGCTTTCATTGGGCAATTCTTTGCATATTTCCTTCAGCACTGTCAGGCCTCCGATGCCTGAGTCAAATATGCCAATAGGCCTTGTTTCCTTATTCATCCTGTACCTTGCTGTCTCCCTTGATTTCTGCTGAGAACGTATTCTTTAGATCATACTTCAGGAAAAAATGACCGCCCAGTGTTTCTACTTCCTTGCCTTCTATCAGTATCTTGCAATCCTGAAAATCCTGGACATTGGAAACAAGACTTTCATACAGGCCTTTCAGCAGCAGATATTCGGACATGGCGTCCCCCTGGAAGTTTCTGCGTGCTTCATCTGAAAGATCTATATAGAGCATCTGTCCCTCGTCTTTATAGAGGCCAAGTAATTTGACGTTTTGCGGCACGGCTGAAGCTCCATCAGCCGCCATTGGTTTAAAGAACTCTTCGATAACAGCCTCAGCAATGGCGGTATTGCTGATTCTTTTGGGAATTTTTCTCTCTGTCATCTCGATGCGGTTATTGCGTGGCTGATAGATTCTGAGAACTGAAATATCTGGGGACTCCATGACAGGGTTTTGTGCTGCGGTTGAAGAAGGCTGTTTTTCAGACTCCGCGAAATTGTGCATAAAGAAATAGCTTCCAACGGCCCCTGCGAGGAACAACAGGACAATCAGGGTTATCCATAATTTTCTGTTATTCATGGTACTGGATACCTTTCACAACAGCACTCGCTAAACGGTCACGCATTTTCTGGTCGTAGGCATTGAGTTGTATAGAAGGATATTCTATGAGGATGGCGGTTGCATCAATTGAACTCAAAACCGGAAGCGGCAGTTCTCTGATAAAAACGTCTCCCTTAAATTCATCCTTTAAAGCTTTGCCTATTGCTTTTGCCACTGACCTGCTTTTTTCCATATGTCTGCTCTGTATCGCAGCGAGGCTGTACGACCTGGCAGAAGCTTCGGTTGCGGATTCATCGAAAGCTGCAGTGTAAACGACGAAGGCATTGGAAAAAGAGGAATGCATGGAGATGAACAGATCAGGTTTTTTGCTGTTGACAAGTGTAATCCTCTCAAGTAAGGACAATGACTGGTCTATTTTACGTGTCAGAAATGTTTTATATCCTTTTTTCGACAGGGCGGAACTGAGGTCTTTTGTGATAATCAGGTCCAGGTCTTTTTCCTTTGTGTCCCTGGATATCAGGCCGTAGTCGTAACCGCCGTGACCTGCATCGAGGAATATGACTTTTGGTGCAACAGGCTTTTCAGCAGCCTTCACAGCTTCCTGTTTGGGTTTAGCTGCCGGCAGTGGCATTTGGTTAACAGGCTTTTCAGCAGCCTTCACAGCTTCCTGTTTGGGTTTGGCTACTGGCAGTGGCTTTTGGTTATTGGACTTTTGCGATATTCTGAGGTCAATGACAAGCCTTGCAGGAGAAGACAGTTTGTATGATCTAACATCTTCTACATTCTTGAGTGTTATTGACAGAAAGCGGTCTTTTAAGTATGTCTCGAAGTTAAAATCCTGCTGTTTTTTCAACTCAATAAGGTCAGGAAATTCAATTTTTATGCTGGAAGGGGTGGCAATGACGCTGGCGTTCTTTATGGAATTATCGTCTGAGCCAAGGACAATCCGCATGATATTGTCATTTTGGATGAACCTCAGGGAAACCTCTTTTTTCTCTGCTGCAAAAAGCGGAAACGCTGCAAGCAGTCCCACAATGCATATTATCAGCAATTTTTTCATACACTATACATTTTCCATATATATGGGGCGTTTTGCAACAAAAGGAAGAAGTAACTGCTCAGGTGTTTAAGCTAAAGACTCCGAACGCAGCGGATTCGTTCGCCCCGGCGAATCCCGAGGAGGCCCAGGAGAAAAGGCTGAAGTTTGTCAATCATTTACTGCAGCGTGTTCAGCCATCTCAAATACCGGATGTTTTCAGTGATCATCTAAAAACTTGCCCACTTTCAGTCTGTCCACCTGAGTAGTTACAGACAGAAGATATAATTTTGTATTGCGAAAATTCTTTTTCATGGCGAATAATATGGTTGAAAATATTTTGGTGATATAATTCCGGAGAAGGGAAAAAGGGATGAAGCCCAAAGCAGACAGAGACATCTTTATAAAAGAGGGCGCAGATAAATTATATAAACTGTGGTTCAGACGGACGACTTTATGGGGGGCTTGATCTTTATCCTCCTGAGCGTTCAGGACTACGTAAGCAGTCCTGAGAACTTTACTCTGTTTCTCTCCTTCCGGCTGGTGATTTCATTGATGCTCGTTGCGCTGTCAGCTTTCATAAAAAAATTCGACGACATGGATATCGTGTTTCACCGCATGGCAGGTCTCATAGGTGTCATTAGTTCCGCTGTCACCATAGAGCTGATGATCATGAACCTTGGCGGTCACAGATCAAGTTACTACGTCGGACAGATACTCCTTGTAATTGTGGTAATGGGATTTATACCCGCAGATTTTCTGATGCATCTTGCCTTCGCAATAAGTATCTATGCAGTTTATCTAGTCCCCATAATGATTTTTGATACGATCACTGACGTAAGGACATTCCTTACGAGCAATATTTTTATTCTCTCAGTATTGAGCACCTCCCTGGTACTCAGGTATTTGAGTTGGAAAAGCCTTGTTGAAGAATTAGGTCTCAAATATGATTTTTCAGTGGATTTTGAGAAACTCAGGCTGGCCGAACACGCGCTGAGGGAAAGTCAGATGTCCCTGTCCAGGGCCCAGCAGATAGCGCATATCGGTGACTGGGAGTGGGACATTGCGACCAATAAGGTCTGCTGGTCGGATGAACTCTATCGCATTTATGGATTCACTCCTAACGAAATCGCCCCTGATTACGGACTTGTCACCAGGGCGATGCACCCCAAAAGCAGGGACGAATTTTTCAGCGCCATCAATGCCGCGCTCAAGGACGGAAAGCCGTTCGAGATGGACTACTCTTTCTTGAGGCAGAACGGTTTGACGGCGGTCCTTCATACTATGGGACAGGTCATTCGTGATGCTGAGGGAAAACCTGTGAGGATGGTGGGGATTGTCCAGGATATCACTGAACACAACAGGGTGGAAGAGGCTTTACGGGAGTCGGAGGAGAAGTTCAGGAGCATTTTCGATAACGCCAATGACGGGATACTGATAGCCAGCGTGTCGACGAGGAGACTCACTGAGGCAAACAAGACCATATGCACGATGCTGGGATATACGAGGGAAGAAATAAAAAATCTCAGCATTGAAGACATCCACACACCGAAGGATGTTCCTCATGTCCTGGCTGAGTTTGAAAAACAGATGCGTGGGGAGAAAACGATTGCAGAGGGCCTTCCGGTCACGAGAAAAAACGGGAGCATCTTCTATGCAGATATCGGCGCTGCCTCAATAGCCCTGGGAGGGGAACAGTATGCGGTAGGTATATTCCGGGACATCACTGAGCGCAAAAAAGCAGAGGAGGCCCTGCGAAAAAGTGATCAATTCATAAGAAAAATCCTGGATACCGTGGACGAGGGTTTTATTGTCATAGACAGTGATTTCCGCATTCTGACCGCAAACAGGGCGTACTGCGGCCAGGTGGGTAAGTCATGCGAGGCTGTCGTCGGCAGACACTGCTACGAGATTTCCCACAAAACGCTCAGGCCCTGCTTCGAAGAGGGTGAGGAATGCGCTGTCCGTCATGTCTTCGAGACAGGAGAGCCCCATACAGCGCTCCACAGACATCCGGACGATAAAGGCACTGTACTGTTTGTCGAGACAAAGGCCTTTCCAATAAAGGACATCACAGGCACTGTGACTTCAGTGATCGAAACAGTCAACAACATAACCGAAAAGTACCTCCTTGAGGAGGAGCGGCTGAAGACGCAGAAGCTCGAGGCTATAGGGACGCTCGCCGGAGGCATTGCTCACGATTTTAATAATCTGCTGCAGGGGATATTCGGTTATATTTCGATGGCCAAGATGACTCTGGACCAGAAGGACCGTTCCCTCGCGATGCTGGAGCAGGCAGAGCGGGCGCTGCATTTCTCTGTCAATCTGACTACACAGCTATTGACCTTCTCAAAGGGCGGGAAGCCGGCGAAGGAGAAGATTTCGCTCCGGCCTGTGATCGAGAACTCTGTGAGGTTCGCCCTGAGCGGTTCAAGTGTTGACTACAGCATCACGCTTGACGAGGACCTTTGGTTGGTGGATGCTGACGAGGGGCAGATAGGGCAGGTGGTCCAGAACATTGTGCTCAACGCGGATCAGGCATTGCCTCTGGTAGGGACGATAGTAATCACAGCAAAGAATGTGTTGTCGTCCGACAAAGGATTGCCTCATCTCCCGGGAGCAGGAAAATATATCGAGATTTCTGTTCAGGACAGCGGCATCGGTATTTCAGAGAAGTACCTGGAGAAGATTTTCGACCCTTATTTTACGACTAAGGAGAAGGGCAGTGGTCTGGGACTGGCAACGTCCTATTCTATAATAAGAAACCATGGCGGTGTAATCGATGTTAAATCAGTGGTGGGCAGGGGCACTACATTTTATATATATCTGCCTGCGGTTGAACCGGAAGCCAAAACTCCTGAAGTCCCGAAAGTCTCTCTTGCAGGCAGCAGAGGCAGAATTCTCATCATGGATGACGAGGAACTGGTAAGAAATGTCGCAGGAGCACTGGCAAAGGTCCTCGGTAATGAGGTGGAGGTAGTGGAACACGGAGAAGCCGCTATAACGAAATACATGAGCGCCAGGGAGTCAGGCAAGCCCTTCGATATTGTTATACTGGATTTGACCATCCGCGGAGGCTTGGGCGGACGGGAGACGATTGAACGACTTCTCCTGATTGATCCCGGCATCAGGGCTATAGTATCGAGCGGTTATTCGGACAACGCTGTTGTAGCGGATTATGAGAAATACGGATTCAAGGCAAGGCTGAATAAACCCTATAAACTTGAGGATTTGAGAGAAACGCTGAATGCCCTGCTGATATGAGAATCGTCGACTCCCGGCACACATTATTCATAAACCATGGCAAGAATAAGGCGGAATATAGTACTCTCGCTTTCGCCCCGGCGAATCCGCCGGGGAGGACATTCTCGCCCCTTATCTAGTCAAGACCCCGGGGCTTTTGCCTCTTGATCTCAGAGAAACATGCTGTCGGAATATCGGCTAAAAAAACCGCTCTAATACTATACCCCGCCTTATTCTGATTCGATTTGTCTGAAATTTATGAATTATATGGGCTAGGGACAAACGTTGCTGATTATCAAGCCCTGCCGCTGTCTGGTTTTGAATTGACACCGCTCCATCGTACCGGAAAAACCATTGTAACGGTCGTACCTTTTCCGATCTCACTTTTCACAGAAATCTCTCCCATATGCTCGGAAACTATCTGTTTTATAAGCGGCAATCCCATACTGAATCTGTATCCATATGAGTGCGAAAAGGGATCAAATATCTCATCAATATACTCTTTGGGAATTCCATAACCATTGTCTGAAACAGTAACCTGTACCCGGTCCTCATCTCCGGCGACCAAAACAGTTATCTCTCCTTGATCGGGCGTAAGTTCAACAGCATTTTTCAGTATGGTAAAAACCGCCATTTTTAACAGATTCCTTACAGTGTTGATTTTCAGAGGCCTGTCAGGGAGATTAACCGACAGGACGATCTGTTTCCTGGCCGCTTCTTTTTCGATCACAGGAAGTACATCCCGTACTATTCCGCAGACGTCCTCGTAATGAAACAGTGACTGCCTGTTTTTAAGCATGTCCTGGAAATCCTTCACTGTCTTGGCCAGCTTCTCTGTTTCGTTGATGATGAGTCTGAAATCCTCCTTTGCCTTCTCTGAACATTCCGCTTTCCTCAGGACTCTGTTTGCTGTTGCCCCGATCACCGAAGATGGGTTCCGCACTCTGTCCGCCAGGGTCATTGCCAGGAGGTTCATGGTGCGTTCTGCAATCAGGCTCTCCAGTTCCTGATTAAACCTCTCGAGCATGTCTCTGTACTCCTTGTCCCGCGCTGCTTCCTTACGCTCGGTGATGTCCCTTATGATCCCGGAAAAAAAATGCCTGCCCTCCTTCATAAATTCACCATAGGATATTTCAAGCGGCATTTCATTTCCGCTCTTATGAAGGCCGGGAAGGTCTATCGACTCCCACTTCATCTTTTTCTTTCCCGTGCCGACATATTCCCTCAAAGCAGAGATATGGGCCTCCCTGAGACGCTCAGGCATGAGCACCGTGATGCTCTGCCCGATCAATTCAGCGGGCTTATATCCAAATAACTTTTCTGATGCAGGATTAACAAATTGAATTACACTATCCTGGTCAATCGTGATGATCACATCAGAGGCGGTCTCTGCAATAATCCGATAACGTTCCTCGCTTTCCCGTAACGCATCTTCTGCCTTCTTCCTGTCGGTGATGTCCCTGACAACCTTGGAAAAGCCCCTGAGTGTTCCATCTCTGTCGCGCAATGAGGTAGTCACAACATTCGCCCAGAACCAGGAACCGTCCTTGCGGACCCGCCAGCCTTCATCCTCAAAACTCCCCTCGGAGGCGGCCGCACTCAACTCCTTGTCCGGAACTCCGGCCTCGATATCCTTCCGCGTAAAGAAGATCGAATGATGTCTGCCGATGATTTCCTCAACTCTGTATCCCTTGTTCTTTTCACCCCCTACGTTCCAGATGATGATATGCCCTTCCGGATCAAGCATAAAGATCTCATAATCCCTGACCGTCTCTATGAGCAGGCGCAGTCTTTCTTCGCTCTCCTTCAGCGTTTGTTCGACCTGCTTCCGGTCAGTGATATCAAAGGCCGTTCCCAGTCCGCAAGTCTTTCCCTTATAATCTATAATGCTTGAGGTGAAGTCTATCCACCGCTCATCACCTTTATTGGTGATAAGCTTCAACTCGCAGCGTATCGGTCCACCATTGCCGCGTGAAAGGGCATCGCAATGTGCCCTGATCATATCCTTAAACTCAGGGTGAAGCAGGTCGTAAAAACTCATAGATTTCAATTCTTCTTCGGAATATCCGGTCAGCTCTTCAGCCGCCCTGTTAACGGTAATGAAGGTGTCTCCATACATGAAAATAGCCGATGCAGTACTATCGGCAAGGATACGGAATGTCTTTTCGCTTTCACGCATCGTCTCTTCAGAGAGTTCCATGGCAGACACATACCGGTTTACAAGTATATAGAGCAGGGATGCAGTGATAATGATGAATATCCAGCCCTTGAATGTCTGCAGGCGCGTAAGAACGGCAGGATCAGTAATGACAAGGGACAGGACGGTATCAGAAAGGAGGATCCAGAGGCATCCTGCCAACGCGTATATCATGCTGATCCTCAGGGAGATGTTCCCGGCATTCATCATTATGGCATACCCTCCTCTTTAGACCTGAGTAGTTACATTGTATCACAGGAAAATCCCTGTCGTATTAACTGCAGTACAACAGCAGATATTCCTGTTTATACAAAGATATAGCATCCGCAGGAGGAAAGTCCGCGCTTTCCGTGGAGTTGTTGTTTGACGGTAAGGAAAAAATGAGGGATAATTGTGCTTGGAGTCGTCCTGTTTATGATCTTCCATATACAGTTCCTTCGAGGGGGTTTATAGTGTCTGGAAAGAAAAGATTGTGTTTTTATTGTCTGCTCGCCGTAATATTTCTGGCGTTACTTCCTTTCCTGTTTTGGTCTTTGCCGGATGTTGGATCGGGTTTCAATTATGTCGTTGTTGTGCATTCCTCTGACGGCGGTGACCTTGCTGAATTCTATAAAGAACGCAGATTTTTTGTCCCCAGCCATGCTATCCCTGATAGTGTCAAGCAGGCGTTCCTTGCAGCTGAGGACCAGAGATTTTATTTACACCACGGTTTTGACCTAAAGGGAATTCTGCGTGCGCTTAGCAGGAATATTTCCGCGAGTTCGGTTGTCGAAGGGGGAAGCACCATAACGCAGCAGCTTGCCAAGATGCTCATAAAAAACCCCGAACGGAGTTTTTCAAGAAAACTCCATGAGATGATTATAGCAATAAAACTGGAATGGAAATATTCAAAAGAAGAAATTCTTGGCACATACCTGAATCTCGCATATTTCGGAGAAAGGGTCTATGGAATAGAGGCAGCAGCCAGGACCTACTTTAGTAAGTCTGTGGCAGACCTCAGCATTTCCGAGGCAGCCTTGCTTGCAGGGCTTCTGAAGGCCCCAAGCGCGTATTCTCCTTTGAAGAACCCTGCACTTGCACGCGAGAGAATGAAGACAGTGTTAAACGAAATGCTGGACCTCAATTTTATCTCCCGTGACGAATACGCGAAGGCCCTTTCCGGGCCCCTTCCTCAAAGCGCTAACTATCAGCGCAAATACAACGCCCCTTATTTCATAGATTTTATGAGACAGCAGTTGTCGGCAAAGTATGGTGAGGCTGTTTATCAGAAGGGTTTTCAAGTTTTTTCAACAATCGATGCAACAATGCAGGCCCTTGCGGAAAAGGCAGTGAGGGAAGGTGTATTGCAGGCAGAGCTCAGGACAAGGCCTGGAGTGCAGGCGGCCCTTGTGGCCATGGATATCTCAACCGGAGAGATAAAGGCGATGGTAGGGGGGACTGATTACAGTGACTCCCAGTTCAACCGGGCCACGATGGCACTAAGACAACCCGGATCAGCCTTCAAACCCTTTGTATACGCCGCGGCGTTCCGGAAGGGCATGTCGTACAACGACAGCATACTTGATGAGCCTGTCAGCATCCCGGAGCCGGACACCGGCCGCTTGTGGTCTCCGAGAAATTCCGAAGGGGAATACCACGGAAACGTGTCCCTTAAGACAGCCTTTGCGCTATCTCTTAATTCTGCAACAGTGAGGCTTGCCCAGCAGATCGGTTTTGAAAACGTGCGCGAAATAGCCCAACAATGCGGCATAACCGCCAAACTCAATACCCATCCGTCGATAGCGCTCGGTTCTTTCGAGGTGACCCTTATTGAGCTGACCTCAGCCTATGCAGTTATTGCCACGGGCAAAAAAAAGGCGCCTGTGGCCTATTCCCTTATTAAAGACAAAAATGGCGCAGTTGTGGAACGTTCCGTGTCTTCGACCAAGGATGTTTTGACCGCTGATATTGTGGAGAAGATGAAGGTGCTCCTGCGCGCGACGATCGAGTCCGGGATTGCCGGCATGGCAAGGGCGGTGCCCCGGACCGTCTATGGAAAAACCGGCACTACCAATGATTATTCCGATGCATGGTTTGTAGGCTTTGACGATCATCTCGCAGTAGGAGTATGGGTGGGCAGGGATGACCATACACCCCTCGGCATCGAGGAAACAGGTTCAGAGACTGCCCTGCCGATATGGACCGAATTCATGAAACACGTGAAGTATTGAGACCGATGATCAAACCACCTCTTATCTTACCCCTCCTAATTTAGGCGGGGTGGTAAGCTTGGCTCTGCCCGGCATTGACATGTCAAAAACCCTGTTGTACTATAAATCCAGGGTGAGGGCGCACTGTGAATAATCGGCCTTTTCAACTCTCTGCATCGAAGAAGACATGCCTTCTGACGTTGTTGTTTGCCTTCTTTGTTTTCTGCCTGAATCTCCCTTCTGAGGCCACTGTTGTTGCTTCTGATGATGGAGGGCCGCCCTACTATGCCTTTTCCCATCGCGACTTGCGCATGTGCCCTTCCCCTATGTGCGGCGGCATGTTTGTACGTGAGGTCAACAGGTTTCAGACCCGCTGCAGTGACGGGACGCTAAGTACCGAATGCTATGTTGCGAGTCTTGATCTCTCCCTTCTCGGCCTTCAGGATAGAGATGCCTCTCGCTTGCAGGCGGCCTTTACTGCGAAGGAAGCCCTCATCAGGGGTTCCTTTGGGCCCTTCAGTAACGACTTTTCGTACCTGAGCGTCCTCGTTGCTTCTGAGGCATGGGAGGAAAAGGGGACGGCCCGGCCCGGAAGAATCCCTGCTTTTTTCCAGGATAACGGCATTCGCTGCATCACTGACCCTTGCCCCTGGGTTGACGCGTCGATTCTGAACACTCTCTTTTTCGGAACTATCTCGGGGATTGATCTTGGCTCAAGCGGCGCGGCAGAAGCAGAGATTCAAGAAGGATACAGGAGTCTTTCATCAACCGGCATTATCGCAAATGGCCGCCTGCGGCGTTTCAGCGGTCCGGCCGGCGAAGGTTTCAGCTTCGAGGCGGCGCGTTTCTATCTGAAGGTACAAAACGGGCTTTTCTGCGGCGGGGTTGCAAAGGTGCCATGCCCAAACGATATGTTTTGCGATATTGCGCCTCCTGATGCATGCTCCGGGCAGGACCTTTCAGGTATCTGCACTTCCATCCCCCAGGTATGCACCATGATTTACGCCCCGGTCTGCGGCTGCGACGGAAAGACCTACTCCAATGATTGCGAACGTCTCGGCGCCCAGGTCCTCCCGGACCATACCGGCGAGTGCACGAGGACGAGATCGAAATAGGCTGACTAAAACTTATCTTCCCGCTAGTGATGGGACTTTGAATATTGGTATTTGATGTGGTTGTTACGAGGGGGAAATACAACAATACAAAGCCTTAATTGACCGGCGATTCATTAGGTGATAATATTTTTTCAGGAGTCGAAATGGCGTCAGCTGACGAAAGAAGAAGACATCTGCGTTACACCTATTTAGCCAATACGGAATATATGCTTAATCCCTCGACAAGTGGTGAAATATTCGAGTGCGCGGTCATCAATGTAAGTGATTCTGGAATAAACCTTTTCATCTCCAGGTCTCTTGACATGGGCCAGGAAATAACAATCAGGGGTGATGTACCTAATCTTACCAGGACAGCTGTTGTACGGTGGACAAGGAAATTGGGCGGATTTTATACGGCAGGCCTGGAGTGTCATGACCCTGAAAGGGGTTAAGGAGTGAAGGTCAGGTAATCAGAGAAATTGCGGCTTTTCCCTGTAACTCGTAAGTCGGATATCCCATAAGGGCGTATGGCATACGCCCTTCTTTTCCCCCGGTATTCTGTAGGGGCAATCCCTCTGCGGTTGCCCTGCCTGATGAGCAGCCGTATCCAGCAATCCCGCCTGATCAATCCTGGGATTCAAACATGCGATGAATCGAATAAGCGATCAACAGACAACCATATCGGTTCTGGAATACGTCGGCAATGATTGAAATTAATAAAATAACAGGGTAACGTAAGATAAAGGCATTAGAAATTCACCACAAAGGACACAGAGAAGTAGAAAGGTTAAAGGACGGCATAAAAAGATTAATACGCTGAGAGCACAGAGGGGAAGGGGAAGCAACTTCTTCATAACCTTTTTCATTTTAATTTTTTCTAAGTGATCTTATCTGTGGTTAATTCTTGTCAATATGGTCTTGTACCAGGAGGAATATATATGAAGAGAGGGTTTGCCCTGATAAGTCTGATAGTTTTTTTGACAGGATGTTCATGTGCAAAAGCAGCGGTGAAGACAGGCGACGCTGCATTTTCAGACCGGCATATGAAAAACATCACGCAGCTCACTACAGATGGAGATAACGGCGAGGCATATTTCAGCTGGGACAGCCGGAAACTCATCTACCAGTCAAACAGGGAAGGGTTCAAATGCGACAAGATATGGACCATGAATATTGACGGCACTGACAAAAGGATGGTCAGCCCTGACCATGGCGCAAACACCTGCTCTTTCTTTTTCCCTGACAATAAAAAAATAGTCTTTGCCTCAACCAGCCATATACCTGGCGATTGCCCTGCGAAAAAAGCGCTTCCTGCCGGGTATGTCTGGCCGCTTTATCCCTATGACATCTTTGTTGCGAATGCCGACGGGACTGACTTGAAAAAAATAACAGACAACCCTAAGTATGATGCAGAGCCTGTTGTATCTTCTGACGGCAGGCAGATTGTTTTCGGGTCTCAAAGAGACGGGGATTTCGATATCTATATCATGAACGCTGATGGTTCGAACGTGAGACGTTTGACCGACAGGATTGGATACGACGGGGGCCCATGGTTTTCTCCTGACGCAAAGAAGATAGCATGGAGGGCCTGGTATCCTGAGACAGAAGAGGAAAAAGCCCTCTGGAAAGACTGCATGGAAAGAGACTACATAGTTGCAGTTCCCCTGGACCTCTGGGTCATGGACTCAGACGGTTCAAACAAGATGAGGCTCACCAACAACGGCGCTACGAACTGGGCGCCTTCATGGCATCCTGACGGAAAACGCATCATCTTTTCGAGCAATATGGATGACTGGCACGAAGACATTAAAAAATTCGGACACAACTTCGAGCTTTATCTGATAAACATAGACGGCACCGGGCTGGAACGGATCACCTTTAACAATACCTTCGACAGCTTCCCCATGTTTTCACCTGATGGGAAGAAGCTGGTCTTTGGAGCGAACAGAAATCCGCAGAAGCCGCGGGCCACTGATATCTTCATCGCAGACTGGGTTGAGTAGATGAATAGAATGACAGCATGAGAAAGTTTTTCTATGCGTTTATTGTGAATTTTGCACTGATTCTCTTTCCGTTAGTGCTGAATGCCGGGGATACGATGCGACCAGAAAATGTAATCAGCCACAACTTGCATGTTAAGCTTTTCCCTGATGAGCATCGCCTGGTAGTTAAAGATGCAGTAACAATCCCTGTCGCCTCTAGCCGGGAGTTTCATTTCCTGCTGTATAGAGGACTTGGACCAAAATCACCAACGCCTGGTGTTATTATCAGAAAAGAAACTGATGATCAGGAGAAAACCCTCTTTGATTCTTTCAAGGTAATGCTACCGCCTGGACTGCGCACCTTTACCCTTGAATACCAGGGGAGTATCTACCATCCCATGGAGGCTTACGGGAAAGAGCAGGCGAGGGGCTTTAGCCAGACTCCGGGCATCATATCTGGAGATGTGGTATACCTTGCAGGCAGTTCCTATTGGTATCCTGTCTTTGATAGTAAGCTGATTTCATTTAGCCTTCAGGTGGAACTCCCTCATCATTGGGATGCAGTAAGCCAGGGGGAGCGCACAGAGCATTTTAAAAATGAGGACAATACCGTTGTCCGATGGGAATCTCCTGAACCTCAGGATGAGATATTTCTTATTGCGTCGCAGTTCACTGAGTATCTCAGGCATGCCGGCCAGGTTACGGCAATGGCGTTTCTTCGGACACCTGATGAAGAACTGGCGAATAAATATCTTGAGGCAACGTCAAGGTATATTGCGATGTATGAAAAACTCATTGGTCCCTATCCGTATAAAAAATTTGCCCTGGTAGAAAATTTCTGGGAGACCGGCTTCGGAATGCCATCCTTTACGCTCCTGGGGTCCAGGGTCATTCGGCTTCCGTTTATAATAAACTCTTCCTATCCCCATGAAATTCTCCATAACTGGTGGGGAAACAGCGTGTTTCCTGATTACAATTCAGGCAACTGGTCAGAAGGCCTGACAGCCTATCTTTCGGACCATCTTATCAGGGAGCAGCAGGGCAGATGCTGCAGAGTACCGTCAGACAACGCTCCAGAAGTATGCGGATTATGTACTCAGCGGTCGGGACTTCCCCCTTACTGAATTCAGGTCGCGCCACAGCTCCCCTTCCGAGGCGATAGGATACGGCAAGTCTCTTATGTTTTTTCATATGCTCAGGCAAGACCTTGGGGACAAAATATTTACTGCAGGGCTTCAGGACTTCTACCAAAAGAATAAATTCGGGTTTGCTTCTTTTAATGATCTTCAAAAGAGCTTTGAGAAGGTCTCACACAAGGGCCTTGAGACTGAGTTCGATCAGTGGGTGCGGCGAAAGGGTGCTCCAAAGATTAAGTTAGTAAGTACAAATATTGAAAAAGAGGGAGATGCCTATAGCCTGTCCTTAGACTTAGAACAGACCCAGGCTGAAGATACATATCTTTTGCAGATACCGGTCGCTGTCACGATGGAAGGGGAGGCGGTGGCTTGGCAGACTGTTGTGAAAATGGCTGAGAAGCGTATTAATGTGCATCTCCATCTGCCTTCCAGACCACTTCGGGTTGATATTGATCCTGAGTTTGACTTGTTTCGCAGGCTCGACCCTGGTGAGACACCTCCTGCCATATCTCAGGCACTGGGGGCCAAAAAGATGCTGGTGGTTCTTCCTGCCAATGCAGAACATGCACTGCTCAGGGTCTACAGGGAGTTTTCCCAAGTTCTTGAGACGTTTGGCCCTGATGAGGTGGAGGTTAAGCTTGATAAAGAAATAAAGAGACTCCCTTCTGACCGTGCTATAACTGTTCTGGGCTGGGAGAACCTTTTTCTCAATGAAGCGATATCAACATTGGCTGGTTATGATGTGAAGATCGGATTAAAAGACCTCAGAATTGGTAAGACAGATATTCCAATGGAAAACCATTCTGTAGTGCTTACAGGAAGAAATCCTGAAAATAAAGAGATGGCTATGATGTTCATCGGGACAGGCTTGGCAGAGGCTTTGCCCGGTCTTGTCAGGAAACTCCCGCATTACCATAAATATAGTTATCTTGTCTTTGAAGGGGATGAGCCTGCAAATATTGCCAAAGGGCGATGGCCGGTGCTTGATTCGCCAATGACAGCGTTCCTTCCTTTTGATGACGGCACAATACCGATGAAGGAAATGGCAGCACTTGCTAAACGGGAGCCACTTGCAGCACTGCCGCAGACATTTTCAAAAAACCGGATGTCAGAGACTATCAGCTATCTGATGAAGACTGAACTTGGAGGCCGGGGTCTGGGGAGCGAGGGACTTGACCGTGCAGCTGAATATATTGCGGAAAAATTTAGAGAGGCTGGGCTTAAGCCTGCGGGAGATGGTAAAGATAGTTATTTTCAGACATGGGAAGAAAATATCGAAGGCCTTGGCCGTACTTTAAAGATGAAGAATGTGGTAGGTGTGATTCCCGGGAAAAAACCCGAATTATCCGATCAGAGTGTTGTAATCGGGGCCCATTACGACCACCTTGGCCTTGGATGGCCGGATGTTAGAGGAGATAACAAGGGAAAGGTACATCCTGGTGCTGACGATAATGCAAGCGGGGTGGCTGTTCTTATAGAACTTGCCGGGGAACTCAGAAAGAACCTGAATCCGGATCGGACTTTGGTATTCGTGGCATTTACAGGAGAAGAAGCAGGGAAGAGGGGATCCGGATATTATGTGGCCCACCAACATCAGTATCCTCTGGAAAAGTGTATCGGAATGCTGAATCTCGACACTGTCGGCCGCCTTGGAAAGAAAAAACTTATGGTACTCGGCGCTGGTTCGGCCAGGGAATGGGTGCATATATTCAGAGGGGCCTCATTCGTTACCGGTGTAGAACTTGAGACGGTTTCATCTGACCTTGATGCGAGCGACCAGATCAGTTTTGAGGCTGCGGGCGTGCCTGCTGTTCAGCTTTTTACCGGGCCGCATGAAGATTATCATCGCCCAACCGATACCCATGAAAAGATAGATGCTGAAGGACTTGAAAAAGTGGCTTCTGTTTCAAAGGAGGTCATTGAATATCTGGCTGGCAGGGTAGAGCCATTGACAGGAACAATAAAGCAGGATAAAAAAACGGTTTCTTCCACTAAGATGGAAAGGAAGGTCAGCCTCGGCACAATCCCTGATTTTGCATACAGCGGCAGTGGATGCAGGATTTCAGGAGTCATGCCTGAGACACCGGCAGAGGCCTGCGGCCTGATGGAGGGCGATGTAATTGTACGGATAAACTCTGAGCATGTGCGCAACCTGAAGGAGTTTTCTGAAATTCTAAAATCACTCAGCCCCGGGGCCAGGATAAAAATAACATTTTTGAGGAATAGTGAAGAGATGACGGTTGAGACAGAGGTGAAGGAGAAGTAGGGAAACTTTAATTAACTTCAAGTAAAAGATTAACTTAGACGTAATAACATGCTTAAATAAAATAATAAACTGCAATTAAAATGAGCTTAATTGCGTACTATAGTATCAACTCTTTTTTTCACAAACCAGTCAATTAGCTGTTCATTTCCATACCCTTCAATAGCTTTTATCTTTTAACGGAATTTTTACGCTACACGGCATTTTCTTTACCCCAATTTTGCACATTTCCGTGATACGATGAAACCATTAGGAGGTGAAACCATGGATGGATTATATCTTTTTATAGTCATCGTTTTTTTTGCTCTCACCGGCTTGCTGGTGAAACTTTTCGAGAAAGTGTAGGAGGTCTATTATGGAAATCTTTTATTGGATAGGCGGGATCGTGGCCTTCGGGCTTCTTGTTTATCTAACTATAGCGCTTATGAAACCGGAGATATTCTCATGACAACAAATGGAATGATACAGATCGGATTATACCTGGTTGTTCTTTTGGCCCTTGTGAAACCGCTCGGCAGTTATATGGCGAAGGTGTATCAGGGCGAGACGTTCTGGGCCAGTCGCATCCTCGGTCCTGTCGAGCGGCTGATCTATCGCATGTTCGGCATACGGCCTGAGGACGAGATGTCCTGGAAGAGCTATGCAGGGGCAGCCATTGTCTTTCAAGCTCGCCTTTTTCTTCCTGCTGTATCTTATACTGCGCCTGCAGGGCATACTGCCGCTGAACCCCCAAGGCTTTGCAGGGGTATCACCTGACCTGGCCTTCAATACCGCGGTCAGTTTTATTACGAACACCAACTGGCAGTCCTATGGCGGCGAATCGACCATGAGCTATCTGACGCAGATGACGGGCCTGGGCGTCCAGAACTTTGTCTCGGCTGCCCAGGGAATGGCGGTACTCGTTGCCCTCATCCGCGGCTTTACGCGGACGGACCGCAAAGACGATAGGCAATTTCTGGGTCGACCTGACACGCTCGACGCTCTATATCCTGCTGCCGCTCAGTCTTATCATGGCGGTGCTGCTCGTATCGCAGGGAGTGGTGCAGAACTTCAGTCCCTATAAGAATGTGCCGCTTCTTCAGACAATCACCTATGACAATCCCAAACTCGATGCTGACGGCAAAGCAGTCACGGGCGCTGACGGAAAGCCTGTAATGGAGCCTGCAAAGGCTTCTGAGCAGACACTGCCGCTTGGTCCTGCAGCCTCTCAGATCGCGATCAAACAGCTCGGCACAAATGGCGGCGGCTTTTTCAATGTCAACTCAGCCCATCCTTTTGAGAACCCGACACCCTTTTCGAATTTTCTCGAGATGCTCGCATTACTTTTGATTGCGGCCGCTCTCTGCTATACCTTCGGCAAGATGGTCGGCGACAAGAGGCAGGGCTGGGCCTTGCTGGCTGTCATGCTGATTATATTCACCGTATTCCTGATCGTCTGCTATTCCAGTGAACAGGCGGGAAATCCGCTTCTTACAACAGTGGGCGTGGACCAGACAGCGAGCAGTCTCCAGGCGGGAGGCAATATGGAAGGCAAAGAGGTGCGGTTCGGCATAGCTAATTCAGTGATCTGGGCCACAGCGACGACCGCTGCGTCAAACGGATCGGTCAATTCAATGCACGACTCGTTCAGTCCGCTTGGCGGGCTTGTGCCTATGGTCCTGATGCAGCTTGGAGAGGTTATTTTCGGCGGCGTCGGCTCAGGTCTTTACGGCATGCTGGCTTTTGCCATCGTGGCGGTCTTTGTTTCCGGTCTCATGGTCGGCCGCACGCCGGAATACCTCGGCAAGAAGATCGAGGCCTTTGAGATGAAGATGGCTGCGATCGTGATACTGGTCCCTGCTGCCTGTGTTTTGCTTGGGACTGCAGTTGCGTCTGTTACGCCTGCAGGGGTTGCCGGCATTCTAAATCCGGGCCCCCATGGTTTTTCCGAGATACTCTATGCCTTTTCATCGGCAGGGAACAACAACGGCAGCGCCTTTGCCGGCCTCTCCGCAAACACGCCGTTTTACAACACACTGCTCGGCATAGCAATGCTCTTCGGCAGGTTCTGGACCATGGTTCCGATAATCGCTATTGCCGGTTCGCTGGCCTCAAAGAAATATGTGACCCCGAGCGCAGGCACATTGCCGACGCATACGCCGCTCTTTGTCCTGTTTCTGGCAAGCATAATCATTATCGTCGGCGCTCTGACGTTCCTTCCCGGCCTTGCGCTGGGACCGATAGCCGAGCACCTGATGCTCTATAAGTAATAAGGAGGACTGCAAATAATGACCCATAAAAAGAAACAGCACGCCCTTTTTGAATCGAAGATTATACGGCGTGCCTTGATCGATTCGCTCGTAAAACTCAATCCGCGGAACCAGTTCCGCAACCCGGTCATGTTTGTGGTCGAGGTTGGAAGCATCCTGACTACGCTTCTGTTTGTGCATGCCCTTTTCGTGCCCGGGCCGGAGTCTGCGGGGTTCATTCTCGGTATCTCGCTATGGCTCTGGGCCACGGTGCTCTTCGCCAATTTTGCTGAATCCGTAGCCGAAGGCCGGGGCAAGGCCCAGGCCGATGCCTTGCGGGGCTCGCGGAAGGACATCAGCGCAAAAAAGCTGTCTAAACCCGACCCAAAGGCAGAGATCACCACTGTCTCTTCCTCTATGCTGAGAAAAGGGGATATTGTTCTGGTGGAGGCCGGTGATATCATCCCCGGCGACGGCGAGGTTGTGGTGGGTGTGGCTTCAGTGAACGAAAGCGCCATAACCGGAGAGAGCGCCCCGGTCATTCGGGAAAGCGGCGGCGACAGGTCTGCTGTCACCGGCGGGACCCAGGTGTTGTCGGACTGGCTTGTGATCAGGATTACTGCCAACCCCGGAGAGACCTTCCTTGACAGGATGATCTCGATGGTCGAAGGCGCCAAGAGGCAGAAGACACCTAATGAGATTGCGCTTGACATCCTGCTTGCAGGCTTGACCATAATCTTCCTGCTGGCGACGGTAACGCTTCTGCCCTTTTCCCTCTTCAGCGTAAAGGCAGCAGGCCAGGGAAGCCCGGTCTCGATCACTGTGCTTGTATCACTGCTTGTCTGCCTTATCCCGACGACGATCGGCGGACTTCTTTCCGCCATTGGTATCGCAGGCATGGACCGCATGATCCAGGCCAATGTGATCGCCATGTCCGGCCGTGCTGTTGAGGCTGCAGGTGACGTGGACGTGCTCCTCCTTGACAAGACCGGCACTATCACGTTAGGGAACAGGCAGGCCACTGCGTTCATCCCGGCCCAGGGCATTGACGCCAAGGCCCTGGCAGATGCCGCCCAGATCTCCTCACTTGCTGATGAAACCCCGGAGGGCAGGAGTATCGTAGTTCTGGCAAAGGAAAAATACGGCTTCCGGGAACGGGACATCCACGGCGCTCAATGCAACCCTGGTCCCTTTTTCAGCGCATACCAGAATGAGCGGCGTCAATCTCGGCGACAGGGAGATCCGGAAGGGCGCGGCTGATGCTGTAGAAGAATATGTGAAGAAGCAGGGAGGCACCTTTCCCTCTGACGTCAAGACCTGCTGTCGAGGAAATAGCCCGCGAAGGCGGCACTCCTCTGGTGGTCGCAGAAGGCAAAAAAGTCCTTGGCGTCATTCGCCTTAATGACATTGTCAAAGGCGGAATCAAAGAAAGGTTTGCCGAGCTTCGGAGCATGGGTATAAAGACGATCATGATCACAGGCGACAATCCGCTTACTGCAGCTGCAATCGCTGCTGAGGCAGGGGTGGACGATTTTCTGGCGCAGGCCACACCCGAGGCAAAGCTGAAGCTCATCCGTGAGCACCAGGCAGGCGGCAGGCTTGTGGCCATGACCGGCGACGGCACCAATGACGCGCCTGCTCTTGCGCAGGCTGATGTGGCGGTTGCCATGAATACAGGGACACAGGCTGCAAAGGAGGCCGGCAACATGGTGGACCTGGACTCCAATCCCACGAAATTGATCGAGGTCGTCGAGATCGGCAAACAGTTATTGATGACGCGCGGCACACTGACGACCTTCAGCATCGCCAACGACGTGGCAAAATACTTTGCGATCCTGCCGGCTGCGTTTCTTACAATATATCCGCAGCTGGGAGCACTCAACATCATGGGACTTTCGACGCCGCACAGCGCCATCCTCTCGGCGGTCATATTTAACGCGCTGGTAATCATTGCGCTGATCCCGCTGGCCCTGCGCGGTGTGGCCTATCGCCCAATGGGGGCAGGTGTTGTGCTCCGGAACAACCTTCTTGTTTATGGACTTGGCGGCCTGATCGTTCCGTTTGTCGGCATCAAGCTGATCGATATGATCATAACCTTTTTGCATATGGCGTAAGGAGACATAAGATGATGAAAATAATACGACCTGCACTTGTTTCACTGATTGTCTTTACAATACTGACGGGAATAATCTATCCCCTTGCAGTGACCGGCCTTGCGCAGCTGATCTTCCCTGACCAGGCCAATGGCAGTATTATGGTGAAAAATGGAAAGCCTGTCGGCTCTGCGCTCATCGGCCAGCCGTTCGATGACCCCAAATATTTTTGGGGAAGGCTGTCCGCTACCGCGCCTTTTCCCTATAATTCAGCTGCTTCGTCAGGTTCCAACCTGGCGCAGAGCAACCCGGCCCTGCTGGATAATGCGAAAGCCCGGATAGCTGCCCTGAAGGCCGCTGATCCGCAAGCCCCTGCATCGGTCCCGGCTGACCTGGCTACCGCCTCAGGCAGCGGTCTTGATCCTCATATCAGCCCTGCTGCTGCAGCGTATCAGGTACAGAGGGTGGCAAGGCTGCGCGGCATTGATGAGGCGAAAGTCAGCGCCTTAGTGGCTGCCAATACCGAAGGGCGGCAGTTCGGGATTCTGGGCGAGCCTGTGGTGAATGTGCTTAAAGTTAATTTGGCTTTGGATGAACTTGAACAGAAATGAGAGGTGAAATAATGAAAGGCAAAACTATGACAAAAGGCAGAAGTGAGAATAATAATTGATGATTCTGCTCCTGCTGGCTATCAGCGCTCCCCTGGCCGCGTTTGCCGTATCCTATCCGGTCCAGCTTTATCATCGGGAGGTAAGGCACGACAAGTTTGTCAAAGGCGACACTGTGTATATGTTTCATAGCGGCACTGAAGACGTAAAGAAGACCATCCACGTCAATGATACCCTTGCTGTCTACAGGACAAGCCCGTCATGTGAGGTAACTCCAATCGGAATAATCAAGGTGATATCTTTTGTCGGAGAAACATATATCAAGGGAGAGGTCTTTGCCGGTGAGATCAAGCCTGATGATATAGCGAAAAAGGAGAACGTCTCATGCCTCGTAATCTCGGCAGGAGTGTGCGATAAATGAGTCTGTCGCAACACATGACAGCCAGAGAATAGCTAAATGCAGGCATAATATTGATGGCTTGAAATTACAATATAGATTAATAAAAAGGAGAAGAAGATGAAAAAAAGTTTTTTGGGAATTGTTCTTATGATTATTATGACGTTCACGCTTTCGGCGGGGGCCTGGGCTGATGACGCGACACCGGCCCCGAAGCCGGCCGGCACTACCCTTGAAGATATCAAGAACCTGCTCGGCCTGAGCATTTATCTCCAGGGCGGGTATACCTATAATTTCAAGAACCCGGATTCGCAGGAGAACGATCTGAGGGTATTCGACCACGAGGCCAACAGCTTTACCCTGGACCTCGCGCAGATTGTTTTTACGAAGGACGCGCCAGTGGGCGGAGTCGGCTATAAACTGAAACTCTCGGCAGGCGAGACAGCCAAGTTCATACACGAGACAGGGCTGGGCGACACGGACGATCCCTTCGACCTTACCGAGGCATACATCAACTATGTGGCGCCGATAGGGAAGGGCCTCAAGTTCCAGTTCGGAAAGTTCGTTACGATGCACGGCGCCGAGGTGATCGAGGCTCTGGACAATATGAACTATTCGCGCGGCCTGCTGTTCAACTACGCAATACCGTTTACGCACACAGGGCTGATGGTCGGCTATCCCTTCAGCGATAAGGTGAGCGCCAGCTTCTATGTTGTGAACGGCTGGGACAACTTCGATGACGAGGGCAGCAGCAAGACCCTCTGTCTCTCTGTCAGCGTGACCCCTGTCGAACAGTTTTCGGTCGTCGCCAACCTCATGAACGGCCGCGAGGTGTCGACAGCAGGCGCCTCGTGCTCCGACAGCATCTGCTCCAACCGTTTTCTTTCCGATACGATAATAACGGTAAAGCCGGTCAAGAACCTGACTTTTGTGGTAAACCCCGATTACGCAACTCAGAGCAATGCAGCGCCGGACGGCAGCGATGCGAAGTGGTACGGCGTCGCCGGTTATGTAAAGTATGACTTTTCGGACCTCTTCAGCGCGTCCGTAAGGGGAGAGTACTTCAACGACAGCGACGGAGTGCGCACCGGTACCGCACAGAAGGCGAAGGAGATCACTCTGACACCCGAGTTCAGGATCGCTAAGAACCTGGTTGTGAGGCCTGAATACCGGCACGACTGGTCGGACAAGGAGGTTTTCGATTCAGGCAGCGACAAAAGAACCAGGACACTTTGGCCCTCGGGGTGATGTATAGATGGTAATTGGCCGCTGCTTTGCAAAATCTACTAGAATATTTCAAAGAAACCATTTACTCTTACGACAAAGAGGCGCGATAATAAAAAAAGGACTTAATGGTCTTTTTCATGAATGTGAGGAGTAATTGACGATGGAAGAACGCAGGCCTGATCCTGATCTCCTTCTGGCAAAGGTCCAGCAGGAAGAGGAGCGCAGCCGTGAGGGGCAGCTGAAGATCTTTTTCGGCGCAGCCCCTGGTGTAGGCAAGACCTATGCAATGCTCAGCGCTGCCCAGCAGAAGCTGGCGGAGGGGCTCGACGTTGTCGTTGGGCTTGTGGAGACCCACAAAAGAAAAGAAACAGAAGCCCTCCTTGAGGGACTTGAAGTGGTCCCGCGCCATCCGATCGAATATAAAGGCGCGGTGTTGTCGGAATTCGACGTCGATGCTGCCCTGAAAAGGAAACCTGCGATCATCCTGGTCGACGAGCTTGCCCATACGAACGCCCCCGGGTCGCGCCATAAGAAGCGTTGGCAGGACGTATACGAACTTCTTGGCGCAGGCATCAATGTTTATACCACTATTAATGTGCAGCACCTCGAAAGCCTGAATGACGTCGTTACCCAGATCACGGGTATAAGCGTGCGCGAAACTGTTCCGGATTTCCTGCTCGACAGGGCAGACGAAATCGAGCTTGTCGACCTCCCTCCCGAGGATTTGCTGCAGCGGCTTAAGGAGGGCAAGGTCTATGTCCCGGAGCTTGCGGCCCAGGCGAGACAGAACTTTTTCAGGAAAGGCAACCTCCTTGCGCTGCGGGAACTGGCGCTTCGTCGCACGGCCGACCGCGTCGATGAACAGATGCAGGACTACCGCGAGGTAAAAGGGGTCAAGGAGGTCTGGCCTGCAGCTGAAAGACTGCTTGTCTGTGTAGGCCCGAACCCGCGTTCGATCCGGCTTATCCGCGCTGCAAAACGTATGGCCTCAGGACTCCGCGCTGAGTGGATTGCCGTCTATGTTGAAGCCCCTCATAAGGTAAAACCATCTGAAAGCGACCTCAGACAGCTTGCAGAACATATGCGGCTGGCAGAGAGTCTTGGAGCAGAGACCGTTACCCTGACCGGACCAAAGGCAAGCGAAGAGATTCTGAACTATGCCCGTGACCGCAATGTCACCAAGATCATCACCGGAAAGCCGACTCATCCACGGTGGAAGGACAAACTGTTCGGGTCGATGCTCGACGAACTGGTCCGCGGCAGCGGAGATATTGAGGTCTATGTCATATCCGGCGATGTCGCTGAACCGGTAAAGAGCATCCGTGCGAAATCCGGCCGGACCAGACCCAAAGTGAAGGAATGGCTGTTCAGCCTCGGTGTTATCGGGGCCTGCACAGGGCTTGCCTTTTTTATGACCCCCTATTTTGAAGTCGTTGATCTTGCCATGGTCTATCTTCTTGGTGTTGTTATCGCAGCAGGGAGAACAGACCGCGGTCCGTCCCTGTTCGCCGCTTTTCTCAGTGTGGCTGCCTTTGATTTCTTTTTCATTCCGCCTTACTACACCTTTGCAATAAGCGATGTGCGTTATTTTATTACGTTTATAGTTATGTTCATGGTCGCTTTTGTTATAAGCCGCCTGACTCATCGTGTACGGGACCAGGCCCATTCGGCCAGGCAACGGGAGAAGAGGACCGCAGCCATGTATAACCTGAGCCGGAAGTTTGTCCATGAACGCGGGATCGAAAAACTCTGCGCTATTGCAATCAGCCATATAAGCGAGGTCCTCTCCAGTCAGGTGGTTGTGCTGGTGCCTGATGAAAGAGGAAAGCTGACAATCCCGGCAACGGGACAGGATACGTTTGCGCTTGATGAGAAAGAAATGAGTGTGACCCAGTGGGCCTTTGATCACCGGCAGCGGGCCGGACTCGGAACTGACACCCTTGCCGGTGCAAGGGCACTGTACATTCCGCTTGTGGCAGCATCAAAGGCTGTCGGCGTGATCGGCATTTTGCCCCGTACCCCGCAGGACTTTTTTGACCAGGAGCAGATTCATCTTCTGGAGAGCTTTGCGAACCAGGTTGCCATGGCGATTGACCGCGCCATGATTTCCCTGGAGGTCCAGCAGGCGCTTGTGAAGGCCGAGACCGAGACACTTCGCAACACACTCCTGAGTTCAGTCTCTCATGACATACGGACTCCTCTGGCTTCGATTACAGGCGCCATAACGACTCTGTTACAGAAAGACGTAACTTTTGGGCCTGACCAACGTCAGGAGCTGCTTCAGACTATTTATGAGGAGGCTGAGCATCTGAATCAGATCATACGAAATGTTCTGGACATGACACGACTTGAAGCCGGGGCCATAAAAGTGAAAAAAACATGGCAGCCTCTTGAGGAGATTGTGGGTGCAGTGCTTAACCGTCTTGACGAAAGACTCAAAGGCAGACCCGTAAAGACTTCGCTGCCGGAAGATCTGCCTCTGGTCTCTTTTGATCCTCTGCTCATCGAACAGGTGCTCGTGAATCTCCTCGATAACGCCATTAAATATACTTCTCAGGAGACACCGATAGAGCTTTCAGCCTACGTCAAAGATGGAGAGATTATCGTCGAGATTGAAGACAGGGGCACTGGTATTCCGGCCGGTGAAGAGGAAAAGATATTCGACAAATTTGTGCGCGGCTCTGCAAAAGGCGGAGGTATCGGTCTCGGGCTGACGATCTGCCGTGCTATTATAACTGCACATGGCGGATGGATCAGGGCGGAGAACCGCCAGGGCGGAGGCGCGATATTCCGTTTCTCACTACCTCTCGGTGAACAGCCGCCAATGGCTGAACCTGAGGAAATGATCAATGAGCTATGACAGAAACTAAGGAATTGATTCTCCTGATCGAGGATGAGCCGCAGATGAGGCGCTTTCTCCGGGTAACGCTCCAGGGACACGGCTATCAGCTTATTGAGTCGGCCACCGGAGAGGATGGACTGATACAGGTCGCCACGCGGAATCCTGATGTGGTGCTTCTGGATCTTGGGCTGCCTGATATTGATGGACTCGAGGTGACAAAGAGGTTGCGTGAATGGAGCCAGGTCCCTCTTATTGTGATCTCAGCGCGGGAACAGGAGGAGGACAAGGTCAGGGCGCTTGATGCCGGCGCTGATGACTATCTGACAAAGCCCTTCGGTGCAGGCGAACTGCTTGCGAGAATCCGTGTATCGCTCCGGCATATGGCAATGCAGCATACAGGCAGCGAGGAGCCGGTGTTTGTTCTTGATAATTTGAAAGTTGATCTCGCAAAACGGCAGGTATTGCTTGATGGCAGGGAGGTCCACCTGACTCCTATCGAATACCGGCTTCTGGCGTTACTGATCAAGCATGCCGGAAAGGTGATTACTCACACGCATCTCTTAAAGGAGGTATGGGGAACTGCCTATGCAGACCAGACCCATTACCTGCGCATCTACATGGCCCAACTCCGTCATAAGTTAGAGGCCGACCCGGCGCGACCCAGATTTTTTATTAACGAGCCGGGAGTCGGATACAGGCTGAAAACAGACTTCTATGAGACGGACAAATAAACCTGCCTTTGAACCAAACAAAATCTTATTTTTCCATTATCCCAGTTGTTTAGCCTCTGCCTTGCTGAGGTCCTGTTTTGCATCTGCAAGCCGTTTGAAGTATTTCTTTATCTTTACCGGGTCCTTCGCAAGGGTTGCCTTTAGACAGATCACCCTCAAGTTCCGCTACTTCAAGTCGCTCATAATAATCCATCATCTCTTTGAGGTGCGCAAGCACTATCATTCCTGTTAATATCGGGTGGTTATTTGTTACATTTGCGTCTTTGAACCTTATGCCGTGTTCAAGCTCTACCTCAAGTCCCCTGCGGAATTCCTCAAGCGGGATCTTCATTTTTTCTGTATTGACGTTCGACAAAATTATCCCTGCCTCTTTTGGCAGTACTTTGTCGGTTTTCATCGCAGTCCAGTCCCTGATCTTCAATTCCCTGCAAACCCTTTTGACTTCACTTACTGTTATATATTCCGGTAACTTCATTAAGTCCTCCTCTGAATAGATATTTATATTTATTTTGCCTGAAAATCAGATTAAATCAATATAAATCTGATGCCCCATAGTTTTTTATGTCTTTGCCTTTAAGCTTTATCATCCCCTTTTCTCCTGTTTTCCCTTCCAGGGTAAAGCTGATATCATGGAATAATCCTATGGCCCATAAATTTGTGGCAAGGTGACTCGATATGGCAGAAGCAGTAAAAGAGGATTCCTGGCTGCAGAGGGAAAGATACAGCACAATCTGATCAGCCAAATGACTGTCAAACGCTGCACCTGTTCTGTAGTAATTTATGAAATCTGATGCAGCTTCTTCCCCTACGCTCTCAGCTTTCTTGCCTATAGCACCCAGGGCAGTAAAACCTGCAATGGAATGTTCGAAAATGGCTGCTATATCTATGAAAGTCCCTTTTCCAGGTGTTGATACCTCCAGTAAATCAATTTCAGGAGAAATCGTCAGATCCTTTACCTCTTTCAGCACTTTATTGAGAAAGGCATTTCTCTGTCTCTTTGCAATGTCAAGGGGAAGATTCCCGACCCCGGAATGTCCGGCAAATCCCAATAAACGGCCTCTCCCTGTTAACTGTAGCGGAGTGACTTTTCCTGCAGGGAAAATATCTGCATGTATTTTGCCGCCGCCCCTGGGATAAAAGCCGTACGAATCTATTGAAAGCCGGATAAGTATGCCTGTCTGTTGAAGGAAACGGACAAATACCTCAGAAAGGTAATGAAACGAAGGACTTAATGGAACATGCGTGCCTCCGGTAAGGGTTACAGTTGATTTCTGTCCTGAAAAGACAAGCGCCGGAATGATAGTCTGCAGGACAAGGGACGTAGAGCCGGCTGTTCCGATATCAAAGGAGAAAGTTCCGGCCCGCGCTTTACCAGGGGAAAAGAAAAGCTCTTTAGATTCCTGGTAGTCGCCTTTTACCTCGGCACTGGTTATGCGCTGAGCTGCTTTTACGCAGGTGAGATGCTGGGGCATAAGGCCGGGTTTTCTCCGGTTCTTCCGGATATTGAATATCCTGAATGGCTTTTGAAACAGGCAGGAAAGGCTCAGTGCAGTCCTTACAATCTGGCCTCCTCCTTCACCGTAACTGCCGTCGATTTCAATCATGTTCTTCAGTTTATACGGCAGGCGAACCATTCCCTGGCGTGCAGAGAAAGTATCGCCTGCCATGATTACTCGTATACTCTGCGGTTTATTTCAAGAACGGTATTTTTTCAGCCATTTTTATCTTGCCGTGCTCGATTCTCGGGTGGCACCATAAGCAGTCTACCTGTTTCTGGGTTACATGTTTTTCATGTACTAAATTGACATCACTATATGCTTTATCACATGGCAAAAGTATCATGCGATGTAGTTCGTTTGTCATTATTGATAGTCAAATCGAGTTCTGATCTGCCTAAACTGATCTCAGTGGATGAGATAATGCTTTATGACTATAAACCGGGTGAATTTTAGTATAGCGGAGCATGTGATATTGCCCGAAAAATGTCAAATGTGATCGCACTTTGTCTTTGATGCAGGTAATGTATGATAAGTTGGTTTTATAAGATATGCTGAGGTAATTTTCATGAAGATATTATTAGCAACAGACGGCTCTGAGTATTCGGAAGAGGCAGCAAAATTTCTGACATGCCTGAATCTGACGCCGGAAGATGAGATCACTGTTTTTCATACTGTAAGCTGGGTCCCCTTTTTGTATGACGAGGAGTCATATTGCAGCGCCCTTAAAGAAATAAAAAAAGAGATCGCACCTAAGGTCCTTGATGCTGCACTGGAAATCCTCAAACCTGTGGCTGCAAAGGTCAGCGCTGCTATTATTGACGGTTCACCTGAAGAGTACATTGTGGATATCGCTGCAGAGTCTGATATGGACCTGATCGTTATGGGTGCCCGGGGGATAAAGGGCATCAAGACATTGTTTGTAGGGAGCGTAACAAGGGTCGTTCCGCGTTCCGCAAAGCCGGTCTGATCGTCAGAGCCTATAGTGAAAGAAAATGCGGCATGAAGATACTCTTTGCCACTGATGGCTCTGAGTATTCCATGGCCACAGGGGCCTTTCTAGCCTCACTTCCATTTGCAGAGGACACAGAGCTGACAGTCCTGAATGTGATATGGTCGGAATATTCTGATATACCTGAGCGGTTCTCTCTGGAAGTAAATGAAAGGATGAAGGAGCTTGTGGCCAGCGCAAGGGAAATAGAATTTGCACGCTCTGAAAAAATTCTTGAAGAGGCCATGGAAGCTATTGAAGCAAGAGGTTTAAACATATCAATGTCCTCTCTCAAATTGGAGACCCTTCGGAACAGATACTGAAAACAGCAGAAAGTTTTAACACAGACCTAATAGCAGTTGGATGCAGGGGCCTGAAGGGCATGAAAGGCATTATGGGAAGTGTTTCAAGGAACATTGTAAACTCATGCAAAATGCTCTGTTTTGATCGGAAAGACCTGCGCTATTAGTGTCTCGTATCGATGCTCGATTTCAGCGAGTGTCATTCTGCGGTTTATCTGGCTGAGTATCCGGTTTTCAAGACTTTTTATGATTTTTGGTATTTTGTATTCAACTTCATGTTTAAGAAAAGGGCACCTGAACTTCAGCGAAACAGCGGAAAGCTTCATGCCTTCAGTATTTTTGTTGCCGGTCCCATATTTCGGATCACCGATTACAGGGAACCCGATCATGTCGAAATGCCGCCGGATCTGATGAAGTCGTCCTGTTCTTATGCTCACATCAGCTATTGATGTGTTGGTCTCCGGAGCGTATGACTTTACAGTGAAATCTGTCAGAGACGGTTTTCCCTCAAGCGGCAGGTCTATTGTGCCGTGCCTGTATTTTTCCCCGAGGTTGCCGAGGACCTCGACAAGATACCCTTTGCTTACCAGGTTTTTCTGAAATAATTCTGAGAGTTTTGCTGCAGCATCTTTACTGTGGGCAAGAAGCATTATTCCCGAAGCCTCCCGGTCAAGGCGATGGACAAGGAATATCTTCCGCGATAATTGAAAATACAGTTCAGCCTGTCGCATCAGCGAACAATGGTCTCCGTACTGAGTCCCCTGCGCCAACAGGCCTGATGGTTTGAACCAGACGCTGTAATGTTTCTGGTCGCTCAGGCATCTTGCCTCTGGCGGTTGCAGTGCAAGGGTCTTTTCGTCATAGTAAAATTCAATCTGATCGCCCGGATTGAGAGCTGTTGAGGCCCTGCGCAGCCGTTTCATCCTGTTGTTTTTCATTTTTAACAATACAGCGCCTTTGTTCATCGCATCCTTGACCCTTGTCTTTGGGAGTCCTGTTTGCGCAGAAAGAAAATCGCAGGCTGAGCCTTGCTGGCTTGCGGTAACAGTTGATTTGAAAACTATTTTATGCACTCAGAGCTCCAGGGTCTGTGGCGCTCTTGGGCAGGGGATGACGTCGCGTATATTGGTCATGCCGGTAATGTATTGCACCATGCGTTCAAATCCCAGACCGAAGCCTGCGTGGGGAGCAGAGCCGAACCTGCGAAGATCAAGATACCATTGCAGGCTATCAGGCGGCACCCCAGCGTGAGTCATTCTCTCTTGCAGTATATCCAGTCTTTCCTCGCGCTGGCTCCCGCCTATAATCTCGCCAATTTTGGGGGCCAGGACGTCCATTGCAGCAACGGTTTTCCCGTCGGTGTTCAGCCTCATGTAAAATGCCTTTATTTCCTTCGGATAATCAGTGACAATGACGGGTCCATTAAAGACAATATCAGTAAGGTAACGCTCATGTTCTGACTGCAGGTCAGCGCCCCATTCAACCGGAAATTCAAAACGCTCTTTAGCATTTTTCAATTCCTTTACAGCCTCGGTATAGGAAATATGCACAAAGGGTGTTTCGGACAGCCTGGTCAGATTTTCAATGGATGTTCTTTTGTACTGGTTCTCCAAAAAGGCAAGTTCACTCTCCCCCTTTTCGAGCGCCTTTGCACAGAGATAGCGGAAAAAATCTTCGGCAAGACGCATATCGTCAGAGAGGTCTGCAAAGGCCATTTCAGGCTCAATCATCCAGAACTCTGAAAGATGGCGTGATGTGTTGGAATTCTCAGCCCTGAATGTAGGTCCGAAGGTGTAGACATTCCCGAGCGACATGGCAAGAAACTCTGCTTCCAGCTGGCCTGACACTGTTAAGTAAGCCCTTTTGCCGAAGAAGTCCTGAGTGAAATCTACAGACCCTCCTTTCTGTTTCGGAGGATTCCCGATATCCAGGGATGTTACAGAAAAAAGCTCACCTGCGCCCTCGCAATCGCTTGCGGTGATGATAGGGGTATGGACCCAGACGAACCCGCGGGTCTTAAAGAACTCATGTATCGCAGATGCAAGGATATTACGCAGCCTAAATACAGCTCCGAATGTATTTGTTCGCGGCCGAAGATGGCCGATCTCCCTCAGGAATTCGAGTGTATGCCCTTTTTTCTGCAGAGGATATTTCTCAGGATCTGAATCTCCGAAGACCTCTATTTCTGATACCTCTACTTCAATCCTCTGTCCTTTCCCAGGGGACTCTTTCAGAACGCCTTTGGCCCTGATTGCTGCGCCGGTATTGCAGCGGACGATTTCTTTGAATGCGTCTGTCTCTCCAGGTATGACAAGCTGCAGCGTGTCCTGGGAAGAGCCGTCATTGAGCACAATAAACGCAAACCCTTTTGATTCGCGCCGGGACCTTACCCAGCCGCAGACTGTTACAGGTTCACCTGCGCCTCCCTTAGCAAGGATGTCTTTTATCAGTGTCCTTTCCACTGTAACCTCCAAATGTAAACATTAAAGTAACTCTATCCCTAAGCCTGGAAAAAATGGAATAAACTCTTTCATTGTATCATAACCTGATGTTTCGACATTAGGACGAACAGCAGAAATCTAAGGAGAATTTGCTGTTTTTTATTGGTGAGATGTTCTTTATTAAAAATCCGGAAACATTTTAAAGAAGATGGCTGTACCGTCGGCAGTTTTTGCCGTGGCTGAAAGAATGCCGCCTTCTATATACTCTAACTCAAAGTCACTGACGCCTCTTGAGACCAGACCTTTGGCGTCGGCAGGGCAGCCTTTCTCACAGCCTGCTATACCTTTTACCATCTTCGGGATGAGGCCTCTTATGTCCAGATTATCAAGCTTGATACCTTTTGAAGAGGCAAAATCCATAATTTTATCCATCATGGAATCCAGTTCCAGCTGGAAGGGGTTGCTGATTGGGATTGATAAAGAATCACTGCCTATTTTTATGTCGAGTTCCATGTGAAAACCTCCTCTCATGAAGCAAAAAGCCTCGGTTAAAACTATAGTCCGTTGAAGCCAAATTCAAAGCCTATACATTTTATCGAATTCACTGAAAATACGCAATGAAATGAGCTTACTGCAAAACTATTAGCCACAGAGTTCACAGAGTTTAAGAAAAAAGACTGCGGAAAGCAACATACTGTTTTTTAATGGTATATTTCTATCGGTATCCCTCATTCTGTTCTCTGTGCCCTCTGTGGTGAGACTTTTAAAATTCTTCCACGAAGTTTGCTTTATAACGTATAATCTAGGTATATCAAATTTACCCCTTCCAAGGAGGTCTTAAGATTATGAAATTAAAACCACTTACAGGATTGGGTTCTCATTCAGAGAATAGAGCCTGAAGAAATGACCGCTGCAGGGATCATAATACCTGATTCCGCAAAGGATAAGCCTACAGAAGGTATTGTGCTGGCTATCGGCCCCGGAAAATTCAAAACAGAGAAAGGCGAAAAGAAAGAGAAAGAAAAGGAGAAAAAGTTTATCCCTACTGTGTTGAAGCCCGGCCAGAGGATAATTTACGGTAAATATTCCGCCAGGGAGTTTGAGCTTGATAGAGAGATGATCGTTCTTGTCAGGGAAGAAGATGTTCTCGGCATTGTCGAAGAGACCCAGCTTGCAGAAAAAAAATCTTTTGATGTTGCGAAAAAAAATGAGAAACCGGTGACAGAAAAAAAGAAACAGACTGCGAAGAAGCCGCTGGCTAAAGGCAAGGCGAGTCCAAAAAAATAAGAAAGGGTCTTTTCCTTATATAGATTTCCTGAGTGAAAAGGTTTTAACGGTAAATTACATGCGACGGGGCAAAAGGTTTCGATGAGGCTCAGAATCGGCCATCTTTCGACATTTTATCACACTGCCATCATCCTGATGGCAGATGAAAAACTTGAGAAAGACCTCGGCGTTGATGTTCAATGGAGGCTCTTTGGCACCGGCCCTTCGATTGTAGATGCATTTGAAAAGGACGAACTCGATATCGCCTATTGCGGTCTGCCCCCTGTTCTTATCGGCATCGACAGAGGGGTGGAGATCAAATGCGTTGCAGGCGGGCATATAGAAGGGACGGTCATCTGCGCTAAGGCGGGTTATAAAGGTTTTCCTGAAACAGAGGACCTGGGTGATGTGCTTGCACAGTTTCGCGGGGGAAAGATAGGTGTCCCGGGAAAAGGCTCAATTCACGATGTGATTCTTTCAGACTGCCTTCGCAGATTTAATCTGGAAGGAGAGGTCACAGTCGTAAACTTTCAGTGGTCAGACCAGTTGACCGAAGCAGTTATCCATGATGAGGTCTCTGCAGCCTTTGGAACGCCGGCGCTTGCTGCAGCGATAATATCATTATGCAGGGGGAAGGGTGCTCTATCCTCCATCGCTGCTCTGGCCTAATAATCCGAGTTATGGGATTATTGCAGAAAGCAGATTTCTGGAGGATTCAGGGGAGATTGTGGAGAGGTTTCTTGTCCAGCATGAAATTGCAACTTCGCTCCTGAGGGATAAGTCAGCAGGAGGCTGCAGGAATTATATCGCGGTTTGTAGGTTTCGTTGAAGAAGAATTGGTTTTGACTGCGCTGAAAATATCACCCAAATACTGCGCAAAGGTGACTGCGGGTTATATTTCATCAACTATGGCATTTGTCAGGGCCATGCTGTCTCTGGGATATATCCGGCGCGAGATAGCAGCCCATGAGATATTCGATACCTCCCTGATCGATAAAATTCATCCGGAGGAGGACCACTATACTGCAGGTGGATAGACTGAAGGTGAAAGGTTTTTAGGTTATACTGAAAACATCAGGCTTCGAGATGGCTAAACAGGGATATACTTCAGCCCTGGTCGCCCTTGGCGCCGCCGGAGGCGGGTTAACCTTCAGCCTTCGGACTAAAGACCGGAGTTTTACAAAACGTACATGAAAGAGAGGTAACAGGATGTCAAAAAAGGAGAGAGATCTGCCTAAGCCGGGGAAGACCCCCTTCAGCAGAAAGAGACCTGAAAATGAGGGGCAGGACGATCTGCTTATGGCAGACCGGATGGCTATGGCTGCTGCAGAGGGAAGACTGAATGAGTACCTTGAGCAGGAGATACCTGAAGGTGAGTATGCAAAAAAACTTGCGACGATGATGATGGGCATGACCGGGATCCTTCCTCAGGAGGGTGGTATCCAGTAGATGACCAGCAAAAGAGTCCTTCTTCCGAAGCAGCTGAAACAGGTCAGGCCTCTGAAGGAGGCGCTGCTCCGGCTGTTCCTGAGGATGTTGCGGAGGCTGTCAAGGCAGGTGACGTAGAGAACCTGAAGGAGTTGCTGGCGCGGGAAAAGCAGAGACGGACACCCGGGCCGGTCGAGGCAGACGGTGAGGTCCGGAGATCCACCTGATCAGCCGCAATCCTCACCATCTATGATTGAAAAGGACATGCTCGATGCATTGATCAAAGTGGCCTTTGACAACAAGGTGAGTGTCGACTGGCTGATGGCAAGGGCGCTGAAATTGTATCTGGAGGAGTATCAGAAGACCGGACGGTTATGATTTTTGTGTCGTGCCCGGAGACTGCTTGACTCCCAGAAATTCCTGCACCTGCTGTTTGATCTCAAGATGATGGAGCGGGATGTTAGGCACGTCCCTGTTGCCCGGGACAGCCAGAACATGCAGGAACCGCAACTCCTTTCGCTTGCTTCTCAGCGCATTCGCAAGTTCCTTCCTGCTTGCGGACTTAACGACGTTTCTTATGCCGAAACCTTTTGCAACAAGCGAGAGGTCGACACAGGAGGCGGTCAGTGTCGGCTGGCTGCCGGTGGAACCGTAGGCGCCGTTGTCTATGGCGATGATCGTCAGGTTGCCGGGTGAAAAATGGGCGGCTGTGGCAAGAACTCCGGGGTTCATCAGCAGGCTCCCGTCTCCGTCGATCACAACCACCTCTTTATCTGTGGTCAGGCTGAGGCCCAGGCCTATGGGTGTGGCCATGCCCATGCTTCCGAGCATATAAAAATTTGACGGCTGGTGTTTTATGAAAAAGAGCTCTTTCGAAGGGATGCCGAGGTTGCAGACTACCACTTTCCCCTCGAGATAGGGCGCTATGGTCTGCAATATCTCAAACCGTGTAAGCTTCGGTGAAATGGTTTTCAGTGAGGAAGCCGGGATTTCCGATGTTTTCCCGAATGCACTTTGCTCTCTGCTCTCTGCGCCATGCTCCTGTGCTTTTGAACCTCCCATATCGCAGGGCTGAGCAGAAAGACATGTATCCTGTTCTTCGAATAAACATCTTTGAGCTTTTTCCCAATGATTCTGAAATCATCCCTGCTGCTGATTGTCGAGTATGCTATTCCGGCCCCTTTCAGGATGAGCGGCAAGTCGTTTGCCCATAGGCAGCTGGGCCTCGATCTTTTCTTTGTATACACCCCTCTGGCTGACAAATATCGCAAGGGGAAGTTTATAGAACCCGGTAAGGGAGAGCAGGGCGTTTATCATATTTCCGACGCCTGAACTCTGCACGAACATGGCGGCCCTTTTACCTGAAAGAGCGGCCCCTGCGCTGATCCCGACCCCTTCTTCTTCCCTGGTGAGCGGCACATGGAAAAATTCCCTGCCTACCATTTCAAGGAGATATTTGATCTTTTCGCAGGGCAGAGAGGAGGTGAAATCAACGCCGGATTTTTTGAGTATGCCGATCAGTTCTTCTTCAGGGTATTGCATAAGAGTTCCTCTATTTCAGTCTCTGTTATCTTTTTCGATACGAAACGGGGCTCGACATTATACACCCTTTTCTCCCTGCCGAGCCTCTTTTCTCCGCCTCCTGTGATGTTTAACAGAATGGAATCAACACTCCTGACAGCCCTGATATTGACCGCCTCCCTCAGCGCAGCCACAGCAACGCCGGCTGCGGGGACGATGTCTATTCCCTCTGTCTTTTCGAAGAGGTCCATTCCGGAGAATACGTCTTCGTTCTTTATCCCGTACATCATGCCGTTCGTTGCCTTGAGCGCATCGTATAGCCCGCCTGCAAGGGAATACGCAGGATACCGGGTTGACAGAACTCTTGTTGTGATCTCGCCGATCAGTTCAGGTCTCAGATCTTCAGGAGAAAGTTCGCGGCTGTCTTTCCACCAGGCCTTTACCATCGGCCCAAAGGGAAAATTCTGCGCCAGGTGCAGTCTTGGATGCTGCGACCCGAATCTTCCGTCACGAATAAACCGCTCCGACATCTCCCATACCCCGATAGCGCCTGTGCCGCTTCCAACGGCCTGGAAATAGTGGTCGGGGAGTCTGCCCATTTCAGAGACCGCCTTGAGCAATACCGCACCCAGGCCGTCCCTTTTTGCGATGTTCTTTACCCCTCCTTCAAAGGGGAACCCGTAGACAGATGAGATCCTTTTTGCCACATCGATCGAATCAGAATAATCGCCGTCGCCAACAGCCAGGGTAGGGACCATCGAAGAGCTCTCCAGATACCACATCTCGGTCAGGCACATCGTCGGCACAACGATTATGACAGGAAAACCAGCTACTACCGACAGATGGGCAAACGCCCGTGCAGTATTTCCGGCAGAAGCGACGATCAGTCCTTTCACACTGTTTTCCATCGCATTCTGCATAACAACCGCAGCCTCGAATTCCTTGAATGTGCAGGTCTCAAGAAGCGCCCCCATCTCAGGCCAGTAACCGTTGAAGACTATGTAGAGGTTTTCAAGACCGAGATATGAGGAAAGACCTTTTGACCGGTATACGACAGGGCCTGGCTGGGCAAAGCCGTGCGTATGGACCGGCAGCCAGTTGAAGCCCCATACCCCTTCGCTTCCGTCATCCCTGAACTCCCTCTCTTTGTACTCTGTTATGAGCAGGGCGTCTTTGCAGTGTTCGCAAAAAGCGCAGTAGACGTCTTTTAGTTCAGTGCCGCACTTCCTGCATCGTATAGTGAAATGGCTCATAGCTGACCTCTTTCGACCAGACTCGACAATAGTTCCATGATATCGACTATCCTGACCTGCCTTTCGTGTCCGATCATCGCTTCATTAACTTTAGCGTAGCACGCCGGACAGCTCAGGACAAGTCTGTCTGCGCCTTTGGCAACAGCCTCGTCTATAGTCAATCTTCCCATTGCTATGGCATTTTCATGAAAGACCTTTCTTGCAGCGCCTCCGGAGCCGCAGCACCTGGAATTCACCCCATGTCTGTCGAACTCGAGCAGCTCGACTCCGGGTATGCTCTTAAGGATCACTCCTGGGCTCCTCGATTATACCGACACCCCTGCTCAGATAACAGGGGTCATGATAGATTATCTTCTCCTGCAACCCCTTACTGAAGACGAGCCTTTTTTCCTGGATCGCATCCGAGACGACCTGTGAGATGTGTCTGACCTTAAAGGGCAGATCTGAACCGTAGAATGCAGGCCAGTCCCTGACCATGATATTAACGCAGCAGGGGCATGAACAGATGAGGGTCTTTACTCCCCGCGCCTTATATGCATCCACAAGCCGTTTTGTCAGGTCTTCGAGCATATCGAACTGGCCTGTAATAAAGAGGGGGAAGCCGCAGCAGACCTCTTCTTCCGGCGGCAGCATCGTGAAGGGTCTGCCTATGGCGTCCAGAACCAGCACATCTCCCCTCACCATGGGCTGAGCTTCATATGCGCCTGTGCATCCGGCATAGTAGGCTATCTCAGCACTTTCTGATATCAGTGACATCCTCCAGGAAACCATGGGCTGAAGCGGTCTGCAGCAGGTTTTTTATACGGATTGCCTGTCTCCCTGATCAGCCTCGGGAATGTCTGCCTGCGGCCCTATCGGTCCGAGCCCGCGTCTTACCATCTCTTTCCTGAGCATCGGCCATAGCCGCTGCGTAAAAATGCCGACAGAGCAGTTCTGGCCGCAGGCCCCGCAGGTGGTGCATTCATAGACCGCTTTTGTGAAATCCTCCAGAAGTCTTCTGTCAATCTCCCCGGGGCCGAAGAGTCTGGCCTTAAGTCCCTCTGTCGCCCGGATGAATTCCCTGAAGAGGCGTATCTTTTCAGGCGGGGAAACCGCCTGATTTCCCGTCACCTCCTGGACCGGACAGTGCTTCAGACACTCGCCGCACAGCGTACAGGCATCGAGTTCCATCAGCTGTATCGGTGACAGCCCCTGTGTAAAGGAATCCTTATTTTTCATGCATCAGTGACCTGACTGCCTTCTCCCTCTGGCGCGCATCGAGGAGTGAGACCGGCGCTGCAGCTATGTGCGTGGGAAGATATGCAAAGACTATGAGAAACAGGACAAAATGCATAATAAAAAGAGGGCTGTGCGGGACCTCGACGGGTCTGAAAGTGACTATGCCGAGAGAAAACCATTTAATTCCCGCGAGATCGGGCCGGAACCATAATTTCATCAGGAGTCCGCTGATACCAGACAGGAGCAGGAGGGCAAGGAGAAAAAAATTTGAGCTTGATATATAACTTTTTTTCTCGATGACCAGCTTTGCTATGAAGATGTATATGAGGGACAACGGGAGGAGATATCCCGCAATAATGGCAGGAGTCTGCAGCGCAAAAACGCAGGAAGGGACAGGCTCCAGAAAATAGCGGAGATGCCGGACCATTAATGAGCGCAAGACATGCGTGGAAAAGCCATTCCCCGAACCAGAGGAAGGCGTTCGAGAAGAAAAGCCGTCTGAAAAGGAGGATATCGACTGCGGCTGAAGCAGCAACGGGCAGGGTGATGCCGGACCGTACGGCAGGAAGTCCTTCCTTTTTTCTGAGCAAAAGGGATATTTTTTGTATATAGGACACGATAAAAAGGAGCATAACCAGATAGTAACCCCATGTCAGAATGATGCCCATATCACCGTATCCTTTCGGAGATCTCATATGTTTAGAGCCTGGAAAAGGCCTCAATCACTGCCTCCCCTGATGCATCAGGACATACGGACCGTATGAGGACCTCATTACTATGATAAACCTTTATCGGGGAGGAAAGCTCGTCGACAGCGTGCTGCAGCCCCATCGCGCATGTCTGGCAGGGGGTAACGACAGCGTCTGAACCTGTCGCCTCCGCTTCCCTTATGCGGCCTGCTGACATCTTCAACTGGACCTCAGGATAGGCGAGTTTCAGACCGCCCCCCATGCCGCAGCAGGAAGAGAACGACCTGTGTCTCGGCATCTCCACCAGCCTTACCCCGGGTATTGCCCTGAGCACCCGGCGCGGTTCATCGTATATATTATTGTGGCGACCCAGATGGCACGGGTCATGGTAGGTGACTGTTAACGGCACCTCGTGCCGCAGCAGCAGTCGTCCATCGCCAATCAGGAGGTCGAGGAACTGTGTCAGGTGCAGCACTTCAGGCGCATCCGACCAAATACCCGCATAGTCAGAATGGAGCCCCTTATAACAGCCGGCACACGAAACGACGATTGTCTTTATTCCCATCTCCCTTATCATTTCAGCCCTTCTCCCTGCTTCGCGTAAGAAATCACTGTCCCCCATGCGTCTCAATTTGCTTGCACAGCAGGGTTCGTCGCTGCCGAGGATCGAGAAGTCTATCCCTGCCTCCTGGAGCAGACGGGCAGACTGCACAGCAACGGCCTGCTGTGAAGGGTCAAAGCTGGCAGTACATCCCGCAAAATAAAGGACCGGGGCAGGATGCTCTTTCCAGAGCCGGAGCGGCTTTAGGAGAAATCCCGATTCCCATGCCTTGTCAGCCCACAGGCCGCGCTCCTGCTGCGGCCTGCTGTAGGAGTTGTTGAACTCCTTGATAGCAGAGAGCTGTTTTATCTGGCCTCCGGGCTGAGGGAACCCCGCCTTCACGAGGGACGCCCGCGACTGTTCCCAGAGTTCAGGCGTGTTGATGCGCACCGGGCAGACGACATGACATTGACCGCAGGCAGAGCATTCGTAGAGGCTGCGAATGAATTCCTCCTGTTCCATGTCACCGAGACGGTCCCGGACAATTCTCCGGAGGAACTTTATCTTCGACCGCGCTGTAAGCAGCTCTCTGCTGTCCCGGGCATAGACCGGACACCACCGCTGGCATTCACCGCAGCGGGTGCAGGCATCCAGCTCAACGAGCTGTCTCCAGGTCAGTCCTTCAGCGATCCGGTCGCCCTGTGTTTTGAGATGTCCGGCCAATAGATATCCTTTCTTGCGAACTCCGCAGATGCGTTTAATGCGATGACCAGAGGGGCGGAGATGCTGTGTATGAGCTTGCTGTGCGGCAGATAGACAAGCAGGGCAAGTCCGCTGAACGCATGCAAGCACCAGCAGGCTGTCAGCCAGGGCTGGAGCTGAACGATAGTATATGAACCCGGGGGTGATGAAAAGAGAGCCGATGAAGGAGTAGCGCGCGATCTCAGGAGGAACAAGCGACAGTCGCAGCCCCTCCAGGACGAACCCTGAAAGCGTGAGCCAGAGAAGGAACAGAAGGAGTAATGTATCTGTCTGTTCAGTGACCTGCTGTGAAGGTCTCAGAAGAAAACGTCTGACCGATGCGGCCGCCAGACCGGTGAGCAGAAACAGGCCGAAGGTGTCGCCCCAGACCTTCACGAAGATATGTCCTCTGACTGAAGAGAAAAAATGTCTTGCAGCGCCATATACATCCACCATTCCGAGGGCAGCGGCGATGCAGGTAGTCAGGGAAAGCAGGGCGAGAGAGAAAAATCCCCAGAAGATGAGCATATGAACGCCCCAGCGGGCCGGGGAGAGTATGAAGAGTTGACGCTGGAAGAGTACTTCAGCTGTCCATATTTTCAGTGCGGCCCGGGGATTCCTCTGCGAGCCGGTACCTGTTTTTGTCCCGCGTGACCATCTTTTCCAGATACGAAAAAAAGAATAATCCATATACCCGTGGGCAAGGACAGCGGCCGCCCAGAAGATGGCCCATGGTTTGGCATACTGTATCGGATGGAGGTCGAACATATTCAGAACCTGCAGTTCATGATATCAATCGCCCTGGTCTTTTTCAAAGACTATACTCACATCCCTGGGGACCGCAAGGCCTGCCTTCAACCTCGAGCGCCTTGAGAATCCCTGACGGAACAGGACAGGCAACATGCTTCAGGCATGTTGCCCCCTTTGTGTATACCGGGTTGTCAAGGAGCCTCTTGAAGGCGTCCATAAAGGTGAGTTCAGGAAGCTCTGTCCCGAGCTTCTCTGACCATCTCGCATTCGGAAGTTATGGTAACGGTAAAAGTCTTCTTGTCCTTCTTTTTCACCTCTACCGTTACCAGCATTCCGCAGGCCCCCGGCTGTATCCGTATTTTCGTCATCGTATCCTTTACAAGTGCTGATTAGGCGTTAAGACTGAAGGCTAACAGTGAAGCGCTTTAAGCGTCTGAAGGCTGAAGTAAAGCCATCTCAAATACCCGAAGTTTTTAGTGATCATCTAATAACTTTCCACCTTCAGCCTATCCACCTGAATATTTACGCTATTAACCCTTGATGCTTGGCGCAACAGGCTCCTTCTGTTCTTCCAGCATCGCCTTAAGGTTCGGGAATTTGTCCTTCATATGAGGAATATGCATCGCCTGCATGAACTCCTTTTCGAACGTCGGTTCAGTTGCGATCTCGACAAATTCGACCCACCTGGCGCGCTCCTCAGCTTCTTTTCTCTTGTTCTTGTTAAGCAGCGCCATTCTTGAGCCGTCACCTGCTGCATTGCCGACGACAACGACCTTATCGATCGGCACATCAGGGAACATGCCCAGCGTCAGCGAGGCCTCCCGGTCGATATGGCTGCCAAATGCCCCGGCAAGTTCAACGCGGTCCAGTTTTGTGACGCCCATCTTCTGCATCATCAGCTTTGCGCCTGCATAAAGAGCGCCTTTTGCAAGCTGGAGGGCCCTGACATCTCCCTGTGTGACGGTAATATCCTGGCCGATCGAGGTCTCCTCTGCCCATGCAAGTACATACTCCGGCTTGCCTTCAGAATTTTTTCTGACCCTGCTGGTGCCGGCATCAGGAACAAATTTGCCTGTCTTGTCGATTATGCCTGCCTTGAACATTTCTGCTATGACATCTATGATCGCCGAGCCGCATATACCCTTTGCATTGATCTTGCCTTCGATATGGGTGTGCCAGTCAGCCTTGCCGATTACTTTGTACTGGGCCTCCTTTGTTACAGGATCTATCTTCACCTTCTCGATCGCGCCGGGGGCCGCCCTCATCCCGAACTTGATCTGGGCGCCTTCGAATGCCGGTCCTGTTGCGCATGAGGTCGAGCAGACCCTGTCTTTGTTGCCCAGAAGAAGTTCGCCGTTGGTGCCGATGTCTATAATGAGCACCATATCGTCCTGGAAGTACTGCTCCTGGGCGATCAGAACACCGACATTGTCAGCGCCGACGAACCCTGCCTCAATCGGCAGCACATGGATGAATGCGCCCGGGTTGATCCTCAGACCGAGATCGCGGGCCTTGATGTCGAGGGAACGCTGCACAGCAGGTATAAAGGGTGAACGCCCGATGTAGACCGGGTTCAGGCCGAGAAAGATATGGTGCATCGCTGTGTTGAAGACGATCGTCAGGTCATCTATCGCATGGCCCGGATCAGGGCCGTCTTTCCTCACTTCTGAAACAACTTTTTCAATGATCTCATTCAGGCCTGTAATGATCGCATCCTGCATGGTCTTCAGACCCTCGGGATTTGTCATGGCATAGGTTATCCTGGACATGACGTCCTCTCCATAAGGGACCTGCGGGTTCATCATCGACTCGGTATTGATTACCTTCCCGGTGCTGAGGTCGCAGAGATAACCAACACATGTTGTTGTTCCGATATCAACAGCAAGGCCGTAGCACGCATCGACATGACCTGGTTCTACTTTTATGATCTCTTTGTTCTGCCAGACCGTTACCGTGATGGTCCATTCTCCGTCCCGCAGGGCGTCCTGAAGCCTGAGCAGCACCTGAAAATCGAATGTCAGATCTTTGATGCCATAAATCTCCGCCATCGCAGTTGATGACCCGCTCATAGTCGCCTGTGCTCATGTCATGCAGAGTCGGGGGGGTGAATGTCAGCGTGTATTTTTTCACCGCAGGGTCAAGCGCGATCACAAGCTCTTTTGCGGCCTTTCGCACAACCTGCTTTCCGGCCCTGGACCTCTCCGGAACAAACACCTTAAGGTCTCCGTGGATCTCGCACGAACAGGCGAGCCTTACGCCGGGGCCGTCTTCCGGCTTCAGATGCTTCAACTCGTCCGGCGTTGGTTCGGACGGGGTAATATGCGCCATGCCGGACTCGAGATTGTCCTTCTCAAAATAACCCTCCTCGATCCTCACCTTGCACTTGCCGCAGACCTTCTTGTCTCCGCAAAGCGCTTCGAGGTCAACGCCGAGAAGTTGTGCTGCCTTGAGGATTGTTGTCCCTTCCTCTATTTCACCACGCCTGCCTGCAGGCTGGAAAATCACCTTAAATTTACGACTCATGTATATTTCCTCCCTGGAAACTCTATAGTTATTCTGTAACTACGCACGGCTTAGATTTCGATTAATGCCCTACAGCCCAAGTAGTTATGCAATTTATATCCTTTAACAATTTCTGTAATACCTTGAAACTGTCATTCCGGCTTGTCCGGAATCATTCTGTTGCAAATGCTATACAAAAACAGCCGATTCCGGACAAGCCGGAATGACGACTTTTTATGAACTCGACAGCAACTGACTAAAGGTCTATTTCTTGCTTTCCTGGCCTCCGTTTTTTCTTGAATAAGGACAGACTGTCACGCAGAAGCCGCAGTTCGGCTTGCCTTCAAGGCTCTGCCGTCTCCTGTTTGAGCGCCAGAGCATTTGTCATAGGAGACGATCTTCTTGCGGGGCTCGCTTACAGACCAGTGGTCTCCCCTGATCGCACCTGAAGGACAATGCGTTACACAGAGATCGCAGTCCCCGCACTCAGACTCTCTCACCGGCTCATCAGGATCGAGCGGGGCATTGGTGAGCACTGTTGCCCAGGAGAGCTTTGAGCCGTACTGCCGGTTGATCACAAGCCCGTTCTTCCCGACCCATCCGAGGCCGGAGCAGGTGGCTGCTGTCTTGTGGCAGAAGAGTTTGTAGAGCTTTGTTATGAGCTTGTCTTTCCGCCTGTCTGAATCAGGGGGGATGACCAGATTCAGGTAGCCCCTGGACCTCAGCCATTCCTCAGCCAGTCCCTGGAGTTTTGAGAGCATTTCAACGGTCTCCTGGTTCAGACTCCTGTTGACGGCTATTGCTACACCGCGGTTCAGGTGAAGGATATCGCTCGACAGGGCTTCTGTAATATCACCTATACCGACAAGGGTAGCGCCTTCTTTCTTCAGATACTGCTTGAGCGCGTCTGAATTCACGGTTTATTGCTTTGCTGCCTTCTCGTCTCTGAGCTTCTTGAGGAAGGCGACCATCTTGATCGCTTCCTTGAGAGCGTTGCTGGCGTCCTCTGCATAGCCGTCAGCGCCCCACTTGTCGGCCAGGTCTTTGGAAGTCGGCGCTCCACCGATCATGACCATGCAATTGGGGTTCTTCTCCTTGATCTTTTCGATCACCTTCGGCATGCCGACCATGGATGTCGTCATCATTGCAGAGAGGCAGACAAGGTCAGAGTCTGTCTTGAGCTGCTCTTCAACGAACTTGTCGAGGGGGACGTCCCTGCCGAGGTCATAGACATTGAAGCCTGCCACATCAAACATCATCTTGACGAGGTTCTTGCCGATATCATGCACATCCCCTTCAACAGTCCCGATGACAACAGAACCCTTTACGCCAAGGTCCATCTGCTTGCAATGCGGCTTCAGGATCTCAAGACCTGCGTAGAGGGCGTCGGCGCACATGAGGATCTCGGGCACGAAATATTCCTGGGCTTCAAAAAGTCGTCCCACTTCTTCCATGCCTGAGACCAGGCCGTCAAAGATGGCCTCGTTGGCGTCGAGACCTGCCTCAAGCGCCTCGTTCGCACCTTCCTTGCACGCGTCCTCATCATACTGTATGACGCCGTTTCTCAGTTTCTCAAAGATCTCTTTCTTTTTAGCTTCGTCTGCCATTACTTTTTACCTCCATAATGAATTGTTTCGTCCAACATAGCCTTCATATTCTGCGGCGGCACTGTAGGCCAGATGTCGCATCCAGGCCAGACTGCGCTCACACCGTCATCAATGCATTTCCTGACAGTCGACCTGACAAGCTCCTCGCTCCCTGAGACGAGAACATTGTAGGCGTCCATATTGCCAAAGATAAGCGCGTCCTTGCCCAGTTTCTTCCTGGACTCCGCGACATCGTTTTTCTGTTCAACGCTGATGGCGGTAGGGCCTGCATCCATCATGGACGTGACAATGTCATTTGTCTTGCCGCAGATATGGAGCACTGAGAAAACTGATATTGACTTGATCACCTTCTGGAGCGGCGGCAGGATAAGACTTTTAAAGACCCTCGGGCTCAGGACGTCACTGGTTGCTCCCATTTCCCTGACCGTGATATAGTCCACGCCTGCCTTCTCATATTCCTTTGCTACAAGGATGAGCGCGTCGGCACAAATATCCAGAAGCTTTGCGACCTTGTCGGCCTTCTTGAAGGAGAGCTTCAGCAGGTCGTTCAATTCCATGATCTGGCCGGCAAGCGTGAAGGGGCCAAGCACATACGTACCGACGGCAACATCATTGCCGATGTCAGCCTTAAGCAGTCGTATCGCTTCTCTCATCATCGGGAGTCTTCCCTTTTCAGAAAAGCCGTCAGGAATCTTTATATTGTCCATTTCAGCTTCATTGTGGATGAGCTTTTCCTTGATAGTCGGATAGAGTATGCCCTCTGCATTGGGATAGACATTGATCATACAGCCCAAAGCCTCTGCCTCGACGCAGAGGTCAACAGGCACAACGCCGCACTCATAGCCGAAGAGCTTGTAGGTGGTTGCAGCGGTCTCCGCCATCTGCTTTGCATCGAGGTGGATGCCGGCGAATTTGTATCCGAGCTTATTAATGCCGGTCTCGGTTATGTTGCCCATCCCGCTGAAGCAGGGGACCCGGTCTACTGGCTCGCCCTTGAAGAGTTTCAGCACTCTTTCTCTTGAATTCATAAATTACTGTCTCCTTTCAAATCCTATTTGCATGTCTTTAAGTCTGCATCCGTTCGGCCTCATTTTTTCTTTCTGCCCCCGCCTGTCTGCAGCTTCCCGATAAAGTCGGCAAAGTACTTCCTTATCGGCAGGTTTTCATTTTCATAGATCTCCCCTGTCTCCTCAAAGACCAATGTTGAGAGGAGCATATGAGCGCTCGCAACCGCAGGAAAGACCCTGGGGGCTGTCACCGCAGGCCCGCAGAAGTTAAAGTCGCTCCATAAGGCTGAAGACATCCCCTGTACTACCGCGTCCATGGCCTTGAAGCCGTCAAGACCCCACTTCTGCTTTATTTCACCCCACATGTGCGTCCCGTTTGAATACGCCCCGCCGCAAGGCAGTCCGTGTTTTTCCTTTATCAGTCTGTTTGCGACAAGAGAAAAGGAGGTGGAAGGCAGGTTCATGACAGAGGTGTCGACGATAGTAGTTTCAAAATCACCGGCGCCCTGCGCCAGGAGCGCTTCGAGAGACTTCACCCTGCCTGCAGGGGTCTGGTCCTGGTCATCAAAGGCCTGTATAACAACATGTTTGATCCCGAGGTCCTTCAGCTTCTGTACCTGGCCCTTTATGTCCTTGTCCCACGGGGTTATGCTGTTGTACAGGAACTTGTCCTGGACCCCGAGTTTTGCGACGTATTCCGTTGCCTTCGCCCTCTGCTCAGCGACCCACATGTCTATACCAAAGGGCATGTCAGTTGTCTCGAGGTAAAAATCTATATAAATCTTCGCCTCCTCAGGGGAATTTGCCACCATCGCTACCATCCCCGGGATGCCTGTCAACTTTGCCATTTCTTCCTGTTTTCTTATAATTTCGACTGCCCGCTGACGGTCAAAATTGCCCTTCCTGTCCTGGACTATCTTGTCCTTGTTATGGAACATGGAAGATATCATCAGCGGCGGATTTTCTCCTGGCTGTCCCCCTATCTTTATGCTGTTGAGGCTGAAAACCTTCTGCTCTTTTTCAAATCTGAACATTCCGTCTCCTTTTAGCGCGGATTATGATAATATATAAATAACGTTTTACTCAGGGCAGCTCACCTTCGCCTGAAGGTCGCTGCCTTCTTTTTTTCCTAGGTTCAGGTAAAGGCTAAGGTTGAGGAAAAGCTCAGGAACATTCCTTGCCTTTCTTATCCTGTACCTTTAACCTCAGCCTTGATCTTATTCTTAAAATACCCCGTGATCGAACTTCGGAGGAGGCAGGTACTCCCATTTCTCGCCTTTCCGGTATTTCGCCTCGATATCGAGACATTTCAGGGCATACTCAAAGGCATACGGGATGCCGGGGCCGCCGGGAACAAAACCGGCCAGTATCATGCCGACAGAGGCTGCTTCGAATATCTCGCCGGTAGTTGCGCCTGCATTGATTGCAGGAATGACATGGATAATGCAGCGGGGCGAACAGTATGCGACTCCGCCGGACATGAACATCAGTTCCTTTACCTTCCTTGACAGGGCGCCGTCCCCGAAGATGCTGGCATAGAAGTCAGCAAAGGTCCTGCCGGGTTCAGGGGTGACGGTATTGATGATCTGGAACATCCTCGGTACAAACCCGCACTGCTTTTTCATGTACTCATTAACTTCTTCTACAGTCATTTTTTTCTCATCTGCCATACTTCGTTTCCTCCTTCTGCTTTGTTTCCGGCCCTGAGGCCGGCAATTGCTTCCAAAAATCTAAAATTCCCATTCGCACCTCCCCGTGCAATGGACTTGTTACGCCCTTTTATTTTTCACCTCCCATCAGGGTTAAGTTTACTGCCTGTTTTACCTTCACCTCCCATTCAGGTGTTACATTATTTCAATACTTCCAGTTCAGCGCCACATCGTGGAACGTTCATGATATTCTCAAAGGGAATCGTCGGAGGTATATCGCAGCCAGGCACCAGGATGAACCCTTTTGCATCCTTGCCCACTGTCTCGATTACCTCTTTGCAGGCTGCTTCAACCTCAGCCGCTGTCTTGTTGAGAAGCACGTGGACCGGCGCAACATTGCCTCCGAAGGACATCTTCCCGGAAAGCGCCTCTTTTGCCTTGGCGATATCGACCTTCTGGTCAAAAAATATAGTGCTGCAGCCGGTCTCCGGGAAGAGGTCAAGCCGGTCGCTCGTATTGCCGCAGATATGGAGTATGGTATGGGCGCCCTTTGACTTTGCCCAGTCACTCATCTTCTTAAGCGGCGGCACAGCGAATTTTGCCATCTGCTTGGGATTAATAAGATCGCCCGAGGCAGTAGGGTCGGCAATGCTGAGGGCCTCAATGCCGTCCTTGACAAGAGGTTCATAAAGTTTGATGAGCAGATCAGCGCAGAAGTCGACCATCTTTTCGACAAAGGCCGGTTTTTTAAAGGTATATTTCATGAAGGCCTCTTCACCCACATAACGGGCGGCGAGTGTGAATGGTCCCCAGCAGGTCATGGTCACGAGGTACTTGTCGCCGATTTTCTGTTTGACCTTCCTTGTTGCCTCCATCACGTTCAGGACAACAGGGTCCCGGAAAATGTCCTCCATATCGAGTTTTGCCAGGTCTTCTTCAGAGTTTACGATATGGGTGGTCATGTCAGGAGCGCCTATTTCACGGTATTTGACGCCAACACCTAACTTTCTGCCGAGCGCGATAGCATGGAAGTTATTAAACCCGGAGCCTACATAAACAATGTCTGACCTGATCTTTTCAGCCTCTGCAACGCACATTTCGACATTCTTGTCCACGTTGGTTGCAAGCTCTTCAAAGGACGTCCCATAGTCCTTGATGGACCACATGCCGCCTCCAAACAGGGTGACCGGGACCCTCTCGGTCTTCTCCATCGCAAAGGCCTTCAGGACTGTTTCTCTTGGTGTCAAAGCCATTTTCTCTCCTCCTTGGTTATGTGTGTTTTGTTGCTCTGATGCATGGTGTTTAAAACGTCCCTGAACTCCTCGAGATCAACAGGCGTCCTGATGCTCAGGGCGTCTGTCTTGCATTCCGGTTCTCCTGCGACGATTATCGGCATGTCCGGCGAAACCGTCCTCATGATCTGCACCGCGTCTTCCACAGAGAGGCCGAAAGATTTGCCGTCGATGATTACGGCATAGTAGGGACTTTTCAGGATCATCTGTACAGCAAGGGCAAGGTGGTCGGCTATCTCTACATCATGGCCTTTGTCACGCAGGATGCCATAAAGGCTTTTGACAAGGATAGGGTCGTGTGTGCATAAAAGGATTTCTTCCATGGCTCAATTATATCAGCAATTCCAGTGCCATCAAGGACGTGGCTCTGGATTTAAGGGATTTGCCTTTAGGCGCGGACTACGGAAGAGGTGAATAGTGTGGAAATAATGCCCCATGTATGTGGGGAATTATTACCCATATGAAAAATAGTGAGTAGAAAGAAGTAAGTAGAAGAATAGAGAGCAGTATTTATTATTCACTATTCACTACTTACTATTCACTATTCACTTATTCACGACTGGGGTTTGCTGACCGTTATTTCGCCGGAGACCGGGGTAGGTCTCTTCAGGCTGTCCACAACAGGGCAATGTGCCACCACCTTTTCGGCGAGTTCGCGTATCTTCTCCTCGTCATCAGGGGATTCTATATGGAAGGTCATACCGCAGATCCTTAAACCCGGCAGACACATCATCTATCATGAAGAGCCCCCTGAGGTCAAGCGTGCCTTCGACATTAACGGTGAGCGCGTTGATGGTAAAACCTTCATGCATTGCAAACTCATAGAAGGCCGCCTCGATGCATGCTGCAAAGGCCGCAAGGAGGAGTTCGATCGGGTTTGGCGCCTGGTTGTCGCCGCCTGCTGCCTCGGGATAATCCGCCTGCACCAGATGTTCACGCGCCTTTGATTCGGTATAGAGGTTTTTTATGTGCCTTGAGGTGACCTTCGGCTTGTAGATGGCAGCCTCGGGTTTTCTTTCTGAAGAACTCAATCCTCCGTGCGACTATTTCTTTTAAATCTCTTTCACTTTTCATCGGGCATCTCCTTTATCATACGTTTTATGGATACGCAACATATCACGCAAAAAATTACCTATACTGATAGTACAACGAAATACAGAAAAACTTCATGAAGATTCACAGACAAATGCTAATTCTGCATGTTCCCTCCTTGGATTGAGGAATCCATCCGGAATATTTTCTGAAACGGTAATGTCGTGGTATTTGAATTCAGGGCATCAGTTTGGTCATACTGAATCATGAAGACTACGATTGTATGCGGACTGTTAGGGTCTGGAAAGACCACCTTTATACAGAACTTCCTCAGGGACAATCCGGAAAAGGCGGTTGTCCTGGTCAATGACTTCGGCAAGGCAGGTATTGACGGCGAGATATTCTCGGCAAGCGGCATTGAGTCGATTGAACTGCCAAGCGGGTGTGTCTGCTGCACACTTAAGACTGACCTTATTACCACCATAGAAAAGATCATCGCGACCTTTGCGCCGGAGCATCTCATAATCGAGCCAAGCGGCATAGCCTCGCCATCAGGCGTGCTTGAAGCGCTTGATCTGCTCAGGATAACCCCTGTCATGGTAATCGGTATTGTTGATGTAACTGAGTTCATCGACCTCTACGAGGCCGAGATATATGGAAGTTTTTTCCAGGACCAGGTGGCAAACTCAGACGTTATCCTCATCAATAAAACAGATCTGGCGGATGAAGAGAAAATAACAAAGACGTTAATACTTATCGAGGAGATCAATCCCCGTGCGATCACATTCAGTACGGTGCAGGCAACACTGAAAGGGCCTGTCCCGGATCTACTGACCGGACAACGGTCAATACAAAGGCATGCATCTCATCTGCACTTTGATACCGGGTCTTTCAGGCTGGGCAGGACAGTAGGGTTTTCTTTCTATAAGAGATTCTTTGAAGATATGAAAGAAGGTGTCTATGGGAATATTGTGAGGGCGAAATCTCTTGTCTGTACAGATCAGGGACCTTTCAGGTTCGATCTTTCCTACGGGACCATAGATGCGGTTCCCCTTGCTTCATCGCCAGTGGACAGCCGGCTGGTCATTATCGGCGAGCATCTCGAAAAAGAGGCCCTCTCCAGGGCGCTTAATCCAAAAAATGAATTTAGCATGGATATGGATGCCTGAAAAGTATTTTGCAGCAACACCGGTTACATGCAGGAATACAATTCCTGGCCTGCATATAATTATTCAATCAGTGATTGGGAATTGTATTTCGGCATCCTAATAAATCCTGTTGAAATTAAAAGACTTTGAAGGCATTTATGTCCATGCGAGCACAATTTAATTGCAGTTTTCTGGTTAACTGATCCCGTATTTTTTCAGTTTCAGATAGAGCGTCTTTCTGTCTATGCCGAGCATCTGGCTGGCCTTTGACTGGTTGCCGTCTGCTTCATGCAATACCTTCAGGATATGGTCTTTTTCCATGTCTTCAAGTGAGGGGTTTGCACGGTTATCTTTCCCTGCATGGACGGCCGGCAGCGATATGTCCTCTTTCCCTATTTTTTCAGAGTCACAGAGTATCACGGCACGCTCTATGATGTTTTCGAGCTCTCTGACATTGCCCGGCCAGTCGTACGCATTGAAGAGGTCCAGCACTCCGGGCACAAAACCGGAAATGGATTTTGACAGTTTATGGCTGTATTTTTTCAGGAAAAAGCCGGAAAGTTCAGGGATGTCCTCTTTCCTTTCCCTAAGAGGCGGTATGGTTATATTGATGACATTCAACCGGTAATAGAGGTCCTCCCTGAAACGTCCTGCCGCGATAAGGTCAGAGAGGTTTTTGTTTGTGGCTGCGATGACCCGGGTATCTACAGTGAGGACCTTGTTTCCGCCGACCCTCCGGTATTCCCCGGAATCGAGAAAACGGAGCAGGTTCGCCTGAAGCCCAAGCGGCATCTCGGCAATCTCATCGAGAAACAGGGTCCCTTTGTCCGCCACTTCCACCAGCCCGTGCTTTGCCTGGTATGCATTCGTAAAAGCGCCTTTTTCATGGCCGAAAAGTTCGGTTTCTATGAGATTTTCAGAGAATGCCGCGCAGTTTAAAGCTATGAAAGGCAGTGTGCTTCTTTTGCTGTGCTGCCAGATGGTGTTGGCGATCAGCTCCTTTCCCGTCCCGCTTTCGCCCTGTATCAAAACCGTTGAGTCGGTCGGAGCGATCTTTCGGATCAGGGAAAGGATGTTTCTGAACTGGGGGCTTGCGGCGATGATATCTGAAGGCGTCTCCTGCCTGACCAGTTCCTGCTGAAGCAGCTGGGTTTTTTTTGTGAGCTGACCAAACTCAAAGGCCCTGTTGATGATGATCACGAGTTCATCGAGCTTGTAGGGTTTTGTGAGGTAATCATACGCGCCGTGTTTCATCGCCTCGACAGCGGTCTCCACGGTGGCCCTGCCGGTCAGCACAATGATCACCGGAGCTGCAGGGTCCTGTCTGAGTTTTTTCATGAGCGAAATACCGTCAATGCCGGGCATGACAATATCGAGCAGGACCACATCGTACGTATTGCTTTTTATCAACTCGAATGCGGTATCGCCGTCCGGGGCGGTCTCTACGGAAAACCCCTTTCGCGGCAGCTCTTTCATGAGAAGTCTTCTCATGGGCTCTTCGTCGTCAACCGCGAGTATCCTAACCATTTTGTCCTTTTGTCGGGAATCTCTATCGTGAAGGTGGTCCCCCGGCCTGTCTCGCTTTCCACGTCAATTGTACCGTTATGTGCCTCAACTATCTTATGACAGATCGAAAGTCCGAGACCTGTCCCCTCACCTACAGGCTTGGTCGTGAAGAAGGGATCGAATATTTTTTCAAGGCTTTCGCCTGATATTCCCGCGCCGGTATCGGACACCGATACCCTGATGATATCGGTATCCTGTCCCGGCGTATCCATCTCAGTGGTGATAACGATGCTGCCGCCTGAAGGCGTAAAATAAATCGAGTTGATGATGATGTTCATGAATAACTGGCGCAGGCTTCCCGGGTCAGCGTATATCTTGGGAAGGTCCCGGTTCAGTTTGAGCTCAATATTGTGTTTGAGTCGTTTTGCCCTGTGGTTGACCAGGAGTATCACCTCTTTTATCAGTTCGTTGATATCGAGATCACGGAACGTTCCGCCGGAAGGACGCGCAAAATCAAGCAGGCTTCTGAGAATCCCCTTGCATCTGAATATCTCGTTATGGATCGTATCGAGGTATTCGGGGAAGTCCTCAAATTCTTTATTTTCAAGGAGGGACTTTTCTTTTGCCCTGTCAAGGAGGGCCTCTGAATATCCCGCGATGATGCCGAGGGGGTTATTGATCTCGTGCGCGATTCCGGCAACCAGGGTCCCCAGTGATGCCAGTTTCTCAGAGCGGATTAGCTGCTGTTCGAGCTGTTTTTGGGAGGTGACGTCCTTGAGATAGTGGACTATTGAATAGAGTTGTCCTTCTTCGTCTATCAGGGGATATGCCCAGAAATGGAATATGCTCCTGCCTGCGCCCTTGAGTTCGCGAAATGAAGGTTGTTTTGTGCGGAGGGTGGCAGCGCAGAGACATTCGGTCTGGTTTATCCCGATCCTGTCGAGAAGTTCCCAGCAGCGTTTCCCGGTGACTTCCACTGACGAAAATCCGGTTTTTGAAAGCAGGGTATAGTTAGCGCGCAGAATGCGTTGTTTTCCGTCTTCTATCCATACCATATCGGTAATCGCGTCGAAGGTCTTCTCCCACTCCTTTTTTTCCTTTGATATCTCCTCAAAGAGGAGGGCGTTTTCGAGGGCTATGGAAATATGTTTTGCAATAGGGACCAGTATCTCGAGATCTTTTTCCGAGTATTTTTCCGGCTCAGTGCTGTCGAGGTTGAAGACCCCGAGTATCCGGTCATGGAACAGGGGGATGCTGACCGTTGACCTGATGCCTTCCAGGAGTAATTTCCTGTCCAGCGGGAACTCTGTCTTTGCCAGGTCCCGGCTGATCCAGGGCCGGTTATTTCTTACGACCCAGCCGGCGCTCGTGCCCTCAATGGGCGCTCTGACGCCTTTTTTCAGGAACGTCTTAATCTCGGTATCCAGGGCGAAGATCAGAAAATTGTCGTCCTTTTCATTATAGAGGAGGAGGCTCGCCCTGTCGTAGTCAACCAGCTTCTTTATCTCAGAGACCATCATTCTGAAGATGGTCCCGATGCTGAGGCTCGAATTAATGATCCCGCTGAGTTCATTGATGAGTTCGATCTGGCCCATCTTGTCCTGCAGTTGTTCGATGAGCCTTGAGTTTTCTATCGCGACCCCGATCTGGCTGCCTATGGTGTTCAGTAACTGAATGTCCATTGCGGTAAAATAGGAGGCGCTGCGGCTTCCTACACCGAGAACACCCAGGACAATCCCTTTCGAAGATATGGGGACCCCGGCTATGCTTTTGATCTCCCTGGCTTTATGTGCGACCCTCGGGTCTTCAGGGGCGTTTTCAACGAGCAGAGGTCTCCCTGAGGAGATGATCTTTTTATTCAGTGATTCACCGGAATTCCTGGGGCCCTGGGATTTGACAGCGTCGTCGGTGATGCCATGCCAGGCCTTCGGATAGAACGCCCCCGTCCTGTTGTCTATCAGGTATATCCAGGCCTGCTCTGTTTCCATAATTGAGGCGAGCATATCGACTGTCTCCTGTATTATCCTCTCTGTAGGTATGTGTGTGGTCAGTATCTTGGCGAAGGTATTGAATATCGAGAGCTCTTTCGTCCTCTGCGATGCCTTATGCTGAAGTTTTTTCCGGTCGGATATATTCTGAATAACAGCCAGTTTCAGGTCATCCTTGTGGAGGGGGATGATCGAAACCTGCGCGAGAAAGGAGCTGCCGTCTTTTCTCCTGCAGGATGATTCGTAATGCTCGGCGTCTTTACGGCCGGTAAGGGGAGTTGCCGGTCGGGCCGGGATTATACCGGAGGAGATAAGGCTGCTGATGTTTTTGGCCATGGTGATGAAGTCATGGATATTACGTCCGGTTATGTCATCCGCGCAATAGTGCAGAACAGTGCTGACAGCATTATTGCAGGAAAGAACGTTTTCTTTCCTGTCGATGAGAAAGACAGGAATTTCGAGAGAATCAAAAGTGTCCAGGAGTAGGGAATATGTGCTGTTTATGACATCATTCATTTGCATATCTTTTCTATTATAGCACTGAAAACCTGTTAGTTAATAAGTTCAATATAAATGCAAAAGCGCATGGAAGGAGGTATAGATGAAGTATATTGCTATCAGGATGAGAAAAACTCCGAAGAAAAAATTGATTCTTTGTAATGTGCGAAACGAGATGAACTTCTTGGCCCAGAAGATGAGGATGGAAAGCGCCACAAGATAGGATGCAAGTCCCAGGCTGCCTGCTGCCAGAAATGAGACTGCTATGTCGGTATTGAAGTCATTGATCAACCCAATGTCTCTAAATAGCCGTACCCCTGAAAGCCACCAGAGTATCATCATGGGATTTGTAGCTGAAAGCGACAAGCCCCCAAGAAAGGCCCAACGTTTCTTTTTCAGGTGCCTGGGAGTGTAAATGATTTCCTCTTTTCTTAAGCTGTGTCTGATACTCATTACGCCCAGCACCGTCAGAATCAGACCGCCGGCAAGCCAGAATACAGCCATCACTTTTTCTTTTTCCAAAAACGGAGCAATGCCAAAAAAAGCTATTGCACCATAAGAGACATCAGCAAGAAAGGCGCCGAGGACAACCATAAGCGAAGATTTAAGGTGACCGTTAATTGATCTTCGTACTACCTCGATCTGGACTGGTCCTGCGGGAATCGCCGCAAGACATCCCATTAGATATGATGATATAAGGAATATGATAAAATACATTTTAGTAAATGGACAGCTCGCGATATTCCCTGCGGTCTTGCCGGAGGGAGTCTTCAATTAATTGCATTTATTATAACCTATAGGCATATTGCAGAGGTTGTCATAAGAGATCTATCCGGAGTGACGCGGTCTTATTCATCGATTGACCTTCTTTTTAGTGGGATTCGAGACGTAAGTGAGATGGGCGGGTCAATGCGATATCAGTGTCATTAACTCTTCTGCGGGTAGAGGCCTGCTGAATACAAATCCCTGCATTTCATCGCACCCGCTGGAGCGCAAAAAAGCGGCCTCACTCTCGGTCTCCACACCTTCGGCAACCACCTTCAATTCCAGAGTGTGTGCCAGGGCGATGATCGCGCTGATAATGGTCCTGTTGCCGGATTCTTCTTCGATATCCCTTATTAATGATTTATCAATCTTCAGTTTTTGAATGGGCAGCTTTCTGAACCAACCCAATGACGTGTATCCTGTTCCGAAATCATCAATAGAAAAAACGACACCAATGTCAGCCAGCCTCATCAAGTTGGCTTTGCTGGACTCTATGTCATGCATGACGGTGTTCTCAGTGATTTCGAGATCAAGGTATTGAGGCTTGAGATCGAACTCCTTTAACACCGCTGATACAGTTTCTGCAAGGTCCGGCTGCTGGAATTGTCTGGCGGAAAGGTTGACCGAGACGCACACAGGCGGCAGGCCTGCCTGTTGCCATGCCTTGTTCTGGGCACAGGCGGAGCGGAGCATCCATGAATCGATAGACACAATTAATCCACTTTCTTCAGCCAGGGGAAGAAAGCTCGAAGGGTGCAGGAGACCCAATGTCGGATGCTGCCATCGCACCAGGGCCTCGACGCAGGTTATCTCTCCTGTTTCGATGACCACTTGCGGTTGATAGTGTATTACCAGTTCTCTGCGTTCGATAGACAGGCGAAGGGAATGCTCCAGCATGGCCCGGTCAAGCGTTCTGACATTCAGTGAAGGATTGTAAAAGCGGAAGGTATTTCTGCCCCTTTCTTTTGCCTGATACATGGCCGTATCTGCGTTTCTCATCAGGTCCTCCACGTGCTGGCCATCATCGGGGTATATGCTGATCCCTATGCTGGGAGTGATGTTTAATTCATGACCGCTTATATTATATGCCTCATTGCAGGTCTCCAGGATTTTTTTGACGATGATTGCCGCCTCCTCAGGATAGCTGATGTCGGTCACCAAAATATTGAATTCATCACCTCCGAGGCGCGCGGCCCTGTCGGATTCGCGGATGCAGGACTTAAGGCGTTGCGCCACTTCTTTAAGTAATTTATCTCCTGTCTCATGTCCCAGTGTATCATTGATGGTCTTGAAACGGTCAAGGTCCAAAAACAGTACGGCAAGTTTTCTGCGATTGCGGCGTGCCTCAGCCATTTCTAAAGTGAGGTATTCAACAAACAGGCGCCTGTTGGGCAAATCAGTGAGAGGGTCATAGAAGGCCTGGTGCCTGATGGTTTCTTCCAATTGCTTGCGCTGGGTGATGTCTCGTATGATACCGACGATGAATTTCTTGCCCTCCTCGTCTGTGTACAGGTTCCTTTTTGTAAGGATGGTGTGAACAACGCCTTTGGCAGTTGTAAATTGTTCCTCGCTGAGGTTCTCTTCCCCGGAGGCAAAAACAAGCTCATCTTTTGACAGGAAGATGTCAGCCTCATTCCTGGGAAAGAAGTCATAATCGGATTTACCCCGCAGTTCCTCCCGGCTGTATCCGATAAAATTGCAAAAAGCATCATTGAGAAATACCCAGCGATGCTGCCCGTCTTTCACAAATATCGGGTCGGCAATGGAATTGATGATTTTTTTCAGATAGTTAAAGGCACTCCGGTAGCGCTCTTCCAGTTCTTCAAGTTGCCTTCCCATTACCCTGCGCTCGGTGATATCTTCAATTGCAAGCATGATCATCTGCCTGCCCGGCCCTTCCCGACGGATCCTGCGGGCATTGAGCATTATTATTTTATGTCCGATACCCGGAAATATATGTTCAACTATATAGTCATCAATTCCGGCCTCTTTAGAAATAAGCTCCCCCAGCAATATCCGTATCGCGGGGATGTCCCATTGCCGGTTTCCCAGGTCATAGATACATTTCCCCAATGTTTCTTCCGGCACGACCTTGAAGACATTATAGAAACTCTTATTGGCTGAGAGCACTATCAGGTCTGCATCCAATACCAATAAGGGTTCACGCACAGTCTCTGCTATATCGGTCGCATATTTCTTAATAGGCTCTTCAATGGCCTCCGTGTAAGGTTTTAGCTGAGGTGTCCGTATCATTAAAGGTGCCCTTTTTTTTCGTCTGTCAGGTCCTTCATAACTGCCGCCCGTTCCCCTTACCGGGTCGGTGTCCACAGTCGCCCATCCTTCTGAACGGAGAAACTTCTTGATTTTTTTTGAAGCGATGAGCCCGTCAAGAAACGGGGGTTCTACTATGTCAATAGTATCGTTGTCATACATTACCTGTACTGGCACGAAATTACTCCTCTGTCCATAAGCTTTAAAAAAAACGTATGTGAGACCGACAGCGCCAAAATGTTTGTCATAAAAATATCATTTTCCCGTAATGTCTTTTTTGAAGTACATTTTTTTTGGTAAAGAAAAATAAAAAAATCCGAACTGCGCGTTATGCGTATCTCTCGGCAGACCGGCCATCTTTGCATTTTCCTATTATCTCGCCTTTACGTGCCGCCTTAGCGGTCCGCTAAAGATAAATATGCGCAAAAAATAACGGAAAGCTCCGGATTAACTCAAATCTAGCAAAAAGTATACCAAATTGGCAGTCTCTTAACACATTGAAAACAAACAACTATTGACTGAGACTCAGGGGTAACACAATGTCTCCTTTGGACACAATCATCGGGGATGCTAAAGAAATGGCATTTTTCAGACACAAACTGTCTTCAATCGCATTGTTTTACAAGGTAAAAACTTTTGTAGTGAAAGTGGATATAGATCAGAAAAAAAGCCCGGACTGGAAGAGAATTACATAATGTCAATTCCTGAAGCGGCTCTATAGTCAGCCTGTCCATATGCCTTCTATAAACGCATCGCATTTAGGACATCTGCTGTTTTTTATGAGATTGGCTGATATGCAATAGCCGACCCGTTCGATTAAAATCTCTTTGCATGAGGGACAATAGGTGTTTTCTCCTCCTTCACCCGGCACATTGCCTTCATAAACATATTTCAAGCCTGCTTTATAACCGATTTCCCGTGCCCGTCTCAGCGTTGAAACAGGAGTGCGTGGTTTATCGAGAAGTTTGTAGGTAGGATAAAACTGTGTTACATGCCAGGGCATTGCAGTGTCAACAGAGCTGATAAACTCAGCTATGTCAGTAAGGTCTTTTTCAGAATCATTCAGGTCAGGTATGACGAGGGTCGTAACTTCCACCCAGACCCCAAGTTCCTTCATGAGCCGGATTGTTTCCTTGACAGGCTCGAGCCTTGCGCCGCAGATATCCCTGTAGAATTTGTCGCTTCCCTTAAGGTCTATGTTATTGGCATCAAGAAAGGGTGCGATAAGTCTGACAGCCTCTTTGCCTGTATAGCCATTGCTGACAAAAACATTCTTAATGCCTTTTTCATGAGCGATTCTTGCACAGTCGTATGCAAACTCAAAAAATATTGTTGGTTCGGTATAGGTATATGAAATGCTCTTACAGTTGTTCTGAATCGCCGCCTCCACGATCTCCTCAGGGGTGGTATCCTTGCCTGGTATCGATACTGCGCGCTTTCTGGGATACTGGGAAATTTCATAGTTCTGACAATGCTTGCACCTGAAGTTGCAGCCTACTGTTGCTATTGACAAGGAAGTGGATTCAGGCAGAAAGTGAAAGAGAGGTTTTTTTTCTATCGGATCGATATTTAACGAAATAACCTTGCCGTACACAAGGCTGTATAATACACCAGCGGTATTTTCCCGGACAGCACAGATGCCTCTTTGATGATTTTTTATGAGACAGTTGTGATTGCACAGATGGCATCTGACTTCGTCGCCTTCCAGCTTTTCATATACCATTGCCTCTTTCATAATCAAATTATATCAGGTTTTGTTTTTCTGTAAACCCCCATATAAATGCCAGCAGGTATTATTTCTAACAGAGGTAGATGTAAATCAGATAAGATTGTATTTATTGACTTAACAGCATATTGAGAGATAAAATAATTAATAACTATTGAAACTTTAAAGGAGTCGGAAATGCCTATATACGAATATATATGTCTGAAATGTAATGAGAAATTCTCATTGCTCCAGAGCATAAAGTGCTTCTGAACATGACACAAATTGTCCGAAATGCGCGTCAAATGAGGTAAAGAAAGTGATATCTTCATTCTGCTGCTCTTCTGGTTCAGGTGGAGATGGGACTTCATCCATGCCCTCCCATGGATTTTCAGGAGGCGGTTGAGGCGTTTCTTCATGCTGAACATTTGGTTCAGAAGAATTGCCAAATATATAAAAAGTCTTGACATTTTCAGTACTTAGCAATAAAATTTCTCAAAATACTTTAAAGAGGTGAAGGATGGCTTACAAGCTGTTACTCGCAGATGATAGCATTACCATACAGAAGGTAGTCGAACTTGTCCTTGCTGAAGAGGATTTTCAGATAAAGTCTGTAAGCAACGGTGAAGATGCCCTCAATCTCCTTGACACATTTAAGCCTGATGTTGTCCTTGCTGACATAGAGATGCCAAAGGTCAACGGATATAATTTGTGTGAAAAAATAAAGAAAAATCCTTTGACGTCACATGTGCCGGTTATTTTGCTTGCCGGAGCATTTGAACCAATTGACGAAGAACTTGCCAGAGAGGTAGGGGCTGATGACACTGTTATAAAGCCGTTTGAATCCCAGGAGCTTATAAGCAAGATAAATGCTGCGCTTGCCATGGCTTCTTCTGAAGCTGAGCGAGAAATGCATACAGGGGAAGAAGAGGTCCTCGAAGCTTTTGAGGAAGATGTTGTTACTGCGGAGCCTGAAGCTGTTGGAGTTGAAGGAGTTGCAGAAGTTGAAGGAGTTGAGGCTGTCGGTGCAGAAGGGCTTGAAGAGGACCTCTGGTCCATGGAAGAAATTCCCGAGGCTGCTGAGGAGTTTGCTGAAGAACCTATTGCTGAAGAGGCTATTGAAGAGCAAGGACTTGAAGAGGCTTTTGAAATAATGGAGGAAGTCCCACCTGCAGTGCCAGGAATTTAAGCCTGTGCCTGCGATGGAAGAAAGAATTGCACGGCCTGCGGCAAAAGCTCCTGTTTTCACTGAAGCCGAGATGCCTTCAAAAGAAGAGTTTCTTAAGGTATTTGAAAAGGTCATCGACCAGAAGGTTGCGTCGGTCATCTCTGAGCTTGATCTCAGGAAAGCAGTGCTTTCGTCTCTAATGCCTGCCATGAAGGATGCTGTAGAAAAGGTATTATGGGAAGTGGCGCCTGAACTTGCAGAGAAGGTATTGAAGGAAATCCTTAAGAGTTCTGTTTCATCCCTGACTACGGAAGTTGAAAAGGTCATATGGGAAACTGTTCCGGATCTGGCAAATACAATGATCTCCAAAGAGATTGAAAAGATAAAATCCGAGTTTTAATTATAACTTGAAAAAAATATGACGGGGAAACGGCAGCGCCAATTCCCCGTCTTTCTTTGTTATGGCTGAACTAGAAAAAAATTTTAATCCAGAAGGCTTTGAGAAGAAGTGGTATGAATTTTGGTTAAGCAGAAATTTATTTACTGCTGATCCGGGTTCTGATGCCAGGGCATTTTCTATTGTAATACCTCCCCCGAATGTTACAGGCACTCTTCATATGGGGCATGCCCTTAACACAACCATACAGGACATACTGGTGCGATGGAAAAGGATGTGCGGTTATAACGTTGTATGGATTCCCGGCATGGACCATGCCGGCATAGCTACGCAGAATGTTGTTGAAAGACAGATTGCCGCCGAAGGCATAGACAGGCATCAGCTCGGCAGAGAGGCATTTATAGAACGCGTCTGGACATTGGAAGGCCGAATACGGCGGCAGGATTATCCATCAGTTGAAGCGTCTGGGCGCTTCCTGTGACTGGTCCAGGGAAAGGTTTACTCTTGACGAAGGACTTTCAAAGGCTGTTATTGAAGTCTTCGTAAGCCTCTACGAGCAGGGTCTTATCTACAGGGACAACAGGCTTATTAACTGGTGCCCGAGATGTCATACCGCATTGTCTGATATTGAAGTTGAGCATGAAGAGGTTGAAGGCAAACTCACTTATATAAAATATCCTCTTGCTGAAGGAGAGGGTCATATAACTGTTGCTACCACCAGGCCTGAAACAATGCTTGGAGATACAGCAGTAGCTGTGAATCCTGAAGACGAACGCTATAAAGGCTTTATCGGAAAAAGCATATTGCTCCCCTTGACAGACAGGAAAATCCCTGTAGTGGCAGATATGGCTGTTGATGCTGCTTTTGGTACAGGCGCTGTAAAAGTAACGCCGTCTCATGACTTCAATGATGAGGCGATAGCAAAACGCCAGAGTCCCCAGCTTCCCTTTCTCAAGGTAATCACTCCTGAGGGAAAAATGACTGCTGAGGCAGGCAGCAGATATGCGGGAATGGACAGGTATGAATGCAGAAAAGCGGTCATCAGGGACCTGGAAGATGCCGGACTTTTAGAGAGGCAGGAAAAATATACTCACTCCATAAGTCAGTGTTACCGGTGCAAGACAGTCATAGAACCTCTTCCGGCACTACAGTGGTATGTAAGGGTGCAGCCTCTTGCAGATGAGGCCATGAAGGCAGTCAGGGAAGGCGGAACGAAAATCATACCGAAATCCTGGGAAAACACTTATTTCGCGTGGATGGAAGGCATTAAAGACTGGTGTATATCCAGGCAGATATGGTGGGGTCACAGGATCCCTGTCTGGTACTGTGACTCATGCGGAGAGATGATGGTTTCCAGGTCAACTGCCGCTGAAATGCACCAAATGCGACAATACAGCCCTGAGACAGGAAGAAGATGTTCTGGATACCTGGTTTTCATCAGCGCTCTGGCCGTTTTCCACCCTCGGATGGCCGGAAAAAACGCCTGAACTTGCGAAATATTATCCTACAGTCAGTGCTTGTTACCGGTTTTGACATCATATTTTTCTGGGTAGCGCGCATGATGATGATGGGAATAAAGTTTATGGATGATGTGCCTTTTAAAGATGTCTATATCCATGCACTGGTCAGAGATTCCAGCGGCCAGAAGATGTCCAAGTCAAAGGGGAATGTCATAGACCCCCTTATAATGATGGACAAGTATGGCACAGATGCCTTCAGGTTTACCCTTGCCGCATTCGCGGCACAGGGCCGTGACATCAGGTTTTCCGAAGACAGGGTGGAAGGCTACAGGCACTTTGTCAATAAACTCTGGAACGCATCCAGGTTTATACTTCTTAACGCAGAGGACACCTCTTTGCCTGATAAAATTGACCTTCAGAAGCTGGATATCGGCAGCAGGTGGATATTGAGCCGGCTGTCTTTTGCTGCTGCAGAAATAGACCAGTCCCTTGCTGATTACCGGTTCAATGACGCTGCCAACAGCATATATCAGTTTATCTGGCACGAACTCTGTGACTGGTATATTGAGATGGTCAAGCCTGTCCTGTATGATGAAGCTGCTGAGAGGCTTCCGGTCAGGCAGTGTCTCCTTTATATACTTGAAAAGACCCTGCGGCTGCTCCATCCCTTTATGCCTTATGTCACCGAGGAGATATGGCAGAATATGCCGCATAACGGAGAGAGTATCGTTACTGCTCGAGTATCCCGTAAATCTTATCAGAGAAACTGAAGCTGAGGAACATATGTCCATTATTATGGAAGCCGTTACCGGCATCAGGACTATACGGGGGGAATTAAATCTGTCCCCTTCTTTAGAATTAAAGGCATATATAAAAACGCTCAGTAAAGATGCAGAGGCAGTCCTGTCGGGCAATCTCACGTATTTTAAGAAACTTGCAAAGGCGGATGTTATAGAGATAGGCGCTGACGTAAAGAAGATAAAAGGCTCTTCTGTGGCAGTCAGAAATCATGTTGAAGTTTATGTGCCTCTTGAAGGTCTTTTAAACCTGGACCTTGAAATCGAAAGGCTTAAGAAGGAAGAGGCAAAGATCGAAGAATCAATTATCTTTCTTAGCAAAAAACTCCTCAGTGAAGCTTTTCTGAAAAGGGCGCCGAAAGAGGTCATTGCCAAGGAACAGGACAAGTATGAGGAATGCCTCAGGAAGAAGGAAAGGGTTCTTGAAAATCTCCAAAAACTGTATGAAGCCAAGGGGGAAAAATAATGGATGAAAAAGAGCAGGAAATCTCGGAAAAAGAGCTTGAAATAATCGAGGGCGAGTTCATCAAAATAAGTCAGAGCAGCGTCAGGAATGTCGAGGGCGGACATGTTGAAATGGAGCAGGTATGCGCCTTAAGCGTGGATGGAGAAAAGATAGAGGCCGTACAATCAGCCGCAGGAATGATAAGCGGCAGTGATGTTGCTATGAACACGGGCATGAGCCTGATAGTGGCAGGAAATAATACCAAACTGAAGTATTCCTGCGTGCCGTTATCTTTAACAAGAGAAAAAGCTTCAGTCAAGAAAAGCGCTGCTGGCATTATTGCCGGGAATTCCGTAAAAGTCGAAAATAGCGCAGCTGTACTTGTCCTTGCCAAGAATATTGACGGAAATATAAATACCTTGCTTGACTGGAAATCTGCGGCAGCTCTCGGCGGAGTTCTCGGAGGCATTTGGGGGCTTTTTACGCTTCTCCGGAGGAGGTAATCGCCTATGGACATGCCTTCTACCGTAATTCAGCTGCTTCAGCATGCCATTGAAGAAGATATTGGCTACGGTGATATTACAACCACATTGCTCATCCCTGAAGAAAGTGAGTCAAGGGCCTTATATGTGGCAAAGGCCAACTTTGTGGTCGCAGGCTTTCCTTTTGCCAGAGAAGTCTTCAATATACTGGACCATGACACTGTATTTAAAACCTACTTTGCTGAAGGCGCCAAGGTCAGAAAAGGCGACATCCTGGGAGAAGTTTCAGGGAAGACAAAGACATTGCTTGCCGGCGAGCGGGTAAGCCTCAATATCCTGCAGAGGCTTTCCGGTATTGCCACTCTCACAAGCTTTTTTGTGGATGCAGTGATGGGGACCGGTGCAAAGATCATCGATACACGGAAGACCACCCCCTGCCTGAGGTTTATGGAGAAATACGCAGTCAGGATGGGAGGAGGAGTAAACCACAGGTTCGGTCTGTTTGACGCCATACTGATCAAGGACAATCATATAGAGGCTGTCGGCAGCATAACTAAAGCTGTAGCGCTTGCAAAGGCAGGCTACCATCTTGCAAAAATAGAAGTTGAGGTAGAGAACCTTAATGACCTTCAGGAAGCTGTTGAGGCAGGGGCTGATGTTATTATGCTTGATAACATGTCTGTAAATGATATGAAAGAAGCTGTAAAGATTGTTCAAAAAAGAGGTCCCCCTTGAGGCCTCGGGTAATGTCTCGCTCCAGAATGTACGGGAGATAGCTGAAACCGGAGTTGATCTGATCTCAGTCGGCGCATTGACCCATTCGGTGATTGCCGCGGATATAAGCCTTAAGATTGTGCGGTAAAGCGCTGAAGAAAAAATAGCGTGGAAGATTAATAACTGTGAATATTCAACGGTGAATTGTAACGGAGAATGCAAAAGTCCAAGAGCCATGTAAAAACCATCTCTTTAGAACGTTCTTATTTGGAAGTCTTTGATAACATAAAAAATACAATGCCGATTCCGAGGGCCAGCAGCATGAAGATAGACCGAAAAGTTTTTCCTGAAAAGTAGTTCACGGGAAAGGTCCTTTGTCTGTGAGTCGATCTGGTCCAGCCTTTTTATGAACCCGTCAGTCCTGTCCTTAATGAGGGAGACATCGACTGAATGAAAGAGGGTGCGGAATTCGGCTTCTGTATTAAAGAGTGTCTTGTCCTGCTCCTCTGTGAAGACACCTGCCCGTTTAAGCTCCCTGATACCCTCCCCAACATCCCTTAGCTTTTTTTCGGCCAGAAAAAGGGCCTGCTTCATCGCCCTGGCCCTTTCATATGTATGACATTGCGAACAACGCTGCTCATTTATTATGTCGATATTGGCTTTTTGTATCCCGTGAGAGCCATGGCAGGTCACGCAATTAGGGCCGCTTTGAGTCGCCTTCAAGGCCCTTCCGTGACCGCTTTCAAGATAGTTTTTCAGGATGCCGATATGACATTTTCCGCAGAACTCGGGGACGTCCGCATAGGCGGGTTTTCCTGCAAAACCCCGCTCCGCAGACATCGCCATCGCCGCGTCCTTCGGGTCTCCGCCGTGGCAGTTATGACAGGACACATCGTTTTGAAAATGCCAGCTCTTTCGCCATTCCGAAGGAATTGACCTCAACTCAGGTCTCATGATGTCGGAGTCGTGACAGTCAAGGCAGACCGTTCCCTGTCGCCCTCCGCCTCCCTGTGCAGAGACGGCAGAGGGGACAAGGAACAACATGAGGGCGATGATGAAAAGAAACAGCCGGTGTCTCATGAATACTTCCCCCAGACCGTCAGCGCTATCCATACAATGATAGACAGGAGAAACAATGTCCGGAGTAAAGGACGCTTCAGAATGTTTTCCTCTTCTTTTGTATCGAAGAAGGGCCAGAGGATGAATAAAGTCACAAGGGCTATCTGCATGCTGATTCCGAGAAGTTTGTTCGGGACGACCTTGAGCATCTGGTAAGGCGCCAGAAAGTACCATTCAGGTTTTATATGTGCCGGTGTCTTAAAGGGGTCTGCGGGTGTGTTGGCCTCTTCCGGAAGAAAAAGTGTCGGCAGGAAGCTGATGATGAAAAACATCACCACAAAATAAGCGGACACCGCAGCCATCTCTTTCTGCACGAAGTAAGGATAAAAGGGATGACCTCCTGCGTGGCCTTCATGCCTGAATTCTGTCCAGGGCCTTTTCTCTTCCCCTGATCTGCCGAAGGGTGGGGCGGAGATACCTATTCGTCTGATCAGAAAAAGGTGTATCGCTGCAAAAGACAGCAGAAGGAGGGGGAGAAAGGTGACGTGAAGGGCAAAAAATCTGTTCAGTGTTGTCCCTGAGACCGCCTCTCCGCCTCTGAGCATCCTGGTTATCGACTCACCCACGTAGGGGAAGGCGGTCGGTATAGTCGTGACGATCGTCGTTGCCCAATAGCTCAACTGGCTCCACGGCAGGAGATAACCGCTCAGACAGAATGTGAGGGTTATAAGGAGCATGAAAGATCCGGCGACCCAGGTCAGCTCCCTCGGTTTTTTGTAGCTTCCCATGAAGAATACTGACAGCATATGGAGCAAGACAACCGCCACCATAAGGTTGCTTCCGACCGCATGCATCTGCCTGAAGAGCCAGCCGTAGGGTGCCTTGTTCATAATGTCCTGTACGCTCCTGAAGGCATATTCTGAATGGGGGACATAATAAATGAGGAGAAAGAACCCGGTAATAATCTGGGATATGAAGGCGGCCAGCGCGACGAACCCGAGTGTATAGAAGATGTTGATATTCCGCGGTACCATGTACTCCGTAAGCTGGGTCCTGATGAGTTCGTCAAGCCCGATCCGTATTTCCACCCAGTTTCTTATCTTTCCGAGCATATCTTCATCCTATCACTATATCTTCCCCCTCCACCTTAAGCGGAAACTTCAGGAGGGGTTTCGGCGGCGGCCCGGATACCACGTTCCCTTCAAGGGTATACACTCCGGCATGACAGGGGCAGAGCAGCCTTCTTTTGATCTTGTCATACTCTACGAGACACCCCAGATGTGTGCAGACTTTCGAAAGGGCCACAAACCCCTGGTCAGGAGTATTAATGATGATCGAAGGAACAGCATTGATGACGATATCTTTTGCGGACCCTGCGGGGACCTCGCTCTTTTTAATGATGACCTTTTGGCCTTTTGCCTCTCCGCCCGGAGGAGCGAGGAACCTCAGAAGCGGATACACGAATGAGACAAGAAAGGTCGCACCGAGAAGGCCGAGAAGTGATTTTAAAAATTTCCTCCTGCCCGCCGCATTTCCATTGACCTGACTCATCTTAAAAAGAGTGTATGCGAAAAAGGTCTACTTGTCAAATGGCCCGTCTTACAAACACTATTTAGTTCTCACGATGCTTTAATCAAGATAAACCCAGGATAAATCCTCATGAAATTATGTCTGATACAATTGACAAAGTTAAGTAATTCTATTAATTTTAATGACTATGAGATTGCCTGATTGGATACGGACACGGAGCCTTTCTGATAGTCATGATACAAAACATTTACTGAGGCGGCATAAACTCTCTACTGTATGTGAAGAGGCCCGTTGTCCTAACAGGGGGGTGTGCTTTGCGAAACCTACCGCCACCTTTATGATCCTTGGACCAGGTTGTACCAGAAACTGCGGATTTTGTTCAATAGAGTCTTTTAATCCGGCTGAAGTTGATGAGGACGAGCCGGAAAATGTTGCAGAGGCAGCTGCTGAGATGAAGCTTAAATATATAGTCATCACTTCTGTAACAAGGGATGACCTCCCGGATGGCGGTGCCGGACAATTTGCAAGGACCATTGGCGCTGTACGTAGAAGGATGCCTCTTGCGAAGATAGAGGTCCTTACTCCGGATTTCCTGGGTGATATCAACTCCATAAAGACAGTTCTGGATGCCAGACCTGATGTATTTAATCATAATGTGGAGACAGCTGCGCGGCTTTATCCTGTTGTCAGGCCGTATGCAAAGTACGAAAGGTCTCTGTCAGTGCTGAGGCAGGCAAAGGAGATGTCCTCTGATATTTTCACAAAATCCGGTTTTATGCTCGGGCTGGGCGAGACATACGATGAAGTCATAACAATCCTGAAAGATCTGCGAAAAGCTGATTGCGATTTTGTTACAATAGGCCAGTATCTGAGACCCACAAAGAAGAATCTTCCTGTGGTAAAATACCTCCTGCCTGAGGTATTTGAAGACCTGAGGCTGAAGGCCCTTGATATGGGATTTAAATACGCGGCTTCAGGACCGCTTGTGAGAAGCTCTATGAATGCAGAGGAGATGTACGAACATGTATGAATTCAACCGGATCAAGAGGTTGCCGCCATATGTTTTTGCGATTGTAAATAACCTCAAGATGGAGGCCAGAAGGAAAGGGGAGGACATTATAGACCTCGGCATGGGCAATCCTGACGGCGCTACTCCAAAACATATTGTTGATAAGCTTATAGAGGCTGCCAGGAAACCCAAAAATCACCGCTATTCCGCATCAAAGGGCATAACACAATTGCGTATGGCCATATGCGAATGGTATAAAAAGCGCTATGATGTTGATCTTGATCCTGAATCAGAGGCTGTTGTGACTATAGGATCAAAAGAGGGGCTGTCTCATCTGGTGCTTGCCACTGTCACACCCGGCGATGTTGTTTTGACTCCAACCCCTGCATATCCCATTCATCCCTACAGTGTCATTATTGCAGGCGGCGAGGTCAGGACCGTACCTGTAGGCCCTGGAACGGATTTTTTCGAAGAGATGGAGAAGGCGTATAAGACATCATGGCCGAGGCCGAAGATGCTGATAATGAACTTCCCTCATAATCCTACAACCCAGGTAGTTGAAGGCCTGGATTTTTTCAGGAGAGTTGTTGATTTCGCAAAAGAGAACAATGTTATTGTTATCCATGACCTGGCTTATGCAGACCTTGTTTTTGACGACTATAAGGCGCCGAGTTTTTTGCAGGCTCCCGGCGCAAAGGACGTAGGTGTTGAGTTTTATTCCCTCACGAAAAGTTATTCCATGGCCGGCTGGAGAGTGGGGTTTTGCGTGGGGAACAAGGAGATTGTCGGGGCGCTGATCAAGATCAAGAGTTACCTTGATTACGGAATGTTTCAGCCTATTCAGATAGCGAGCGTAATAGCCTTGCGCGGACCTCAGGATTGCGTTGATGAGATGCGGAGGGTCTATGAAAGAAGAAGGAACGTTCTGGTAAAAGGCCTGAAGCAGGCAGGCTGGACAATAGAGCCGCCCAAGGCCACCATGTTTGCATGGGCTGAAATACCTGAGAAGTTCAGGAAGATGGGATCACTTGAATTTTGCAAATTGCTTATAAAAGAGGCTGGTGTGGCTGTATCACCTGGCATTGGATTTGGAGAGGGTGGCGACAATTATGTCAGATTCGCCCTTGTTGAAAATGAACACAGGATCAGGCAGGCAACCAAAGGAATAAAGAGGGTGATAAACAAATGATTAATATCGGGATTATTGGTTTCGGCACAGTAGGGACAGGTACGGCAAAGATACTTATTCAAAACAGGAAGCTCCTGAAAGACCGCACAGGAGTGGATATAAATCTCAAGAAAATAGCGGACCTTGATATTAAGAGGGACAGGGGCATCAAGCTGCCCAAAGGTGTTCTGACAACTGATGCTGACTCTGTTATCAAAGACCCGGATATACATATTATCGTTGAGCTCATCGGCGGGACCACCATAGCAAAAGAGATCATGCTTAAGGCTATCAAAAACGGAAAACACGTGGTGACTGCAAACAAGGCATTGCTGGCAACCCATGGCAAGGAGATATTCAAGGCTGCTGAAAAAGCAGGTGTGAAAGTTGGATTTGAGGCCTCTGTCGCAGGCGGCATACCGATAATCAAGATCATCAGTGAAGGGCTGGTTGCAAACAGGATAAAGTCGATATACGGGATAATCAATGGAACGACAAATTATATACTTTCGAAGATGTCAGATGAAAATGCCGGGTTCTCAGAGGTCCTGAAAGAGGCCCAGAAGCTCGGATATGCTGAGGCAGACCCGACCTATGACATCGAAGGCATAGATTCAGCCCATAAACTCTCTATACTTGCGTCCCTGGCCTACGGAACACAGTTCAGCCTTAAAGACGTATACCGTGAGGGCATATCCTGGATATCGTCGATTGATATAGAGTTTGCCCGTGAACTGGGTTACAAGCTGAAACTGCTTGCTATTGCAAAGGAAACCAACGGAAAGATTGAGCTGAGGGTGCATCCTACGATGGTCCCTGAGGATTTTCTGATTTCAAAGGTGGACGGCGTCTTTAATGCTGTTTATGTAGAAGGCGATGCAGTAGGTTCAACGCTCTATTACGGACGGGGCGCCGGAGATATGCCTACAGGCAGTGCTGTTGTCAGTGATATCGCTGATATTTCCTGCAATATTGTCAATAAGACCATTGGAAGGAACCCACTTTTTACAAGAGACGAAAAAGGGAAGAATCTCCTTAAAATGGATGATGTGAGGTCCAGGTATTTCTTCAGATTTTCAGCTATTGATAAACCGGGTGTTCTTTCAAGGATTTCCGGCATACTCGGAAAATATAACATAAGCATCGCCTCTGTCATACAAAAAGACAGAAGAGAAGGCAAGACTGTTCCCCTGGTGGTCCTTACCCACACTGCAAGGGAAAAAGATGTTCTCGCTGCTGTCAAAGAGATCAACAAGTTGAAGATTGTCACCGGCAAAACAGTCTTCATAAGGGTGGAAGGCAAAGAACAGGCCTGATAATTTGTAACTCGCAGATGACTGATATAGTTCAGCTTTCAGCCTAAACGCCTGACTTGCTATGACCTGCCAAATTTCGCCTCCAGTGGGCAATGTTAGCGTAGATGGCATATGACATGAAAAAGTGATCTGTGCTGAGGGAAGTGTGAGAATTTAGGTTGTATTTTTTCGGAATTAGCATAGAAAATAGTATTTCTATCAATTGTTATCAACTCGAAAACGGAACATTGATAACTCCGGATTCATATTATTCTCTTGATTAAAACTATTTCCGTCTATACTATGCAACTATTTGCAAGTTTTAGATTGTGTTTGTTTTGTATTGTGTCCCAATTCAGGCTATTGACTTGAACCACTCTGCTCCCCCTACTTCGGTAGGATTGACGGCCAAGGCCTGGCCGTACTATTCTTCTCAAGGCTGCAATTGTACTTTGGCGCTTGGGGATATCTCACAATGCCATTATTCCGAAGACTGCCTGAAACATCGAGAGAATTAATAGTTGGAGTCATTTCTCTTGCAGAGGCCATCTTCATTGTGAGGTCCATGGAGCCCCTCTTTGGGGAAACTTAGAAATCCCTCATTGACGACTTAAGCTTATCATATTAAAAAATTGAAAAGTCAAATAATTTGGCTCAGGAAAGGAACCCATGCAACTGCTGATTTTGTTGATTTGGCTTACAGCGATTGTCGTAATCTTCTACGCATTCTACAGGGCCTTGTCTCTGACAAAGCAAATCCCCGGAGGGCTCGTCAAGCAATCCTGGAGGCTTCTTTATTACCTCATAGGTCTTTTAGGAGTGGGATATCTCACAATGCCATTATTCCCGAGCTTGCCTGAGACATCGAGAGAATTCCTCGTTGGTGTCATTTCTCTTGCAGGGGCCATCTTTATTGTGAGGGTCATCAATATCTTTTATAAGATAATAAAAGAGATAGGCTTGTAAATCAAACATATGGATGTCAAATCCGAATTAAAAAACATTATCAGTGAAAATCTGGCTAAGGCTGCCAGTTCCATTTTCATAGGTAAGTCTATGTCCATCATAGATGAGTCAGCGGAAAATAAGGAGAGTCTTCTGGCTGCAGCTGATAGGGTAGGTAAAAGGATCGCCTTATTTATTGATACGGATCTGGCAACAAAAGTATTTGATGTCCTCAGGCTGGAGATTGAAAACAGGGAATTGACATCCGGAACAAGAAGGAAGCACGTAAGAGTTGCCATGTGCAATAAAGTATACGTAACATGTAACGGGATGACCTCCGAACTTTATACAGTAAACGTCTCAGCAGGTGGAATGTATATTCAAACAAAAGGGCCTTTCCCTGTCGGCTCAAAAGTGGTAATATCGCTGCCACTGAAAGCAGGAAATATGCATTTAAAAGGTGTTGTGGCCAATATACAGTGTGGCATTGGAAAGCAGCCGCCCGGCATGGGAATAGAGTTCAGAGAAGTCGGGGTTGATGAACTAAAAATGTTAAGGGACTTTGTAAAGAGAGAGTCAGCGCAGGACATTCTTGAGAGTAAAAAAGAGACCGGGTTGAAATCTTCTGATGCAAGCAATTAGTGAGGAACCTTTAATGACTGAATTATATTTCAATCAACTGAAGTGACGTGTCGAAAAAGACATTTGATGACAATATGATTGTATTTATGAAAATGATTGCTTCAGAAGGTAAATATGATGCATGAAAAACGGAGATATAAAAGATACAAATTGAACGACCTTGAAGTCCACGGAAAAATGGTATTGGCCACTGAAGTGAAGGTCATTGACATCAGTATCAGCGGAATAGCGGTGAAAGCAGACAAGCGGCTTAATATCGGCAGTGACTATACGCTTAAATTAGAAGGATCTAAGACCGTCTCCCTGAGAGGTACTGTTGTATGGAGCTCACTCAATGAGACCAGGAAGGGACCTCAGGGAGAAATGATACCAGTATATGCAGCTGGTATGCAATTCAAAGCTATGTCCAATGAAAGGACAACTGAACTTCAATATCTTATTGACAGTCATAAAATAGAGGAAGTTCATGTTATAGGTGGTACCAGACTTGATATCCGGTTTCATATTAAGGACCCGGAAAACGCGATTGTGCTTTATCCTGATAATTACAAAGTAAAAACCATCAGCCTTGGAGGCATGCTTATTGAATGCGTGCGAAACTTTGAAATCGAAAGCAGGATACCCATGGAGATGTTCATCCATGATGATAAACGTCTTAAGTTTGTGGGGAGAGTTGCCTCATCTCAAGTGATAGATAAGGAAGCCAAAAAACAATATGACATAGGGATAGAGTTTTTGGACTTGACAGAAAAAGATAGGGAAGTCCTCGCTTCATTTATAAATCATCGCGATGAGTGAAACGGAGACTGAAATCAAACCAGAAACAACTGCCGTCAAGTCTGCTGATTAGGACTCGACAGCAGTTTCTAACATTCATAACGGCAGACTGGCATATTGAAGTAGAAATTTATTGAAGAAGACCGTGGTTCATTATCTGACTATGAACACTTATAAGCATATCTGCGCGGTTTATTTATGCACTTTGAATGTAACACCGGATAATATATAACGAAATAATTATGAGGAGGCCCTTCCAGGGGCTTTAAGGAGGGACAAATGGGATATCTGCAAATACTCTTGCCAGGCTTCTTGATTAACCTCTGGGGCTGCCCTTGCTGATGCAAATGAACAAGCCGAACCCCTCACGTTTCACCTCACTCCTTTCCCCTCAGCTCTCACACCTGCCTTATCTCATTCTGGTTCTGTTCCTGACATTTCTGCTTACTGCGATTAATGTATTAGCAGTTTTTGGGAACTGGATTCTGGACTATTTCAGAGAATATGCCCACATCCCCTATAAAGACCTTCTGATCAATACTAATTTTCTCTTGCTGTCTTTTCTCCTGATGTTTCTGTACCGTAGGTGGCAGGAGGAAATCAGGCGGGGCAGGATCAACGAGGAAGCTCTGCTTGCACTCCAAAAAGCTGTGGAGAATATGCAGACTGGCGTCACGATAACCGACCCCGAAGGAAATATCCTCTATGCCAATCAAGCAGAGGCTGAAATGCATGGCTATGAGGTTTCAGAACTGATCGGGAAGGCAGTCCGTTTTCTGGCACCGCCTGACACCTGGAAGCCGAGAGACCAGCCGATATTGAGTAGGTTCGAGCGGGAAACTACTAATATCAGAAAAGGTGGCAACGCATTTCCTGTCCTTTTGAAGTCGGCAGTTGTTACAAACCCTGAGGGGAATATCATCGCCATAGTTACTACTTCGGATGATATCACCGAGCGTAAACGTAATGAAGAGACAATCAGGAAGATGGCATTTTATGATCAACTGACTGGTCTTCCGAACCGTGCCTTGTTTAACGACCGCCTCATGAAAGAATTAGGGCATGCGCGACGTCATCGCAATGTGTTGGCTGTAATGTTTATCGATCTTGACCGCTTCAAAATCATCAATGACACCAAGGGTCATACCGTAGGAGACCTTCTGCTCAGGGCGGTAGCCGAAAGGCTCAGGAAAACCGTCCGTGAGGTTGACACGGTCAGCAGGATGTCCGGTGATGAATTCGTTCTTCTCTTTCCGGATGTTAAATCTAAAGACAATATTGCGGTTATTGCCAGAAAAATTCTTGACAGGATGTCCTCAGTCTTCATTGTTGACGGAAGAGATTTGTATGTCAGCGCCAGCATAGGCATCAGCGTATTTCCAGAACACGCCAACGACGAGGAAAGCCTGATTAAGAAAGCCGACATGTCTATGTATTATGCCAAGTCGCAGGGAAGGAACAATTACCAGTTCTTCAATCCTTTTATCGACGCGGACGCCATCAAGATAATTCGGTTACAGGACGATCTTCGCCGTGCAATTACAGAACGAGAGTTTGTTGTGTATTATCAGCCCCAGGTCGACCTTAAGACCGGCAAGATAGTGGGGGCAGAGGCGCTTGTCCGCTGGCAACACCCGGAGTTCGGTTTACTCGCACCGGATGAATTCATCTCTCTTGCCGAGGACGCAGGGGTAATATCATCCATCGGGGAATTTGTCATCCATAGCGCATGTGCGCAGAACAAGGCATGGCAGGAAATGGGCCTGCCTAGAATCCGCGTTGCGGTAAACATCTCCACCTACCATTTTGTTCAAAATAATTTTGTGGAAACGCTGCGCAAGAAACTCGATGACGTTCGTCTTGAACCCCGGTTCCTGGAACTGGAATTCACAGAGAGCGTTTTACTGCGCAATGCCGAAAGCAATGTTTCATCCATTAAGGCACTGGCGAGACTTGGTGTTCAGTGTACCATCGATGATTTCGGGATCGGCTACTCGTCACTGAACTATCTCAAGTACCTGCCGATCCATAGAATTAAAATAGACCGTGCATTTGTCAATTCTCTTGCAACGACTCGTCAGGATCAGGCTATCCCGCGGGCGATCATTGCAATGGCGCGGGACCTCAACCTCAGAGTAATGGCCGAGGGCGTCGAAACGGTTGAGCAACTGGAATTTCTACGCTCGCATTGCTGCGACGAGGCCCAGGGGTATCTCTTCTCAATGCCGGTACCGGCAAAAGATTTTACCGGTTTGCTGGCTGAAGACGAGCCCTCCGGCATCTCGATGTCTGAAAATAGAGGCATTTAAAACGCCTCTATGGAAAAAGCAACACTTCTTTTTGGTTTGCTATCGATAAAGGTTTCTTCCGACATTTCACGCAGGATAAAAGGAACTCTAAAATCATTTGACCTAAGAGCATGCACCGAATGCCAGAGAGATTACTATAGCTACAGGTGAAGTTCTCAGTCATGCAATAACGCGTCTGGCATCAATTTCTGTGAGTACCTGCGCTTTCCCCTCTTTTCCTTTCCAGCCTCACTGTGGCGATGCCAGATGGGCCAATAACTCTGCACGAAGACAAGTGGGAAATTGCGAAAATGGTTAATATCAGTTACAATTCAATATCTAGCTTTAATTGACTGTAACAGAGGTGCAAGATGGAAGAAATTACTCCTGATAAAAGCATTAATATAAAAGGGCTTGTCTGCCCGTATACTTTTGTAAAGGCAAAGCTTGCGATAGAGTCCATGGAGGTGGGTCAGATACTTGAGATCCTCCTGGATAGTGAAGAGGCGTCCAGAAACATCCCGAAGTCTATGGAAGATCATGGGCAGAAGGTGCTAAAGGTAGAAAAGATCAATGAAACAGACTGGATTTTGCAGATTAAAAAGGAAAAAGATTAATGGATTTTACTGAAGACCAGCTATTACGGTACAGCAGGCATATTATCCTGCCTGAAGTTGGCGGGAAGGGGCAGACAAAAATAGCCAATGCAAAGGTTGCTATTGTCGGCGCAGGAGGGCTTGGCTGCCCTGTAGGATATTATCTTACAGCAGCCGGTGTGGGGACTATCGCGCTGATAGACAATGATACAGTAGAAATGAGTAATTTGCAGAGACAGATTGCTCACAGCATGAATACGATCGGGATGCTGAAGGTCGAGTCTGCTAAAAAGACGTTCAATGCACTGAATCCTGATGTCAATATCGTACCGCTAAAGATAAGGATTTCCAAGGACAATATTATGGATCTGTTTAGGGACTACGATATTGTTGTTGATGGAAGCGATAATTTCCCGACAAGATATCTTGTCAATGATGCCTGTGTCATGCTTGGCAAGCCCCTTGTAAGCGGTGCGATTCTCAGGTTTGAAGGGCAGGTTACCACCATAGTCCCTGGTGCAGGACCTTGCTATAGATGTCTTTTCGAGGAACCTCCTCCTCCGGGACTGGTCCCTTCGTGCCAGGAGGCCGGTGTTCTAGGGGTGCTTCCCGGCGTTATAGGCGGGTTGCAGGCAACCGAGGTATTGAAGCTGATTTTAGGGAAGGGCGAGGTGTTGTCGGGAGAGCTCCTGATTTATAACGCACTGAAGACAACCTTCAGAAAGGTAAAAATTCCAAGAAACCCTTCATGTCCTGTTTGCGGTGAAAATCCAAGCATTACGGAACTGATTGATTACAATGAAGGCTATTGCTCAACCCAGTAGTCAGCTTTCTTATTAAAAATTGACTGCCCGATTAATTCTATCCAGAGACCTGTTAGACCAGGTGATTTCACACTGTAAATCCGTATATCCAAACGAGGCCTGCGGGTTGCTTGCAGGAGACAGGAATACCGCTGAAAAGATTTACAGAATAACGAACATTGAAAATTCCAGTGTGAGTTATATGATGGACCCTGAGGAACAGTTCAGGGTAATGAAAGATATGCGAAAAAACGGTCATAAAATGGTCGCCATCTATCATTCGCATCCGCACTCGCAGGCATATCCGTCTCCTAAGGACGTATCTCTGGCTTTTTACTCTGACCAGATATATATAATCGTAGGTCTTACGGATAAAGACCGGCCCGAAGTCAGGGCATTCGAGATTCTTGAAGGTGATGTAAGAGAAGTTCAGATTCAGCCCTCTGTTGACGCTCCTGTTGAGGATGAATTAAAATAAAAATAGCTAAATATTGTTTACTGGATAAGGATTTAAAGGAGGAAAGATATGAATTATATAAAGACAGCAATGTTAATGGTAATTCTCACATTGCTTTTGGTATTTGCAGGTGGCGCCCTTGGAGGAAGGTCCGGGATGACCTTTGCCCTGATTATGGCCTTCTTTATGAACTTTATCACTTATTTTTTCAGTGACAAGATCGTCTTGAAGATGTACAAAGCCCGGGAGGTCAGCGAAGCTGAAGCGCCTGTTTTGCACAGGATTGTCAGAAGACTGTCGCAGAAGGCAGGCATGCCGATGCCAAAGGTTTATATTATCCCTGATATGTCCCCGAATGCCTTTGCTACCGGCAGAAACCCTAATCATGCTGCTGTTGCAGCAACTGAAGGCATAATGCAGCTTCTGACTGAGGAAGAACTCTCCGGCGTTATGGCGCATGAGCTTGCGCACGTACGTCACAGGGACATATTGATCGGAACTATAGCAGCGACAGTTGCCGGAGCAATCAGTTATCTGGCGCAGATGGCCCAATGGGCGATGATTTTCGGGGGCAGGCATGATGACGACGAAGGCGGAAGTCCGATAGCCTCGATTGTTATGATGATTGTCTTACCCATAGCAGCCATGCTGATTCAAATGGCTATTTCAAGGTCAAGGGAATATGCTGCTGATGAAGGCGGAGCCAGGCTTAATGGAAATCCTCTGGCTTTGGCAAATGCCTTGCGCAAACTGCATAAGGGTACTCAGATGATACCGATGCATGCAACGCCTGCCACATCTCATATGATGATAGTCAATCCCTTTAGCGGGGGGGCCATGATGAAGTTGTTCAGCACTCATCCTCCGGTTGAAGAGAGAATTGCAAGGCTTGAAGCACTGAGGCTGTAGGGGACTGAAATTTTCCATAACAATAGTAAGAATTAGGCGGGAAATAGTACTCTCGCTCATTCTCGCCCCGTCATCCGATCAAGGCCGAGGCTTTGCCTCATGATTTCATAATGCCGGAATATCGGCAAAAAAATCCGCTCTAGTACTATGCCCCGTCTAATTCGTTGCTGTTTGTCTGAAATTTATGAATTATGTGGTCTAAAGAAGTTTTTCTTTTAATGGATAGCGAGCGATATTCCCGTGGTCTTGCTGGAGGGAATCTTCAATCTAATAATATCAGTGTGGTACAATTATGACGGGTATTTAAAAATGGAAATAAATCAACAGACATCTGAAATGATTAATGAACTTGCAGCGCTCTGCGGGATCCTCCCTGAATACTGGGATATTTTCGGAAAACTTCACATCGCTTCCCTTGATGCAAAAAAGGCGATGCTCAAGGCGATGAGGATAGATATTGAATCTGATGATGCTATAGCAAGAGAAATCAATGATCGGAAATCCAGGCCGTGGAAAAGTTTTACAGAACCGGTTTTTGTCGTATCTGTCAATGCTCAGCCCTTGAAAATTCCTCTTTATATACCTGTTGCAACTGGTGAAGAGAACAATCTGGAGATTACATGTGTTATAGAGGATGAAAATGGCTTGAGTAACAGTTTTCAGGTTTTTGGCAATGACATCAATATTGTAGATGAAAGAACAATAGACAACATCAGATATATAAAAATACTTATTTCAGATGAAGCACATAGAAATACCGGTTATTATACGGCTGACATAGAATGCAGGCTTACCGATATCTTACCGGATGGAACCAGGAACAATACGAAAAAAAACAAGGCTTATAATCACTCCTGATGCCTGTTATCTTCCGCCGGAATCAGGGACATCCAAGACATGGGGCTTGTCTGTCAATCTCTATTCTCTGCAATCAAAACGTTCCTGGGGAATAGGGGATTTCAAAGATCTGGAGAGTATTGTCAATTTGATGGCCGGGTTAAAGGCTGATTTTATCGGGCTAAACCCGCTCCATGCAATCCCCAATACCTATCCTCATGGCATCAGTCCTTATTCGCCGATAAGCAGGCTGTATAAGAATTTTGTTTATCTGGACATAGAAGGCATACCTGAGGTGCATAGAGTCTGATGACATCCGGGAATTCCTAAAAAGAGAAGCCTTCAGAAAAAAAATACGTAAGCTGAGAAATTCGGACCGGATAGATTACGAAAAGACAAGCCAGCTCAAAGAGCAGATACTCAGACGCGCTTTTGAAATATTTTATGAAAGTACACTACAAAAGGAACACTAAACGGGGTAATGAATTCAGAAAATATATTTTAGTTGAAGGGGAAATGCGTAGAGACTTTTGCGACCTTTCTGGCACTCTGGAACTTTTTCAAAAAGAAAAAAGATGTGTATTCCTGGCAGCAATGGCCTGCAGAATATCATGATCCAAAGGGAGATGCTGTTACTGCCTTCAAAAAAGAACATGAAAAAGAAGTGCTGTATTACATATATATCCAATGGCTTATAGATGATCAGCTCCTGAAAATATCAGGCCATTGCAAAAAGGCCGGGATGAAGATCGGTCTGTATCATGATCTGGCTGTCGGCGCAGTTGCCGGTGGGAGCGATGCCTGGAATTACCAGGAGATAATCGGAGATGCTGATGTCGGCGCACCGCCTGATGATTTTAATCCTTGTGGACAAAACTGGGGATTTCCTCCTATGGTCCCTGACAATCTCAAGGAAACCGGCTATGAATTATTTATTGAAACTATCAGAAAAAATATGAAATATGGCGGTGCCTTGAGGATTGATCATGCCCTTGGTTTGTACAGGCTCTTCTGGATTCCATCAGGTATGTCTCCTGAGAATGGAGCATATCTCCTGCAGCCTGCCGAGGACCTTCTGCGGATCATAGCGCTCGAAAGTCAAAGAAACAAAACTATTGTCATTGCCGAAGACCTTGGCACAATAGATGATACCTTCAGGGAAATGCTGCAGTCATTTCAGATGCTTTCCTACAGGCTTTTTTATTTTGAGAGAAACTACCCTGATCCCTCTTTCAAAGCTCCTGAGCAATATCCATCCATGGCCCTTTGCGCCATTACTACCCATGACCTTCCGACAATATACGGTTACTGGGCAGGCCGCGATATTGAAGTAAAAAAACAGCTGGGCATCTATGCAGATGAGGAAGCATGGAAAAACGATGTTATCTGGAGGGAGAGAGATAAACGGCTCATCCTTTCTGCCTTGAAGGCACAAAGGATTATTCCTGATGATTTTCCTGAAGACCCTCAGGCGATACCTCATATGACACATGAGCTTTGTATTGCCATATACCGCTATCTTGCCAAATCTCCCTGCAGGCTTCTCCTTGTAAGTCTGGACGATATAATCGGGACCCTGGACCAGCAGAATCTGCCGGGTACGGTTGATTCACATCCAAACTGGATGCAGAAATACCCGTATTCTCTTGAAGATATATTGCTTGACCAAAGATTCTCCGGCCTTTCATGTCTGTTTGATGAAAAAATTACTGAGAAGTAATGCCTGATTATCCGCTAATGTGTATAATATTAAAAGTCAGTAACAATCTTTTTTATTGTCTTATTTTAGGAAATAGATAAACGCGGAGGTAGAATGGCACATCCAAAAATTCTCGCATTTGTGCTTGCAGGCGGAAAAGGCGAAAGGCTTTTCCCTCTGACATCTTTCAGGTCAAAACCATCTGTGCCTTTTGGCGGACAATACCGGATAGTTGACTTTGTTTTGAGCAATCTCGTTAACTCACACGTCTATTCCATCTATCTTCTCGTCCAGTACAAATCCCAATCACTTATTGATCATGTTAGGAAAAACTGGGTGCTCTCTTCAGTAATCAAGGACCATTTTGTAACTGTAGTGCCGCCTCAGATGCGCATGGGACCTGAATGGTTTCAGGGCACTGCTGACGCTGTTTTTCAGAATATCGGTGTAATGCGTGAGCTGAACCCGGAACTGGTAATCATCTTTGGCGCTGATCATGTCTACAGGATGGATGTCAGGCAGATGATAGATTTCCATATAAAAAATAATGCTGTTGTGACTGTTGCGGCAAGACCAGTCCCTATTGAACTGGCATCTTCTTTTGGCGTTATAGTCACTGACAGTGAAAAAAGGATTATCGGGTTCCAGGAAAAACCGAAGAAGCCTATACCCATGACTGACAATCCAAAATATGCCTATGTGTCGATGGGCAATTATATTTTCAATAAAGACGTGATGCTAGGAATCTCTGGGAAAGGCCCAGAAGGAAAAAACAGCACGATTTTGGCGCCCATGTCATTCCGAGTCTGGTTGAGAGTGGCCAGGTATTCGCCTACGATTTTTCTACAAATATCATACCGGGGACCAGTCCCTACGAAGAAAAGGGATATTGGCGTGATGTTGGTTCTATTTCGGCTTTTTACGACGCGCATATGGACATGCTGGGTGAATTCCCGAAGTTTGAACTCGACAACAGCTTATGGCCGATTCACCACTCAGGCTCTGAAGGTCCGGCCGCCAAAATACTGAGGGGAGACATAAGAAACAGTATTATAGGTGAGGGTACGGTAATACATAAGGCCAGGATAAGCAACTCGGTTATCCGCAGCGGAGTGATTATAGAAAATGGTGTTTCTGTTGAAAACTCCATAATAATGGACAGGGTTATATTAAGAAAAGGCTGCAGCCTGAAAAACGTGATTGTGGATAAATTAAATGTAATCGATGAAGGCGAAAAAATAGGGTTTGAACCTGACAAGGACCGTTTCAGGTGCCATATTGACACATCGGGAATTGCAATAATCCCCAGGGGCGGTAAAGTAAGGAAATCAACGCGGGCATGATGTTTCATAAGCGGATTCACATTACTACCGTTTTTTGTTCTATAAATATCCGCTCTGAGAAATAATAAAATATAATGAGGTGAGTGCATGGAAAACGTAATAAAAATAATTCAGAAGCTTGCATTAAAACATGACAAGATATCCCCTGAGCTCGTCAAGGCAAAGAACATAAAGCTGGGCCTGAGAAATGAGGACGGTACAGGAGTTTTTGTAGGGATAACCAGCAAAGGTCAGGTGATTGGCTACAAGAAAGAAATTCATGCAGACGGCACAGAGCACAAAATAAACCTTGACGGTGAACTCTATTACAGCGGTTATAATGTTAAAGACCTGGTGAGGCACCAGCAGAAGGAAAACAGGTTCGGTTTTGAAGAGACAGCATACCTCCTGCTGACAAGCGAGCTCCCGAACCAGAAGCATCTCGCGACCTTCACCAGCGAGCTTGCGCAGAGAAGACACCTGCCGGAAGAAGCAAAAAAGATCATTCTCAACAGGCCCCCACATGACGATCAGATGGGCTCTCTTCACACCGTTGTGTCTGCCATGCATCTCTTTGACAGGAATCCCAACTCAACCGACATAAAAGATCTCTCACGGCAATGTATTGACCTTATCGCAAAGTTCCCCACAATAGTTGCATACAACTACCATGCATCAATCGGCCAAAGAAAAGAGTTGTCCGAACTCCTTGAACCAAGAGATGAATACAGCCATGCAGAAAATTTCCTCTATATGCTGCATGGTAAGAAGCCCGACAAAATGACTGCTCAGCTTTTTGACATGATGCTGGTACTTCATGCCGAACACGGTGGGGGCAACAACTCGACCTTCACGGTCAGGGCCGTCTCATCCTCTGGTGCGAACAGTTATATGGCGATCTGTTCAGGTGTCGCTTCACTGTCAGGACACCTGCACGGCGGCGCTAACGAAGCCGTTGAGAGTATGATGGAAAACATTAAGTCTCATGTGAAAGACTGGAATGATGACGAGGAAGTTTCTTATTACCTGGAAAAAATCCTCGACAAGAAGGCCAATGACAAATCAGGCAAAATCTATGGCATAGGCCATGCCGTCTATACAAAGTCAGACCCGAGGGCCCTGGTCCTCGAACATAAGGCCGAAGAGATTGCGAGAAAGACAGGATTGGAGAAGGAGTTTAATCTATACATGAAAGTTGCCTTGCTCTCGCCGAAGATTGTTGAGGCGAAGAAAGGCAAAGTGGCATCTGCCAATGTTGATTTTTATTCCGGGTTTGTATACCGGTCAATGGGGATACCGAAAGAACTCTTTACCCCCATTTTTGCAATGTCGCGTGTGGCAGGCTGGTCAGCCCACAGGATCGAGGAGATAATTCAGGGAAAACTCATAAGGCCTTCGTATGTATCTTCATTGCCCGGCCTGAGAAGCGACTACGTTCCTCTTAAGCTGAGGTGAATACAGACCGTCTGTCTTCAGTGAATTAATGTTTACACTTGTATGTTAATCTGTTGATTTTGTTGTTGTCGAAACAGAAAATTAATAAAGAGAAAAAAAGCTGTTTTAAGTTAATATATCAATCAAAATATTCTGAATTGCCACAATCGGGGAATAATAAATGGAAAAAATCATATTGAAAACAGATATGCCTGACATTAAATTCATAAGGAGCGGCAAGGTCAGGGACATCTATGATCTTGGGGACAGCCTTCTTATGATAGCATCTGACAGGATATCGGCCTTTGATGTTGTCCTTCCAAACGGGATTCCCGGAAAAGGAAAGCTGCTTACACAGATATCTATATTCTGGTTCAGGCAGATGGAGGATATCATCAAAAACCATCTTATCGCCACAAATGTTGATGACTATCCGCACCAGTGCCATAAATACCGTGATCAGCTTGAAGGCAGGAGCATGCTGGTGAAGAAGGCAGAGCAACTGCCTGTGGAATGCATAGTGAGGGGGTATCTCTCCGGGAGCGGCTGGAAGGAATACCAGAAGACAGGCTCTGTTTGCGGGATAAAATTGTTGGATGGGCTGAAGGAATCTTCCCGGCTTGATTCCCCGATATTCACACCCAGCACAAAGGCTGAGGAGGGGCATGATATAAATATCTCATTTAAGGAAACCGAAAATATAGTCGGCAATGAAATGGCTGCAAAGCTCAGGGATGTCAGCCTGAGGATATATTCGAAGGCAAGGGAATTAGCCGAGAAAAAAGGGATCATAATAGCTGACACAAAATTCGAATTCGGAATATATGACAAGGAACTGATCCTTATAGATGAAATCCTGACCCCTGATTCCTCACGGTTCTGGTCTGTGCAGGCTTATGAACCTGGAAAGGGACAGGACAGCTATGATAAGCAGATCATAAGGGATTATCTCCTTACACTTGATTGGGACCAGACATATCCAGGACCTGTATTGCCTGAACATATCGTTGAAAAGGCGATAGAAAGATACAGGGAGATTTACAATATAATAGTCGCCTGATCCGGTTATTTTTCCGAAGGTTTGTAAAGCAGCTTTCCTATATATTGGTTGATAGGATTGCTTCGGGCAAGGAATGGTAAAGGTGGTTTTTTCCTTGTCCCCATCTTCTTTATCTCCCATAATAAATCACGGTTCTCGGGATCGTTTTTCAGGCCTTCATGAAAGGCTTGTACAGCATCTTTCTTTTTCTTGTCTTTCAGGTATGCCCTGCCCAGATTAAGATAAAATACAGGATAAAAGAACTCGGAGCCAAAGGGCATCGATGTATTCAACATATTAATAGCGTTTTCACAGATCTTTACCCCTTCCCTGGCGTTGTTTTCTACGACGGCTATCAGACATCCGTAATAGGACAGTAAAAAAGGGTCATCAGGAAATTTTACCAGGGCATGCCTGAGTGTATTCAACGCTGATTTACCGTTGCCCCTTCTCAGTAATTGCTGGACCTCTTCAAAGTATTCGGGTCTCAATTTCTGTTTGACGGTCTTCTCTTCTGTGAACTGATTGATGGCTGACTTATGCTGTTTTTCCATGAGAGAGGAGAGTTTATACTGGAAATTCTTAAGCTTTGTCAGATGGGCATAATCTGATTTCCTGCTAAAGACAATCTCTCCCTTTAAATAGATATTTGAGATTAACTTGCATGACTTTACTCCCATGTCCTCTGTCTGAACATGATAGGTGATATTATCTATAGTGATATTGCTGCTGAATTCATGAGAATGTTTAGAGGTTAAGCGTATCTCTGATTTTGAAGTCATGATTAATTTTACCAGAAACAATATAAATATTAATCACTAAAGTGGCCGGAATAGGGAATATTGCTAATCAGGCTGCAATCACTGTAAAATATTGCTAATTCAAATGTAAGTTTTTTGAACTTCGAAGTGTCAACCTTCATGTGCAAAAAATAATATCAAATCAAGGAGAATGTATAGATGGCCATAGAACCAAATAAAGTAATCTACTCAATGATAGGAGTAAGCAAGTTTTACGATAAAAAGCCGGTGCTCAAGGATATATACCTTTCATACTTTTACGGTGCAAAGATCGGGGTGCTCGGGCTGAACGGTTCAGGCAAAAGTTCACTTCTAAGGATACTCGCCGGCACTGACAAAAGCTTTAACGGTCAGACTGTTCTGTCTCCAGGACATACAATCGGCATGCTCGAACAGGAGCCTGCCCTTGATGAAACCAAGACAGTGCGTCAAATTGTAGAAGAGGGCGCTCAGGAAGCTGTGGACGCGCTTCATGAATTCAACCTGATTAACGATAAATTTGCAGAGCCGATGTCAGATGATGAGATGAACAAACTCATAGAAAGACAGGGGAAGGTGCAGGAAAAGCTCGATACGCTTGATGCCTGGAACCTCGATTCACGCCTGGAAATGGCAATGGATGCCCTGAGATGCCCTGCAGGTGACACGCCGGTCAAGGTATTGTCAGGCGGAGAAAAAAGGCGGGTGGCTTTATGCAGACTGCTTCTGAAAAAACCGGACATCCTTCTCCTCGATGAGCCCACGAACCATCTGGACGCAGAATCCGTTGCATGGCTCGAGCATCACCTGAAGGAATATCCAGGAACGATAATAGCGGTCACCCATGACCGTTACTTTCTTGATAATGTAGCCGGATGGATACTGGAACTTGACAGAGGACAGGGCATACCATGGAAGGGGAATTATTCCTCATGGCTCGAACAGAAGAAAAACAGGCTGCAGCAGGAAGAAAAGTCCGAGAGCGAGCGACAGAAGACCCTTCAGCGCGAACTTGAGTGGATCAGTATGTCTCCAAAAGGAAGACATGCAAAGGCAAAGGCCAGAATCAACTCCTATGAGGCCCTTTTACGGCAGGATATTGAGAAAAACTCTAAAGATCTGGAGATTTATATCCCGCCTGGCCCGCGCCTGGGAAATGTTGTGATTGAGGCTGAAGACGTGACAAAATCATATGGAGATCAGATGCTGGTAGAAGGGATGTCTTTTTCTCTTCCGCCGGGAGGTATCATAGGAGTGATAGGTCCCAACGGCGCCGGCAAGACAACCTTGTTCCGCATGATTACCGGTCAGGACAAACCTGATTCAGGAACAATAAGGATTGGCGATACAGTAAAGCTGGCATATGTTGACCAGAGCCGTGAAGCGCTTAATCCGAATAAAACGATATGGGAAGTGGTCTCTGATGAACAGGATTCGATACAATTAGGTAAGAAACTGATCAATTCACGCGCGTATGTGGCCCGCTTCAATTTTTCAGGCGCTGACCAGCAGAAAAAGGTGAGCATGCTCTCAGGAGGCGAGCGCAACAGGGTGCACCTTGCCAGGATGCTCAAGGAAGAGGCCAATGTGCTTTTGCTGGATGAGCCTACGAATGATCTTGATGTCAATACCATGAGGGCCCTGGAAGAAGCGCTCGAAAACTTTGCCGGATGCGCTGTTGTAATTAGCCATGACCGATGGTTTCTCGACAGAATAGCCACACATATTCTCGCCTTTGAGGGAGACAGCAAGGTTGTCTGGTTCGACGGCAACTATTCAGAGTATGAGGCTGACAGGAAGGAACGTCTAGGTTCAGCTGCTGACCAGCCTCACAGGATCAAGTACAGACAGTTGACAAGGGAGTAGGTCGCAGGCATGCGCAGCGGGTCAAACTCCGGCTTTTAGCCAGGCCAATGCCCCCAAACCGGCAGCGCGGCCGCTCGAAAAACAGGCGGTCAGCAGATAGCCGCCTGTTGGCGCTTCCCAGTCCAGCATCTCGCCTGAGCAGAAAACACCCGGCATGGAACGGACCATTAAGCGTTCGTCGAGGGCCTCAAAGGCAACGCCTCCTGCACTGCTGATCGCTTCATCAAGTGGGCGTGGCGCAATAAGTCGTACTGGCAGCGACTTTATCGCTGCTCCGAGTCTGGCAGGGTCCACGAAGTCTTCCTGCGGCACTAATTCTCTGAGCAGCCCTGCCTTGACGCCTTCAATACCCGCGCGGCTCCGGAGGTGCTTTGCCATCGACCGGGAACCCCGCGGTTTTGACAGTTCGTCGATAAGTCGTTGCAGTCCCTTGTCAGGAGCCAGATCCAGGTGAATGACTGCTGCCCCTTTTGCTGAAATCTCGTCGCGCAACCGCGCTGACAAGGCATAGATCAGGCTGCCCTCGACACCGTTTTTTGTAATAATAAATTCGCCCTGCCTGCGATACTGCATCACCACCGGAGTCCATAAAGACCACGGCCACTGACTTTAATGGGTGCCCGGCGAAACGCTTACGGAAATGCTCGCTCCAGGCAACGTCAAAGCCGCAATTTGAAGGCCGTAGTTCAGCCACCGGTATGCCACGTTGCCTAAGCAGCGGCACCCATGCGCCATTGGAGCCGAGCCGGGCCCAACTGCCGCCGCCCAAGGCAAGCACAACAGCATCGGGTTGCGCTTGTAAGCATGCCCTGCGGTGTTTCAAAGCAGAGCGCACCGCCCTTGTCCCAGCCACGCCAGACATGACGCATGTGGAAGTTAACACCGGCTTTGCGCAGCCGTCTGCAACCAGGCGCGTAACAGACGGTGTGGACTTCATATCAGTTGGGAACAGGCGTCCGGATGTGCCTACAAAGGTATCGATGCCGAGTCCGTGGACCCAGCTGATCAGATCTTCAGGCCCGAAGGCGTCAAGCAGGGGTTTTATCTGCGCGCGGCGCGCACCATAGCGCGAGAGGAATGTCTCGTATGGCTCGGAGTGCGTGAGGTTCAGTCCACCCTTGCCGGCCCGCAGGAGCTTGCGCCCCACCGAAGGCATGGCATCGTAGAGATCGACATGCAGCGACGCCCTGGGCCAAAACCTCAGCAGCCATGAGTCCGGCAGGACCGCCTCCGATGATTGCTACAGATCTATCCAACAACATCATGATGATAAACGAGGGACTGCACAGTGATTACATTGTTTCTTCATGACAGAGTAAATATATCATATTCGTAACTACTCAGGTTGTTTAGACTGTAGTCTGTTAGGACTGCGCAATGAACTGAATCAGAGGATTACCCCCCTATCCACCTAAACACCTGACAGACTATCCACCTAAGTAGTTACCCTTATTCAGATTAATAAACCCGATATTTGGTAGAATAACAAATACGTGAGACAGATAAGATTGACAAAAAAAGTAATCATTGAGTTTTTTCTTGTAGTAGTCTTTTTATGTACCTACAGCGCCTGTTCTGAAAGAAATGCATACGTTCAGATAACTGATTCAGGACTTGGCTCTGATCATTGAAAAGAAGACAAATGAATGGAGAGCCTCCTCAAAAAAAGTTATTGGGGGAGAGCAGATATACTCTTCAGTTCTGGTTGAAAACTTTTATAAGGCAAGAAACTATCAGCCTGCATGGAGCCATAATGGCCATCTGGTGGAGGCAGCGACACTCATAAAGGCGATAGAGGAAGCCTATGGCGACGGGCTGACACCGGATTACTATCACCTCAGCCTTATAAAATCTCTTGCCGGAAAGACGGAGAAGGAATTATCTTTTGATCAGGCAGGGTTGGCTGATCTCGATATTCTCCTTACGGATGCATTTCTCACTCTCAGTTGCCACCTGTCGGGCGGGTGCGCGGACCCGGTGACTATAGAAGCGGAGTGGTTTGCAAAACAACGAACCGTGGATGTTTCCTTCTGTTCTTGAAGCAGGCACTCAGGGAAAAGCAGATAAGAGAGTCCCTGATGAAGCTGCTTCCCGGAGCAGGGCTCTTACAGCAGACTCAAACAGGCCCTCGCGCTATACAGAGATCTTTTATCAAAAGGTGAATGGCCGTTGGTTTCAGGCGGTCGCGTCTTAAAAAAAGACTCCATGTCCCGAAAGAGTTGTGGAACTGAGAAAAAGACTTACAGCTTCAGGTGATCTTGAGGCTGAAGGGACAAAGGGAGGAGACCTTTTTGATGAGACGCTGGAACGTTCGGTAATCGCTCTTTCAGAAGCGGCATGGACTTAAAGCCGATGGTATTGTTGGCCCTGCCACGCTTAATGCCCTCAATGTTCCCCTGAAACAGCGTATACGGCAAATGGAATTGAACATGGAAAGAATGCGCTGGATACCTGATAATGTTGAGCAGCGCTTCACTTGTTGTTAACATCGCTGAATTTCGAACTGAATGTTATAGAAAACGAAAAGACAGTTCTCTCCATGAAAGTAGTGGTAGGGAAGCCTTTCCAGCGCACTCCAGTTTTTACGGCAAAGATGACTTACCTTGTCATAAATCCCTCGTGGAACGTTCCTGAGAGCATTGCTCAAAAAGAGATACTGAAGAAGATAAATAACGATCCTCAGTTCCTTGCCAAACAAAACATTAGGGTATTAAGGGGCTGGGGACCTCAGGAAAAGGAAATAGACCCGGAAACAATTGACTGGTCAAAGATCAATGCAAATACATTAGCATACCGGTTTCGCCAGGAGCCGGGACCGATGAATCCCCTCGGACACATTAAGTTTATGTTGCCCAATAAATTCGATGTCTACCTCCATGACACGCCTTCCAAGCGGCTTTTTTCGGAAAGCGTTCGCACCTTCAGTCACGGTTGCATCCGTATTGAAAAACCCATTGAACTGGGAGAGTATGTATTGCGTGATGCTCCAAGTTGGACCCGGGAAAAATTATTGGCAGCGATAGAGAAAGGTACTGAGCAAACCATCCTGCTTCCCCATCCCTTGGATGTCCATTTCCTTTATCTTACGGCATGGGTTGATGAGGAGGGAGTTCTTCAGTTCAGAAATGATGTCTATGAAAGGGACAGGCAGCTTGATGAGGCCCTTAAAAAACCCTCCTCTTTTAAGTGACTGTTGCAGACTTTGCATGTCTATATTTTGAGCGTAGAGGGAAGGGGGCTACTCTCGATTCAAACAAAGGAAAAGCTTAATTTTGAATATACCCCTCGATAAGTATATCTTCGCCGATTTGCCTTGTTTTAATGTCCCTGATTTTGTATGCATCCGCAAGTTTTCTGAAAGACTTTCCTCCTACAGCAGGGAATGAATCTCTTCCCCCTATGATTTTGGGTGCGATGAAAAACATGACTTTATCCACTATGCCTGCTTCAAGGCAGTATGAACCCAGTGATGAACCTCCTTCAATAAGTATTGAGGTGATGGCAAGCTTGCCAAGTTTGTACATCAGCCATTTAAGGTCGAGTTCTTCGCTTTGATATTCGATAAAGGAAATCCCCTTCCCCCTGAGCTTTTTCCACAATGAAACATCTGCATTCGGGCTTCTGGTCACTATTATTGTCTCAGGGGGGCACGATGCCACATTAGAATCCGGCATGGTTTCAAGACGGGGGTCTATTATTATGCGGACAGGATTTTTGTAGCCGGAGACCCTGCAGGTCAGCATGGGGTTGTCAGCCTTTACTGTTCCGATTGCTGTCATAACAGCATCGGAACTTCCCCTGAGTCTATGCACCATTTTTCTTGCCTTTTCACCTGTGATCCACTTTGACTCGCCCTCAGGGGTTGCTATCTTTCCATCCAAGGTCATTGCTATTTTCAGGATTACAAACGGCGTACCTGTTGTTATATATTTGATGTAGGATTCATTAAGGCTTATGGCGTTTTTTTCCAAAACTCCTGTAATTGTCTTTATCCCGGCCTTTTCCAGTTCTGCAATGCCTTTCCCTGAGACCTTCGGGTTTGGATCTTTCATCGCGATGACAACTTTTTTTATGCCTGAGGATATGATCTTTTCCGTGCAGGGAGGTGTTCTCTTGTCTTTATGACAGCAGGGTTCCAAAGTCACATAAAGAGTCGAGCCGGAAGCCCTTTTACCTGCCTTATCTATGGCGATTACCTCTGCATGTGGTGTGCCGGCCTTCTTGTGGTAGCCTTCTGAAATTATCCTGTTATTTTTCACAAGAAGGGCCCCGACCATTGGATTAGGGCTTGTTTTACCTTTTGCTCGAGCAGCCAGCACCAGAGCTCTTTTCATGATAAAATTATCATCCATGGCATAAAAGGATAACATAATTTCCTTTACTTGTAATAGATTAAACACTAAAATCTATTCATATATACAGCAATGCATAAGCGAAAGTTGTGATATAATCTCTAAAGGAGGCAGGATGAACATTATTTTATCAGTCATCATAGCGGTTTTCCTTTTAGTAATAGCTGTTTTTCTGGTACCTTTACTGCTTGAATTAAAGAAGACGGTTATTTCCCTGAGAAATACCACTGAAAATAACCTTAAGCCGGCACTGGATGAGCTCCAGCTTACCCTCAAAAGCATGAGGAGCATATCTGATAACGTAAATGATATTACTGCTGACGTAAAAGAGGTTTCCGATTCCATTACCGAAGTCAGCACCAGGATTTATGCGGTCACTGGATTTATAGATACGCTCGGTTCATCTGCTTCAGTTCAGGCATTGAGCCTAAAGGCCGGGATAACTGCTGCGTTAACATTTTTACTAACCAATTTATTGAGGAAAGGAGACAGACAATGAAAGACGACGGGTATAGTTCAGGATCAGTACTTCTATCTTTTCTTTTGGGAGGCGTTGTCGGCGCTGGCCTGGCACTTTTGTTTGCGCCGCAATCAGGACGTGAAACCAGACAGAAGATTAAAGATCTGGCAGATGACGTTAAGGAAAAGTCAGCAGAATATGTAAATCAGGCAAAGGAAAAGGCCACTTCACTGGTCGAAGAAGGCAAGGGCTATTACGATGAAAAGAAGTCTATTCTGAAATCAGCTGTTGAAGCAGGCAAAGAGGCTTACGAAAAAGAAAAGGAGAAATACGCAAAAGGATAAGATGCATGAACTGTCGATCGCGCAAAATCTTATTGATATAGTTTCTGACCAATGTCTCAAAAATGGTTTTAAGGAAATTGAATCCATTAATATCAAAGTAGGAAGGGCATCAGGCATAATGCCTGATGCCCTGAGTTTTGCCTTCAATGCGATAAAAACTGATTCTATTGCGAAAAACGCGTCACTGAATATTGAAGAGGTCCCTGTAACAGGGCAATGCAAAGATTGCAGAAATACATTTGTTACAGAAGAAGAATATGTTTTATGCTGTCCTTCCTGCAAGGGTGGTTCATTTATTATAACTGCAGGCAGGGAGCTGGATATAATTGACATGGAAGTTTCCTGAGAAAGGCTTCAACTACTTAGGTGGATAGACTGAAGGTAGAAGGCTTTCAGGTAATGACATAAATACTTCGGGCATTTTGAGATAGTCTGGGAGGCTAGGCAACTGATTGATTTACTTCAGCCTTCAGACGCTTAAAGCGCCTACTGTTGGCTTCAGCCTAAAGACCTAACAGTACAAAAAACTAAATAAAGGAGATCTGAAGACTTGAAGGTCAAAGTTGCAACGAAAATACTGGAAGCGAATGATCGCATAGCTATTGAAAATCGCAGGCTTTTTGATGAGGCAGGGCTTTTTGTCATTAATCTGATGAGCGCGCCCGGAGCTGGAAAGACTTCCGTTCTTGAGAAGACTCTTTTGCAAGACAGCGGTTTAAAGATAGGAGTTATAGAGGGTGATATCGCCGGCACTGATGATGCTGAGAGGATAGAAAAACTCAATGCCCCTGTTGTGCAGATAAATACAGGAGGGGCGTGCCATCTTGATGCGAATATGATCTATGAAGTATTGAATGATCTCCCGCTTAAAGAACTCGACCTGCTTTTTATCGAAAATGTAGGCAATCTGGTCTGTCCTGCTGAGTTTAAGGTTGGAGAAGATATCAAGGTCATGCTGCTGAGCATAACAGAAGGCCATGATAAACCCCTCAAATATCCGCTCATGTTCCAGGAATCTTCGGCGCTGCTGCTGAACAAGATAGACCTGGCGCCATATCTGGACGTTGATATTGATAAAATCAAAAGGGATTCCTTGTCCCTGAACCCGAATTTAAAGATATTTGAGGTTTCCTGCAAGACAGGGAAGGGCATGCCTGAATGGATAGAATGGATCAAAGATAAGGTCAGAAAAACGTAACAGTGAAAAAGGTTTGAATATACGTTACAGTTACAAAAAATAAGAAATGAAGGCAAAAGCGATGAAAAAGGCCTTGCCCATCTGTCAATATAGTTGAGAGACCTTACAACACGTTACCCCGACCAGCAGGCAGCAAACAGGAGTGAACTGATCTTTTGCCTCGACTATCAACGTTGAGGTATATTCTTCTGTTGATATCAAGCCATGAAAAGTGAAACTAAATTGAGGCAAATATGCCAATGAATGAAAAACCCCCTTTTAAAGAAGGGGAAGAGGTGATGCTGCTTGTTGAAGCATTTACCGACCTGGGCGTCAAGGTAATCATTGATGGCAGATATGAGGGCTTGCTCTATAAAAGTGACGTATTCCGGAAACTGTCAATCGGAGAGCAGTTGGAAGGTTATATAAAGAAGATAAGAGAAGATAACAAGATCGATGTGACCCTGAGAAAAGGCGGCCTTGATGATATAAAAGATGCCAGGGAAACCATCCTGAAAAATCTAAATGAACATGACGGTTTTCTGCCGTTGTCTGATAAAAGCACCCCTGAGATGATAAAAGAAAGACTGCAGATGAGCAAAAAATTATTCAAAAAGGCCATTGGCGGTCTGTATAAAGATAAAATCGTAGAAATTCAGCAAGACGGCATCCACCTGAAAAAGTGAAAAATCCTGCCTAAATTCCGGAGAATATGATCCTGCAAAAGCACAATCTGTTTCGGGGGCTTCATTCCATAGTAACTGCCCTTTGCGCTATAATAACGGAATGAACCTGCAAAAATCATGAAAACTCTCAACGTAACTATTAAAGGTCTTGTGCAGGGGGTAGGATTCCGGCCGTTTATTTTCAATCTCGCTCAAGAGCTGGCTGTAAATGGCTTTATAACAAATACCTCTGACGGCGTGGTAATGGCTGTTGAAGGCGATAATCTCGATCTGTTTCTCGACAGGGTCCGAAGTGATGCCCCGCCTTTGGCCAGGATAATGAGCATGGATATCTTTCCCCTGAAATTCTCAGGTTTTTCTGATTTTTCAATAAAGGAAAGTTCTGGTGCCGGCAGATTTACCCTTCTGTCTCCGGATATATCAGTATGCAATGACTGCCTCGATGAACTTTATGACGGGAAAGACAGGCGTTTTCTTTATCCTTTTATAAACTGCACTAACTGCGGTCCACGTTACTCAATAACAAAGACAGTTCCCTATGACAGGGTAAACACAACTATGAACACCTTCGTTATGTGCGAGGCGTGCCTGTCCGAGTATCAAAACCCTGTAAACAGGAGATTCCATGCCCAGCCTAATGCCTGTCCTGTATGCGGTCCGCAACTGGAACTTATCATCCCGGATAATGGCCTGAAAATATCTGAAAAGAATAATCCTGTTGCAAAGACAAAGGATTTACTCAGACAAGGGAAAGTAATAGCGATAAAGGGCCTGGGTGGATTTCATATAGCCTGCGACGCAACAAACAGGGAAGCTGTTTTAAAATTGCGGGAAAGGAAGCGCAGGAGCAATAAACCCTTTGCCTTAATGGCGCCGGATATAGATACGATAAGGAAATATTGTTTTGTTTCTGAGGATGAGGAGAAGGTGCTGCTTTCTCATAAAAGACCTATTGTCCTGCTGCAAAAACGTGATGATTTGTCACTGCCTGAGGAGATTGCCCCCAATAACAGGCATATAGGTTTTATGCTGCCTTATACACCGATTCATTATCTCCTGTTTCACTGTCCTGACCGTGACGAAATGAATTCCAATAGCCTGAAGTTGTCTGTTTTGGTCATGACGAGCGGGAATATCGCAGAAGAGCCTATTATTCATGATAACGAAGAAGCTTACCTGAAACTGTCGTCTGTTGCTGATGCCTTTCTTGTACACAACCGTGACATATTCATGAGGGTGGATGATTCCGTGATTAAAGTCAGAGACCAAAGCCTGATTCAATACAGTCAGAATACCGCTTATGCAGAAATATACCTCTGACCCTATGCTTTTTTTTATCAGGCGTTCGCGCGGATATGTGCCGGAGCCCATACCTTTGCTTGAAGATGGTCCTGATGTTCTTGGCTGCGGGGCTGACCTTAAGAATACCTTTACGATCACGAAAGGGGCGTACGCGATACCCAGCCAGCATATCGGTGATATGGAAAATTATGAGACCCTCAGATTTTTCGAAGAGACCTTGAAGAACCTGAAGTCTGTTTACAGGGCGGAACCTGAAGCTGTAGCATATGATCTGCACCCGCAGTATATGTCCACCCAATGGGCATTAAGGACAGGGCAACAGGAAGGCAGCCGGGCATTAAAACTCTTCGGCCTCCAGCACCACTATGCGCATATAGGGTCGGTCATGGCAGAAAACGGTTTAAGGGAAAAGGTCATAGGCGTTGCCTTTGACGGAAACGGTTTTGGCGAAGACGGTTCATTATGGGGTGGAGAATTCTTAGTGGCTGATATTGACGGGTATAAAAGGGCAGGTCATATTAAATATACTCCACTGCCAGGCGGAGAGATGGCGGCCAGAGAACCATGGAGAATGGCCATAAGTTATTTGAAAGAAGCTGCAGCTGATGAAATAATGGATTTTATAGGACCGACAGGCTTTATCGAAAAGTATGGAAGGGACTCTGTCGAAAGAATAATAAAACTTGCATCTGACAGGACCTTTTCTCCTCTTTCCTCCAGCGCCGGCAGACTCTTCGATGCTGTTTCTGCCTTGATGGGAATTTGCGACAGGAACACATTCGAAGGCGAAGCTGCCATAGCGATCGAATCCATGGTAATAGATGGTATTGAGGAATATTATCCTGTAGATATCAGTTTTAAAGATCCTCTTGAAATAGACTTCTCAAACGCGATCCTGAAAATTATCAATGATATGGAAAGACGTACTGACAGGCGCGTCATCGCGACCAAATTTCACAACACTGTTGCTTCTGCTGTAATTGTTGTTGTCCTTAAGCTATCATTAGTTAATAATATAAAGAAAGTTATTTTAAGTGGCGGCGTCTTTCAGAACGTTTACCTGCTCCGCAAAGTAGCAGATAACTTAAGGGCTGAAGGATTGAGCGTTTATACAAATGAGATAGTGCCATGCAATGATGCCGGCATATCACTCGGACAGGCTTATATCGCACGGGAAAGGCTCAGGACAGGACTGATATGATAAATAAAGTGGTAACGAAAATAAAAGAGCTCAAAAGCGCAATAAATGGTCCTGTCAGACTGATGGAGGTTTGCGGGACTCATACTGTTGCGATATTCAGGCATGGGATAAGGGACTTATTGCCTGAGGGGATAAAGCTTCTAAGCGGTCCGGGATGCCCTGTCTGCGTCACATCTGTCAGGGATGTAGATACTGTTATTGAAATCTCAAGGGATAAAAATGTCATTATTACGACCTTTGGGGATATGATGAGGGTGCCTGGAAACACTAGATCATTGTTCCATGCAAAGTCCGAAGGAAGTGATATAAGGATTGTCTATTCTCCACTGGATGCGCTGAAAATCGCAAAAGACAATAAAGAAAAGAAGATTGTTTTTTTTGCTACAGGTTTTGAGACAACATCTCCCTTGGTTGCAGGGACGATCTCCGAGGCTGAAAATGCCGGCATTGAGAACTTTTATATTTATTCTGTGCATAAAACCGTGCCCCCGGCCTTAAAGGCCCTGCTGGATTCAGGAGAGGTCCTGGCAGACGGTTTTATCCTGCCAGGTCACGTAAGCACTATTATCGGGAAGACCCCCTACAATTTTATTGCATCGGACTATCATAAACCATCTGTTATAACCGGCTTTGATGCAATCGATATCCTCACTGCGATCATGATGATACTGCAACAGATAGCAAACAAAAAAGCAGTCATAGAAAATCAGTATACAAAGGTTGTTAAAGATGAGGGCAATCCCAGGGCGCTTTCAATTATGAATGAATTTTTTGAACCCTCGGATGCTGATTGGAGAGGGATTGGAAGACTTCCGGGAAGCGGACTTCAACTGAGGGCCCGATTTAATCACAGGGACATCAGATCTGTCCTGAATCCTGACATCCCTGAGGGGAGTGAACCAAAGGCGTGCTCATGCGGAGATGTCCTCAAAGGCATTAAAATACCTACTGATTGCGCTCTTTTCGGTAAGGCATGCACTCCTGAAAAACCCGTTGGAGCATGCATGGTCAGTTCTGAGGGGAGCTGCTCTGCATACTATAGATATATGGCTATAAGGACCGCATAGAATATGGGCATGATACACCATTGATACAGTTAAGTCATGGCAGCGGCGGCCGTATGATGCACCAGCTTATAAAAGATTATTTTGTGCCTGCCTTTGATCTGGAGTCCCTGCATGATTCAGCTGTCATAGACAATCTGCCTCAGGGCAGGCTGGCTGTTACAACGGATTCCTATGTCATCTCCCCGTATTTTTTCCCTGGCGGTGATATCGGCCTGCTTGCGGTCTGTGGTACTGTTAATGACCTGTCAATGGCTGGCGCCAAACCTCTTTACCTTACCTCCGGGTTTATCATTGAAGAGGGATTTCCCTTTGATCACCTGAAAATCATACTGGATTCCATGAAGGCCATCTCAAGAGAGATCGGGGTAAAAATTATAACCGGCGATACAAAAGTCGTTGAAAGAGGCAAGGGGGACGGGATTTTTATAAATACTGCCGGAGTTGGTATCATTGAGGACGGAATTGACATTGCCCCCGCAAATATCAGACCGGGAGATAAGGTTATTCTAAGCGGATCGATTGGAAATCATGGGATGTCGGTCATGGCCCAGCGAAGCGGTATCAGTTTTGAGCCGCAGCTGTTAAGTGATGTCCGGCCGTTAAATAGTCTTGTTGAGACCATGTTCCGAAAGACAAAAAAGATCCATGTAATGAGAGATCCGACAAGGGGCGGCCTTGCCACTACGCTGAAAGAGCTTGCGGGTGCGTCTGGATTGGGCATACTTGTAGATGAAGATTCGATTAATGTAATCCCAGGCGTTACAGGTGCCTGTCAACTGCTTGGGCTTGATCCTCTCTATATAGCTAATGAAGGAATACTGGTGGCCTTTGTAGAGAGCAATGACGCAGAGATGCTTGTTGAAGAGATGAGAAAGACAGAAGCCGGCAAAGACGCGGCAATCATAGGAGAAGTAGTTGAAACTCCGGCAAAGACAGTGCTATTGAAAACAAACATCGGCGGGATTAGAATATTAGACATGCTTTCCGGAGACCAGCTGCCGCGGATATGTTAAATGGATAGCAAGCAATATTCCCAGTGGTCTTGCCGCGGTGGCAGCAGGCGAATACAATAAATAAATATTCCCTACATTGGATCCCCGCTGTCTTGCCAAAGGGAATCTTTAAAGAGAAAACCAGGAGGGTAACGTGAGTATGGAAAAGACGGTTACAAGACTGAATAACGGAAATCTGCTCAAAGGTTATATGAAGGACTTTTCTCCAAATCGGAATGAGTTAACAGTGGAAGAGACAGGGGCTGCCAAGCAGTCAGTGGTAAAAATCGAGGACGTGAAGGCTGTGTTCTTTGTAAGATCTTTCGACGGTGACCATGAATACAGAGAGAAAAAGTCATACGGCATCGCAAAAATCAAAGGTCAGAGGGTCTTTGTGAAATTCAGGGACGGTGAGTCTATGGTTGGATTTCTGGAAGGAGAAGTGCCGTGGGAGCGGGGGTTTTTCCTTTCGAAACAGGACAGTGACCTCAAGGGCTTTTTCCTTCTTCCTGTTGATGAAGATACAAATAATATCAAGGTCTTCGTGGTTGCTTCATCTGTTGACGATGTTACTGTGGTACCCAACCAGGCGGCACAGTCATGATTCTCGGCGTTAATGTCGACCATGTCGCAACCTTGAGGCAGGCGAGGCTCGGGACAGACCCTGAGCCTGTTATGGCTGCAACCCTTGCAATACTGGGCGGGGCTGACGGGATTACCATACATCTGAGAGAAGACAGAAGGCACATCAACGACAGGGACCTGGATTTAATGAAGAGTTTTGTTCCTGTAGAACTGAACCTGGAAATGGCCGCTACTGCTGAGATGTTAAGGATAGCAATAGAGAAAAAACCTGATCTGGTCACGATCGTCCCTGAGAAGAGAAAAGAGCTTACAACAGAAGGCGGACTGGAAGTGAAATCAAACAAAAAAGCCTTAAAAGAGGCGGTAAAGCGCATAAAGGACAATGGCATAAAAGTGAGCCTTTTCATTAATCCTTCAGAAGATGATATAGAACTATCTAAAGAAACAGGCGCTGACATGGTTGAAATACATACTGGTGCATATGCCAATGAAAAGGGCATGTCCGTGACAAAGAACTGTTTCGGGTGCAAAAGGCTGTTTTAAAGGCCAGGGAACTCGGTCTTGTTGTCAATGCCGGTCATGGGCTTAATTATCAGAATGTATCAGGCATTGCTGAAATTGAGGGGATGAGGGGCCTGTATATAGGGCACAGCATAATTTCAAGGGCAGTCCTGGTTGGAATTGAAAGAGCGGTAAGGGAGATGAAGGATTTGATTAACGCATCGATTATTAACCTGAACATTGCAAGAGATGCAGGGAGGAAGCGCTGAAAAAGTACCTTGCAATGACGACTGGCGTTAAGCTTTTAATCAGGCGATCCTCCGGAAGGATTAAGCTATGATATACGGCATCGGGATTGATATTGTAAAAATTGAAAGAATGAAAAAGGCTGTCAGCAGATGGAACAGAAAGTTCCTCGACAGGATATTTACTGAAAACGAAATCCTTTACGCATATAAGAAGAAAGATCCCTATCTTTCATTGTCAGTAAGATTTGCTGCAAAAGAGGCCCTTATTAAAGCTGTTGGCAGTTCGGTCCCGGTATCCCTCAAAGAAATCGAAATTTTAAACCATGAAGGCGGACGTCCTTTTATTAATGTAACAGGCAGGCTGAGGACCTTTTTTGATAAAAATACAATCAGATGTACCCATGTAAGCTTAAGTCATGAGCAGGAATACGGGGTTGCCTGCGTAGTGCTTGAACAATGATGATAACTAAGGCAACGGATATCTGCTGAGGAAAGAGGAAAAATGAAGGTCGTTACTGCTGAAGAAATGCGCAATATTGACGACAAGACCATTAAAAAATATGGTATCTCAGGCCCGGTACTCATGGAAAGGGCAGGTCTTGCTGTTGCGGTTAAGATAAGGGAATTGTTCGATAAAAAAAAGGTCATTGTTTTGTCCGGAAGCGGCAATAACGGAGGTGACGGGATTGTTATTGCCAGAAATCTCTTTAACTGGGGATGGAATGTCAAAGTTCTTTTAATGGCAAAGGAAGATAAGTTGAGCCCTGATTGTCGCGCGCAACTCAGGATAGCAAGAAAAGCAAGGGTCCCTGTTGAGTTCAGGACTGCCCTGAATGATAAGGACCTCCATGGCGCCGTAGTAGTCGATGCGCTGCTTGGTACTGGAATGAACAAGCCTGTTACGCCTCCTATGTCTGACATTATAGCCTTTATCAACAGGGCAGATGTTCGTGTTGTGTCCGTTGATATTCCATCAGGCATCTCTTCAGATGACGGACAGGTTAAAGGTGAGGCCGTCCTGGCTGACTATACTGTAACATTCGGTCTTCCAAAAATCGGACATCTTCTGCACCCGGGCGCAGAACATACCGGTCAGCTGTTTATTGAGGACATTGGGTTCCCTGCGGAGCTTTTGTGTTCAGAATCCCTGAAAACGCAAACTATTGATAATAGAGACGCATCTTTTTTATTGCCTGAAAGGTCAGCATATTCTCATAAAGGAGACTATGGCCATGTCTTGATCATAGCCGGATCAAAAGGCAAGACAGGCGCTGCTTTAATGACTGCAAAGGCCTGCCTCAGAGCCGGTGCTGGTATGATAACAATAGGTGTTCCGGAAACACTTATAGATGTTTTTCAGGAACGCGTCACTGAAGAAATGGTATTGCCTCTGCCTGATAATGGACATGGGATTCTTTCCAAAGAGGCTTCTGTAAATATTCTGGATTTTTTGAACAGAAAAGCTGATGTGTTAGCGATCGGGCCAGGGATTTCATCCGGACCCGATATCGCAGAATTATTAAAGGCCCTCCTTAGGTCTGCTACAGCGCCGATGGTCCTCGATGCAGATGCTATAAATTCAATATCCGGACATACCGGGTTGTTTTCAAGTGTAAAAGCCCCTGTTATCCTGACTCCGCATACCGGAGAGATGGCAAGGCTTCTTAAAAAAGAACACTCAAAAGATAAGGAAATTTCAGACGCTGACTGGAACTGCCTCCGAAAAACCATTGAGAGCAACAGAATTACTGCAGCTGCATCTTTCTCAAAAGAAACAGGGACGTATCTTGTACTTAAAGGAGTCCCTACTATTGTATCTGAGCCAGAGGGAAGAACTTTTATAAATACTACCGGAAATCCCGGGATGGCCACAGCAGGGTCAGGAGATGTGCTTACAGGCATGGTTGCGGCTTTCCTGGCTCAGGGCCTGAATCCTTCAGATGCTGCAAGGCTTGGCGTTTACCTTCACGGACTTGCCGGTGACATCGCAGCCTCAGAAAAAGGCATGCATTCACTAATCGCAACAGATATTATATGCAAGATCCCTGAAGCTTTCATGAGCCTCAAAAATAATGGATAGCCTTATATTTCCTGATCTCATGAAAAACCATGTGACAGCCTTTTTCACAGGCAAAAATCCTGGCGCTGACCCTCGATAATCTCAGCAGGATAATGAGAATTAAAAATGATCAAATATACATGCCTATTCAGAAGCATACTGACAAGATTGCTATTATAGAGTCATCCTTTCTCCCTATAATAGCTGACGCGGTCATAACAAAAGAGGCAGGTATACTTGTCGGTGTGCAGGTTGCTGATTGCGTTCCGATTCTTCTGTACGAAAAAACAAAAGGGATAATAGGGGCGATACATGCGGGGTGGAGAGGAACAGCAGAAGCAATATTAAAGAAAACGATTAAGGCTGTTATGGACAGATTCGTATGTTCAGCAGATAACATCTATATTGCATTAGGACCTGCAATTCGCTGGTGCTGTTATCACGTTGATTTTGATGTGATGAAGGCTGTCTCCGAGTCAACAGGGCCTGGAGATTATTCGATAATAAAAGGCGGCAAGTACTGTTTGGATCTCCCTCAAGCCAATAAATATCAGGCGTTAAGCATGCGCATTCCTGAAAGGAATATCTGGCTTTCAGATGAATGCACCTTTTGTAATCCTGAGAAGTTCTACTCTTACAGATATGCCAGGGGAACGACTGGCAGGCAGGGTGCTTTTATAGGGAAGCTATAATGATTTGTTTCTTTGAATACTGATATTTTCCTTTATATAGCCTGCTCATAACATGTTAAAATTAATCGAAAAAGGGGATACATATGCTAAAAGCCAGAGACATTATGAATGAAAACGTAATCACTGTTACAAAGGATACGTCTGTTGATGCCCTTGGACGTTTGTTTATAGAAAAAAATATCAGCGGTGCTCCGGTGCTGGACGATAAAAACAATCTTTTCGGCATTGTTACTGAGAATGACCTGATAAATCAGAATAAACGCATTCACATTCCTACGATGTTAAGACTTTTTGATGCTTTTATCCCCCTTGGGAGGCTCCGGAAGCATTGAAGAGGAAATACGAAGGATGTCAGCCTCTAAAGCCTCAGAGATATGCTCAAGGGATGTTGTGACTGTCTCTCCTGAGACCACTTTGCAGGATATAGCAACAATAATGGCTGAAAAAGGTAAGCATCTCCTGCCTGTAGTCAGTTCAGGTAAAATTGTAGGCATTATCGCTAAAATTGATATCATAAAAGGTATACTGGGTGAAGGTGATAAGCAACAGTCCTGAGGCTACTGAAGAGATAGGTTTTAAGATAGGGGAAAAAGTTAAGGGCTGGTGATATAGTACGACTATATGGCGGCCTTGGTGCCGGCAAAACAACGATGGTTAAAGGTATCGCCCGTGCTCTGGGAATAGACAGGAAAGATATTACAAGCGCCAGCTTTACTATAATTGCCGAATATCCGACCACTCCTCCTTTTTTTCATATAGATCTTTACAGGACAACCGGAGGTGTTGACCTGGAGAGCACCGGCATATGGGATTGCATAGGAAATCACTCAATATCTGTTATTGAATGGCCAGAGCATGCAGAAGGTGAATTACCTGAGGATTCTCTGAAGATAACTATTAAGGACGCAGGCAACAACATAAGGGAGATTATTATTGAAGGCAAAGATGAAAAAGATTGGGATTATCTGTAAACCTGAAAGAAAAGAACCTCAGGAAATATTGCTGGCAACTGCTCCCTTTTTTAAGGCAAAAGGGGTGCGAAGCATTTGTTGATGCTGAAACAGCAGCAGCGCTCAACATCACCGGTTTTTCCAGAAAAGAAATTCCCGGTCTTGTTGACGTGGTCCTTGTTCTTGGCGGTGATGGGACTATGCTCAATGTGAGCAGATTAGTGGCAGAGAAAGGCATTCCTATTTTAGGGATAAACCTTGGAAGTCTTGGGTTTATCACAGAAGTTAACAGGGATGAGATTTTCAATGTCGTCGATAAAATGCTTAATGACGGCTGTGTAATTGAAGAACGCTTGATGCTCTCAGCATCAATCCACAGAAATGGGAAGAAAATATCAGAATATACAGTCCTCAATGATGTTGTTATAAATAAAGGGGCCCTTGCGAGAATCATAGACCTTGAGACAAATATTAACAGCAGCTATATTACAACCTTTAAGGCAGATGGCCTGATTATTTCAACTCCTACAGGTTCTACCGCATATTCCCTCTCTGCCGGCGGACCGATACTTTATCCTACTCTTGGCAGTATAGTTCTGACCCCTATATGTTCTCATACGCTTACTAACAGGCCTATTGTCCTGCCGGATGATTTTAATATTGAAATAATTATCAAATCCCTAAGTGAAGATGTTTTCCTGACTCTGGATGGTCAGGTAGGGTTTTCACTGAGGATAGGTGATGTCATTGAAGTAAACAAGGCAGACTACAAAGCAAAACTACTGGTTCCTGCAGAACGTGATTATTTTAAGGTCCTCAGAACAAAGCTTAAATGGGGAGAGCGTTGATATATAAATTATGCATGACCAGAAAATAGATGTAATAAATGATGTAAAAAGCATCCTTGAGTATTATCAGGCCTTAGGGTTTGACAGCCTGCCAATTTCTTCCAAATTTTCTGTTAACTCTCATATTGAATTTTCTGGCGGGAAGAATGACATGTTGACAAATTTGAGGGAAGAGATAGGCGACTGTCATCGCTGCAAGCTTTCCAGAGGAAGAAAAAATATTGTTTTCGGTGCAGGCAATGCGGATGCAAGACTGATGTTTATAGGGGAAGCTCCGGGAAAAGAAGAAGATATACAGGGAGAACCGTTTGTTGGAGAGGCCGGCATGCTGCTTACCAAACTAATAGAAAAAATGGGGTTTAAGAGAGACTCGGTTTATATTGCCAATATAATCAAATGCAGGCCTCCCATGAATAGAGACCCTGAAGAAGATGAGATTATTTCCTGCAGAGTTTTTCTTGACAGGCAGATAGATATAATAGCCCCGAAAATAATTATAACTCTCGGCAGAATAGCACTGCAGACCCTTATGAATAACGATAAGATCAAAATAACTGCTGCGAGAGGGACTTTTTTTGAATACAAAGGAATACCTGTCATGCCCACATTTCACCCTGCTTATCTGTTGAGGAACCCAAAAGATAAATGGCTGACATGGGCTGATGTTCAAAAAGTGATGGAGAGGATGACTAACAGCAGCATATGATTATTTTAAATTTATATGAATAAACTTAAAATAATCTTTATAGCAATATTTTGCCTGATGACGCTCAAAGCAAATGCTGAAGCGGTCACTGTAGGTCGGGTGCTGGCTATTGTAAATAATGAGGCAGTAACGCTATCTGATTACAAAAAATATATTTTACAGACAGGCTCATCCGCATCGCCTGAAACAATAGATGAAAATCTGTTGAAGAAATTGATTGATGACAAAATTATCCTGATTGAAGCAAAGAAAAACGGCATCTTTGCAACGGAAGCAGAAATATCCCGGACCATTAAAGAGTTTAAGCAGAACAATAATTTCTCAGATGAGGAATTAAAAAAAAGGCTTGCTGAATCAGGCCTGACAATTACTGATTACGAGGTCCTTTTAAGAGAAAACCTGATAAATCTCAAGTTTATGGATAGAGAACTTGACAGCAAAATAATTGTAACTGACAAGGAAATCAATGCTTATTACAAGAAAAATTTAAAGCTGTTTATTGACAGGCCGGAACGTATGCTGGTAAAGGCAATTTTTATGCGGTTCAGTGTCAATCCAACTCTGACGGAGATTACAGACTTAAAAATAAAATCTCTAAAAATTATATCGGAAATAAAAAAAGGGGAACCATTCGAGAAAATGATCGACCTTTATGCCGATGAACCTCTCAAGTCCCAAGAAGGCTTACTCGGTGAATTCGAAAGCGGCGCATTAATCACTGAACTGGACCAGGCACTTTCTTCTTTAAAGGAAGGGGAGGTGAGTGCCCCTGTATGGGTAAAGAATGGTGTTTATATTTTAAAGATGAGCAGTAAAATAAAGGCCGCATATATACCTCTCAACCAGGCAAGAGAACAAATATATGCAGCATTATATCAGCAAAAAAGAGAAATCAAATTCAATGAATGGTTAAAATTGTTATGGGAAAAATCATCGGTCACTATAAAAAAATAATACTTTTTTGCAGGTCTGTGTATGCTTGTTGCTCTTTAGTACTTTAAGCGCAGCTGCTGTCCAGGAAGATGAACTTTTCGAAAAAGCGTATGAAAATTATCTTTCTTATCACCCGGAAAAGGCCCTCGAATATTTCAATATCTTTATTGAGAATTTCCCGGACAGTTCCGCAAAAGACGCTGTGTTATTTTGGAAGGCGAAATCTTTAATGCAATTGAACCGAACAGATGAGGCATTAAAGGTCCTTAACGAGCTTAAAAGAGCTTTACCCGGAAGTCCTTTTGTGCCTTTTATAGAAAAGGAGCTATACAAAAACACGAAAGCCCTTAAGAAGGAGGCGACAGACAGATAACATGGAAAATAACGTTACCTATGAATGCAGAAAATGCGGCAAGAGCTTCGTTGTTTCCGTTAAAGGAAAAAAGCAACTTGTACCTCTCTATTGTTGCGGCGAAGAAGTAGCAAAAAGCAGGAAAAAGAAACCAGCTGTTAAGAAAAGCGATAAATAGCCCTTCCCTTAAAAACAGCAGTTTAACCACAGAGTTCTTTATTGCTCTGTGCCTTTTTTTTAATAATCATGGCGTGTTAGCTGTGCTCTCTGTGAGAATGCTTTTTAAAAGTTTACCCCCTCTCATTTAAACACTCCTGATATCTGATATAATCACCTTATGGAGTTGAGCGATAACGCCAAAATAGTACTTCAAAAGAGGTATTTGCTGAAAGACGCTTCAGGGAATATCATTGAGACCCCTGAGGAAATGTTTATGAGAGTAGCACAGAATATTGCCTTTGCAGAAAAACATTATGATAGCGCTCCCGATTATTGGGCGGAGAAGTTTTACAACCTTATGGCCAACCTGAAATTCCTTCCTAATTCTCCCGCGCTTATGAATGCAGGAAAATCTGTCGGACAGCTTGCGGCCTGTTTTGTACTTCCTGTAGAAGATTCCATAGACGGCATTTTCGACACGCTTAAGCATGCCGCGTTGATTCTGCAAAGCGGCGGAGGAACAGGCTTTTCCTTCTCGCGTCTCCGTCCAAGCACTGATATTGTTCAATCAACAGGGGGCCTGGCCAGCGGACCTGTTTCCTTTATGAAAGTTTTTAATACTGCCACTGAGGTGATCAAGCAGGGCGGGGCCAGACGCGGCGCAAATATGGGTGTCTTGAGAGTGGACCATCCCGATATTCTCGATTTCATAAAAATCAAAAGAAAAGGCGGGGAGCTGGAAAATTTCAATATTTCAGTTTCTGTAACCGATGTCTTTATGGACGCCCTGCGCCGCGACGATAATTATGAACTATTGGACCCGCGGAACAAGAGCGTGCGGAAAAAAGTCCGCGCCAGAACTGTTTTCGATGAACTTGTGAAAAGCGCATGGGAAACAGGTGACCCCGGCGTGATTTTTATTGACGTGATTAACAGGTCAAATCCGACCCCGCATATTGGCGTGATAGAATCTACCAATCCCTGCGGGGAGCAGCCTTTACTGCCTTATGAGGCTTGCGTTCTGGGATCGATCAATCTCAGTAAATACGTAATCATTGAAGATAAGAGTCCTGCTATGGATTTTAAAACACTGGCAGAAGACATGCAGACAGCGATCAGATTTCTGGATGACGCGATAGATGTAAATAAATATCCTCTCCCCGAGGTAGAGCTGATGCATAAAGGCAACCGCAAGATCGGGCTGGGTATTATGGGGTGGGCTGATACGTTGATTTTATTGGGAATACAGTATGACAGTGAAAGGGCCTTTAAAATGGCTGAGACGTTAATGAAATTCTTCAGGGACACAGCGCGCGATAATTCAGTTGCCCTGGCGAAGGAAAGGGGGGTCTTCCCGAACTTTCAGGGGTCGATATACGATGCGCCTGATATGCCGAGACCTCGCAACGCCACTACAACAACAATCGCGCCCACAGGGACGTTATCTATTATCGCCGACTGTTCCAGTGGAATAGAACCCTTATTTGGTATCGCGTACAAGAGGTTCATTATGGATACGGTCCTGACGGAATTTAACAAATATTTCCTGGAATTATCCAAAAAACTGGGTTTTTATTCAGAGGCCCTTATTTCGGATATTATTCATAGAGGCGGTCTGCGGGGACTAAGTGGCATTCCCCTGAAAATCAAAAGACTCTTCAAAACAGCCCATGAGATTAACTATAAAGATCATATCGAGATGCAGGCCTCTTTCCAGAAATATACTGATAACGCTGTCTCGAAAACAATCAATTTGCCGGTCAGCGCGAAAAAGGAAGATATCGCAGACGCTTACTTGCTTGCATATGAAAAAGGCTGCAAAGGCGTGACCATATTCAGATACGGCTCTAAAAAAGGCACTCTCGTTCGTTTCCCCGATGTTGCCTGATCCCAATAAAGAATTAACCGCAGAGGACGCAGAGAATATGTTCTTTGGCCTTTTTATTTGGCGGCCCCTCAGCGACAAATAAAAAAATTACTTCTCTGCGTCCTCTGTGCGCCCTCTGCGGTGAAATTTCCATTTTAGACAAGACTGAAATACCCTGATTGTTTTATTATAAAAAAATGAATATACTTCTCATAAATCCCAACAGGTTTATGTCGCCTCCTGTTCCTCCTTTAGGCCTTGAATATATTGCCGGCTGCCTTGAGGAAAATGGTCACAGGATTGAAATAGTCGATCTCTGCTTTTCAGAGGACATATACAAAGATCTCGGATATCGCTGTAAATCATTTTAGTCCTGACATCGCCGGCATTACCGTAAGAAATGTGGACAGCGTTCTCTATCAGGACAATGAGTTTTATCTCGACGATATAAAGGAAATCGTCCATTACCTGAAATCATCTCACGGGCTTAAAGTGCTTCTCGGCGGCACAGGTCTTATGACAAACCCTCAGGCCGTCCTTGACTATCTTGAGGCGGATTACGCCTTTGTGGGGCCTGCGGAAGAAGAGCTTCATGGATTTCTGATGAAGCTCGGGAACTCTCTCCCGGCCGAAAGAATATATTACGGACATTGCAGGCCTGATTTCGCGTGTCCGAGACGGTCTTCGTCCATTGATTATGATAAATATTATCAGACGGGCGGTATAGCAGGCTTCGAGACCCATAAAGGGTGCAGTTCTTCCTGCGTCTATTGCCTTGAAGCCAATTCAAGGGTAGCCTTCAAAAGACCGGAAGATATCGTACAGGAAATCAGGGGATTCGTCGATGCCGGACATAATCACTTTCATCTCTGCGATCCTGAGTTCAATGAAGATCTTGATTTCTCTTTGGCTTTCTGTAATGCGTTAAAATTGTCGGGAATGGGTCTGCGATGGGCTGTTTATATGAAACCGACAAATTATAACAGAAAATTATTCAGATTGATGAAGGAGACAGGCGTTTACCTTATAACCCTGACAGTTGATTCCTTCAACAAGTGTTCCCTGTATTGGTCTGATGTTGAGAAAATCGTTTTTAATGCAAAGTCCAACGGCATATCCCTTGCCGTAGATTTTCTGGCAGGGTTTCCATATGAAAAAGAAGAGTGTATTGATCGAGTGTCTTGACCTTTTCAGGAGGGTGCAGCCGGATGTTGTAAACATCAATACATATATCAGGCTCTACAAGACACTGAAAGTAACACAGACCGTAATGAAAGACAGCACATTGCATCCTTATCTTCTTGGCGCCACAGATGACAGGTCAATGATCAGGCCTGTCTTTTATAATCATGTCGCTACAAAAAGGCTGCGAGGGCTTATTGAGGGGGAACAGCTCTTTAAAATAGCGGGTGAGGAAAAAGGTGTCAATTACAGCAACATTAAATGAAAAGAAAATGAAAGGGCGATAATATTTCTATGAAAAGGAAGAAATCTCGTCTAAAGCGCGCAATTCTGCTGATCTCTGTACTTCTTTTGTTGTTCATTGCTTTTCAGTTCGTATATCCTGATGTTTCTGAACTCAAGACAAAAAACCCCGTAAAAACAGCCTTCATGTCTTACAGAGAGAAAGAATGGGAGAGGGAAGGGAAAAAATACAGGATCACTCAGAAGTGGGTCCCGCTGAGGGCCATATCGCCCTATCTTGTAAAAGCTGTGCTGATCAGCGAGGATGATAAATTCTGGAGTCATGAAGGGTTTGACTATGAAGCGATGCAGAAGGCGCTTGAGAAAGACATTAAGGCGAAAAAGTTCAAACTCGGCGGCAGCACCATCAGTCAGCAGCTGGCAAAGAACCTTTATCTTTCACCATCAAAAAATCCTCTCAGGAAGATCAGAGAGGCCATAATCACGTGGCGGATGGAGAGGGCCCTTTCAAAGAAACGGATACTCGAGTTATATCTGAATGTGGCAGAGTGGGGCGACAGGGGTATTTTTGGGATAGAGGCTGCCGCAAGAAAATACTACGGCAAATCAGCGGCTGCCTTGGGTCCTGAGGAGGCCAGCCAGGCTTGCTTCCGTACTGCCCAACCCCAGAAAGTTTAATCCCCTTGGCAGTCAAAGATATGTTATTCACCGGTCCAATCTCATTTACAATATTATGGTCAGGAGGGGGATAGTCGTGCCTGAGTATGAGGAGGTGTCTGAAAAGAGCGACAGTAAGGACTATCAGACAGGGGATCTGCCGGAGTCCCCTATGACAGAGGAAGCGCAACCGAAGCCGTAAAGACGCTTTTCCTGCGGTGCAAGCCGACTTAGTAGTATATTTTGCTTCCGTGCTTCCGAACCTTTGCACTTCTGCTTCTTCCTGAAACAAAGAGAGATACCATTATTGGAGACCCCTGCTTTGGACTGTGCTCACCTGTCCCCGCCTGCTTCCCCCAGGCCGTCACCCTTTCGATCTACGGGTTTCATTTCCGGAAGATCTTTGAAAAACGCCTTAGTTGAAACATCAAAGGAAATTATTTCAACTATTAGGAGGTCAGTCATGGAAGATGTTAAACGGATTCTCGTTGTGAGCAAGATACTATACTGCAGAAAAGCTGTTCCAATATATGCTAAACTTGATTTCAAGTATGAGATACGTAAAATTGAGAAACAAAACGCAGCAATTTTATAGTCATTGTAGATTATACAGGACCGGCATTAACATAAGTACACTTTTTGTCTTCTTGATAATTTTCGTCTCTTTATTGGGGTGTGAAAAAAATATACCTGTCCCGCAGCATCTTATAGGAGAATGGAAAACCTCTTCACCTCAATATGCAGACCGTTACTTGAAGATTGCTGAACACTCATTGATATTCGGTATCGGTGACGGCAAAGAACTATCACAAGGCATAGAAAAAGTTAATGTCAAACAAAAAAATGGCGAAACAATCTATACCATTCATTACAAAGATATGGAAGGAGAAAGATTGAGCCTTACTTTAATCTATAGCACTGCTTCCGGGGGTACCATCAAACTAAAAAACAGCAATGTTATCTGGGAAAAAGCCAAATCGAAAAGTCCAGCATGACAAAATTTGTCAATATTCGCAGATTATTGGGGTTCACCATAGTTGAACTACTTACTGCAGTGGCAATCATCGGAGTATTAGACCGCCATTGCTATTCCTGCTTACGTCGGACAGCAAAAAAGGGCAAAAACCACAGCTGCTATAAGTGATATAGCAGCCATGTTCTCTGAAACTGAAGGGATACATAGGTGATAATGGCATCGGGCCCGCGTCACTTGCTGAGGTTCGATGCGAAAAATATCTCGATCCATGGGGACATCCTTACCAGTACTTCAATATAAAAACAGCAAAAGGGAAAGGAACAATGAGGAAGGATCATTTTATGGTTCCAATCAACACCTACTTCGATCTTTATAGTATGGGTCCCGATGGTCAAAGCGCATCTCCTTTAACTGCCAAGGCAAGCAGAGATGACATAATCTATGCACATGATGGTGAGTATATTGGTCCTGCATACGCATTCTAGGCATACGTCTGTTAAAGGTTACATCTATTTGAAACTACCCAAATTCTATAGAAATACAATATAGCTTTTTACGCAGCAAAGTAGCACGCCGTATCTTTTTCCTGTTCATCATCTGTGCCCTTATTCCTTTGAGTGCACTGGCTTATTTCTCTTTTAGCCAAGTGACAAAAGAACTCTATCTGCAAGCTGATAGCCGACTTCATCAGGCATGTAAAGCCTCCGGCATGTCAATTTTTGAGCGCTTGTCTTTCTTAGAAGACGATTTGGAAATGATTAGTTCCGAAATTCATAAGGGGAAAACCGATTTTCTGCAATCTCCTGCTAAGGAATTTCATGATAGACTCAAGGAGCGCATTTAAAGGTCTCGTACTTATGACCGACAGACAGCAATTTACTCCTATTTTTGGAAAGATACAAATTCTTCCTTCGCTTGGAAAAGATGAAATAGAACATGTTCACTCAGGCAAAACATTGTTCACAACCCGTCCCGGCACAGACGAGTTTGCCAGTATTTTCATGGTTAAAGCTCTTGGATCTGCCGGGTCATCCCAGGCCCTCCTGTTTGGGGAAATAAATCCTGAATATTTATGGAATGAAGGTTCTTTATCTCTCATGACAGAACTTCTCGTGCTCGATGAGTCTAACAATGTGCTTTTTTCTTCCTCTCCAGGATACGCACCATTGCAGGAGATGAAAAATGCCATGCAGAAAAATTCTGCACTGGGGCAATTTACATGGACGAGCAACGGCAACACATACGTAGCGAGTTATTGGACTATATTCATGCGTCCCCAATTTTATAATAATTGGATTCTGGTGCAGAGCGAATCCAGGGATGATATTATGACGCCCATAAGGACTTTTAAGAAAATTTTCATGCTCTTGATAATCCTTACTTTGTTGGTAGTGTCGTTTCTTAGTCTAATCCAAATCAGGAGGAGTCTGATCCCTATCGAAATGCTTCAAGAGGCAACGCGGAGGATTGCTGCAAATGATTTCAGGAATCCCGTTCAAATAAAGACCAACGACGAATTTGAAGAGTTAGGTTTGTCCTTCAATGAAATGTCATCGAGTCTTGAAAACCATCTTCAGACAATGACAATGTTAAACCGAATAGGAATAGCCCTCTCTGCAGAAAAAAATAATAATCGCCTGTTGGAACTTATTTTGACTGGCGCTAAGAATATCACAAAAGCCGATGGATGTGCTTTATACACTTTAACCAAAGATAGGCAATTACAACTTTCGATTATGCGCCTTGATTCAACGGACCTTGGGATGAACAGCGCTTATGATGTATTAATCCCCCTTTACGATAAGGATGGAAATCCGAATACCGGCAGCGTGGCAGCATATTCAGTTCTCAATGATGTGACGGTTAATATTCCTGATATCTATACAGCGGCTGGCTTCGACATCTCCGGCAATCGCGATTTTGACATAAAAACAGGCTATAAGTCGCAGTCTATCCTGAGCGTTCCCTTAAAAAATCACGAAAATGAAATTATTGGCGTTCTACAGCTGACCAACGCACGAAATAATCTTTCTAAAGAGATTGTACCTTTCTCGGATCAGGATCAGCGTCTGTTGGAGACCTTGGCCTCTCAAGCAGCAGTAGCGTTATCAAAAAATCAGTTGATCGGCAGCTTAGAAGAAGTAAACAAGCAGCTTCGGCTTGAAATTTCGGAGCGTAAGCATGCTGAAGAGGAAAAGGATAAGCTACAGGCTCAGCTCCTTCATGCCCAGAAGATGGAGGCAATCGGCCAGCTTGCCGGGGGCATCGCCCATGACTTCAACAATGTTCTAAGCGCGGTGGTCGGGTTTGCCGGGCTGCTTCAGATGAAGATGAACAGGGCCGATCCCCTCGTTCATTATGCCGATGAGATTATGGCGGCAGGCCAGCGCGGCGCGGCGCTGACGCAGCAGATCCTGGCATTCAGCAGAAAGCAGGTGCTCGACATGAGCCCTGTCAATCTCAATGAGATAGTCAAGAATATCGTGAAAATGCTGCACAGGCTTGTCAGGGAGGACATCGACATTCAGTTTAATCTCGTCAATGAAGATCTGGTGATCTTTGCTGACGCGAGCCAGATAGACCAGATACTGATAAACCTTGCTGCCAACGCACGCGACGCCATGCCTAACGGCGGCATACTAAGCATCGCGACGGAGGCCTTTGTAATGGACAGAGAGTATATCGAAATGCATGGATACGGCAGCCCGGGAGAATATGCCGTCATGGCTATTTCCGACACCGGCTACGGCATGGACGCTGAGACCAGATCACATATATTCGAGCCGTTTTACACCACAAAGGAAAGCGGCAAAGGGACAGGCCTCGGTCTTGCTGTTGTGCACGGTATAGTGAAGCAGCATAACGGCTATATCAATGTTTACAGCGAGTCGGGAAAGGGGACGACCTTCAGGATCTACCTGCCGCTGACTGAGCATATTATTGAAAAAACAGAGATAAAGACTGCTGTTGAGGTCATAGGAGGAACAGAGACGATATTAATCGCAGAGGATGACGCCTCCCTCAGAAAGATCTCAAAAACAGTGCTGAGCAACTATGGCTACAAGGTGATCGAGGCTGTTGACGGAGAGGATGCTGTCTGGAAATTCAAAGAGCACAGGGACGATATAAAATTGGTCATACTTGACGGAATAATGCCCAGAAAGAACGGCAGGGAGGCCTATGGCGATATACTCAGGCTTTGCCCGGAGATGAAGGCCATTTTTATGAGCGGCTATGCAGAGGATATTTTTACCCATAGCGGCATACCTGAAAAAACTGCGGTTTATATCCGGAAGCCGGTTACACCCATTAATCTGCTCAGGAAGGTGAGGGCAACACTGGACGGATGAGTATTCTTTTCTCCTGAATGGGATAGGGGTCAAGCAGCAGCAACTACACTACGGGCAAGTTTCTTTTTCCCTGCCAAAAGGCGATAACTGACGCAGTTCTTTTATTATCGGAGGCATTAATTCTATTACTTTGTCGATCTCTTCATCTGTATTATACCGGCTGAGTGAAAAACGTATGGAACCATGGACTGCTGTATAAGGGACCCCCATGGCCCTTAAGACATGGGAAGGTTCAAGAGACCCTGAAGTGCATGCAGAGCCGGAGGAAGCGCAGACATTGTATTCATTCAACCTGAGCAGGATGGCCTCTCCCTCGACATACTCGAAACTCACGTTTGTAGTGTTGGGAAGTCTGTTGTTTACATCTCCGTTTACCCTGACATCAGGACAACATTTCAACAAGCCGCTTTCAAGTCTGTCACGCAAGGCGCTGAGGTATTGCATCTCCTCTTCCTGATATTTCTGCGCCAGCTGACAGGCCTTGCCCAGGCCTATTATCGAGGCCACATTTTCAGTGCCGGCCCGTCTTCCGTTTTCCTGGTGTCCTCCGATTATATACGGCGAAAACCTGGTCCCTTTCCTTACATACAGCGCCCCTATGCCTTTGGGCGCATGGAGCTTATGGCCCGAAAGAGAAAGCATATCAACAGGGAGGGCCTTAAGGTCTATGGGGAGCTTTCCGACAGCCTGAACAGCGTCTGTATGGAACAGTATCCCCCTTTCCCTGAGCAGTTCGGATATCTCTTTAATCGGGAATATAACGCCGGTCTCATTATTTGCATACATGATAGACACCAGGGCCGTGTCGTCATCTATAGACTTCAAAAGCAGGTCCATATCCAACTGTCCAAGATTGTTCACAGGCAGATAGGTGAGCCGCCACCCCTTTTTTGCCAGGTGTTGGCAGAAGTTCAGGACAGCAGGGTGCTCGACCCTGGTTGTAATTATGTGCTTCCTGCCGCGGGAAGGACTCAACAGCGCTCATAAGAGCGGTATTATCGCTCTCTGTTCCACAGCCCGTGAATATTATCTCTTCGGGTAAGGCACCGATCAATGAGGCGACCATTTCCCTCGACTGCTCGATTTTTCTGTGCAACTGTCCGCCGAATGTATGCATGCTCGAGGGATTGCCGTAAAGGTCCGAAAAAAAAGGCAGCATCTCCTGCAGCACTTCCGGCGAGGTCCTTGTTGTTGCGTTATTGTCAAGATATATCGCGTTCATCTTTGTGTCTCCACTACGATGTCCTCACTGACCAGCTCTCTTAATTTCTCCTGAATTCCCCCTATAGTTACGTCCGACATCATGCAACCCGTGCACATGCCCCGCAGTTCGACGATCACCTTGTTGCCTTCGATATCTATGACTTCGAGGTCGCCGTTGTCAGCCTGAAGCCCAGGTCTTATCTCTGCTTCGATAATCTCCTGTATGAGCGCTATTTTCTGGAGGTTTGTCAGTTTTTTTGGTGCAGATGGTTTTGACGGTTTTTTTACTGACCATATATCCATGAGGATGGCATCGATCTCTGAGTCGGCATTCTCCGCAGCCGCCGCCTGCCTTGGTATAGTTTGTTATTTCATCGACTGTGGTAAGGTGGTTTTCAACTGCTACCTTACGTATCTTGTCTTCAGTCACATCAAAACACTTGCAGATGACTTTTTCTTTAGGCTCTGCAGGATAAGATTCACCTCTGTAATTGGCTATCGCAGCCTCCAGGGCCTCTCTTCCCATGACAGAACAGTGCATCTTTTGATCAGGAAGCCCTCCAAGAAAGTCGGCGATGTCCTGGTTTGTGACCTTTAAGGCCTCGTCAAGGGTCTTGCCTTTGACCAGTTCGGTAAGGGCTGATGAACTCGCTATGGCGCTTGCGCAGCCGAAGGTCTGGAACCTTGGCATCGGTGATCCTGCCGGTCTCTTTGTCTATTTTAAGGAAGAGTTTGAGCGCATCACCGCATACAATACTTCCCACCTCACCAACAGCATCTGCATCAGCGATCTCACCTACATTCCTGGGATGCAAAAAAGCGTTCTTTGACCTTTTCAGTATATTCCCACATATTTACATTAATACACAGAATTCATTGCAAGTCAATTTCTGGAAATTAAGCGAAAAATCAAACTAATAATTGACAACATAATACAAAGGGAGTATAAGAATTAACATGAAGGGATTAAAAATTCAGAGCAAAGGAGAAATGTATGGCAACCTATGTAATATTGAGCACATTGACTGACGAGGGGAGAAAGACTATAAAGGAGAACCCTAAACGTATTCTTGAGGTTAATAAAGAATTAGCGAAGATGGGAATAAAAGTAAAAGAACAGTACGCTGTTTTGGGGCCTTATGATTTTGTTAATATTGTTGAAGCAAAAGACAATGAGACTGTAATGAAGATGTCGTTTGAACTAGGCTCCAGAGGCTCGGTTCAACTCATTACCCTGGCTGCTATTCCTGTTTCTGAAATGGTAAAAAAGTTAATGTGAACTAGCAGTATTAAACACTAATATATCAATAATATCAATGCTATTAGGCATTTAGCATAATGTATTACTTTAAGTTTGATTGTACTTATAAATACGATCCAGAGGAAGCGATGGCTGACAACAAGGTATGATTTGTTGCATCCGTAGCGCTGAAGTCAACCCCTGTTCAAAATCAGTATGCTGTCTTGATAAACAGACTTCGAATTGGAAATGAATTGCTAGACAACGAAGAAGGCAGGGCAGTAGAGTTTTACATCAAGATAAAATAATTTCTCCTTTCTTTCAGCATTACAAAAGAACTGGAATTTTGGCTTTTTTTATTTTCTTTTTTACATAAAAACAGCTTTTTCCGGCTAATTATTCGTCTTTGACAGTGAACAGTTCTTTATGATACGATTATTCACTCCATAACAGCTTTGCTTTTGCCTTAAATGCCGGAGTGGTGGAATTGGTAGACACAAGGGACTTAAAATCCCTCGTTGGCAACAGCGTACCGGTTCGAGTCCGGTCCCCGGCACCATTTTATTGAAACTTTCAATAAATATCATTTAAGACTTATACTTATTACTGACATTGCTTAATTATTCTTCATCCATTCTGTAAAGTCTGTGTTATAATTAATAAATTAATTTGAGGTTAATATATGTCTGAAAGTATAAAAAAAGCTATATTCCCGGCAGCGGGCCTTGGCACACGATTTCTGCCGGCAACAAAAGCATCTCCAAAGGAGATGTTGCCCATTGTTGACAAGCCGATGATTCAATATGGTGTCGAAGAGGCAATCGCCTGTGGCATAAGTGAGTTCTTGATTATTACCGGTAAGCATAAGAGGACTATTGAGGACCACTTCGATTGCGCGTTTGAACTGGAAGACAATCTGAAAAAAAGCGGAAAGCATAAACTGCTGGAAGAAATAAACAGATTGAGCAACATCAATATAGCGTATATAAGGCAAGGCTATGCCCTGGGTCTGGGGCATGCGATTTTATGCGCAAAACCTTTTGTTAAAGATGAGCCTTTTGCAGTTATTCTGAGTGACGATATCATTCCTCCTGAAGATACTCTCTTGCTTGATATGATATCGCTTTACAAGGAGCTGAAAAGCCCCATTCTTGCACTTCAGCAAGTTCCTATGACGGAAATTCACAGGTATGGTGTTATAGATGGCATTAAGGAGAGGGAAGGTGTATACAGAGTAAATAATCTGATTGAAAAACCCAGTCAGGAAAATGCGCCTTCCGATCTTGCGATTATCGGCAGATACATACTTACCCCGGACATATTCGATGTGCTTGAAAAAGCCAAGCCTGGCAAAGGCGGAGAAATACAGCTTACAGACGCTATCTGTGCTTTATTAAAATCAAGACCGGTATACGGGTTTCTTTTTAAAGGAAAACGATACGATGCAGGGGATAAACTCGGATATCTGAAGGCTACGATAGATTTTGCAATTAAAAACCCTGAACTTTCCGGGGAATTTAAAAAGCATATACTCAGTGTCGCGAAAACAATAAGCACTGATAAATTATCGAAATGATTTCTGTTATTATTTACAAAAATATGCAGAATTTAATGAAGAGGAGGCGGGATGGCAGAAAAAGATAAAGACAATGATTTAGTTGATAAAGAAGCTCAGATTCCAAGTAATATTCCGGTTCTTCCTGTAAGGGACATCGTGGTTTTTCCTTATATGATAATACCGCTTTTTGTTGGCAGGGAGATATCCATAAAGGCAATAGAGCATGCACTCAGTTCAAACAGGATGATTCTTCTTTTGACCCAGAAGGATTTAAGCATTGAAAATCCGGTTTCCAGTGATCTTTTCAATATAGGCACTGTTGGAATGATTATAAGGATGCTGAAACTGCCTGATGGTAGAGTAAAAGTTTTGGTGCAGGGATTGTCCAAAGCAAAAGTTACACGTTTTTCCCAGTCAGACCCTTTTATTGCAGCTGATATTGAAAAAATCGAGGAGATAAAGCTTCCTGCCTTGAATATCGAGGATGAGGCTCAGATCAGGACTGTCAAGGAACAGCTTGATAAAGCTGTTTCATACGGCAAAACAATACTTCCTGATATTATGGTAGTTGTTGAAAATCTTGATGAACCCGGAAGGCTTGCTGATCTGGTGGCGTCAAATCTCGGCTTAAAAACTGAACAGGCCCAGGAGATCCTCGAGATTTCGGATCCTGTTCAAAGATTGAAACGCATAAGTGATATATTAGCCAGAGAAATAGAACTCCTTATTGTTCAACAGAAGATTCAATCGGAAGCAAGAGGAGAAATAGACAAGACACAGAGGGAATATTACCTGAGAGAACAGCTGAAAGCTATTCAGAAAGAACTTGGAGACTTTGATGAAAGGGCAGAGGAGGCAAAAGAATTCAGGAAAAAGATAGAAGAAGCCAAGATGCCTGAGAAAGTACTAAAAGAAGCAGAGAAACAACTGAAGCGGCTTGAAAAAATGCATCCTGACAGCGCAGAGTCCGGTACCATAAGAACATATCTTGACTGGCTTGTAGAACTTCCATGGGCCAAAAGCACAAAAGATAATCTGGACATTAAAGCTGCAAAAAAAGTTCTCAACGACGATCATTACGATCTTGAGAAAGTCAAGGAAAGAATACTCGAATATTTAAGTGTCAGAAAGATCAAGGAGAAGATGAAAGGGCCTATTTTATGCTTCATAGGACCTCCAGGAGTCGGAAAAACTTCCTTAGGGAGATCCATCGCAAGGGCGCTTGGAAGAGAATTTGTCCGTATGTCACTTGGGGGTGTCAGGGATGAAGCTGAAATCAGAGGGCACCGAAGGACATATGTCGGCGCCTTGCCTGGCAGGATAATACAGGGGATAAAACAGGCTGGAACTAACAACCCTGTTTTCATGCTCGATGAGATAGATAAGATAGGAACGGATTTCAGGGGGGACCCCTCATCTGCATTGCTCGAGGTATTGGATCCTGAGCAGAATTTTGCATTTGCCGATCATTATCTGACTGTACCGTTTGATCTTACTAACGCAATGTTCATAACGACCGGCAATCTTGCAGATACAATTCCCGGCCCTCTCAGAGACAGGATGGAAATCATATATCTTTCCGGATACACAGAGGAAGAAAAACTCGGCATTGCAAAGAAATATCTTTTGCCAAAGCAGCTGGAAGAACATGGTCTTACCATTAAAATCGTAAATCTTTCAGATGCGGGTCTTAAACTTTTAATATCCCAGTATACAAGAGAGGCCGGCGTAAGAAACCTTGAAAGGGAAATTGCCAATCTCTGCAGAAAAGTTGCAAAGAGAATAGCAGAAGGGAAAGAAAAGAAATTTGAGATTACTGATAAAAATCTGCATAGCTTTCTGGGGTCTCCCAAATTTTTGCCTGAAGAAGAAATGGAGCATGATGAAGTCGGTGTTTCTACCGGGTTGGCATGGACCGAGGCCGGAGGAGATATCATCTATATAGAAGCTACGACCATGAAAGGCAAGGGACATCTTACCCTTACAGGACAGTTAGGTGATGTAATGAAGGAGTCTGCCCAGGCAGCTCTCAGCTATATTCGATCCAAGGCCCAAATACTGGGCATCAGTGAGGACGTGTTCTCACAGACAGATGTTCATATACATGTGCCTGCAGGTGCGATTCCTAAAGACGGACCTTCTGCCGGGATTACGCTTGCGACAGCCTTGGCCTCTGTTTTTACAGGAAAACCTGTCAATAAAAACATTGCCATGACAGGAGAGGTAACGCTCAGAGGAAGGGTGCTTCCAATCGGAGGTCTTAAGGAAAAGTCTCTTGCAGCCAAAAGAATGGGCATAAAGAAGATAATTCTACCCAAAAGGAATAAAAAAGATATTGATGATATTCCCAAATACATTAAAAAAGACATGGAATTTATTTTTGCAGATACAATGGACCAGGTACTGAAAGTGGCTTTAATAGATAAAAAGAAAGGCAAAAAATAGGTAACTGAAAAAGGGGCAGATGCAAAAACAGATATGTATTTTTTACAGTGCCCCTTTATTTCTGTTACATCATAGCTCAGATTTGCCATGAAGCTTTCGGATGCAGGTGAGCTTTCGCTTCTGGAAATTCTCAGAAAACGTTTTGGCAAAAAGTCCCCTGATATTATATTGGGTATCGGAGATGATTCTGCTGTTATACGTTCGCAGAATTCTAATTTGCTTCTGACTACTGATATGATGGTGGAGGGTGTGCATTTTGATCTCTCATGGACAACTCCCTTTCAACTGGGATTTAAGCTGGTCTCTGTAAATGTCAGTGATATATATGCCATGGGCGGAAACCCGAAATATCTGCTCCTTAACTTTTCCGCAGGCAAAAATACCACTTTGGATTTTTTCTCAAAATTTTTTGATGGCATAGAAATGGCCATGAAAAGTTATGGGATTTCACTGATAGGCGGCGACATATCCTCTTCAGAAAAGATCGTATTGTCAGCAACTGTGACAGGATACGCAAAAAAGTTTCTTGCCCGAAGAGGGGCCAGAGCAGGCGATAAGATATATGTCACCGGACATACTGGTGATGCTGCCTGCGGGCTTGCCCTGATGAAAATAATCAGAAAAAAAATTGCGATAGAGCAAGGCAGAAAACACAAATTTCCATTGCCCTGGGACATAGTCTCTCCTCTTATAGAGAGGCATTTGATGCCGGTAGCAAGAAACTCACGACGGTTTTTAAAATCAGCTACCGCCATGATAGATATCAGTGATGGGTTGATGATAGATCTTTCAAGGCTCTGCAAGGAAAGCAATGTTGGTGCTTTGGTTTATGCAGATAAAATTCCTTTATCAAACGAACTTAAAAAAGCATCCGAATATCTCGGTCTTTCCCCTCTTGATTTTGCATTTGGTGGCGGAGAAGATTATGAACTGCTGTTTACGGCTCCGGCAGGCAAAAAAATAAATGCCTATTGCATCGGCGAAGTCATAAAGACCGGTATATTTCTTGTAGATGAAAAAGGGCATAAGAAAAAAGCACTCAATAAAAGGATATCAGCATTTTAAAATTTAGAGAAAAACTCAGACAGATTTTGAGTAATCAAGGAATCACCTCATAAAATGGCAACAGCTTTTGCAATAGGTGTATTTATCGGCATGTCTCCTCTGCTCGGTATACATACAGTCCTTGGGCTTCTTGCAGCTTGGTTATTCAGACTTAACCGTCTAATTACTCTGGTTGGAGTGTATGTAACAAATCCCTGGACTATTGTACCTATCTATTCCTTTGGAACATGGATTGGGGCAAAAATTATAGGAATGAATAAAATTATCCCTGTGATCGATTGGACTGAGATTACATTTCTTGGTTTTCTGAAAGAGTTTCGTCCTCTGCTGCTTCCTTTCATAATCGGTAGTACTGCGATAGGCATAGTATCAGCGATCGTGAGCTACTTTATACTCTACAATGCGGTAAAAAAATATCGTGGGTAAGGTTTCACTCCTGAGTCTCGGTTGCCCGAAGAATCTCGTTGATTCAGAGAAACTTCTCAAAAAACTTGAGGAAAAAGGGATTTTTTATTCTTCAAATCCGGATGAATCGGATATCCTGATAATCAATACCTGCGGATTTATCGAGAGCGCAAAGAAAGAGTCTATAGAAGAAATATTAAAACTGTCAAAATTAAAGGGAAAGAACAAAAAACTTCTTGTCTTCGGCTGTCTGGCAAAAAGACATGGTGAGGACCTCAAAAGAGAGATTCCGGAAATAGACGCACTTTGGGGTGTAGGAGATGATGACAAGATTGTAGATTACTGCAGTAAAATTATCACTAAATCAAGTGCCACTGAGACTACTGAAAAACTTACAGAAACACCCTATGCTTACCTGAAGATTGCAGAGGGATGTGATAAAAAATGTTCCTATTGTGTAATACCTGAGATAAGGGGAGGGTTTCAGAGTATCCCTCCTGAAGTGATATTAGAAGAGGCAAAAGTCCTTATCCAATCAGGAAAGAAAGAATTGATTCTGATTGCTCAGGACATTACCGAATACGGTAAAGATCTGAAAGATTATGATCTGAACCGTCTTATCAAAGATATCGCTTCTCTGGAAGGTGACTTCTGGATCCGTCTTCTTTATCTTTACCCCACTTCGATTACCGATGAGCTCATCGAAACAATAGCTTCTGAAGATAAGGTCTGTAATTATATTGATATGCCTCTTCAACATACAGAAAAAAAGATATTGGGGCTTATGGGCAGAGGGGGGAGCAGAAGTTACTTTGAAAAACTCATTGCAAAGATAAGGCATATTATACCGGATGTGAATATCCGTACCACCCTGATTGTCGGCTTTCCCCAGGAGACTGATGCTGAATTCAATGCTATGGTTAAGTTTGTGAAAAAAATCAAGTTCGACAGGCTGGGTGTGTTTACGTATTCAAAAGAAGAGGGGAGCACTGCCTTATAAACTGAAAGGGCAGGTATCAAAAAAAATAAAATCAGAACGGTTCAATAAGATTATGACCGTTCAATCCGAAATTTCCCTCGAAAAGAACAAAAAACTGGTCGGAAAAAGCTTTAAGGCTCTTGTTGATGATATAGAAGACAATATCGCTGTTGCAAGGATTTACTCTCAGGCCCCTGAAATCGATGGCGTTGTTCTCATCCATGACAGCAGCCTGGAAAAAGGCAGGTTTGTGAATGTGAAAATAGAAGAAGCCTATGATTACGATCTGAAAGGGATCAATTAAAAAATGAAAAAAATACCGTATCTGAATATCGTGCTTTTTGTCCTGACATTTATTTCAACACTGACCGTTGGCGCAATGCATGAAGGCGTCAATGTGATTGAGGAGCCTTTTAAAATATATAGGGGATTGCCATTTTCTGTCACGTTGTTGCTCATACTTTTATTCCATGAATTTTCTCATTATCTCGCATCAAAAAAACACAGGATTGAGGCCTCCCTCCCTTATTTTATCCCTGCTCCTACGCTTTTCGGGACATTTGGGGCTGTAATAAAGATGAAATCCCCTATAACAACAAAAAACGCACTTATTGATATCGGTGCCTCAGGCCCAATTGCCGGGTTCATTATATCTGTCATAGCAACGATTATAGGCCTGTCTTTCTCCCAGATTATGCCAGTGCATGATACGGCCAATGTGATTTCCCTGGGCGATTCACTATTGTTTAAAGGCCTGACCAGAGCAATTCTTGGTGCAGTCCCTGACAATCAGGATGTTTATCTCCATCCGGTTGCCTTAGCAGGCTGGATAGGTTTTTTTGTCACATCGCTTAATCTCATTCCAATTGGACAACTGGACGGAGGACATATCCTCTATGCCCTTATTGGGTGAAAAACATGCGGTTATTTCCAAATTGCTTGTAGGCGTAATGTTCATCATGGGGTTTTTTCTCTGGGATGGATGGATAATCTGGGGGGTACTGCTGATTATTTTGGGATTCAGGCATCCTCCGATAGTTTACTCTGAAATGCCGCTTGATCCGAAAAGAAAGATTATCGGCTGGATATCACTGGCCATTTTTGTTCTTACCTTTACGCCTGTACCTATTGCAATTCTCTAGTTTTATGGATTAAATGAATGGCGAGCGCTATTCCCAGTGGGCTTGCTGGAGGAATCTTAAAAAAAAGAGGGAGAGGACACTGCCCTCTCCCTCGTTTAAAAATTAGTTAGAATCTCCAGGTAATACCAAACTCAAGGCTGTCTTCATAGAGAGAAGCTTCAATTGTGGCAGGACTCGGGAACCCTGCAGCAGGGTTAAAGACATGTCCCTGTTTCTTTAATGGTCTTTTTGAAGGCATGCATATATGCCAAGATCAATTGACACGGTTTTGGTTAACTGATAACCAATCCCAGCAGTCAGATGATGTTCAACAACTGCCGGAAAACCTGCAATTCTCAGAATTTCGTAGTTCGTCTTCGGAACATCCTTGCCCTGAACATTAGCAAACCCTGGGACAGTATCATCCCAGGAATGGAGCTTGACAGGGCTCTTCCCGTAGTTATAACCTGCACGAAGCGCCAGTTTTGGAGTTGGCTTGTACTGTGCGCCAATGTTGAAGACCCATTGGTCATCCCATCCGAAATCTTTATAGCCGTCTGCATCTGCCCAGTTCAGCCATTTCGCATCTGTTTCAATAAGCAAAACGTTTTGTATCGGTTCATAGGCAATACCTACACCAACAGTCTGAGGACTTTCGAGTTTCAGATCATCCATTGTGGTTGATCCGAAGGATATTCGTCAAAGTTTGCAACATTCTTATGCTTTATTTTCTGAGGAGATATGTAAACTGCACCGAAAGAAAAAGGACCGGTTTTGTAAATGGCACCCAATTCAGCACCCAAGGCAAAGCCTGAGGATGTTCCGGAACCAAGATCCAAGAGCTCCATAGTTTATGTGCAGTGCACCGCCAATTGAAAAATTAGGATTAACAAGATAAGAAAGACTGGGAGCAAATTTCATGATCTGCAGGTTGGTATAAATTTGTTCTGGTCCTTTACCGAAATCTAAC